>NZ_CBXX010000019.1 GCF_000577615.1 Herbaspirillum sp. RV1423
GGCTTTCATGATGTTGGGCAGGGTGACGTAGCGTGGCTCGTTCAGGCGCAGGTCGGTGGTCACGATGGCAGGTAAAGTCAGCGCCAGTGTTTCCAGGCCGCCGTCGACTTCACGCGTCACGGAGACCTTGCCGTCTTCGACCACCACCCGGGAGGCGAAGGTCGCTTGCGGCCAACCCAGCAGCGCCGCCAGCATCTGGCCGGTCTGGTTGCTGTCGTCGTCGATGGCTTGCTTGCCGAGGATGATCAGTTGCGGTTGTTCCTTGTCGGCCAGGGCTTTCAGCAGCTTGGCCACGGCCAGCGGTTGCAGGTCCAGATCAGGGGCGGTTTCCACCAGGATGCCGCGGTCGGCGCCGATGGCCATGGCGGTGCGCAGGGTTTCCTGGCATTGCGTCACGCCGCAGGACACGGCGATCACTTCGGTGACCTTGCCCGCTTCCTTCAGCCGCGTGGCTTCTTCCACCGCAATTTCGTCGAACGGGTTCATCGACATCTTGACGTTGGCGATGTCCACGCCGCTGCCGTCGCTCTTGACCCGTACTTTCACGTTGTAATCTACTACCCGCTTCACGGGGACTAATACTTTCATCGCCTGGTCCTTGGAAAAATCGAATTGACGTAAACGTAAACTGAAACGCGATTATAAAAGCAAAAACTGTTTTTCGCCGAATTTTAGCACGATCGTTCTATTCAACATACCCGCAAAACATGAAATATCCCTTGTTTTTTGCTTTTCAGCATGCCCTTCCTGTCTGTCGCAAATTCATTTACAGACTCCAATAGTCCTCTCTTTTCAACCTAAAGAACACGCCAACCCATCCGTAGACTGGGAAAGTCATCGATACGCACTTAAGGGACACACATCGTTTTTGCGATGACATCTCAAGGAGGATCGGTCATGCACTCCATCAAGTTCAAAATCGCTCTTGCATTCGGTATCTGCCTGCTCATCATGGCGATCGTCGGCGGTGCCAGCATCGCAGGCATTGCGAAGCTCAACAGCAACATCAATATCGCCTACTACGGCAATACTGTTCCCATTTCGCAATTGATGGACCTTTCGGCCTCCGAATTCGATATCCGGCGACAGCTAAGGCGGATACAAGTCGTACGCGATGCGAAAATGACAGAGAAAATGTTCACTGAGGTGAAAGCGACCCAAGCCAGCATGGACCGACAATGGAAAGCCTATTACCCCGCGGGTATTTCCAGTCCTGAAGAGAGGATCATTGCCGAGAATATCTCGACCATCTATCCGAACTACAAGGTTGCCATCGACAAAGCCGTCGCAGCCTTGCTCACCGGAAATTTCGATGCCGCCGCCGCCGTGGTGGATCAAACGGTTCCCGTAGCTGAAAGTTTCCATAACGCGCTTGCAAAAGATGTCGACTACAACATCAAACAGTCGCAACAATTCATCGTCGACAGTCTGTACACCTATCAGCTATTTTTATGGGGGGCCATCAGCGCAATTTCTCTGGGCATTGCGCTGATAGTCTGCGCCATGATTTATCTGTTCAAAGCCATCTCGACGCCGTTGAATTCAGCCATCGGCCTGATGGACCGGATTGCAGACGGCGAATTGACGGGCGACATCGCCGTGACTTCGCGCGATGAATTTGCCAAACTGCTTGCCGCCTTGGGCAAGATGAAAGCCAATCTGGTCGGCATCGTTTCCGGGGTCAAAGCATCGAGCGACGCCATCTCTCAGGCCACCAACGACATTGCGCTCGACAATGCCGATCTGTCCGAACGCACCCGGCTGCAAACCGTTTCCATCAAGGAAACCACCGCCAACATGAATACCCTGACCGACACCGTCAAGCAAAATGCAGACAGCGCGCGGGAGGCGACATTACTGGCAACCAACGCTTCAAGTGTGGCCGACAAGAGCAGCGCCGCCGTCAAACGCATGCTGTCCACCATGCACGACATCAGCAACAGTTCAACCAAAATCGCCGACATCACCAATCTGATCGAGGCCATCGCCTTTCAGACCAATATTCTTGCGCTCAATGCTGCCGTCGAAGCGGCGCGGGCAGGCGAACAGGGACGAGGATTCACGGTGGTGGCCAGCGAAGTGCGGCACCTGGCGCAACGTTCATCCGCCGCCGCAAAGGAAATCAAGGAATTGATAGAAATTTCGGTCAGCACCATCAAGAATGGCGCATCTCAGGCGGAAGAAGTCGGGCACACCATGCTCGACGTACAAAAATCGATCAAACAGGTTTCCGAGATCAATGCCGAAATCGCCACCGCATCGGAGGCCCAGAAACAAGGTATCCAGACTGTCAATCAGGAAGTCCTGCAGATAGAACAGATCGCCCAGCAAAATGTGGATCTGGTCGCCAGAGTGACCGATGTCGCCAAATCGCTGGAACAACAAGCCGAACAACAGAAAAAGGACATTGCCGTATTCAAGACTTCCTGATTCTTTCGGCTTCTTCCCGTCACGTGGCGGCTCATCCCAACTGCGCGCGCGTCGGCAGACCTTCCATGTCGCCGACCACTTGGATCGCGAACGCGCCGATGCGATTGCCGCGCGCGACCGCATCAGTCATCGTCAGCCCCTCCAGCAAACCGCTGATCACGCCGACCGCGAAACCGTCGCCGGCGCCGACCGTATCGATCACTTTTTCGACCGGCACGCCGGCCACGACACCCTCCGCCCCGGCATTGCGGAAATAGGCTCCCTCCGCTCCCAGTTTGATCACTACCTGACTGACGCCGCGCTCCAGATAGAACGCGGCGATGTCGCGCGGTTCGCTGTAGCCGGTCAAAATCTTCCCCTCGCTCACACCGGGCAGCACCCAGTCCGCCTTGAACGCCAGTTCATTGAGTTTGTGCACCATCGCCTCCTGCGACGGCCACAGCATCGGGCGCAGATTCGGATCGAAGGAAATCGTCTTGCCGTTGGCGCGCATGAAGTCCAGTGCATGATGCGCAAACGCCATCGTGCTCGGCGAGAGGGCCGCTGCAATGCCGGTCGCATGCAAATGGCGCGCGCTGCGAAAATAGGCTTCGTCGAAATCGGCCTGCGACAGATGGCTGGCCGCCGATCCCTTGCGGTAATACTCGATGGCCGGATCGGCGCCATCCACGGCCTTGGCCTTGAGTTGAATCGCCGTGCGGAACTCCGGGTCGGTCGCCACGTGGCTGACATCGACGCCCTCCTGCGCGACGCGCTTGCGGATGAAACGGCCGAAAGAATCGTTGCCGACCCGGCTGACCCAACCCACCTTCAGGCCCAGGCGCGCCAGACCGATGGCGACATTGGTCTCGGCCCCGGCCAGGCGGCGCGTGTATTTCTCGACATCGGCGAAATCTCCCGCTTCGTCGGCGACAAACAACGCCAATGCTTCGCCGTACGTGACGACGTCCAGTTGTATTTGCATGAGTATGCTTCCAGATTGAATCAGGCAGATCAGGCTGAAGCCAGCATCGCCACATAATTGCGCGTCGCCGCTTCGAGATCCTTGCCGACGATGGGAAATTCGATCGCACGCTGCACGCCGCGCGGAAAATGCGAAAACAGGCGCCGCCAGACGGCGTCGTCTTCGTCGAGCGGAATCGCCCTGAGCTTGCCCTTGTCGTTCCACACGCCCTTGCAATGCACATATTGCACGTGCCCCGCCAGCGTGCGCGCCGCGACTTCCGCGTCGACGCCGCTCCAGCGCCAGTTGCCCATGTCGAAGGTCATGCCGACCGGCACGCCGGTGCCGGAACAGACCGCGAGAAAATTCGCAATCGCTTCGAGCTGGCCGCCATGTTCGGTCTGGTCGTTCTCAAGCAACAAAGGAACAGGAGCCTGCGCCACGAAACGCGACCAGTCCAGCATGTTGCTGGCCGGCGAAAAATGGCCGAGCGAAACTTTGACGAAACGCGATTGCAGTTGCTGCGCCTCCGCCATGACCTGCTCCAGTTCATCACGCGCCAGCGAACCGTCTTTGCGGAACAATTCGATCGGCGCCGAGTACACCGAAAACAGCTTGTGCCGCGCCAGCAGATCGTGCAGTTCGTCGAAATCGGGCAGCTCGACGAACAGCTCGCGGCGGATTTCCAGCCCGGCCGCGCCGGCCGCGGCAACGATGGGAACCAGATGCGCATGCCCCATCTGCCGCACGAAATCCGCACCATAGGCCGACGCCGCGACCAGCACCGGGGTTTTCATTTGATCGCGCCCGCGCCGATGAACTGGCGCGCTTCCGGCGTTTGCGGATCGGCGAAGAATTCCCTGGACGGCCGCGCTTCCCACACCTTGCCCTGATGCATGAACACGGTGAGATCGGCGACGCGCCGGGCGAATTCCATTTCGTGCGTGACAAGCAACATAGTCATTCCTCCTCTGGCGAGTTCTTCCATGACTTTCAGCACTTCCTGCGTCAACTCCGGATCCAGCGCCGAAGTCACTTCATCGAACAGCATGACCTGCGGCTCCATCGCCAGCGAACGCGCAATCGCCACGCGCTGCTGCTGGCCGCCGGACAATTGCTCCGGATAGGCGTCGCGCTTGTGATCAAGACCGACTTGCTGCAACACCTTGATCGCCGTTTCGCGGGCTTTTTCCGTCGCCACCTTCTTGACGATGCGCGGCGACAGCATGACGTTCTCCTCCACGGTCAGATGCGGGAACAGATTGTAGTGCTGGAACACCATCCCGACGTCCTTGCGCAACGCGATCAGATGCTCATGTCTGGCGGTGAGCTTGTGACCCGCAACAGTGATGCTACCACCATCAATCGTCTCCAAACCATTGATACAACGCAGCATCGTACTTTTTCCCGAACCGCTGCGTCCGATGACCGCAATGACCTGTCCGCGCTCGACGGACAGCGATATCCCATTCAAGACCTGGTTGCTGCCGAAGCTCTTGGTGATGTTGTCGATCTCAACGATGGGCATGGAATTTCCTTTCTAAAGCGGAACTGAAGCGCGACAGCGGGTAGCAAAAGACAAAATAGATCGCTGCGACAATCGGGAATACGAGGAAGGGCTGGAAAGTCGCGTTGCTGACGAGCTTGCCCGCCTGCGTCAACTCCACCAGACCGATGATGGAAGCAATCGACGTGTTCTTGACGATCTGCACCAGGAAGCCGACCGTCGGCGGCAGCGAAATGCGCGTGGCCTGCGGCAGGATCACGTAACGCAACTGCTGCCAGCGGTTCATCGCCAGCGCAGTGGACGCTTCCCACTGCGGAACCGGCACCGCTTCGATGCAACCGCGCCAGATTTCGCCCAGATAGGCGCTGGTGTAGATCGTCATCGCAATCGTCGCCGCCACCATCGGCGGCAGCTTGAAGCCGTAAATCGCCAGTCCGTAGAACGCCAGGAACAGAATGATCAGCACCGGCGTGCCCTGGATGATCTGGATATACACGGCCGACAAGGTGCGCAGGCTGCGCAGGTGCGAGGTCCGCATCAACGCCACGATGAAACCCGCCGCGCCGCCGATCACAAACGCCAGCAGCGACAGCAGCACGGTCCAGCGAGCGGCTTCCAACAGGAAGACGAACTGGTCCCAGGAAAATTCGGCAATCATCGCATCCCCCCCGGCCGCGCTACGCCAAGACGGCGGCGGCGTTTGAATACAACCAGACCAATGAGCCAGAAGCCGAGGCGGAACAGCAGCGCCAGCAAAATGTAGAGCACCATCACGATCAGGTAAATCTCGAAGCTGCGGAAGGTTTCCGCATCCAGCAGATTGGCGCTCGCGGTCAACTCTTCGGCGGAAATCGCCGACACCACGCTCGACGCCAGCATCATCAGCGTGAACTGACTGGCCAATGCCGGATAGACTTTTTCGAGAGCCGGCGTCAACACCACATGGCGAATCACCTGCCAGCGCGTCATCGCCAGCGCTTGCGCGGCCTCGATCTGCGAAGGATGAACCGCCATCATGCCGGCGCGCACGATCTCGGTCGAATACGCCCCGAGATTGACCGTCATCGCCACCAGCGCAGCGACATTGGCGTCGACTTGTATGCCCGCAGCGGGCAAGCCGAAAAAGATAATGAACAACTGCACCAGGAATGGCGTGCTGCGAATCAGTTCCACATAGG
This sequence comes from Herbaspirillum sp. RV1423, assembly GCF_000577615.1. Classification (GTDB taxonomy): domain Bacteria; phylum Pseudomonadota; class Gammaproteobacteria; order Burkholderiales; family Burkholderiaceae_D; genus Herbaspirillum. The sequence goes on from NZ_CBXX010000019.1 coordinate 6,059, forward strand.
ACGTGACCGCAAAGCGGGCCGGCGCCGAACCGTGAATGCTCACGATCGCCCCGAAAATCCCCACCGCCAGACCGCAGATCATCGACAGCGCGCTCAGCCGGATGGTGAGCAAGGCTCCCCATAACAACTGGTCCATGTGCTGAAAGATGAACGCAAACTGAAAATCATAAGACATCTTCTACTCCTTGCCGATGCGCCGGACCGCCATACATGACAACGGTCGGCAGAAACATCCAAGCCACAATCAACACCTGGCGCTCACAAGCCCTCATCAATAACTTGTCGTTCCGGCGAACGCCGGAACCCGGCGGCGTAGTTCACTCTATCGCGGCGATTGATCACCCCGCGTTACTACGCTGGGTCCCGGCGTTCGCCGGGACGACGTGCTATTGAATTTTCCGGTCTGATCGTGAATTGGATTGATTAAACGTTTCTTAAAATACCGGCAGGTTCGGCAGCGGCGAACCTGCCCACTTGCGGGAGATCGCGTCCAATTCGCCGTTCAGCTTGACGTAGTAGATAAAGTTGTTGAGCCATTGCTGCAGATCGAAAGCGCCCTTGCGCACGGTCATCGAGTTCGGTTGCACGGAGTAAGGGAACTTGATCTCGATCTTGCCGGCGCCGCGGGTCTTGACGATTTCGGTGGCCATGGTGTTCGGGATCGAGATCGCATCCACCTGGCCGCTCAGCAAAGCCTGCGTCACGGTCGAGTCGTCCTCGAAACGGACCAGCACGGTGCCGGCAGGCGCCAGACGGGTCAACGCGGTGTCGTTGGTGCTGCCGCGCGATACACCGACCTTCTTCTTGACCAGGTCGTTCAGGTTCTTGTACTTGGAGCCGACCGGACCGACGATGGACAATTCAAAGCCGCTGTAAGGAATCGTGAACATCACCGACTTGGCGCGCTCAGGCGTCGGCGCCAGGGTTGCGGCCAGGAAGTCGACCTTGCCGGATTCCAGTGCAGGAATACGTGCAGGCGGCACCAGTGGAACGATTTCCACCGGCAGGCCGAGGTATTTGCCGATCAGGTTGGCGACATCGACGTCATAACCGATCGGTTCGCCCTTGGCATCGACGCTGCCGAATGGCGGCGTGCCGCTGACGACGCCGATGGTGACCTTGCCTTTCTTGATCAGGTCGGCCACGGTTTGCGCGCTGGCGCTTGCCGCCGCGCCGACCGCGCATGTTGCGGCCAGCATCAGCGCGATGAATTTGGTGCTGAATAATTTTTTGATGCTCATGAATAGTCTCCTTTTCGTCGCAAGCGGTCTCGGGTAAAAGCCGCCGGCGAACGTCCTCGATAATGGGCTTGCGCCCGCTTGTTGATTGCTTCGCACTCCGGACGACGTTGCCGCTGCCGCCGACGCTCCACAAGTCATGCATCGCATGTGCATTTATTTTTTCTGGTATCGGTTCCAGAATATTCAAGGATCTTTCGATCCCGCAGAAGCCTGCGCCGGCTGGCTCGAACCACGCTGGATAAGCCTGCCGTCCAACAAAATCTCTCGACGCGGCGCGCTTTCGCCGTGAATGCGCGCCAGCAAACGTTCTATGGCGGAAAAACCGATCTCGTAAGTGGGCTGCTCGATCGTGCTGATGCCGCTGCCCACCAGCGGCGACCAGGACAACTCATCGAAACACAACAAACCGATATCTTCCGGAAACCGTAATTTCATGCTGCGCAGCGCCAGCGCGATCTGCAGCGACACCATGCCGTTGCCCGCCAGGATGGCCAACTTGGCCGCATCGCCGCGCTGGCCGCGCCGTCGCTTGAAAAAATCCTGCAGCATCGCCGCCACATGACCCGGCTGGTCGATATGCACTTCCACCGTTTCGCCATGGGCATCGGGCCGCCCCGAGATTGCCTCCAGGAAGCCGGCCTGCCGTCCCTGGCGCGAACTGACGCCATGCAGCGGTTGCACCACCAGACCGATATCGGTGTAGCCGCTGGCCAGCAGATGCTCGGTCGCCATGCGCGCTGCGCGCACATTGTCCAGTCCCACCAGATCGAAATCGCAACCCTCGATACGCCGGTCCAGCAACACCACCGGGAATGCCGTGCGTCCCAACTCCTTGAGCGGCGCCACGTTGCGCCCTTGCGTGTTGAACAGCAAACCTTCCACGCTATAGGAATGCAAGGCCGCCAGCGATTGCTTTTCGCGCTTTTCATCATTGCCGGTATTGCACAGCATGAGCGTATACCCGTGCTCCTGACAGGCCGCCTCGGCGCCGTGCAGCACCGCCACCGAATACGGATTCAGGATATCCGCCACCAGCATCCCGATCAGGCGCGTGCGGCCGCCCTTGAGGCCGCGCGCCATCTGGCTGGGCTGGTAGCCGAGCCGGGCAATCGTGCTGCGGATGCGTTCGCGCAGATGCTCCGACAAAGCGTCCAGCTCGCCACCGAGATAGCGCGAAATACTGGTTTTCGACACACCAGCCTCGCGCGCGACCTGGGCAATCGTGACCCGGCCTGCGCCGACGCTGCGCGTGTATTGCATATTGGATTTTTGTCTCACTCTACCTGCCAAATCGTTGATTGTTATCGGCTGATTTGTTCTACGGGTTCCCAGGTTTCTTTTTTATGTGAATCTTTGGAACCGGTTCCAAGATAGCAGCCGAAAAATCCTTTTGCAAACTATTTCAGATGAAAATTTTTAACAGAGGTGATGATGAAAAGACGTCGTAACGCACAAACATGTGCGTCAGGAAATTGGTGCGGAGCGATATTTCCAGCGAAGAATGCCGCGCTTATCGACAGAAGATCAGGAAAAAAATTCAGGGATGTTGCTGCGCCGCATAAACACTGCGGCGCTTCATGCGAACACGCAGTTCACGCCACCTGCAAGTCAGCGTGATGCGCCTTCACCGCTTCAAGAACGATGTCGCTCAGTTCAGGACCGCCCTCGTTCTCAACGTATTCCAGCAAAGCCCGGCGCATGCGCGGCTCCCAGAAACGCTTGAGATGCGTTGCCAGATCCTTTACCGCCTGCTCGTGGTCCGGCATGGTGGAAAAGAAGGCGCCGATCTGGTTGGCCATCTTGATCAGGTGCTGGAGATTCATGGTGCTTGCCTCTTGGATTTGTAAATATCGTTATATCTGGCCCTGGCCGCCGTTCAGCCCAGGCGCTGAGGGCCGGCGTACACGACATGGCTCTGACGCCGCACGAAGCCGACCAGCGTGACGCCGGTTTCTTTGGCCAGCCTGATCGCCAGGGCGGTCGGCGCGGAAATCGCGGCGATGAAGCCGATGCCGACCGTCGCCGCCTTCTGCACCATTTCATAACTGGCGCGACTGGTGATGATGACGGCGCCGGAAGAAAAATCCTCCTTGTCCCGCGCCAGCGCGCCGATCAGCTTGTCGAGCGCATTGTGGCGGCCGACGTCTTCGCGCACCAGCCGGATCTTGCCGTCGCGGCCCATCCAGGCGGCGGCGTGCGTGGCGCCGGTTTCCTGCTGCAATTGCTGTTGTACCTGCATGGCGTCCAGCGCGGCATGGATGGCGTCGGCAGAAAACACGGCGTCAACGCTGACCGCAGCCGGATGACGCACCGCCTGCTCCAGCGTCTCCGCGCCGCACAAACCGCAGCCGGTGCGGCCGGTCAGGTTGCGGCGCTTTTCCTTCAACGCGGCAAAGCGTTCGGTCGCCACGGTCATCTGCACCTGGATGCCTTCGGCGCCCGGCACGATTTCGCAATCATAAAGTTCGCCGGCATCGGCCAGGATGCCTTCCGTCAGCGAAAAACCGAGCGCGAAATCCTCCAGATCGGCCGGCGTGGCCATCATCACTGCATGTGAAATGCCGTTGTATTCCAGCGCAATGGGTACTTCTTCAGCGACCACGTCGCTGAAGATTTCACACTGGCCGTCGCGCCATCTCTCCACCTCGACGCGCACCGCCGTGGCAAATTCAGTAGCGGCGATAGCGTCGTCGGGCGACGGCATGGGACATGCATTCATTGACTAATCTTCTTTCAAACCTGTTTTCTGCTACTAAAAAACGACGGAAAAACAATCTCCATCGTCCCAGCCCACGCTGGGACCCAGTGGCGTCAACGCTGTCTCAACCGTCGGATGACGACGCCGGGTCCCGACTTTCGCCAGGACGACGGCTTATGCCTATTTCGTTACCAGCGGCTCCGTACCTGCCTTCTCGCCATGCAGCAAACCGAGCTGCTCACGATTGAATTGCTGGTAATGCTGCTGCCATTCGGACGGCTGCGATACCGGCATGACCTGCACCGCCGTCACCTTGTACTCGGGGCAGTTGGTGGCCCAGTCCGAGTTGTCGGTGGTGATCACGTTGGCGCCCGATTCGGGGAAGTGGAAGGTGGTGTACACCACACCCGGCTGCACCCGCTCGGTGACCGTCGCGTGCAATACCGTCTGGCCTGCACGCGATTCGATACCGACCCAGTCGCCTTCGCGGATGCCGCGGTCTTCCGCATCGTGCGGATGGATCTCCAGACGGTCCTCGCTGTGCCACTGGGAATTCTCGGTGCGCCGCGTCTGCGCGCCGACATTGTATTGCGACAGGATGCGGCCGGTGGTCAGGATCAGCGGATAGCGCTGCGTCACCTTCTCGTCGGTGGCAAAGTACTGCGTATTGAGGAACTTGCCCTTGCCGCGCACGAAACTGCCGATGTGCATGATCGGCGTGCCTTCCGGGGCGGCCTCGTTGCACGGCCACTGGATGCTGCCGAGGCGTTCCAGTTTGTCGTAACTCACGCCGTGGAAAGTCGGCGTCAGCGCCGCAATCTCATCCATGACTTCCGACGGATGATTGTACGGCATCGGGTAACCGAGCGCTTCGGCCAGCGCCACGGTGACTTCCCAGTCGGACTTGCCCGACTTCGACGGCATCACCTTGCGCACGCGCGAGATGCGGCGCTCGGCGTTGGTGAAGGTGCCGTCCTTTTCGAGGAAGGACGAACCTGGCAGGAACACGTGCGCGTACTTGGCGGTCTCGTTGAGGAACAAGTCCTGCACCACGATGCATTCCATCTCCTGCAAGGCGGCCGCAACGTGCTGGGTGTTGGGGTCGGACTGGACGATGTCCTCGCCTTCGCAATACAAGCCCTTGAAGCTGCCGTCGAGCGCGGCGTCGAACATGTTGGGAATGCGCAAACCCGGCTCCGGATCGAGCGTCACGCCCCAGGCCTGTTCAAAGGTCGAACGCACGGTCGAATCGGAGATATGGCGGTAACCCGGCAGTTCATGCGGGAACGAGCCCATGTCGCAGGAACCCTGCACGTTGTTCTGGCCGCGCAGCGGATTGACGCCCACGCCTTCGCGACCGACGTTGCCGGTCGCCATCGCCAGATTGGCGATGCCGATCACCATGGTCGAACCTTGCGCATGCTCGGTCACGCCCAGGCCGTAATAGATCGCGCCGTTGCCGCCGGTGGCGAACAGGCGTGCGGCGCCACGCAGTTCCTCCGCCGGCACGCCGCACACTTCGGCCAGGGCTTCAGGCGAGTTGTCGGGGCGCAGCACGAATTCTTTCCACTGCTCGTAGGACTGCACGTCGCAGCGTTCCCTGATGTATTCCTCGCTTTGCAGGCCTTCGGACAGGATCACGTGCGCCAGCGCGGTGATGACCGCGACGTTGGTGCCCGGGCGCAGCTTGAGGTGATAGTCGGCCTGGATATGCGGCGACTTGACCATTTCGGTCGTGCGCGGATCGATCACGATCAGTTTCGCGCCCTGGCGCAGGCGGCGCTTCATTTGCGACGCAAACACCGGATGCGCCGAGGCCGGGTTGGCGCCGATGATCATGACGACGTCGGACTTCATCACGGAATCGAACGTCTGGGTGCCGGCCGACTCGCCGAGGGTCTGCTTCAGCCCATAGCCGGTCGGCGAGTGGCAGACGCGTGCGCAGGTGTCGACATTGTTGTTGCCGAAGGCGGCGCGCACCAGCTTTTGCACCAGATAGGTTTCTTCGTTGGTGCAGCGCGAAGACGTGATGCCGCCGATCGAATCCTTGCCGTGCTTGGCCTGGATGCGACGGAATTCACTGGCGGCATAAGTCAGCGCCTCTTCCCATGACACTTCACGCCACGGATCGGTGATCTTGCTGCGGATCATTGGCGTGGTGATGCGGTCCTTGTGCGTCGCATAGCCCCAGGCGAAACGCCCCTTGACGCAGGAGTGGCCGTGATTGGCCTTGCCGTCCTTGTACGGCACCATGCGCACCACTTCGTTGCCCTTCATCTCGGCCTTGAAGGAGCAGCCTACGCCGCAATAAGCGCAGGTAGTGATTTTGCTGTGCTCAGCCTGGCCCAGCATGATCACGGTCTTCTCGGTCAGCGTCGCTGTCGGGCAAGCCTGCACGCAGGCGCCGCAAGAGACGCATTCGGACTCCATGAAACTCTCCATCTGCCCGGCCGATACGCGCGACTCAAAACCGCGGCCGTTGATGGTCAGCGCGAAGGTGCCCTGCGTTTCTTCGCAGGCGCGCACGCAGCGGTTGCAGACGATGCATTTGGACGGATCGTAAGTGAAATAAGGATTGGACTCGTCCTTCTTCATCTCCAGATGGCTTTCGCCTTCGTAGCCGTAGCGCACTTCGCGCAGGCCGACCGTGCCGGCCATGTCCTGCAATTCGCAATTGCCGTTGGTCGGGCAGGTCAGGCAGTCGAGCGGATGGTCGGAGATATACAGCTCCATGACGCCGCGACGGATATCGGCCAGCTTGGGCGTCTGCGTCTGCACCTTCATGCCGGATTCGCAGGGCGTGGTGCAGGAAGCCGGATAGCCCTTCATCTTGCGACCGTCCTTGCCTTCGATCTCGACCAGGCACAGGCGGCAGGAACCGAACGGTTCCAGGCTATCGGTGGCGCACAGCTTGGGCACGTTGATGCCCGCCTCCACCGCTGCGCGCATGACCGAAGTGCCAGCCGCGACCGTGACGCTGACCCCGTCGATTTCCAGGGTGACTTCCTGTTCGGAGACACGCGCGGGCGTGCCGTAATCTGTTTCGTTGAGCTGGTTCATGCCAACAACTCCTTGCTGAATGCGTGGACGGATGGATCAGGCGGCTTTTTCAGTCGGCGAGCCGAAATCTTCGGGGAAATGGTTGAGCGCCGACAGTACCGGATGCGGCGTCAGGCCGCCCATGGCGCACAGCGAACCGTTGAGCATGGTGTCGCACAGGTCGCGCAGCAGATGCACCTGCTGAGGCCGGTTGTCGTTCGCGATGATCTTGTCGATCACTTCGACGCCGCGCGTCGAACCGATGCGGCACGGCGTGCACTTGCCGCAGGATTCGATGGCGCAGAACTCCATCGCATAGCGCGCCTGCTGCGCCATGTCGACGCTGTCGTCGAACACCACCACGCCGCCGTGGCCGACCATCGCGCCGATGGCGGCGAAAGCCTCATAGTCCAGCGGCGTGTCGAGCTGCTGCGGCGGCAGGTAGGCGCCCAGCGGACCGCCCACCTGCACCGCGCGGATCGCCCGGCCGCTGGCCGTACCGCCGCCGAAGTCTTCCAGCAACTGGCGCAAGGTCAGGCCGAAGGCCTTCTCGACCAGACCGCCGTGTTTGACGTTGCCCGCCAACTGGAACGGCAATGTCCCGTGCGAACGGCCGACACCGTAGTTCTTGTAAAACGCCGCGCCGCGCGCCAGCACGATAGGCACGGTCGCCAGCGAAATCACGTTGTTGATCACCGTCGGCTTGCCGAACAAACCCTCCAGCGCCGGCAGCGGCGGCTTGGCGCGCACCACGCCGCGCTTGCCTTCCAGGCTTTCCAGCAGCGCCGTTTCTTCGCCGCAAATGTAGGCGCCGGCGCCCATGCGCACTTCCAGACGGAAGTTCTTGCCCGAGCCAAGGATATTGTCGCCGAGGTAAGCATGCCGGCTGGCGACGGCGATCGCCTCATTCAGCGCGGCGATGGAGTGCGGATATTCCGAGCGCACGTAAATGTAGCCCTCGGTCGCGCCGACAGCCAGACCGGCAATCGTCATGCCTTCGATCAGCATGAAAGGGTCGTCTTCCATCACCATGCGGTCGGAGAAGGTGCCCGAATCGCCTTCGTCGGCATTGCAGACGATATATTTCTGCGGCGCTTGCGCGGTCGCCACCGTCTTCCATTTGATGCCGGTCGGAAACGCCGCGCCGCCGCGGCCGCGCAAGCCGGAATCGAGCACTTCCTGAATGATGGCCTCGCCGCTCATGCCGACGGCGCGCCTCAGGCCGGCATAGCCTTCATGCGCCAGATAATCGTCCAGCGACACCGGGTCGGTGATGCCGACGCGGGCGAAAGTCAGGCGCTCCTGATACCTGAGGTAATGAATGTCTTCGGTCAGTCCCTGGGACAGCGCATGCTCGCCGCCTTGCAGGAAACCGGCGTCGAACAGGCTCGGCACGTCGGCAAAATCCACCGGACCGTAGGCCACGCGTCCTTTGTCGGTCGCCACTTCCACCAGCGGCTCCAGCCAGAACATGCCGCGCGAACCATTGCGCACGATATGGACGTCGACGCTGCGCTTCCCGGCTTCGCTGAAGATCGCGGCGGCCACATCATTGGCGCCCAAAGCAATTGCCGCGGAATCGCGCGGCACATAAACGGTGATGCTCGCAGTCGTCATTTTGCACCTCGCTTGGCTTGCAGCAACCGGTCGAGCTTGTCGACGCCGACGCGGGCGTGCAGCTCGCCGTCGACCGCCACGTTCGGACCGCAGGCGCACAAGCCCAGGCAATAGACCGACTCCAGCGTGAACTGGCCGTCGGCGGTGGTTTCATGGAAGCCGCAGCCGAGTGCTTGCTCGGCATGCCTGGCGAGTGCTTCGGAACCGACCGACTGGCAAGCCTCGGCGCGGCATACCTGCACCACATGCTTGCCGGCCGGTTGCTGGCGGAAATGATGATAGAAGGAAATCACCCCGTGCACTTCGGCGCGCGACACGTTCAGGGCGTCGGCGACCATCGGCACGGCATCGGCCGGCACGAAGCCGACGGCATCCTGGATGCCATGCAGAATCGGCAGCATGGCGCCCGGCATATGCATGCGCTCGGCGATCACATTCCTGACCGCGCCGACATCGAATGGCTGTTGTCTGTTCATTTACTCGTCTCCTGCTAAATTTGCGTCCGATGTTGCGTATGGCGCCGGCTGGCATTTCCATGCTGCAGGCGCCCCGCCGCGATCAAGGCGGCAGCGGCGAATACGGCTGTCCCTGCCTGTGCGAACGGCACGGCAAGGCGAATGGATGGGGGGAAATCAATACTGCAGAGCGCAGCGGCGACTGCGGCGGCGACAAGAACAGGCAAAGACACGGACGCTGCGCCGACAAGGGCGGCGGCGTGTTTCCTCATCGAAAACCGATCGAGCGACTTCATGTTCTCCCTGCCTATCTATATTGCATCGGGTTGGTACAGAACACTGCGGGTGAAACCGGCTGCCGCCTTTCATCGGCGGCAGCCTTGCTGCTTATTTGCTACCTGTATTCACTATAGGTCACTTGAACAAAACCACTGCCTTTTGCAAAGTCAGCGAGATGCCCCAGATCAACGGAATACCGACTGCCAGCCATGCCGCACCGATCAGTGCAGGATTGCCGCCGCGGCCTACCAGCGACATTTCCGCATCCGACAGGGCAGCGACGTTGTCCGAAGACGATTTTTCGTGCGCCAGTTGCTTTTCGCGGGCCAGTTCTTCCGGCGTCATGAAATGCTTGGCGGCAACCGGACGGACCAGCAGGTTGCAGATCAGGCCCAGCACCAGCATGCCTGCCAGGATGTACATCGTGGTGTTGTAGACCGACTCGCGCGGCATGCCCAGCGACAACTGGTATTCACGCATGTAGTTCACCACCACCGGACCGAGGATGCCGGCGGTCGCCCATGCAGTCAGCAGGCGGCCGTGGATGGCGCCGACCATTTGCGTGCCGAACAAGTCAGCCAGGTAAGCAGGCACCGTCGCAAAACCGCCGCCGTACATCGACAGGATGATGCAGACTGCGCCGACGAACAGCGCGATGCTGCCCGCCTTCGCGGACCACGGCAGGCTGACGTACAACACGAAACCCAGCACGAAGAAGATCACGTAAGTCATCTTGCGGCCGACGAAGTCGGAACACGATGCCCACACGAAACGACCGCCGATGTTGAACAGGCTGATCAGGCCGGTAAAGCCCGCCGCGATCGCTGCGATGCCCGCTTTTTGCTCAATCGACAAGTCGTTGAAGCCGACGTTGACGCCCAGCAGATGGCCGCCGAAGACTTCCTGCAGCATCGGCGACGCAATACCGATCACGCCGATGCCCGCCGACACGTTCAGGCACAGCACCAGCCATACCAGCCAGAACTGGGGAATGCCCCATACCTTGCTCACATGCACGTGGTGTTGCGTGATCATGGTGTTGGTGGTGGTCGCCGGAGGCGTCCAGCCGGCCGGCTTCCAGCCGCTCGGCGGAACGCGGTAGCCGAGGGCGCCCGCCATCATGAAGACGAAATAGATGATCGCCATCACGACAAAGGTTTCCCACACGCCAACCGATGTCGGCGTAGCGAAATGCTTCATCAGCTTGTCCGCCAGCGGACTGCCGACCAGCGCACCGCCGCCGAAGCCCATGATCGCCATGCCGGTCGCCATGCCGCGGCGGTCCGGGAACCATTTGATCAGGGTCGACACCGGCGAGATGTAACCGAGGCCGAGACCGACGCCGCCGATGACGCCGGAACCCAGCCACATCAGCCAGATCTGGTGGCTATACACGCCGAACGCGGAAATCAGCAAGCCGCCGCACCAGCACAGCGCAGACACGACGCCGGCCTTGCGCGGACCGGCGCGCTCAAGCCAGCCGCCCCAGATCGCGGCGGAAATGCCGAGCAGGACGAAGAACATCGTATACATCCACCCCAGCATGGAAATCTTCCAGTCGCATGTGGTCGAAAAAACCTGCGCAAAAAAACCTGTATCCGGAGCGCAGGCAATCGATTCCTTGATGCCGAGCGCCCTGGACAACGGCAGCCAGAATACGGAGAAACCGTAAGCCATGCCGATGCACAGGTGGATTGCGAGCGCGGCAGGCGGAACCAGCCAGCGATTGAAGCCAGGTTTGGCTATGGTGTGTTCCTTTTCCAGGAAATCGAAGGCCATTTTTCCTCCTCATTGATGTTGTGGGCCGGCAATTATATGCACGCCGAATAGATTCGGCTATTTATGCAGAAATTTGCCTATAGTTTTTATTACCTGCACGTACTTTCTCGAAGGTATCATTGAAATTCCGCATATTCAATATGCTATTTTTTTCATATTTATATGTATAAAGTCAGCATCAAGCCGCATTGGGAGATCGGCCACGGCGACGACTCCCCTTTCGACACCACCGAATTGCTGAGCCTGTTGACGGCGATCCAGCAGAGCGGTTCGATCGCCAAGGCGGCTCAGCAATTGCGCCACTCCTACCGCCACGCCTGGGGGCTGTTGCGCACCTCCGAACAATTGTTCGGCCATAGCCTGATCCAGAGCGGCCGGGGGCGCGGCACGACGCTGACGCCGTTCGCCAGCAAACTGTTGTGGGCCGACCGCATGGTCAGCGCGCGATTGTCGCCGACGCTCGACAGCCTGGCGTCGGAACTGGAAACAGAACTGGGCAAAACCGTCGAAGGCAAATCCAAGACGGTGCGCCTGAACGCCAGCCACGGCTTCGCCGTCGCCGCCCTGCTCAACCAGTTCAACCAGGCCAAGCTGCCGGTGGAAGTGCGCTATCGCCACAGCACCGACGCCGTGGCCGCGCTGTCGCGCCAGGAGTGCGACCTGGCCGGCTTCCATGTGCCGCTGGGAGAATTCGAGAAACCAGCCATCGCCACCTATGCCAAGTGGCTCAACAAGCGCAGCGATTGCCTGATCCATCTGGCGGTCCGCAACCAGGGGCTGTTTGTCGCCACCGGCAACCCGAAGAACATCCGCGACCTGTCCGACCTGACGCGCAGCGACCTGCGCTTCGTCAACCGCGAAGCCGGTTCCGGCACGCGCATGCTGCTGGAACTGATGTTGGCCGGCAGCGGCGTGTCGCACAAAAAAATCAACGGATTTGAAAATACCGAGTTCACGCATTCAGCGGTGGCCGCCTTCATCGCCAGCGGCATGGCCGATGTCGGCTTCGGCGTGCAGACGGCGTCGCAGCGCTTCGGGCTGGACTTCATCCCGCTGGTGCGCGAGCGCTATTTCTTCGCCCTGCCGACCGCCTCGCTCAACGACCCGCTGGTGCAAGCGGTGATCGGCATCCTCCAATCGGCTGCTTTCCGCAGCGTGGTCAATGAGTTGGCCGGTTACGACGGCACCGACACCGGCAAGATACAAAGCGTGCAGGAAGCGTTTGCCTGAACGGCAGTCCAAGGGTCAGCGCGCGTACACGTCCAGGTGCTTCTGCAGGAACCGCACGCACTCGCGCACCTTGGCTGAATTCTTCAGTTGCAGCGGATACACCGCGCACAGATCCGCCTCCTGAGAATAGTCCGGCAGCACGCGCGCCAGACTGCCGTCCTCAAGGCTGGAGGCGACGTCCCAGATCGAACGCAGAATGATGCCGTGGCCGTCGATTGCCCATTGGTGGATGATTTCGCCATGGTTCGACGCCAATCCGCCGGCCACCTTGACGGTTTCCGCCCCTTTGGGCCCCATCATGCGCCAGATGCCGAACGACTGGTTGCGCTCGCGGATCACCAGGCATTGATGGCGCGTCAGGTCGGACAATATCTCCGGCGCGCCGTGACGAGTCAGGTAATCGGGACTGGCGCACAGCACACGCTGGCTGCTGATGATTCGCTTGGCGAACAGGTGCGGCTCGTGCACCGGACCGACACGGATATCGAGATCGAACCCTTCATTGATCATGTCGACCTGGCGATCGAACAACTCCAACTGGATGCGCAACGCCGGATGCAGACGCGCAAACGCCGACAGCAGCGGCGACACGTATTTACGACCCAGCGCGAAACTGGTGCTGATCTTGAGCAATCCGCGCGGCACCTGCTTGGGGCTGCTCACGGTTTCCATCATCTGATCGACGTCGTCAAGAATGCGGCGCGCCCAGTCGTGCACGTTACCGCCGTCCTCGGTCATCACCACGCGACGCGTGGTGCGATGAAACAAGCGCACCCCGAGTGCGGTTTCGAGCAAGGCGATGCGTTTGCTGACATAGGCCGGCGACGCGCCGAGCTCCTTGGCCGATTCGGCGAAGCTGTTCTTGCGCGCGACCACGCAGAACAGGCGCAAATCTTCCAGCAAAGGGGCCGTGATGGCTTGATTGTTCACAATTCGTGTTTTATGAAGTAACCGATTCGTGAATTATAGCCACGCTTCCCGCCGTTATGCTTTGCATCTGGTTTTCAAGACAAAGGAGCAGACACCATGACAAAACACAAGATCGCCGTGATCGCCGGCGACGGCATCGGCCAGGAAGTGATTCCGGAAGGCTTGCGCGCCGTCGACGCGGCGGCAAAGAAATTCGGCATCGAGATCGAGTACACCCATTTCGACTGGGCGCACTGCGGCTACTACGCCCAACACGGCAAGATGATGCCGGACGACTGGTTCGATCAGTTGAAGGGATTCGAAGCGATCTTCTTCGGCGCCGTCGGCTGGCCCGCCACCGTGCCCGACCACGTCTCGCTATGGGGTTCGCTGCTGAAATTCCGCCGCGACTTCGACCTCTACGTCAACCTGCGCCCGGTGCGCCTGATGCCCGGCGTTCCCTGTCCGCTGGCCGGCCGCAAACCCGGCGACATCGATTTCTATGTCGTGCGCGAAAACACCGAGGGCGAATATTCGTCCATCGGCGGCCGCATGTATGAAGGCACCGACCGCGAAGTGGTGATCCAGGAATCCGTCTTCACGCGCCACGGCGTCGACCGCATCCTCAAATATGCTTTCGACCTCGCGCAAAGCCGTCCGAAGAAACACCTGACCTCCGCCACCAAATCCAACGGCATCGCCATCACCATGCCGTACTGGGACGAGCGTGTCGAAGCCATGGGCAAGAATTACGGCGACGTCAAATGGGACAAGTACCACATCGACATCCTGACCGCACATTTCGTGCTGAACCCGCAGCGCTTCGACGTCGTGGTCGCGCCCAACCTGTTCGGCGACATCCTGTCCGACCTCGGTCCGGCCTGCGCCGGCACCATCGGCATCGCGCCGTCGGCCAACATCAATCCCGACCGCAAACTGCCGTCGCTGTTCGAACCGGTACATGGCTCGGCGCCCGATATCGCCGGCAAGAACATCGCCAACCCGGTCGCCACCATCTGGTCCGGCGCGATGATGCTGGACTTCCTCGGCAATGGCCAGAAGCAATACAAGCAGGCGCACGACGCCATTCTGGCGGCGATCGAGAAAGTGCTGGTGGAGGGACCGAAAACGCCGGACCTCGGCGGCACCGGCGACACCACTACGGTCGGCAAAGCCATCGCCGCAGCAATCTGATGCGCTGATTGCCGGTCCCACGTCCGGATGCAGCTAGCGCTCGCCAGAAGCGCGGCTGCATCATTCAAACGGATGCCATTCCCAAGAGGAGGAGACACCATGCAACACTGGAAAACCATCGTCGCAACCACAGCCCTGTTTGCCTTCGGCGCACACGCACAAACGGCGCAACAACCGATCGTCATCAAATTCAGCCACGTCGTCGCCGCCAACACATCCAAAGGCAAGACCGCGGAATACTTCAAGAAAATCGTCGAGGAACGCACCGGCGGCCGCGTCAAGGTCGAGGTCTATCCCAACAGCCAGCTCTACAAGGACAAGGAAGAACTCGAAGCCCTGCAAATGGGCTCGGTGCAAATGCTGGCGCCGACCTTCGGCAAGTTCGGTCCGATGGGCGTACGCGAGTTCGAAGTGTTCGACCTGCCCTATCTGTTCGACAACATGGCGCAGGCGCAAAAGGTGACGCAAGGGCCGATCGGCCATGCCTTGCTGAAGAAGCTCGACGCCAAAGGCCTGACCGGCCTGGCGATGTGGGACAGCGGCTTTCTCGACTGGACCTCCAACAAGCCAATCCTGAAGCCTTCCGATATCAAGGGCATGAAGATCCGCATCCAGTCGTCCAAGGTGATCGATGCACGCACGCGCGTGGTCGGCGCACTGCCGCAGGTAATGCCGTGGTCGGAAATCTACCAGGGCTTGCAGACCGGCGTGGTCGACGGCCAGGAAAACCCGCCATCCATCGTCAGCACCGCCAAGCTGTTCGAGGTGCAGAAGTTCATGACGATCTCTGAGCACGGCTATCACGGCTATGTGTTCATCGCCTACAAGCGCTTCTGGGATTCGCTGCCCGCCGACGTCAAGCCGGTCATGGACAAGGCCGTCAAGGACGCCACCGACTATTTCAACAGCAACGCCAAGAAAGAGAACGACGATGCGCTGGAAGACATCCGGAAAACCGGCAAGATGAAAATCCTGACCATGACGCCTGAAGAAAAGAACGAATGGAAGACTATCCAGTACAAGGTCCATCGCGAAATGGAAGACCGCATCGGCAAGGACCTGATCCAGTCGATCTACAAGGAAATCGGCCGCGGCCCGGACGGCAAGTAAGCAGTAAGTACGTGGCAAGTAATTAGCAAGTAAGCATCGCTGACGCCGATACGAGCGTTGCGCAACCGGCGTTTCCCTATGGAGCGCCGGTTTTTTTTGCCTCCGCGGCAATTTCTGAAATACAGCAGCCCCATGCCGTGTTAGGATTTGCGCCGTAAAATGACCGGACGCCCTCCAGCAAACCCATGAAGATTCGACTCGCGCAATTCACTGCCGCATGGAGCGCTTATGCGCTGCTGTGGTCGGTGACGCTGCTGATCATGCTGGAAGACGACGCCGCCATGCTGGCGTTCTTGTTTTCGTGAACGCCGCACACTCACCGAACGGGACAAGATGAAATTTGCAGTACTAGCGCTGTTGCTGGTGTCGAATCAGGTTGTGGCCGCGCAATGGTCATTGCTCGGCGACAATGACTTCGGCACCTTCTTTGTCGACAAATCCAGCATCGAACGGGGCCGCAGCATCCTGCAAGCCAATATCCTGCTCAACTGGACCAAGCCGCAAGTGCTGCAAGGCCACGAAAAATACTATTCCTCGGAAGTATCGGTCGCCTACCTCGACTGCGAAAACAAGCGCATCGGCTTCGGCAGCCGCAGCATGTACCCCAAGCTGGATGCCCAGGGCGGCGCGCTGTTCTCGCCTTACCTGGCCTTTTCCGAGGTCAGGCTGCAGGATACCGTGCCCGGTTCGACCGGCGCGCAAATGATCAAATCCATCTGCAATACGAAGTAACAACCGCGGCGCTCACACCTTCATCGGCAAGATCACCATCTGCAAGCCGTCGAAATGCAACCGGCGCTGGATCGCCAGCGCGGCCTGGTTGTGCAGCAGCCGGATGAACCAGTTGTCCTGTTCGAAAATCAGCTTGCTGGTGAAAAAAATCGCATTCGGATATCGCCTGCTGATGTCATGGCAGAGCTTGGTGACCTCCTGCACCGCATCCGTGCCGAAACCCAGATAGGAAGACGACGCCATGCCGTGGCTGCGGCAAAAGTCCACGAAAAATCGCAGCGTCGCATTGGCCTCGGCCCGCATCTGCTCCACCGCGCCCTCTCCGCCATAGGCATGCGAATCGACCGTGCGCGCGTTGACGAAGATAAAATTCTTGAAGTGATCCGGGAACATCCGCTGCACCCACAGCAAGGCATGCAAGCCGCCGCCGCGCGATGTGCCGACGATGAACACCGCCGTCTGCCTGGCGGGATCCGGCAGGATCGCTTCCATATTGGCGCCGAACGGCTGGCTTGAGAAAATCTGGTCGACCGAGCGGATCGCGTCCTTGGTCGCGCGGTAATGATTGCGGATATAAATGCACAGCGCCGACATCCCGGCAATGATGAACGCCGTGGCCCAGCCGCCGGCGAACATCTTCTCGACCAGCAGCACCGACAAGATCGAGGCGCAGATCGCGAAACCCAGCAGCGACAGCACAAAACGCCGCTTCCAGTGCGCCAGTTGGCGGCGATGACGCCACCAGTAGCGGCACAGGCCGAACAGCGAAATCGCAAACGTCAGGAACACCGAGATCGAATACAGCACGATCAGCAGCGTCACGCTGCCCTGGGTCCAGAACAGGATCGCCAGCGCGGCGATGCCCATCACCAGGATGCCGTTCTGCGTCACCAGCCGCGTCGACAGGTAACGGAACTTGTGCGGCACCCAGGAATCGGCCGCCATGTTGGACAGCACCGCCGGCCCGCCCAGGAACCCGGTGTTGGCGGCCACGAACAGCAATCCCGCCTCGAACGCCAGCACCACCGCCAGCAACATGTCGTTGAGCCACTGGCTGCCGCTGCCCATGCTGTCGATGATCATGCGGAAGGTGGTTGCGTTGAGCGTTTCGCCGTCGACATGGCGCGCATCCCACAGCAGATACAGCAAAAAGATCCCGCCCGCCGTGAACGCCAGCGACAAAGCCATATACAGCATGGTCATCTTGCCGGTGCGCACGCGCGGCTCGGCCAGCATGTTGACATTGTTGGACACCGCCTCCAGCCCGGTGTAGGTGCCGCCGCCCTGCGAATACGCCAGCAGCAGCATGCTCGCCACGCCGGTCCAGCCGATCTGCTGCGCCAGATTGCCGGTATCCGACAAGGTCGTCGGCACCAGCGCCGGCAAATAGTCGACATGCACGAAGATGCCATACACGATCAGCACCAGATGAGTGGCCACAAAACCGAGGAAAACCGGCAGCAGGAAGCGGATCGCCTCCTTCAGTCCGCGCAGGTTGAGCATGATCAGCACGGCGATGAAAAAAGCCTCGGCCCACAGCTTATAGTCCTGGAATCCCAGCGGCAGCAGCGAAGCCAGCGCATCCACGCCGGAGGCAACGGAAATCGCGATGGTCAGCACATAGTCGAGAATCAGCGCCACGCCCGACACCAGCCCGAGGTAGGGTCCGACCAGCTTGGTGGCGACGCGGTAACCGCCGCCGCCGGTCGGGAACAATTCGATGACCTGGTTATAGGCCAGCGCAATGATGAACACCGTCACCGCCGTCGCCAGCGCAAGGTACAAGCCCAGGTGGGTATGCGGGCCCAGCGCGCGAAAACTCTCCTCGGGACCATAAGCCGACGACGACAAGCCGTCCGCGCCCAAGCCCACCCACGCCAGAAAAGCCACCAGAGCCAGCGAATGGCGCGTCTCGCTCTGGAACGGATCAAGCGCCTTGCCCAACAAAATCTCTCGAATCTTCAACATGCAATATGTGCCGCGCACTTCGACATTTTCACTCAAGCGGCGATGATACCCGTTTGCGCCGCAGTGCGACATGACGAGTATCTGATGGAAGGGTATTGCCCGGTCCGCCAAAATCGGTCATAATCGCGGTCTTGCGTTTGCCGGGATGGCGGAATAGGTAGACGCACGGGACTCAAAATCCCGCGGTGGTGACACCGTGCCGGTTCGATTCCGGCTCCCGGCACCAGTAGCTTTCGTTTAAAAATGCACCTTTCGGGGTGCATTTTTACTTTCTTGGGCAAAAATAAGTACAGACCGTTACGGCTGAAAATACCGCCTTGTACTCTGCCACTTTGTCCCCCGATGTCCTGGCGGGTACCAAGAATGTCCTAGGAAGACAGTCATTAATTAGCGTACAAAAACAACCCGCAGCACCGCTCTGAGTTCACCATATTGAGTTCACCGTAAATTATGACCTTCACCGCAGGTTATGACCTTTGCCGCTTTCGCCGCTGTTCGATTAGCATCTTCTCGCTCCTTCTTGGCGACACGAGCTTCATGGTCGGCCTTATCTTGACCGATCCGAATTTGACGGAACCCCACCTGTGTGCTTTTCATCGCATGCTTTTTCTTTGCAGATGATCAGAAGCCGTACTTCGCCAGCAATGACTCAGCTCGATCAAAGTCACCGCTGGTCGGCTGGTAAGCACCAATACGGTCTTCTAGCGCGCGAGCAATCGACCAGTCTGTGCCTGTGGCCCTACGTTCTTCCAGATTCTGATGCAGTTTCATTAGGCGCATTGCCAGTTCGTCAGCCAGCGCGTTCGGGTTCTCGTTTTGGGGCGTTCGTATGCGCCATCTTTTTTCCTATTTGATGACCGGCTCTAAAAACCAATGCCCATCTTCGCGTATGAGCTGGACTTCTTCGGACCTCAACTCGGTGGCCGTCTGTGCGTCGGGGCCATCTCTCAGTACCGCCGCCACCCGGTCCAGCTCGTCCGGCATTGCATTGTCGATTGAGACGGGAATTCTCACTATCCTAGCGGCCTTATACGTCGAGTGCGTGAACATATTTTTCCTAGAGCTTATTATTTTCGATTTTCGGGTAATAATCCGTTCGGCTATTATGGTATCGGGATAGGTGGAGTAATAGGAATAATCACAGGAGAATCGTTTCCATCAGGTTCCCACACTCTCCTGCCCTTGATCTTAGAGATTCTAGCGAGATGTTGAGGTATTCCTGGCGCGTTCCAAGTATGGCTCACATTGTCCACACTGAACTTATAGGGAATCTTACCAAAGCTGACTGTTATCTGAGAGAGCATGGAATCGCTATCGTCTAGTAGATCAATCTGTACGCATGGCCACCAGGCTATACCCTCATCGAGCGGCCATCCCGTTCTACGCATGACAGCGAGATGTCCAACCGTACCTACGATACTTCCATCAGAATACAGCGTCATTGTCGATGGAGCCACCCAGTGAAGATGATCTGGTTCCCAGGTAGAGAAATTCCATGTCCCCATATTCCACTTAACAGGCGGCTCAATGTCTTCGATCTTTTTTCGCATCTCTATCATCAGCGCCGTTGGCTCTGTGACTGGGTAAGGAAGGTCTTTGGTCGCTGGCTTTTTCATGTCGATTCTCCTTTGCGCTAGAAAGCGTAAATTGAGTGGCTTCCATAATTCTGTTTTCCGATCCGCCTAATCAGCACTTTCACGATCCTTAAGCCAAGCTTTCCCAAACCATTTAGGCAGATCGCCGACAACGTCATTCATGATATTTTCAGGGACGGCTTTCCAAAAAGCGGTAATTGCTTCGGCGAATACCGTTATGTTTTCGTCGCTGACCTTCAACTGCTGGTAATCGATATGGCGCCGGGTGAGATCGTGAAAATTTGGAAATGGGCTCGAAAAATAACCTGGATGGCGCTGGTTTAGCTCATCAAGTGAATTTCCCTTGCCATGTTTGTAGACATTCACAACCAAGCGGCAGGTATCGATCACTTCGTAGTAGGGCTCTTTTCGATAATCCCACCTCAAGCCTACGAACAGATCTGCGAGGTTGTCATTGGTCTGAGCCCATATCTTGGCAGCAACCTTGTCACCTTGGTGCCAATGATGGATCTCACGAACAGTCCAGTCTCTAAACTGCTTGTCCCATTCGTGGTACATCCCCGCAACAACACTCAGGCGAGTTTGCTCGTGCATCTCCGTGAGCATTGTGTAGAAGGAGATCGCCTCGTCGTGTGCTCTTTCGTAGAATGCCCCTTCATCGTCGCGGTCTGGGTCAAAATGACGACCGCTACGCTCTAGCCATTCTTTGCCTGCTCGCTCCGCATCTCCATCGATGTCGCCGAACTGAGAAAGTAGACGTGAACGTGCCTGACGTACGTAGAATTCGTGCCGCTCAATGAGCAACTGGCGGAACGGCCCATACATTTGAAATAAGGCGTATCTGCTCATGCATTTTCCTCGTTGTCAGCTTGGTTCGCAAATTTCGGTTTTGGCCTGTGCCAACGCGGTGCTTACTTCATCGACCAGTGACGCAAAGACTGCCGACTTTCCTGCCGAAGCAAGGCCAGGACATTGAGGCGCCTGCACACCTGCAAATCGCAGCCCCAAAGCTGTCGGCGGTCGCGGCAAATCTGAAGACAAATCCTGATGAAGCGCTATGCGGTATTCGCTGGACCTTACTATTATCCGGCCGGTGGCTGGGATGATTTCGTCGGGTTCATTGATGCCCTTGATGAAGTGGCCACCGCGTTGCCGGATCACGTAGTCGATTGGTGGCACGTCGTCGATCTGACTCTCGGCCACATTGTCTTCGATTCATATCGCGGCCAGGTTGACCCCGCCTAACTCTGTAACCTTTTTACAGAATCCCTCGTTGTAAATCCCGTTTTGCCCTCTATATCCCGGATTTATCTCACCGTTCCCTCTGGATTTATCTCACTCCCCCTCAACCAAAATTGATCAGGCCATTAAATGTAATCTGAATCGATGACGTTTCAGTTACGTGCACCACCTGATTCTGAGTATGTCATGACCGCCATACGGAGCGGCTTAACCGATGGAAGAACACAAATTATCACATCAAAATCGGAACCAGAATGTCCATCGTATTGCTGATTAACTCCGTACCAATAGAGTCCGCAAATTCCGTATCGATGGAGATAAGCATATTCTTATTCGTAAAGAAGATTAAAAATCTAAAAATTAAATATTTAATCCGACAGTTATAAATTCTTTGCAAACTTAATCAATTCATTTTTCTTTCTGTTCCCTAGCCGATGATAAATTAAGACTAGTTCAGCAAGCTGGTCCTCTTCTGTATAAAAATATCCAGTAGGAACGTTCAAGACTTCTGCCAAGCGCTGAGAAATTTGATAGTCCGCTTTATGCACGCCGAGTTCGTAACGATTAATTCTGGTACTCGCCACAAACTCGTCCAGCTCCGCCAAAATTCCCAACTCTTTCTGAGATAACCCTATTGCAAGCCGCGCCTCTTTCAGGCGGCGTCCCCACGTCACATTGCCCTTGCTCATTGTAGTTCTCAAAAAATTAGAGAGCTACGATAATCGTAATTTATACCTCTCTCAGATACTACGTATTTCGTAGCATTTGTGATATCGTCACACCTAAAGCGTCGACTAATAAGCCTCTCAAATGAGAAAAGTATGCGTATTCCCATAGCCATTGGCCTAATGGCCGTTGACGGACTACGGCTACCAAATAGCGGAAACCGCAGCAGGCGGTTTGCGGACGTCAATCCCAAACGTAGGAGGCCTCCATGCCTAGCTGCACCACGGCTACACAAGACACATCCCTTCCCGCAACGCCGCAAGCCAACGCAAAACCTGACGCCGCTCAGCGCATCATGAAGCTGGAAAAGGCCGTCAACTTCATGGACGCACTATCCCAGGAGGGATTCGGCCAGATAGCGGCCATTGCAAAACTGGCAATCTTGAGCCTGGAGACACCAGAGGGGTACTATCCGGCGCACAGGGAGACACTTGCCGCGGCCTTTACCGCCATATGCAAGATCGCCGATGACATCGCCGACTGCATCAACTGCGAAGCCGAAGAGGTGGGACTCAATCACAAGGATGAACGCACTGAGGCCAGGCATGAAGCCCGGCGCGAAGGTGAAAGGCAATACGCTCAACTCGCCGATACCGCTACAGACGACGAGGTGACAACATGAGCGTCGATATCTGGGACAAGCTTTTTGCCTTCGTGACAACGCCTGCAACATAAACCGGATTTCCCCTTCTCTCTCGCCTATGGACAATTCATCATCGCGGCGTTCAAACCTACCAATAAGTACGTCAAGAAAATCCTTAAAGTTCGCAAAATTACGCTACACTTTTCCGCGAATAAAAAATACCATGTCGTGTATTGCGTGAATAAGCATGCAATCAAACTGTCATGCACCAGATCAAACCGGTAGGCACGATAACCATCGTGCCTACTTTTTTTAGGGGGGAGAAATTCCGAAAGCCAAACAGCATTGCTTGGGCATCGTCCTCAAGTAAATGCCGTCAAGCGTCTCTGACGCCGATATTTCAATAGCCACGGCCAAGCCGGGTATTTTCGTCAACAAGAAAAATTAGGGGTTTTACATGTTCAGAAAGACAGCGTCCGCCGTGACAACGATGGCGGTGCTTGCCGCGCTCGCCGGCTGCGTGACAGAAGAGCAGTCGCGCACTCTCCCGGTAACTCAGACCATTGCCAGCACCACCGCTTATCAGGGCGCCCGCAGCGCAATTGCGGTCGGCAAATTCGATAATCGTTCCAGCTTCATGCGCGGCTTGTTCAGCGACGGCGTCGACCGGCTCGGCGGACAGGCCAAGACAATCCTGATCACCCATCTGCAGCAAAGCGGAAGATTCGACGTCCTCGATCGCGACAACATGGCTGAAATCGGCCAGGAAGCCAAGATCAACAAGCAGGCGCAAACGCTGAAGGGCGCGAGCTTTGTCGTCACCGGCGATGTGACCGAATTCGGCCGCAAGGAAGTCGGCGATCGCCAGCTTTTCGGTATTCTCGGCCGCGGCAAATCGCAAGTCGCCTATGCCAAGGTGAACCTGAACATCGTCGATGTCGCGACTTCGCAAGTCGTTTACTCATCCCAGGGCGCCGGCGAATATAGCCTGTCCAATCGGGAAATCATCGGCTTCGGCAGCACCGCAAGCTACGATTCCACACTGAACGGCAAGGTGCTGGATCTGGCGATTCGCGAGGCCATCAACAATCTGGTCGCAGGCATCGATTCCGGCGCATGGCGTCCGGTCAAGTGAGAGAAAGGGAAAAATGATCATGACAACCGCTTCCACTTTTCGCTCCGCCTTGATCCTTGCGCTGCCGCTGCTGGTCCTCACGGGCTGCGCGACGCGCCAGCCGCCGCTCTATGGCTGGGGCAGTTACCAGCAAGAGGTTTACCAATACTTCAAGGCTGACGGCAGCAAGAGCAACGAAGAACAAATCCTGGCGCTGGAAGAAACTGCTCAAAAGAGTCGCGCCAAAGGCGAAACCCTGCCGCCGGGATATCACGCTCATTTGGGCTTGCTGTATGCCAATGCGGGCAAAGAAGATCTGGTCGTGCAGGAGTTTGAAACAGAGAAGACGCTCTTCCCTGAATCGGCTCCTTACATGGACTTCCTCCTGCGCAAATTCAAAAAATAAAAGGCCTTCACATGCAATTGTCAAAATTTAAAGGAATCGCCGTCACGCTGCTGCTGGCCGTACTGGCAACAGGTTGCGCGACACAGCAAAAACCGTACGACTATGCCGCTTTCAAGGAAAGCAAGCCGCGCACCATTCTCGTGCTGCCGCCGTTGAACAATTCTCCGGATGTCGCCGCCACTTACGGCATGTTGTCGCAGGTGACGTACCCTCTGGCGGAGTCCGGCTACTATGTGCTGCCTGTCACGCTGGTCGATGAAACCTTCAAGCAGAACGGTTTGACGACGCCAGCCGACATCCACAATGTGGCGCCGGCAAAGTTACGGGAGATTTTCGGGGCAGATGCCGGACTGTACGTCGACGTCCAGAAATACGGTTCCAGCTATATTGTGGTCAACAGCGTGACCATGGTGACCGCCGAAGCCAAATTGCTGGACCTGAGGACCGGCAAAGTGTTGTGGGAAGGTTCGGCCACAGCTTCCAGCAATGAAGGCCAGAACAACTCCAACGGCCTGGTGGGCATTCTGGTTTCCGCTATTGTCAATCAGATCATCGCCACCAGCACCGATGCCAGCTACAACATGGCTGGCCTGGCCAGCGCCCGCTTGCTGATGGCGGGTCATAAAAACGGCATACTGTACGGACCGCGTTCGCCCAAATACCAAAGCGATTAAGTATTGCCGTTGGTTGGACTGACGAACTCGAAGCCGGATTCTTATCCGGCTTTTTTACGTCCTGAGCGCATTCCTTCTAGCGCAGCATGAACGACATCGCCGACAAGCTGTTCAACACGCGCACCACAAACTCCACCGACGGCGCGTCGAACTTCAGCGTCACTGCGTCGACACGTTCAACGATCGGCAACTGACAGAACAGATCGGTCAGCGCCGGCGTCTGGACTTGCAACCGGCATGTGACCGGCACTTCAATACGGTACTTCGGCATCTGGGTCGAACGCGCCGCCTGCACCGCTTCTTGCGCGGTCTTTTCCAGCAAGGCGTAGGCCTGCTGCGGCGATAGCGAATCGCCGCTGTTGGCGCCGTGGGCTTTTTTGATCTCGGCGAAATGCGCCTGCGGAAACAGCGGCTGCGTTTCTTCGATAAAGACGTCGTCGCCGCTGCCGAAAATCACCGGCACACCATATTCGCCTGCCAGCGCGCCGTAAATCCCGGCCTCGCCCGACTCCGTGCCGTTGAGCCAGACGCGCGCGAACGCGAAACTGTTAATGGTGTGCGCGAGGATGCCGCGCGTCTGCGAGCGCGCGTGATAGCCGACCATCATCACCGCATCGACGTTGTCGGCGACGCCGCCCATCATGCCGAGCACGCGCGGCTTGCCCAGCACCATGCGCGCAGCCGGATGCAGCAGGTCCGGCAACAGGTTGCGGAAGCTGCCGTGGGAATCGTTGACGACGATATTGCCGGCGCCGCCGGCCAGCGCGCCGCGGATCACGGTGTTGGCTTCGTCGGTCATCTGGCGCCGCGCGCGTTCGTATTCGCTGTTGCCGGGACGGGTCTGCTCAGGATGGAATACGCCGGCAACGCCTTCGATGTCGACGGAAATCAGTATGTTCATGCATGCTCCATGGTGGCGAGGGAGGCCAGCAAGTCGCTCAGCGAGCGGCGCTGGTGGCCATCCCTGCCCTTGACCGCTTCGGCGGCGAACAAGGCGTTGAGAATCGCTTGCTCGGTGCTGTCGGCAACCGCGTAGAAAAGCGGATCGAGCAGGCTGTCGTGCAAGCAGGAAAAAGACATCGCCGACAACTCGGCATCCGGCAAATGCAGCACCGTCTGCGCCGTGGAAAACGCCAGCGCGATATCGCCGCTGCCGTGGCCGTAGACCGAACCGGTGCGTGCGAGCCCGACGCCCGCACGCCCGGCCAGCCGGCGCAACTGGCGCGCGTCGAGCGGCGCATCGGTGGCGATCAGCATGATGATGGAACCCTTCTCGGGTACATCTTCCAATCCTTTTTGCAGGCATTTCAGCGTCGTGCCCGTGGGCTCGCCATCGATGACCAGGTCGGACATCTTGCCGAAGTTGGCCAGCACAAGGGTGCCGACGATGTAGCCGGCATTGCCGATTGCGACCTTGCGCGAAGCGCTGCCGATGCCGCCTTTGAGCTCGAAGCAGGACATGCCGCGTCCGGCCCCGACCGCGCCCTGGGCGACCTGGTCCGAGGCGTTCTGCAAGGCGTGCAGGTAGTGCCGCTCTTCCACCGCAAACGCTTGCATGTCGTTGAGAAAACCGTCATTGCATTCGAACACCAGCGGATTGATGCTGGGCAGGTCGCGGCCGATGCCGGGATTGTCCTGTACGGCCGCGCGCGTCTGCGCGGTGGCGACGGCGCCGACGGCAAAGGTGTTGGTCAGGGCGATCGGCGTTTCCAATACGCCCAGCTCTTCAACCTGCATCAGGCCGATGCTCTTGCCGAAGCCGTTGAACGTTACCGCGGCTGCCGGCACCTTCTCCCGGAACAGGTCGCGCCCGTGCGGACGCACTACAGTGACTCCGGTCTGGATGGCGCCATAGTTCAGCGTGCAATGGCCGACCGTGACGCCGGGCACGTCGGCGATGCTGTCGCCGGCGCCGGCAGGCAACCGGCCGATATGGGGAGGATATTTCTTGCTCATGGTCTTGCTTCGGATTACGCCCATGCCTTTTATTTCTGGTCCAGCTTGGGATCGAGCGCATCGCGCAGGCCGTCGCCGAGCAGGTTGAAAGCCAGCACCGTCAGGAAGATCGCCAGGCTGGGAAAGATCGCGATATGCGGCGCGGTCATCATATCGGAACGCGCCTCATTGAGCATGGCGCCCCACTCCGGCGTCGGCGGCTGCGCGCCCAGGCCGAGGAAGGACAGGCTGGCGGCGGTAATGATGGAAGTGCCGATACGCATCGTGAAATACACCACCACCGAAGAAATCGTGCCGGGAAAAATATGCCGCAAAATGATCGTCATGTCGTTGGCGCCGATGCTGCGCACCGCTTCGATGTAGGTCAGTTGCTTGAGCGACAGCGTATTGCCGCGCACCAGCCGGGCGAACGCCGGGATGCTGAAGATCGCCACCGCGATGATGACGTTGGTCATGCCGTTGCCGAGGATGGCCACGATGGCGATGGCCAGCAGGATGCCGGGAAAAGCAAACAATACATCGCAGATGCGCATGATGATGCGGTCGGCCCAGCCTTCGTAGTAACCGGCCACCAGTCCCAGGAAAGTACCGACGATGGAACCCACCGCCACTGACGAGAAGCCCACCGCCAGCGACAACTGCGTGCCGACCAGGATGCGGCTGAAGATATCGTGACCCAGCGAATCGACGCCGAACCAGTGCTGCAACGACGGCCCTGCATTGAGCGCATCGTAGTCGAAATAATTCTCGGCGTCGTATGGAGTGATGTAGGGCGAAACGATCGCGATCACCACAAGGAACAGCACGAAGGCGCCGGCCGCCAGCGCCAGCGGTTGCTTCTTGAACTTGCGCCAGAATTCGCTCCAGGGTGTACGAATCGACCTGGAAGCTGCGATTGCGACTGCATTTGCGGCAGGTGTAGTGGAAGTCGACATGCTCTGCCTCACTTGTAACGGATGCTCGGATTGATGACGGCATACAGCACGTCGACAACCAGATTGATGAAAATGAATTCCAGCGAGAACAGCAGAATCTCGGCCTGGATGATCGGATAGTCGCGCATCTCGACGGCGTCGATCAGCAGGCGGCCCATGCCGGGCCAATTGAAGACTTTCTCCACCAGGATCGAGCCGCCCAGCAGGAAGCCGAACTGCAACCCCATCATGGTCACCACCGGGATCAACGCATTGCGCAAGCAATGCTTGACCACCACGATGCGCTCGTTCAGCCCCTTGGCGCGCGCGGTGCGGACATAGTCTTCCTTCATGATTTCGATGAACGACGAGCGCGTGAAGCGCGCCATGATCGCCGCCACGCCGGCGCCCAGCGTCAGCGACGGCAGGATGTAATGACGCCAACTGTCGGCGCCGACCGTCGGCAGCCAGCCCAGTTGCACCGAAAACACCTGCATCAGCACCATGCCCAGCGCGAACGGCGGGAAAGACATGCCTGACACCGCCAGCGTCATGCCGACGCGGTCCGGCCATTCATTACGCCACACCGCGGAAAATATTCCAATGAACAAGCCGAAGATGACCGCCCACACCATGCTGGTCAGGGTCAGCCACATTGTCGGCCAGAAGCGTTCCATGATTTCCTGGCTGACCGGCAGCTTGCTGCGCAGCGAAGTGCCGAAGTCGCCCTGCGCGGCGTTGACGAAGAAGCGCACGAATTGCTTGTGGATCGGCTGATCGAGGCCGAGATCGGCGCGTATAAGCGCGACCGTTTGCTCATCCGCTTCGGGACCGGCCGCCAGCCGCGCCGGATCGCCGGGCAGCAAGTGGACGAACAGGAACACCATCACCGCCACCAGCAGCAAGGTCGGGATCAGTCCCATCAGGCGTTTTAAAACATAAGAAAACATGGCGCGTCCTGCAATGATTCAACAACTTGGGGAGCGAGGCTTTGACCGAATTCCGGCCTTGTTTCGCTCCGCGATAAAAATCCGTTTGCCGCACTGGCTTATTCGGTTTGTTGCTTAGGCGGTGCTTTTTCACTACTGGTTTGCTGCTCGCTCACTGCTCATCCGCAACTTACCGTCTACGTGATCGCGACGTAAGCCGCTGGGTTCCTGCGTTCGCTGGAACGACGGCGATGATGATATCCGCCGCCTTCACTCAATCCGTCGTCCCAGCGAAAGCCGGGACCCAGCGTCGTATCGTCCAACATCGACAACGGACTCCGGCTTGCGTCGGAACGACGGACTTGATACCAAAGCGGCTTACTTCAACTCGATCTCGTCGAAGTTGAACGACGCGTCAGGCATCACGTACACGCCCTTGAGATTCTTGCTGCGTGCATACAAGACCTTTTCCGTCACCAAGAAGGCCCACGGCGCGTCCTTCCAGATTTCGGTCTGCGCGTCCTTGTACAAGGCAGCTTTCTGCGCGCGGTCGGTGACGGTCAGCGCCTGGGCGATATCGCTGTCGACCTTGTCGCTCTTGTAATACGCAGTGTTGTACAACTTCGGCGGGAAGGCTTCCGACGCCAGCAGCGGACGCAGGCCCCAGTCGGCTTCGCCGGTCGAAGACGACCAGCCGCTGTAGTACAGACGCACCGGCGCCGTGTCAGGATTCGGCGCGCTTTCGACCTTCTCGACGCGTTGGCCGGCTTCCAGCGCCTGCACCTTGACCTTGATGCCGACCTGGGCCAGTTGCTGTTGCAGGAACTGGATGATCTTCAGCGCGGTGGTGTGGGTGTAGGCAGACCAAAGTTCTGTTTCAAAACCGTTGGGATAACCGGCTTCGGCCAGCAGCGCCTTGGCCTTCTTCACGTCATACGGCCAGGGACCGGTCTTGACGGCATAGTCGACGCCCTGCGGCAGCACGCCGTCCATCGGCACGGCATAGCCGCTGAAAGCGACCTTGACCAGCGCATCCTTGTTGATCGCGTAGTTGATGGCCTGGCGCACCTTCGGGTTGTCGAACGGCTTTTGCTTGACGTTCATCGACATGTAGCGCTGGATGATGGACGGACCGGAGACCAAATCCAGGGCACCCTTGCCCTTCAACAGTTCGGCCTGCTCATACGGCAGCGGGAAGGTGAATTGCGCTTCGCCGGTCTGCATCATGGCCGCGCGCGAGTTGTTGTCGACCACCGGCTTCCACACCACTTCGTCGACCTTCGGATAGCCAGCCTTCCAGTAGCCGGCGAATTTCTCGGCCTTCATGTAATCGGTCTGCTTCCACTCGACGAACTTGAACGGACCGGTACCGACCGGATGGAAAGCGATGTCCTTGTTGCCGTATTGCTTCAACGCCGTCGGAGAAATGATCACGGCCGACGGGTGCGCCAGCACGTTGATGAAGGCCGAGAACGGCTCTTTCAGCACGATCTTGACGGTGTAGTCGTTCAGTACTTCGGTGCGGGCGACGCGATTGAACAGGTTGTAGCGCTTCAGCTTGTTGTCCGGATTGGTGACGCGGTCCATCACGGCCTTGACGGCGTCGGCCTTGAACACGGTGCCGTCATGGAACTTGACGCCCTGGCGCAGGCGGATGGTGTATTCCAGGCCGTCCTTGCTGACCAGGTAGCCTTCGGCCAGCACGTTGACCAGTTTCATGTCCTTGTCGAACGCGAACAGCCCCTGGTAGAACGATTTGGTCACGGCCAGCGACAACGTGTCGTTGGCGTCGTAGGGGTCCATCGTGGTGAACGTCGAGGCAACCGCGAGGGTGACGCTCTTGGCGGCCCAGGCATGGACGGCGGCGAACTGCAGTGTGGTGCCGATGGCGCCGAGCGCCAGCCATCGGATGGCCGTTGTGCCGCGACGGGAAGATTGGGTAGTCATGGTTAGGCTCCTGAGTTTTTAAGTGATTGAAGGGGCGACTAAAAAGCAGCGGAAATGCGATGTGTAGCAACAAAATGGCCGGGGCCGACTTGCTTCAGTGGTTCGACCAGCGGATCGTCTCCGATGGCGCGAATGGGGCTGGGGATTTCATCATTCTGCAAACCTTTCTTGAGATGGCGCAGCTCGGGGTCCGCCACCGGCACGGCGGCCATGAGCTTGCGCGTGTAGGGATGCTGCGGATTTTCAAAAATGGCGCGGCGCGGGCCGATCTCGACGATCTGGCCGAGGTACATCACGGCGACGCGATGGCTGATGCGTTCCACCACCGCCATGTCATGCGAAATGAAGATGAAGGAAATGCCCAGTTCGGCTTGCAGGTCCAGCATCAGGTTGACGATCTGCGCCTGGATCGAGACGTCGAGCGCCGATACCGATTCGTCGGCGATGACGATCTTGGGATTCAAGGCCAGCGCGCGGGCGATGCAGATGCGCTGGCGCTGGCCGCCGGAGAATTCGTGCGGATAGCGCTGGGCATGTTCGGGCAGCAGGCCGACGCGCGTGAGCAAGGCGTCGACGCGTTCTTGCGCGCCTTCCTTCATCCCATGCACCAACATCGGCTCCATGATGGAATAGCCGACCGTCATGCGCGGATCGAGCGAGGCGAACGGGTCCTGGAAAATGAACTGGATGTCGCGGCGCAATTCGCGCAATTGCGCACGCGGCAATTCCGCCAGATTGCGGCCGCCAAACTCGACCTTGCCGCCGCTGATCTCGACCAGGCGCAGCAAGGAACGGCCGGTGGTCGACTTGCCGCAGCCGGACTCGCCGACGATGGCCAGCGTTTCGCCGGCATACAGATCGAAGCTGACGCGTTCGACCGCATGCACGCGCTGCCTGACGCGGCCGAAAATACCGCTCTTGACGTCGAAGCGTGTGGTCAGGTCGCTGACTTTGAGGATAAGCTGGCGCTGCTGCGCGATTTCGGAAGCAGCCTGCAATTCGTCGGCCATCGATTCCGGTCTGGCTTCGACGCTGACCGGTATACCGAAACGCGACGGCGTGTCGGTGCCGGTCATGGCGCCCAGGCGCGGCACGGCGGCCAGCAGGCTTTGCGTGTAAGGATGCGCCGGCGCGGCAAAAATGCTGTGCACGTCGTTCTCCTCGACCTTCTCGCCGCGGCACATGACGACGACGCGGTCGGCGATTTCCGCCACCACGCCCATGTCGTGGGTGATGAAGACGACCGCCATGTGCATTTCTTCCTGCAGCGAGCGAATCAGTTGCAGGATCTGCGCCTGGATCGTCACGTCCAGCGCCGTGGTCGGCTCGTCGGCGATCAGCAGCGACGGCTTGCAGGACAAGGCCATGGCGATCATCACGCGCTGCCGCATGCCGCCCGACAATTGGTGGGGATGGCGGTCGAGCACGCGCCGGGCTTCCGGGATGCGCACCATGTCCAGCATGCGCAGCGCCTCGGCGCGCGCGGCGCTGCGGCTCTTGTTCTGATGCAGGCGGATCGATTCAGCGATCTGCTCGCCGACGGTGAAGACCGGATTGAGCGAAGTCATCGGCTCCTGGAAGATCATCGCGATCTCGGCGCCGCGAATGCTGCGCATGGTCGCCTGTTCGGCCTTGACCAGATCGAGGGTCGCGCCGTTGGCATCGTTATAGCGCCGGAACTGCATGCTGCCCGACACGATGCGGCCGCCGCTGTGTTCGATCAGGCGCATGATGGCCAGCGACGACACCGACTTGCCGGAACCGGACTCGCCGACAATGGCCAGCGTCTCGCCCTTGTCGACGTGGAACGACAGGCCGCGCACCGCTTCCACCGTGCGTTCGGAACCGGTGAAGGTGACGCCGAGATTGTCGACGGTCAGTACGCGCCTGGCGGTCGCATCTTGCGGTTGTTGATCTTGCATGGCCATATTTTGTTGCGTCCTTTACTGCTGCTTGTAAATTGCCGTGACCGGCGCTTCGGCGCCGCGCGCATAACCGCGATACATGCCTTCGGTGTTGAACGACAACACCACGTTGCCCTGTGCATCGACGGCGATCAGGCCGCCACGTCCTTCATGGGCGGGCAGCACTTCCATCACGACCTGTTCCACCGCCTCTTGCAGCGTCGCGCCGGCATAGGCCATGCGCGCTGCGACGTCATAGGCGGCGACGGTGCGTATGAACACTTCCCCGGTGCCGGTCGCCGAAACGGCCGCAGTCGCATTGGCGGCATAGCAGCCGGCGCCGATCAGCGGCGTATCGCCGACGCGGCCAACCTGCTTGTTGGTGATGCCGCCGGTCGAGGTCGCCGCCGCCAGGTTGCCGTGCATGTCGAGCGCCACCGCGCCAACGGTGCCAAATTTATTGTCGGGGTCGATGGGCGCCGTGCCGTGAGAGGATTCCTTAAACGTGAACGCCGCCGCGTCATGGTCGAGCATCATGCCGCTCTGCTCGCGCACGCGCAGCCATTGCTGGTGGCGCGCTTCGGTCTGGTAATAGGTGGGATCGACGATGTCGAGTCCCTGCTGTCGCGCGAACGCATCGGCGCCGCAGCCGGCCAGCAGGACGTGGGCGCTCTTTTCCATCACGGCGCGCGCCGCCAGCACCGGATTGCGCACGCAGGTGACGTTGGCGACCGCGCCGGCTTTCAGGTTGGAACCATCCATGATGGCGGCGTCGAGCTCATGCGTGCCGGCGCGGGTGTAGACGGCGCCCTTGCCGGCGTTGAACAGCGGACAGTCTTCCAGCAGGCGCACCGCTTCGCTGACGGCGTCGAGCGCCGAGCCGCCGGCGCTCAGCACGGTTTGCGCGGCCAGCAGGATGACCTTGAGTTCGGCCAGGTAGCGCGCCTCGTCGGCCTCGCTCAAGGCGCTGCGCGTGATGGTGCCGGCGCCGCCGTGGATGGCAATGACTGGGGTGCTCATGATCTGGCGTTCCTTGATGTTGCCGGGCTGGCCGGCCTGGTTGTCTTGGCGCTTGCCTTCTTTGCCGGACGAGCCGGCTTGCGCGCAGGATCATGTTGTTCCGCCTGGTACAGCCACGGCAAAACGAATTCGGTCATCTCCGAGGCCGCCTGCACCGAGCGCTTGGCGCGATGCGCCACCGCGTCGCACAGCGCCTGGATCAGCACCAGCGCCGCGGCGTCGGAGGTCGGCGACAATTGCCGCTCGGTCTGGGCATAGATCGTCACATCGGCCAGCGGCACCAGCGGCGAATGCGGCAGATCGGTGAAAGCGATCAGTTTCGCGCCCTTCTCGACCGCCCGGCGCGCCAGCCGCACCGTGTCGGCGGCATAGCGCGGATAAGCCATGGCGATCACGACATCGCGCTCGTCGAGCTTGAAAAACTGTCTGCCGGTCTGCGACGGACCGCCCGGGTGCACGCTGGACAATACGGTGCGGCAAAACGGTTCCAGCGCATGCACCATGATGCCGGCCAGGAAAGCGCTGGCGCCGAAACCGAGCACGAAGATGCGGTCGGCTTTGAGGATCATCTCGACCGCCTGATCGCAGTGCGCGGGCACCAGACCTTGCAGGGTGGCTTCAATATTGCGGATGTCGTTGGCCAGCGCGGCGGAAATGATTTCCGCGCTGGTCGCGCTCTTCTGCACTTCGTGGCGCATCTTTTCCACCGGCGCCAGCGACGAGGCGAAATCGGCCACCAGCGCATTGCGGAACGGCGCGTAGCCGTCGAATCCCAGCGCATGCGCAAAACGGTTCGCCGTCGCCAGCGAAATGCCGGCCGCCTCGGATAATTCGTCGATGGTCATGGTGGCGGCGCGGAACGTGTTCGCCAGCACATAGTCGGCGGCCTTGCGATGCGCCTTCGACAGGTTCGGATACAGCTTGCCCAGCACGCGCGCCACTGCGCCGCCGCCCTGCAAGGATGTGTTTTTTGGATTGTGCATACGGCGGCTGGAAAAGGAGAAAAGGATGCGGACGGCGTTAAAAATGTAAATATATTTTCATTATTTTCAAAAGTAAAGAAAATATCCTTTCAAAAATGAAAGTAAAAATCCGTGCACCTTTATCACGCGCAAATGCACCTCGATAGCGAGGAATTTGGCTGCGCTGCACCAAAGAGGAAAGCAATTCCGGAATACCGCGACCGCCTCCGGAAAACAGCGGCGGCGTCGATCAATGGAAGATGAAATGGCGCCCGCCGCCATCCCGTATGCTGCAACGAAGCAGATTCAGGAGAGCGGAAGGCGGGATGACGGAGAAATTTTTTTGCGCGCGACGAAACGTGCCGGCAACATGCCGGCGTCGGTTTCAGCGCGGAACGATTTCCCGCAATTCGATCAGATTGCCGAACGGATCGGCAGTGTAGATGCGGATAAAGCCGGGAATCGGCGCGTCTTCCTGCACCGGGAAACCGCCGGTCTTGAGCTCGGCCAGCATCGGCGCCAGCTTGTCGACGATCAGTCCGGGATGGGCGTTGAGCGCCGGTTGAAACTCTTTGTCGACGCCCAGATGCAATTGCAGCGCGCCGCATTGGAACCACAAACCGCCACGCGCCTGCAGGGCGGCGGGCTTGGGCAACTCGGGCATGCCGAGAATATCGCCGAAGAAGCGCCGGGCGGCGTCTTCGCCTCCGACGGGCATGGCGAGTTGAATATGATCGATGGCAGTGACTGGCATGAATACCTCTTCGCTGGCTGGGCTGATACGGATATCAAGCAGCGATTCTAGCGCTTCGCGGAAAATGCCGCCGGCGACTGAAAATATCGTTCAGCCAGACTGAAAAATCCTTCTCACATCGCCACCCCTCCATGACCGTCGTCCTGACGCAAGTCAGGACCCGGTGCCGTATCGGCCTTCTGCACGACTTCACGACACCGGGTCCCGCCGTTCGCCGGGACGACTGCCGGGGAAAACGGGCTCAGCCGACGGCTGCAGAAATACCTGCTAAACGCTCGCTGGCTTAATACGGCCTGCTTTGAGACAATGGCGAACCGGCCGGCACGCCAATCGTCCACACATGCCGCCGGGCAAGACGACTCTGTCTGCTTCGTCCCTTGCACATTTACAGACAACCGATCCCGTCCATGAACATCCGCTTCCTAGAAACCTTCGTCTGGCTGGCCAAGCTGAAGAACTTCCGGCTCACCGCCGAGCGCCTGCACACCACCCAGGCCGCCGTTTCCAGCCGCATCGCCACGCTGGAGCAGGATTTCGGCGTGCGCCTGTTCGATCGCGGCGCGCGCGAAGTGACGCTGACCACCGACGGCAGCAAGGCGCTGGTGCATGCGGAACGCATGGTCAAGCTCATGCGCGAGATGAAGGAGGACATGTCGGACAAGCAGGCCTATGCCGGCGTGATCCGCATCGGCGTGATCGAGTCCATCGTGCATAGCTGGTTTCCGGATTTCATCGGCCGCCTGCACAAGATGTTTCCGCGCCTGCAGATCGAGATCGCCAGCGACACCACGATCCATCTGCGCGAACAGTTCAGCAAAGGCAACCTCGACATCGTATTGCAAGCGGAGGCGGTCATCGGCACCCACATCGCCAACATCAACCTGTGCGAGTTTCCGATGCGCTGGGTCGGCAGTCCCAAGCTCAACATCGGCAGCGAAACGCTGAGCCTGTCCGACCTGGCGACCTTCCCGATCATCAGCTTCGCGCGCAATTCGGGGCCGCACGCGGCGATCGAACGCATCTTTTCCGGCAGCGAGCGCGGCGCGCTGCATGTCAATTGCGTCGCCTCGGTCGCCACCATGATCCGCCTCGTGACCGACGGCTTCGGCGTCGCCGTGGTGCCGCCGGCCATCATCCAGCGCGAACTCAACGAAGAAATCCTGCACACGCTGCGCGTCGACGTGGAGTTCCCGCCGCTGGTGATGCTGGCCTGTTTTCGTTCGGACAACGAGAACCCGCTGACGGAAACCGTGGCCAGCATCGCCCAGGAAACCGCCGCCGACTTCGCACTCAATTGGGGACACGAGATCGCCCGGCTGCCGTCTCAGGCGCAGTAGGAATCCTGCCGCGGTCAATGCCGGCAAGGATTGCAGGCGCTTGCAACGCAGCACGGCAGCAGCACCAACGCGGCGCACAGGACGGCCCACTTTTGCTCATAAGGTTTTCCAATCATTTGCGCCAACATTTTCTTGTTGGACAGCGCCGCTCTCGCTACGCATACTGAATTTAGACAAGATCGTGCGTAGCGTCGGCGACAAACCCGGCGCAAACAAACGACAGATTTCCGCCAGACATTTTCCAGCTTCGATTTCCTCAAAGACACTCCTTGATGCCTGGAGTGTTCTCGCGCTGTGAGAATGACTGTGGCCGCTCAATCAATCTCAAAGCAGGAGAAGGCAAGCATGACCCATTCAACATCAGCGACATCCGCAGCACTGGACTCCATCTCACCGCCCGGCGCCGCCGTGGACATGGAAGTCGCCTACAAAAAGATCGCCTGGCGACTGATTCCCTTCCTGGTGTTCCTGTTCGTGCTGGCCTGGATCGACCGCGTCAACGTCGGTTTCGCCAAGCTGCAGATGCTGCAGGACCTGCAATTTTCCGAGACGATCTACGGCCTCGGCGCCGGCATCTTTTTCATCGGCTACTTCCTGTTCGAAGTGCCGAGCAACCTGCTGCTCGAAAAAATCGGCGCACGCAAGACGCTGGCGCGCATCACCATCCTGTGGGGCCTGGCCTCGATGGCGATGGCCTATGTCACCACGCCGGCCACGTTCTACATCCTGCGCTTTTTGCTCGGCGTGTTCGAGGCCGGCTTCTTTCCCGGCGTCGTGCTGTACCTGACCTACTGGTTCCCGGCCGAGCGCCGCGCCCGCGTCAACGGCCTGTTCATGACTTCGTTCGCGATCGCCGGCGCTGTCGGCGGTCCGATCGCCGGCCTCATCATGAGCGGCATGGAAGGCGTCGGCCATCTCTCCAACTGGCAATGGCTGTTCATCCTGGAAGGCATTCCATCGCTGATCGCCGGCATCTTCGTGCTGCTGCACCTGCCTGAGAAACCGGCCAATGCCAAGTGGCTGTCGGATGCCGAAAAGCACGCCGTGACGCAAGCGCTGGTTGCCGAAAACATCGTCGCCGGCAAACACCTGTCGTTCAAGGACGCCTGCGGCAACTATCGTGTCTGGCTCTGCGCCGCCGTCTATTTCTGCGTGGTCAGCGGCAACGCCACCATCGCGTTCTGGACGCCGTCGATCATCAAGGAAATCGGCGTCAAGGGAAATCTGCAGATCGGCCTGATCTCCGCCATTCCGTTTATCGCCGGTACGCTGGCCATGATCTGGAACGGCATCCACTCCGACAAGACCGGCGAACGCCGCATGCATAGCGCCATCGCCACGCTGATCGCCAGCATCGGCCTGATCCTGACCGGCCTGACCCTGGGCAACGCCGTCATGGCGCTGTGCGCGCTGACCCTGGCGGCCATCGGCATCCTGGCCGCGTTCCCGGTATTCTGGTCGATCCCGGCGGCGTTCCTGGCCGGCACCGCGGCCGCAGGCGGCATCGCGCTGATCAACTCGATCGGCAATCTGGCCGGTTTCGTCGCGCCTTACATGATCGGCGCGTTGAAGACCAGCACCGGTTCGCTGTCGTCCGGCCTGTATTTCGTCGCCGCGCTGGAATTCATCGCGAGCTTCCTGGTGATCGTGTTCGTCAAGAAGACGCAAGCCTGATCACGCGTTCCCGTTGTTACCCCGTTCGTCCCTGCGCCGCCGTCTGTTCTGCATTTCTGCCCGGCGGCGCACCCTTTTTCACGTACCTGAAGCGGCCTTATGAAACTCTCCTTCCAGACTGACGCAGCACCGCTGAACGTCGACATCCACACCCTGATCATTGCCGGCTGGGCCGGGCGCGACCTCGCCGCCATCGAGCATCACATCGAAGAACTGGCGGCGCTGGGCATCCCGCGTCCGAGCGCGGTGCCGCTGTACTATCGCGTGTCGAGCAACCAGTTGACGCAATCGGCGTCGGTGCAGGTGCTTGGCGGCGAATCGTCGGGCGAAGTCGAAACCTTTGTCT
This sequence comes from Herbaspirillum sp. RV1423, assembly GCF_000577615.1. Lineage (GTDB taxonomy): Bacteria > Pseudomonadota > Gammaproteobacteria > Burkholderiales > Burkholderiaceae_D > Herbaspirillum. The sequence continues at coordinate 44,393 of NZ_CBXX010000019.1, forward strand.
TCAACGCCGGCGGCGAGCTGTATGTCAGCATCGCCTCCGACCATACCGACCGCAAGCTGGAAGCGCACAGCGTGGCGTTCTCCAAGCAGGCCTGCGTCAAACCCGTGGCCGCCTCCGCCTGGAAACTGGCCGACGTCGCCGCTTACTGGGACGAACTGGTGATCCGTTCGTGGATCAGGGAAGACGGCAAGGACATGCTGTACCAAGAAGGCACGCTGGCCAGCCTGCGCACGCCGCAAGACCTGATCGCCGGCTTCACCGGCGGCAAGGACATCCTGCCTGCGGGCTGCGGCATGACGTGCGGCACGGTCGGCGCCATCGGCGGCATCCGCTCCTCGACTTCGTTCACGATGGAATTGTTCGACCCGCGCCGCCAGCGCGCGTTGCGTCATACTTATGAAGCCGAAATCCTGGCCGAAGTGGCTTGATCCCAACTTTATTTATCGCCATCACAACATGATCCCCAGCCTGCACCAACACAGCGAAGACTTGCGCGCCGGTCGCAGCACCTCGCTCGAACTGACCGACCGCGCCCTCGAACGCGCCGCCGCTGCCGACGGCGAAGGCGCGCGCGTGTTCACGCGCCTCTATGACGACACCGCCCGCGCTGCCGCCCGCGCCTCCGACACGCTGCGTACGGCCGGCCTGGCGCGTTCGCCGGTCGACGGACTGCCGGTCTCGATCAAGGACTTGTTCGACGTCGCCGGCGAAACCACGCTGGCCGGTTCGGTTGCCCTGCGCGGTTATCCGGCAGCCGCCGACAGCGCCGTCGTCGTCAGGCGCCTGGTCGCCGCCGGCGCGGTGATCGTCGGCCGCACCAACATGACCGAGTTCGCCTATTCCGGCCTGGGCATCAATCCGCATTACGGCACGCCGCGCAATCCGTGGCAACGCGATGCCGACGGTATCGACGGCGGCCGCATCCCGGGCGGTTCGTCGTCGGGCGCGGCGGTCTCGGTGACCGACGGCATGGCGGTGGCCGGCGTCGGTTCCGACACCGGCGGTTCGATCCGCATCCCGGCGGCCTTGTGCGGCATCACCGGCTTCAAGCCGACCGCGCGCCGCGTGCCGATGCAAGGCGTGCTGCCGCTGTCCGAGAACCTCGATTCCATCGGTGCGATGGCGCCGACGGTGCTGTGCTGCGCCATGATGGATGCGGTGCTGGCCGGTGAAGAATTCATTGCCCCGGTTGCGCATTCCCTGCGCGGCCTGCGCCTGCTGCTGCCGACCAACATCGTGCTGGACGGCATCGACGCGCATGTCGGCGCCGCCATGCAGCGCGTGTTGTCGCGTCTGTCGGCAGCCGGCGCGATGATCGTCGAAGGCAAGATCGACGCCTTCAGCGAACTGGCCTCCATCAACGCCAAGGGCGGCTTCACCGCCGCCGAAGCCTGGGCCTGGCATCGCAAGCTGATCGCCGAACGCGAACACAGCTACGACCAGCGCGTGGTCTCGCGCATCAAGCGCGGCAAGGACATGAGCGCCGCCGACCTGCTCGACGTCATGCACAGCCGCCGCCGCTGGATCGCCGACGTCGAGCGCCAACTGGCCGGCTTCGACGCCCTGCTGATGCCGACTGTCCCCATCGTGGCGCCCAAGATCGCCGACCTGCAGGCCAGCGACGACGCCTACTACGCCGCCAACGGCCTGCTCCTGCGCAATCCGACCCTGATCAATTTCCTCGACGGCTGCGCCATATCGCTGCCTTGCCACGAAACCGGCGGCGCGCCGGTGGGGCTGAGCCTGGCTGCGCCCGGCGGCGGCGATCGTCGCCTGCTGTCGATTGCGCTGGCGGTGGAGGCGGCGCTGCAAGACAAGCTGCCGGCCTCGACGAGATAATTGCACGGCGTTTCACCATGCTGCGAGCCCGGCATCATCGCCACCTTCAGGCTCGCAGTGTGTGTTTTTTGCCTTCCCTCGCTTTGCAACTTTACCCGCGCCGTTTATGATCGCAGGAAATGACATAAGCAGAACAAGCCGCGCCGCACGGTCCATCTGACGAAGCGGAGTGCGGGCCAGTGCCGGCGCGACGGCGCAAGGAGGGAAGATATGATTTTCATCCACGATGGCCCCCGCAGGCTGGCGTTCTGCGCCCTTGCCTTTGTTGCGCTGGGACAATGGGCTTTCACCGCGGTTGCGCAAGAGGAGATGGTGACGGCAAGGATAGGACTCACCTCCGCCACCGAGACTGAAGCTTTCCAGGCCGCGAAAGTTGCCGCCGCGTATGCCGTCGAGGAAGCCAACGACCGTGACTTGCATATCAACGGCAAGAAGCTGAAATTCGAGCTTGTCATTCAGAACGATAAGAACGATGCCAATCTTGCCCGCCCGATTGCCCAATACTTCATCCGCAACCAGGTCGTCGGCGTCATCGGTCCCTGGAACAGCGACGCCGGATTGGCGACGGCCAAACTGTACAGCGACGCGCACATCCCGATGATTTTTCCGACCATCTCCAGCACGCCGTCGCTGCCGTCCGGCATCGGCAACGTCTTCGCCCCTGCGGGCGATCCCGGGGAAGCGGCGCAATTCTATGCGGGCATTGCCGTCGATCAGCTACGGGTGGAGAAAATGGCGATCATCGACGACCGCACTTCTTTCGGCACCAATTTTGCCGATCGTTTTGTCGATATGCTGGTGCAACGCGGCGCGCAAATCACCAGCCGCGAATCCGTCAGCACCAGGACCTCGGACTTCAATGCGGTGCTGGCCACCGTCACCCGCGTCAAGCCGGACACCGTCCTGTTTACCGGCGATGCGACCCAGAGCGTGGCCATCATGCGCGCCATGGAACGGCAGAACATGAACTTCCGCGTATTGCTGATCGGCGGCGCCGTCAACACCGAGCAACTCAAGGAAAAAGTGAAGGTCCCGTTGTTCTCGATCGAGAGCGGCATTCCGCTCGACAAGAACACGGCCTGGAAAAAACTGCAAAAGGCCTACAAGGACAAGCATGGCGGCGCACTGGATGCCAACGGGCGTTTCGGTTATGACGCCGTCAACCTGCTGGCGGCCGCGGTGCAGAAAGCCAATTCCATTGCGCCTGCGGATGTCGGCGCCGCGTTGTATAACAGCCGCCTGGGCGCCTCCAGCAGGACCATCAGTTTCGACAGCAAGGGAAAACTGCAGCACGCCCTCTACACCGTCTATCAATACAAGGACGCGCAGTGGCTCGCCGTCAAGAGTTCGGGCGAGCCGGAGCGATAACAAACCGCAATAGGCATCGAGGGGTCTGTCATTCCATCCATGGATTGACCGGATGCGTTCTTGCCGGCAAGGACGCGGTGCGGTGGAGAGTGGGTCTCCGCCTGTTGCGCCGCCCGCCGCTCAGCGGGCCTTGACGGTATAGACTTCCTTGAAATCGCGCGGCGCAAACATGGTGTTCCATGAAAATTTCGCGGCGCTTTCCTTGGTGAACATTTGCGGCACCGGTCCGGCTTTCTTGGCCGGCAAGGTTTGCTTCTCCAGCAAGCGTACCGCCATATCCACCGCCATGCGCGCCTGCATGACCGGGAAATCGGCCGGCGAGGCTTCGCTCACGCCGTTCATGATGTCCTGATGCACGCCCGGAATCATGTCGAACGCCAATATCTTGATGCTGTCGCTTTTGTGCGCGGTGCGCACCGCCGTCGCTGCCGCCTGGGCCGCAATGTCCACGCCGACGATGAAGTTCATGTCGGGATAAGCCTTGAGCGCATCGTTGATGGCGGCAAGCTGGCGGCTCAATCCGGTATCGACGCGCGTGGTGACGACGATCCTGGCGTTACTGCCTTTGAGGCCGTCGTTGAATCCGCGCACGGCGTCATCGGACCAATTGGAGCCCGGCAATCCGGGGAAGAAACCGATCTTCGGCTGGTCCTTGTCGAAGCGTTTGACGATGTATTGCGCGGTCTGGAAGGCGAGATCGTAAAAACTGACCAGCGCGTGCGCGGAAACCTGGGGTTCGTTCACGCCATTGACGAAATCGATCACCGGGATTCCCTTCTCCACTGCCTTGCGCACCAGCGGCGCGACCTTGTCGCTATGGATCGCACCGAGGATGATTGCGTCGTAACGCTGATCGATGCAGTCGCTCATCTGCGCCAGTTGCTGATCGAGATGCTCATATCCTTCGGCATGGAACAACTGCATGTTGAGGTTGTCGCGCAACACTTCCTGCACAATGCCGTAGTCGCCGGCCATCCAGTAGGGATCTTTCAGGTGGGGGAACAGGACGCACAGTTTCCAGCGCTTGGTGATCTTGCCGGTCGGCAAGGGCGACCACTGCGCCGGCATGTTGCGGCCATCGATGACATGATTGACAGGAATGGTCCATTCATCGGCGTAGGCGGCGCTCGCGCTTCCCCAGGCAAGAACCGCAACCATGATCAGACGACGCATTCTGTAGATGGAGACATAAGGCATGAGTCCCTCCCGGCAATGTTGTTGATCAATTTGTACATTGTGCAAACGACAACGCACGAAATAAAGCGTATCCCATGTCGTCGACTATTTGTACATTATTTAACGGTCAGTTCATCAATAGCCACGAATGCGGCTGGACGGCATCGCTGCGCGCATCGGCGCCCGCGCAACGCGTATTGTCGCGTCTGCGCCTATCGGCTGCCCGCTGCCGCTGATAGTAAAATGGCCCCCTGTTTTTCGGCCGGATACAATATTTCCGCTCCTGATCCGTCTTTGCCTGTATCCATCCCGATACAGGGCGCCCGCCATGCCCGCCAGCCCAGAAAGAAAAAATACATGACCACCGTCACCGCAGCCGTCCCTTCACGATTTTCTCCTTACCAGAAACTGGTCGTCGGAATGCTCGCATTCCTGCAATTCGCCGTCATCCTGGATTTCATGCTGATGTCGCCGCTGGGCGCCGTGATCATGCCGGCGCTGAACATCACGCCGCAGCAGTTCGGCCTGGTGGTGTCCGCCTACGCCTTCAGCGCCGGCGCGTCGGGCCTGCTGACCGCCGGCCTGGCCGACCGTTTCGACCGCAAGAGGCTGCTGCTGTTCTTCTATACCGGCTTCATCGTCGGGACGCTGTGGTGCGGCCTGGCGCAGAGCTTTGAGAGCCTGCTGGCGGCGCGTATCGTGACCGGCCTGTTCGGCGGCGTGATCGGCTCGATTGTGCTGGCCATCTCGACCGACCTGTTCCCGCTGCAGATGCGCGGTCGCGTGATGGGCTACATCCAGACCGCGTTCGCGGCGAGCCAGGTGCTGGGCATTCCCGTCGGCCTGTACCTGTCGAACAACTGGAACTGGCATGTGCCGTTCATGGCAATGGCGGCCCTCGGCGTGGCCGGCGGCCTGGTCGTGACCTGGAAAATGCAGCCGGTCGCCAGTCATTTGAAAATCCCTCAGGAACACAGCGCCTGGATGCATCTGTTCCACACGGTGACCGAACCGCGCTACCTGATCGCCTTCGCGACGACGGCGTTGCTGATGACCGGCGGCTTCATGCTGATGCCGTTCAGCAGCGCCTACCTGGTGTCCAACCTGGGGATCGACCTGCATCACCTGCCCACGGTCTATCTGGTCACCGGCCTGTGCACCATCGCTTTCGGACCGCTGATCGGCAAGGCCGCCGACAAGATCGGCAAGTTCCGGGTGTTCCTGTTCGGCACCACGCTGTCGATCGTCATGGTGCTGATCTATACCCACCTCGGCCGCATCACCATGCCGGTCATCATCGCCGTCAATGTCGTCCTGTTCCTGGGCATTTTCTCGCGCATGATCCCGTTCCAGGCGCTGATATCCTCGGTGCCGGCGGCGAATCAGCGCGGTTCCTTCAACGCCATCAGCGCGTCGATCCAGCAATTGTCCGGCGGCATCGCGTCAGTGGTGGCCGGCCACATCGTCACGGTCGGCGCGGACGGCCAGTTGCAGCATTTCGACACGGTCGGCTACGTCGTCGTCGGCACCTCGCTGGTGGCGCTGATGCTGGTCTGGCGCCTGCATCGCAGTATCGCGAGGCGGCTGGCTGCATAAGACGGTGCCGCCGGGCAAGGCTTCAGGACGGTTCCGCAAGCTGTCATATAATGGCGACCCTACGGCCATACAGCCGACCGGAACTCATTTCATGAACCTGAAAACATTGCCCCGCGAAAGCGCAGAGGCGCATGGCATCAGACTGGAGTCGGTCACGCTCAGACGCGGCGACCGCACCGTGCTCGAAGCATTGAGCCTGAACCTGACTGAATCCCGCATCGGCCTCATCGGCGACAACGGCGCCGGCAAGAGCAGCCTGTTCCGCCTGATCTGCGGGCTGGACCAGCCGCAGGCCGGACGCGTCACCGTGCACGGCTGCGACACCGCCAACGCCGGCGACCGCCGCAAGCTGCCGCAGCACGTCGGGCTGATGTTCCAGAATCCCGACGACCAGATCATTTTCCCGACGGTGGCGGAGGAATTGGCGTTCAGCCTGACCGCCAGCGGCGCCGGCAAACAACAGGCGCGCCGCCAGGCGCTGGACTTTCTGACGGAACGCGGCCTGGCCGACTGGGCCGGACGCGCCATCGGCGAACTGAGCCAGGGGCAGCGCCAGCAGGTCTGCCTGATGGCGCTGCAGATCACCAGCCCGGCCACGCTGCTGCTCGACGAGCCCTATTCCGCGCTGGACTTGCTGAGCCAGTTGCGGCTGTCGGATCAAATCGCCGCCACCGGCCAGCAAATCATCCTGTCCACGCATCTGCTGGATCATGTGCGCGATTTTGAGCGTGTGCTGTGGCTGGACAATGGCGCGCTGCGCGGCGACGGTCCGGGACGCGACGTATGCGCCGCGTATGCGCAGGACGTGCGCGAACGCGGCGCCATGCAAGCTGCTGCTGCGGTCTTGCGACACGCGGCCCAGGCAACCGATGCGTAGCCTGTACTCCACGCGCCACACCTGGCTGCACGCCGCGCCCGCGTGGAGCAAGCTGGTCGCGCTGTCGATCGGCGGCACGGCGCTGGTGCTGATCGGCGATTTGCGCGGCCTGGCCATCGCCGCCGCCGTCGTGCTGGCGCTGTTCCTCTCGCTCGGCCCTGCGGGCTGGCGGCAATGGCGCATGCTGCGCGGCCTGCTGGTCGCCTGCGCGCTGATCGCCGGATTCCACTGGCTGATGGGTAATCCGGCCATCGGGCTGGTCAGCGCCTTGCGCATCATGGCGGCGTCGATGCTGGCGCTGATGCTGACCATCACGACCCGCTTCGACGACTTGCTGACGGTGCTGGAATATAGTCTGGCGCCGTTGCGCCGCTTCGGCGTGCCGGTCGAACGCATTGCGCTGGGCATCGGCCTGACGCTGCGCTTCGCCGAGAATTTTTACGCACAATGGCAGCGCCTGGACGACGCCCATCGCGCCCGCACCGGCCGCAGCGGCGGCCTGCGCCTGCTGGCGCCGCTGGCGATACGCGCCTTGCAGACCGCCGAGCGTGTGGCCGATGCCTTGGCCGCGCGCCTGGGCGGCTGAACTTTTTCCTTCCTGTAAAGAGACCTATTGATGACAACCACCGGAACCATGACCCCTACCCGTTCGCTGTCCTATATCGCCTTGTTCGCCGCCGTGATCGCGGTGTTCGGCCTGATTCCCAAGATCGACCTGCCGTTCGGCGTGCCGATCACATTGCAGTCGCTGGGCATCATGCTGGTCGGCTGCCTGCTGGGACCGAAGCGTGCGTTCTACACGGTCGGACTGTTCCTGGTCGCGGTGGCGCTGGGCTTGCCCTTGTTGTCGGGCGGCCGCGGCGGCCTCGGCGTATTCGTGGCGCCGTCGGCCGGCTTCCTGGCGGGCTGGCTGATCGGCGCGGTGGTCTGCGGCCTGTGCATGCGTCTGTTTATGCGTCTATTCGCGCGCCGCATGCCGGACGCCAGCGGCAAGGCTTTGTTCGCGGCGGCTTTCGCGTCGTCGGTGATCGGCGGCATCGTGGTGATGTACGCGTTCGGCATCCTCGGCCTGATGCTGGCGGCGCACCTGAGCGTCACGCAGGCGTCGCTGGCGGTGCTGGCGTTCATCCCCGGCGATCTGGTCAAATGCGCGATCTGCGCCGTGCTCGTGCAAAGCGTGGTGCGCGGCATGCCATCGTGGCGCCTGGACCGCGATTGATGCCGGCGCGCTTGCCGTTCGATACCGTCCATGCGCCGCTGGCGCACTGGGCGGCGACGAAGCCGCATGCCGTCGCGATCGATGACGGCGTCACGCGATACGATTTCTCGACGCTGGCGCAGCAAGTCGCCGCACGCGCCGCCGCACTGAAGCAATCCCGTTCCCCGGCAGTCTGCTGGGTCGACGATGCGCCCGATGCGACGCCCCAGTTGCTCAGTTTCTTATCCATCATCGCCGCCGACCGCACCGCCGCCGTCGGCGATCCCGACTGGCCGCCGGCAATGCGCGCACAAATCCTGGCGCGCGTGGCCGCCGGCATCGGCGCTGAAACGGCGCCAGCGACGGCAAACGCAACCACACCGTTTTACATCGGTTTTACCTCCGGCAGCAGCGGTTTGTCCAAGGGCTTCCGCCGCAGCCACGGTTCATGGACGAGCAGTTTCGACATCTGCCTGGAGACCTTCGGCGAAGGCGCCGGTACAACCATGCTGGTGCCGGGCCGGTTGTCGCATTCGACCTTCCTGTTCGGCGCCTTGCTGGGCCTGTGGAGCGGCGCCGGGATACGCCTGCAATCGCGCTTCTCGCCGACGGCCGCTCTGGAGTCCCTGGCTTGCGGCGGCGACGACGGCGCCAGCGCGATGGTGGCGGTGCCGAGCCAATTGATCCTGATGCTGGACCTGGCGCAACGTCGCGCCTTGCCGCCCATGCCGGGCGTGCGCTTGATCATGATCGGCGGCGCCCCCTGGAACCGCGCGCGCACGCCGGAATTACGCCGGCTGTTTCCGCAGGCGCGCATCATCGAGTTTTACGGCGCGTCGGAGACCAGCTTCATCGCCTGGACCGACAGCGACAGCGCCCTGCCCGACCATGTCGTCGGCCGTCCGTTCAGCAATGTCGAGGTACGCATCGATGCACCGACGCCGGGCGCCCCGGGACTGATCTACGTGCGCAGTCCCATGGTGTTCAGCGACTACGTGACCTTGGCGCAGCAACCGGACCAGCCGGCGTTGCTGCGCGACGGCGACTGGCTGTCGGTGCGCGACGTCGGCCATCTCGACGAGCACGGCCGGTTGCATCTGCTGGGACGCCAGCAACGCATGCTGCTGGCGCAAGGCAAGAACCTGTTTCCCGAAGAAGTCGAAAGCGTGCTCGCCGCCCATCCGGCCGTCGCTGCGGCGTCGGTGCAAGGCATTGCGGACGCGGTGCGCGGCGTGCAGGTGGCGGCGCTGCTGCAACTGAACGCGCCGGTCGGCGCCGCGGCGCTGAGCGCATGGTGCCGAGAACGCCTGGAACCGTACAAGATCCCGCGCCGCTTCTACGTCTGCAACGACGGCTGCTGGCCGCTCACGCCCAGCGGTAAAAGCGATCACAAGCAACTGGCGCTGCTCCTGGCGGAGCACGGCATGCCGACGCTGCGTCCGCTATGAGCGACGCCGTCATCGTCGGCTGGGGCCGCTGCGCCGTCGCGCCGGTCGGCGGCGCCTTGTCGCGGCTGCAGGCGCATGAAATCGGCGCGCCGGTGCTGCAAGGCATCCTGCGGCGTTTCGCCATTGCGCCCGACGCCGTCGATGCCGTCATTGCCGGCAACGCCATGGGCGCCGGCGGCAACCCGGCGCGCATGCTGGCGCTCGCCGCCGGATTCGCCGACCGCATTGCGGCCTTGTCGGTCGACAGCCAATGCTGCGCCGGGCTCGATGCGATCACGCTGGCCAACGGCATGCTGGCAGCCGGCAATGCCGATGTGGTCGTGGCTGGCGGCGTCGAAGCCTGGAGCCGCGCGCCGATCCGCCAGCATCGTCCGCTCGATCCGGGCCAGCCCGCCCTTCCCTACGACAACCCGGCCTTCGCACCCGACCCGGCGCGCGACCCGGACATGCTGATGGCCGCCGCACGCTATGCGCTTGCCGCCGGCATCACGCGCGAGCGGCAAGATGCCTGGGCAGTGGAGAGCCACGCGCGCGCCGTCGCCGCACGCGCGCATCTGCACGACGAAATCATCGCCATCGGCGCTGCTATCGAAGACAGCTATCCGCGCGCGCTCGACCAACGCCATCTGGCGCGCATGCCGATTGCCGCCATGTCCGACGACGGCAACGTCGACGCAGCAACGCGGCAACGGCATGCCGTGAGCCGCATCGCCATATCACCCAGCGCCGACGGCGCTGCCTTCGTCGTGATCGCCACGCACGAGGCCGCACGCCGCCTGAACCTGCCCCCCCATTTTGCGTGGCGCACAGGCGTGAGCGTCGGCGCACAGCCGGAGACGCCGATGCTGGCCGCCATCGATGCGGCCCAGGCTGCACTGGCGCGCACTGCGTGCAGGATCGACGACATGTGGGGAGTGGAATTGCACGACGCCTTCGCGGCGCAGGCAATCGCCTTCTGCGAACAATTGAAGCTGTCGCCGGCGCAGCTCAATCGCCACGGCGGCGGACTGGGACGCGGCCACCCCATCGGCGCATCGGGCGCGATCAGCCTGGCAAGACTGCTGGCCGACATGCATCGCGCCGCGCCGGAAGATGCGTTGGGACTGAGCGCCATCGCGGCAGCCGGCGGCCTCGGCGCAGCGGCTATCGTTCAGCGCTGCTGAATCACACACAACCTTCGTCAGGACGACGGGTGCAAGGTGAGGCTTAACGCAATGTCTTGAAAAATTCTTCCGGCTTCAGGCGTTCTGTTCTCACCGTATTTTCCGGCGCATCGGGATCGGCATATCCCAGCGCAATGCCGCAGACGATATGGCTTTCGCCGTCCAACCCCAGCGTCGAACGGATCAGCCCCGGATACGACGCCAGCGCGCCGATCGCGCAACTTCCCAGTCCCTGCGCCGCTGCCGCCAGCATCAGGCCGTACAGGCACATGCCGAGATCCATGTAGCAACCGCTGCCCATGCGCGCGTCGATGGTCACCAGCAGCGCCGCCGGGGCATCGAAAAAGTTGAAATTGCGCTCGAACTGGCGGTCGCGCCCGGCGCGGTCGTCGCGGCCGGTCTGCAAGGCGCCGTACAACTCTTTCGCCGCCGCCACCTGGCGTCGGCGCAACGACTGCGGCATCGGTTGGGGAAAGTAGCTGTAATCCTCCGGCTCCTGCCTGCCGTTGCGAAAAGCATCGACCAGCGCCGCCGACAACCGCGTGCGCGCATCGCCTTCCAGGGAAATGAATTCGCCGGGTTGCAAATTGGCGCCGCTGGGCGCGCGCCGCGCCAGCGCCAGCAGCCCGGCAAGCATGCCTTCCGGTAAAGGACGATCGAGGAAACGGCGCGTCGAGTTGCGGCGCGTCAGCAATTCGGAAAATGGAAAAACTTGATCAGGCATGGTCTGGCGTCGGCTGCGCAGCAACGGCGCGGCGGATGACTACATTATTGGCGGAGACGGGTCGTCAATATAGCGTATTCGGCCGCTATGCCGCCAATCGGCTCTGGGGCAAGGCTTCTTCTAAAAACCGCCGGACCCCGTTTTCTTGTCCATATCGGTCACCGCGAAAACGCATTCGAGATACGGTTTCACTTCCTCCCATGCCGCGCCGCGGTCGAGATAGGCCTTCAATGACTGGCCGACATCCACGGCATTGGGACGAACCTGAACCAGTTGCAGATCGAAGGCATTCTCTTCGTCTTCAACGGCATGCAACGATGAATCCTGCAACGCGTAGTTCAAGAATTGCCGGATGGCCCCTGGACGTTTCGGCATGCCGGGACCGCATTCCTGACCGTTCGCCTCATCCCTGTCCACATGCGATCTGGAAAAGCTGTCCTCCACGGTATGCAGCAGCGCGCCAAAAGCCAGTATGTCGATATTTTCGCGATGGGTCGGATTACCCCGGGTAAATAGCGTCTGGACCGTCTCCCCGCCTTTGAAGTAATTCTCCACCTGTGGGATATTGGTTTCGGACAGCTTTGTACCGAGACCGAATTCTTTTCTTGCCACTCGCCAGGTCAGCTCGGCCCACATCAGGATCTTGCCTTGCGTTTCTCCCGCGCGTTCCTCTTGTCCCGCCGCCATGGAATGCAGGAACTGGAGATCGCCGAAATGGGAACGCAGCATGATGATCGTCCCTGATGCCAGGTCCAGAGTAGCTCCTCGCTTGGCTCTTTTCTCACCGTCCTTGTAAAGCTTGAGCCAGCAATTGCTATAGTTCGGCAACCACAGCGTGCGACCGGTACAACTCTTCATGGAGGTATCGGTAAGTTCAAAAGGCGGATTGTCATTCCAGCGGACGCCGGCAATCGCCGCGCCCGGTGCAAAAGATTTTCCCGGCGCGGTCCGATTGCAGTCGTCATCGGACTGACAGCCCCAGATCAGATTGGTGATCCGCTCATGCACAGGATGAGAAAAGTGGTTGACGGCGAAATAAGCCGCCTGGTCCCAAAACCTCAATATTTCATCGCGTGGCGCCAGCGCCTTGATTTTTCCGTCTATTTCGCTTTCCGGCCTGAGTCCGAACGCGAATGCGGCAGAGAAAACACCGATCAGTTGAATGAAAACCACAGCGGCTGCGAAGCGTCTGAAGACTTTCATGCTCCCCCCTATTTTTGAGATTTTTTTGTAAATTACACGAAGAAGGTGGCTAACACCATGTTTCCAACCACATTTCTTCTGAGAAATCCAGCCTCGCACCGGCAACAGTTATCAAATCGACCATATCGCCGCCGCGCAAACTTCCTGCCCCCGCCGATTTTTCATTAGAATGCGCATTTGGCAAAGCTTTCGGCGGCGTTTAGCCGCTCACACCCGATTCTCCGATTCGACCCTCATCTGCATGGCAACTAAAAAAACTTCCACGTCCCAGTCTGACTACAGCGAATCATCCATCCGCGTCCTGAAAGGACTGGAACCCGTTAAACAGCGCCCGGGCATGTACACCCGGACCGAAAATCCCCTGCACATCCTGCAGGAAGTCATCGACAACGCCTCCGACGAAGCGCTGGGCGGTCATGCCAAGCACATCCTGGTCACGCTCAATGCCGACGGCAGCGTCAGCGTCGAGGACGACGGCCGCGGCATTCCGGTCGGCCTGCATCCTGAAGAAAAGGTGCCGACCGTGGAGATCGTGTTTACGCGCCTGCACGCCGGCGGCAAGTTCGACAAGGGCAGCGGCGGCGCCTATGCGTTTTCGGGCGGCTTGCACGGCGTCGGCGTCTCGGTCACCAATGCGCTGGCTTCGCGGCTGGAAATCACGGTCTGGCGCAAGGATGAGCAAGGGCGCGGCGTACACACGCTGGCCTTCGCCGACGGCGACCTGATCGAAAAGCTGAAATCGCGTCCGGCAACCGCAAGCGACAAGAAGTCCGGCACGCGCGTGACGGTGTGGCCGAATCCCAAGTACTTCGATTCGCCGACGATTTCGCAACAAGAGTTGCAACGCCTGCTGCGCTCCAAGGCGGTGCTGCTGCCGGGCGTCAAGGTGTCGCTGGTCAACGCCAAGACCGGCGACGTGCAGACCTGGCAATACGACCAGGGCTTGCGCGGCTACCTGCTGGAATCGCTGGCGCAGTCGACCAGCGCCGATCCGCTGATTCCGCTGTTCGAAGGCGAACAATATGCCGGCGCCGATGCCGAAGGTTTTGCCGAAGGCGAAGGCGCGGCCTGGGTGGTGGCCTGGACCGAAGAAGGCAACGTGGTGCGCGAATCCTACGTCAACCTGATTCCGACCTCGGCCGGCGGCACGCATGAATCCGGTTTGCGCGAAGGACTGTTCTCGGCGGTCAAGAGCTTCGTCGAGATGCATTCGCTGCTGCCCAAGGGCGTCAAGCTGTTGCCGGAAGACGTGTTCGCACGCGTCTCTTTCGTCTTGTCGGCCAAGGTGCTCGACCCGCAATTCCAGGGCCAGATCAAGGAACGCCTCAATTCGCGCGACGCCGTGCGGCTGGTGTCGACGTTCTCGCGTCCCTCGCTGGAGCTGTGGCTGAACCAGCACGTCGAATACGGCAAGAAGCTGGCCGACCTCGTCATCAAGCAGGCGCAAAGCCGCCTGCGTTCGGCGCAAAAGGTCGAGAAGAAAAAGTCTTCCGGCGTTGCTGTGCTGCCGGGCAAGCTGACCGATTGCGAATCCAGCGATATCACCCGCAACGAACTGTTCCTGGTCGAGGGCGACTCCGCCGGCGGCTCGGCCAAGATGGGTCGCGACAAGGAGTTTCAAGCGATTCTCCCATTGCGCGGCAAAGTCTTGAACGCCTGGGAAACCGAACGCGACCGCCTGTTCGCCAATAACGAAATCCACGACATCGCGGTGGCCATCGGCGTCGATCCGCACGGTCACACCGACACGCCCGACCTGTCCGGCCTGCGCTACGGAAAAATTTGCATCCTCTCCGATGCGGACGTCGACGGCTCGCACATCCAGGTGCTGCTGCTGACCTTGTTCTTCAAGCATTTCCCCAAGCTGATCGACCACGGCCACATCTGCGTCGCGCGGCCGCCGCTGTATCGCGTCGACGCGCCGGCGCGCGGCAAGAAACCGGTGCAGAAACTGTACGCGCTCGACGACGGCGAACTGGAAGCGATCGAAGACAAGCTGCGCAAGGACGGCCTCAAAGAAGGCGCATGGAGCATCTCGCGCTTCAAAGGCCTCGGCGAGATGAACGCGGAACAATTGTGGGAAACCACCATGAACCCCGACACCCGTCGCCTGCTGCCGGTGGCGCTGGGCGAACTGGACCACATTGCTTCGGAAGCGCGCTTCACCATGCTCATGGGCAAAGGCGAAGCCGCCTCGCGCCGCGCCTGGATCGAAGAACACGGCAACGAAGCGGAAGCGGATATTTAACGATGACCTTGCTGAGCACTCTCCTCCTGAACTTTCCCATCTCATGGAAAGCCGGGAGGATATTACGCTCGCAAAATGCCTGCACTCTTCGCCGTCATTCCGGCGAACGCCGGAATCCAGCGACGTCACAGGCGCCAATAAATTCGCATGCTTCCATAGATACGCCAGACGATATTCACGACGCTGGGTCCCGGCGTTCGCTGGGACGACGGGTATTTGAGACATTGAACAAAACAATAATTGTCGGCGCTGCATTGTTTGCCTGCATGTCTGCGCATGCCGACGTCTACGGCTACATCGACCCCGAAGGCATCGCACACGTCTCGACCGAAAAGCTCGACGACCGCTACCAGTTGTTCATGCGCGGCGACGCTACTTTCGATTCGGACAAGATCGCCAGAGGCATCCCCGGCGTCGACGCCAAACCGAACCTGTCGTCGCCGCTGATGCGACTGATGCTGCAGCACCCGAATCTGAAGAAATACGAAGCCATGCTGGACCAGAGCGCGAAGGAATTTTCGGTCGATCCGGCCTTGCTGAAAGCCATCATGGCGGCCGAGTCCGGTTTCAACCCGGCGGCGGTCTCGCCCAAGGGCGCGATCGGCCTGATGCAGATCATGCCGGAAACCGCCGAACGCTACGGCGTGCAGGGCGACCGCCGCAAGACCATCCAGCAAAAGCTGACCGATCCGAAGATCAACATCCGCCTGGCGGCACGCTACCTGCGCGATTTGCAGGTGCTGTTTCCCAAGCGGCTGGAGCTGGCGATCGCATCCTACAATGCCGGCGAGGGTGCCGTGCAGAAGTACAACAACCAGATTCCGCCGTATCCGGAAACGCGCAATTACGTGCAACTGGTGGCGCAGTTTTATCAGCTCTATCAGCCGGGCGGCGGCAAGGCCGGCACCGGCGACAAACCGCGCCGCATCGAAATCATCCTGCCCGGCCGCCGCAGCATGCCGCCGCCGACTTCCATCGAATAATTCACTAAACGACATCAACGCAATCCAGCCACATGACTGAACAAGCCAATCTGTTTGAACAAGCCGCGCCGTCCGACGGCGAATCGCTGACGCTGTCGACCTTCGCCGAACGCGCCTATCTCGACTACGCCATTTCGGTGGTCAAGGGCCGCGCCCTACCGGACGTCGCCGACGGCCAGAAGCCGGTGCAGCGCCGCATCCTGTACGCAATGAACGAACTCGGCCTGAACTCGACCGCCAAGCCGCGCAAATCGGCAGCCGTGGTCGGCGACGTGTTGGGCAAACTGCACCCGCACGGCGACCAGTCGGTGTACGACGCGCTGGTGCGCATGGCGCAGGACTTCTCGCTGCGCTATCCGCTGATCGATGGCCAGGGCAACTTCGGCTCGCGCGACGGCGACGGCGCCGCGGCGATGCGTTATACGGAAGCCCGCCTGACGCCGATCAGCAAATTGCTGCTCGACGAGATCGGCATGGGCACGGTCGACTTCCAGCCCAACTACGACGGCTCCACCGAAGAACCGAAGCTGTTGCCGGCGCGCCTGCCCTTCCTGCTGTTGAACGGCGCTTCCGGTATCGCGGTCGGCATGGCGACCGAAATCCCGTCGCACAACCTGCACGAAGTCGCGCGCGCCGCCGTGGCGATGATCCGCAATCCGAAGATCACGCACGAAGAACTGATGACCCACATCACCGGCCCCGACTTCCCGGGCGGCGGCCAGATCATCACGCCGCAATCGACCATCGCCGAGATGTACCAGAGCGGCCGCGGCAGCCTCAAGGTGCGCGCGCGCTGGAAGATCGAAGACATGGCGCGCGGCCAGTGGCAGGCGGTGATCACCGAACTGCCGCCGGGCGTGTCGTCGCAAAAGGTGCTGGAAGAAATCGAAGAGATCACCAATCCCAAGATCAAGCTCGGCAAGAAGACGCTCACGCCCGAACAGCAATCGCAGAAGCAGGCCTTGCTGGCGCTGCTGGATGCGGTGCGCGACGAATCGGGCCGCGACGCGCCGGTGCGCCTGGTGTTCGAGCCGAAGTCCAAGAACCAGGACCAGACCGAGTTCATGAACACGCTGCTGGCCCAGACATCGCTGGAAACCAGCTCGTCGATCAACCTCGTGATGATCGGCGGCGACGGCCGTCCGCGCCAAAAGGGCCTGGGCGACATCCTCAGCGAATGGATCACGTTCCGCTTCGAGACCATCACGCGCCGCACGCAATTCCGCCTGCAAAAAGTCGAGGACCGCATCCATATCCTTGAAGGCCGCGAAGCGATCCTGCTCAACATCGACAAGGTCATCAGGATCATCCGCGAATCGGACGAACCGAAGCCGGCGCTGATCGACGCCTTCAAACTGTCCGATCGCCAGGCCGAAGACATCCTGGAAATCCGCCTGCGTCAACTGGCGCGCCTGGAAACCATCAAGATCCAGCAGGAACTGGCCGAGTTGCGCAACGAGAAATCGACGCTGCGCGATCTGCTCGACAATCCGGCGTCGATGAAGAAGCTGGTCATCAAGGAAATCGAAGCCGACGACAAGCAGTTCGGCGACGCCCGCCGCACCGTGATCGAAGAAGCCGAAAAAGCCGTGGTCGAACAAAAGATCATCGACGAACCGGTCACCGTCATCATTTCGCAAAAGGGCTGGGTGCGCGCACGCGGCGGCCATGGCCATGACGCCACGCAATTCACCTTCAAGGCCGGCGACGGCCTGTACGGCGCATTCGAGTGCCGCACCGTCGACAACCTGCTGGCGTTCGGCTCCAACGGCCGCATCTACACGGTCAGCGTCAACGCGCTGCCGAACGCGCGCGGCGACGGCGTGCCGATCACCACGCTGGTCGACCTCGGCAGCAGTAGTGGCCAAGGAAGCAACCTGCTGCACTACTTCGCCGGTCCGGTCGATACGCCGATGCTGCTGGCTTCCGATGCCGGTTACGGCTTCACCGCCAAGCTCGGCGACATGCTGAGCCGCGTCAAGGGCGGCAAGGCCTTCGTCACGCTCGATGAAGGCGACCTGCCGCTGGCGCCTCGCCCGATCCCCGCCGGCGCCAGCGCCGTCGCCTGCCTGTCGGGACAAGGACGCCTGCTGGTGTTCGGCATGGACGAGCTCAAGACCTTGTCCAGCGGCGGCCGCGGCGTGATCCTGATGGAACTGGAAAAGAACGAGAAGTTGCTGGCGGCGCAAGCCATCACCCAAAAGGGTGTGCTCGTGTCCGGCACCGGGCGCGGCGGCAAGGCGCAGGAAGTCTCGCTGTCGGCGGTGGCGCTGGGCCTGCATATCGGCAAGCGCGCACGCAAGGGCAAGGCGCTGGAATCGAAACTGAAAGCGACGGCGCTGGCAGCAGTGATCTAAGACATAACAACGGGAAAAAGGGAAAGAATGAACGCGATAGGAACCGTGATCTTGCTTGCAGGTTTAGCCGTGCTGGTCGCTGCTCAACTCTATGCAACCGTCAAAACATTTGCAGTGAGCCCGGTCAAAGGCCTGTTGTGCCTTGTGATTCCGGGATACGCGCTGCTGATTGCGAAGCGGTATGGTTTTTATGCAAAGTTCTTTTTCACCTATCTCGCAGGCATCCTTGGATTAGTTGCCGGCGGCGCCATGCTGTCTTGAATTTCAAGCGTTCTGAACGGAACATCGCTCAAAAAAAGAGGACCGCAAGGTCCTCTTTTTTTACGTCGATACTTCGAACCAGCAATGTCAACTATCGGCCGATCTGGTGACCAATCACGCCGCCCACGGCAGCACCGCCTGCGGTTCCAATACCGCTGCCGCCTGTCAGTACTGCTCCTGCCACAGCGCCGATACCTGCACCTACCGCAGTGTTCTTGTCGCGCCGCGACATATTGCTGCAGCCGCCCAACACTGTCAGGGCACACACCGTGATGGAGATGACTGTAATTTTATGAATTGTTCTCATGATGACACCTCTGTAAAAAATTAGGAATACTGTGACGGAAGCAAGCCGGCCGATTCGTGCCTGCCTCAGACAGGACGTCTTTCAGAGCCATTATTGCCGAATAATTTCGAGCCTCGGTGGCTTACAAACAATCTATTACAGTTGTTACATCCTCCGCGTCGGTGCGCTTGACATGTTCGACGTCATCAGCAAGAAGAACACCGGCAAGAACCCGATCCCGGTCAGCAGCGTGCCGATGCCGGCCATGACCGGATCATGCGCGCAAAACAACAAGCCCGCACGAGGCGGGCTTGTCCGACATGTTCGGCGCCAGGCAATCCGGAAATCACCGGCGTCATCTCAATGCCTCAACGCATCACGCTGCGTTGCGTTCCAGGCGATGCACGTTGTCGCTGTTGATTTCGATCTTGCGCGGTTTCAGCGCTTCGGGCACTTCACGCACCAGTTCGATGTTCAGCAGACCGTTTTCCAGTTGCGCGCCGACGACCTTGATATGGTTGGCAAGCTGGAAGCGCTGTTCGAAATCGCGTGCGGCGATGCCGCGATGCAGGAAGGTCGGGGAACCTTCTTCCTTCTGTTTGCGACCGACGATTTTCAGTGTGTCGTTCTCGGCTTCGATGTCGATTTCAGCACTGGTGAAACCGGCCACGGCCATGGTAATCCGGTATTTGTCGTCGGCAACCAGTTCGATGTTGTAAGGCGGGTAGCTCGGTTGCGAATCCGCGCGCTGCGCGTTGTCGAACAGTTGAGCCAGGCGATCGAAACCGATTGCGGAACGGTAGAGAGGGGAAAAGTCATAAGTACGCATGGAAATATCCTTTCAAGATTAAGCGATATGAGCGCGAACCTCCATTGAGCATCCGCTGGGCAGTGGGTTCGTCTCCGCTGCCTTGTTTCCGATATACGTGCGGACTGTTCCTTTTCAAGAGCTTTTTATCTATCCCCGCTTTTCATCGCCGCGACCACCGTGCGCAATACGCCCTGCGCCCGGCTGTCGCGCACGTTGGTGTGCAGCATCACTTGCGCCAGCGGCAATGGCGGCAGCTTCATGCGCTTGCCGACGTCGATGGCGCCGGCCGGACGCACGCGATACAGCAGCGCGGTCACCGCCAGCCCCGCCGTCACCGCCGCCGATACGGCATGCACGCCGCCGCCGACGAAAACCTCGATCCACGGAATACCGGCGTCTTCGAGGCGCCGTACCGCCAGCTCGCGGATGCCGCAATTGGACGAAAATGTCGCCAGCCGGATCGGTTCGCCCGCGCGCGGCTGCCATTGCGGCGCGGCGAACCAGCCCATGCGCTCCTCCTGGATCAGTTCGCCGTCGCTGCGCTCGCCGTCGCGGCGTACGATCGCGGCATCGAGTTCGCCGCGGTCGTACATGGCAAGCAAATCGCGCGAAGCGCCGATCCTGACTTCGATCACGACGCCCGGGTCGAAGGCATTGATCTGCGCCAGGATGGCCGGCAAGCCGTCGCCGGCGACGTGGTCGCTGATGCCGAGGGCGAGCCGCACCGTGCTCTTCTCGATGCGTCCCAGCGCCCTTTCGTGCGCCGTCAGCAAAGCGCGCGCGGCGTCGAGGAAACCGAGGCCGTCGGACGACAATCGCACCTGGCGCGGCGTGCGCTCCAGCAACCTGCGGCCAAGCCGGTCTTCGAGCCGTTTGAGCTTGAGGCTGATGGCGGACTGGGTGGTGTAAAGCGCTTCCGCTGCGCGCGTAAAGCTTTGCAAATCAGCAACCAGGACGAAGGCTTGCACGGCGTCAAGGTCGAGGGGGCGCAGGCTGGGTTCCATTTTCTGCCCTTTTCAATCATTTCAATTTAATATCATTGAAATATTAATCTATATGTTTTACAAATCATACGCCGGATCTAAGATGACTGCATTACCTCAATGCATCATCAACCCTGAAGGAGAACCAGCATGCCTTTCGTCCGAGTTTCCATCCGCCGCGGCGAGACCCGCGAATACCGCCACGCCATCCTCGACAACGTGTACGCGTCGCTGCGCGACGTGTTCAATGTGCCCGAGGACGACAAGTTCATGGTCGTCGATGAATACGACCCCGACAACTTCGTCTTCAGCAAAACCTATCCCGACATCGCGCGCAGCGACCGCTTCGTGCTGATCCAGATCACGGCCAGCAACACGCGCACGATCGAGCAAAAGAAGGCGCTGTACGCCCGCATCGTCGAGCGCTTGCAAGAGCAGCCCGGCATACGGCCGGAAGATGTCTTCATCAACCTGGTCGAAGTGCAGAAAGAGAACTGGTCGTTCGGCAACGGCGTGGCGCAGTACGCGACCTGAACGCCGTCCTGCATCCGATCGCGGAGCCTGATAGCATGGCAAGCCTGATCAACCTGCCATGCCCTTCATGCCCTCTTCTCCGTCGACCAAGCCGTCCGCTGCCCACAAGCGCCTGCCCCGCATAGCTCTTGTCCTGGTCCTGATCGGCACCGGCTGCGCCGCGGCAGGCAAATACTACGATCCCGACAAAGCCAACCGCACGCCATCCGGTTTCCGCAACACTTATCCGCAAGAGCCGCGCGCCTCCTTCGTCAAATGGCAATGGGAACGCATCACGCAAGGCTTGCCGAAAGCGCCTGCCAACAACTACCGGTTTCCGATGGCCGTACCCGAGGTCGCCTGGCTGCAAGCCAACAAGACCGTGCCCAGCGTGACCTGGATCGGCCATGCCACGGCGCTGCTGCAAATCGGCGGCATGAATGTCCTGACCGACCCGATGTTCTCCGAACGCGCTTCGCCGTTCAGCTTCCTCGGTCCCAGACGCAAGGTGCCGCTGAACCTGCCGCTGGCGCAATTGCCGCATATCGATGTGGTGGTGATCTCGCACAATCATTACGACCATCTGGACCGGGCCAGCGTCGAGCAGTTGAACCGCCAGGCCGGCGGCCCGCCGCTGTTTCTGGTGCCGCTCGGGGTGAAAGAATGGATGGCCGATCTCGGCATCGTCAATGTGCGCGAAATGGACTGGTGGGACAAGACCGACGCCGACAGCCTCGCCATCCATTTCGTGCCGGCGCAGCATTGGTCGGCGCGCAGCCTGACGGACCGCGCCGAAACCTTATGGGGCAGTTGGGTGATCAAGACTGCTGACGGCGCGGCGCATCCGTTTTCAGTGTTTTTTGCCGGCGACACCGGCTATTCAAAAGACTTCCAGGACATCGGCCGCAAGTTCGGCAGCTTCGACTTGGCGCTGATCCCGATCGGTGCTTATGCGCCGCGCTGGTTCATGAAAGCGCATCACGTCGATCCGGAAGAGGCCGTGAAAATCCATCAGGACGTCCACGCGAAGCGTGCCATCGGCATTCATTGGGGATCGTTTGAAATGACGGATGAACCGCTCGACGAGCCGCCGCAACGGTTGGCGGAAGCGGTGAAGAAAGCGGGATTGGCGGCGGGAGAATTTACCGTGCTGAAGCACGGCGAGACCTTGAAGCTCGATTGACGCGGTACATCTCAACACGCTTCATCCGTCGTCGCGGCGAACGCCGGGACGACAGTGCGCGGCAGTAAACCAATCACAATCAATCGACGATAAACAGCTTGGCGCCCGTCGAAGTCGACGAGCGATGCGCCTCGGCGTTGTCGGCGACCTGATAGCTCATGCCGGGCTGGAGCACGAAGTTGCGACCGTCCTCCAGCTCGGTGTGCAACTCCCCTTCCAGGCACAACAGCACATGGCCTTTCTTGCACCAGTGATCAGCCAGGTAGCCGGGCGTGTATTCCACCATGCGCACCCGGATCGGGCCGAACTGGCGCGTGCGCCAGTAAGCCATGCCGCTGTCGCCCTTGTGTTCGGTGCGCTCGACCGTGCTCCAGTCGGTGGTGCCGAAGGGCAGGTTGCCGATTTCCATTACAGCTTGGAGGCGATCAGCTTGCCCAGGCGTTCGATGCCGGCGCGAATTCTCTCCGGCGGCACGGTGACGAAACTCAGGCGCAGCGTGTTCTTCTGCGGTTCGTTGGCATAGAACGGCGCGCCCGGCACGAAGGCGACATGCTCTTCCACCGCCTCCTTGAGCAGTTCACCGCTGTCGATATGCGCCGGCAAGGTCACCCAGATGAACATGCCGCCTTCCGGTTTGGTCCAGCTTGTGCCGGCCGGGAAGTAGGTCTGCAGCGCGTCGAGCATGGCCTGGCATTGGTCGGCGTACAGCTTGCGGATGGTCGGGATATGCGTTTGCAGGAAACCGTCCTTGATCGCTTCGTAGACCACCATCTGCGTCAGTTGCGCGGTGTGCAGGTCGGTCGCCTGCTTGGCCTGTTCCATCTTGCGGATCAGCGGCGTCGGCGCGACGACGTAACCGAGACGGATGCCGGGCGTGAGCACCTTGGAAAACGAGCCCATGTAGATCACGCCGCCCGGATTCATGTTCAGCATCTTCGGCAGCGGATCGTTGCGGTAGCTCAGCGCGCCGTACGGGTCGTCTTCGATCAGCGGCAGGCCGATGCGCGCGCAGGCTTCCACCAGCGCCAGGCGGCGATCCAGCGGCAGCGTGCGGCCGGTCGGATTCTGGAAATTCGGCAGCGCATACAGCAGGCGCGCGCCCTTGCCCAGTTCTTCGACGGCCGATGGAATCAGGCCTTGCTCGTCGCTCGGCACCGAGATGAATTCAGGGCCATAGATCGAAAACGCCTGCAGCGCGCCCAGGTAGCTCGGCGTTTCAACCAATGCCTTGCTGCCTTCGTCGATCAGCACTTTACCGAGCAGGTCCAGCCCTTGCTGCGAACCGGACACCATCAGCACCTGTTCAGGCAGGATCTTGGCGCCGTCGGTCGACAGCGAATCGGCCACCCATTCGCGCAGCGGGCCGTAGCCGTCGGTCGGACCGTATTGCAGTGCGATCTTGCCTTGTTGCGTCAGGACCGTATCGAAAGCCGCCTTCATGCGCTCGACCGGGAACGTCGCCGGCGACGGCAAGCCGCCCGCGAACGAAGTGATTTCCGGACGCATGGTGATCTTCAGGATTTCGCGGATGGCGGAGCTTTGCAACTGCTGCGAACGCTTGGAGAAATTCCACTGAAGCGGATTGGGGTTTTCGATTTTCATAATGCCTGCCAGAAATGGGTAACGTGAACTGCCGCAGCCGGTCCGGCTGCTTGTTTAAGGTGACTGAAAAGTGAGTTAAGCGATCTCTGCAATCAATTCGATTTCGACGCAAGCGCCCATCGGGATCTGCGCCACGCCGAAGGCCGAACGCGCATGCTTGCCTTGCTCGCCGAACACTTCGCCGATCAGTTCGGATGCGCCGTTGGTGACCAGGTGCTGCTCGGTGAAATCGCCGGTCGAATTGACCAGGCTCATCAGCTTGACGATGCGCTTGACGCGGGTCAGGTCGCCGCCGCACGCCGCCTGCAGCGTCGCCAGCAGGTCGATCGCGACTGCGCGCGCGGCCAGCTTGCCTTCTTCGGTCGTGATGTTCTTGCCGAACTGGCCGACCCAGACCTTGCCGTCCTTCTTGGCCAGATGGCCGGACAGGAATACGGTGTTGCCTGCTTGCGCGTACATGACGTAGGCGGCGGCCGGCGCTGCGACGGCTGGCAATGCGATATTCAGGGCCTTGAGTTTTTCGTAGACGGACATGCGGTGCTCCTGTTTGCTGTGGCTGGATGCCTGACGGTGTATCGACGCCCGGCAAGGCAGCACGTGTTGAAATTGAAAAGCTTGAAAAACAACCGGAATCCGCCATTATCGCAAATATCGCGACTTTGTGACGGACAACCTGACTAAAACCGTTATCCGGACTGCATTAGCGCCGCGTCAACGCCTGATCGCCATACGCCGGCCGATTGCCACAACGGCAATCACCGCCGTCGCAAACAACAGGTTGCTCGCATCCAGCGTTTCCCCGACGATCAGCGCCGCGCCCACCAGCGTCATGAACGGCTGCAGCAACTGCACCTGGCCGACTCGCGCAATGCCGCCCAGCGCCAGCCCCTTATACCAGAAGAAAAAACCGATGAACATCGAGAACAGCGACACATACGAGAACGCCAGCCAGGCCTGCGGCGAAGCATTGACGCCATAGCGCCAGCCGAGCCAGACCGACAGCGGCAGCAACACCGGCAGCGATAACACCAGCGCCCAGCCGATCACCTGCTGCCCGCCCATGCTTTGCGACAGGCGCCCGCCCTCGGCGTAACCCATCGCCGCGGCGACGACGGCAGCAAACAAGGCCAGATCGGCAAGATGGAAACTGCCGCCGCCCTGGCGCAGCGCAAACGCGATCACGATGGCGCTGCCGATCAGCGCGGCGATCCAGAAGCCGGTCGAAGGCCGCTCGCCGAAGCGCAAGGCGCCGAACAAGGCCGTCGCCAGCGGCAGTACGCCCAACACCACCGCGCCATGCGAGGCCGGCACGTCATGCATGGCGATCGATGAGAACAAGGGAAAACCGACCACCACGCCCAACGCCGTGATCAGCAAACCGCGCAGTTGCAGCATGGTCGGACGCGGCGCTTTGAGGTGCCACAACATGCCGATCGAACACACCGCGGCGACCACCGCGCGGCCAAAGGCGACGAAGGCGGGATTCAATTCCGCCACCGCAATGCGTGTAAACGGCAAGGTCAGGCTGAACACCGCGACGCCGACAAAGCCCAGCCACATCCCTTTTGATTCACTGTTCATCAACTTCCTTTTTGTTGTATCTTTTTTTTGCAATCAAAGCCAGATCGCCAGCGCCGAATAAATCGTCAGCAATACCATCGCCACCGTAAAGACCGTGCGCCACAAGGGCTGCGTCAAATAGCGCCGCAACAGCGCGCCGGCGCCGGCCCAGACGCCGACGCAGGGCAGGTTGACGACGCCGAACACCAGGCAATAGATGACGATGGCCAGCCAGACCGGTTGGATCAGCGGCAGGAAAGCCGCAGCGCCGGTAATCGCCATGATCCAGGCCTTGGGATTGGCGAACTGGAACAGCGCGGCGCCGGTGAACGACATCGGCCTGACATCGGGGCGATCGTCCTGGCTGAAACGCATGTTGCGCAGTTTCCAGGCAAGATACAGCAGATAGCCGGAACCTGCCGCCTTCAGCACGACGTGAATGGCCGGCACCGCGATAATCAGGCTGCCGATGCCGGCGGCGCAGATCGCCAGCAGGATGACGAAACCGAAAGTGATCCCCAGCATGTGCGGGATCGAGCGCACGAAACCGAACCACACGCCGGACGATGTCAGCATGATGTTGTTCGGCCCCGGCGTAATGGAGGTGACGAAGGCGAAGGATGCCAGCGGCAGCAATGCTTCCATCTCAACGCCCTCCCTGCCGTGCATGCGGAAAGACATGCAGCAGGGTCGCCCGCAACGCGGTCCAGCGCGCCCCGAACCACAGACTCAACCCCGGGGTATCGCGACGTTCCAGGCAGATCTCGCTGGCGACGGCCGCCTCCACCACGAGCATGCGGCCCGGCTGCACGATCAGGGCATCGCCGGCATGCAGCCAGAAATCCTCCGCGCGGCCTTCCTGCGTGATCCAGACATGACCGCGCCGCACCAGCAGCAGGCGGCTGCGGTCGAGCTTGCCGGACACCAGCGCGCCGGCATCAAGATGCAGATGATGCTCCCGCGTCAGCCTGGTCATGCCGCCCTCCTGCTCTCGCCCGGGCTCGCCGCCGCATCCGGGCGGCCGAGAATCTGCGCGAATATGTCATGGTCGACATTGCCGCCCGACAGCGTCAGGCCGATGCGCTGTCCGTCCAGGCGATGACGGATCTGCATCGCCGCCGCCAACGCCGACGCGCCCGCACCTTCGGCGACATTGTGCGTAGCGATGAAATACAGCTTCATCGCCACCGCGACTTCGTCGTCGCTGACCGCCACCACCTCATCGACTTCGCGCAGGATCAGCGCCAGCGCATCGTCGTCTGGCACGCGGCAGGCCATGCCGTCGGCGATCACGGTGGTGACCGGCGATTCGATCTTGCTGCGGCTGTCAAACGACAACTTGTATGCCAGCGCATGCGCGGACACCACGCCGACGATGCGGGTGCGCACGTTCAGCGCACGGCGCGCGGCAGCGGCGGCGCAGATGCCGGAGCCCTGGCCGATCGGTACGAACAGTACGTCGAGGTCGGGCTGGGCGCGCAACAACTCCATCCAGTACGTCGCCACACCGCTGACCAGGTCGCGATGGAAAGACGGGATCATGTGCAACTGTTCGTGCTGCGCCAGCAAGGCGGCATGCTCGCGGCTATCCTGGAACTCCTTGCCGTACTCGACCAGGTCCACGCCGAGCGCGCGCATAGCGGCATTCTTTTCCTTGCTGTTGCCTTCCGGGACCACGATGGTGGCGGGGATGCCGTAGCGGCGCGCGGCGAAGCCGACCGATTGGCCGTGATTGCCGCGCGTGGCTGCAATCACGCCGCGCACGCGCGGCTGGCGTTGCGCCAGCGCCTGCAGATAGACCAGTCCGCCGCGGATCTTGAAGGCGCCGGTGGGAGTGTGGTTCTCATGCTTGACCCAGGCTTCCATGCCCAGCGCCTGGTTGAGCAGCGGCCATGCGTATTGCGGCGTCGCAGGCATCGCGGCATACACGGCCTTGGCGGCCTGCTCGATATCGGCATGGGTTGGCAGCAAATCGGTCATGACTATCTCCTGTGATGTGATCATTGCGTCAAGTCATTGCGGCAACCCGACAACCGTTTTCCCGATTGACGCCGCGCTCGACATGGGTCTATGCTAATCGACATAACCAGTACAGTACCAGTACACTTAGCCAAATAACTGCTTTCATTGTCACGGTAAAATGACCAATACAGCCCGCCTCAAAACCCTGCCGCCGGCAGCCGTACCGACGACGCTGCCCCTGCTGTCGCGCGAAAGCGGCGACTCGCTGGTCGATCAGATCGTACGCACAATACAGTCGCGCATCGACGACAAACTGTTGCGCACCGGCGCACGCATGCCGTCGATACGACAGTTTGCCGACCTGCATAGCGTCTCGCGCTTTACCGTGGTGGAGGCTTACGACCGGCTGGTCGCGCAGGGTTTTCTGGAATCGCGGCGCGGCTCGGGCTTTTTCGTGCGGGAGCGTTCGCCTGTCGCCAATCCGGAAATGACCGGTACAGTCATATCGTCTTCCGGCCACGCTGCCGGCGGCAATCCGACTGAAAACCCCGCACAACCGCAACAACTGGATGTGGTCTGGCTGGTGCGCAACATGTTCCGCCAGATGCCCGCACAAAAAATGCCGGGCGGCGGCCTGCTGCCGCCTGACTGGCTGGATGGCGACCTGATCGCCAACGGCTTGCGCGCCATCGGCCGCCAGAATCAGTCGCTGCTGCTGTCCTATGGCACGCCGCAAGGCTTCCTGCCGCTACGCCAGCAATTGCAGCTCAAGCTGGCCGGGCTGGAAATCTCCGCTGCGCCGGACCAGATCGTCATGACCTCGGGCGTGACGCAAGCGCTGGATATCGTGGCGCGCCATTTCCTGCGGCCGGGCGACGTCATCTTCGTCGACGATCCGGCCTGGTTCCTGATGTTCGGTTCCTTCGCGGCGATGGGCGCCAAGGTGGTCGGCATTCCACGCCTGGCCGACGGCCCCGACGTCGCCAGGCTGGCCGAGTTGGCCGCCCTGCACAAGCCGCGCCTGTATGTCATCAACTCGGTGCTGCACAATCCCAGCTCGACCTCGCTGTCGGCGGCAAAGGCGTTCCAGATCCTGCGCATCGCTGAAGAACACGACTTCACGATCGTCGAGGACGACATCTACTGCGACATGCATCCCGGCGCCGGCGTGCAGGCAGCCACCCGCATTGCGGCGCTGGACCAGTTGCATCGCGTGATTTACCTCGGGGGATTTTCCAAGACCTTGTCGGCCAACCTGCGCGTGGGTTTCATCGCCACCACGGTGGAACTGGCGCGCCACCTGGCCGACCGCAAGATGTTGTCGACCCTGACGACAACGGAAATCGGCGAACGCGTGGTCTACAAGATCCTCTCCGAAGGCCATTACCGCAAACACACGGAACGCCTGCGCAACCGCCTCAACAGCGTGCGCGACAAAGTGATACGTCAACTGGAGCGAGTGGGACTGCATACCGGCAACGCCACCGGCAGCGGCATGTTCTTGTGGACCGACGCCGGCCGCGATACCAACGTGCTGACCGAAAAGGCCATGGCACAAGGCTTCCTGCTGGCGCCGGGCAGCCTGTTCTCGCCGAACCAGTTGCCGTCGACCAGGATGCGCATCAACGTCGCCAGCATGGCCGATCCCGGCATCTGGCGCTTCTTCGAGCAGGAACTCGGCAAATAAGCTGTCGCCGCAGAGCCGGATCGCTTCATGTATCCCGGCCGTTCCCGCTGTCCCTATACCACCGCAATATGGATACGTGCGATTTCATTGGTGAAGCTCGCTGAATCGTAAAACACGTAATCGCCGTTGGCAAAAATACGATAGTGTTCTTGGGTGCCCGACTGGATCTGCACGCTGTCATTGCCGGTCAGCTTGATCGTCAACACGTTGTTGACGCCCAAATGCTGCACGTCGGCGGCGCCGATCAGGATATTGGTATTGTTGCTTGAAGAAATGTCCAGCGTGGTGATGCCATGCGCGGCGGTGGCGCCGGAAAATTTGCTGACGTCGAGGCTGCTTCCCAGATCGTCGAAATGCAAGGTCGTCACGCCGCCGGAGCCATTTGCCTCCACCAGGTTGGCGGCACCCGTGGTGGCGTTGACGATGGTGTCGGAGTTATGCGCGCTGACCATGAAGGTGTTGTTGCCGCTGCCGGCAATCAGCGTGTTGTGCCCACCCTGGCGGCCGTCCAGCACATCGGTGCCGGACGATGCGCCGCTGCCGGACAGGACGTTGGTCGTGGCATCGCCGAGCGCGGTAAGCGTGTTGGCGAGGTTGTCTCCGGTCAGCGTGCTGTCGACGGTGGCGCTGCCGGTGAGGTTTTCGATACTGGCATAGGTATCGCCGTTGGCGTCGCCGCTGGTGCCGGTGCCGCTCGCCAGGCTGGCGACGATGGCCCCGGAAGCGGCGTACTGGTAGCTGACCGTATCCGAACCGCCGCCGCCGGTGAATTTGTTGGCGTTGCCGTCGGCCACGAAGATGTCATCGCCGCCGCCGCCGGTCACGTTCTGGATGTTGGCGTAAGTATCGCCGTGGGCAAACGATACGGTCGCGCCGGCATCGCCGCCGGTATGGTGATACAGGTCGACCAGCACGCCGACATTCGAGCGCGCGTAGCTTACGGTGTCGCCATTCGTGCCATGTCCGCTGCCGTCGAAGAAATTGGCGGCGGCGCTGGCGAAGAAGGTATCGTCGAAATTGCTGCCGACGATGTTGCTGATATTGGTGAATTTGTCGCCGTTCGCATAGCCGCCGCTGGTGCCGGCGCCGGTTGTATTGGACAGGTCGACGTTGACGCCCGCCGTGGAAGCCAGGTAGCTCACGGTATCGACGCCGCCGGCGCCGCCGTCGAAGCTGTTGGCCTGGCTGCTGGCGACGAAGGTGTCATTGAAACTGCTGCCGATCAGGTTGTCGATCAGCGTGAGCTTGTCGCCCGCGGCGTCGCCGCCCGAGGTGCCGGTGCCGTCGGCGTAATTCAGATCGATCGTGACGCCGTTGGCGGAACCGGCATAACTGGCATAGGTATTGGCGTGATTGGCGGCGGTGCCGGACAGCGTATCGCCGCCACCCAGACCGGTCAGCACGGTTTTTCCGGCATTGGCGCCGGTCAGCGCATCGACGAAACCGCTGCCGATGATGTTTTCCATGTTGGCGTAGGTGTCGCCTTGCGCATAGCCGCCGATGCCGGCGGCGCCGCTGCTCAGATTGACGGTCACTCCTGCCGCCGAACTGATATAGCTGACCGTATCGGAGCCGCCGCCGCCGTCGAAACTGTTGGCCTGGGAGTTCGAGACGAAAATATCGTCATTGCCGCTGCCGATCAGGTTGTCGATGAAATTGAGCTTGTCGCCCGCAGCGTCGCCGCCCGAGGTGCCGGTACCGTCGGCGTAATTCAGATCGATCGTGACGCCGTTGTTCGATCCGGCATAGCTGGCGTAAGTATTGGCGCGATTGGCTGCAACCCCGGTCAGCGTGTCGCCGCTGCCGCCGCCGGTCAGCACGGTCTTGCCGGTGGTGGCGCCGGTCAGGATATCCGCCGCGCTGCCGCCGATGACGTTCTCGATGCTGGTATAGGTATCGCCGTCCGCAAAGCCGCCGCTGCCGGCGCCGCCGCCGACGCTCAGGTTGACGGCGACGCTGGTGGTCGAACTCGCATAGCTCACCGTATCCAGACCGGCGCCGCCGTCGAAATTGTTGTTCGCCGCATTGGCGATGAAGATATCGTCGCCGGAACCGCCGGTGACGTCCTGGATATTGGCGTAGGTATCGCCATCGGCCAGCCCGCCGACGCCGTTGCCGGTAAACAGGTTCACTGTCACCGCCGCCGCCGAATTGGCGTAACTGATGCGGTTGTGCGTACCGCCGGCGCCGTCGAAATTATTGTTCGCCGCATTGGCGATGAAGATGTCGTCGCCGGAACCGCCGGTGACATCCTGGATATTGGCGTAGGTATCGCCATCGGCCAGCCCGCCGACGCCAGTGCCTTGATACAGATCGACCGTCACCGCATCTGTCGAATTCGTGTAGTTGACGCGATTGTGCGTACCTCCGCCGCCGTCGAACTTGTTGGCCGCTGCGCTGGCCACGAAGGTATCGTTGGCGGAACCGCCAGTGACATCCTGGATATTGACGTACGTGTCGCCTGCCGCCAGGCTGCCGGCCCCTCCGCTGCCGGTACCAAGAAACAGGTCGACCGTCTCCGCCACGCTCGAGTTCGCGTAGCTCACAAGATTGTGTGAGGCCGCCGTGCTGATGCTGCCATCGAAGTTGTTGGCTGCCGCGCTGGCCACGAAGATGTCGTCGGCCGAGCCGCCGGTCACGTCCTGGATGTTGGTGTAAGCATCGCCGTCGGCCAGCCCGCCGACGCCGTTGCCGGTGAACAGATTCACCGTCACTGCCGCCGCCGAGTTGGCGTAGCTGACGCGGTTGTGCGAACCGCCGCTGCCGTCGAACTTGTTGGCGTCCGCGCTGGCGATGAAGGTATCGTCGGCGGAACCGCCGGTGGCATCCTGGATGCCGGTGTAGGTGTCGCCGTCGGCCAGCCCGCCGGTACCGATGCCCTGATACAGATCGACCGTCACCGCGTTCGTCGAATTCACATAGCTGACGCGATTGTGCGTGCCGCCGCTGCCATCGAACCTGTTGGCCGCCGCGCTGGCAATGAAAGTGTCGTCGGCGGAACCGCCGGTGACATCCTGGATATTGGCGTAGGTATCGC
>NZ_CBXX010000020.1 GCF_000577615.1 Herbaspirillum sp. RV1423
AGCTCGCCGCCGCAGCCGGCAAGGACATCTCGGTGTGCGTGCTGGAAAAAGGCAGCGAAGTCGGCGCCCATATCCTCTCCGGCGCGGTCATGGATCCGCAGGCGATCACCGAACTGTTCCCCGACTGGAAAGAACGCGGCGCTCCGCTCAACACCGCAGTCACCGAAGACCGCTTCCTTTTCCTCTCCGCCGGCAAGGCCTACCAGACCCCCTCGTGGATGCTGCCGGCCTGTTTCCAGAACCACGGCAATTACGTCATCTCGCTGGCCAACGTCGTGCGCTGGCTGGGCCAGCAGGCGGAGGCGCTGGGCGTGGAAGTCTTCCCCGGCTTTCCGGCGGCGGAAATCCTCTATAACGACGACGGTTCCGTCAAAGGCGTCGCCACCGGCAACATGGGCGTGGACCGCCACGGCGAGCCGACCGCCGCGTTCCAGCTCGGCATGGAGCTGCACGCCAAATACACTTTCTTCGCCGAGGGCGCGCGCGGCCATCTGGGCAAGCAACTGATCGCGAAATACAAGCTCGATGCCGGCAAGGATCCCCAGACCTATGCCATCGGCATCAAGGAGATCTGGGAAATCGATCCGAAGATGCACAAGCCGGGCCTGGTGGTGCATACCGCGGGCTGGCCGCTGGACAGCAAGACCTACGGCGGCTCTTTCCTGTATCACCTGGAGAACAACCAGGTGGCGGTCGGCTATGTGGTCGGCCTGGCGTACGAGAATCCTTACCTGTCGCCGTATGAAGAATTCCAGCGCTATAAAACGCATCCGGAAATCCGCAAGTTCTTTGAGGGCGGCAGGCGTCTGGCTTACGGCGCGCGCGCGATTACCGCCGGCGGCCTGCAATCGCTGCCGAAGCTGACCTTCCCGGGCGGCGCGCTGATCGGCTGCGACGCGGGTTTCCTCAATGCCTCGCGCATCAAGGGCAGCCATGCCGCGATCAAGACCGGGATGCTGGCGGCCGAGGCGGTGTTTGAGGCATTGAATGGCGGCCGTCAGTATGACGAGCTGACGGCGTACAGCGCGGCGTTTGAAAAATCCTGGCTGCATGAAGAACTGCACAAGGCGCGCAACTTCAAGCCGTCGATGAGCAAGGGCCTATACACCGGCACGCTGCTGGTGGGGATCGATCAGGTGCTGTTCGGCGGCAAGGCGCCGTGGACGCTGCATCATTCGCACGCCGACCATGAATGCCTGAAGCCGGCGGCCGGCTTCACGCCGATTGCCTATCCGAAGCCGGACGGCAAGCTGACCTTCGACCGCCTGTCGTCGGTGTTCATCTCGAACACCAATCATGCGGAAGACCAGCCGATCCATTTGACGCTGAAGGATGCTTCGGTGCCGGTGGGCATCAATCTGGCGAAGTATGCCGGCCCGGAAGCGCGCTACTGCCCTGCGGGCGTGTACGAGTTCGTGAAGAACGACGACAATACGGATCGCCTGCAGATCAATGCGCAGAACTGTGTCCACTGCAAGACCTGCGACATCAAGGATCCGACGCAGAACATCGTGTGGGTGACGCCGGAAGGCGGCGGCGGACCGAATTATTCGAATATGTGATTTGGCTTCTGCATTGTTCGCAAAAATCAAAATGGCGCTTCGACAAAGACGAAGCGACTGCCATCGGCGTATCGGGATCGTCCAGCGCCGTACCTTTGACGTTTTGGAGAATCCTGATGATGGCCAAGACGGCGAACCAGCGTTGGGGTTCATTCTCATAAGCGTTTTCATGGCCGACGTTGGGACAGCAAACGCAGGCTTTGACGCGGCCTTGAGAAGCAAGCGTGATCGCGAACTTATTCTGGAAACGCATGCATCCGCCATGGCACCTTACGCTCCACCCCGCACCATGGCCAGGCGCTGTCGGTGCGCCAGCCAGGCGTTGACGCGAGCGGGCACCGGTGGTGGCGTCCCAGGCCTGGTAGAAGGCGTGGTTGAGCGAATCGAGAACCGCGCCGCGTGGCATGGTGGCCGTCGCGGTCCCAGTACGCGTCGCGCATGTTGTGGCCCATGACGAAGCCGACTGCATGGGCGGGGGCTTCGCAGTCGATGGAGACCATCTTCCTATGCCTGCTTCGTCTCAGGGTAGCCGATCAATGTCCATGTCACGTCAAGGGTGTGCGGATCCTTGGGCAAGACGTTATAGAGCAGGTCTTCGACCAGATTGGGCATCCAGGCATAAGTGCGGGTGTAGTAACGCAGGATGCTAGGCATGGGATCGCCTTTTCGCACGGCGATCTGCTCATGATCGCAATGGTGGTCGGTGTAACGCCAGACCCCACTCTCGGGACAGGCCGCGCCCGTTTTGATTTTAGTGCCTAAGGGCTCGCGCGGAATCAACAGGCCCGTGGTCGGGTCGAGGCGTTTGTCGTTGGCCAGGCGCTCGACCAGTTTCTCGTCAGGCTTGGCGGGGGGAACAGCGGCGTCTTGCTCCTTTTGCCATTGGAAGGTGCCGTCCCAGTGCGGCAACTTGGCAGGCGGCAAGGGGACGATCTGGTCGATGTCGGGGACTTTGGGGTTCTTGCTTTCGTTGCGGTCGATGAGCTGACCGATCAGCTTGTAACGGCGGGAGCGTTCGAGGTCTTCGGGGAGGGCGAGGTAGTCGAGAGTATCGGACGGTAAGACGCCTTTAAAACTATCTTCCAGTTTAAGAGCCGATTCGGTATTGCCTGCTGCTACAGCTTTTTGGAAGGCTTGCGCGGCTTCGGCGTAGTGCTTGTCTATTTTTAAGTTGATTCCTAATGCCTGAGCAGCCTCACCATGCCCTTGATCAGCCGCACATTTCCACATCTGCATGGCAATCTCCGGCGCAATATCAATCGGTGCTAATTGCTCGGCAACATAATATTGCGCCTCTGGGCTACCCAAGTCAGCCGCTTTGCGGTAGTAAGTCAGCGCATTTTGATGACTACGCTTGACGCCATAGCCCAGTTCCAGATACCGCGCCATGTCGTAGTAGCCGCCGGGAATGCCGGCATCAATCAATTGTTGTGCCAATAGCACAGTTTCCCTGCTCGGATTGGGCGACTCCACCTGTCCCTGCGACACCAGCTTTTGCAGGTTGCTGTTCGCCTTGTAATGCCCGTGAGCAGCCGCGATGCGGTAGTAGCGCGCCATCTCATCGTAGTGCTTCTCGCCGGGTTGCTTGTCCAGCCAGCGGGCGTATTTGAAGAGTTGATCGGCGTCGGGGTTCAGGGCGGGCAGACGGTCGGCTTCTTTGGCGCAGGTAAAAGCCAGATTGGCGCGCAAGGCGGTGGTATCAGGTACGGCAGGCACAGGTTTCTCCTTGGAGCAGGCAGTCAGTAAAAAGCTCGAAGCGAGCAGTAAAGTAATTAGGTGAAGGCAGGGATAGATACGCATGTTCAGTCCAGTGACTTGCGTTCAGTGCCGGTGTAGATGAAGCCGACCAGCGAGGCGATGGGACGCAGTTTTTTTGCTCGGTTGTATTTATTGTCTCTGATGATGTCGCCCCATTTCTTAAACGCCTCGCCCACATTGTCCTGCCCACCCTGCTTGTTCGTATGCAAATTCCACAACTTCTTACGCAACGGCTGAGTAGCATCAGACCGCTCATGGCAGATGTTTAATTCACTGTCTGCTTCCATGCTGCGCACATTGATATTGGCCGAGCCGAGCATGGTGTAGGTGTCGTCGATGAGCATCAGCTTGGCGTGGATGTAGACCGGCATCCAGTTCTCGGCGGGCGAGTCGGGGGCGACCAGGCTGCAGATGTGGGCTTTCAGGCCCGGGATGGCGGCAGGCAGGACGGTCTTTTCTGCGGCGTCGGGATCTTGCTGGAGCGCCTGCTGCTGTTGTGTGGCGTCTTTCATTTTCTGTTGCAGTTCAGCTTGCTTGTCCTTGGCTTGTTGCCCTTGCGCTTGTGCGGCCTTTAGCCTGTCGTTATTGGCTTGCCGTTGCGCCGGGGTGTCGTAGGGGCTGCGGTTGCCGGCAATGGCGTTGGCTTTGGCGTGGGCGCGTACTTCGGCATTGCAGGCTTCCTGATATTGCTGTTGCAGATTGTCTTTCTGGGTTGCGAGGGCGATGCCGGGCATGACGTCGGGACGGCCTAATGCGTGCAGGAGTTCGTAGGTGCGCAACGTCCCGGGGCCGATGCCTTCGTCGCTGGCGTTGGTGACGACGAACAGGTGGATCGGGTATTGGTCGGTGGGCCGCCCGGCATTGACCTGGCGTTGCACTGCTGCCTTGATCTGCGCGGCCAGTTTGGGATAGCGGAAGTATTGGTTTTCGATATAGAGGTAGTTGGTGGTGTTGTTGACGGCCACCGCGTAGCCGCGCTGGATGTCGGTTTCGTCATGCTCGGGCTGGGTGCGCAGGATTTGCGCCATGACGGAGGTGCCGCCTTGTCTGGGGAAGGCGTTTTTTACAGGTTGATGCGCTGCCTCGAAGGCTTTGCGTTTGGCCAGCAGGCCTTCCCCGGTGGCCTGGTCCCAGGCCTGACAGAAGTTGTGGTTGAGCGAGATGAGGATGGGGCCATGGAGACGGCTGGAGATGTCTTGCCGTGGCGTGGCGCCGTTGCGTCCTCTGTCGTGATCCTGCCGGGTAGCGCCGTGGCCGTCATTGTCCCAATACGCGTCGAGCATGTTGTGGCCCATGACGAAGCCGACAGCCTGGGCGGGGTCTTCGTAGTCGATGAGGACCATCTTTTGGTGATGAGTGGGGAAGAGGCTCATCATGCCGGTGGCTTGCGGATCTTTTGTTTGCTTACCGGTATGTGTGGCGGTGTGCGCGCGTCCCATCAGATTCATATCGCGGGTGGCGCAGATCAGATTGCCGCTCGGCAGCAAGGGATTGCCGGCGATTTGTGCCCGGCGGTACCAATGCGCATCGAAATCCCGTTGCCATGGGGTGCGCAGGTCTTTGGGCGCATGTTTATTCCAGGCGGCGGCGACGTGATCAACGGTGGTGGCGATGGGATTGGCACCGGGGGCGGGGTCTTCGATGAATTGGGCGAGGTTGTCTGTGCTTTTCCAGCGCAGCAGGCGCACTTTGATGCCTTTTTTCTCTGCTTTCTTGTCGAGCAACTGGCCGATGGCGAGGTTGCCTGCAATGTGGCCGCGCTTGAAGTACATCGAGGGCTGAAAACCCCAGCAGATGATGTCGATGCTTTTGGTGGCCTGCTCGATGGCGTCATGGATGGCGCCAAACGCGGCTTCGCCATTGACCAGGGCTTCAAACGAGCAGGCCGTGGGGTCATAGGTGGTGCGCTGGATGAACCATGGCAGCGTGAGGGTAGCGCTGCGCGTGCATTCGGTGGCGATGGGGACGGTGATGTGCTGGTCTTCGAAGAGAATGCTCATGCTGATCCTTCTTTGGTGGGGGTGAGCAGTTGCTGGTAATTGTCGCGATGCTGTGCGCGATCTTG
Organism: Herbaspirillum sp. RV1423; assembly: GCF_000577615.1. GTDB lineage: Bacteria > Pseudomonadota > Gammaproteobacteria > Burkholderiales > Burkholderiaceae_D > Herbaspirillum. The sequence goes on from NZ_CBXX010000020.1 coordinate 5,386, forward strand.
CTTTGTTGCTGCGGCCGTCTGCCCTTGTTCGTGATGGTGAAATCCGGCGTTGGATAGCACGGCATTGGACGCTTCGCCTCGCCATGTTTCTGTGACGGGCAACTTCATCTGCACACCGTTGCCGAGTTTCACCGCATATTGCTGCACCCCACGCTGATGCGCCACCGGTATCTGCCCGCTGGCGTCGATGACGCCTTTGCCGACGGACACGCCATCGGCCAGCAGTGCATACGGCATGCCAACCGGCAGCATGGCGCGGCTGGCAGGGGCGGTGACGGCGCTGAGATGGAGTGCTTGCTTGGGCAGGAAGTCGCCAGCGGGCAGTGTCTGTTGACTGAACTGACTGGCCGGTCCTTGTCGGCGATGACTTGCGGCTTTCCACGTTCTGTCGCCCAGCGTGCCTTCTTCGATGCCCAAGGGAGTGATCTTGATGTACGAACCGCCTGCCTTGAGGATGATTTCTTCCTTGGCGCTGATGTCGAGGCGGCCGTTGGCGCTGGTCATCATGACGTTCTTGTCCGCCGTCAGCGCCATGTCGCCGCTTTGCGCCTGTATTTCCACTTTGCCTTTGGCGGCGAACAGCTTCATGCCCAGTTTGTGGGCAAACAGGGAGATGGCGTCGCCGGCGGCAACGGTGAATTTTTTCATGACGCTGATGTCGGCATTGCCGCCTGCCGAGACCGTCAGATGATCGGTGGCGCTGAGTTGCAGATGGTTACAGGAGGCCAGGGCGATGCCATCCGGGGCGCTCATCAGAATGGCGGCTTTTTGTAGTTGTCTGAATGTGTCGTCCAACTGTTGATGTAGCTGCTCGCAGTCCGCAGCGAGGGCTTGCGCTGCCTTGGCGGCTTCTGCCTGCGCTTGCACTTGCTCAAGCGCGGCTTCGAGCCTGGCAATTGCCTGCTGCATCTCCAGTTGCTGACCGTTGGCCTTGCTTTGCGCATCGGCGCTGATCAATACGCCCTTGCCGCCCCGAATGGCGGCGTGCGCATCGGTGCGCAATTCAACACCATGTCCTCGCTCCTTGCGCTGACTGTCGACCAGATGCCCCAGGTTCAATTGACTCTTGCCATGCTCAGTAGCCAGCTTGATGTGCTCTTGCCCCTTCCAGTCTTCCATCCTGAGCTTGTTGTTGCTTTGCGTGCGAATGACGTTGCGGCTCAGCCAGCGGTTCTCGGTGGTGATGTGGTCGGGCTGGCGGCTGTTGTGGTGCAGGTGGGCGATGTAGGGTTTATTGGGATTGCCGTCCATGAAGGCAATCGCCGCTTCGGTGCCGTCGATGATGGGGAAGTGGAAGCCGGTTTCGTTGGCCCCTGCAAACGGTTTAGCAAGGCGCAACGGCACGCTCTCCTGGCCCGGATCCCATTCGTCGAAATCAAGATCGAAGCGCACCTTGTAATGACCGTGCTTGGTGATGTAGGCATGGGGATATTGGTTCGGTGAGGTGACTCTTGCCGACAGCGTGCCGGCGATCTTCGGCCAGTTGGCTTCGTCGAGGGGGATGCGGAAGCGCCGGTCGCTGGGGATGGCGGTGTAGCTGTTCCTGTAGGCAGCATCGCGTGCGCCGCTGTGGGTGACGCTGACGATGACCTGGCCATTGGGCGCATCGGGCAGGGATTGATCCATGCGCAGGATGCGCGCCGGACGCAGTTCGAGGATATTGCTCTGGCCGGTGTAGACGATCTGACCGGCGATGGCGGCTTCATGTCTGAGTTGCGCTTCCCATTTGGCATCTTTCTGATCCAGATGGTGGCTGCCGTAGACGTAGGGCTGGCCGTAGGTGGTCTTGTCGGCGCGGGCGATATTCGCTTCTTCTTTGAAGCGCTCCCAGGCTGCGTTGGGATGATAATCGGCCACCAGATACGAAGCCGGCACGGTTTGCGATTGCGTTTGCAGGCTGAAGACCGTTTCCGTATTCGCTTCCAGTCCGGCGGTTTCGCGATACGGAACGCGTAATTCAGGCAGATAAATGTAATGGTCGATGTCGTCGCCGAAGACGATGATGTCGCCGAACTTGCCGGGGGTGAAGTAGCTATACAGACCTTCCTGGCGCATGAGCAGGTGGATGTAGTCCCAGTCGCTCATCTGGTATTGCAGGCGGAAGGCATGTTCGGGATAGGTTCGGCGCGTCTTGAACTGGAACTGATTGCCGTTGAAGTCATGTTTGCGCAGGATGGCTTCGATGATTTTCGGTGCAGTCTTCTTCTGGTAGATCCGACTGGCGTGGGTTAAACGCAGGCGCGCCACCAGCGGTTCGATGACGAATTCGTAGCTGTGGAAGTCGGCGGTCTGTTTGCGCTTGTTGAATTGGGTGATGCAACCGGCGAAGGTGCGGCCCTCGGGGGCATCGTTGGCGTAGCCGGTGAGCGCATCGATGACGGACGGGGTGATGGTGAAGCTGGCGTCCTTGCCAAGATAGTCGGCGCGATGCAGTTCTTGTGGATGGGTGAGTTGGATGGTGATGCGGTAAGGTTCGCCCAACGCTTCAGCAGCTTCAAAGGACACCACCGACAGCAGAGCGGCGGTGGCGGTGCCAGGGACGGTGAGGTGGTAACGCTGTTGACCTGACGCTGCATGAGCGAGCGCGGCGGCCTGATTGGATTGTGTGTTCATCTCTTGCATTCCTTCGAGGTGTCGTCGGGCTGACGTTATCGAAGGCTCATGCTAAGAGATGAACAAGAACATGCATATAGAACAATTTCTAAAATACATTTGATTATGCGAATGCATTACGGATTGAATTCTTTTTCGGGGCTGGCGGCGAGATGCCGCTCTTGACGATATTGAACAAAGGTAAAGTTCGGTCAGGATGGTGTTATAGTCCCCGGCACGGTTCTACACTGCATGCGTGATCAATCAGTGCAGAACCACCATGCGCTCAACAGCGATTTTCACGACCGGACCCGGCGGCTCATTGGACACCTTTTTGGATACCTTGCTGGCCGCGTTGCTGACCGCCGGCATCGCCTGCGCCCTGACCGGTTGCGCCAACTTCGGCGAAGTGGTTTCCGACGACGGCGAAGGCAATTACAGCCTGACCGCCACCGGCGTCAGCTACACCATGTCGATGTCCGAACTGACCGCCGCCAGCCGCGAAAAAGCCGGCGCGTATTGCGCCGCGCAGGACAAGGCAATGCAGTTGCGCCAGCAGATGCGCGGCTGGCGGCCGATGCAGGTGGAACTGAGCTTCCGTTGTTTGCCGCGGCAAGTCGGCCGGCTCGAACCGGCGCTTTCGCTGACCGTATCCGACCAGGATGGACATGGCGGCGCCCGCCAACCATGACGACGTCGCGGCCTGAAGCGAAGCCGCTTGTTTGATATGATCGACGCCAGCCGTCGATCATATTCCATGGTCGCGCACAACCTGGGAGTGCGCCATGCCGCCAACCGACACGTCCAACCCCTCCGCTCATCCGCAGCTCGACGACGCCACGCTGGAATTCGCCGCCAAGATGTTCGATCTGGCGCGCCACGGCGACGCAGACAATCTTGACGCCTTTCTGGCCAAGGGGCTGCCGCCCAACCTGCGCGATCACAAGGGCGACAGCCTGCTGATGCTGGCGGCCTATCACGGCCATGATGCCGCGGTGAAGATCTTGCTGCAACACAAGGCCGATGCCGGGCTGCGCAACAACAACGGCCAGACGCCGATTGCCGGCGCGGCGTTCAAGGGCCATGCGGCGGTGGTGCAATGTCTGCTGGACCACGGCGCCGATGTCGAGGGCGCCTCGCCGGACGGCAAGACGGCGCTGATGATTGCGGCGATGTTCAACCGCATCGATATCGTCGAGCTATTGCTGGCGCACGGCGCCGACATCAATGCGCGCAGCGACAATGGCGCCACCGCGCTGGAAGCGGCGCGCGCGATGGGCGCGCCGGAAACCGCAGCGCTGCTGGAACGCCATCCGGCGCGCTAGGATTCAGGCGTAGGGCTGGACGTTGACGGCGTTGCCGTCGGCGTCGAACTCTTCGGCCAGCGCCACCGATTTGACCCCCATGGTCAGCAGGGCGTCGCAGGCGTCGTCCAGTTCCGCCTGCAAGTCGCTGCCGGCGTCGAGCGGTTTGTCCGCCGTGGCGGCCACGGTCTCGCCGTTGTAGATGTTCACGCGCAGCGACACTTCCCCTTCCGTATGCACCGGCCCCATCACGGCGTGGGTATGCTGCGCGCTCACGCCGCTTTGCTGCAGGCCGTGGTCGAGTTCCGACATCATCTGCAGCGTGAAGTATTCGGCGATGCCGCGTTCCTTGCCGCCGTGAAACAGGTCCTGGTACAGGAAGTGCACATCGAATTCCCGTCCCTCGGCGACCAGGCAGCGCCGCAGCAGCGGCCCGACCTTTTCGCTCCAGGCCTGGAAGCGCTGGGCGCGCACGGCGAAGTAGGCGTCCATCGCCGCTTCGTCCTGCGGGATCGTGTAGAACGGATCGTCCGCGCTCTTGAGCGTGAAGCCGAGCAGGAAGCGCAATTCCACCGCGGTGTCGTCGGCGCCGAATCGGTTGGCCGGCCAACTGCTCATGCTGCGGTCGATTGCCGGCGTGGCGGTGATCTTCTTGTCGGTCATGGCGGCGAAGGCGTCGCGCACCATCGCTTCCAGATGGCTGTAGGTGATCGCGTCGATTTCATCGAGGTGGTAGGCGTAACTGACCAGCACCACCTTGGCCTCGGGGCTTTCGAGCTGGGCCTCCTTGATGCTGGCAGTCAGTTCGGCGAAGGCGTCGGCGTCGCGGAAGTTCTGTTCGGCGTCAAGGCCGCCGACGGTGCGCACGAACATCGGGATGACGAAGGCGTTGACTTCATAGCTGCGTTCGTTGCGGCTGAAGAAGACGATCTCGGCGGCTTCCTCGATCTTTTCGCGCAGGTAGGGATAGGCTTCGGCTTCCTGGTCGCGCGCGCGTTCCAGCGCCTCGTACAGGACGTCGTCCTGCTGCTGGCGCAGGCTCTTGGTGATGATGCGATGGAGGTCGCGCTGCTTGGCCGGCAACTCGGGGGATTCCTCGTCCTCGGTCGCCAGCTCGACGGCGAGATTGGCGAGCTTGTCGATCAGTGCGTCGTCGACCTGATGGTCGTCGGGACCGAGCGAGGGAGCTTTGGAGGTTTTGCCGGCGGCCGGGCGCTTGCTTTTGGACATGGCTGGAATGCTTGTGAAGAGAAGAGGCGGACATTGTAACTCCGCCCTCTTCCGCCGTCCCGCGAGCTTGCCGCGTCAGCTCGCTTTCCTGCCCGCAGTGCGCGCCAGGAACACCAGCCCCGCCGCGATCACCGACGCCACCGCCAGCGCATACAAACCGCCCTGGATGGAGCCGGTCTTTTGCTCCAGATAGCCGAAGGTCGCCGGCGCGAAGAAGCCGCCGAGGTTGCCGATCGAATTGATCAAGGCAATCACGGCGGCGGCGATGCGCGCGTCGAGGTAGGCTTGCGGGATCGGCCAGAACAGCGAGGACGCCGCCTTGAAGCCGATGCCGGCGAAACAGATGGCGACGAAGGCGAACACCGGACCGCCGGTGGTCGACGCGAACATGCCTGCCGCCGCGATGATCAGCGTCGCCGCGACCCACGCCTGCTGGCGCTTGAAGCGCGCCGCCAGGCTGGCGAATACATACATCGCGATGATCGAGATGATCCACGGGATCGAATTGAACAGGCCGACCTGGAAGTCGTTGAAGTGGCCCATCTTCTTGATGATGCTGGGCAGCCAGAAGGTCGCGCCGTAGATGGTCAACTGGATGGCGAAATAGATGAAGCAGAACAGCAGGATCTGCGGATCTTTCAGCAAGGACCACGACGATACGTGGACCGGCTTGCTGGCCTGGCGCTCCTTCTGTTCGCGCTCGATGACGGCCGCCAGGCTGTTGCGCTCGGCGTCGCTGAGCCAGGTGGCGTCTTGCGGGCGCGAATCCAGCCTGAACCACACCACCAGGCACAGCGCCACCGAGGCCAGGCCTTCGATGATGAACATCCATTGCCAGCCGTGCAGGCCGCCGCGTTCGATCTGCAGCAGCGCGCCGGAAATCGGGCCGGACAGGATCGAGGCGATCGCCGAGCCGCTCAGGAACACCGCCATCGCCTTGCCGCGCTCGCTGTTGGGCAGCCACTGCGTGAAGTAATACACCACGCCCGGGAAGAACCCGGCCTCGGCCACGCCCAGCAGGAAGCGCAGCACATAGAACGAGGTCTCGCTATGCACGAAGGCCATCGCCGCCGCCACCACGCCCCAGGTCAGCATGATGCGCGTGAGCCAGGCCTTGGCGCCGAATTTTTGCAGCAGCATGTTGGACGGCACTTCGAAGATGGCGTAGCCGACGAAGAACAGTCCCGCGCCCAGTCCGAACGCCGCCGAGCCGATGCCGAGGTCGGTCGCCAGATGCGAACGCACGAATCCGATGTTGACGCGGTCGATGTAGTTGGCGATGAACATGATCACGAACAGCGGCAGGATGCGCCATTTGATCTTGTCGATGGCGACGGCCAGCGTATCGCTCGCTGCGCCGTCGGGATGTGCGGGATGCTCAATGCTCGCCGCAATGCTTTGCTCACTCACGATGGATCTCCTTGATGTTGTTGCTACCGCCGGCCGCAATACGCGGCCGGCGCAATCTTTTTTTGTTTTGCATCGGTACGACGGTCCTGCAATTGCGTGCTGCGTTCAGCGCACCAGGCAAGGCTTCTTGTTATCGAACTTCCAGCCGGGTATCAGGTATTGCATGGCGATGGCGTCGTCGCGCGCGCCCAGGCCCCTGGATTTGTACAGGGCGTGCGCCGCCATGACCTGCTCCATGTCGATCTCGACGCCGAGGCCCGGCGCGGTCGGTACGTTCACCATGCCGCCCACGATCCTGAGCGGATCGCGCGTGAGGCGCTGGCCGTCCTGCCAGATCCAGTGCGTGTCGATGGCGGTGATTTCGCCCGGCGCGGCGGCGGCCACTTGCGTGAACATCGCCAGCGAAATGTCGAAATGGTTGTTGGAGTGCGACCCCCATGTCAGTCCCCATTCATTGCACAGTTGCGCCACGCGCACCGAACCCTGCATGGTCCAGAAATGCGGATCGGCCAGCGGAATGTCGACCGACTGCAACTGGATCGCATGGCCCATTTCGCGCCAGTCGGTGGCGATCATGTTGGTGGCGGTCTGCAGGCCGGTGGCACGGCGGAACTCGGCCATCACTTCGCGTCCCGAGAAACCGTTCTCGGCGCCGCACGGGTCTTCGGCATAGGCCAGCACGCCGTGCTGGTCGCGGCACAGGCGGATCGCGTCTTTCAGCAGCCAGCCGCCGTTCGGGTCGAGCGTGATGCGCGCCTGCGGAAAGCGCTCGTGCAGCGCGGTCACCGCTTCGATCTCGTCCTCGCCGCGCAGCACGCCGCCCTTGAGCTTGAAGTCGTTGAAGCCGTAGCGCCGGTAAGCGGCTTCGGCCAGGCGCACGATGGCGTCGGCGTTCATGGCCTTGTCGTGGCGCAGGCGCTGCCAGTCGTCGGCGGCGTCGGGTTCGCTGTGGTAATCCAGGTCGGTGGCATCGCGGTCGCCGACGTAGAACAGATAGCCGAGCATTTCCACCTTGTCGCGCTGCTGGCCTTCGCCGAGCAGGGCCGCGACCGGCATGCCGAGGAATTTGCCGAGCAGGTCGAGCATGGCGGCTTCCACCGCCGTGACCGCGTGGATGGTGATGCGCAGGTCGAAGGTCTGCAGGCCGCGGCCGCCGGCGTCGCGGTCGTTGAAGGTCCGGCGCATGCGGTTGAGGACCGCGTTGTAGGTTGCGATCGAGCTGCCGATCACCAGTGCGCGCGCGTCTTCCAGCGTCTGGCGGATGCGTTCGCCGCCCGGCACCTCGCCCACGCCGGTGTTGCCGGCACTGTCGGTGAGGATGACGATGTTGCGCGTGAAGTAGGGGCCGTGCGCGCCGCTCAGGTTGAGCAGCATGCCGTCGCGGCCGGCGACAGGAATCACCTGCATGGCGGTGACGACGGGCGCGCCCGAGGGCTGGAGTTGCGGAGCTGGCATAGGGACTTTCCGTAATCAGGGTTGGGGCAATGCGCTTGCCGGGCCGAAACCGTGTTGAGCTATCTGAGCCGAAACTCAGCCGAAGTAATTTGGTACCGCTACCAATTCAGATTGAAGCAAATGGTAGCGGTACCGTTTTGGACTGTCAATCGGTTTGCGAAGCTTGGCAATCAGGAAATATTGTTGAAACAACAATGAAACGCGGCATACGCGAATGGCAGGGAGCAGCGTTGCCGCCGCCGGCGGTGTGCCGGCTTGCCGCTAGACGCTCTCTCTTTCGATGATGGTGAAGCCGATGTCCTGCACGCGGTCGGCGACTTCCCGCCCCTCGGCGCGCTCGATGATGAAGTGCGCCGCCGCCTTGCCGATGCCGGTGCCGTCGATGCGCACGGTGGTCAGTTGCGGATGCAGGTCGCGCGAAAAGCTGAGGTCGCCGAAACCCATCACCGCCAGTTGCGAGGGAATGGCGATGTTGCGCACCTGCGCTTCGATCATCACGCCCATGGCGAGGATGTCGGAGCTGCAGAACACGCCGTCGATCCGCGCGTCGGTCGCCAGCAACCGGCTCAGGCCGCTGCGGCCGCTGCCCAGCGTGGTCGGCGCCGGCACCATGCACGACGGCACTTCCGCAACGCCGGCGGCAGCCATGCCGAGGCGCACCGCTTCATCGGAAAACGCCCGCGCGCGGCGGCGGCTGCGTTCGTCGACGCCGGCGATCACGGCCACGCGACGGCGACCGGCGGCGTGCAGGTGGCGCGCCACGGCGACGCCGATGTGTTCGTGCGAGAAGCCGACCAGCATGTCGATCGGCGTCGGCGTCAGGTCCCAGGTTTCCACCACCGGGATGCCGCTGGCCAGCAGGCGCTTGCGCGACTCCGCCGAGCGCATGATGCCGGTCAGCACCACGCCGTCGGGACGGCGGCCGATGATGGCTTCGAGCAGGGCGTCTTCGCGCGAGTTTTCGTAGCCGCTCTGTCCCAGCATCAACTGATAGCCCGCGTCGGCCAGCGACTCGGTCAGCGACTGCACGGTTTCGAGGAAAATCGGGCCGACGATGGTCGGCACCACGGCTGCGACCAGCCGGCTCTTCCTGGATGCCAGGCCGCCGGCCAGCAGGTTGGGTACATAGCCGGTGCGCGCGACGGCGTCGCGGACTTTCCTGAGCACGGTCTCGGAAACCGCGTCCGGCGTGTTCAGGGCGCGCGATGCCGTAATCGGCGCCACGCCGGCCAGCCGGGCGACATCGCGCAGCGTCAGTCCGGCGCCCTTGCGGCCTTTGCGCGGCACGGGCAACGGCGCGTCGACAACGGTCATGGAAACGTCAGGTGGGCGTGTTTTACTCATGGCAGGATTCTAGAACTCATTTCATCAATAGGCGTGAGTGCGAGCTTATCCTGTTTGGGATGAAGTGCAAGGCGCGAATTGGGGTCAAGACTGGACCGTCTTGCCCCCAATTCGTAACGCGGCAATTCGCCCAAAGAGGCCGCCCCCTTCGGGTTCTTCCCAGAAAGGGCGCTGGCCGCGTTGCGCTCCTTGCGCGTGGCACGCCTTGCCAGCGCCCTTTCTGGGAAGAACGCATCTCGCGCCTATTGATGAAATGAGTTCTAACATCGCACAATATGGTAGCGATACCATTCTGGTTGATGCATACTCGGATGCACGTTCATCATCGTGCCATGCCGCGCCATTTTTCCGGAGGAACGCTCTTGCGCCTCTTTGCCCTTGCTTCCGCCGCCTGCTTGCTGTTTGCATTGACAGTCGGGCCTGCCCGCGCGAGTGCCGCGCCGCCGGATTTTGCGCAGCCCGATGTCGACGTGATGTTGAGCCGTGCCAAGGGCTATCCGCTGTTTGAAGTGAAGACCGGCATCGTGGTCGATGCCAATGCGCAACGCAGTTGGAAGGTGTTGACGGACTACAACCGGCTGGCCGAATTCGTGCCGAACCTGTCCGCCTCGCAGGTGGTGTCGAGTCAGGGCGATGAGCGCATTGTCGTGCAATCCGGCTTCGCCAGATTCCTGTTTATCCGGCAAGCCGTCAACCTGACCTTGCAAGTCACGGAAGAACCGATCAACGCCATCGACATCCGGCTGGTCAGCGGCAACATGCGCGAGTACCAGGCGCGCTGGGAATTGAAACCGCTCGAAGATGGCCGCACGCATATCGCCTATGGCGGCATGATCGCGCCGGATTTCTATGTGCCGACATTGTTCGGCGCGACGCTGATGAAGCGCGACCTGCGCAACATGCTCAAGGCGGTGAAAGCGGAGATCGAGCGAAAATAGAAAAGCGGCCCGCCAATGAGCCGCCAACATGCGCCGCCATCGCAACCCGAGATGGACCGGCTCAGATTATTCCGAGTATCGAGTAACCGCCCTCGCACAATGCATCGTAGCAACGCGTGCATTGCGTGCAGAACAAGTGCGAGCGTTTGACCTGATGGCGGCGCAACACCAGTTGCAGCGCCACGCCGTCGCAATGCGGGCAGGTCTCGCGCATGGCGCCGACCGGAATCGGATCGGGCGCGAGGAACAGGCCGTTGTCGAGCACCACGCCATCCACCACCTCACGCGGATCGAGCTCCATCAAGGTGACCTGCAAATGTTCGCGGCGGCGTTGCGGCCTGGGTGATATGTCAATGCCGGGCGCCTCGGCGTAGGTTCTTGCAGCGCGTTCTTCCAATACGGCAGATGTGGCGGGACTCATTACTGTGCTCCTCGGGATGACAGTTCGAGCGTGTTATGCGCTATTTCCACCCTCGCGTTCGCTCTTCAGGCAAGCAGTTTTTCTGGTGGAATACCCAATTTAGTAAAGATGGAGGGGAAGTGCAAGGAAGGATTGCAAAGAGTTTTTGCAAACGGCGGGCAACTTCGTTCCGCTGCCCGCCGACTTGCAGAAGCGACATGTTTCCGCCGCGCAGCCAGGCTTGACCGTGTGTCAACAAGCCTGCCGGCAACATGATCCGACGACAACAATGCACGTCGTCAACAGAGTGTCCTCGTTCAACGTTCGATGGTGCGGTTCCAGCGCGTATTCCACACCGCGCGATTCTTGTTGACCTCGTCCCAGTCGACGTTGCGCGAATTCTTCACGTAGTCGTTCAGGCGTTTCTGTTCCGCCGCGGCTGTGCCCGTGACCTGGACTTTGGTGTTGGTCGGATTGAAGCTGCCGTTTTCCAGCGCCTTGCCTTGCGCTTCCGGGCTCAGCAGATAGGCCGCCAATTCCTGCGCCAGTTGCGGTTCGCTGTTGTTGGCGATCACGCATTGCGCCACCATCAACACCACGCCGCCTTCTTTCGGATGCACATATTCGACCGGGATGCCTTTGCTCTTCAGGATCGTGACTTGCGTCGGCGTGTACGGGAACAGGGCGGCTTCGCCGGTCTGCGCCATTTCGGATACCTTGGCGGAACTGGCGATGTATTCGACGACGTTGGGACCGACAGTCTTCGGCCAGGCGGCGAAGCCCGGTTCGACGTTGCTGTCGGTGCCGCCCTTGAGTTTGTTGAAGGCGAGGAAGGCATGCAGGCCGAAGGTCGACGACGACAGCGACTGGAACACCACCTTGCCCTTGAGCTTGGGATCGGCCAGGTCCAGCCACGAGGTCGGCGGCGCCCAGCCCTTGTCGGCGTAGACCTTGGTGTTGTAGGCCAGGCCGGTCATGCTGATGGTCACGCCGGTGGCCATGTCGCCCTTGATATGGGCGACGGGAAGAATGCCGGCGAGATTCGGATTGGGTTTCTGCTTTTCGCACAGGCCCATGCCGATGGCGCGGTACATCACGCCGTCGTCGAGGAACATCAGGTGCATCTGCGGTTTGTCCTTGGCGGCCTGCGCCTTGGCGAGAATGTCGGAAGAACCGCCCGGCACCACCACCACCTTGACGTTATATTTTTGCTCGAAGGGACCGAACACGTACTGGGTGTAGGTCTTCTCCATATTGCCGCCGTTCATGCCGATGTAAAGCGTCTTGGTTTCGGCATGCGCGCCGGCGGCGGCCGCCAGCATGCCGGCGAGGGCAAGGCTGAATCCGACGCGGCGGCGTCCGGCGGAAAGCGATGAAAGCGAAATCATTGAATTTTCCTTTCTGGTTCGGGAACAAGGTTGAAATCTGCAACGGGAAGAAAACGGCGGATGGAAAAAGCGTCGATCGGCGTGTCGCTGCGGCCGTGAAGGATCAGCTCGGCCAGCACTTCGCCGGCCGCCGGTCCGATCTGGAAACCGGCGCCGCAAAAACCGAAGCCGTGGAACAGGCCCGCCTGCGTGCCGCTCGGCCCCAGCACCGGCTGGCGATCCGGCAGGTAGCCTTCGACGCCGCTCCAGGTGCGGATGATGTGAACGTGGCGCAATGCCGGCAGCAATTCCACCGCCTGCGGCAGCAAGGACAGGATCGCCTCATGCGAGGAGCGCGCGCGACGCTCGTCCTGCGCATAGCCGCGGCCGCCGCCCAGCACGACGTTGCCGCGCCCGACCTGGCGGCAATAGATCGAGCCGCCCTCCACGCCCAGGCTCCACGGCAAAAAATGCGGGATCGGCTCGGTCACCGCCATGTTGGGATGGCCGCTGAACAACGGCACCGCCTCGCCGAAACCTTCCGCCAGTTTGCCGGCCCAGGCGCCGGCGCAGTTGATCATGACAGCGGCGCGCACTTGCAGCGGCTCGCCGTCGAGTTCGGCGCGCACCGAAAACGCCGTGCCGTCGTAACCGGCTTCGCGTACTTCGCAACGCTCCAGGATCTGCACGCCGGCACGCTGCGCGGCGCGCGCAAAGGCCGGCGCCACCAGACGCGGATTGGCCTGGCCGTCTTCCGGACACAAGGAGCCGCCGACCACCGCGCCGCCCAGCCACGGACATTGCGCGCGCAAGCGTGCGCCGCTGATGAGTTCGATGCCGAGCCCGAACGGCTTGCTGATCTCGGCATACGCTTCCAGCGCCTGCATGTCGGCTGCGCTGCGGGCCAGTTTGAAATGGCCGCTGCGCACGTATTCGCCGTCGATGCCGATAAGTTCGGGCAGGCCTTCCCAGATGCGGTGCGCGCGCTGCGCCAGCGGTAGTTGCGACGGCGGCCTGCCTTGCCGGCGCACGCCGCCGTAATTGATGCCGCTGGAACGCGAACCGCACAGGTCGCGTTCCAGCAAGACCACCTTGCGCCCGGCAACGGCCAGCGCGAGCGCAGCCGAGGCGCCGACGATGCCCCCGCCGACGATGACGACATCGGCGGCCATGCGCCGGATGCTGACGTGACGTTTCATTCGTCCTCCCCGGCGGCCAGCGCCACGCTGAAAACGGAGGAGCCTGCCGACGCTGATACTGATGCGGATGACGATGCCGATGACAATGCCGACATCCGCATGCCGATCGGCACCGGCTTGACCGGCGCCTGTCCGCGCAAACGTCCGACCTGCGCCAGCGGCACGGCGCTCGCCTGCGCCAGGATCTCGCCGGCGGCGGCGCCGCACATGCGTCCCTGGCAGCGGCCCATGCCGACCCGGGTCAGCGCCTTGAGCCGGTTCATTTCCTGCACATTGCCGTCGCGCACCGCCTGCCGCAATTCGCCGACGCTGATGTGTTCGCAGCGGCAGACGATCAGCTTGTCGTCCGCCAGTTGCGCCCACTTGTGCGGAAAGGGAAAAGCGCGCTCCAGTCCCTTGCGAAACACGGCGATGCGCGCCAGCCGGCGTTCCAAAAGATCGGCCCGCGCGGCGTCGACGCGCACGCCGCGATCGTGCAGCAGCGCCAGCGCGGCGCGTTCGCCGGCCAGTTCGGCGGCGTCGGCGCCCATGATGCCAGCGCCGTCGCCCGCCAGATACACGCCGGGCACGCTGCTGCGTCCGGCGTCGTCGCGCTCGGGCAGGTGAGCGCGCTGCACGGCGTCGAAACGGAAACGACAACCGAGCAAGTCCGCCAGTTGCGTCTCCGAACGCAGCGCATAGCCGAAGCCGACGGCGTCGCAGTCGATCGATCGTTCGGGACCGACGGCGAGCGCATCGGCCGTCATGCTTTCGCGCCGCCAGACGACTGCGCGCACATGCGCGTCGCCTTCGACGCGCAACACGCGCGCATGGCTTTCGAGCGGTATGCGATGCGCGTGCAGCCAGGCGAGGTAGTACATTCCCTTGAGCAGCAGCAGGGGTTGGCCGAGCATGTCCGGCAGCGCGGCGATGCGATCCGACAGGCTGCTGCTGTCGAGCACCGCCATCACTTCGGCGCCGGCCTTGACGTATTGATAGGCGACCAGATACAGCAGCGGACCGGTGCCGGCCAGCACCACCTTGCGGCCGATGGCGCAGCCCTGGAACTTGAGCGCCACCTGCGCGCCGCCCAAGGTGTACACGCCGGGCACGGTCCAGCCGGGAAAGGGCAAGACGCGGTCGGTCGCGCCGGTGGCGACGATGACGTCTTGCCAGGCAATGCTGTCGGCAGCCTGCGTCCCGGTATGCATCACGTCGAGCAGGCCGGGCTGCGCGTTCCACACCAGGGTCTCCGGACGATAGTCCAGTTTGCCGGCGAGTGCGCCGAACACGCGATGGATCGCGTCCGCGCGGCCTGCCTCAAAACCGTAAAGCGTTTTCTTGCTGCGGCGGAATCCCGGCGGCGGCTGGCGGTAGATCTGCCCGCCGGCGCGCGGCGCCTCATCCAGCAGGACCGGCCGCAAACCGTGCGCCACGAGCGTTTGCGCGGCGCGCACGCCGGCCGGACCGGCGCCGACGATGATCGGAGGCAATCCGCTCATTGCGATTCTCCCGGCGCATCGGTGAGCAATTGCATGCCGGCGCGGATGAAGGTCGAGCAGGCGCGCAGCTTTTCGCCGTCGGCGGTCTGCACCCAGCAGTCCTGGCATGCGCCCATCATGCAAAAACCGGCGCGCGGCTGGCCGCTGAATTCATTGCGTCGCACATGGCCGGCGCACGACAGGATCGCGGTCAGGACGGTGTCGCCTTCGAGCGCGGTAGCCGGCTTGCCGTCGAGCACAAAGGAAACCGGCCGGCGCGCGCTCTCGGCGACGCGGAAGAATTGCGGACGGGGCAGGCCGGCGTTCATGAGCGCCCCACCAGCACGCGATCGAGTCCGTAGACGCGATCCAGGATCACCATCGCGCCGGCGGTGATCGCCACCATCAGCGCCGACACCGCCGCCATCATCGGATCGATCGATTCGGTCGCATACATATACATGCGCACCGGCAGCGTCACGGTCGACGGCGAGGTCACGAAGATCGACATCGTCACTTCGTCGAAGCTGTTGATGAAGGCCAGCAGCCAGCCGCCGGTGATGCCCGGCAAGATCATCGGCAAGGTGATGCGCAGGAATACCGTGGTCTTGCTCGCGCCCAGCGACAGCGCCGCGTGTTCCGCGCTGCGGTCGAAGCCGATCAGCGCCGACATCACCAGGCGCATGGTGTAAGGCGTCACCACCAGCGCATGCGCCAGGATCAGCCAGCCGAAACTGCCGGCGCCGCCGATCAGCGTCAACAGGCGCAGCAGCGCCACGCCCAGCACCAGATGCGGAATGATCAGCGGCGACAGGAACAAGCCTTGCAGCACGCCGCTCCAGCGCATCGGATAGCGGATCAGCGCCATGCCAGCCGGCACCGCGATGACCGTGGAAATCGTCGCCGCGGACAGCCCCAGCCACAGGCTGTTCCAGAACGAGCTGACGAAATCGGGATAGTCGAATACCGCCTTGAACCAGCGCAGCGAGAGTTCCGGGCCGTGAATGGTCAGGGTGTTTTCCGGGGTGAAGGCGATCACGCACACCACCAGGATCGGCGCCAGCATGAAGCTGATCACCAGCGCGTTGAACAGCAGCGCAATCGGTCCGTTCTTGTTCATGATTTATCCCAGCGCTTTCTTGTAGCGGCGTTCGATCATGCGGTTCCAGCCGAGCATGATGACCAGATTCGCCAGCAGCAGCAGCAAGGCGATGGCGGCGCCGAGCGGCCAGTTGAGTTCGTGCAGGTATTCGTCGTAGATCAGCGTCGCCATCATCTTCAGGCGGCGTCCGCCCAGCAGGCCGGGAATCGCAAACGAGCTGGCCGACAGGCCGAACACGATCAGGCTGCCCGACAGCACGCCGGGCATGATTTGCGGCAGGATGATGCGGCGCATCGCGGTGAACGGCGAAGCGTTGAGCGACAGCGCCGCGTTGACCACGCCGGGGTCGATTTTTTGCAGCGAGGTCCAGACCGGGATCACCATGAACGGCAGCATCACATGCACCAGCGCGACCACGATCGCCGTCTCGGTGTAGAGCATCTTGAACGGGCCGATGCCGAAGGCCGACAAGGTGCCGTTGATCAATCCCTCCGGCCCCAGCAGCATGCTCCAGCCGAAGGCGCGCACCACCACCGAAATCATCAGCGGCGCCAGCACCACCAGCAGCATGATGGAGCGCCAGGGCTTGCGCATGCGATTGAGGATATAGGCCTCGGGCATGCCGACGGCGATGCAGATCAGCGTCACCAGCCCGGAAATCCAGAAGGTGCGCCAGAAAATCTGATAGTAGTAAGGATCGCCCAGCACCGCGCGGTAATGCTCCAGCGTGAAGGTGCCGCTTTGCGGGCCGGCGTCGGCATCGAACACGTTGAACGACAGGATCACGGTCAGCAGCAGCGGCACCAGCAGCATTACGCCGCACAGCAGGATGGCCGGCGCCGACATCAGCCAGGGCAGGCTGCGGCGGTGCATCGCCGTCGGCGCGGGCGCAAGCGCCGGCGCGGCGGGCAGGGCCGGCGCCGCGCTCATTGCGTCACCTCCGCCGCCGCAGCGGAGGGCATGCGGCTCGCCGAAATCAGGCGCAGGCTATGGTCGTTCCAGTCGATGCCGATGGTCTGCCCCTGTTCCAGCATGTCGGCGCCGTCGTTGGCGCTGAGCACGGTCAGTTCGCCCAGCGGCGTGGCGATGCTGTACATCCACTGGCTGCCCAGGAAGAAGCGCTGGCGGACCTGGCCGTCGCAGCGCCCGTGCCCGGCCGCCACGCATTTCAGCTTTTCGGGACGCAGCCCCAGCAATACCTGTGCGCCGGCGCGCAAGCCGCTGTCGGCGGCTGCCAGCGTCAGCGTCAGGCCGCCGGCGTCGATGTCGGCATAATCGCCGGCCTGGCGTAGCACGCTGCCGTCGAGCAGGTTGGCCTTGCCGACGAAGGTGGAAATGAAACGATTGGCCGGATGTTCATACACATCGAGCGGCCGGTCGACTTGCGTGACGTGGCCGGCTTCCATCACCACCACGCGGTCGCTGATCGACATCGCCTCGCTCTGGTCGTGCGTGACCATGATGGTGGTGGTGCCGACCTTGCGCTGGATGTCGCGCAGCTCGAACTGCATTTCCTCGCGCAGCTTGGCGTCGAGGTTGGATAGGGGTTCGTCCAGCAGCAGCACCGGCGGCCGGATCACCAGCGCACGCGCCAGGGCGACGCGCTGGCGTTGTCCGCCGGACATTTCGCGCGGATAGCGTTTGCCGTGTTGTTCCAGATGCACCAGCGCCAGCGCCTGCGCGACTCTCTCGCGGCGTTCGGCCGCGGGACAGTTGCGCATCTCCAGTCCGAACGCGACGTTCTGCTCCACCGTCATGTGCGGGAACAACGCATAGGTCTGGAACACG
The DNA here is from genome assembly GCF_000577615.1 of Herbaspirillum sp. RV1423. Classification (GTDB taxonomy): domain Bacteria; phylum Pseudomonadota; class Gammaproteobacteria; order Burkholderiales; family Burkholderiaceae_D; genus Herbaspirillum. The sequence goes on from NZ_CBXX010000020.1 coordinate 22,975, forward strand.
ATGCCGAGGCCGCGGGTGTTCGGCTTGGCGTGCGTGATGTCGCGCCCGTCCAGTTCGATGCGGCCGCCGCTGACGTTTTCAAAACCGGCGATCATCTGCAGCGTCGTCGTCTTGCCGCAGCCGGACGGACCGAGCAGCGAAATGAACTCGCCCTTTTCGACGCTCAGGTTGAAAGACGATACCGCCTGGGTATCCCCATAGAACTTACTGACATTGGTCAGCGTGAGAAACGACATGGCAGGCCCTTTCCAGAATGATCGGCCGGGAGCGCGATCCGGCATGGTGCAGCGGGTATCCGAATTGCTTTAATCGGACAGGTTATTGCATACCTGATGCAATTTCCTTGCCAATTCTGCTATCGTATTTCACCAAACAGGATATTTTTTATATTTATTCCACTCAATGGAATAGATGAAACCAGACCGTCACAAGCATTCCACTCTATCGATATGGCGTCCGAACCTACCCTGCCGGCCAACGGCATCCAACGAACCTTTGCGGTGCTGCGCGCACTCGCCGCTGCACCAGCACAAGGCGCGCGCGTCACGCAGATCGCCAAAGACATCGGCCTGACGCAAGGCACGACGCATCGCCTGCTGCAGTCGCTGGCGACCGAGGGCATGGTCGAACAGGACGAGCGCAGCAAGCTGTACCGCCTCGGCATGGACCTGTTCAGCCTGGCGGCGCGCGCCGGCAACGGCTGGGATTTGCGCAGCCTGTGCCGGCCGGTGCTGCTGCGGCTGTGCGGCAGCCTGGGCGACACCATGTTCCTGCTGGTGCGTTCGCGCTTCGATGCGGTGTGCGTGGATCGCGTGGACGGACCGTTTCCGATCCGCGCCTTCACCGGCGACATCGGCGGTCGCGTCGCGCTCGGCGTGGGTCAGGGCGCGCTGGCGATCCTGGCGTTCCTGCCCGAGGAAGAACGCGAAGAAGTGATTCGCTACAACTTGCCGCGCATCCGCGAATTCGGCGTGTTCGACGAAGTCTATCTGCGCACGGAAATCGAACGCGTGCGCCAGAGCGGTTACGCCGCGCGCAACGCCGGCTTGCTGGATGGCATGGCGGGACTGGCGGTGCCGATCTTCGACTGCAGCGGCCAGATCGTCGCCGCGCTGAGCGTCGGCACGCTGACCACGCGCCTGAGCGAAGACCGCCTGCCGACGGTGGTGCAAATCCTCAAGCGCGAAGCCGATGCATTGAGCAAGCGCATCAATCCTTTCGACCCGGCGTTGCGCCGGCCCATGCATGCGGCAGGCGCGGCCGGAGAAACCGCATGAGCGCCGCCGGCCGTCGGCCGCTGTTGCTGGTCAAATCGGGCGGCGCCGAGGCGGTGGCGGAATGGCGCGCGCATTTCGGCAAGTTCGCGCCGGAAGTCGATGTGCGCTGGTGGAACGACCCCGAGGTCGATTCCCGCGCAGTGGAATATGTATTGGTGTGGCAGCCCGAAGCCGGACGCATCGCCGGCTATCCGAACCTCAAAGCCGTCCTCAGCAGCGCCGCCGGCGTCGACCACATCCTGGCCGACCCGGCCTTGCCGGCCGACATCCCGGTGATACGCATGGTGACCGGCGACACGGTGCAACGCATGGCGGAATTCACCGTCATGAGCAGCCTGATGCTGCTCAAGGACATGCCGCGCATGATCGCCCAGCAGTCGCAACGCCTGTGGAAGGAATTCGCCACGCCGCACACCGCGGTGGAAACGCGCGTGGGCATCATGGGACTGGGCGCGCTGGGACTGGCTTGCGCCCGCATGCATGCGCGCCTCGGCTTCATCACGGCGGGCTGGGCGCGCTCGCCGCGCACGGTCGACGGCATCGACTGCTACGCCGGTACCGACGAATTCGGCGCTTTTCTGGCGCGCACCGATATCCTGCTCTGCCTGTTGCCCGATACCGAAGACACGCGCGACATCATCAACGCCGACCTGCTGCGACAATTGCCGGCCGGCGCCGCGATCATCAATGTCGGGCGCGGCACGCATGTGCAGACGCAAGACCTGCTGGCGGCGCTGGATGCAGGCCATATCTCCTCGGCGCTGCTGGATGTCTTCGCGGTCGAACCGCTGCCCGCCGAATCGCCGTTATGGAATCATCCGCGCGTCATCGTCACGCCGCACGGCGCAGCGACGCCGTCGCGGCGCGAACGCGCACGCCAGGCCGCGACCGTGATCCGCGCCATCGAGAGCGGCGCGTCGGCGCCGCATGTTTACGACCGGCAGCGCGGGTATTAGGACAGGCCCTGGGACCTGACGCTGCGTTTGACCAGCAGCGAGATGCCGAAGCAGATGACGAAGTAGACCGCACCGGCAAAGAACAGCAGTTCGATGATGCGGCCGTCGCGTTCGCCGATGCTGTACGCGCGTCCGAAGAAGTCCGCCAGCGCGCTGACATAAACCAGAGAGGTGTCCTGAAACAGGATGATGCCTTGCGTGAGCAGCAGCGGAATCATGTTGCGGAAAGCCTGCGGCAGGATGACCAGGCGCATGCTCTGGCTGTACGTCAGGCCGAGCGCGGAAGCAGCCGCCATCTGGCCGCGCGCGACGCTCTTGATGCCGGCGCGGATGATTTCGGCGTAGTACGCCGCCTCGAACAACGAGAACGCCGCCAGCGCCGAGGTCATGCGCAGATCGTTGGAAGCCGACAGATGGAACAGCTTCTGCAGCAACTGCGGCACGATCAGAAAGAACCACAACAACACCATCACCAGCGGTATCGACCGGAACAGGTTGACGTAGCCAGTGGCGAACCATTGCAGCGGCTTCGACGGCGACAGGCGCATCATCGCCAGCAGCGTGCCCCAGACAATGCCGAAGACGATCGCCGTCGCCGTGATCTGCAGCGAGACCGCCATGCCGTGGCCGAGCACCTTGACGGCTTCCGGCGTGATGGAACTGAAATCGAATTGATAGCTCATGGCGCGCCTGCTCCTTATCGGGCGAAGCCGGGCAGGGCCACGCGCGCTTCCAGCCGACGCATCAGCGTCATGACCGTGATGTTGATCAGCATATAGGCCAGCGTCACGGCGATGAAGGCTTCGTACGGCTGCGCGGTATAGTCGACCAGTTGGCGTCCTTGTGCCGCCAGCTCCAGCAAGCCGATGGTGGAAGCCACCGCCGAGTTCTTGAAGATGTTGAGGAACTCGGACGTCAGCGGCGGCAGGATGATGCGGAACGACATCGGCAACAACACGTAGCGGTAAGTCTGCGCCAGCGTGAATCCCATCGCGAGGCCGGCGTTCTTCTGCCCCGGCGGCAAGGCGCCGATGCCGGAACGCACCTGCTCGCACACGCGCGCGGCGGTGAAGAAACCGAGGCACAGCATGGCCGTGACGAACTGCTGCGCCAGCGGGCTCATGCGCTTGATGTCGTCGCCGATGCCGAACGGCAGGAGCTCAGGCATGGCGAAATACCAGATGAAGATCTGCACCAGCAGCGGCACATTGCGGAACAGTTCGACATAGCCGGCCGCGACGCCGCGCAGCCAGCGATTCGGCACGGTGCGCATGATGCCCAGCAACGTACCCAGCGCCAGCGCGATCAGCCAGGCCGACAAACCCAGGGCCAGCGTGACCGACAGTCCCGACAGCAGCCAGTCGACATAGGTCTGGTTGTCGGCGGCCTGCGTAAGGAAGACGCTCCAGTTCCAGCGATAGTCCATCACGCTTTCCCGCAGGATGGCGGTTCGGGAAAGGGCAGCGCGGCCTGGCCCTCGGCGCGCATGCCGAAGACATTGAGCGTCATCGCAACCAATGCGTAATAACCGAGCAGGCCGATCAGGTTGACCACCACCCTGAGACCGAACAACTCCGCCGCACGCGCATACGTCGCATCGGCGACGCGCTTGTCGCGATACAGTTCCGTCGCGAAGGACCAGACCACGCGCTCGTCTTCCTGTTCAAACGACGGCGTCTGTCCGAGGCGGATCTGTTCCGCGACCTGCGCCGACAGGCCGGCATCGACGGCAATCGGCTGATGGATATGCCACTCCGCCTGCGATTGCCATTGCGCCGCCGTCGTCAGGATCGCCAGCTCGGACAGCCGCAGCGGCAGGCCGGTGCCGTAGCGGCAATAGGCCCCCAGCTTTTGCGCCAACTGGCCCAGTTCGGGACTGTGGATCCAGCTCACGAACGGACCGTTGAGATTGCCGCGCGGCCCCGACAGGATGTCGTCCAGCAGCGCTTTCTGTTCCGCCGTGGCATGCGCCGGATCGAATACCGGCAGGCGTGGTTGGGTCATGTTGTCGCTCCCGCGTGTCATGGATCGTCAGTCTAATCCATCGGCTTGTCGCTGGGATTGGCGTACAACTGACGCACCTGCTCCGGCATCGGAAAATTGAAACTGACGTTCTTCGGCGGAATCGGGAAGGTAAACCACTTCGCGTACATGCGGTTGATCTCGCCGCTCTTCATCAGCCCGGTCAGCGCACCGTCGACCAGTTGCTTGAATTGCGGATCGTCCTTGCGCACCATGAAGCCGTAAGGTTCGGCGCCGAAGGCCGTGCCGGTCAGCAGCCAGTCGTTGGGCTTTTGCGCGGTGGTGCGCGCGCCGGCCAGCAGGATGTCGTCCATCACATAGGCGGCGACGCGGCCCGATTGCAGGATCAGGAAAGCTTCGCCGTAGTCCTTGGCGCTCTGGATCTGCATGTTCATCTTGCGGCGCTCGTTGAGCGTGCGCAACAGGCGTTCGGAAGTGGTGCCGGCATTGGTGACCACGGCCTTGCCCGCGAGGTCGGGGAAGTCCTTGATGCCGCTGTCCTTGCGCGTCAGGATGCGGCTGCTGGCGACGAAGAAGGTGGTATTGAAGGACACTTGCTGCCAGCGATCCCTGAGGTTGCTGGTGACGCCGCATTCGAGGTCGATGGTGCCGTTTTGCAGCAAGGGCGTGCGGTTTTGCGACGTCACCGGGATCATGCGGACCTCAAGGCCGGGCATGTTGAGCTTGATCTTGACGCTGTCGATGACCTTGTTGCACAAGTCTTGCGAGTAGCCGACCACTTTCTGGTTTTCGTCGTAGTAGGAAAACGGGATCGAGCTGGTGCGGTGGCCGATGGCGATGACGTTGCCGTCCTTGATCTTTTGCAGGGTCGGACCGAGACCGGCGTCGGCGGCGTACACAGCGCTCGCACAGGCCAGCGTGGACAACAATGCAAGCAACGGATAAGTAAATCGTTTCATGGCGCTTCCTCTCCTGAAAGAATAGATGGGTGCTGCTTGGATGTCTTCTTATGCGAGCGCGGCGTCGACCGCCGGAACCAGTCGCTCGACCACGGCGTCGATGTCGGCGGCAGTACTGATGAACGGCGGCGCGATCAGGATGTGGTCGCCCTGGCGGCCGTCGACAGTGCCGCCCATTGGATACACCAGCAGCCCGCGCTGCATGGCTTCGCTCTTGACACGGCTGTGCGTGCGGCGCGCCGGATCGAGCGGCTGCTTGCGGTCGCGCTCGGCCACCAGCTCGACGCCGACGAACAGGCCGCGGCCGCGCACGTCGCCGACGTTGGGGTGATTCGCAAAGACGTCGCGCAGGCGGGCGCGCAATTGTTCGCCGCGCGCCTGCACGTTGAGCAGCAACTGTTCTTCGCGGATGGTCTGTTGCACGGCGAGCGCGGCGGCGCAGGCCGTGGCATGGCCGATGTAGGTGTGGCCGTGCTGGAAGAAGCCGCTGCCGCCGACCACGGCGTCATAAATGCGGTCGCTCGCAATCATCGCGCCGATCGGCTGGTAGCCGGCGCCGAGCCCCTTGGCGATGACCAGGATATCGGGCACGATGCCGTCTTCTTCGCAGGCGTACAGATAACCGGTGCGCCCCATGCCGGACATCACTTCATCGAGGATCAGCAGCACGCCGTACTTGTCGCAAACGGCGCGGATTTTCCTGAAGTAATCGCCGACCGGCGGCACCGCACCGGCGGTGGCGCCGACCACGGTTTCGGCGACAAAGGCAGCGACCTCGTCGACGCCGAGTTCGAGGATCTTGGCTTCGAGCTCATCGGCCAGGCGCTGCACGTATTGCGCGTCGGATTCGCCGCCCAGTTGCTCGCGATAGGCGTAGCAGGGCGAGACATGATGCGAAGGCATCAGCAAGGGCAGGAAAGCTTCTCGGCGCCAGGCGTTGCCGCCGATGGCCAGCGCCCCCAGCGTGTTGCCGTGATAGCTCTGGCGGCGCGCGATGAAATGGCGGCGTTGCTTCCGTCCGGTTTCCACATGATATTGGCGCGCCAGCTTGAGCGCGGCTTCCACCGCTTCCGAACCGCCCGACAGGAAATACACATGATTCAGGTCGCCCGGCGCCGATGCGCTCAGGTTGTCGGCCAGCTCTTCCGCCGCGCGGGTGGTGAAGAAGGAGGTATGCGCATAGGCCAGTTCGTCGACCTGTTTCTTGATCGCCGCGATCACGCGCGGATGCCCGTGGCCGAGGCATGACACCGCGGCGCCGCCGCAGGCGTCCAGATAACGCTTGCCCTGGCTGTCGATCAGTTCGACGCCCACGCCGGATACGGCGACCGGCAATTGATGTTTCGGATAGCGATGGAAAACGTGCGTCATGAAGCCGGCCCTGTATGGAATTCAAGTTGGGCCAACTATAAATTGAAAAAAATGCTTTTGCAACGTTTGTTGCATGAATATTTAAATTCGCATTTTTTGGTGCATTGCAATAAATGCACGCACCAAATCGGGCTGATCGGAAAATGGCTTCGGGGCAGGCGCGCTCAGATCGGCAAGGACGCTGGCCGACAGAGGCGAACGCGTTCTCGTTCCCGTCATCCCGGCGCACCCCGGGATGACGGAAAAGGAATACGAGGATGTCCGACGTTGCAACAATTGTTGCAACGTCGGCGACCAGAACAGGATTACTTGCTGCCGGCCTTCACATACGCGCCGCTGAGGTACAACTCATCCTCGGCTTGCTCCAACCGCTTGACCGCCTTGTCGTCGTCGAGCGAAATCACCAGCTCGATCAGGCTTTCGGCCACAGCGACCGCCGCCGCCATCGACGGGAAGAACGACGGGCTGTCGTGCGAGAACAGGATGGTGTGATCGGCCTGCAAGGCAATCGGCGCCACCGCGCTGTCGGTCAGCGCGATCAGTTTGCTGCCGGCGCGCTTGGCGGCTTCGGCCACTTGCACCGCCTCGATCGAATACGGCGCGAAGCTGATCACGACGGTGGCGTCCTGAGGCGCGACGGCGCGCAGTTCCATCGCCAGCGAGCCAGCGGTGCCCTTGATCAGGGTCACCGTCGGGCGGAACAGGCGGTACAGGTATTCCAACATGAAGGCCACCGAATACGCGGCGCGGAATCCGGCGATATGCACATGGCGCGCTTTGGTCAGCGTCCTGGCGGCGCGCAGCAGCTCATCGGCGTTCTTCGGTTCGGACGCATCGAGATTGGCGCGCTGGGCCTGGAAGATTTCGGCGATCAGGATGTCGCTGTTGTTGCGCTTGACCAGGTGTTGCGCCTTGTAGGCGTAGGCTTTGGGCGTGACGGCCAGGCGCTCGACGAACAGCGCGCGCAGCTCGCCCCAGCCGGGAAAGCCGAGATATTGCGACAGCCGCACCAGCGTCGATGGCTGCACGCCAGCCCGCGTGGCCACCGCGCGCATGGTCGACACCGCCACCTCGCCCGGATTATCGAGCAGGAAGGCCGCGCCGGCCTGGAACTGCGGACGCATCTCGGCATAGTTGGCGCGGATCAGCGCATCGAGTTCGGCAAAAGTGGCGGGCGTGGCGTTGGCTGTGGAATCCGTCATGGATGAATGCGCGCCGGCGGCAAGCCGGCCGATTGAATGAACGACGCTGCATTGTTTCACAAATTGCGGAGGAACAGGAATCTGCAATATTGGTTGCACCATGCCTGGCTCGCCGCTAGCCGCACCGCCACCACGCCCCTTTTTAATCCCGATCCATCCTGTTTCGCTATCCCGTCATGGCACCGTCGAGGTGCAAATCGGCCAAGGACGTAGTCCTTTGGTGCACGGGATTGAGTGCTTGTCGCCCGACACTTTTTGGGTATCCTTGCTGTTTTCCCTCTGACTGTCCCTATGGAAACGGGAAACTCGCCATAGACTTTCAGCTTGCCGGAGGGAATCGTTGAGCGCTGGCACGCACCTTGCATAAACCGGCATTGTGAAATTTAAATTTCAATAATAAGATTTTATGAAATTCAATTTCTTTGTCCACCGCCCTTCATTTTAAAGGAGTTCAAGATGCACACCTGCTCTCGCCTGCTTCGCCTCGCACTACTTGTCGGCGCCATATTTGGCGCTGCTGCGGTACACGCCCAAGATGCCTTGAGCACGATAGTTCAAAGCAAGAAAATCCGCGTCGCCATTCCTATTGATTATCCGCCCTATGGATTTGTCGGTGCGGACATGAAGCCCCAGGGGCTCGACATCGATATGGCCAATTATGTCGCCGGCAAGCTCGGCGTATCGACGGTCGAATTGGTGCCGGTAAACAGCGCCAATCGTGTTCCCTATTTATTGAGCAAGAAGGTGGATGTGGTCATTTCCACCTTGGGCAAGACGCCTGAACGGGAGAAAGTTGTGGATTTCACCCACGCTTATTCTCCTTTCTATCAGGCGGTGTTTGCGGCCAAGTCGACCAAAATCACCAACTGGGCCGACCTGGCCGGCAAGACCGTTTCCGTCACTCGGGGCGCGATGGCTGATACGGAACTGGAAAAAGTCATGCCCAAAGGAACCATCGTCAAACGGTTCGACGACCACGTGGGAACACTGTCAGCGTTCATGTCCGGTCAGGTTCAGGTCGTTGCAACCAGCGTCACCGAAGGTGCCGGGATGATCGAGAAGAATCCGCAGGTCGAGTACAAGCTGCTCCTGAAGGATAGTCCCAACTTCATGGGTGTGAATAAGGGCGAGGAGGCGCTTAAAAACAAGCTTGACCAAATTATTCTGGATGCCAGGAAAAACGGCGATCTTGAAAAACTCTCTCGCAAATGGCTGAATCGATCGACAGGAGATCTCCCTCTCTGACAATGGCATCGGCCATGAGCGCCGGCCAACCAGCCTCGTAAAACCGGGGGCATAAGCCAGAGCAACGCCCCACCGGCAGCAACAATATTTCGACATAACGCGACTGTCGCGCGATGAAGCCTTTCATCGCGTGTGGAAAAGCACGCCAAAAAATAGGGGTTACCACGCATGAAAAGAATCATTTACGCCGCCGCGACGGCAGGCATCCTGTCTCTGACCGCCACTGTTTACGCCCAGTCGCAGGTCACCGTCTACGGATTGGCGTCTGCCGAATTGCTGAACGTGTCGGGCTACAATTCGGGAACGGTGGCTGCACCGGCGCTGGGCACCGCTCGACGATTGGATAACAGTAAGGTCACCAATTCGCGTATCGGCTTTCGCGGCACCGAAGATCTTGGCGGCGGAACCAGCGCCTTCTTCACCATGGAAGCCGCATTCGCCATTGATACCGGCGCCCAGACAAATGCCAGTTCTCTCTGGAGCCGCGGTAGCTATGTGGGATTGAAGAATAATTCCCTCGGGGCGTTAAGCCTCGGACGCCAATGGGGAATCGAAGATCAGATGATGGGGCGCTATTTCATCGGCGCCGGTTATGCGGTTTTCCAATACCGCGAATTCGGTTACGTGAGCGACCTGATCGATAATTCGATCAAGTATGTGTCGCCCAGCGTGGGCGGCTTCTCCGTGCAGGCGCTGGCGGCCCCCGGAGAAAACGTGACGGGCTTCACCAAAGCGCTTGGCGTGAATTATGTGAATGGTCCCTTTGAGGCGGGTGCTACCTATCGAAGCACCAAGAACCTGACCGGCGGCGAAAGCAAGCAATCCGGACTCGGCGTCAGCTATTCATTCGGCGCGTTGCGCTTGCACGCCGGTTATGGCGTCAGCGATCCGCGCGCGCTCGTCCTTCGCAAGGCCAAAGCTTACGATCTCGGGCTGCAATGGGATGCGACCGCCAATACGTCTTACACGCTGGACTACGTAAAACGTGATCAGATCGGCACCAATGACGACTCCTTTTTTGTGCGTCTGCAAGCCACCTATCAGTTCACAAAACGCTCCTCTGTCTTTGTGAATCTGGTCACGCTGAAGAACGATGGCATCGCCAGCGAACGCTTTTACGGCAACGGCGCGAGCGGCGTCAACCAAAGCGTCATATCGCTGGGAGTCAGGCACGCGTTCTAGCGGCTCACGGGAGTCGACGAGCGCAATGGCTGGTATAAAATGCATTGTTGCTCGTCCAACCCAACCATCGTCCCCTATGAGAAATGCTCCTGATTCCTTTGTTCGTCGCGTGCGTAAGATTCTGGACGAATTATCTTCGACGGAACGGCAGCTTGCCGACTTCCTGTTGGAGTTTCCGGGAGAATTGGCGGGTTATGCAGGCAACGAGCTGGCGAACCTGGCGCAGGTCTCACCATCGACCGTGAGCCGCTTTGTACGCAGGTTGGGCTACGAGAATTACGAAGATGCCCGTCGCCACGTACGCAGAGAACAGGAAAGCGGATCGCCGTTGTTTCAGTCCGGCGTTGCCGCGGCAAAGCGCGGCGCGCTCGTCGCCACGCATTTTCAGCAATCTCAGGCCAATCTTGCGAGCACGTTTGACCGCCTCTCCGATGCAATGATGCTCGACATCGTCAAAGCCATGACAGATGCGCCTCAAGTCCTGATTTTCGGGAGCCGGAGCAGCCAGGCTTTTGCCGTCTATTTGCGCTGGCAAATCATCCAGGTGCTGCCCAGGGTCACGGTCATTCCCGGCCCGGGGGAAACCACCGCCGAGCACGTCGCCGGTTTGACCGAACGAGATTGCGTCATTGTCTTCGGCACGCGCCGACAGACGCGACAGATGGACGCCGTGCTGGCAGCCGCGGTCAAACTTCGCGCAAGAATTGTTTACATCAGCGATCAGACCTCTCCCGATTACAAAGCTGCAACCTGGTCCATTCAATGCGATTGCCGCGGCCCCGGCTCGCTGGACAATCATGTTGCCGTGATGGCCTTGTGCGATTTGCTCTCGACGATGGTGATCGAAGCATCGGGTTCTGCGGGAAGAAAACGCCTCACGATGATTGAGGCAATTCATGAAGACACGGAAGAATTGTAGACAGGGATGTCTTGAGATTCCTATCGAATGGGGGCAAGTATTTTCAAATCCGTATTTGAAATTATTATTTCAAATATATAACACAAAGAAAATATTGTGGCATCATGGAAAGATGTCCCTTGTAGCAATTCTTCGATTCTCGTCCTCAGTCCCGGCATGTTAGACATCCTCCTTATTAATCCGAATACATCGCAAGCCACCACCGACATGATGGTCGCCATTGCATCCGCAGAACTGCCGCCAGGTTTTCGGATTACGGGAATGACGGCGCGTTCCGGTCCCACGATGATCGTCAATGAAGAAGAACTGGCTGCCGCCGGCCTGGAGGTGGAACGCGTCTGGAGAAATGCCGGAGACCATTGGGCCGGCGTGATTATCAGTGCCTTCGGCGATCCCGGCATCGAGCGCGTCAGAGCGGTCAGCAAGGTGCCTGTCGTAGGAATTTGCGAAGCCTCGATGCTGGCGGCAGGGGCCGATGGCAGAGCCTTCGGTATTGCCACCGTCACCCCGGATTTACTGGAAGCAATCAACGCGGATGCCGACACCTTGGGGTTGAGCGAAAACTATACGGGAACCCGCCTGACAGTCGGCGACCCGCGTGTGCTTGCAAGCGACGCCGTCGCATTGGAAGCGGCCTTGAGTGGCGCGGTGCTGGAGTGTATGGAAGACGGTGCGCAGGCCGTCATCATCGGAGGCGGCCCCCTCGGTCAGGCTGCCGTCGGACTGGCTCCCCACTTTGATATTCCCATCATTGCGCCCATATCGGCTGCCGTTTCGCAGATGCTTGGCTTGCTTCAACAGAACAACAGGTGAGGGATCGCATCTGCCTTGCGATGCATACGTGGTCAGACCAGATTCATTTATCTGCCGCACCGGTCGCTTGAGGGCTCTGAACATCAGTGCTTTCACTGGCGCTTGCGTCCTCGCCGGTCGGCGATTGAGAAAGCGTGGGTAGTTTTTTGTTTATCAAAGGCAGATTTGCGCGCTCGGTCCCATCCGGCATGACCGCCTGTTCTGCGGATAACCAGCTTCCATTGTCTTTTGTCATCTTCGTTCTCCTTTGCTTGCTGTATGACAGCAGCTTACGGCGCCCGGCCGAGGAATTCGTTGATGCACCGCAAATCAATTCGATTTGGCGAGGCCTGCCGCCAAATGCGCGATGTCCGGATATGGCGCGCCTTGCCCGGCATGGCAAGGTTTTGGTATCGGAACAGCTCGCCGTTCGTGCTGCCGGCCAATCGCGGACTTCGGCAAGGCACAGACATGAGTCCGACGCATTTTTAACCGACTACGGGAGAAATCAGATCAACTGGGCCGCTCACTATCGCCATATGAGATGAAGCAGTTTCGCAGGCCGTATGTCGTGCCACGTCACATCCTCAGGTCTTGGACATTACATAGACCATGCGCGCCTGGAGAGAACGTGACATCAGACGGCTGCAGAAGATCATCATGACCCAGCGACATCGGAGAATTCCGTGTCGGTCAGGCCGGGCGACAGCATGGTTATTCGCTTCCGGCCGATGCGCCATTCGGATTCAATCAACTTAGTCGACCTTCGGCGCGACATCTCCGTTCAATGCCAACGGCAGCGCCCTGGCCCATCGGTTGGCCGACAGCGAAAAGCTCAGCGAGCGAACTTGGTGGTACCACCCCGCCGGCACATACAGGAGCTCACCGGCTTGCATGATGCATTCGATCATTGCTGCCTGGCGGGCAAGGGGAAACTTCTCGAAATCCGGCGCCTCGGGGTTAAACGGCGAACCGAACAGCATGGCGTTCGCCTCGCGCGGATAAAGGAATTCGTCGTGGTGGGGCGGGGCCAGGAAAATACGCTTGCCGCCCCAGATCTGCGCAAAAATATTATCGTCGTAGTCGCAATGCAGCGGCGTCACCGTTCCTGCCGGACCAAGCCAAAAACGCGGCGGGCCCATTTTATTGAAATAGGCCGGCCAGTAGCACAAGCTATTCAACGCGCGTAATTCGAGATTGCCGACATACGGCGGCAGCTCCTGCGTGTCATTGGCAACGAGCTCAAGATACGCCAGCAGAGACATGTCCTGCATTGCCCGGTCGGGCGCGAAAGCGGTATTGACATAGTCGCCCACCCTCGCGCGCACCTGCAGCTCGCCATAGCGGTCACGCAACGTTTGCGACGTGAGAGCGGACAGCGGCCACTTGCCGACGAGCCCGGTGATAACGAATGGCAAGCCTTTTGCTGCACGCAGACGGAACGCTGCTGCATCGAGCATGCCTATGCGCGGCACCGCCGAAATGGCAGGCAGGTCGCGGCTCGCCTGCTTGATCGCGTGACGCATTTCCTGTATCGAAGCGACCCCGCGAACCAGCGCGTCCTTCCGCTCCCGCGCCTGTTTTTCGACAATGGCCTCGTCGGGCGGCATGCTCGTCAATGACGGCCGAGGCGGCAGCGGTCGCGGCGATCGGCGCGTCTCCCGCCGTTCTTGATTAGCGGCTACCGGATCCTTCATATTTCCATATTTCTGTATCTGAACTTATTCACCCCTGACGGTAACTCACGAGATGTGCATTTGTGCCGCTTGGCAGCATTATGCTTCCAAATCCGCAAAGATTACTTGTACTGCCATTGGGCCGAAATATATATTTCATATATAATCAATACATATTTCGTATATGGAGGTTGGCATGGGTATTGTGAATATCGATGAAGATTTGCACGATCAACTACGCAAAGCGAGCGCGGTGTCGTGTCGGTCAATCAACGCGCAGGCGGCTTTCTGGATCAAGATCGGCATGTTGTGCGAAATGAATCCGACGCAGAGTTTCAATGAAATCGTTGGTCGGGAGCTGCGAACTGCGGGCGTTGTGGCGCAAACCGTCAGGGTGGCGTTGACATGACCAAGCGACCGGAAGAAATCGCATTGCTGGCGGAGTCAGGCAAGCTGCTGGCGGGTGTGTTCGGCCATTTGGATCGGCTGGACTTGATCGGCATGTCAACCATGCAGATCAACGATCTGGTCGATAGCCTGATCGTGAATGAACTCAACGCACGCCCGGCCAGCAAAGGGCAGTACGGGTATGCCTACGCGCTTAACTCCTCTCCCAACAACGTCGTTTGCCACGGCGTTCCATCGGCTACAGATATCTTGCAAAGCGGGGATATCGTTAATTTCGATATCACGTTGGAGAAGAATGGCTATATCGCCGATTCCAGCAAAACATATCTTGTCGGCGAGGTGTCGCCGCCGGCCAAACGACTCGTACAAACGACCTACGAAGCGATGTGGAAAGGAATCAAAGCCGTTCGTCCAGGGGCCAGACTGGGCGATGTGGGGCATGCCATCGAGCGGCACGCCCGGAGAAACGGCTATTCGGTCGTCAGGGAATATTGCGGGCATGGCATCGGACGTGAAATGCACGAGCCTCCCCAAGTGCTGCATTGGGGGAAGCCGCAAACAGGTCTGGTGCTGCGGGAAGGAATGGTGTTCACCATCGAACCGATGATTAACCAGGGGCGGCACGACGTTCAGACCGAGGAAGATGGCTGGACAGTCGTTACGACCGATGGGCAACTGTCCGCGCAATTCGAGCACACCGTAGCCGTGACTCGAAACGGCGTGCGCGTCTTGACCTTGCGCCCCGAGGAAAAGGCGCTGAACTGAGTCGGCGCCTGCCCGCGTTTCCGTGTGCCGAAGAAACCCGTATGCGGGCTTTTGACGCTATGCGGATGCAGGCTTCCGGCAGCAGATGGCAGCAGATAACGGACGTCCACTCGTCAATACTTGGGGAAATATTCCATCGCCGCCTTGCACATCATGCGCCCGGCACGAAGGAGCGACGCCTGATGACGCGGTCGATCAGGCCCCACTCCAGCGCTTCTTCCGCACTCATATAGCGGTCGCGGTCCAGCGTGCGCTCGACCTCTTCATAACTCCGTCCGCAGTGCTCGGCATAGAGGCGTGTAATGCGCTGCTTGGTCTTTTGCATTTCCTCCGCATGGATAAAAACGTCCGAAGCCTGCCCCTGGAATCCGCCCAGGGGTTGATGCACGTGCAGGCTTGCGTTGGCCAGCGCTGTGCGATGGCCGCGCTCGCCGGCCATGAGCAAAAAGGAACCCATCGAACGTGCCGTACCCATGCATAAGGTATGTACCGGCGCCGTGATGAACTGCATCGTGTCGTACATGGCCAGGCCGCTGGTGATGATGCCGCCCGGTGAATTGATGTAGAGATGAATGGGCTTGTCCGGATCCTCCGATTCAAGAAACAGCAACTGGGCGCAAACCAGGGCGGCGACGTTGTCGTTGACCTCGCCGTTGAGGAAGATAATGCGCTCCCGCAGCAAGCGCGAATAGATATCGAACGAACGCTCTCCTCTGCCGGACTGTTCTACCACCATAGGGACGAGTTGCATCGTTTCGTGCATGGACGAACTCCTTTCTTGCAGTTGCGGTGAGAGTGCAGGTCGCTGGAATCAGGCCGCGCACATATAGACGGCAGTACCGTCATTGGCCGCATCGGAGGCGGCGCTTGCGGCATGAATGATCGTAAGGATGGTTCCCCCCCCAGGCGCCGGAGCGATGTGCAAAGTGACCTCGCTTTCAAGGAAAGGCGGCTGAGCTTCGCGCATGGTGTAGCGGATTTCCTGCCCGGGCACGGAATGGATCGGATCGGGAGAGGCGAGCTCCAGGTCGGGCAACCAATGCTCGCGCAATGCGGGGACGCTGATGGCGCGCCACACTTTTCCCACGGAGGCGTCGAGCCGGTACCGTTGCTGTATCACCGCGCTGGGTTCAAGGTCGGCATTCTCACCGTCGCTGTGCTCGCTGTCGTCGCTTTTTTTCATTGATCCATGTCCTTCAACAAGGCCTTCAATGCGTTCACGCGCGCAGGCCAATAGGCGCGGTATTTACCCAGCCAGCCGGCGATGGCAGCGATACCGGCGGGGCTGACTTCGTAATGCACGAAACGTCCTTGCCGCTCTTCGCTCACCAAACCTGCTTCCCGCAAAACCGCCAAGTGCTGGGACATGGCCGATTGGCTGATGGTCATCCCTTCGCGTAATGCGCTGGCATTCCGACTTCCCCCGGCGAGCCTGTCGAAGATCATGCGGCGGGTCGGGTCGGCCAAAGCTTTGAAGATGTCGTTCTCGTTCATATGAAATACATTAGCACTTACTTATGTGTCGTGCAAGAGGGGAACGCAAACAATATCCGTTTATGACATCGTTGATTACATCCGGCGTAAGGGTGCGGCCGGCGACGCCTGGTCCTTTAAAAGATGGACGCCGTCGTCACGTACATGGTCGTCACACGACGGACGTCTTGGCCGTCAGGTCTGCTGGCAGTCAGAAAGTGTCGACGGAGACGATGGGTTGACCATCGCCAGTCTTGTGCCACAATGCCACAAGCGGCAACCGTCCGCCCATCCGACAGGCAGGAAAATGAGGCGAACTGCATGAAAACCAGTGACAGCGTCCAACGATCCGACACCGCTCGCGACGGCCTGGCGAGAGTTGCCTTGCCGGCCGGAAAATCGCCGCTGCAAGCCGACAGCGGCCAATTCCGCGACAACCGTCCGCAAGCGCGCCAGCACCACGCGCTGGTGCAAGCCATGCATGACACGGAGCGCGCCCAAACGCAGTCGCCCCTGACACAAGTGATCGCCCGTCCCGCCGCGCCGCATGCCATGCAAATGCGCGCGGCGGTAGCCATCAACGACGATGCCGAACTAGAACGCGAGGCTGACATCATGGGCGAGCACGCACTGCACGCTGGAGCAGGCTCGTCGCAGGCAGCACAAGCAAGTGCCGCGCCAACGCAGCCAACTATCCGCCCTGCCGCCAATGTCAGCCAGCGCAAACTGCTGCTGGACCCCGGGACGGTCAGTTATTCCATCGATGGCGCGGGACAGGATTACGCCTATGTCGGCAAGTATGAACATATCAACCGCTATGTCCGCTATGGCGATTTGCCGTTGTTGAAAACCGAAGCCGACAATCTGTGGACCGACATCAAAACCCAGGACTTCCATGGCGGGAGCAATATGGCGCGCATCAAAACGGGGGAACAGACAAACGACTTCAGCGCGCGTCCCGATCTTGCGCCCGGCGAAGAAAAATATGAAGACGAGCGCACCAAAGCTACCAAAAACTACCTGATCGGCATCGTCGCACCCGGCAAGGAGCATTACAAAGGGCTGGTCAAAGACGACGGCGCGTGGAAAGACCTTCAGCTTTACCACGCCGATAATGAAGATGACGACAACGCCGCCAGCATGACGGGCGTGCCCGCCGGCACGCTGGCGGCCGGGGAGAAATACGAATTGTTCGTCGCCCTGATGCAGCAAATCATGATCAATCAGGGCGAACCGTTCGAAAAGAGCGAAGGCGGAAAATCCGACCGCACCGCCAAAGCGAAAGGCAAGGTCTACATCAAGGCTAGCGACGCCGCGGGCTTCGTCTGGGACAGTGCGGACAATCCTTATCGGGAAAAACTGGCCGCAACCGAAGTCGTGCAAGTGCCCAGCCTGGACCACGCCAGCGTACCGGTTAAAAATATGCCTTTGGACATCAACGGCAAAAAAGTCGTCTACGCCACCACTGAGCAGTCCAAGGCGCGCACCTCAGCCAACTTCTACATCGTTGGCAAACCCTATACGCAAACCCAGATCACCGCGAAAAAAACGGATACGGAAATCACCACGCCGTGGACCGCGCTCAAAAGCAAAACACCTGCCAAACAACACGCCGAAACTTTTTCGCGCAAGGACCGCGGCAAGGGCCAGGCCGACGCCATGGGCAAGTGGAGCGCCAATGCCGCCGTCGCCGTCAGCAACGCGGTCGATGGCACCGGCTACGATGTCGGCCGCGCCTGGGAGTGGCTGCACCTGCGCGGCGCGGGACTGGGGGGCGCTACCGCCGCTGGCAATCTGACGCCCGGGACCTATAGCGCGAACTCGGAAATGATCCCGATAGAAAACAAGATCAAGTCACTCAAATCAAATCCGAAAGTCTCCAAGATAGAAGCCGATTTCGAGCCGAAGAACATCAGCGGCGTCTTTGCCAAACAGATAGAAATCGCCATCAAGGTCACTTACAAAGGCATTCTCGCTGCGCAGACCGGCTCCTGGACCATTGATGCTCAGACCGGCGCGGTGTTCGACAAAATGCACGAGAAGCGCTTGCAGCAAGATGTGGAAGGAAAACTCGACGAACCGCCGCCAGCGTCGTCGGCAGTCCCACCAGTAGCAGATCCGCTAGCGTCAGTTTCGGTCGGATCAGTGTCAACAGGACAGGTTTCGGCATCATCCGCGCCCAAGGACGTGGTCGGCGACAGCGTCGCAATCATCTACACCAACGGCTTGATGAGCGGGCCGCATAAGGTAATCAAGCACATCAAGGATGATCTGTATTTGCTCGAACTGGAAGAACATCGATTTATCGCCGGAAAACTGCGCCAGGATGGCTGCATGCTGGTGGAGGCAGCAGACTCCGACGATGAATGATTCGCCCCGGCCTCGTGTTTCAGAAGATTGAAACAAACCGGCATGCCATTAGGAATGAACCATTGCACAATCAACCGCCACTACTATCTGCGATGGAATTCGCCGCGCGCGCAGAAAAACTTGAAATGACGCGGGCAAGGCGCGTGAGCGATGCCCAACGAGCGCGACGCGGCCAGCGCCCTTTCCGGGAAGAGCCCGCAGGGAGCGGCCTGTTTCGATTGCGGACGCAGACTTAGCTTGATCAAGCCAATCCTGCCAGTTGCCATAGAGGAAGACCAGAAATTCACCTCTTTCGCACCTTCCCTTTCTATGCAAAACTCTCCCTGGGTAAAAGAAAAAATATGACATACCGGGAGAAATAGCATGTTCACTATTTTGCAAAAACGAAGTGCCCTTATGCTCGCGGGACTTATTGGCGCTTTCTTCTGCTCAACGGCAATTGCCCTTGATTTGAACTTGGGTCTTGATGTCGGCATCGACAAAAAGACTCGTGCACTCATTGAGAAAATGCCTGCTGAAGTGCGAATACAGATCGAAAAACTATTGGTCGACGCTCAACCACTCATTGATCAGAGTGTTCTTCTCTATTTAAATAGAATCGATCAAATATTGGCCGACAGGCTGAGCCAAGTGCAATGTGTCGCCGACGGAGTTACCAAGACTGCTATTGAAGAGCTCATTGCCAAATTGAAGCCGTGGAAAGATGGTCCCACAATCGTCGGTGATTTGGCAAAGAGCGTTGAGCACTATCCTGACAAAGTGAAACGCAAGTTCACTCCTGAACAGTACCGTATAACGTATGCGGATTTGCTGAACAACGCACATACCGTGGCATGCGCAGTAAAAGACACTCCCGCTGCTGAGCAAGAGGTAATGAAAATCAGATTTGATCTAACCGCGCGAATCCGACCATGGGTACGGCTGGAAGATGAATCTTGCATTGACGCACGTAGTTGTCTGCAATTGATGAAAAGTCGAGTTGCTCAAGAGCTCTCATTGGTCGATATTCGCGATTCGTCCGAACCGAAAACAAGACTCGATAAAATTGAAATCCCTAAACAGTCATGGGAAAAATTTGATCCGCTACCTTAAGAGATGAATTTGAAAGAGGTCTATGAGATTTCTGATGAAGTAAGAATAAAAACAGAATTGAGAAAATTGAGAGGAACGGAGGCAATGAATAATGCAACAAAAATTGCGGAAAATCTTGATGCTATTTTAAGAGCTGCACAACAGGTCGGAAACAATAAACCGGCTCTTGAATCTTCGATTGAAACATTGGTTCAACACAAGAACGATAGAATATCCGTAGAAAAAACCGTTGCAAATGCAACAGACATATTGCCCTCTCTTGCAAACCAGGGAAAGATTTTGAACGAAAGAATCAAATCTCTGGATGCGAATATTGATCCTTTAATCGCGACACTTCGGGTTAGGCTCGTTTCACTAGACAAGCCTTCCGGTCCGTTTGCAGGTTGCAGTGGCGGCGGTGGCGGTAAAGCAGGTCATTGCAATCCTTATTAGCTCGTCTAAACGAACCAGACTGCAATGGCTGCTGGTATTGAACTATGTGACCAAACTCACTCAACATAGTCATGATATGAAGAGCAGCTTTCCGCCCCAACCTACTGAGCAGATGTCAATATTGGAAGCCTCCCTTGGCGTGAAAGCTGCTTTAGCGAACATATAACTGTAAAGACGCAGAATATTTTGCGGTAATGTTCTTCTTACCTTAATCTGCACAAGCAGGCATCAGAATCTTCTGAGCGGCGAGAACGTGATTTGAAAAGCTAACGTTTGGGGGCTATATGAAAATTCGGGATTTGAGTATCGGAACGCGGCTTGGGATTGGTTTTTTTGTTGTTCTGTCGATGGCGACCATTTCGTCATGCGTGGGGCTGTGGCGCCTCAATGAAGTCGCCGTCAATACTCGAAACATGATGCAAGAACCACTGATAAAGGAGCGCATGACCGAGGAGTGGTATCACATCACATTTGCCGGTCTTAAGCGTCAATTGGCCATCGTCAAAAGCAGCGATCCTTCCCTGGCGGAATTTTTTACCGAAGACGCAAAGTCGTCGTCCGCCAGAATTACCGAAATCCAGAAATATATCGAAGGCCATCTTCTTTACGACAAGGAAAAAGAGCTGTTTCAAAAAGTCGGTGCTGCGCGCAAACGTTATCTTGTCAATCGAGACCAGGTCATGCAGGCGAAAAAAGAAGGGCGCAATGATGAAGTGGCCAAGTTGTTTGAAGAATTTACCCCTTTGTCCGAAAATTACAAAAAGTCTCAGCTCGAATTCCTCAACTTCCAGAAAGACACCGTCAACAATTTGAGCAGTGAAGTTGACGCCATTGCGAGAAGCAGTGAATTGCTCGTTTTATCGCTCATCGGCTTGTTCGTTTTGTCGGGCGGGATGCTTGCCTGGTCGCTGACCCGCAGCATTACCCGGCCCATTTCCTACGCATTGGAGTTGACCCGACGTGTAGCCGACGGCGACCTTACTGCGAAGATAGATGCCAACACCAAGGATGAGACGGGCCGGTTGCTGAGCGCATTGAAAGAGATGACGGGTAATTTGGTCAATATCATCAGCCAGGTTCGGACCAGCACGGGAATGATTGCGGACGAGTCCACGCAGATTGCCAGAGGCAATCTCGACCTCTCCGTCAGAACCGAACAGCAAGCGAACACTCTGGAAGAGACGGCGTCTTCAATGGACATATTGACCCTGACGGTGAAGCGCAATGCCGACAATGCTGGGCAGGCCAATCATTTGGCTATCACCGCTTCTGAAGTTGCCGTCACCGGAGGTTCCGTGATGACGGAAGTGGTGGAGACGATGAGCTCCATCAACAATTCATCCAAGAGAATCGTCGATATCATTGGCGTCATCGATAGCATTGCCTTTCAAACCAACATCCTCGCCCTGAATGCAGCAGTAGAGGCTGCCCGGGCCGGCGAGCAAGGCCGGGGCTTTGCGGTTGTCGCGACAGAAGTGCGCAGTCTCGCACAGCGCTCTGCGAGCGCCGCGAAGGAAATCAAAGACTTGATCAGCGATTCCGTGGACAAGGTGGAAGCCGGCACGAAACTGGTGGACCATGCGGGATCGACCATGCAGGCGATTGTCGAAAGTATCAAGAGCGTGACGAATATCATGGGAGAAATTACCGCCGCCAGCCAGGAGCAAATATCCGGCATCGAGCAGGTCAATCAAGCGATCCGGCAAATGGATGATGCCACCCAGCAGAACGCCGCATTGGTTGAAGAAGCGGCGGCGGCGGCCCAGACATTACAGGACCAGGCAAAAAACCTGGCGACGGAAGTCAACCTCTTCAAAATGAAAAAATGACGTGACGCCTGCATGGAGTGATTGCCGTTGAGCCAGCAGGGGATCGCGCATGGCACGCACTATTTGCGATCCTCTTGGCTGCGCCCGCGATGCCCGCCTCCGGTCAGTATTTTCCTGCCGCTTGGCGATGCAAGATATGCCCTCGCCGGCTTACCTCTCACCGGAATTCATTTCGTGGATAGGCCGGCTGCTTCAACCTCAATCGCAATTGCTACTGTTCAATCAGACGCGGCATTTTCCTGGGGCTGAACATGACAAAACTGAGCATTGCCAATATCCAGACGCCGATACCTCCGTATAACATCAGAGAGCCGAATCCATCTGCCAATGCCGCTTGCGCCAGGGCGCCGGACGCCTCCAGACCAGACAGCCTCTCTGTGCCCAGAATCAGATTGCCCGCAGCAATTGCTTGGGCGGCGCTGCGTAGCTGTGCGAGAGGAATGTTTTCCGAAGCATGTCCACGCAGATAAGACAGCACACTTTCCAGCAGCAGGAATCCCATCACCGCGATGTTGACTGCCAGTGTGATCAGTCGTGCGCTCATGTCGATTCCCGATGCCATGCCGGCGCGGTTGCCCGGTACTGATCCCGTGGTGGTATTGGTTACCGGTGTGTTGGTCAAGCCCAGTCCGATACCGGCGATCAGGCTTCCTGGCAGCATGCTGACCCAGCCGGCGTACTCCACATCGCTTCCATACCGCATCAGCATGAAACCGAGTCCGATCGTGAACAAGCCTGCCGGAATCACCGCGCCCGGTCGATACCGCAACGAGAGGCGTTCGGCGAACGGCGGGAGGATCAATGTCGGCAAAGTGTAAGCAAGCAGAGACAAGCCGGCATCGACCGTGTCGTATCCCAGCACCGCCTGGAAATACAGCGGCAAATAAATCATCAGCGGCCAGAAACTGAAGTTCATGCCGATGGAGCCGAGCAGCGCGCCGCAAAAGTCGCGAATCTTGAAGACTGAGAAATCGAACATGGGATGAGGAAGGGTTTTCTCCACATACACAAATACCGCAAAGCTGAGCACCGCCGCGCCGATGATGGCCATCCCGGCAGGACTGGCGAAGCCGAGATCGGCTCCTTGCGTGATGAAGTAAGTCAATCCAAATACCGCCAGAGACAGCGAGACGATTCCGACAAGGTCAAGCCGTTTTGCATCCGGATCGGACGATTCCGTCACGCCGGGGAAAGTCAGAAACAGAGTCAGCACGGTCAGCGGGACGTGCACCAGAAATACCCACTTCCAATCCAACAGCGCAACAATGGCACCGCCGATCAGCGGACCGAAACCCAAGCCTGCACCGAACACGATGCCGAATGCGCCGAACGCACGGCTGCGCTCACGATCCCCACGAAACTGATGCGACAAGATCGCCAACAGACAGATCACCATCGCGCCGCCGCTCAGACCCTGCAGGAAACGGCTGGCGATCAGTATCGACACGCTCGTCGCAGCGCCGCAAATCAACGAAGTGACGCCGAAACAAACCAGAGTAACGATGAACAGACGCTTGCGTCCATAGCGGTCGGCAAGCGTGCCCGCCGCCATCAGGACGGTGGTGCAGGCGATGGTGTACGCATTCATGATCCATTGCATGTCCTTGAGATCGCCGTGCAGCAAGCGTTCCAGCGTCGGCAGGATGACCGGTACGCTGGATATTTCCAGCCCGAACATGAGTGCCGCGAGACAGATCGATGCCAGCGCAAAGATGTTTTTTCGAGAGGAGGAGAGAGGCATTACGTGTATTCCCGTCATAGGTTGCATTGAATCCAGACCGCTGATGAAGATGCGACCTGAACGAGAAACCGATTCTGGGCGATACTTATCCATGCCACAAATGATTTAATTTTGTGAAATTTATTAATTATCGTCATTAATGTTTCGTTCGACTGGACACCATGGACCTGGATCCCACGCTGCTGCGCACCTTCGTCGCCGTTCACGATACGGGCAGCTTTACGCGCGCCGCTGAGCGCCTGCATCTTACGCAGTCGGCCGTCAGCCACCAGATCCGCCGGCTGGAAGAACAGCTCGGACGGCCATTGCTGCAGCGGACCACGCGCAGTCTGACGGCAACCGAGGATGGCGAAGACCTCATGCCTTACGCGCGACAGATTTTGGATACCCTGGACTCGTTGGGCCAGCGCTTCCGACCGTCACCCATTTCGGGAGAGGTGCGTTTTGGCGCACCGGAGAATTTTGTCGGCGATCGCCTGCCCACGTTGCTGTGTCAGTTCGCCCGCTCCTTTCCATCGGTGCGCCTGGATGTGCGCGTCAATATGCAACTCGATTTGCGTGCGCTGATCAAGGATGGAGAGCTGGACCTTGCCGTCATCATGACGCCCGGCGACAGCGAAGAAGGCATGCACATAAGGCAGACGCAACTGGTCTGGGTAGCGGCGAAATCATTTGATTTGCCGAGAGGAAGTCCGCTGCCCTTAGCCTTTTTTCCCGCACCTTGCATCAATCGCAGGGTGGGCATCAGCGCCTTGGACGAGATTGGCGTGAAGTGGCACACCGTCTTTACGTCGCCGAGTCAGCAAGGCATCAGTGCAGCAATCTTGTCGGGTCTGGCCATTTCGGTATTGCCGCTGGAAGACCTGGAGGAGGACATGCGCATCGTTGACGGCTGTTACAACCTGCCGTCTCTGCCCAAAGCCAGTTTCACACTTATCTGCAGCGACGAAGGAAAGACGCCCGCGGCACAGGCTTTCGGCCAGTTGATACTGGATTTATCAAAGCAGATGGTCCAGTCAAGGCCGAAAAAACGAGGGCGGAAGTAGCGCGCCTTAACGGATGAATCCGCCGCCGATAGCGGTCATGAGCAATTGGCATCCAGCCCGAGAGCGGTCTGGCACACCGTACGCACCTGCTCCCTCAGCCAACGATGCGCAGCGTCGCGTTCAAGGCGCGGATGCCACATCTGCGAAATGGTGATCGGCGCGGTGTTCACGGGAAGCTCAAAAACATACGTTGCGGCCATCGGCCCGTCCTGCGGATGTTCTTTGGCCGCGGACAAAAAGGACGCCGGCACCAAGGCCGCGAGGTCGGACGAACGGGCGATGGCGAGTGCTGCCGGAAAACTCGGGACGATGGCGACGATATTGCGCGTCAGGCCCATTGCCGCCAACGCGTCATCCACAGGCCCGGTGCTGCGGCCCCGGCGCGACGTGACGACGTGACCGCATGCCGCATAGCGTTCGGCACTTATCTCCGCCATCGCTGCAAGCGGGTGCCCCTTGCGAACCACGCCCACGAAGCGATCGCGAAACAGCGCCTGCACGCGCACCTCCGGCCCCATCTCGCTCACTACGCCGATTTCCAGATCCGCACTGCCGTCCCGCAACGGCAGCGGACTCTTTTCCGCCTTCGGAGCGAAACGCAGCCGTACAAAGGGCGCTGCGGAGGTGACCGCTTCGATAAGTGCAGCACCGAGGATTTCCACAAAACCATCATTGGCGCGAATGGTGAAGGTCCGCTTGAGCGTCGCGATATCGGGTTCGGAGGAGGAGGGGCGAAGGAGGGAACGTGCGTCATGGACGATATTCTTGGTCCGCTCGCTCAGCGCTTGCGCGCATGGGGTGAGCACCATGCGTCGTCCGGCCCGCACCAGCAGGGGATCCCCGGTCGCCATGCGAAGGCGGGTCAAGGTGCGGCTCACGGCCGAAGCGCTTAGTCCCAGGCGACGTGCCGCGCCGGCGACGCTAGCTTCAGTGAGCAATGCATCCAGCGCAATCAACAGGTTCAGGTCGGGTTCGGACATCGGGCAATCCTACCATGCAGCGCCCGGATAAGGCGTTTGATGCAGGTATCCAGTGCAAGCCATGCGCCTTCCGCCATCTCTGACGTATGGTTATAGTGGATGCACAAATCGTTTAACAGGACTCGCCAGACATGGAATTGTTTTCAGATATGCCCTCCGATGAGGGACTTCCCGGCGCCGAGCGACGCCGCGCCATGATCGCCGTCATGACCGCGACCACCATGGCGGTGTTCGACGGCACCATTGTCAACGTTGCACTGCCCCAGATCGGCCTCGCGCTCAATGCCTCTGTCAGCGCATCGATCTGGGTGGCCAACAGCTATCTGCTCGCCGTGGCCATGACCCTGGCGACATTTGCATCGCTGTCGGGCCGGGTGGGCTTTCGGGGGCTGTTCACCGCCGGCTTGGGAGTGTTCACGCTGGCGTCGCTGGGCTGTGCGCTGTCGTCGTCGATCGCCATGCTGATCGGCATGCGTGTGCTGCAGGGCATCGGCGGCGCGGCAATGCTGAGCATCGCACCTGCGATTCACCGCACGGTATTCCCGAACCGCCTGCTGGGACGCATCCTCGGATTGAATGCGGTGCTCATCGCGGCCAGCACGGCCATTGGCCCGGTCCTGGGCGGCACGCTCCTGGCGACCTTGGGTTGGGAGTGGATCTTCGCGATCAATGTCCCGCTGGGCATCGTCGCAGTAGTGCTGTCGCTGAGCGCGATCCCCGACGCACGCAAGCCGGCCGGCGCGCCGTTCGACATTGCCGGCGCGCTGTTGTCGGCCATCGCCATGGGGGCATTGATCATGGCCACCGATACCTGCGCCCGGCTTTCGGACAAGGGAGAGGCGCGCGATGCGGCGTTGACCGCAGTTGCCTATGGATTGACGGCGCTTGTCGCCGGCATCGCCTTTGTCTGGGACCAGCGTCGCGCGCGCCAACCCTTGCTGCCGCTGGCGATGTTTGCGTCAGGCCGGTTTTCGCTGGCGGCGCTGACCTCGCTGGCATCGTTCGTCGGCCAGGGAATCGCCTTCGTCGCCTTGCCCTTCCTGTTTCAGAATGCGTATGGCTATAGTGCTTTCCAGTCGGCGCTGCTGTTCACGCCGTGGCCGGTCGGCATCATACTGGTCGCCTCGCATGCCGGAAGACTGGCCGACCGGCACTCGCCCGCCGTGCTGTCGACGATGGGACTGGCGCTGTTCACCGTCGGCCTGGCTTTGCTGGCGCTGCTACCCGACGATGCGTCGGCATGGAACATCGGGTGGCGGACCCTGATCTGCGGAATGGGATTCGGTTTTTTCCAGAGTCCCAACAACCGCGAGATGCTCTCCAACGTCGTGCCCGAGCACAACGGCAATGCTTCCGGCGTTCTTGCCATCGTACGTACGTTCGGTCAATGTCTTGGCGCGGCGCTATTGGGTGTGGTCATCTCGGTATATACCGCCGAAGCCATGACCTTCGGCGAAATACAGATGACTGCCGCACAGGATGCCCGGGCCATTCAGATCGCGTTGTGGGCTGCGGTTGCGGCCACTGCGCTGGCAACCGCCGTGAGTTTCAGCCGTATCAGGAAGGCGCGTGGTTCTGTGGCGTGACTATGCGGGGTGGAGTGCGGGCGGATGTTGATATCGACGGAGGCGCCGCATGCCATCGGGATTCAGAGATTCCTGACTGGCCATCTCGGTCCAGGGGAACAGTTCTCCGATAGCCTGGATGGCGTCTGCCGCAACAGCATAGCTCCTGCGGGAGTGACCAGACCGCAATTGCCGCCAATATCAGTAGTCGACAGGTTTATGATGATGAGCTTGGCGACGACGTTTAAAAAAGGAGGCTTTTTCCTTTTTCTGTGAGCGAAACCATGGTCGACGACTTCAGAGCAGGGCGTGTCCGAATTTTCGTAAACGGGGTTTCGTTTAATTCATAGAGATACGTTCAGCGAACTGGAGGGTAACCTGGGTTAGCGCAGCCTTCCAATCCCGGATTGGCAGTGTCCACTTTTAATCTCTATTTCATTTTCACCTTCACCGGAATTTTTATGAAGCATCCTATCCGCACTTCTGCTGAAGCCTTCGAAGAGCACATACCGGGAGAGATTCTGAAGGAACGCAAAGCGCAATCGTCAGAGGAAGTATTCGTACAGATATTGTCACGTCGACAAATACAAGAGAGCGTTATTATTCCTGCCGTTCCAGAGCCGTTGATTGTCTGGATAATGTCAGGCGAAGCCATCGTCGAGGAACGTCCTCTTGGCGGAGAATGGCTGAGCAACAGCGTCAGGGCGGGTGATTTTTTTCTTACAACAGCACTCGAACCTACCGAGTTGCGATGGCGAGCCGACGGTAAGAAGCCGTTTCAAGTGATGCATGTTTATGTTGGTCTTGCTTTGCTCAGACAGATTGTCGCAGAAGTACTGAACAAGTCGTTGCCCGATTTTTCACTACGCGAGGTCTCGGGAGAAACCGATGAGGTTCTTTCTGAGCTATTGGGATATTTGAGTCGTGAATTGCATGATCAAAAAAAACCGAGTGCGGCATATATTCAAGGACTGGCGCAAATGTTGACGGTTCATCTGGTTCGCACCTACGAAACGGCAATCCTTCAGCCAAACGTAATGCGAGGCGGCTTACCCGCCTTTAAGCTGCATCGTGTTTTCGATGTCATGCGTCAGCATCTGGCAGAAGCATTCAATCTCGAACGTCTTGCGCAGGAGGCCGGCCTAAGCGAATTCCATTTCAGCCGAGTGTTCAAACAGGCCACGGGTATGCCGCCTTCAAGATATTTCATTCGCTTGCGCATGGAGCAAGCCAAGCGTCTACTATGTGAAACAGATGCATCGATCATCGACATTTGCTTGGCAATAGGCTACAGCAGTCCAAGTCATTTCTCGCAGATCTTCAAAAAAGAGACCGGAGTCGCGCCAAGCGACTACAGAGGAAGTTAGTACTTTTAATTCGATAGCAAAATCCCGACAGATTCCGCAAGACCCCGAGCGACGATAGGTGAAGGCAATTGCATCATGAGTCCGTGCTTCAAATTTCGTGTTGAAGCGCGTCACTCTATCAACTATCGAAGGAAATCATCATGGAACTCAAGGGAAAGGTGGCGTTGGTTACAGGCGCATCCAGCGGTATTGGCGCAGCAACAGCAAAGAAGCTCGCTAGCGAAGGCGTCAGGGTAGGCTTGGCGGCGCGCCGTCTCGACCGGCTTCAATCTCTCGCGGAAGAAATCAAGGCTGCCGGCGGCGAGGCGATTGCCATCAAAATGGACGTGACCGACCAAGAGTCGGTCAACAGGGGAGTACAACGGCTGGTGCAACAATACGGCACGATTGATATTTCGTTCAACAATGCAGGCCTCATGCCCATTTCCGATATCGCAAGCCTGAAGGTCAACGAATGGCATCAGATGGTGGATGTCAACATCAAAGGTCTGTTGAACACTGTCGCTGCCGTTTTACCTGTCATGCAAGAAAAGAAGTCCGGCCACATTATCAATACCTCTTCGATCGCTGGTCGTAAAACTTTCTCCGGACTAGGCGTGTACTGTGCAACAAAACATGCTGTAGCCGCATTTTCGGACATTCTCCGTATGGAGGTCGCCCCCAAGTACAACATCCGTGTCACCAGCGTTCAACCAGGAGCGGTCGAAAGTGAATTATTCGAACACATCTCAGACGCGAATTATCGTGACCGGATGGAAAAGCTGAAGGAACAGATGACGTTCCTGAAGGCTGAGGATATCGCCGACGCAATTGCGTTTGCGCTCCAAGCACCTGAACATGTCGATCTGGCCGAACTCTTTATTATGCCAACTAGTCAGCCGTGGTGATAGTCGGTGTTCTTGACGGCGCTTAACTGAAAAATGAAGGCATGTTCTCCCGAGATCATGCCTTCGTTCGCGCCATGCTCAGACATGTACGTTTCTGGACGACGCTGTCTGAAAACGTAAATTCGAAAAATCGCAGGTAAAGGGACTCTTCTCGATATCGAGAAAATTGAAGAGCAGCCGATCTGAACCGCCTATTTTTTAATTGATTAAAATCCTGCGTTTTTGCACAACCTCGGGCCATTGTAGCTTCTCAATAAATTTTCTCGCAGAGTTAAACCTCGACCGCTAAAACATCGCCGCCCGAGCGACCCGCGATGTTCTAATACCTGACTGATTGATGAAGGTCAGTCCGGCGACGACGTTTGAAAAAGGAAGTTCTTTCCTTTTTCCGTGAGCGAAATCGTGCCCGCCATTCCAGCGGTAGAGTCGACGAAGCCATTGGCGCAGGCATCTTCCCATATCGTCAGCCGGGGACATGTACTTTTCCAGACTTCAAGGACTTCGGAGTAGGAAGGTTTCCCTTGTTCAATCCAAGCCAGCATCTGCAACGTCAGCGCATCATGTGATCGGTCCATATGTCCCTCGCTTAACAGACAGGTACTTCCCAGTATCGTCCGATGTCACCGAATCTGCAAGTCGAAGGACTCGCACTTTCAGACCTGTTTCAGCCCGGATGCCGACAGAAAAATCGAGATCTTTAGCGGCTTGCTTCCGACCGAAAGCAGACTGGAATATTCTCGGCGCACCTCGCGCCGGAGCGAATCGGACCGCCTCCGATGCGCCTCTTTCCATTGCCGCGCATCACATGGTATTCAGCGCCGCCAATGTCGCCGCATCAAGTTGCAGGGCTCCGGCGGCGACGTTTTCGCGCAGATGCGCGACCGACGAAGTGCCCGGGATCACCAGGATGTTCGGTGCGCGCTGGAGCAGCCACGCCAATGCAACCTGCATCGGCGTCGCCTGCATCGCTGCGGCTACACGCGTCAATGTTTCCGATTGCAGCGGCGTGAATCCACCCAATGGAAAAAACGGCACGTAAGCGATCCCCTGGGCGGCCAACGTATCGATCAGCGCATCATCGCCACGATATGCCAGGTTGTATTGATTTTGCACACAAACGATCTTGGTAATTTGTTGCGCCTCGGCCACCTGCTGCGCGTCAACGTTGCTGAGCCCGATATGCCGGATCAATCCTTCCTCTTTCATGCGTACTAGCGTATCTAGCGCTTCGCCGATCGACGAACCATCTGCACCAGCCAGACCGGGCGCACGGAAATTGACCACATCGAGCGCCTCCAGTTGCAGGTTGCGCAGGTTGTCGTGGACGGCGTCGCGCAGTTGTTGCGCCGACGCCGCCGGCACCCAGGATTGATCCGCACCGCGTAGAAATCCGATCTTCGTGACGATGATCAACCCGTCCGGGTACGGATGCAGTGCTTCCCGGATGATCTCGTTGGTAACGTGCGGCCCGTAAAAATCGGAGGTGTCGATGTGGTTAATGCCCAGCTCGATGGCCTCGCGTAGTACCGCTACAGCGGCGCTGCGATCTTTAGGCGGCCCCCATACGTGCGGACCGGCCAGTTGCATTGCCCCGTAACCAACGCGGTTGAAGCTGATGTCGCAATGCGCGGGTGAAAATTTGTCATGGGAAGGTAAATAAGCGTTCATCAAAACTCCTGCAGAGTGATTGGATTGGCGAGAGACTCGCTATGCGCCGACGTTGCAGCATGAGTGCATGGTAATGAAGACTGCGCTGTGTGATAATCGGGGCAATAAAGTACAGGCCGTACGAAATTCCGCACAATAAAGCTGGGCGCCTCGATGACTACCGATATTCACTCCCTGGCAGATCTGTCTACCTTCGCGCTTGTCGTCCAGCACCAGGGATTCCGCCAGGCCGGACGCGCCAGCGGACAGTCCGCCTCGGCCCTGAGCGAGGCGGTGCGCCGGCTGGAAAACAAGCTCGGTATCCGACTTCTCTTGCGCACTACGCGCAGCGTGACGCCAACTGAGGCCGGCGCGCTTCTGCTGAGTCGTCTGCGCCCGGCGCTGGACGATGTCGCCAATGCACTCGATATACTGAACGATTTGCGCGACAGTCCGCGCGGCACTTTGCGATTGAACGTACCGGTGAGCGCGGCGCGCTTTTTTCTGCAGCCGTTGGTCAACAAATTCATTGATGCTTATCCGGAAATCATGCTGGAACTTGTCGTCGATAACAATTTTGTCGATGTCGTCGCCAGTGGTTGTGACGCAGGCATCCGTTATGGCGAACGGCTGGAGCAGGACATGATCGCCGTGCCCATCGGCCCGCGCACGCAGCGATTCGCAGTGGCCGCCGCGCCAACCTATCTCGCGCGGCGCGGCGTGCCGCAACACCCGCGCGACCTGCTGCAACATGCTTGTCTGCGCGGCAGATTTCTTAGCGGCGCCATCTATCCGTGGGAATTTGAGCGTGACGGACAGACGCTCACGGTTGAACCCGGC
Source organism: Herbaspirillum sp. RV1423 (assembly GCF_000577615.1). Classification (GTDB taxonomy): domain Bacteria; phylum Pseudomonadota; class Gammaproteobacteria; order Burkholderiales; family Burkholderiaceae_D; genus Herbaspirillum. The sequence goes on from NZ_CBXX010000020.1 coordinate 54,979, forward strand.
GGCCCTTTAATCGTCACCCCCACCGTGGCCGACCTGGCAGTAAGCGCCGCCGTGGCGGGACACGGGCTGATTTATCTTTTTGAAGAATGGCTGGAACCGTACATGACATCCGGACAACTGCAACCGGTGTTACAGGATTGGTGGCTGAGTTTCCCCGGCCCTTTTTTGTACTACTCAGGCCGACGCCATTTGCCCGCGCCGTTGCGCGCGTTTATCGATTTCATTCAGTCGCCGGCGGCTGGCTAAAATATCTAAAATATATTGCATGTCAGAAGCTAAGTCGCCAGCAATATTGGCGCTCCGATCTTCTGGCGATATTCCGTAGTCAGTGCTTGCTTGCCTCGCCATCAGGCTCCGCTGCCATCGAGATGCTGATGATAAACAGGTCAAAGATTCTAATGCTTTCTGCCAGCGGATCGTCCACCGGCAATCCCCAGCTTGGGAATTGGCCATCAATGTACATACGTGCCAAGCCATAGACCATGGCGCGTGCGGCAATTTGATATCGCTTGATATCGCCGGGGCGAAGCAAACCCTGAGACGCGGCATCACACATCAGTTCATTCATCCTGACGCGAATCAAATCGTTGCTGCTTCTCAACCGGGACCCTTCATAGTCAATCACCGACCGCGAAGAGATGACTTGAAAATGCGTCGGGTTGGCAAATGACCACTGCAGAAAGCCGACGCCAATAGCGCGGAATTGCATTAGTGGAGTCTCCCGAGCAGCGGCACGTAATGTGTCTGCAATGGAAGCGCCTAGCCGTTCCTGCGCCTCTTCGGCAACAGCGGTGAGTAGTGCCGTGCGTGTAGCAAAGTGACGGAACGGTGCCGCGGGAGAAACGCCGACCAGCTTTGCCACTTCGCGCACGCTGACAGCTTCCAGTCCCTTATCCTCGATCAGATGTACGCAGGCGTCTACGAGCGCCTTCCGTAGATCGCCATGATGGTAGGCACGGGGAGTTGCTGCTTTGCCAGCAGGCTTTCGCGAGTTTTTCTTGGGGGGCTGCATCGCTCATCCGCTAATTTTTCAAAAATGTGATTGCTGCTTACATTCTAGGTCAGAATTGCTATAATCAAAATGTAATCAATGATTACATTTACCAATCCTTTAAGGAAGCGTATGAAAATTCGAATGAATCCAGTCTGGTTTTACCTCGGCATTATATTTGCGCTTTCTTGCATAAGAACCGCTCAAGCTGCTGATCACATTGGGCATGTGGCGGCGGAGCAGACTTTGACGTCGGCAGGCCTGTCGGTGAGTGCTCCGATTGCAGCATTGCTGGCGAAGGGCGTCGTGGTGATTCCCTTCAAGTCGGACGATGTCAAAATCATGCCCCTCTATGGCGATGCGGCTGCACAAGTTGTCCCGCGCTTGGGACATTTGCATGTCACGTTGGATGGCGCTGCCTGGCATTGGGTGCATTCCGATGACGGGCCACTCGTTTTACAAGGCCTATCCAGCGGACGGCACCAGATCACGCTCGAATTGGCGGATGCTGCACACCGGATTCTTACCAGTCGCAAGGTGGAGTTTGTTGTACCGTGATTGAGGCGTGACGCAGACGGCGACACTCGTCGCTGTCCGCTTTTCAGCAGCGGTTCAGAATCTGCCGGGGACTTCATCTACAAGACTAATGGTGTGCAGAAGCACTCCGCGACAGAGAGATTTTCAGGCGAATTCCTGGAACCGGATATCGAGACCGCCATCAGTGGCGGCGTCAAGTTCTCGTGGAATTTCTCCCAGCGTAACCCGGTGGCCGTGCTGGGTCCGGTGCCAAGACCTGACTTTTCGCATTCGATCCGCCTGATCAAGTTCCTGATGGATGGCCAGCCGGGATGCCTGAAGATCAATGCCGGCTTTGTTGATGTTCGCGACGTGGCGGATCTGCATTTGCGGGCCATGACCGATCCCGTGACCGTCGGCGAGAACATGTGGGGCTTCGCCCAAGTACTGCACGACGCCCTGCGCGACAGTGGCCAGCGGGTCCACAGCGCGCCAATGAACCAGCTATCTGCGCGCTATCGCGCCGCCCGCAACCTGTTTTTATTGACGGCGACATATGGTAATGGCGAGGCGCCCGCTTCGGCCAATCAGTTCCTCGCGCCGCTCGATCGGGTGCCGGCTAATCCGGCGCTGAAATTTGCCGTACTCGGCTTCGGCGACAGACAGTTTCCCAAGTACTGCCAGTTTGCCCGGGATGTCGACGCGGCCATGAACCGGCATGGATGGCAACGCATGCTCGAGCTGGTCACGATCGACCGTCAGTCCACACAGGAATTCGCACGATGGGGCGCCAGCCTTGGCGGCGTGCTGGGTATCGGGCTCCAGCTCGAACATGTCCCAGTTCATCCGCGCACGTTTTCCCTCCGCTTGCAGGAGCGTATCGATTACGGTCGGCAAGAGCAGGAACCGTCCGTGGTGCTGCGTTTTGTCTCCGGGCAAATGCAGGAACCGGACGGACTGTTTGGCCGCCTGTTCCGGCCGCACGGGCTCCCGTCCTTCGAAGCTGGCGATCTGGTCGGCGTTATCGCGCCAGGCAGCGCGATGCCACGGTTCTATTCACTGGCCAGCGGCGCGCGCGACGGTATCCTTGAGATCTGCGTACGCCGCCAGCCAGGCGGGCTATGTTCGACCTACCTGCATGGCCTGCAACCGGGCGACTGCATTGAAGCGTTCATTCAGCCCAATCCACAATTCCGGCCGGCATCCGGGAAGGCTCCTGTGATCCTGATCGGCGCCGGGACCGGGATCGGTCCGCTCGCCGGCTTCATCCGCAACAACACCGGCAAGTACCCGATGTATCTCTACTGGGGCGGCCGCGATCCCGAATCCGACTTTCTATATGAACCCGAGCTGCGCAACTATCTGGCGGACCGTCGGCTCACGCAGTTGCACACTGCTTTTTCGCGCGTGAAGAATGGTGAGCGCGTGCAGAATCGGCTGATCGACGATGCCGACAACCTGCGCAGCTTGATTGAACACGGCGGCCAGGTGCTTGTTTGCGGCAGCAGCGCAATGGCCGAAAGCGTCCGGCAGGCCCTGAGCAACGTGCTTGCCCCGCTTAACCTGGACCTCCAGACGCTCAGAAACGAGGGAAGATACCGTGAAGACGTATTCTGAACCGCCAGCGTCGCCGGTCCTGCAACGCTATAGCCTGAATGGCGCAACTATGGGCACCCGCTATACCGCCGTCTTCTACGCGCCTGCTGCGATTGACGCAGCCGCCGTCGATGCAAGCCTGTCTGCCGCAGTGGACAAGGTCGACCGGCAAATGTCGACCTGGAATCCGATGTCCGACCTTTGCCGGGTCAACGCCGCACCAGAAAATACCTGGATCAGCATACCGGACGAGCTGGCCCACGTGCTCGAAACCGGACTGCAGGTAGGTCTAGAATCGCAGGGCGCCTTCGACATCGGTGTGGGAGCGCTGGTCGATGCCTGGGGATTTGGCCCATCCCAAGCGCCTGTCGTCGGCCTGCCGACAGCGCCCCCAGGGATGCAGCTTAGCGCGGGTGCTGCAAGCCTGGACGTCGACCGAAAAGGGGGCCAGGTGCGCAAGCGAGCCCCGATTCGCATTGACCTTTCCGGCATCGCGAAAGGCTACGGCGTCGACCAGCTTGCCCACTGCCTTGAGCGATGGGGCATCGCCAGCTACCTGGTCGGCATCGACGGCGAAATGCTGGCGCGTGGCAGCAAGCCAGGCGGACAAGCGTGGACGGTCGCGATCGAAAAGCCGACATATGGCGTACGTGAGCTGGCCGGAACAATGGAACTCATCGATGCAGCGATTGCAAGCTCTGGGGATTACCGACATTGGGTTGAGATTGCCGGAAAGCGCTACTCGCATACGATGAACCCGGTCTTGCAGCAACCATCGACGAACCGCGTCGCCGGGGTCACGGTGCTCGGCGCCACATGTATGCTCGCCGATGCCTGGGCGACGGCCTTGCTCGTGCTGGGAGAGCACGACGGCGTAAAGCTGGCCCGCGAGCGGGACATGGATGCCCTCTTTACGCTGCGCGACGGCGAACGACTCGAGGAAATCTGGGTTACCGGGGGAAGAGCATATGCTTGATAAGCAGGCATCCGTGCTCGGTGGTCCCGAAGGGATGCTCAACCAACAATGGATTTGTTACCCATCACCAGGAGAGTCAATGACAAAGTGCTCCATGCCGTCGCGGCGACTACGTGATCTCGCGAAGTTGCACCTTGTCGGAGATCGAATTGATCGAGGCTGCGCTCAATCGCTTCAGACATTGTTTCGTGAATACCCGCGACGGAAAAGCGACGTCGGCTTTCGACGAGTTTGTATAGGAACGCGGATTTACAAAGAAGTCGTGCCTGGCTAGCGCCCCACGACACAAATACCAATAAAAACAAACACTTACCTTATTAAATCCCCGCTCGATCGATTCAATTTATAACTTTCTCGTAGTTTAACTATGCGAAAGTTAATATATTTCCCTCGACTTACTTTTCCTAGAGTGCTAACTTTCCCGTAGATGAAATACGGGAAAGTTAAAAATGTCTCTCTACCTGGTCGGCCAAAACATCGATAAGGCCAAGAGCCACTACCAAGCGGAAAAAGGTCAGCTTGTTCAACTCATGCGCGGCATTTACGTCGATGCCGCCGACGACGCCAACGCCGTCGTGCTGAAACATGCTGTCCGGATCGCCAATTATCTCTACCCCACCGCGTATCTTTCAGCGGCGAGCGCCGTGCTGCTTGGGCCGACGCGCGACGGCAGACTATTCCTGAGCGGCCGGCGTTCGCAACGCACCAGAATTCGTTCGTTGGAAATCATCCAGAACCCCGCCCCGGATAAACCTTCCATCGGCAATGCCGTCATCGACGACGGCATGGGCGAGTTCCATGTCAAGGTTTCGGCCATGCGCCAGAGATTTCTCGAAGCATTCCGCGTACGAAGCGAACATGCGGCCTCCATCGACGACGACATGCGCGATGCCATCCGCACGCGGCTGATCGCGGAATTCGGCAGCCCCAAAGGCGCCGCCGACGCGGTGTGGGCTCTCGCGCGAGAAAACGCGTGGTACAAGGAAGGCGAACAAGCGGAGCGCTTTCTCCTTCATGCGCCAAGCTTCAAAACAGTACGTAACGAAGCGGCGATAGATTTGATCGTGGCGTGGCATGGCGTCGCGATCGGAAACCTGGTCCATGACGGTTTCGAATGGCGCTGGAACCCTGCCAAAACAAAAGGTCCCGCGCTGATCCGCCAAACGACGCCTGGCGCACTGCCGCCCTTTATCGTTTCCTTGCTGCCCGAAGGCTGGCTGGAGACCGTGTTGCGAAACGAAGACGAACGAACGATGCTGCGTTCGGGCAAACGGTACATGTCCAACATCACGATCGTGGAGCAAGAGCGCGAACTCAAGGAAATTGCGCCCGATGTTCTCGTCCGGCCACTCAGCGATTTCACCAGGGACGGCGTCTTCATCGGCAGGTACCGCGGACCGAGCCGAGACACGCTCGAAACAAGTTTCGAAAAGAACCTTGCGGACCTCTATGCGTCCGCCGACACACCGCGGCTATCCGGCATCCAGATAAAAGCGCCGATGTACCTGGACAAGGATGGCGATTTGTCGGCGAGTACCAGCATGCCCTTCACCCACATTCTCAAGCCGGCCGGCAAGAGCGGATTTGAAGCCCTCCCTGTCATCGAGTGGCTATCTCTTCAGCTCGGCAAAGCCGTAGGTTTTACCGTGCCGAGCATCGCTTTTGTCGAGATGCCGGACAACATGCCCCCGGCGCTGCTGGTCGAACGATTCGACATCCGGACCAGCGCGGAAGATCAAAGAAGACTCGCGATGGAGGACCTGTGCTCCGTCCTGGATCTTCCCCCGGAATTGAAATATTCCGGCACCATGGAACGCATAGCCCACGCTGTACGCAGCCTTTCCACCTCGCCCGAGGCAGACCTTCTTGGGATATTGAAGAGAGCGCTATTTGCATGGTTGATCGCCGATGGCGACATGCACTTGAAAAACATGGCCCTGCTGAAAATTGCCGATCCCGGCGACGACTTCTTCCGTTCGGTCCGCGTCGCTCCGCTCTACGACGCCGTCACGACACGTGTTTTCCCGCGCCTTCAAGATGACCGCATGGCGCTGAAGCTCAACGGCAAAAATAGCCGTCTTCGTCGCGCGGACTTTCGTGCGCTGGCAACGACAGTCGGCATCAGGGCCGGCGATGCAGACGCTGCGATCGATCAGATCGTCGATGCACTCAACACTGCCTTGATTACTGCGAGCCTTCCCAAGCTCCATTATTACGGCGACGACGGACAGGTCATGGCCAAAAAGATGCTCGCGGTCGTAAAAGGACAGCTAGACGGCTTCTCCTGAGATTTTATGCTGCGGCCTTGCCCGCCCCCTGGAAATGAAGCGCTGACAGAAGTATGAAGAGTATTTCGAGATCATCAGATGAAGATGACATTTTTGTCATTTGAATGTCATCTGGATGACTCCCTCGGCTGGCTAGGATCATTATTCCTCAACTCCCCGGTCCGATCCCATGAGCGCATCCATTCAAAAAATCCTCCGCGGCACCGTCGCATCGGCCATTCTCGCAAGCGGCTTTATCGGCTCCGCTGTCCTGGCGCAGACGCCTGCTTTGACCGGGATACGCGGAGCCATCACCTCGGTCGGCAGCGAAAAGCTGGTCGTCAAAAACAATCGCGGCGGTGAGCAGACCGTCGCACTCGATCAGAACACCCGGGTAGCCGCGATCTCCATCGCCAACATCAACGACATCAAGCCCGGCAGCTATATCGGCGCCGCCGGCATCCCGCAGCCTGACGGCTCGCAGAAGGCGCTTGAGGTACACGTTTTTCCTCCGTCGATGGCAGGCACGGGCGACGGCCACCGGCCTTTCGACCTGGCGCCTAACAGCACCATGACCAACGGCACCGTCGGCGATGTTGTCGCCAGCAACGGCCGTACGCTCACGCTCAAGTACAAAGGCGGTGAAAAGAAGATCGTCGTGCCCGAAGACGTGCCTATCGTCAGCATCGAAGCCGGCGAGCGCTCCCTGCTGGTCGTCGGCGCCAAGGTGGTGCTGCGCGCCCGCAAAAATGCGGACGGAAGCCTGACTGCCGTGTCGGTCAGCGTCGGCAAGAACGGGGTTACACCTCCGATGTAAGGAAGCGCCTCGATGGCTCAGAAAATTCTCCTCCATCCGCTGGCGATTCGCATTGCGCACTGGCTCAATGCATTCGCCATCGGCTGCATGCTCATGAGCGGCTGGGCCATCTACAACGCCTCGCCGATCTTCGGCTTTAAATTCCCCCCCTGGGCAACGCTGGGCGGATGGTTGGGCGGCGCCATCGCCTGGCATTTCGCGGCGATGTGGTTGCTGGTCGTCAATGGCCTGTTCTATCTGATTTACGGAGTGGCCAGCGGCCACTTTCGCCGGCACTTCCTGCCGCTGCGTGCGCGCGACGTGGCATCCGACGCCTGCCACGCCCTGCGCTTCCAGTTACCCCATCGGCCGGGCATCTACAATGCCGTACAAAAACTGTTGTACTGGGGCGTGATCGTGCTCGGGATAGGCGTTGCGCTGTCCGGGCTTTCTCTCTGGAAGCCGGTGCAGTTGGAATGGTTGAGCGACCTGTTCGGCGGCTTCGACTTCGCGCGCAAGGTGCATTTCGCCGCGATGGCCGGCATCGCCGCGTTTGTCGTCGTGCATCTGTTATTGGTCGCCATCGTCCCGACAACCTTATTGCCCATGGTGACAGGGCGAGGCCATGCGAAAGAGAGTGCATCATGAGCCAGCAAGACGAAACGCCTTCCCGCAAACCCGAGAAAATCCGTTTGGCAGATCACCGCACGGCGCTGGTGAAGGTCGAGCGGCGGCTCCTGCTGCGTTCCGCGCTGTCGCTAGGCGCGCTATCGATGCTTGCCGGTTGCGATTTGCAGGACAACGACGGCGTGGACAAGGTGCTGTGGGCCATGTCGCGCTGGAACGACCGGGTTCAGGCTCTGCTGTTCCGCGGCGACAAGCTTGCGCCAACCTATGCGGCGAGCCAGATCACCGATCCGTTTCCCTTTAATGCTTTCTATGATGAAGTCAATGCGCCGGATATCGACGTCAGCGATTGGCGCCTGGAAGTGTCGGGGTTGGTGCGCGACAAGCAGCCGTGGACAATCGAGCGCTTGCGCGCCCTGCCCCAGACCGGGCAGATCACCAGGCACATCTGCATCGAAGGCTGGAGCGCCATCGGCCAGTGGTCGGGCGTCCCCTTGAAAAGATTCCTCCAGGCCATTGGTGCCGATACGTCTGCGAAATACGTCGGTTTCAAGTGCGCGGACCGCTATTACTCCAGCCTGGACATGCCGACGGCGCTACATCCCCAGACCATTCTGGCGCTGGACTTCCGCAAGGAACCGTTGCCGACATCCTATGGCTTTCCACTCAAGGTACGTGTACCGACCAAGCTCGGATTCAAGAACCCCAAGCACGTCATCGCAATTTACGTGACCAACGAAAACCCGGGCGGTTACTGGGAAGACCAAGGCTACAATTGGTTCAGCGGCGTCTGATCCGTATCCGGGACCGGTCACAGGAAAAATGTAATGCCACAGGCACCGGCAAACCGGCCAGCACGGCAACATCGCCGACAATACCAGTCACTATCGATCGAGCAACACCTTCACCATGGCATCAAGCTCCCGCTTGCGAGCCTCCCAATCCGGCATGATTAACTGTTGGATCAATGCGAGCAATGTCGCATCAACAAACGCGCGATCCCCCTCGGGAAAATAGAAGTGCAGGCATTGGAAACAGATGAAGTTGCCGTTGGCCGCAGCTCCCAAACGCCCCTGACTTATTAATTTATGTGAATATCAAGGCAATTTAAATTGCATTTCCAACAAGCATTTGTTGCTTCCGGGAGAATATCTTTACAAAATCCAACATCCTCCTCCGTAGGAAGAATGCCCGACAGTAAAATTCCGCGCAGCAATTAAATCGAAAAATAAACGGGGTTTTACGGGGTGTTGTTTTGCATCGCAATAACAGAATATTTCAGCGTATTAGCTGTTGGGCAGGGTTTCGCTTTGGCGTCTTTCCGAATTCGCTCCGGGCTGCGGCCGCTCACGTAGGCGAGTGTCACGATGCCCTTCGTGGGCAAGACGACGAAGTACATGTTCCAACAAATTGGATATTCAAGAGTCTTACGGCCTTGATGTTCTTGGCCAGCGCAAGCCATGTCGCTCCCGCTTTGGGGCAAACCGATGCCGCAGCTCAAGAGTTTCAGCGCCAGCAGGAGCGGGAACGTCAATTGCGACGTCAGCAAGAACCGCAGCCTGATGTCCGTCTGCCCGAAGCGCAGGCGGCGAGCGGAGCGGCAGGAAAAATTCCGACAGGCGAGTCTCCGTGCTTTCAAGTAACACGCATCACTCTCGCAGGTGAGTTGGCTCAGCGGTTTCAGTTTGCGCTGGCGGGGCTCAATGCCGGCGACGATCCCGCAATCGGCCGCTGCCTGGGTGTGCAAGGCATTAACGTCGTCATGGCACGAATTCAAAACGAAATCGTTGCTCGCGGCTATATCACCACGCGCGTGCTTGCCGAGCCGCAGGACATCGCCGGTGGCGAACTGCGCTTGACGGTCGTGCCGGGGCGAATTCGCGCTATCCGTTTCGCTGCGGATGCCGATCCCCGCGCTACCCACTGGAGCGCCATTCCCGCGGCGCCTGGTGATTTGCTCAATCTGCGCGACATTGAGCAAGGCCTGGAGAACTTCAAGCGTGTGCCCACCGCCGAGGCCGACATCAAGGTGACCCCCAGTGAAGAGGCCGATGCCAAGGCCGGCGACAGCGATCTGGTGATCAGCTATCGTCAGGCCATTCCCCTGCGGCTGACGGCCTCGATAGACGATAGCGGCACCAAATCAACCGGAAAGTACCAGGGAAGCGCGACGGTCTCTCTCGACAACTGGCTGACGCTCAACGATTTGTTCTACATCAGCTACAACCATGACCTCGGCGGCGGAGACCCCGGCGTACGTGGCAGTCAAAGCCACGTGGTGCACTATTCGCTGCCCTTTGGCTACTGGGCTTTGGCGTTCACCAATAGCGCCAGCAGTTATCACCAGGCTGTGGCGGGCATCAATCAGACCTACATGTATAGCGGCGAAAGCGAAAACAACGAGCTCAAGCTCTCTCGCCTGGTCTATCGCGACGCGGCGCGTAAGACCACCCTCTCGTTCAAGGGCTTTTTAAAAACCTCCAGCAACTACGTGGACGACACGGAAGTGGAAGTTCAGCGTCGTCGCACCGCCGGTTGGGAACTGGGCGTGACGCATCGCGAGTTCATGGGGGACGCCACGCTTGATCTGTCCTTGGCGCACAAGCGAGGTACGGGTGCGTTTGATTCCTTGCCCGCCCCGGAAGAGGCATTCGGCGAAGGCACCTCTCGTTTCCGGATTACGACAGCCGATCTATCTCTCAATCTTCCTTTTGCCTGGCAAGCGCCTTGGGGTAAGCAGGCGCTGCGCTACTCGTTCGCCGCCCGCGCCCAATGGAATGGCACGCCGCTGACGCCTCAAGACAGATTCTCGATCGGTGGGCGCTACACCGTGCGGGGCTTCGATGGTGAAGTGACCTTGTTGGCCGAGAACGGCTGGTTTGCCCGCAATGAGCTTTCCGCAGCGTTGGGGCAAAGCGGCCAGGAAGTCTACGTGGGGGCCGACTACGGACAAGTCGGCGGCCCCTCGGCAGCCCTTCTGACCGGCCGTCGCCTGGCCGGCGCGGTCACGGGGTTGCGTGGCGCGTTCGGACGCGTCTCCTATGAAGTCTTTGCCGGCACGCCGATTTCCAAGCCTGATCGATTCCAGACTGCTCGCGTGACAGCGGGTTTCAACCTGATGTGGTCGTACTGACAGCGGCGTTGCCGCCTCCTGACGAGAAGAAAGAAGAACATGAACCAGTTGTGTTATCGCGTTATCTTCAACAAAGCCCGCGGCATGCTCATGGCGGTTGCCGAAACTGTCCGCAGTAACATGGGAATCTCTGCACGAGGTCCTGAAAGGAGCCGCCTCCCTGCACCACCGATGGCGCGCTTGAGCTGGATTGGATTGGCCGTGTTGACGCTGGTCGGAGCGACAATGACCTTGCTGCCTCGGGCGCAGGCGCAAATCGTGGCTGACCCTGGCGCACCCCGCAATCAGCAGCCGGTCGTCGTCAATACCGCGAACGGCATCCCGCAGGTCAATATCCAGACGCCCAGCGCGGCAGGCGTGTCGCGCAATACCTATAGCCAGTTCGATGTCCAGCGTAACGGCGCCGTCCTGAATAACTCCCGATCCGACGTGCAGACTCAACTCGGCGGCTGGATTCAGCGCAATCCGAATCTTGCCAACGGCACTGCCCGCGTGATCCTGAATGAAGTCAATTCCAGCAATCCAAGCTACCTGCGCGGATTCGTGGAGGTCGCAGGGGATCGTGCCCAAGTCATTGTCGCCAATCCGTCAGGGGTCACCTGTGACGGATGCGGCTTCATCAATTCAGCGCGCACTACGCTTACCACCGGCGAAGCCATCATGAACGGCGGCAATCTTGACGGTTATGTGGTGCGTGGGGGGCGAGTCAAGGTGGAAGGGGCCGGATTGAGCGATGCCCAGTCCGACTATACCGAGATCATCGCGCGCGCCACCGAAGTGAACGCAGGCATCTGGGCAAAGGAATTGCATGTGACCGTGGGGACCAATCGGGTCAGTGCGGATCACACGCAAGTGACGCCCATCGCCGCGCAGGATGCTGCGCCGGCGTTCGGCGTCGATGTGGCGCAGCTAGGCGGGATGTATGCCAACAAGATCTTCCTCGTGGGCACCGAATCCGGCGTTGGCATGCGCAATGCCGGCAATATCGGCGCCGCCATTGGTGAAGTCGCGCTGACGGCTGACGGCCGGATTGAAAATAGCGGCGTCCTGAACGCCCAGGACAAGATACGCATTCAATCGACGGGCGTGGCCGCCGGCTCCGCCCACGGTGTGGTCAACACAGGCAGCATCACCGCGGCAACGTCCGAGGTTACCTTGAACACCGACGGTCGCATCGACAATGGCGGTTCGGTGACGGCCCAGACTTCCATCAGCGCCACTGGGCAGGAGGTGCGCAACAGCGGAACCTTGAGCGCAGCAGGAAGCGCCGTCGACGTCGTCGCCAGCGGAACGGTCGACAACAGCGGCGCCATTCTTGCCCAGACCGATGTTCGTGTTGCCGGTGCCGATGTCAATAATGCCGGCAGCATTGCGGCCGCCAACGGCGGCGTCACCGTTGCCGCAAGCGGAGCCGTCGACAATGGCGGTTCGATGATCGCTCAGGGCAATGTCAATATCACGGCGCAATTGCAGACTCCGAATGGACGGCCTGCGTTGCGCAATGACGGTACGTTGAGCGCAGTGAACGGAAGCATTGCGGTCAATACCGGCGGAGGTATCGATAACGCGGGCACCATGGTCGCGCGCAACGATGTTCGCCTGGATGTGTCCGCCGCTGGCGGCACGCCGGCCGATGTGAGCAACCGCGGCAGTATTAACGCGATCCAGGGTGGGGTAAGGATCAATGCCGACGGCAGCATCGACAATGCCGGTTCCGTGATCGGTCAGGCAGCGGTCGACATCGCAGCACGCCATGCAGGCGCGGCCGCGGGGCAAGCAGGCCTGCGCAACGGAGGCACTATCAGCGTGGCCGGCGGCGCGATCTCCCTCGCGATTAGCGGCGCTGTCGACAACGGCGGAAAAATCCTCGCCAGGGATGGCGTAGACATGCGTGTTGCAAGCGCATCAGGAAGCAATGGCATTGACGGTCGCTATGGCTTACGCAATACCGGGGACATTGGCGCCAGCGCCGGCACCGTCCAACTGAACGTTGACGGCGGCGTGACCAATACGGGCGCTGTGATAGGCCAGAATAACGTGATCATTACGGCGCGCAATGCATCTGGTCAGCAGTTTGCCGGCGGCCAGTTTGATATCGACAACGGCGGCAGCATTCAGGCAGCGGACGGCCAGGCGCAATTGGGCGCTGACGGACGCGTCGCCAACAGCGGTACGATCATGGCGGCGCAGGCGGTGGACGTCGCCGCCGCCAATCTTGCCCGCGGCACGTTTGCCGGGAGCGATGTGGCCCTGACCAACAACGGCACCATCACTGCCACAGCCGGCGCATCGACGCTGGATGCCAACGGCGGCATACGGAACAGCGGCACCATTGCCGCGCAAAACGACGTGAACCTGAAAGCGCGCAACGCGGGTGCATCGTTATACAACGAAGGAAAAATCCAGGCCTCCGGCGGCACAGCGTCGCTGATCGCCGATGGGCAGTTGAACAACACGGCGACAGGCGCCGTCATGGCGAAGAAGCTGAGCATTTCCGCGCAAGATGTGGTGAACGACGGTAGCATCGGCGCCCAGGCGGATGCATCGCTTGCTTCACGCAGCGGCTTCCGCCAGTCCTCTGCCGCCGCCTTCGCCGCCAACGGCAATATGGTATTGAACCTGGCAGGCAACTATTCCAACGCGGGGCAATTGCGAGCAGGAACGCTATCGTTGTCCGCAGCCCAGATCAGCAATCTCAATACGGCAGCGATCCAGGCGGACTCGATCACCATTAACGGCAGCGGCACCCTTACCAATGCCGGCGAAATCAGTTCGAGGAACCTGCTCGATATCACCGCGCCGACCGTCGACAACACGGGCGTTATTTTGGGCGGCGATCTGGTCGTGCGTGCCCAGACGTTAAACAACACCGGCAACAATGCTTTACTGGGTGGCGGCAACAGCATGTCGCTGTGGGTGACGAGTGCTCTTTCCAATCGCAACAATGCGGTCATTTACAGCGCCGGCAGCATGGCGATCGGCGCTAACGACCAGCGCGATGCAAACGGCCTGACAAACGGTACGGCGCAGATCAACAACGAAGATTCGATCATCGAAGCCGGCGGCAACATGGAGATGGCCGCCGTCAATTTGCGCAATACCCGCAGCGGCGTGGCGGTGAGCACGGTGGGGACGCTCGATGAGACATACTCCATGCGAACGCCTTCGTGGTGGCACAACGGCGGCAACCAGATGTACTACAAGCCCGACTCATCGAACTTCAACGCCTATGAGATCTTGTATGTCAATCCGGCCGACGTGCTGGAGACCAAGAGCATCATCACGCCGGATGGCTATGTGATCGGTCGGGCAGTCATCAGGACGCACGCCGACGACAGCGTTTTCTACAAGGGTATTTCTTCCAACTGGGCAACCTTCGGACAGATCAGCCGCGGAAGCGCCACGGACGGCACGCGTGTGGTGTATTTCACATCGCAGAGCAGCAATGTCGGCAACCCCGACAAGGTCGCCGGAGGCGATGATCCGCGCGACGGCCGTAGCGACATCAACTGGGAACCCATGCCCGCGTACTCGAACCAGTACGGGAATTGCACCACGAACTGCATCCGGTTCGTGGCGGAACAGGACTACACCGATCCCAACACCATCTTCCGGCGCGATACGCAGCGCGCGCTGGCGCCCCAGCACGATTCGCTGGAACTCACCCGCAATGCCCATCACACGGCCACCGAAGACAGGCTGGCCAGCGGCGCTGGCGCCGTCGCCGAGATCCGCGCCGGCGGCAACGCGCGCATCAATATCGGCCAGTCGTTGAGCAACGAATTCAGCAATATTGTCGTCAATGGCAGCTTGTGGTTGGGCGGGGCCAACGCAAACATCACGAACCTTGGGCAGACCCTGTATCGCCGGCACAGCTTCGATGGCACCTTTACGACGACAGGGGGTACCGTCACTGCCTACAGCATGCCGGATATCTCCGAAGTGATTGGCACCACCCAGGGCGCGATTGTGGGCAATGGCGGCGTTACCATCGTTGCGAACAATTTCAGCAATGCCGACCTTTCCGCAGGCAGCGCTGCGAATATCCGCAACGACATTACTCCGGCCACCGGCAGTGGTCAGTCGATCGGCGGCATGCTGGGCAGCGTCGCCACACGCCCCGGCAGCAATGCGCCAACCGGCGGCGCGCTGCCCTCGGGCACAGGGCTTCCGACGATGAGCGGATTCCCCGCTGGCGCGCTCTTCCCGCAAAACGGAAATGTACCGGTGCCGATTCGCCCTGGCGTGCTGTTCCGGCCATCCACCAGCGGCAGCTACCTGCTGGAAACGCGTTCACAGTTCACCGACCATCGCACCTGGTTGAGCAGCGATTACTTGCTGACAGCCCTTAATGTCGATCCCAGTACGGTGCAAAAGCGGCTGGGCGATGGCTATTACGAGCAACGTCTGGTGCGAGAGCAGATTGCACAGCTTACCCGCAAGGTCAGCGGCGCCGCCAGCGACGACAGTCAATATCAAAAGTTGCTCAGCAATGGTGTCAGCACGGCACAAGCCTGGGGCTTGCGCCCCGGCGTGGAGCTCACGCCCGACCAGGTTAGCCATCTGACCAGCGATATCGTCTGGCTGGTCAGCCAGACCGTCACCTTGCCTGACGGCAGCACCCAGGATGTCCTGGTGCCGCGCGTATATCTGGCGCATCTGGACGACGGCGCGCTTCAGAGCACCGGCGCGCTGGTCAGCGGCTCTAACGTCACGATCCAGGCCGCCAACATCACCAACAAGGGCGGCATGATCGACGGACGGGCCGACGGCACGGGCCGCACGGTATTGGTTGCCTCGAACGACCTCGCAAACCTGGGCGGCGGCATCCGGGGCGACGACATCGTCATCAGCGCTGGCGGCAATATTCGCAATGAAACATTGACCGTTCAGCAAACCTATGCAAACGGTCAGAGCAGCGGCAGCTTTACTTCGTTGTCGAATACGGCAGGTATTGTCGCGGGTAAAGACCTGACCATCGCAGCCGGTGGAAATGTCCAAAATATCGGCGCAAATCTGGTCAGTGGTGCTGCGGGCGACAAGGGGGGTGGAAATCTGTCCGTCAGCGCTGGAGGTGACTTGATTCTGGATACAGTCAAGACTGGCAGCACCCTCGATGTCAACCATGCCGGCTACAACGTCCACCAGACTTCCACCGGCAATTCCGGCTCCATGATCAGCGCCGGCGGCGATCTGTCGCTGGTGGCCAAGCGCGATATCGTCCTGACTGGTGCGAATGTGGCAATCGGCACCAACGGAGAAGGTGACGGCCAGATCCTCGCAGGACGCGCGGTCACCATCGGCGCAGCGACGAATGAGTCCTCCGCGGACTATGTGCATACCACTTCAAACTCCAACTTCCAGGCGCAGCGGCAGACCACTACTGCGCAAGGCTCCAACATCAACACCACCGGCGCACTGACGATCGGCGCCGGCAAACTGGAGACGGCCGACGTCAAGGTGATCGGCAGCAACGTCACGGCAGGCAAGGCCCTCAATGTCGGCGCAAGCGGCAATATTGACGTACTGGCGGCGCAGGAAAGCAGCACCTACGACGAATACTCAAAGTCGACATCCAAGGGATTTTTGTCCAGTAGAACCAACACCGATATCATCAGCGACGATCGCAGCAACGTCATCAGCAGCACGTTAAGCGGCGATACGACGACGCTTCAGGCAGGCAAGGACATGAACATCATCGGCAGCAACGTGGTGTCGTCGGCCGGCACCAGTCTGGTGGCCGGCAACAACATCACCGTCGAGGCGGCCAGCAATACCGTGGACCACGCCGAACAGCACAACAAGAAGACCAGCGGGCTGTTCGGCAGCGGCGGGCTGGGGTTCACCCTTGGTTCACGCGAAATCGATGACAAGAACCACCAGATCAGCCAGAACACGGTCTCCAGCAACGTGGGAAGCATCGACGGCAACGTGAGCATCAAGGCGGGCAACGCCTACACCCAGACCGGCAGCAACGTGCTTGCCTTGCAGGGCGATATCGACGTCGTCGCCAAATCGGTCCTGGTGAAAGAAGCCCAGAACCTCACCAATACGACGCAGGACTATTCCGTCAAGCAAGGCGGCCTGACGGTAGCCCTGTCCAGCCCTGTTCTCGCGGCGATCCAGACCGTCCAGCAAATGGGTTCGGCGGCGCAACAGACCGGCGACGGCCGCATGAAACTGCTGGCCGGCGCGACCGCCGCGCTGGCAGGGAAGAATGCTTACGATGCCGTCGCCAGCAATCCGGCGCAGGCCGGCGGAGTCAACCTGTCCTTCAGCCTGGGGGCGAGCCAGAACCAGAGCCACCGTGAAACGTCGAGCACGAGTGTCGTCGGCTCCACGATCACAGGTGGCGGCAACGTCAATATCACCGCCACCGGCGACGGAGCCAACAGCGACATCACGATCCAAGGTAGCTCGGTCAAGGCAGGCGAAAACCTGAACCTGAAGGCCGACGACCAGATCAACCTGCTGGCCGGTAAGGGCACGGCGGACCAGCATGGGAAGAACAGTTCCAGTTCTGCATCGATCGGCTTCAGCATCGGCACCTCCGGCTTGCTGTTCAACGTGGGAGCATCGTTTGGCCGGGGTAATGCAGACGGCAGCGATGTCAGCTACACCAATACGCACGTCGACGCGGGCAATAAACTGACCATGAGCAGCGGCGGCGACACCAATCTGATCGGCGCCGTTGCTTCCGGCAAGCAGGTCGTCGCCGATGTTGGCGGCGACCTGAACATCCAGAGTCTGCAAGACACCAGCAAGTTCGACAGCAAGCAACAAAGCATGGGCTTCAGCCTGTCGGTCGGCATGGGGGCGATGGGAGGCAGCGTCAACTACAGCAAGTCGACCATCAAGAGTGACTTTGCCAGCGTGATGGAGCAATCGGGCATCAAGGCCGGCGACAGTGGTTTCCAAATCAAGGTGGACGGCAATACAGACCTTAAGGGCGCGATCATCGCCAGCACCGACAAGGCGGTACAGAACAACAAGAACAGCCTGAGCACTGCCAGCCTGACGCAAAGCGACATCCAGAACAGCGCAAGCTATAGCGCGGACAGCGTCGGCATCGGCGTGGGCTACAGCACCGGCAAGGAAAACCCCGTCGGCAAGGACCAGCAAGGCAATGCCCAAGCCGGTGGAGAGAAGGTGCCAGGAACGGAATTGCCGACTACTGGCAAGGACGGTGGTTTTTCCGCGACACCTCCTGCAGTGATGTCGGCCAGCGAGGATGCATCGAGCACCACCCGTAGCGGCATCAGCGGCGGCGCGATCACCATTACCAATGAGCAGCGGCAACAGCAGTTGACCGGACAGACCGCCGATCAGGTTGTCGCCTCTATCAATCGGGATGTCAGCAGCGACAAAGATGGCACCAATGCCTTGAAGCCCATCTTCAATGAGCAGGAAATCCAGGCCGGATTTGCCATCGTAGGGGCCATGACTCGCGAAGTCGGGACGTTCTTGGACAACCGGGCGAAGGAGGCAGACGACGCCAAGAAGAAGCTCGACGTAGCGCTTGCAGAAGAAAATGCAAAGCCTGCTGATCAGCGCGACGAGGAGCGAATTCGCGGCTTGCTGGATCAATATATTGATGCAAGTAAATGGTCTCCCAACGGGGATTATCGTAAGTATGTGACGGCTATTGTGGGTGCTGCAGGCGCTAACATAACCGGATCGACAGCGCAATTTGCTCAGTCTGCAGCAGTCAATTACCTCCAAGGATTGGGGGTTGAGCAGGTCAAGACGCTCGCGGACAATCTGGGTAGTGAGCCTGCGCGTGCAGCATTGCAAGGAATTCTTGGATGTATGGGTGCCGCCGCCCAAGGTGCCAATTGCGGGGCGGGTGCACTTGGAGCGTCCGCGGGCAGCATCATTAACAGCTTGCTTGATGCCACCGATGGACTAAGCGACGAACAGCGGGAAGCTCGAAGGAATTTGGTCGCCAACATTGTGGCAGGTGTTGCGACCGCAGTTGGTACTAACGCGAATACTGCGACCACCGCAACTGAACTGGAGACAGAAAATAATGCGCTGGGAATATATTCAAAGCGTCTGATGGCTGATATGCGGCAGTGCTCGGTATCAAAGAATGCAGGGTGCTTCGATGACATCAAGGCGAGAACGGAGAAGGCTACGCAGGATTTTAATGCCCGACTGAAGTCCGCCTGCGATGGTAGCGGGGCATCACTAACGAGCTGCCAGCAGATAGTCGCCACAGTGCAAAGCGCGGCGATGGATCTTGGCTCGGTCAAATATCTTGCAAAGACAAATGAGCAACGCGACTATCTTGAAACAAAGCAAACAGAGCAAGCAGCGGATCTGTTAAGTCAGGCTCAGAACCTGTATGAGCTTGGAGCCCAAGCGTCGTTATTAGAACAGTTGTTCTCAAGTTTGGCCCTTATGGCCATGGACGATCCAGCAGGACTAGGACAGGCAATCAGTAATGCTCGTGAGAAGATATTTAGTGCCAAACCCAGGGGCAATGCGGGCGGAAGCTCACTTCCCGTACCTGAAAAAGTTATCGCCGAAAACGGCCTTGCCTATCAGTCCAATAGCAAGCACACTCTTGGCACATCCGGAAGTCGGCCCAATGCAGGAGTCGAGCCTTCGAATTCGCTCGAACTATTTAATAGTTCCATAGGAACGAACAAAAGTGGAGTCCGACTCGCGGTGGACAAACAAGGCAATATTCACAGATTTTTTGATAACAATAATGGGACTTTCCACTGGAGTGGCAGTACTTCCGATAAAAGCGCTCCTTTAACCATCGCTGAGCTCCAGCAAGCTGGATTTGCAAAAGAATTAAGACAATTAGGAGTTAAGTAATGCTGGCAGGAAATTCTTTATACTTCTCTTTTTGGTATGACGTGGCAGAGCGATCTGAGGGCTTCTGCTTCGGTCCATTCAATATTTTTGTTAATGGGAGACTGTTGCTAAGTGAAAGCGAAGATAACTTTACGTTGAACATAATCGCCTCTGACTTGAGAAGGTCATTTGAAAAAATGGATCGCTTAGATGAAATTTCCGCGGACTTCAATGCAGGAGAAATTTTTGAGCGAGCCATGCACACGCACGGCTACCCAACCGCATCAGACCCTGTCTTTCCAGAGCAATGGTGGAAACAAACGAGTGGGACGGTATCGAAGTTGATCGACTTGTACGTTGAAGTGGAGCAAGAGCGAAGGTGCAATCCTCCATTTGGAGTAGAGCTTTCGATGTATACGGAGATAAGTGACAAGGGTTGGCGTTTTTTTCTGTTTGGTTGCGGAGAGCAAGAAATATTGCTTATATCAAAGGATCGAGGAAAAACCGTTCTAAGCCATGCATTGCCCAAAGGAGACGTGAAAAAGGCTGTGGAACAGTTTTTGGTGGTGGAGAATATTGATCTAGCCCGAAGTAACTAGTCCAGCCAATGTGAAGGGATTTCACAAGTTTGACGTTATTTTGGAGAAGCAAGTCATGCCAATCAAACATCACAAGCCAGAACAAATTATCGCCAAGCTGCGGCAAATCGAAGTGTTCACTGCGCAGGGTACACATCCGACACATGCCACCCTAGCTCCCGCACCTACACAGCAACACCCCAAACAACACCAGCCCCTATCGATTAAGCAACACCTCCGCCATACCATCAAGCTCCCGCTTGCGAGCCTCCCAATCCGGCATGATTAACTGTTGGATCAATGCGAGCAATGTCGCATCAACAAACGCGCGATCCCCCCCTCGGGAAAATAGAAGTGCAGGCATTGGAAACAGATGAAGTTGCCGTTGGCCGCAGATCCCAAAGCCATTGGGTTGGTAGGTGCAAATACCGGATATGATCGAATTCTTGAAGCAGTCGGTAATGACAGCTCGCGAGCTTCTTCCGTTCTCAAATCTTTGGATTCTGGGCGCGTAGAAAAATGGGTTGTGCATACCGATCCGGCAGGAGGAACCTCTATTTGGATTGTCAATAGCTCAGGAAAAATTGTTCAAGCTGACTCAACCTTGGTAAGTAAAGTATTAGGAGCCGTAAAATGATTCGCGCACCATTCTGTGACGAGAAATATTGGGATAAATGGATATCTTTCTTAGAGGAAGAGATCGCTAGCCAGACTGAAACACTTAAGCATCCTTCCGCAAATCCAAAATATCGGCCGCAATATGCATTTACTCTGGTGAAGCATTATCTACATCTGATACTGAGTAAATATTCTCGAGGTGACTCCGTTGCTGAATTGGGAAAACATTTCTCTCCGCTCTTAGCTGCTTGGGAAGATGCAAAACGATTGCACTTAGAAATACTCTCTGTCGATCAATATCATCACAAGTTTGACTGGACGAGGAATATAGATCATTACATAGTCTGCTTCTGGTTGACTGGTCTTGCCTTGTCTTTAGAGCTTGCAGAAGATCAATGGCAACGACTGGTCGCATTGATGGGCAACGAGGGAAAAGATCAGTTGCTTGATCGAGTGATTGCAACGAGACAGGCAGAGCGCCAAGTTGGAAGTGATCTTTGCCACCCCAAGCCGTATCAGCACCTCTTGAATGTGATCGTCTCATCAACCGAAAACCAGCGAAATCTGTTGAAAGATTTTGTGGAAGCCTGGTATTCGGAATTGAACCGCCCCCCTAAAAATAAAAAACTCTCGGAAGACACCGCAATCTATGACCGCCCCTATTGGTATAAATACGGCGAGACCAACATGGCTGGTGGCGCCTATTTCGGTCAATGGTGCATTGAAGCTGTTGCAGTCGTGAAAGCATTTGGTATAGACGATGATCTTTGTCTCGGACACCCACAATATCCAGGAGATTTACTTCGACCTGCGCAAGTCACTCCACCAGACAACACTCGATTGCCGAAAGCATTGCTCAAGTGGGGAACGCAACTTAACGATCTGGCGCCGGCAATGCCGGACTCCCACGATGAAGTGGTCGCTCAAGCTAATCCTTCGGCGAATTGGTTGAGACGTCTTTTCCGATAAAAATAAATTTTCACAGGTTACGTCTACCATCAATTGCACATTGCAAGCATTAGACGATATCAACCTATCATTCGCCCCCTATCATAAGATCGCAATACAAGGCCAAAGCGTCTCCGATTGAGTTTGCTTTGTGCGATTCGACGCATACGAGGAGGTTTGCATGAGCGAACTGGCGGACATGACTTGAAGGTGAAATGATGGAATGGCAATACTTAAAGGCTATGAAGAATTTTAATGCGATTTCTCACGGAGCCGTATTTCGTGTAAAAGGAAAATGGCCCTATGAGCCATTGGTAGATTTTATGCTTATTGATATGCCGGACGAAAATACAAAGCATGCATTAATAGTTTCTACCGGTAAAAAAGCAGGGCTGATTTTAGTGAGATTACCAATAGAAGCAGAATCCTCAGAAGGAAATGCGCTTTCTAAAGAGTGGATTATTCAAAATTGGGCTCGGTGGATTTATCCGGAATGCCTTGTTGAGGAGGTCTTATTTTTGTCGAGATACGACGTGGAGCGTAAATAAATTTTTTGTGTTGGATGCGAGCACTCGGTGTTACCCCAGCGTATGTGACTGCAGTAGTAGCCAGCGCCCCCGAGAAACAATAAGGATGGATTCTCGAAAAATAATATTCGGCAACGACTGTAATCGGCGGCGGTTGCGGACGTTAGTGCTTTCTATGTAACGAGTTTATTTTTTTGAAATCGACAGATAAATAAAAAAGCCCCACGACTGAACTGAACCCCGAAAGTTGGACAGCAACTTTCGGGGGTTTTCATTGGCGAAATACACGACGCAATTCAAGCAGGAAGTTGTCCAGCAATAGTGTAGTTATAAAAAATGGACATTTGGTTATTCTGGTTGACGTAATCTCTCAATTCGTTTTCCACCTAACCCGGCCAACTACCTTCGATTATTCACGCTTTGCCAACTGGCAAATAAGGAAAGCCGCATGCTTGAAATTAAGTTCGAACAACCCTTCAGCTTGCATATGGAGGTTGTAGAAACGGATGACCATATACCGTCAATGCGCGTTGAAACAAAGATCGTAGTTAAGCAGTTCAGCACACTTTTAGTTATCAAGGGACCTTCTGGCTGGAGTGCGCTAGCTGGAGTAACTTCACGAGTACGATAAATGATTCATCACCAGATGCTGTGTTGAAGGATATGAATGATTATTTTGTACTTGCGATTCGTGAAAATTGTGGCAAGAGGATTCTTTCTTGGGAGTTTAGAAAAATAGATGCCAACGGGGAAAGGAAAGTGGCCATTGCATTTTCTGCTGAAATTCACGATGACATGTTGGGGAAAATAAAGAGCGAATTTTCTGATTTTCCTGCATGGTGGTAAGCACGTGGAGATGTTGAGTTGCATCCAAAACTGATAATCATCTATGCTGAAAGCAAAGGGATCGAGATTGTTGTTACGAAAGTGAAATGATGAAGAATACATTTAGAGCAACGGTTTATTTCAATGGTGATATATATCAATTCATCACAATGTCGCAGGGCATACTTAACTACGCGGAACCCGAGGCTGCTCAGCAGGTTCTCGTATCCACAGCGATAGATGCTGAGCTAGGAGCTGCATTGCGACTCGCATTGTCCAAGAGCAAGCGAGTAACTACCGCAGAATTTCAGGAAATCTTTAAATCAGGGCTCGTACAGAAGATCTCCAAGGAACGCGACGCCGCCATCATGCAGCGGTATGGCTACAAGACGCGTAAGTCACTTCTGAGGAAAATGGCTTGCTGCTGGATCACGGCCGACGACGAGAAAATCGAAATCAAGCCAACGCACCACAAGAACATTGATGGCTACTCAGGAATAAGCAATGATGGTCCTGAGATAATTTTTGTAGCCGCTAACATAAGTGATGAACAGTTGGGTGTCGCCTTGCGGGAAGGTTTCTCCCGTTGCACCAGCGCAGTTGCTTAGCGTTTTCTTATCGTTTGTAAGCATTCGGGCCATGCCCGCGCTGAACGATTTGATTCGCTTCGTTAGCGACCAAGAAGGTACATTCTCAATCAACAGCATATTAAGCGGTTTGGTACAGATTGTTACAGATAGCGCACCTGACGCTAAGGAAGTCCATAAAGGAAAAACAAGGTCGCTGGTACGCCAAAGACAAGCTTCTCCAAAAATAGAAAGAGAGATTTCCTACTCATGATCGATGACTTCCCCATCCTCGAGTGAATTCTTCTTACCAGACCACTTGCGGCCGGTTGCCTCCCAACAACACCAGCCCCTATCGATTAAGCAACACCTCCGCCATACCATCCAACTCTCGCTTGCGAGCCTCCCAATCCGGCATGAGCGCGGCAAGCAGGCGGTAGTATGCGGGGCTGTGGTTGTGTACTTTGAGATGGCACAACTCATGTCCGATGACGTAGTCGATGCAGGGGCGCGGCGCTTTTACCAGTTGCGGGTTCAGGCATAGGATGCCGGACGGCGAACAGCTTCCCCATTGCGTGCGCATGTTCAGCAAGCGAAAAGACGGCATCTCCTTCAGCCAGCGCAAGCTGTCCGCGACCTCGGGGAGACGTCGCGCGAAAATTTCTTGCGCGCGCTTTCTGTACCAGGCATCCAGCAGGCGGCGCACCGTATCCGGGTCGCTGACGGATGTCGTCACTTCCAGCTTGCCGCGCAGCAGCTTCACCTCTGCGGCGGCATCGCTGGATACCTTCACCTTCAAGGCATGGCGCCTGCCGAGATAAAAGCAGCTTTCGCCACTGATGTATTCGCGCGGCAAGACGTGGCGCATGCGTTCCTTGTGCGCCGCCAGTTGCTGCCATATCCAGCGCGCGCGGCGATGCACTGCCGCGACGATCTCTTGCGGTTCGCTCGCTTGCGGCGCGTCGACGACCACCGCGCCGTCGGGCAGCACGCTGATCGAGATGCGCCGTTGCGATGCGAGGCCGAGGCGCGGCATGAAACGGATTGTGAACGCTATCCGCTCGTCGCCGTACCGGATGCTGCGCCGCATGTCAGCGCACGCTCCTGTCCAGGCCCACGCGGGTGACTTGTATCACCTGGTCGATCACGTCCTTTGCGCGTTCCAGTCCGATCAATGAAAACAAGCGCGGCAACAAGGTCTTGCGGATCACCGCTTCGATGTTTTGCGGGTTGAGGGAATTCTCCGCGACCGCCTGATGCACGACCTTATCGATCTCCAGCGACTCGCCGACCAGTTGGTCGGTCGGGATCGCCGCGAAGTCGGCCTCGCCCAATACCAGGCGGCAGATGCCGAAGTAGGCGCGCGCGTGCATGTTGTCGCCAAAGGCGTCAGGCACGCCGTCGAGCTGGCGGCGCTCGACTTGCTCTTCGAACTTTTTAAGCAGGGCGTATTGCTTGAGCGGATGATCGAACATGGCCTCCGCCTCGGCGATGGCTTGCTTCAGCAACTCGGCGAAGACTTTTTGCGCGTAGGGGTCTTCGGCCAGATCCTGTTCTATCGTTTTTTTCAGACGCGTGCGGATCAGGTCGGTTTCGTTGCGCGTCTTTTCTTCCGGCCATGCTTCGGGCGCGTCCTCGCCGAGCTTGTGCACGAGGTAGACGCCTTCCGGCTCGCGCACCTCGCGGCCGATCACCTGCTTGTCGACCATGCGGCGGATCTGTTCTTCGTAGACGCTGTAGTCCACCGTTTCCAGGGCGTCGCGACGCGCGGCGCCGCGCAGGTCGCTGAAGAAGCGCAGGTCTTCCTTGTATTCACGCACCTTGTCTTCGCTGAAGCTGTTGTCTTCATAAAAACTGCGCGAGGACAGCGCCGTTTGCAGGCAGAGGCCGAATTGCGTCAGCGCCTCGTAGAAATCCTCTCGCACCTTTTGACGCAGGTCATAGCTCTGGCCTTCTTCGTCCTCCGCATATTTCGGCATCAGCACCTGGCGGAACTGCTCAAAATCCAGCCGATTGACGATGCCGGGAAACAGCGCCCACAAGGCCTCGTGCAAACCCGGCAGCCGCTTGTATTCGCTGCTGAACTGTTGATACAGCCCTTCGATATCGGCCAGCTCATAGCCGCCCTGGGTGCGCATCTCCAGATCCTGATAGGCGCGCACCGCCGTATCCAGTTCCTTGAGGATGCCGCGATAGTCGACCAGGATGCCGTAGCGTTTCTCTTCATGCAGCCGGTTCACGCGCGCGATGGCCTGGATCAGGCTGTGCTCCTTCAATGGCTTGTCGATGTACAACACGGTATTGCGCGGCTCGTCGAAGCCGGTCAGCAGGCGGTCCACCACGATCAGCAGATCGGGATCGCCGTCGCCGCCAAAGCCTTCCAGCACGCGCCGCTCGTACTCGTCCTGCTGATTGCCGACGTTGGCGCTCCACCACTTCTGCACTTCGGGCAATTTGCTTTCGTCGACGTCGGTATTGCCCTCGCGGCTGTCCGGCGGCGAGATGATGATGGCGCTGCTGACCAGGCCCGTATCGTCCAGATACTGCTTGTAGCGCACCGCCTCCAGTTTGCTGGAGGTCGCGACCTGCCCCTTGAGGCCGAGGTTCAGCTTCTTGATGGTCTCGTTGAAATGCGCGGCGATGTCCCAGGCAATCAACTCGACGCGATTGGCGGCGCCGTAGACGACGCGCTTGTTGGCGAATTTCTTTTTCAGGTCGGCGCTCTGTGCCGGCGACAGGCCGGCGGTGATCTTGTCGAACCAGCGATTGACCGCCTCGTCGTTGATCGTCAGTTCGGGAACGCGCTCCTCGTACAGCAGCGGCGACACGGTGCCGTCTTCCACCGCGCGCTGCATGGTGTAGGCATGCACGATGGGGCCGAACTTGTTGGCGGCCTTTTCCTTCTTCAGCAAGGGCGTGCCGGTGAATGCCACATAGGCGGCCCGCGGCAACATCTTGCGCATGCGCTCATGCGTCTCGCCGCCGTGGCTGCGATGCCCTTCGTCCACCAGCACGATGAGATCGGCCGACGGGTTGTAGCACTCGGGCAACTGCGAAGCCGTCGCGAACTTGTGGATCAGCGTGAAGATAATGCGCTCGCTGCCCTGCCCGATCCGCCGGGCCAACTCGCGGCCCGAACCCACCTTGGCCTTCTCGCCCTCCTTGCGCGTCGCGATGGCCGAACCGAAGGCGCCGCTGTTGATGAAGTTGCGCGCCAACTGGCCTTCCAGATCCAGGCGATCGGTCACCACCAGCACGCGGCAAGCCTTGAGCTTGTCCACCAGCAGCAGCGCCTTGGTCAGGAACACCATCGTGAAACTCTTGCCCGAGCCGGTGGTGTGCCACACGATCCCGCCCTCGCGTCCGCCGTCCGGCCGCCGCTCGCTGATGCGCGCCAGCAAGGCGCGGATGCCGAAGAACTGCTGATACCGCGCCACCACCTTGCCCTTGGCGTCGAACAGCACGAACAAGCGCAAGAACTCCAGCAAGCGCGCCGGTTGCAGCAAGGCCGCCAGCAGACGGTCCTGCTCCGTGACCAGCATCGGCAAGGACCACAACCGCGTGCAGTACTGCCGTACTTTTGCAGGCTTGCCGGCGAACAGCGCCGTCTGCACGGCGGCGGGCAAGGGACGGTTCTTCCATTGCGCCAGTTGCGCATCGCTGAACTCTTCCTCGCGCCAGCGCGCCCAGAACTTGGCGGGCGTATGCGTGGTGCCGTAGCGCCCTTCGTCATGACTCACCGCCAGCAGCAACTGCGCATAGGTAAACAATTGCGGAATCTCGTCATGCCGCTGATTGCGCAAGTGCTGGCTGATGCCCTCCTCCACCATCGCCTTGTTGCTACTGCCACCGACACCCGGGCGCTTGGCTTCAATCACGGCAAGCGGAATGCCGTTGACGTAACAGACGATATCGGGAATGCGCGTATGCGTGCCCTGCGCCGACAAGACCTCCAGCTCCTCGGTCACGTCCCAGCGATTGGCGCTCGCGTCCTGCCAGTCGATCACCGCGATGGTCGGCTGATGCTTTTTACCGTCGGGCATGAACTCGGTGACGGTGATGCCCAACGCCAGCTTGGTGTACAGCCGCTCGTTGGCCAGCGTCAACCCTTCGGCCAGGCTCACCGACGACAACTCGCGCACGATCTGATCGATGGCCGACGGCGACAGCGGAAACGACTCGCCCTTGTACTCGAAGCGCCGCGTCTGCAAGACCTCGATCAGGCGCGGCTTGATGAGCACCTCGCGCGTGCCGCCGCGCAGGCGCAGGCAGTCCGCCGTGCTGAGGAAATGCCAGCCGAGGTTGCACAACAGATGCAGCGCGGGGATGTGGGTGCTGAGTTGTTCGCGCGTTTGGGGGACGGAGGTCATTTTTTAAACCGCCCCCAACATGCAATGCCGTTCAGTTGAGCCATCTCTTTCTATTGCAGTCGCCCCGGCGAACGCCGGGGTCCAGTGTCGTGATGACGGCCGATACGACACTGGGTCCTGACTTTCGTCAGGACGACGGCGATGCGGGGCTTGCGATGGCTGGATGACGCCGCGCAGGCGCAGGCAGTCCGCCGTGCTCAGGAAATGCCAGCCGAGGTTGCACAACAGATGCAGCGCGGGGATGTGGGTGCTGAGTTGTTCGCGCGTTTGGGGGACGGAGGTCATTTTTTAAACCGCCCCCAACATGCAATGCCGTTCAGTTGAGCCATCTCTTTCTATTGCAGTCGCCCCGGCGAACGCCGGGGTCCAGTGTCGTGATGACGGCCGATACGACACTGGGTCCTGACTTTCGTCAGGACGACGGCGATGCGGGGCTTGCGATGGCTGGATGACGCCGCGCAGGCGCAGGCAGTCCGCCGTGCTGAGGAAATGCCAGCCGAGGTTGCACAACAGATGCAGCGCGGGGATGTGGGTGCTGACTTGTTCGCGCGTTTGGGGGACGGAGGTCATTTTTTAAACCGCCCCCAACATGCAATGCCGTTCAGTCAAGCCGTCTCTTTCTATTGCAGTCGCCCCGGCGAACGCCGGGGTCCAGTGTCGTGACGACGGCCGATACGACACTGGGTCCTGACTTTCGTCAGAACGACGGCGATGCGGGGCTTGCGATGGCTGGATGATGTTTTTCTCTGACTGAACGGTAGTAGCCTCGAATGTGTTGGTTATTGTCATCACGCGCTTGTGTCTTCGTCGGTTTCTGAAAGACTGATTCGACGTTTGCCCGTAAGAAGGTTCCGCATGAGATCACGCCTTTCTACTCTCAACTTTGCTACCTGCGCTTCATACAAACCAATTGATCTATCCCATACTTGTATGGCCTCCGATATTGCTTGTTGCTCTTTCTTTGGAGGGAGATCAATCTCATATTGTTTAAGCAAATCGGTATCAAGCCGCCCCGTTCCATGTCCTGCCGTATCGACAAGATTGAGAATCTCAGACTTATTGGAAATTAACTGGTACGCCAAAAACCAAGGATTGATTTCCTCATTTGCGACTAATGCTTTGATATCCTGATTGAATGCCATTTCTCGCATGGCAATACCGACAGGCAAGTCTTTCAGCAAAGTCATGCCTCGAGTTAGCACCAAGATCGATCCAGCCGGCGCAATAGTAGAGACAGACTTGCCATTTGCGGTCAGGCCCAATCCGGATTGGTTCAAGCAAAGTCTTTTCATGTCCTTTGCCGTTATCCACGGAAATTCACCACCCCAGTAATCAGTGTCCTCTTTACTCGGGGTGTTCCCGGAAAGAAATCGAGCACATTCTCCGAGAGGGGCTCGAGTCCATCCTTTAGGCAGCATCATTTTTCCCTTTTCACTTTCTTATTCTGCGCAATCGTTTCCAACTCAGCGATGTCATCTACATCCGCTCTCAATGCCTCAGCACCACGCCGCTTCGCATCAAACTCCTCATAACGCTCATGCGCGAGCTTGACCATGCTGTCGTGACTCACGCGGCCGTTCCCTTTCAGTAAAGGCCGCTCGTTGAACTCCAGAAAATTGTCCACGTACTTGCGCCAGTCGAGCAAGGTGATGTTTTTCCTCTGTTCGGCGCGATCTTCTGCATAGTCGAGGAACATAGTGGCGATGCGATTGAGTTGTTGTATCTCGTCGCTCTGCAAATAATTCTTGGCGACGATGACGTCGGTTTTATGTGCGCGACCGCCCTGCCATGCTTGCAGAGCCCGATCCGGTTGATCTACGTCGGCGCGTTCGATAATGAGGTCGGCGGCGTCCTTGCCTGTCACGGAAAAAAGCATCTTGTTCTGGACCTCAGCGAAGAAGGTGTCTACGGCTTGCACATCGTCCCTGTAGTCGGCTGAGAGTGCGAACAAGTCCCTGATCTTTTGATAGAAGCGTTTTTCCGATGTGCGAACGTCCCGAATGGATTCCAGTAGTTCATTGAAGTAATCCCAAGCCTCGGGATCTTTTAGACGGGCGTCATCGAAGACAAAGCCCTTAATGAGGAATTCGTTCAGCCGAACCGCGGCCCATCGGCGGAATTGGATGCCGCGAGGTGACTTTATCCGGTAACCGACGGCTAGAATCATGTCGAGGTTGTAGAGCTTGACGGCACGGCGTACCTGCCGCGTGCCTTCTGTTTGAACTATTAACTTATCCTTCAGCGTTTGAGCTTTGCTCAACTCTCCTTCCTCAAACACATTGTTGATGTGTGTATTGATGTTCGACACGGAGGTGTGAAAGAGATCGGCAAGTTCGCTCTGGCTGAGCCAAAGGTTGCCATCTTCCATCTTCAGAAAGAACTGTGCGGTGCCATCCGCTGTGCTGTACAGCGCAGGTTCGGCATGGAGTGCTTGTTCACTCATAACCCAACGCCTTCAAATACCCCGCCATCTGTTTTTCCAGCACCGCCAGTTCCGCCTTCAGCTTCTCGCGCTCGGCGCGCACGGTCATGAGGTCGATTTCTTCCTCTTCTTCAAAGGTGTCGACGTAGCGCGGAATGTTGAGGTTGTAGTCGTTCTCGGCGATCTCGGCGGGCGTGGCGAGGTAGGCGTATTTGTCGATGCTCTTGCGCTTGGCGCAGGCGGCCATGATCTTGTCGAGGTCTTGCTGGCGCAGCAGGTTCTGGTTCTTGCCGTCGAGGTAGTCGCGGCTGGCGTCGATGAAGAGGACTTTGTCGTCTTTTTTCTTCTTGCGGAAGACCAGGATGGCAGCGGGGATGCCGGTGCCGTAGAAGAGTTTTTCGGGCAGGCCGATGACGATGTCGAGCAGGTTTTCGTCGATCAGTTGCTTGCGGATCTTGCCTTCGGCGGCGCCGCGAAACAGTACGCCGTGGGGGACGACGACGGCCATGCGGCCGCTGCCGGGGGCCATCGTCTCGATCATGTGGAGGATGAAGCCGTAGTCGCCCTTGGTGCGCGGCGGCAGGCCGCGCTGGAAGCGTTTGTACTTGTCGTTTTCGGCGGCGTCGTGGCCCCATTTTTCCAGCGAGAAGGGGGGATTGGCGACGACGACGTCGAACTGGCGCAGATGACCTTTGTCGTCGAGCAGCTTGGGGTTGCGCAGGGTGTCGCCCCATTCGATCTTGTGGTTGTCTTCGCCGTGCAGGAACATGTTCATCTTGGCCAGCGCCCAGGTGGAGCCGATAGCTTCCTGGCCGAAGAGGGCGTAGTTCTTGCTGCCGCTGCGGCGGCGGATGAGTTGGCCGCATTTCATGAGCAGCGACGCCGAGCCGCAGGTGGGGTCGCAAATCTGGTCGCCTTCTTGCGGGTCGACCAGTTGCGCCATGAGTTGCGAGACTTCGGGCGGGGTGTAGAACTCGCCGGCCTTTTTGCCGCTGGTGGAGGCGAAGTTCTTGATGAGGTATTCGTAGGCGTTGCCGATGATGTCGAGCGTGCCGACGCGGCTGGGGCGCAGGTTGAGTTCGGGCTTGGCGAAGTCTTCGAGCAGGTGGCGCAGGATGTCGTTCTTTTGCGCTTCGTCGCCGAGTTTGTTGTCGTTGAAGCTGATGCCCTGGAAGACGTCGCGCAATTTGGTCGGGTTGTTTTCTTCGATCGCGTGCAGCGCCTTGTCGATGCGTTCGCCGTTGCCGGGCTGGTGCCGCGCTTCATGCAGCGCGTAGAAATTGGCCTTGGGCGGCAGGATGAAACGCTCGTTCTTGAGCAGTTCCTTGATCAGTTCGGGATGGTCGCCGTGTTCTTTCTTGTACTGGTCGTAGTGGTCTTGCCAGACATCCGAAATATATTTGACGAACAGCATGGTGAGGACGAAGTCCTTGTAGATGCTGGGGTCGACGGTGCCGCGGAAGGTGTCGCAGGCGTTCCAGACGGCGGCGTTGATGGTGTCCTGATTGATGGCGTCCGGTTGTTGCCTGCCCGGCGTCGGGGCGGCCTTGTCCGAAGCTGCGGATACGGCAGGCGCGGCGGCGGGCTTGGTCTTGGCGGCGGATTTGGAAGTGGTCTTTGGCATGTTCTGTTCAGTGGTTGGGGCTAGGACTGATGCAAGTGCCGGGCGATGGCGTCTTGCTGCTGCTGGCGATTGTGGATGAGGGCTTCGAGATGGCGCTTTTCGGCGATGGCGTCGCCGGCCAGCGCGATGATGGCGTGTTGTTGCGGCAGCGGCGGCACGGCGATGGGCATGCCTTCGAGCACGCCCCGGCGGATGCTGAGTTGGTCCGAGCCTTCGGCATTGCTGGCGAGATAGCGCTGGGCCGGGGCGCGGTTGATTTGCCAGGCGAGGAACTCCGGCAACAGGCGGTCGGTGTTCAGCCGGATCAGGAAGAAGTATTGGCAGCACACGGCGTCGAGCGGGACTTCCGGCAGGCACACCGCGTAGTTGCGCACGCCGCGCGCGACAAAGACGATGTCGCCGGCGCGCAGCAGTTGTTCGTTGCGGCCGGCGTCGATCTGCGTTTGCGCCATGGCTTGCCAGTCGGAGATGCCTTCCGGCGTGAGGTCGCGCATTTGCAACGCGCGCGCGTTGCCGCCCTCAACCACCGGCACCGACCCGCGAAACGGGTAGCCGGCCTGGACATCGGCGAGTTGCTTGAGAGTTTTCAATATTGCACCAATCTGATTGATGCAGAATTTTGCTTGCTTATCGGCAAAGCCTCAACTAGTATTTGAAATTAATTGCATCAAGTTGATTGATGCGATTAATTTACTTTGCGGAAAGGTGATATGCACGAATTCAACATCGACAGCGTCAGTCGTTCTTCATCGGGCGGGATTGGCGGGCAGGGGTCTCACGAGCACATTACGCACATCGGCAATTCGGCCGGCAAATGGCGATTGACCCGGCAGGATGCCATCACGCAGATCGAGATGAAGGTTTCGGCGTTCTATACGGTGGATGGATCGACCGGCAAGCGCGCCTATATCGGCGTGGTGCGGGAGCAGGGCAAGGCGCCTTATCTGCGCACGCATGCGGATGGCAAGTGGAACGACAATTTGCTTGCTCAGCCGGAGTGCAGCGGGGAATGCAGGACGATGTAGCGATGGTTGGCTGCGATCCGATCCGTGATCCGATGCGACGCGAACGGGAACGTAGCGTCGAACTTGAGGCTATCCGGGGCTGCGTTGAGCGAGGGCGCATCCGGTGGGGAAGCCAGCCCCTTCGACGTCGGTGCATTCAAGCGGAGGATGCCGGCCACGCATGGCTGAAATCGTCTCACGTGCGACGCCGAAGCGTGAGTTGGAGACGACGTGGGCTTATCACCACTTACCGACTCAAGTCGATGGCGTCAGGAAATAAATCGGCGTAAGCGGCAGGCGCTGACGCGCTTGCTCGTCGAGCTTGCCGTAAAACTCGATCCAGAGATCGGTCAGGCGGTTCATGTCGATGAGGGTGATTTTGCGGGTCTCTTGCATGCGGGCCAATGTTTCGGCGTCACGGGTGAAACCGCCGGTGGAGACGAACAAACCAACGTCTTCGTTGCCGATCAGCGAGATGAAGGCGCGCAGTGAATCGGTGCTGACCTTTTGCTCGGTGCGCTTGACCTGCACTTTGATGCGGGGAGGGCGTGCGCCAAGCGGATCGGTATAGGCGAGGATATCGATACCGCCGTCCTTGCCGGGCGGCGAGATCCATGACACATGGTAGGACATGGCCTTGAGGAGGTCGGCGACCAGTTGTTGCAAGACATATGGGTTCATGGCGCGCAAGTGCTGCTCGATTTCGCTCCAGGCTTGTTCTTCGGCTTGCTCGAAGGTGATGCTGGTTTCTTTTTCGGCGACGTCTTCTTGCTCAATGCCATCATCACGAGCAAGTTCGATGTCGTTTTTCTGAGCAAGCTTCCATTTACGATAGAGCTTCAACGCAGCTTTTTGAAATTGCTCCGGATCTTTGAGCTCGCGATGAGCAGCCATGCCTTCTTCCGTGACGGTCCAGATGCCTTTGTTCTTTTGCATCCATCCTGCTTTGACACAATCTACCGTGGCAAAACGCACGATTTTTTCAAACCGGCGATCTCCCGATTCGTAAGTACCTGCTTCGTAGCTGCTCAGCGTCACTTGAGCGACCAACGCAGCCAACGCTTCACGCGCCGGCAAGCCATCGGGAGCATGCATCAAGATCTCAAACAGCTTACGTAAAAATTCGCCGGTACGCTTACGGGTGATTTCAGCCATGGTCTTATCGTTGTCATTAGGTGGAGGTGATGCGTAGATACTTCAGATGGAGGGATTCTAGTCGTAGTCAGATGTTGCCGACGATGATGAACGTCAAGCACGTCGAAAATAGATGTTTTTACAAAAATATCACCATAAATAGATATTTATTATATCTTGTAGAGACTTTTGCTAAATTCAACCGCAAAATAGACGTTTTCTGAAAACCGTAGATATAAATCTCTGCTGACGGAGTTGTGTAGATGATTGTGCCTCTTCCCCGGTTATTTCTTGGCTAT
Source organism: Herbaspirillum sp. RV1423 (assembly GCF_000577615.1). Lineage (GTDB taxonomy): Bacteria > Pseudomonadota > Gammaproteobacteria > Burkholderiales > Burkholderiaceae_D > Herbaspirillum. The sequence goes on from NZ_CBXX010000020.1 coordinate 89,604, forward strand.
GAAGCGCTCATCCGTACGCATCAGCTTCGCGTCCCGCCGCTACGGCGCGTTTTTCTGGCGACGGAACGTGCGCTGGAATTTCGATCGGTCACGGCCGAGGGCGAGGAACGCATCGAACTTCCTTTGCAACGCATCGCCGATGCCGACTCGCTGGTTGGCCGACTGACGTTTGCCTTTAAGCGGGAACACCTGAATCTCACGGTACTGGGCGCGCTTTTTGAGGTTCCTGAAGTACTCGTCGATGTCCAGGCATGGCTGCACGACAAACCCAGTTCGAAATATTCGCGCATGGCGGGGTATCTGGCCACGTGGCTGACCGGTCATGAGTTCGATTACAGCCTGGCCCCTGGCAGTCCGCGGGTTCCCTTGCTTGATGCCCGATATTACGTTGTGGGGCCCGCCGTTACCGATCCCAAGTTCGGCATTGTGAATAATCTTTTGGGCAACAAATGGTTTAGCCCGCTGATCCGGCGTACGGAGAACTTGCAACGGCTGCTTGATGAAAAATTAGCGGACAGGGTCAATGAGGCGTTCCAGTCTATCGAGCCGGAAATGCTGTCACGCGCGGTTGATTACCTCTATCTCTCTGAAACACGTTCCACGTACGATATCGAAGACGAGATTCCGGACAATGAGCGCGCCGCCAAATTTCGGCGCTTGCTGGAGTTGGCGGGTGAGCCGGGACCGCTTACCGAGGAGCAACTGGGTCAGTGGCAGTCGCAGATTGTCAGCGCAAGATTGGCGGAATACCATTTCCGCGATAGTCAGAACTGGCTGTCGCGTGCCGGTCGGTTGCGCAATATCGCCGATTTCATCCCGCCACCACCGGCGCACGTGCAGCCCATGATGGCGGCCATCAGCCAAGTGGCGGCATACGCGTCGTCAGGCGCACTAGACCCGGTGCTGGCAGCTTCTTGTACGTCATTCGGTTTTGTCTTCGTACATCCGTTTCTCGATGGCAATGGCCGACTTCACCGTTTCTTGCTGCACCATGTCTTGCGACAAGCCGGTTTTACACCGGCCGGCGTGGTATTGCCGCTGTCTGCGCGCATGCTCAAACAGTTGGATCACTATTCAACCTTGCTTAAACGGTATTCGCGCCCGCGCACGGAATTGATCGACTATGTGTTGGACAACGATAGCGCCACGATTCATGTGCGCTCAGACCAGCCGTTGTGGCTGTACGCTTATTTTGATGCGACGGAAATTTGTGAATTCATTCTGAATTGCTGCAAGGCCTGCGTTGAAGAAGATTTGCATGCCGAAGTTGTCTATCTGCGTGCTCACGATGCCACCGTCCGTGATCTGGAAACCTGGCTGGACATGCGGCAGGCGGCTCTCAATACCCTCATCGATACCATCGTGCAGGGCAACGGTGTACTTTCCAAGCGCAAGCTGAAGTTGGTTGAAGGTTTGCCTGAAGAAGCCATCAGGCGCATCGAAGCAACCGTAGGCGAGCACTTTGCGGCCTACATTGATCAACGCGCCCAAGAAAAATAGCGATATTTCAAATAAACATCTCGTTTATAGATGTTTTCCAAATTTCGTAGAGGTGGTGCATTCCAATCGCCCCAAAAATAGATGCACAGCAGGGGTGCCACAAACGCCTGTCATCACCCCCTTTGCAGCTCCAACGCGACACGCTGCCACCCCAGCCACAACACCCGTAACGTCACGCCCACAAAAAACACCCGCACCAATCCGCCGGTCAGCGCGGAGATGAAGTGAAACAGCATCGTCGCTGAATACGCGACCATCTCCACTACCGACAACAAAATCAGGACGTACTGAAGACCGCATTCTCAGCGCAGCGAGGCGCTGCGGCAACGCTCAGAACGAGCGCATGACCCTCACCGTGACGTAGGGCAAACGCTCGGTCGCAGCGGAAGCGCGCGCGCTGTGCAGGCGATGCAAGGTGATCTGGTTGACTTCCGCGTGGCTGCCGGCGATGTGGTCCGTGATCAGCCGGACAGCTTCATCCCCCGCGCGGGCCTCGATTTGCGCAAGGATGGCGGCATGTTCGTCGTAGGTCGATCCCACGCAATCGCCGTACACAAAGTCGAGCCGCCGCACGATGCGGATGCGGTCGGTGAGGCGGTCGAAGGCGTTGGCCATTTCCTGGTTGCCGGTGGCGCGCACCAGCGTCTGGTGGAAGGCTTCGTCGAGTGCGGCGGCGGCACGGCCGTCGGTCAGCCGCTGCTCCACCGGCACGCACCAATCCGCCTTGAGCGCCTCGATCTGCGCCATGTCGACGACGTGCTTGCCTTCGCCCGCGCACAGGCGCGTGACGGCATGCACTTCGATCAGCGTGCGCAGTTCGTACAGGTCTTCGAAGCGCTTGAAATCCATCGGCACCACTTCCCAGCCGCCACGCACATAGCCCTGCATCAGGCCGTCGCTTTGCAGGCGTTGCAGCGCCTCGCGCACCGGCGTGCGCGAGACTTTGAAGTAGGCCGCAACTTCGGTCTCGGTGACCTGGTCGCCGGGCAGGAGTCGCATTTCAAAGATGTCTTCGCGCAAACGCGCGTAGACGTACTCCGGCAAGGAGGCCTTGACCGGCTCTTCGGCGACGCTGTCGGACGGAGTCAGCGACGGATCGGGTGAGGCATGCATGAGCGGCGTGGCCTTTTCAGAGTGAAGTGGACTACCAGGCCGCAACGCAACCGTCGGTGCGCGGTTCGGTGCCGCCGCACAGCACGCCGTTGGCGTCGCGCCAGATGATCTGGCCGCGGCCGAAGCCGAGCTGGTTGCCGGACCAGCTCACTTCATGGCCGAGCCCGGCCGGACCGAGGCCGCGGAACAGGTGCTCGGCGGTGGTGTGCTCGATGCTGACCTTGTTGCCGCTTTCCCATTCCCAGCGCGGCGCGTCCAGCGAGGCTTGCGGATTGAGGCCGAAGTCGACCGTGTTCATCACCATCTGCACGTGGCCTTGCGGCTGCATGAAGCCGCCCATGACGCCGAACGGGCCGACCGCCTGGCCGTCCTTGGTGAGGAAGCCGGGGATGATGGTGTGGTATGGGCGCTTGCCCGGGGCCAGGCAGTTGGGGTGCGCGGCGTCGAGCGTGAAATTGTTGCCGCGGTTGTGCAGCGCGATGCCGGCGCCCGGCACCACCAGGCCCGAGCCGAAGCCCATGTAGTTGCTCTGGATGAAGGACACCATGTTGCCTTCGCTGTCGGCGGTGCTGAGGTAGACGGTGCCGCCGCGCGGCGGTTCGCCGGCCACCGGCAGCGCGGCGCGCGCGCCGATCAGCTTGCGGCGCTCGTCGGCGTAGGCGTCCGAGAGCAGGTCCTTGACCGAGACACGCATGTGGCCGACGTCGGCGATGTGCGCGAGGCCGTCGGCGTAGGCGAGCTTGATCGCTTCGATCTGGCGGTGGTAGGTGAGCAGGGCGTCGCGCTCGCTGAAGTCGAAACCCTTCAACATGTTCAACGCCAGCAGGGCGACCAGGCCGTGGCCGTTCGGCGGGATTTCCCAGACGTCGTAGCCGCGATAATTGGCGCTGATCGGATCGACCCATTGCGGCCGGAAGCTGGCGAGGTCGGAGACGTCCATGTAGCCACCGGCGGCGCGGATGAAGGCGGCGGTTTTTTCCGCCAGGGCGCCCTGGTAGAAGCTGCGCGCATTGTCGTCGGCGATGGATTGCAGCGTGGCGGCGTGGCCGGGCGAGCGCCAGATTTCACCGGCTTGCGGCGCGCGGCCGGAGCCGTCGAGGGCGCCGAAGGTGTCGAACCAGGATTTGAAATGATCTTCCTTGAATTCGCGCGTGAAGTTTTTGTACGCTTGCTGCCAGGCGACCGCCACCATCGGCGACACCGGGAAACCGTCCTGCGCCAGGCTGATCGCGCCGGCCATCGAGCGCGTCAGCGGCAGGCGGCCGAAGCGTTCGGCCATGCTGGCCCAGGCCGACGGCGTGCCGGGCACGGTGACCGGCAGGGCGCCGTATTTGGGTACGGTCTTGTGGCCGGCGGCGGTCAGCGCGTCGAGCGAGATGGCCATCGGCGCCGGGCCGCTGGCGTTGAGGCCGTGCAATTGGCCCTTGTGCCAGATCAGCGCGAACGCGTCGCCGCCGATGCCGTTGGCGGTCGGCTCGACCACGGTCAATGCGGTTGCCGCCGCGATGGCGGCGTCGATGGCGTTGCCGCCTGCTTGCAGGATTTGCAGGCCGGCTTGCGCGGCCAGCGGCTGCGAGGTCGCGACCATGCCGCGATTGGCGAACACCGCGCTGCGGCGCGAGGCGTAGGGATAGTGATTGGCGTTGAAGTTGGGCATGGGATGCTTTCCTGATCGGATGAAGGGATAAGTTTAACGGTACAGATGACAGGCGACGTATTCGCCGGGAGCGGTTTCAGGTGAAATCTCGACCCGCGGCGGCGTCTCGGTCTTGCAGATGTCCATGCAGGACGCGCAGCGCGGATGGAAATGGCAGCCCGCGGGCGGCGACGACGGATTGGGAATGCCGCCTTGCAGGACGATGCGCTGGCGCACCTGATCGGGATGCTCGCGCGGGATCGCCGACAGCAGGGCTTGCGTGTAGGGATGTTTAGGCGCGCGGTAGACGCTTTCGCAGGCGCCGTACTCGACCATGCGGCCGAGGTACATGACGCCGATGGTGTCGCTGACGTGGCGGATCACGGCGAGGTCGTGCGAGACGAACAGGTAGGTCAGGGAGAATTCCTTTTGCAGCGCCTGCAGCAGATTCAGTATTTGTGCCTGGATCGAGACGTCGAGCGCCGACACGGCTTCGTCGGCGACCACCAGTTTCGGCCGCGTGATGATGGCGCGCGCGATGCCGACGCGCTGGCGCTGGCCGCCGGAGAATTCATGCGGATGGCGGCCGGCGTAGGCCTGGCTGAGGCCGACGACGTCGAGGATGTCGGCGACCTTGCGCTTGCGCGTGGCGCGGTCGAACAGGCCGTGCACGATCAGCGGTTCTTCCAGCACTTCGCCGATGGTCATGCGTGGATTGAGCGAGGCGAACGGGTCCTGGAACACCATCTGCATATTGCGGCGCATGGCGCGCAGGGCAGGCGAGGACAGGGTGGTAATTTCCTCGCCCATGAATTGCACGCTGCCGGCGGTCGGCTCGATCAGGCGCAGCACGCTGCGGCCGGTGGTCGATTTGCCGCAGCCGGATTCGCCGACCAGGCCGAGCGTCTTGCCTTCGTCGATGGAGAACGATACGTCGTCGACGGCCTTGACCGGCGCCGCGCCGCGCTTGCCGGCGGCGAAATGTTTTTTGAGTCCGGAGACTTGCAGCAAAGGTGCGGTCGTCATTGCTTATCGGTCCTCTTCAGTTCGGATACCAGCAGCGCGCCAGATGGCCGTCGGCCACCTTGTCGAGCGTGGGCGCGTCGCGGTGGCAGCGCGGCTGCGCTTTCGGGCAGCGCGCGGCGAAACGGCAGCCGGCCGCCACCGAACCGGGCAGCGGCACCGAGCCGGGAATCGCTTCGAGCGGCGTGCCCGGTACGGCGTCGAGCGCAGGCCGCGCGCGCATCAGCGCTTGCGTGTAGGGATGCGCCGGAGCGTCGAACAGCTCGCGCACGCTGCTCTGCTCGACCACCTGGCCGGCGTACATGACCACCACGCGGTCGCACATCTCGGCCACCACGCCGAGGTCGTGCGTGATCATTAGGATCGCCGTGCCGTGCTCGCGCTTGAGCGCGCGCATCAGGTCGAGGATTTGCGCCTGGATGGTGACGTCGAGCGCGGTGGTCGGCTCGTCGCAGATCAAGAGGCCGGGATTGCACAGCAGCGCCATGGCGATCATCACGCGCTGGCGCATGCCGCCGGACAGGCTGTGCGGATAGTCGTCGACCAGTTGTTCGGCGCGCGGCAGGCCGACCCGTTGCAGCATGGCGATGACTTGCGCGTCGATCTCGCGGCGGCCGAGCTTGCCACGCACGGTGCCATGTATGCGCAACATCTCGCGCAACTGGTCGCCGATGCGGTGCAGCGGATTGAGCGAGGTCATCGGCTCCTGGAAGATCATGGCGATCTCCTTGCCGCGCATGCTGCGCAGCGTGGCGTCGTCGGCCTCGAGCAGATTGCAGGCTTCGACGCCGTTGTTGTAGTACACCGAGCCGCTCAGTTGCGCCTTGCTGGCCATCGGGAACAACCGCAGGATCGACAGCGCGGTGACGCTCTTGCCGCAGCCTGATTCGCCCAGCAGGCCGACGGTTTCGTTGGCGCCGACCGAGAAGGACACGCCGTCCACCGGGGCCACGCGCTTGCCGTGGCTGATGAATTCGACTTTGAGATTGGTGACTTCCAGCATGGTCGGTTCTCTCTATCGATACAGTTTGGGATCGAACACTTCGCGGATGCCGTCGCCCAGCAGATTGAAGCCGAGCACCACCGCGAAGATCGCCACGCCCGGCCACAGGGCCAGCGTCGGATCGGTGTTGAGGTAGCCCTGCGCGATGCGCAGCATCGAACCCCAGCTCGGGTCTTCCGGCTTGGCGCCGAGGCCGAGGTAGGACAAACCCGCTTCGGCGATGATGGCCGAGCCCATCGCGAAGGTCGCCTGGATCACCAGCGGCGCCATCGCGTTGGGCAGGACGTAGCGCCACATGATGCGCAGATGCCCGGCGCCGATCGCGCGCGCCGCCATGACGTAATCGAGGTTGCGGATGCTCATGGCCTGGCCGCGCGCCAGCCGGATAAAGGCCGGCGCGAAGCCGATGCCGACCGCCACCATGGCATTGTAGAAACCGCCGCCCAGGGCCGCCGCCAACGCGAGCGCCAGGATCAGCGAAGGGAAGGCTTGCAGCGCGTCGACCAGGCGCATCACCACCCACTCGTCCCAGACGCCGCGGAAGTAGCCGCTGGCGATGCCGATCGGCACGCCGACGCAGAAGGCCAGGCCGACTGCGATCAGCGCCGCTTGCAGCGAGATGCGCGCGCCGTACAGCATGCGCGAGAAGATGTCGCGGCCGAGGTCGTCGGTGCCCATCCAGTGCGTGGCGTCGGGGCCGGACAAGAGGTTGCCGTAGTCCTGGTCGAAGATCGGGTCGTGCGTGGCCAGCAGCGGCGCGAACAAGGCGACCAGCAACAGCAGCAGGATGATGGCCGCGCCGACCAGCGCGAGGCGGTTGCCGGCGAAGCGGCGCAGGCCGATGAAGCGCTGGCGCTGCGGCAGGGCTTCCGCGGCCTTGGTGGTGGTGTCGATTGTCTGATCCATGTTGTTCCTTATTTGGCGATGCGCGGATCGATGACGGTGTACAGCACGTCCACCACCAGGTTGACGATCACCACCATCAGCGCCGCCGCCAGCACGCCGCCCTGCACCATGACGTAATCGCGCTGGAAGATGGCGTCGACGATCATCTTGCCCATGCCGGGAATGCCGAAGATGCTCTCGGTGATCACCAGCCCGCCCAGCAGGCCCGAGACCATCAGGCCGCTGGCCGTGACCACCGGGATCAGCGCGTTGCGCAGCGCGTGGCCGATCACCACTTGCCAGTCCTTGAGGCCCTTGGAGAACGCGGTGCGGATGTAGTCTTCGTTGAGCACTTCGAGCAGGCTGCTGCGCACCATGCGCATGAGGATGGCCGACTCGCGCAGGCCGGTCGCCAGCACCGGCATCAGCATCGCCAGCACGTTACCGCGCCAGTCCTCGGTGAGCGGCACGTAGCCCGAGGCCGGCAGCCAGCCCAGCTTGACCGCGAACAGGATGATGAACATCATGCCCAGCCAGAAATGCGGCACCGACATGCCGAACAGCGCCACCAGCGTGCTGAAGTAGTTGGCGAAACCGCGCGGACGCGCCGCCGCCATGATGCCGGCCGGCACCGCGATCAGGATCGCCACGGCGAAGCTGCCCAGCGCCAGTTCGATGGTGACCGGCAGGCGCTGCATCAGCGCATCGACCACCGGCGTGCGGTCGATGAAGGAGCGGCCGAGGTCGCCGTGCAGCACGCCGCCCAGCCAGCGCGCATATTGCATATAGAGCGGATCGTCGAGGCCGAGCTGGGCGCGCAGGGCCAACGCCGCTTCGGGCGTGGCTTCCTGGCCGAGGATGGCGGACACCGGATCGCCTGGCAGGATCGCCAGCAGCGAGAAGATCACCATGCTGACCAGCAGCAGCGTGGGGATCACCAGCAAAATGCGTTTAATTAATGGAGACATGGGCAGCAGCGCCGTGACAAATGGGAACGTTCATTGCATACACAACACAACCGTTGTCCTGACGAAAGTCAGGACCCAGTGGCGTTCGGAGATCTTCACGACACTGGGTCCCGGCGTACGCCGGGACGACGGTAAACCAGGCATCCCTTACAAAACGGGACATTCATTGCAAGCACAACATCGCCGTCGTCCTGACGGAAGTCAGGACCCAGTGGCGTAGCGGACCTCTTCACGACGCTGGGTCCCGGCGTGCGCCGGGACGACGGTAAACCAGTCATCCCTTACAAAACGGGACATTCATTACAAGCACAACATCGCCGTCGTCCTGACGGAAGTCAGGACCCAGTGGCGTTCGGAGATCTTCACGACACTGGGTCCCGGCGTACGCCGGGACGACGGTAAACCAGGCATCCCTTACAAAACAGGACATTCATTACAAGCACAACATCGCCGTCGTCCTGACGGAAGTCAGGACCCAGTGGCGTTCGGAGATCTTCACGACACTGGGTCCCGGCGTACGCCGGGACGACGGTAAACCAGGCATCCCTTACAAAACGGGACATTCATTGCAAGTACAACATCGCCGTCGTCCTGACGGAAGTCAGGACCCAGTGGCGTAACGGACCTCTTGACGACACTGGGTCCCGGCGTACGCCGGGACGACGGTGAACCAGGCATCCCTTACAAAACAGGACATTCATTACAAGCACAACATCGCCGTCGTCCTGACGGAAGTCAGGACCCAGTGGCGTAACGGACCTCTTCACGACACTGGGTCCCGGCGTACGCCGGGACGACGGTAAACCAGGCATCCCTTACAAAACGGGACATTCATTGCAAGCACAACATCGCCGTCGTCCTGACGGAAGTCAGGACCCAGTGGCGTAGCGGACCTCTTCACGACGCTGGGTCCCGGCGTGCGCCGGGACGACGGTAAACCAGTCATCCCTTACAAAACGGGACATTCATTACAAGCACAACATCGCCGTCGTCCTGACGGAAGTCAGGACCCAGTGGCGTAACGGACCTCTTCACGACGCTGGGTCCCGGCGTACGCCGGGACGACGGCAAACCAGTCATCCCTTACAAAACGGGACATTCATTGCAAGTACAACATCGCCGTCGTCCTGACGGAAGTCAGGACCCAGTGGCGTAACGGACCTCTTCACGACGCTGGGTCCCGGCGTGCGCCGGGACGACGGTAAATGAGGCATGCCTTACTTCGCCAGCGTGGCCGTGCGGATCACGCCGTCGGGCACATAGCGGAAGCCCTTGACCGACTTGGATATGCCGAACAAGACGTTGTCGTGGTTGAGATAGACGTAAGGCACGTCCTTGACCAGGATCTGCATGGCCTGGTCGTAGAACGCCTTGCGCTTGGCGTCGTTGCTTTCCAGGCGCGCCTGTTGCAGCAGGTCGTCGACTTCCTTGGTGCCGTACTTGGAGTAGTTCAGCGAACCGTTGGTGACGACGAAGTCGTAGACGTTCTGGTCGGGGTCGGGACGGCCGCTCCAGCCGACGAACAGGCCTTCATAGGTGCCGGCCTTGCCCGACTCGATCTGCGTGGCCAGCTCGGCCTTTTCCAGCGTCACGCTGATGCCGGCCGGACGCAGCATGCCTTGCACCATCTGGCCGACTTGCGACTCATACGGCGTGGTCGGCAGGGTCAGCCGGAAGCTGAAGCCGCCTTCCTTGCCGGCCGCCTTCAGCAGCGCCTTGGCGCGCGCGAGGTCGACCTTGGGCGGCGCGTCGGCTTCGCCGTGGGCGAACTGGGCCTTGCTGAACGGCGAATGGCTGGGCGCGACCGCGCCGTTGTAGACCACCTTGGCGATGGCGTTGCGGTCGATCAGGATGTCGACGGCTTCACGCACTTCCTTCTTGTCGAACGGCGGCTTGGAAGTGTTCAGGTAAAAACCGCGGAAGCCCAGCGACGGCTTGTTGATGACCGAATACTTGGCGCCGGCGTCGATGTTGGTGATTTCCTTGTACGGGAAACGGTTGGTGATGTCGACCTGGCCGCTGCGCAGGTTGTTGAAGGCGACGTTGACGTCGTTCATGATCTTGTAGACCACGCCGTCGGCCTTGGGCAGGCCGGCCTGCCAGTAGTGCGGATTCTTTTCCAGCGTGATGGTGGCGCCCTTGAGGCGGCCCTTGTAGATGAAGGGGCCGGTGCCGACCGGGTTGTTGACGTAGTCGTCGCCGTATTTTTTCACCGCGTCGGGCGAGGACATCATGCCGGCGCGATCGGTCAGGATCGACAGGAACGGCGCAAACGGCGTGCTCAGTTCAAGCTTGATGGTGGAGTCGTCGACCACGGTGATCTGCTTGATGTACTTGAGGTCGTTGCGGCGCAGGGAGTTTTTCTCCTGGCCGCGCAGCAGGTTGAATTCCACCGCCTTGGCGTTGAACGGCGTGCCGTCCTGGAATTTCACGCCTTTTTGCAGGTACAGCGTATAGGTCTTCTGGTCGTCGGAGATGGTCCAGCGCTGCGCCAGCATCGGCACGATCTTGCCGTTTTCGTCGAGATCGACCAGCTTGTCGTAGATGCTTTGGTAGACCATGCGCTCGACGATCATCGACGATTGCGTCGGATCGAGCTTGCCGGGGTCGTCGTCGAGAGAAATATTGATGACCGCGGCGAAGGCGGACAAGGCGACGCCGGTCAGCAGACCGGCCGCGATCAGTTGCTGGAGAAGACGCTGAAACAGGGGGAAAGACTTGTTCATCGTTGTTCCTTTCAATGTAGGCACCAATGTATACATTGCCGTAGACATGCATTTATCGTGCCACACTCGTCCTGAAAGACGCGAGGGAAAACGTTGGGATAGCGTGATTTCCGTTGCTGCAGCGACAGGATATCCGCGCTGCTGCGGGCATTGCGCCGCAGCAAGAAGCGCGCGGCGGGGGCGTAATACCGTTCAGTGAAGCCTGTTTCCCCCGCCGTCGTCCCAGCGCACGCCGGGACCCAGCGTCGTGAAGACGCCCGATAACGACGCTGGGTCCTGACTTTCGTCAGGACGACGGTTGTGGCGGGCTGACGATGCGATGGCACCGTTCAGTGAAGCCTGTTTCCCTCTCGTCGTCCCAGCGCACGCTGGGACCCAGCGTCGTGAAGACGTCCGCTACGACACTGGGTCCTGACTTTCGTCAGGACGACGGTTGTGGTGGACTGACGATGCGATGGCACCGTTCAGTGAAGCCTGCTTTCCCCTCGTCGTCCCAGCGTGCGCTGGGGCCCAGCGTCGTGAAGACGCCCGATAACGACGCTGGGTCCTGACTTTCGTCAGGACGACAGATTGGTGGCGAGGGGCTGGATTTCTGTCTGGAACGCGACCGGATGGGAGGAAGAAAAACGACCCGGCGCCTCACTCAGGCGCTGCGCTGGTGCATACCCGGTAGCCGGGAACCCCTGATTGGTGCAACGCATGAAAATCCGGCAACAATCCGTCAGGCCGGCGACGCCGGCATTTGTCGCAGTTTGCCAACACCTTGGCTTGCTTCAGGCGCCCTTGCGAGCTTGCGGACTGGCTAGCGCAACGCATCGGCGCGCGAGGATTTCGGTGGGGTCGAGCACCGGGACCGTCTTGCCGGCGATGTCGAACGCGTCGTCCTGGGAGATCAGCAACGGCAGTTCGGTGCAACCGAGCACGATGACGTCGGCGCCGTTGGCGACCAGATAGGCAATCGCCTGCTTCAGCCTGGCGCGCGCGGCGTCGTTGACGAAGCCGGCCTTGACGCCGTGCTCGCCGTAGATCACGTCCATGACGATGGCCTGATGCTCGGCGTCCGGCGCCACGAGGCGGAATTTGCTGCGCTCGATGATCTGGTGATAGACGCGGCTGGCGATGGTGCCGGAGGTGGCGAGCAGGCCGATGCAGGTTTTGTCGCCGTGCTGCTGTTCGATGTAGCTGACGGTTTCGGTCAGCATGTTGACGATGGGAATCGACAGATAGGACTGGATGCGTTCGACGAAGGCGTGCGCGGTATTGCACGGGATCGCGATCATGTCGGCGTTGTCGTTCTCGAGGCGCTTGCAGGCGGCATAAATGGCCACCGTCGGATCGGCGCCGTCGGCGATCAGGTTGTCGGTGCGATCGGGAATCTTGGGGTTGTGCTCGACCACCAGCTTGATGTGGTCCTGGTCGCGCGCGGCGGGCGTGTTCTTGATGACCTTTTCGATGAAATCCACCGTGGCGGCCGGGCCGACGCCGCCGACCACGCCGATCTTGAAGGAGCGCCCAACCTGTCCGGCCTTGAAGCTCAGGGCCGATTCCGCGTAAATCCGGTTGGTGTCGATGATGGGGATGCCGCGCGCGGCGAGCGCGTCGGACACGGTGGAAATCTCGGTGATGCCGGGCACGATCACTTCCGCGCCCTGGTCGAGCAGGTCCTGGCAAGCGCGGTGGAGCAGGTCGATCGACTCGCCGTCGAGGTAGCCGTTCTTGATGCCGGTGGTGCCGTACACCGCGCGCATCAGGCAGGCATGCTGGATCGCCGGGGACGGATAGACCAACTGGCAGTCGTCGGCGAAATACTTCTCGAACAGCGCCTTCTTGCGCACGTAACTGGAGGTCAGGATGCCGATCTTGCGCGGCGCGGGCAGGCGCTGGGCCAAGTTGGCGCGGATGGCGGCCATCATGTCGATGATGGGCAGGCTGATCTCGGCCTGGACCTCGTCGAGGAAAGTGTGGCTGATGAAGCAGGGCAACAGCACGGCGTCGGTCTTGCGCCCCTCGAACTCGCGCAGCATGTCGAAGACGTAGAGCTTGCGCGTGTTGGTCTGGGCGTTTTCGGCGCCGGCCATGTCGATGTCTTCGAAGGCCTGCTGACCGAACAGGACCTTGACGCGCTCCTTGAGCGGGGCCTTGGCGGCCGCCTTGGTCACCTTGGCGTAGAGATCGGCGCTGCCGATGGCGCCGAGGCCGCCGATCACTCCGACTGACAAGGGGCGCGGCGCAAGTTGTTCGACTTTCATGACGGCTGTTCCGGAAGATACCGAGTGGTGGTGTTCAATACACCGAGGATAATTCGTTACCGGGCGCGAGGCTATGCAAAGTAGTACCAAAGTTATGTTATTGCTGCATAGTTCGCCAAAACCTTGCCTGACGGCACTATCCACGCCGCGCTGTCGCGAGCCGTCATTGCGGCTTCTTCAACAGGGCCAGCATATTGCGATGACGCGCATCGAAAATGCGCGCCATATAGCGATCCACGAACAGTTTCTCGACCAGTCTGCCGCCGATGGCGCTGTAGGCGACGCGGTCGGTATACAGCGTCCCGCCCGGGGCCGCGGCGACGATATGCTGATGGCGGAACGATTTCAGCGGACCGTCCAGCATCTCGTCGATGAAATGCCGGTTGGGCCGGACCTCGACAATACGCACCCGCCACCGGGCGGGAATGCACCAGAACATCCAGTGCCAAAACCGGAACTCGCGGCCCTGCTCGATGCGCAGGTCGGCAATATCGAGCTTGGCGACGGGACGCACCGGCTCGGGGAAGATTTTGGGGAAATTGGCGCCGTCCAGGCAGAATTCAAACACTTCTTCTGGCGTGCAGTTGGGAATGATGGTGGCGCGTTCAAGTATTGGCATATCGGATCATGGTCGGAGAGGTGCTGCCGTCAAGTCGGTGGAGTCCCACGCAGATCGAGCAGCTTAACGGCGCTGCGAAAACCTGTCACCCGGAAACCATGCCTGGCGACAAGATATCGCATGTCGGCATTGTTGCCTCAATTGCAAAAACAGTATCGGCAATGAAATGCCGCCCTCGCCGGCCGCCCGCCCATCGTATTCCTGCCTTGCATACCGGCATGTGCTTTTTTCTCAAGTCTCGTTGAGCGGACCCGTTATAGTGGTGCTGCACCTGCGTTTACCGGATGGGCGCGCAACCTCAAGGGATAGGGAAAAATGAAAAATCTGAAAATAGGCACGCGCCTGGGCATCGGCTTTGCCGCCGTCCTGGTGCTGATGAGCATCATCACCGCGATCGGCGTCTGGCGCCTCCAATCGGTCGGCAAGCTGACCGATTTCATGGTCAACGACGCGCTGGTCAAGGAACGGCTGGTCAATGCCTTTTACAAATCGATCGAGCTCAACGTGGGCCGCATCGTGGCCGCCGCCAAGAATGCCGATCCGGTGCAGCAGAAGTTCTACAAGGACCAGATCGTCGCTACCATTTCCAAGAACAACGAGTACGTGAAGCAGTTGGAAGCCCTGTTCCAGGACGAGCAGGGCAAAGCGATGCTCAACGAGATCAATGAGCGCCGCAAGGTGGTGATCGCCGACAACACCGCCGTCTTCAAGGAAAAGGATGCCGGCAATGAAGATGCCGCCAAGAAAATCGTCGACGAGAAGTTGATGCCGGACAGCCAGATCTACCTGGCGGCGATCGAGAAGCTTTCCAACGTGCAGAGCAACGCCATCGCCAGCCTGACGGTGGAGGCCGACAGGCTCTTCAAGACCGCGCGCACGCTGATGATCGCGTTGGGCGCCGTCGCGTTGCTGGCCGGCATTGTGCTGGCCGTGATCATCACGCGCTCGATCACGCGGCCGCTGGTGACCGCGGTCGACGTCGCCGGCCGCGTCGCGCAAGGCGACCTCGGCACCCGCATCACGGTTGAATCGCGCGATGAAACCGGCCAGTTGATGGCCGCGCTCAAAGGCATGAACGACAACCTGGTCAACATCGTCGGCCAGGTCCGCACCGGCACCGACACCATCGCCGCCGCCTCGACCGAAATCGCCAACGGCAACCTCGACCTGTCGTCGCGCACCGAACAGCAGGCCGGCGCGCTGGAAGAAACCGCCGCCGCCATGGAAGAGCTGACCTCCACCGTCAAGCAGAACGCCGACAACGCACGCCAGGCCAACCAGCTTGCCGTATCGGCCTCCGAAGTGGCGACCCAGGGCGGCGCCGTGGTCGGCCAGGTGATCGACACCATGAGCGCCATCAATGAATCGTCGAAGAAGATTGTCGATATCATCAGCGTGATCGACGGCATCGCCTTCCAGACCAACATCCTGGCGCTGAACGCCGCCGTCGAAGCGGCGCGCGCCGGCGAAGAGGGCCGCGGCTTCGCGGTGGTGGCGTCGGAAGTGCGCAGCCTGGCGCAACGTTCGGCCTCGGCCGCCAAGGAGATCAAGGAGCTGATCACCACCTCGGTCGACAAGGTCGACAGCGGCAGCAAGCTGGTCGAAACCGCCGGCGCCACGATGTCCGAAGTGGTCGCCAGCGTGCACCGCGTGACCGACATCGTCGCCCAGATCAGCGCCGCCAGCACCGAGCAGAGCACCGGCATCGAAGAGGTCAACCGCGCCATCGTGCTGATGGACGAAAACACCCAGCAGAACGCCGCGCTGGTCGAAGAAGCCGCCGCCGCCGCGCGCGCCATGCAGGATCAGGCCGCCAACCTGGCGCAGATCGTCGGCATCTTCAAGTTGCGTTGAGCCTGCGTCTGTCGCATCTGTTTTGTTGCCGTCGTCCCGGCGCACGCCGGGACCCAGTGTCGTAAAGAACGTCAATACGACGCTGGGTCCTGACTTTCGTCAGGACGACAGTGATGCAAACTTTGCGGTAAATTAAACGATGCCAGCCTGCCCCCTCCCTGGCCGGCGGCGGAAAATACCTGGCGCGACCCGCGCAAATACATTCCCGCAGCCGCCGTCTCTCTCGCTACAATGTCTGCTCCCCGTTTTTGGCAGACTTGAGCGAACCGCATGACCACCATCGAAGACATCCAGCGCGCCGCCCGGCGTCTGCAAGGCCAGATCCTCAATACGCCGTGCGTCGAATCGCGCACGCTTTCGGAGATCGTCGGCGCCCAGGTTTTCCTCAAGTTCGAGAACCTGCAATTCACCTCCTCGTTCAAGGAACGCGGCGCCTGCAACAAGCTGATCGACCTGGCCGCCGCCGGCGTGAGCGGCGTGATCGCGATGTCGGCCGGCAACCATGCGCAAGGCGTGGCCTACCATGCCCAGCGCCTCGGCCTGCATGCCCTGATCGTGATGCCGCGCTTCACGCCGGGCGTGAAGATCGAACGCACGCGCGGCTTCGGCGCCGAAGTGGTGCTGCACGGCGACACGCTGGAAGAAGCGCGCGCCCATGCCTTTGCGCTGGCGCAGCAGCGCGGCCTGACTTTCGTCCATCCCTACGACGACGAAGCCATCATCGCCGGCCAGGGCACGATCGCGCTGGAGATGCTCGACGCCGTGCCCGACCTCGACACGCTGGTGGTCGCCATCGGCGGCGGCGGCCTGCTGGCCGGCATGGCGGTCGCGGCGCGCGCGCGCAAACCCGATATCGATATCGTCGGCGTGCAGGCCAAGCGCTTCCCGTCGATGATCAACGCCGTGCAAGGCACCACGCACGCGCTCGGCACCAGCACCATCGCCGAGGGCATCGCGGTCGCCACGCCCGGCGTGCTGACGCGCGCGATCATCGCGCGCGAGGTCAACGACCTGCTGCTGGTCGATGAAGGCGACATCGAGCAAGCCGTGCTGATGCTGCTGGAAATCGAAAAGACCCTGGTCGAAGGCGCCGGCGCCGCCGGGCTGGCGGCCCTGATCCGCCATCCCGAACGCTTCCGCGGCAAGCGCGTGGGCATGGTCCTGTCGGGCGGCAACATCGACCCGCTGCTGCTGGCCGCCATCATCGAACGCGGCATGGTGCGCGCCGGCCGCCTGGCGCGGGTGCGCGTCTCCGCCCGCGACGTGCCGGGCGTGCTGGCGCGCATCACCGCCACGGTCGCCGAAGCCGGCGCCAACGTCGACGAAGTGCATCACCAGCGCGCCTTCACCATGCTGGCGGCGCAGAACGTGGACATCGAACTGGTGCTGCAGACGCGCGGACGCGATCATCTGGCGCAAGTATTGAATGCCTTGCGCGGAGCGGGATTCGAAGCCGAAGAGCAGCATTAGGACTGAATTCCGACCGTCGTCCCGGCGCACGCCGGGACCCAGTGTCGCGACAGCCGCGAACACGACGCTGGGTCCTGACTTTCGTCAGGACGACGGCATTGAGGGCATTTTCTGGCGCTGGCGCTGGTGCTCAACGCGTTGCGCCAGGCCGGGCTCGAAGCGGAAGAGCAGCATTAGGACTGAATTCCGACCGTCGTCCCGGCGTGCGCCGGGACCCGGTGTCGTGACCGCTGCAGACACGACACTGGGTCCTGACTTTCGTCAGGACGACGGCACTAATGACATCGACGGTATTGAGGGCATTGACGGCATTTCAAGGCTTGCGGTGAAGCCGTAGAGCTTCTCGCTTGACTGAATGGCATTGAGGGAAGAGACATGGGATTTTCGCTGGAAAATTTCGAATACCTGGCCTATTCGCGCCAGCATGAAGCGGCCGCGCGCGAGCTGATGGACCTGTTGTCCGGGCTCGACGCCAACTACGGCCTGCCGGGCGAGAACTTCAGCGCCAAACCGCTGGGCAGCGTGCTGCCGCAAGAGCTCAACGACCACGTGGTCACGCGCATCGCCGCCGCGATTTCCTGCCTGTTCGCCGACAGCGAATTGCAGTTTTCCCAGCCCGGCTTCAGCCAGATGATGCTGATGCATCGCTGGCTCTCCAGCCTGTTCGCGGCCAGCCCGTTCCGCAACGCCGACCACGTGGTGCGGGCTTGGAACATGCGCGGCCAGGGCAACCTGCGCGAAATCGAAATCGCCGACCGCGACCTGATCAAATTCTGCCTGCTGTATTCGCCCGAGTCGGAAATCCCGATGGACCTCGACGCCTTCTGGGCCCACGACAAGGTGCTGGTGGCCAGCCTGTGCCTGGCGCTGCTGTCGCCGCGCCTGCTGGCGACGCCGGTGGCCTATGAAAAGCGCGAGCAGATCCTGCCGTGGCTGGCGGCGCGGCTGGAACAGATCGACGATTTGGCGGGCCTGCCGGCGGGCATCCTGCACGACGTCTACATGCATTGCAGCTACGCGCGCCGCGCCGACAAGCACGACATCAAGAAGCCGATCAATGCGCTGATCCGGCGCAGCATCGCCAGGGCCGGACTGACGCCGCTCGGTGCGTCGGCGCCTGCACTCGTCGGCACCATCGGCGGCAAACCGGTCCTGCTGGTCGTGGTGGAATGGTTCAGCGCGGCGCACTCCATCTACCGCACGCACTCGCGCACGCTGGAAGCGGCGCGTGAACTGTTCCACGTGGTCGGCATGGGCTATCCGGGCACGGTGGACGATGCCGGGCGCGCGGTGTTCGACGAGTTCATCGAGATCGCGCCGGGCGAGGTCCTGCAACAGTTGGCGCAGATTCGCGGCGTGGCGCAGGACAAGTCGGCCCAGGTGCTGTACATGCCGAGCGTGGGCATGTTCGCGCTGACCATGTATCTGAGCAACCTGCGGCTGGCGCCGGTGCAAGCGATGGCGCTGGGCCATCCGGCCACGTCGCATTCGCCGGAAATGGATTATGTGGTGGTGGAGGACGATTACGTCGGCGACCCGGCCTGCTTCAGCGAACAGTTGCTGCGCCTGCCGAGCGACGGCATGCCTTACCGTGCATCGGCGCTGGCCGATGAACTGAGCTTGCCGACGCAGATCCGCGAAGAACCGGAAACGGTGCGGATCGTCGTGGCCGCGACCACGATGAAGCTCAACCCGGATTTCCTGCTGGCCTGCCAGCGCATCCTGCGCGAGGCGAAGAGCAAGATCCGTTTCCACTTCCTGATCGGCCAGGCGCAGGGCATGCTGATCTATCCGCAGGTCAGGCGCGTGATCGGCCAGTTCCTCGGCGACGCCGCCACCGTTTATCCGCACCAGCATTACAGCGCCTACATGCAGGTGATCGCCGGTTGCGACATGTTCATCAATCCTTTCCCGTTCGGCAATACCAACGGCATCATCGACACGGTCGGCGCCGGCCTGGTCGGCGTGTGCAAGACCGGGCCCGAGGTGCATGAGCATATCGATGAAGGCTTGTTCGGACGGTTGAAGTTTCCGTCATGGCTGACGACGCCGACGGTGGACGACTACGTCAAGGCCTCGGTCAGGCTGGCCGACGATCACGCCGAACGCAACGCGCTGCGCCGCGCGCTGACCGGCGTCGATGCCGTGCAGACCATCTTCCGGGGCCGGCCCGAGATCATGGGGCAGATGCTGATGGCTGCGCTCGACGCCAAAACGTCAATGGACTAAATATCCGCACGGTCTTTGCGAGCGCCGCGCTTGCAGGCATACATCGCCTCGTCGGCGCGTTGCAGCAGCATGGAAAAATCGCAGACCTCGCCCGGCGACAATGTGGCGACCCCTGCGCTGACGCTGAGCGGACGATGCGGCCAGTGCGCCGTTTTCAGCATGCTCTGGATGCGCTGGACCACCAGGTGCGCGCCGGCCTGCGGCGTGTTGGGAAGGATCACGGCGAACTCGTCGCCGCCGAACCGCGCAATGAAATCGCTGGCCCGCAAGGGCATGTGCAGCAGTTCGCACAACTGGCCCAGCACCACATCGCCGGCCGGATGGCCGTAGGTGTCGTTGTATTGCTTGAACATGTCGACGTCGATCATCAGCAGCGACAACGCTTCGCCGCTGCGCAGATGACGCGCCCATTCTTCGCGCAGGCGGCGGTCGAAACCGCGCCGGTTGCCGACGCCCGTCAGGGGATCGGTCAGGGTCTGGCGTTGCAATTGCTGCAGGTCGCGGTGCAGGTCCAACTGGGTGACGAATTGTTGCGCCAGCAAGTGCAGCCCGGTGCGTTGATGCGGTTCAAGCAGGCGCGCCCGGCGGTCGAGCACGCACAGCGTGCCGAGCAGATCGCCGCGCACGCTGCTCAGGGGCACGGCGGCGTAAAAGCGGATGCCCGTCGGCCCCCTGGCCATGCCGTGACGGCCGAAACGCTTGACGAGGCTGAGGTCGCTGATTTCGGTGATGCGCTCCGGCGTGCGGACAGCGGATTCGCACAAGCTGAAATCGGCGTTGCTGCAAACGATGCCCGACTGCCCGGAGAACCGCCACCATTGACGGCGCCGGTCGACATCGCTGTCGAGCGCGACGGCCGCCGTCAGCGACAACGCGCCGCTGTCGGTGCAATCGAACTGGCCGCGCAATTGCGACACCATGACGATGGGCGCTTCGCACATCGCGCCGGCGAGCGAGGCGACGTTCCAGAGCAACTTGCCGAGGCGCTCATCCGGCTCGCTCACGGGATGCCCGGGCAAGCGCGCAGAGTCGCCCGCAGCGCAGCCTTGCCGACCGGCGCCGTCGAGACTGAAACTGGGTGTGTCGCTGCTTGCTCCTCGCAAAACGTCCATCGCCGCTCTTTCCTGTTGTTCCGAGCCCTGAACCACAGAATGTAAGACTATCCGGCGCGGCTGTATATCCCTAAAACAGATGACATCGCGTTTCGACGACGGCAATTGCCATCACGCCGCAAAGCAGCATGGCAAAACGACAATGACAAAGAAACAAGCTGCGCTCACACCTTGCGATAAAAACCCTGATCGGTGCGGATGCCCAGCTCGTCCACCATCTTCTTCGGATCGAAGCCGTCCGCGGCAAATGTCTTTTGCACAACCTCATGCGCTGCCGCCATGGCGTCGGCGTTCTCCCACTCCAGGAAGGTGACGACATTGAATTCCGCGGCGCCGCCGGCCTGGGTCAGGATGTATTGCTGCAACAGGCCCGGCAAATCGGAGAAGATGCCGTGCACATACGCAAGCTGCCTGCTGAAGATATCAAGCGAAGCGGCGGGGACGGCGAACCGGTTGATGCGAAAGATGGAGGGATGCGCCGACGGCGACGCAAACGGACTTGCGGAAGACATGCGGTTTCTCCTATAGAATGACAAGCCATCGCAGTCTAAAACCTCAAGTAATATTCAGGTCAAGAGGAAATCGATGTACTCATTGGAACAAGCGGGCATCGCGCCCATGCTATCCGTCGGCGAGGTCGCCAGGCGCAGCGGCGTGGCGGTGTCGACGCTGCACTTCTACGAATCCAAGGGCCTGATCAGCAGCACGCGCACCGGCGGCAATCAGCGCCGTTATGCGCGCGAAGTCTTGCGCCGCATCGCTTTCATCCGCGTCGCGCAACGCGTCGGCATCGCGCTGGGCGAGATCGAAGCGGCCCTGGCCACTCTGCCGTCGACCGCCGCGCCGACCCGTGCCGACTGGGAACGCCTCTCGGCCGGCTGGCGCGCCGAACTCGACGAACGCATGGCGCAACTCAAGAAGTTGCGCGACACGCTGGACGACTGCATCGGCTGCGGCTGCCTCTCCCTTGACCGCTGCCGCCTGCGCAATCCGCTCGACAAGCTGGCGGTGCAGGGCGCGGGACCGCAGCGCCTGCTGGTCCGGCGCAAGCAGGAAGACTAAATTATTTTGGGCGGCTTGCAATATTCGCCGCTGTGATCCGTCTTCACAGCATGGAAACAACGCCGCCTTCCAACCCGATGGCCGAAGCCGACCGACACATCACCGACACCGTGCTGCGCGAGCGTTCACGCCTGCGCAACTTCATCCGCACGCGCGTGCCGGACCCGAGCGAGGCGGAGGACATCCTGCAAGATGTCTTTTATGAACTGGTGGAAGCCTGTCGCCTGCCCGAGCCGATCGAGCAGGTCGGCGCCTGGCTGTTCCGCGTGGCGCGCAACCGCATCGTCGATCGTTTCCGCAAGAAAAGGGAACAGCCCTTGCCGGATGCCGGCATCGGCACTGACGACGAGGACGACGACGGCTGGCTCGACCAGTTGCTGCCGATCGCCATCAGCGACGCCGACGTCAATCCCGAGGCCGCCTATGCGCGCACGCTGTTGCTGGCCGAGCTGCACGACGCGCTGGACGAGTTGCCGGAGGAACAGCGCGACATTTTCATCGCGCACGAACTGGAACGGCGCAGCTTCAAGGAGCTGGCCGCGGAAACCGGCGTCGGCGTCAACACGCTGCTGGCGCGCAAGCGCTACGCGGTGCTGCACCTGCGCTCACGCCTGCAGGCGCTGTACGACGAACTGGAATGAATGACCGACGCAAATCGTCGGGCTTCGCTTTTTTTTAACTCGCTCACTCGCACCACGTAAAGGAGGACATCATGAGCTGTCAACGCAAGTACTGGAAAATCCTGATCCCGATCCTGGTCATCGCCGCCGCCGCGGCCCTCGGCTGGATCGTCATGTCGCTGTGGAACTGGCTGTTGCCTTCTCTGTTCCCCGGGGTTCGCCAGATTGCGTTCCTGCAGGCGCTGGGCCTGTTCGTGCTGTGCCGCATCCTGTTCGGCGGTTTTCGCGGACGCGGCGGCTGGCGCGGCGGTCATCACCGTCAGCGCTGGGAACAGATGAGCGAAGAAGAACGTGAAAAATTCAAGCAGGGCATGCGCAGTTTCGGTCGCCGCTGGCACCGTGGCGAAATGAATCCGCCTGAGCAAAAGGAACCGAAGACCCCGACCCCGGACGGCGTCTGAGCGCATTGCAGGCGCTATGCAACCATCGCCCTGACGCAGGTCAGGAGTCAATGTCGTATCGCCTCCCTTTACGACACTGAGTCCCAGCTTTCGCTGGGACGACGGCGATAGACATTAACCGAACGGCTTTATCGTGCGACGCAGGATTGCTCAATCGTCGCCGATCGAGATCTGCGGTTCGTCCTTGTGCTTTTTCAAAATACCGGCGGCCTGCTCGTGATGCGGCGGGCGCGTATGGTCCAGTTTGGTTTCGGTCGATTCTTCGTACTCGTGAGCGGGATCGAGCGGCGCATCGGCGTTCGGATCGACGGCGGGGGATGACGGACGGGCGGACATGGCGTTCTCCTTCAGGCTCGCTTGCGGCACGCCTCCAGGCGCGCGCAACTGCCGGATAAAAGTCAGCTTACTCCTGTTGGAGCGATCGTGTCAGCATTCGCGTCGATGAGGAGCGTTGGCATCACCACTGTCGTCCTGACGAAAGTCGGGACCCAGCGTCGTATCGACCATCTTCACGACACTGGGCCTCGGCGCACGCCGGGACGACGGGGAATGGAATGCCTATCGATGGAAAATAATATCGCCGTCGTCCTGACGAAAGTCAGGACCCAGCGTCGTATCGACCATCTTCACGACACTGGGCCTCGGCGTACGCCGGGACGACGGGGAATGGAATGCCTATCGATGGAAAATAATATCGCCGTCGTCCTGACGAAAGTCGGGACCCAGCGTCATATCGACCATCTTCACGACACTGGGCCTCGGCGTACGCCGGGACGACGGGGAATGGAATGCCTATCGATGGAAAATAATATCGCCGTCGTCCTGACGAAAGTCAGGACCCAGCGTCGTATCGACCATCTTCACGACACTGGGCCTCGGCGCACGCCGGGACGACGGGGAATGGAATGCCTATCGATGGAAAATAATATTGCCGTCGTCCTGACGAAAGTCAGGACCCAGCGTCGTATCGACCATCTTCACGACACTGGGCCTCGGCCGACGGCCTGGAAAACAATCAGGCCCTAAAGCCGCAGTGCCGCTATTACCCACCCGCCTGCCGCTCATCGCAAACCGTCGTCACCAGCCGTGCCAGGCCGCCGCCTTGCGATACGCCAATCCCGCCAGCGCCACGTCTTCCAGGCCGATGCCGATGGCCTTGTAGATCACGATGTCGCCCTCCTTGCGCCGATACCCCATGCTGCCGTCGACGGCCTGGCCCAGCTCCCATACGTCGTTCCAGTCGAAGGCGCCCGGCGCGCATTGCACCAGGTCGCCGGCTTCGATCTGCGCCTGCGGCTTCCACTCGACCACCAGCGCGGCGGCGCGCTTGATGGCGAGGTCGTCCAACTCGCGCACGGTGGCCTTGCTGGCGCCGACGGCGGCGACGAACGCGCCCGGCTTGATCAGGTCGCCCGAGAACAGCGGCGTCGTCGCACGCGTCACCGTCACCAGCACGTCAGCCTGACGCGCCGCCTCGTCGATCTCCACCACGCGGGCGGGAACGCCGTAGGCGGCGGTGACTTCATCGGCCAGTTCCTGCCGGCCGGAGAGGCCGGCGATCAGGATTTCCTTGAACTTGCGCACCTGCAACAGCGCCGGGATATGCGAACGCGCCTGCACGCCGGTGCCGATGACGGCGAGCGTCCCGACATCCTTGCGCGCCAGCGCGTCGCAGGCCACGGCGGTCGCCGCGGCGGTGCGCAGGCCGGTCATGGTGTCGCCTTCGATGGTCGCCAGCGGCGCGCCGGTCTCGGTCGAGAACAAGGTGATGACGAACTTGAACGCGCCCTTGACGGTGGTGTAGACCTTGGCGCCGGCGATGCCGGCGTCGGGAATCACCGCGCCCATCATCGACAACATCACGCCGTTGGAGGCGCTGGTGCGCACGCGCGCCTGCTGTGCGCCGCTGCCGGCGGCGGCGAAGGCTTCGCGCATGGCTTGCACGGCCTCGGCCGTGGTCACGAGTTCGCTGACTTGCTGGTTGGTGATGAGCTTCACGATGGTCCTCTTCAAAATGATGGTTGATGCAAAAACGGATGCTTGCCGGGAACCGGACGACTGCGCTCAGCTCAGCGCACCGCATGCGCCGCGCTCAGGCAAGCCCAGATGCGATCCAGGTCGGGCCGCGCATCGTCGATGCGGCGATAGACGCGGATGTCCATCTCGTCGCTCCACAGGCCGCTCGACAAGGCCTCGTTGTCGTTGGGCGCGATCGCCAGCGTCAGCTTGCCCTCGGCCACTTCACGCGTGACCGCGCTGGCCGGCAGCCAAGCCACGCCGTGGCCTTCCAGCACCATGCTCTTCAAGCCCTCGGCAAGGTCGGATTCGAAGCGGCGGAACACATGCACCGGACGCGGGCTGGCGCTCAGTTGTTTCTCAACGATGCGGCTGAGCGACGAATAGAAAGAATAACTCAGGAAAGGCACCGGCTCCGCCGCCGTGCCCGGCAGCGCATACTTGGGCAAGCCCTTGCCGACGGTTTTGACGTAAGGGCGCAGCGGCTCCTTGCCGAGCGACAACATGGTGTAGCGCTCGCTGTCGAGATCGATGCCCTGCTGCGGATGGTGATAACAGATCAGCAAGTCGCAATTGCGCTCGACCAGTGCCATAACGGCATCGTGCACATTGGTGGCCTGCACGGTGGTCGCCATCGGGCCGGTGGCCTGCTCGATTTCGGACAGCAGCTTGGGATACAAGGTCAGCAGCAGCGTATGCGGCATGGCGAACTTGACCACCGCCTGCGCCCCGGCCAACTGGCCGCGCAGGATCAGGCGCGCCTGGGTCGACTGGCTGAGCATCTCGCGCGCGATCGGCACGAAGGACTCGCCCGCCCGCGTCAAGGCGCAAGGATAGGTGGAACGGTCGAACAGCTCGGCGCCGAGCCAGGCCTCCAGCGAACGGATGCGGCGGCCGAAGGCCGGTTGCGTCACATTGCGCAGCTTGGCGGAACGGCTGAAGTTCAGCGTCTCCACCACGGACAAGAAGTCCTCCACCCATTTGATTTCCATTGTTTCCCGCGCTTTTCCCTGATTTTTTGGCTTGAATGCCGCTGCTTTGGAAGACTCTGTGATGCCGTCCGGCGATGTGTACTTTCCGGCATGACACTATACAAATACGGCATGGGAAAGTCCCATGCCGTTTCGGCATTACCTGCGTGACAACGGTTTGGGGCGAGACATCCACGCCAAAAATGCCTGTCTTATGCCCCGTCGTCCTGACGAAAGTCAGGACCCAGCGTCGTAGCGGACGTGTTCACGACACTGGATCCCGGCGTGCGCCGGGACGACGGGGGATGGAATTCCTATCGACGGAAAATAATACTGCCGTCGTCCTGACGAAAGTCAGGACCCAGTGTCGTAGCGAGCATCTTCACGACACTGGGTCCCGGCGTGCGCCGGGACGACGGAGAATGGAATGCCTATCGATGGAAAATAATATCGCCGTCGTCCTGACGAAAGTCAGGACCCAGTGTCGTAGCGAGCGTCTTCACGACACTGGGTCCCGGCGTGCGCCGGGACGACGGAGAATGGAATGCCTATCGATGGAAAATAATATCGCCGTCGTCCTGACGAAAGTCAGGGCCCAGAGTCGTAGCGAGCGTCTTCACGACACTGGGTCCCGGCGTGCGCCGGGACGACGGAGAGTGGAATGCCTATCGACGGAAAATAATATCGCCGTCGTCCTGACGAAAGTCAGGGCCCAGAGTCGTAGCGGACGTCTTCACGACACTGGGTCCCGGCGTGCGCCGGGACGACGGAGAATGGAATGCCTATCGATGGAAAATAATATTGCCGTCGTCCTGACGAAAGTCAGGACCCAGTGTCGTAGCGAGCATCTTCACGACACTGGATCCCGGCGTGCGCCGGGACGACGGGGGATGGAATTCCTATCGACGGAAAATAATATTGCCGTCGTCCTGACGAAAGTCAGGACCCAGTGTCGTAGCGAGCATCTTCACGACACTGGATCCCGGCGTGCGCCGGGACGACGGGGGATGGAATTCCTATCGACGGAAAATAATACTGCCGTCGTCCTGACGAAAGTCAGGACCCAGTGTCGTAGCGGACGTCTTCACGACACTGGGTCCCGGCGTGCGCCGGGACGACGGAGAATGGAATGCCTATCGATGGAAAATAATATTGCCGTCGTCCTGACGAAAGTCAGGACCCAGTGCCGTAGCGAGCATCTTCACGACACTGGGTCCCGGCGTGCGCCGGGACGACGGAGAATGGAATGCCTATCGACGGAAAATAATATTGCCGTCGTCCTGACGAACGTCAGGACCCAGTGTCGTATCGGCGCCTGTCACAACACAAGCCCCCCGTTTGCGGAAACGACGGCTAAAAGAAACTAAACGGAATCAGTCAACCGGCGGATGCGCGCCTCTGCCGCCTGGCGCAGCAGATTCTCGGCATCGCTCTTGCCGACCGCCGGCGCCGATTCCGCACCCGGGTCGGCATCGGCGTTGGCGACGCGCTCCAGCTCGCTGGCCGCGAAAATCTGGAGACAGGTGTGAATCCCGGCAGCAACGTCGCGCGTCATCTCGACAAAGTCAGCCAAGGGTGCGTCGCGGCCCGGACCGTTGATCCAGCGGAAATCCCGGTGCGTCGGTTGGATAGTTGCTTGATGGGACGTGTCGAAGTCAGGCATGTCTGCCTCCCTGTACGGTGATTGAACCGCATCCCCGCTGCAAAACGAGGAGGGCGGCAAATGGCAAGGTTTGCAGACCGGCGCACAAGGAAACCGGGAGGCCGAAGCCTCCTCACCACTGCCGCCCATAGGACGTAGTGGTGCGGGCGTAAAAAACCGCCGGTCGGCGGTTGCCCGCCTTGTGCAAATCGAGCTGCAAAACTCGTTCCCCTCTTTCTCGGGGACGAAGCAGGTTACCGTACTGCGAAAATGAACGTCAATCATTATCTGACGTTCTCCGCGGTAACGCCGTTCAATCAAGCCTCTCCTGTATGACTGTCGTCCTGACGAGCGTCAGGACCCAGCGTCGTAGCGGACGTCTTCACGACACTGGGTCCCGGCGTGCGCCGGGACGACGGAGAATGGAATTCCTGTCGACGGAAAATAATATTGCCGTCGTCCTGACGAAAGTCAGGACCCAGCGTCGTAGCGAGCGTCTTCACGACACTGGGTCCCGGCGTGCGCCGGGACGACGGAGAGTGGAATACCTATCGATGGAAAATAATATCGCCGTCGTCCTGACGAAAGTCAGGACCCAGCGTCGTAGCGAGCGTCTTCACGACACTGGGCCCCAGCGTTCGCCGGGACGACGGCTTGAGGAAAATGGACTTAACTGAACGGTATTACGTTCTCCGCAGTGAATTACAATCGCCTCTCGGCCCAGCCGCCATCCTGACAACCGCAATCGAGGAAATCCATGCACGACTTCAACGAACTCATCGGCGCATCCGACCAGATCGGCGCGACCGCCATGGCCATCCGCGCACTGATCGTGTTCTGCTTCACGCTGATCTTTTTGCGCATCGCCGGCCGCCGCTCGTTCGGCCAGCGCAGCGCCTTCGACCTGTGCATCACGGTGCTGCTCGGCGCCATCCTCAGCCGCGCCATCGTCGGCGCCTCGCCCATGCTGCCCACGCTCGCGGCGGGCGCCGTGCTGGTGTTGCTGCACCGGCTGATCGGCGTGCTGGTCACGCGCTGGGCATGGCTCGACGACCTCATCAGCGGCACCGAACGGGTATTGGTCAAAGACGGCCGCAAAGACCGGCGCCAGATGCGCGCCGGCCTGATCAGCGACCGCGACATCGACGTAGCGCTGCGCAAGAAGGATGACGGCGCGACGCTGGAGCAGGTGGCGCGCGCGATGATGGAAAGGAACGGGGAGATCACGATTACCTTGCGCCACCCGCATGCGGCGGCGGACGAATCGACGTGAGCGACATGAGCGACGTGAGACGCAAATGAAGCAAGCGCGCTGATTTACAATCGCTTCTTTCTCTTCCTCTTTCTCGTTCTCTTCTATGCAGCGTCGTCAGCGACGACGCCAACCACCACGCCAGCCACCCGATCCCGATGACCAGCCCGACCATCCTGCAAGCCACGCACCTGACCTTCAACTACCCCGAGCGCGAACTGTTCAACGATCTCTCGCTGGACATCCTCGCCGGCGTCACCCTCATCCGCGGCGGCGACGGTCGCGGCAAGACCAGCCTGATCCACCTGCTGGCCGGCGAACTGCAAGCGCATAGCGGTCGGTTGGCCATCAACGGCATCAGCCTGGACGAACAATCTGCGCAATACAAGCAACAGGTCTACTACGTCGACCCGCGCACGGAAGCATTCGACCAGATGACGGTGCCGGAATATTTTGCATCGGTGCGGGCGAGGTTTCCCGACTTTGACGATGCAGCACTGCCAGCATTATTGGAAGGCCTGTCGCTGACGCCGCATGTGGAGAAGAAGCTGTTCATGCTGTCGACCGGAAGCAAGCGCAAGGTGTATCTGGCGGGAGCATTTGCCGCGGGGGCGGCGGTGAATTTATTGGACGATCCATTTGCCGGGTTGGACAAAGGATCAATCAACTTCGTCTGCCGGACGCTCAATGACATCGGCGTCCGGTCGGCGTGGGTGGCGAGTTTTTATGAGACGCCGGGGGAGATTGCTTCGACGGGGATTGTGGATTTGGGGGATTGAGCATGTGATGGCAAGCTCTTCCGCGGAAACGGGGAAGAAATCAGGGAAATCCGTTTCGTCTTGATCGCATTAGCTCTCCGGATTCCTGGTATTCGCCTCGGGATACAGTTCAGGAAGCAATAGATAAAGTGCATCCAGAGGGAGGCCAAAATGGACCGGCCCACGTGCTGAATCGCTTACCACCAATTTGGTCGCCAATAATCGCGCCAATAAAGTTCTACCGGTTCGCTCTCCCAAACCGGTCATTTGAACAAAATCCCCCCGCGATACTGGACCTGCGGCGAAGAGATGATGAAGCGGCAAAATCGCTTCCGGTCGAATTTCTTTATCATGCGCGGCGCGATAGGTGATGAGAGCCTCGATACGCTGCTTCATACCATCCAGATCCAACATGCGAGTCATGAAGTTCACCTGGTCTTCGCATACACCGAGAAAGAAGTCGACCCATTCGGTAAGACCGGCTGCCGTCAAGTTACCTCGTCCATCCAGATCCCCTCGCCTGGGCGCATCGGCATTGATTAACCTGGCATAGTAATCCTGTTGCGCTCGGGCCAAGCCTCTGCTCGAGGACCACAAACCTCCGGACAAGGGCCAAAGGGCGCAATGTGTCTGAAGACGGGTAGCACGCCCGTTACCGTCAACGAATGGATGCACCCACGCGGCTCTATGGTGCAAGCAGGCGATTGCAATGAGCTTTCGTTCCCATCCCTTTTCTTGACCGTAAACCTCATCCATCCGCTTCAGGAACAGTGGTACGGATTCGGGAGCAGGAGGGACATGTCTTCCCACTTTTACAGCCTTTGTTCTTAATGCTCCTGGCTCAACTATGTGACCGTCTTTTGTCGTTCGATCAGCTTGGGATAGCCTGGAGTAGAGCGCTTCATGCGCGGCCAGCAAGAAATCGGACTGAACAGCGCTTTGCCCTTCTTCTACACGCCGCTCCAGTTCTTTTTCAGCGTCAATATGAGCCAATGCAATGCGTTGGAGTTGCGCGATATCGGGCTGGTTGGAAAAGTCCTGATTCAACGCTCTCTCAATGTTGGCGGGATGAGTTCCTTGCCCTTCGATCCGGTTGCTGTAGTAGGAATTGATTGATCTGACGAGCTCTCTTACTGCATCGCGACTCGAGCGGTGACCAACCGATGTCAGGGCAATTGCGGATTGAACAATACCGCTGGCTTTGTGCAGAAGAACATCTTTGTTGACCGTTGGCAACAAAGGCTCGAATTGATGAGGAGAGTCGTACATTTTTGCCGGTTATTTTGCCGTTAATTAATTTTTATAAGATACTGATTTTAATCATTTTTAATATAAAAAACAGCATAAACAAAAAACAATTTTGCCGGTTATTTTGCCGATATATTTTCCGCTGACATCACCAGAGTTGTTTCTCTTGCGCCCCATCCATTGCGGAGTATATCGGTATCGTCCTCACAGAAATCCGTTTCGTCTGCCAGACGCTTAATGATATTGGCGGCTAGCCGGACCGCGGCGGCAAGTTCTCCAGCCGGTGATCGGGGATGAACCAGAGCACGGCGAGCACCACGTAGATGGCGGTACCGAGCAGCGGGCTCCATAGCGACAACGGAATGGCCAGCGCATACAGCACCATCGATCCTATATTTTTCACGCCTTTGCCGACGGTCTTCGCCAATCGGGACTCGCCGCCCTCATTGGCAATCAGCGCACACCTCAGCAGGAAGAACGATACCGAGCACATCAGCAACACCGCGCCGTAAGAGGCCACCGGCACCGGATCGCGGTGGTGCTCGGCGACCCAGTTTGTGACGAAAGGAATCAGCGACAGCCAGAACAGCAGATGCAGGTTGGCCCAGAGGATCTTGCCGTTGACCCGGTTGGCCAACTGCAGCAAATGATGATGATTGACCCAGTAGATGCCGACGTAGATGAAACTGAGCACGTAGCTGAACAATTGCGGCATCAGCTTGAGCAGATCGGCAAGCGACGCGCCGCGCGGCATTTGCAAACCCAGCACCATGATCGTGATGGCAATGGCGATCACGCCGTCGCTGAAAGCTTCCAGCCGCGCCTTGTTCATGACGCCGCGGTGCCGGCAGGGGCGGCGGCGGCTTGCCGGGCTTCGCTTCTGTCGAGCCGGATCAGGCCCAGCAGAATCAGGATCGGCACCGTCAGCGCAGCAAAGCCGAAGGCGTGATAAGCGAACGCCGCCATGATCGCTCCGATGCCGAAGGCCAGAATGGGCCAGAAGAATTTCTTGCAGCGCTCGCCGGTGGCGCCATCGCCCGCGCCGCGCAATACGTCGACCGTGTCGATGACGACTTGCGTGACGTTGCCGGTCATCATCGACGTCGGCGCGAGATGTCCCAGCAACAATCGGCTGACCGCGCTATGCACGCCCATCGCGGCAGTGCCCAGCAAGCCGGCCGCCATCGCGTAGGGAGACACCGTGGCGCCGATCGGCTCGGCCAACAGGCCGAAGATCATGAAGCCGGCCAGCAGCAGCAATTGCAACGACAAGGCCAGCGCCAGCGCGGGGCCTTTGCGCCGTTCCACGGCAACGATGAACAGACGCGCGCCGGCCACGCCGGCAATGAAGGCGGGAAACGCCAGGAATTTGAGCAGGATCGACATCTGCGATGCATCTGCCAGCGCGGCGCCGATGAGAATGAAATTGCCCGTCACGTGTGCCGTGAACAAGCCGAACAGCGCGATGAAGCCGAGGGTATCCACATACCCGGCCAGAAAGGCCAGGCTGGTTGCCTGCAGCGAATTGCGGCGAGGGGTATTCATGTTCCGTTCTCCTGTCCAGCGTCGGTGCGGCGGCACCGCCGGTCGACGATCCGGCGACGCAGGTGCAAGGTTATTACGATAACATCGCCCAGCGCGCGAGGTAATTATCCGAAGAGATAGTTGTCAGTTTGGCATAGCTTGCAATGCCGGATCGGCGGGTGCATTCTGACGGGGGTGTCGGCAAGAAGATGCCGACGGCCATCGGTCGCCGACGTCAACGCTTTCTGTACAAAAAACAGCAGCTTTGTACAAGAAAAACGCATGCTGAATGAACATCATGAGGCTCTGCGGACATTGCCTTGCCCTCCGGATGTCCGTCGATGCTTTCCCGTAAGAATCACAAGCCGTGCTCGTGGTGCAACTCGTGGTGCAACAACTGTGACAGGAACACACCATGGATAGAATTGTTTTTGTTGTCGACGACGACGACAAGGTCAGAGCGTCGCTGGTCCGCCTGCTTTCCTCCGCCGGTTATACGGTGACGGACTTTCCCTCGGCCAGCCTGTTCTTCGGCAAGCCGCTGCCCAGCGTGCCGTGCTGCCTGATTCTCGATATGAAGATGCCGGTGTCGAACGGCTTTGACGTGGTCAGGAAGCTGGAAGAAAAAGGCGATGCGATTCCCGTCATCTTCATTTCCGGCTACGGCACCATACCGATGACGGTCCAGGCGATGAAAGCAGGCGCGCGGGAATTTTTCACCAAACCGATCCACAGCGACCAGTTGCTCCATGCCGTCGAAGAAGCGTTGGCGGCAGCGGAAAAAAACCTGGCTTCGCGCGCCGAGCACGCGGCGTCGACGCAGCGGCTCGAAAAGCTGACGCCGCGCGAACGCGAGGTGCTTGAACTGGCCATCGGCGGTTTGCTCAACAAACAGATCGCCACCGAACTGGGCATCAGCGAAATCACCGCCAAGGTCCACAAGCGCCGCGTCATGGACAAGATGGAGGCGAAGACGCTGGCGGATCTGGTGCGTGCGGCAGAACGGCTGCAGATTTCGAGGGCAAGAAGCCGCTGAGGCGCGATCCGCTTGCCGGATTGTCGGATTGTCGGACTACCGACAAGCGGCGACGAAGCGTTAGAATCGCGTCATCCCCATCCTTCCCCAGAACATCAGGAAACGCCAATGCACCATCCCGAAGATACCAATCGCCGGCAACTCGAACAGTTGGCGAAAGACCTGCGCAAGATGCACAAGCAGTTGATCGACATTCAATCAAAAAGCTTCGGCGAAGTCGGCAATCCCTTCGAGCACCTCCAACTGGTGACGATGCATCCCGATTTCGCATGGCTGCGCGTGCTCTCGGAATTCATGGTGGCGCTGGACGAGCGGCTGGACGACAAGGAGGCGATCGACGATACCGCGGTCGCGGCGTTCAGGCAATCCGTGGAAGGACTGATAGGACCGGCGCAAGCAAGCCAGCCCGAGTTCCGCCGGAAATATCTGGCGGCGCTGCACGATTCGCCCGACACCACCATGCTGCACGGCAACCTGCGCCTGACGCTGGGCAAGCTGGCGCGGGCAAAGTAACGCATACGAAACACAAACAAAAAGAGGATAAGCACGGCTCCGGGGAGCGTGCCTATCCTCTCAATGCCGACCGACCTGTTTCAGGCGCGCGTCAACCATGCCGTCCGGATTCGAAGAGGAACCAGGCGCGCTGCTCCGCTTCATCGATCCAGTTTTCCAGCAAGCTGGCGGTGGCGACGTCGCCATGCTCGTCGCAGACGACGTGCGTGGCGCGCATGTAGCCGACTAGGCGCATGTTGTCTTCATGCAGTTCCGCCAGCATGTCGGCCGGCGTGACATAGTCGCTTTCGTTATCCGACAAGCGCTGCAGGCCGCAGATCTGCCCGGTGGAACGCAATGTGGTTCCACCGATCTTGCGCACGCGTTCGGCGACCGGATCGGTGATGGCGAGGATCTGATCGGCCTGATCGTCCAGCAGCAAGTGGTAGTCGCGGAAATACGGCCCCGACATATGCCAGTGGAAGTTCTTGGTCTTCAGATACAACGCAAAAATATCCGCCAGCAGGATGTTCAGTCCGGCCGAAATATCCTTGGTCGCCTGCGCACCGAGTGCGCTGGGCGTCGCCAATTGCGCCATGCGTCTTTTCTTGACGTCGTTCTTGTCCATGGAAGGCCCCGGTCAGGATTGCAGGAAACCCAGCAGATCCAGGTTGAGCTGGTCCTTGTGGGTGAAGCACAGTGCATGCGGCGCGCCGGCATACACCTTCAATTGCGAACCGGGCACGGCGGCGGCAGCCAGCTTGCCGGTGGCTTCCAGCGGCACGACCTGGTCGTCGTCGCCATGCACGACCAGCGTCGGCAGCGTGAATTTCTTCATGTCTGCACGGAAGTCGGTCTCGGAAAACGCGGTCACGCAATCGATGGTGCCCTTGATCGACGCCAGCAGCGCGATGTTCAGGGTCTGCGTCAGAATCCCTGCCGATACCTTGCTGCCGGGACGGTTGGTGCCGTAGAACAGCGTGCTGAAGTCGTTGAGGAACTGCGGACGATCGGCGCGGATGCCATCCTTGATGCCGTCGAAGACGGCCTTGGGCACGCCCTCGGGATGGTCGTCGGTCTTGATGAACAGCGGCGTGACGGCGCTGACCAGCACGGCCTTGGACAAGCGCTTGACGCCGTGGCGGCCGATGTAGCGCGCGACGTCGCCGCCGCCCATCGAGAAGCCGACCAGCACCGCGTCTTTCAGGTCCAGGGATTCGATCAGCTCTGCCAGATCGTCGGCGAAGGTATCGTAGTTGTAGCCGTTCCACGGCTGGCTCGAACGGCCGAAACCGCGGCGGTCATAGGCGATGACGCGGTAGCCCTTCTCGGCCAGGAAATTCATCTGGTATTCCCACATGTCGGCATCCAGCGGCCAGCCGTGGCTGAAGATCACCGGTTGGCCCTTGCCCCAATCCTTGAAATAGATTTCCGTGCCGTCGCGTGTCGTGATGGTACCCATGGTGTCGCTCCTTGATGTGGTTGCGGTGAGTTGTTGGCGGTGTTGCGCGGAGCCGCGGGAAGGACGTGGCGCGCACGCCGCCGCCGCAGGCTCTGTTGGGGTGAAAAATAAAAATGCTGCCGTCGGCGCCCGCAGCGCGCGCTACAGCGCGTGCATTGCCCGACGCTCGCCGGACCAGGCAATGCGCCATCGTCCGGGACCGCAAATCGCGATCGACATGAAGATCACCAGCAGGAGCCAGCCGAACTGTCCCTCGGCGATGCTCCAGTCTGGATGCACCGCGAACATGGCGATGAGCAAGACGCCGACGATGGGAAGGCAAGCCAGCCGCGTGAACAGTCCCGCGGCGATCAGCAGCGGGCAAACGAACTCGGCCAGGATCGCCGCCCACAAGCTGAGCTGCGGGCCGAAGCCGAAGGGATCTTCGATCTGCTTCAGTTCGTGGGCGTAATGCAGGACTTTGGGCAAGCCGTGCACGTAGAACAGCATGAAGCTGCCCGCCACGCGCAGGAACAGCAAACCGATGTCGACGTGCGCGAGCAGCAGGGGAGATGTTTTCTTGTCCATGATGTCAGAAGGCGAAGCAACTGCAACCGAGGGCGCCCCAGAAACCGGCGTAGTTGGAGACGGGTACCGAAGAGCCGCGCGCCGTCTCGTGCGAATGGGCATGCACGCCGCAGGCGCCTGCGCAGGCGTGCGGCAAGACCGGCGATTTCCTGGCGGCGAGCGGACGGTAGTGGCCCGGCACCAGCGACACCGGCGACCAGTCGGGCAGCACCGGGATCGGCGTCGGACCATGCGCGGAAAACTCGGCGTCGGCATAGACCACCTTGCCGCCGACGATGGTCATGACCGATTCGATCGCTTTGATGTCGTCTTCATGGATGCTGAAGAAATCCGCGCTCAGCACGGCCAGATCGGCGAGCTGGCCGACTTTGATCCGGCCTTTCTTGTCTTGCTCGCTGGAGAACCAGGCGCTGCCGGCGGTCCATAGTTCGATGGCGGTCTCGCGCGGCAGGCGGCCGGCGGTCTCGTACAGCTTCATGCCGCCGACGGTGCGGCCCGACACCAGCCAGTAGAGCGCCGTCCAGGGGTTGTAACTGGCCACGCGCGTGGCGTCGGTGCCGCCGCCGACGGGTACGCCCATCTCCAGCATCCTGGCGACCGGCGGCGTGTGGCTGGCCGCGTCGGCCCCATAGCGCTCGGTGAAATATTCGCCCTGGAACGCCATGCGATGCTGGATCGCGATGCCGCCGCCGAGGGCGCGCACGCGTTCGATATTCCTGGCGCTGATGGTTTCCGCGTGATCGAACATCCAATGCAGGCCGTCGAAGGGAATCTCGCGGTTCACCTTTTCGAACACGTTGAGCATGCGTTCGATCGATTCGTCGTAGGTCGCGTGCAGGCGGAACGGCCAGCGGTTGCTGACGAGATGGCGCACCACGCGCTCGAGTTCGTCTTCCATGCCCGGCGCCAGATCCGGACGCGGCTCAAGGAAATCTTCAAAGTCGGCCGCAGAGAACACCAGCATTTCGCCGGCGCCGTTGTGGCGATAGAAATCGTCTCCGGCGCCTGGCGAAACCATGTCCGTCCATTTCTGGAAATCTTCCAGTTCCGCCCCCTTGCGCTGGGTGAACAGGTTATAGGCGATGCGCAGGGTGAGCTGCCCTTCCTTGGCCAACTGATCGACCACGGCATAGTCGTCCGGGTAATTCTGGAAACCGCCGCCGGCGTCGATGGCGCTGGTCAGGCCGAGGCGGTTCAGCTCGCGCATGAACTGGCGCGTCGAATTGATCTGGTAGTCAAGGGGCAGGGTCGGCCCTTTGGCCAGCGTCGCGTACAGGATCATCGCGTTCGGCCGCGCAATCAGCATGCCGGTCGGATTGCCGGCCTTGTCGCGCTGGATTTCTCCGCCCGGCGGATTCGGCGTGTCCCTGGTATAGCCCACCGCTTGCAATGCCGCGCGATTGAGCAAGGCGCGGTCATACAGATGCAGGACGAAAACCGGCGTGTCGGGCGCGGCCAGGTTCAGTTCTTCCAGCGTCGGCATGCGGCGTTCGGCGAACTGGAATTCGGTCCAGCCGCCGACCACGCGCACCCATTGCGGATGCGGCGTGCGGTCCGCCTGCGCCTTGAGCATGCGCAATGCGTCGGCCAGCGACGGAACGCCCTCCCAGCGCAGCTCGAGGTTGTAATTGAGCCCGCCGCGTATCAGATGCAGGTGCGAGTCATTGAGGCCCGGCACGACCGTGCGTCCGCCCAGGTCGATCACCTTGGTGTCGGCCTTTTTGTGCCGCATCACCGACTCGGTATCGCCGACCTCGACAAACTTTCCATTGCTGATGGCGACGGCGCCGGCAATGGGATTTTGGCGATCGACGGTGTGGAATTTTCCGTTGATGAGTATCAAATCTGCTGTGGCGGCTGCGGTCATGGCGACTCCTGACGGTGCGGTGGCATGGCCCGGAATCGATGCACGCATGCAAGGGCGCGCACGACTTCCAGGACTGAATGAGGAATGCCGGCAGTGTGCAAAATTGCGCGGGCAGCGTCTAGCTATACAAACAGATAATGGCGACCCGGTTCGCGGCGACCTATGATGCGTCCGATGATGCAGAGCCGCCGGGCCACGCCCGCAAAGCGTCCCGATTTTTTGATTTCCTGCCGGCGCCGCGCTGACGTCGGCATCGTCGGCCATCGTTGTTTGATGCACATTTGATGCACATGTAACCGCCGCTCCATCCACCTCACCCAAGGACTTGACATGACCAACCCTAAACTGGAAGTACTGACCCCGACCAACTGCCAGATGATCTTCATCGACCAGCAGCCGCAAATGGCGTTCGGCGTCCAATCGATAGACCGCCAGGTCCTCAAGAACAACACCGTGGCGCTGGCCAAAGCCGCCAAGGTGTTCGGCATTCCGACCATCATCACGACCGTGGAAACGGAGAGTTTTTCGGGTCATACCTATCCCGAGTTGCTCAATGTCTTCCCGGACATCGACATCCTGGAACGCAGCTCGATGAACTCGTGGGACGATCAGAAAGTGCGCGATGCGCTGGCTGCCAACGGGAAGAAGAAAGTCGTTGTCTCCGGCCTCTGGACCGAGGTATGCAACAACAGTTTTTCGCTGTGCGCGATGGCCGAAGGCGGCTATGAAATCTATATGGTCGCGGATGCCTCGGGCGGCACGTCCAAGGAAGCGCACGACTACGCCATGCAGCGCATGATCCAGGCCGGCGTGGTGCCGGTGACCTGGCAGCAAGTGATGCTGGAATGGCAACGCGACTGGGCGCGCAAGGAATCGTATACGGCCGTGATGGATATCGTGCGCGAACACTCGGGCGCTTACGGCATGGGCGTGGACTATGCCTACACCATGGTGCACAAGTCGGCTACGCGCGACATCGGCAATCACAAGACGCTGGCGCCGGTTCCTGCCAAATAAGCAGGCAAGGCAGACGGGTCGCGGAATGAGGATGCGGGACGGATCGCCGTCCGCCTCTGCTTCCATGCTTCCGCGCCCCGTCTGCGTACAGGCAATGACTCTCTTCGATCCAGCCCACACGGAGCAGTTGGCAACCATGACTATTTATCTCTTGTCGCTCGGCGCCGGAATCCTGATCGGCGTCATGTATGCGATGTTCAAGGTGCGCTCGCCGGCGCCGCCGGGAATCGCCTTGATCGGCCTGCTCGGCATGGTGCTGGGCGAACCGCTGCTGCCGGCGCTCCATCACTGGTTTGCGGGTTAACAGGAGCAACGCATGAAACCCTATCTGATTTCCCTCTTGATGGGCGTGCTGGCCGGCCTTGTCTATTCCTTGCTGCAGATCCGCTCGCCGGCGCCGCCGGTGATCGCCTTGCTCGGCTTGCTGGGCATGCTGATCGGCGAACAGTTGGTGCCGCTTGCCAGACGCAAGCTGTCGGGAGAACCGCTGACGGCCGCCTGGTTCCGCACCGAGTGCGTGCCGAAGATCACGGGTGCGCCGCCCGCGAATACGACGCCGGCGCAACCTGAAAAAAAATGATGTGAACCTGAGGATAATGCCCCAATTTCCTCAAGATAAAAAAACTGAGACAGTCCGGCGAAACGAAAACAATAATTCGCCGACTTTCCCGACAACATATTCCACGCGAGGCCGCAGGATTGTGCAGCAACGGCAAGGAGAGGCAAACGCTCTTCTTGCTTCTTTGCCGCTACAATCGTGCTTTTCCAAAAAAGAATCCTGTGGAGCACAGGACTCATGTTTCCGCGCCCGGAATGCATCAGGCGTTCCGGGCGCGGAAACATCAGCTAGTGGCGGGACATTATGTGCAATGGGGAGCATGACGAGGCGCCGCAAGTTCTGATCGCCGTCGTCGACGATGATCAGTCTGTCAGAGCGGCCTTGAGCAATCTGCTCCATTCCGCCGGCTACGCCGCACGCAGCTTCGATACGGCCGAGGCGTTCCTGGCGAGCGATTGCGTACAGGCGGCGAACTGCGCTATCGTGGATGTGGGACTGACAGGCATGAACGGTTTCGAACTGAAAGAGCGCTTGCGCCGTCTGGATCTCGACCTGCCGGTTGTCTTCATTTCCGGCCTCGTTTCGCGCGTCGCGCAGGAACGCGCGGCGCAGTCGGGGGCGGCGGCGTTCCTGGCAAAACCGATCGAGGCGGATACCTTGCTGGCGCAAATCAAACGTATCGCGACGGTTTCCGGAGAAAACGAGTGAGCAAGCCACATGCGCTGTCCGCGGAAAGCACACCGATACCGCCTGCCGGCGATGCCGAGTTGCGCTTTCGCATCACCGACTATTCTTACGCGCCGCTCAGCGAAACCGGCGCCGTGGCTTACTTGCGGGCCTGGCGATCGGATTCGCAATCGTGTCCGCGAACCATCGCCAGGGCGCGATCCGCCGAGCTTGCCGCGGAGGCTGCCTGCCAGTTGAAGAATGAACTCGACTTGCGTGCGCATATGGACGGCGGTTGGGCGATCAAACCGGCCGGCTCGGTCGTCGGCGCAGACGCCATGGTGCTGTTATACGACGACAACGACATCATCTCGCTGGAAAAACTGGCGCCGCATGCGCTGACGATTCCCTGCTTCACCAGGCTGGCGGCAAAGCTGGCGCATGTCGTCGAGCGCATGCATGCGGACGGCCTGATCCATCGGAACATCAATCCCGCATGCTTCTTCTTCGACATCGCACCAGCCCCGACCGAGGCGCTGGATTTCCGGGTCAGGATCGGCGGCTTCGGCCTTGCTGCAGCCGCCGCGCCGGCATCGGGCAATGAGGAAGGCTACGCCTCGCTGCTGGGCGGAGACCTGCGCTACATGTCTCCCGAACACAGCGGACGGACGCGGCGCCATATCGATGCGCGCAGCGACTTGTATTCGCTCGGCGTGATCTTTTACCGGCTGTTGAGCGGCCATCTTCCGTTTGGCATCAGCGGCGTGGAGAGCGATCCGGCGGAGTGGATACACTTCCACATCGCCTCCCAGGCCGTCGCGCCGCACCTGCTGAACAAGACCGTGCCGGAGATGCTTTCGCGCCTGGTCATGCGCCTGCTGGAGAAAAATCCCGGGCAGCGCTATCAGAGCGCCGCGCAACTGCGCGCGGATCTGAATCTCTGCAATGAGGCCTTGTGCGCGGCACCCGCGCCTGCGTCGATGGCCGGCGCGTTTCCGGCAATGCAAGACGGCCGCGACGACGATGCGGCCGGCGAGGCTGCGTATTGCCCGCCGCCTGGTTCGTCCTCCGATTCGTTGCCGGACAGCCTGCGCCGGGCGATCCTGCACTATCACGCCGGCGAGTACGACGAAGCGGCGGCTTGCATGGCGGTCGCGGCGGAAGCGGGATCTGCTCGCCCGCCGGAAACCGAATTCTTCCATGCGCTCATCCTCGCGGCGAGCGATGCCGACGCCGCCGGGCAAGCGGCCCGCCTGCAAGTGCTGAAACAGCACTGCGAGACCATCTGCAGCCTCGGCGTCGCCGATGCGCCGGTGTTCTCGATCCAGGGCAAGATACTGCTGGGCGAGATCGCCCGCCTGGACGGCAAACTCAATGCGGCGCTGCGCTGCTACGAGCAAGCCGGCAACCAGGCGGAAAAAGTCCTGCTCTGGCACTACGCGGGCATCGCCCATGAACTGGCGGCGCGCATCAGCCGGGACGAAGGTTTTTCCACCTCGCTGGCCGCGCATCTCAAATCGGCGCGCGCCGCCTACATGAAATGGGGCGCGCACGAACTGGCGGCGCAACTGGCGCGCCGCTATCCGGAGTCGGAGGTGTTGCAGCCGCCGCACGCCGGCGCGGCGCTGTCGTCCGGCACGGCCCGCATCCGGGACCTGGAGAGCGTCCTTCGCGCCGCGCGCGCCCTGTCCGAAGAGATCCGGCTGGACGAACTGATCCAGACCATCATGTCGGTCACGCTCGAACACGTCGGCGCGGAACGCGGTCTGCTGATCCATCTCGACGGACAGGTTCCGTACATCGAAGCCTGCGCGCGCACGCACGCCGCCGGTATCGCCGTGGATCTGCGCCATGTCCCGGCAACCGAAGACGACATGCCGATGGCGATGCTGCAGCAAGCCCTGGGCAGCGGCCGGGAAGTCTATGCCGGACCGGACGGCACGCAGCGGACGGCAGGCTCCTTCACCGCCATATGCGTGCCGATGCTGAAACAGGCCCGCGTCGTCGGCGCGCTGTATCTGGAGAATCGCGTGCTGCCCGACGCCTTTACCGTCGAGCATACCCAGATACTGCAACTGCTGGCCGCGCAAGCCGCCATCTCGCTTGAAACCGCGCGCCTCTATGCGGCGCTGCTGGCGGAAAACGCCCAGCGCACCCTGGCGCAAAACGCGCTGCGCGCCAGCCAGACTTCGCTGGTCATGGGCGAGCAATTCAACCATATCGGCAGCATGCGCTATCTGCTGGAAGAAGGGCTGATGTTTTGTTCCGCCGAGCTGTGCCGCATCTATGGACTGGAAGCCGGCAAGGAATCGATTACGTACGAGGAATTTTCCGCGCTGCTGCATCCGGACGACCGCAAGACCGTGCTCGATATCGTCGAGACCGCCGTCGCCACGGGCGGCACGATCCGCGTCGAACACCGGATCTGTCGCAAGAGCGGCGAAGTGCGCTACATCTCCGGCATCGGCAAACCGTTCTACGTCGACGGCAAGTTCACCGAATATGTCGGCACCGCGACCGACATCACCAGCCGACGCCAGGCCGAAGACGCGCTGCGGGTCGCCCAGGCCGACCTGGCGCGGGTCTCGCGCGCCACGACCGTGGGCCAGTTGACGGCGTCGATCGCGCATGAGATCAACCAGCCGCTGATGTCCATTGTGTCCAATGCCGGCGCCAGTCTGCGCTGGCTCGACCGGGATCCGGCGCTGCTGGAAAATGCCCGTGCCGGGCTGCGCGATATCGTCACGGAAGGGCAGCGCGCCGGCGACATGATCCAAAGCCTGCAAAGACTGACGCGCAATACCGAACCGGTGTTCGAGCGGGTCAACCTGAACGCGGCGATACGCCATATCCTCGCCATCTCGCGCAGCGAAATCGAGCGCCGTGAAGTCTCTCTGACGCTGTCGCTGACGCAGGAAAATCTGTATGTCATGGGAGATTTCGTGCAGATCCAGCAGGTGCTGCTCAATCTGGTGATCAACGCCATCGAGGCAATGGCCGACATACGAACGCGGCCGCGCGTTCTGACGATTTCCTCAAGCAGCCTCAACGACGGCAGCATCACCGTGGTGATCGAGGACACCGGCGAAGGCATCGCGGCGGACGCCACGACGCGCATCTTCGATGCGTTCTATACCACCAAGAAGAATGGCATGGGCATGGGTCTGGCGATCTGCCGGTCGATTATCGAGAATCATCGCGGCCGGCTTCAAGCCGCGCTCCGGCAGCCTTACGGCACGACGCTCTGGTTTGATCTGCCGTTGGCGCCTTAGCGGCGATTGCCAAGGTCCGATGGCGAGGCGGCGCAACAACGCCAGGTCGGTGTCGCAGACCTCCGGCGCCTGATTTCTTGCTTGCCGCCTCGCTATGCGTTGCGCCGCCAGTTGCCGGGCGACGTGCCCATCAACCGCGAAAACACGCGGCTGAAGTGGCTTTGATCCGAGAAGCCGCACATGATGGCGATCTCGGCCAGCGGCAAATCGGAGCGCAGCAACAGTTCCCGCGCCTGGAGCACGCGCTGCGTCAGCAGCCATTGGTGCGGCGTATGGCCGGTGGTCGCGCGGAACGCGCGCAGGAAATGGCTGGCGGACATATTGCATTCCACGGCGATCTCTGCAATGGAGATATTCCCGTTGGCTTTGTCCATCAGCATCTGCTTGGCGCGCGCTTCGTGCAGGCGCGACAGTCCGCGGCTTTTCTCCGCCGCCATTGCCGCCGCGCCGCCGTATCGTTGCAGCAGATGGGTGGCGATGACGGTGCCCATCTGATCGACGAACAGCATGCTGGCTTCGCGCGGACGGGCAAGCGAAGGCGCCAGCGCATGCGCGAGGTGCGCAAGCACGGGATCGTGCTGCCCGGCCACCGGCTTCAATCCGTTCACACGGGCGCCGCGCTGGCCGTCGCCCATGCGCTCCAGAAAAAACCGGGGCAATTCAAACAACAGAAAATCGAACGGTCCGTGCAGATCGGCCTTGTAGTCTTCGGAAAAATCGCGCACGTAGACGGCGCCCCTGGCGAAGTCATGCCGCGATGCCTGCCGCCCCTG
Organism: Herbaspirillum sp. RV1423; assembly: GCF_000577615.1. Classification (GTDB taxonomy): domain Bacteria; phylum Pseudomonadota; class Gammaproteobacteria; order Burkholderiales; family Burkholderiaceae_D; genus Herbaspirillum. The sequence continues at coordinate 133,256 of NZ_CBXX010000020.1, forward strand.
AAAAATGCTCCGCCGATGCCCGTCGGACATCGACACGCCGACCAGAAACCCGCGATCCGATGCCGGCGTCCAGACCTGCGAGATGTGCGGTTCGTCGACGCGCTTGCGATAAAAGGCGATGCCGCCGCCGCGCAGCTCCTGATCCTGACGCAGTTTGCTGGCGACACAACCCAAGGAATCCGTCGCCCGGGCGGGCGGCGTCATGCCGTCGGTGGAAGTGGCTTGCATGGATCGGACCTCTCTAGAACTCATTTCATCAATAGGCGTGAGATGCGTTCTTAAACATCAAGCTGTTGCCGCAGGCGGCACAAAGCTCTCTTTTCTTCAACGCAAGAGGATATCCGGTATCAGCGGTCTTTGCAGGCGCTCCAGCCACCACTTCTTCGCCTCGCCCATCGATTCAGGCTTCCAGCCCAGCCAGAAAGACTCTTCCGGCCGCGTTTCTTCAGAGGGCAGCTCGACCAGGGCGCCGCTCGCCAGCTCCTTGCGGATGCAGGCGCGCGGCAGGAATCCGTGGCCGATGGCGGCGACCTGGCAGGCGATCTTGGCCGACATGGACGGCACGGTGATGCGCTTTTGCCCCGCCAGCAAGCCGACGGTCCGATCCGACATGGTGCGCGCACCGTCTCCCACCACAATCGCATTGTGCGCAAGCAGGTCGGTGCGCGTGACGGGACGGCCCAGCCTGGCCAGCGGATGCGTGGGCGCGACGCAAAAGACGAACGCCAGCCGGCCCACTTCCACCGCGCGATAGCCGCCGCCAGCGGGGCCGTCGCCGGCGGCGATGACGATATCGGCACGGCCTTCGCGCAGCGCTTCCCAGGTGCCGGTCAAGGTCTCGCAGCCAATGCGCAGGCGAGTGCCGCAGCGCAAGTCCTCGAAAGCGCAAATGTCTTTGGTGAAAGCGTCGGTCGGAATCAGCGAGTCATGCGCCAGGCGAAACTCCGACTCAAAGCCGGTGGCGATCTGTCGCAGCCGCGACTCCAGTTCGCCCGCGGCGATCAGCAGCCAGCGCCCCTCCCGCAACAACTCCTGCCCTGCGGCGGTGAGGTGGACACGCTGCCCTTGCCGAACGAACAGCGCCAGGCCGAGCTGTTCCTCCAACTTGTTGACGGCATAGGAAATCGTCGACGGCACCTTGTGCAGCCGCTCGGAGGCGGCGGCGAAAGAGCCGTAACGGTCGATGGCGTCCACCAGCTCGATGGCTTCCAGACTGAGTTTGAGCATTGCAATCTCCTGCTGCGCGCTTGGCACACTTGATCGAAAATTTCGATCATTAGAACATAAAATCTTCAATCCGAAGCACCTTCGAAACGTGCAAACTTCTTTCCATGCCGCGCTGACTCCTACAAACAGGGCGTGTCAGCAAGGCGGCACTTTAAAGACCTAGCTGAATTTAATCGATTTGGAAAGAAAAGAAAGAGGTATCCATCATGATCGAACTTCGCAAAGCCGATCAACGCGGCGTCGCCGATCACGGCTGGCTGCAATCGCGCCATACGTTTTCCTTCGGCCACTATCGCAATCCGGCGCAGCAAGGTTTCTCCGACCTGCTCGTCATCAATGACGACCGCGTCGTGAAAAGCCAGGGTTTCGGCACGCATCCGCACCGCGACATGGAGATCTTCTCCTATGTTCTGGAGGGCGCGCTGGCGCACCAGGATTCGATGGGAACGGGCTCGGTGATCCGTCCCGGCGACGTCCAGATGATGAGCGCCGGCACCGGGGTGAGCCACAGCGAGTACAACCACTCCGAGGACGAGCCGGTGCATTTCCTGCAAATCTGGATCGTGCCGAACGTGCGCGGCGTTGCGCCCCGCTATCAGCAAGTTCATTTCAGCGAGGACGAGAAGCGCGGCAGGCTGCGCGTGATCATTTCACCTGACGGCGAAGCCGGCTCGCTGTCGGTGTACCAGGATGTCAACGTGCATGCGGGCCTGTTCGACGGCGCGGAAACGGCGGCGCTGAAGCTGGCAGCCGGCCGCTTCGCCTATGTCCACGTCGCCCGCGGCAGCATCAAGGTCAACGGCGTGCCGTTCTCCGAGGGCGACGGCGCGCGTATCCGCAATGAAGAATTGCTGCAGTTCAGCGATGGCGACAAGGCCGAATTGCTGGTGTTCGACCTGCGTCCGCATGAATTGCCCCAGCCGGTCTGAGCGGCGGGTTTTTATGACGCTCCCGGGAGGATTGCTTCGGCGGTTTGCCTTGATGCAGGCAACCAAACCCAATCCTAAGTTTGCTTGAGGGTAACGATCAGTCTGGCCAGTTCTTTTGCATCCAGTTGTCCCGCCAAAAGAATCAATTCCGCCAATCGATCATCGGGCTCGAACAAGAAACTCACAGGGACCTTCAACGCGTCGGCCAATCGGACGACAGTGCCAAAGTCCGGTTCATGCACGCCGCGCTCGTATTGATTCATTCGCGCGCTGGCGGTGAACTCGTCGATGCCAGCCAACGTACCAAGTTGATATTGCGATAGCTCAGCGCGCCGACGCGCTTCTTTCAGACGCGTGGTGAACACCGGGGATTGTCTGGCATGCGTTTTCATACGGGGCATTTCTTCATATCGGCTTGACCGAGGCGACGGATGAGGCGATTGCTGCGCTGTGAGCGCGCGGTATCGCTCACAGCGGCGGCAGGTTGTTGCGAGGGTAGGTCTGGGTCTTGCTGGGGATGGTGTAGTTCTTCAGCTCGGACTCGTCGTCGTTTTCCGGGTCGTGCACGCGTAGCGTGGAGATGGTGACAGTCAGGCTGGTCGGCAGCACGGCGCTCCAATCCTGCCGTTGCGCATTGCCGTATGTCACATGCGTCGCATAATGGATCACCTCGTTGTTGGCGAGACGGCGGCGGCCCTCGTTTTCCGGATCCGCCATGCCGGTCTTTTCGGTGTTGAAGGTCTCGCTCAACGGCGTCAGATTGGGGTCGGAGAATTTTCCTCCCAGCGAACCGGCGACCAAATGGCCGGCGATGAAGCGCCGATTGCTGAACTTGTTCAATTCGGTTTCCAGGCCGCGTCCCTCGGCTTTTTCGCCGGAGAACAGCGCCCCTGGTTTGGCGGTGATGATTTCCGAACCGGTGCCGAGGTGATAACCGCCGATCGACTGGGTGGCGGTATTCGAAATGAGTGCATTGGCGGGAA
>NZ_CBXX010000021.1 GCF_000577615.1 Herbaspirillum sp. RV1423
CGATGTACTCACGCCGGACAAATAATGCAAAAAAAGGGGACACCTCATGCAATACCGAATCGCCAACCTGGGCTCGTTGATCGCCATGTTGCTTGCACTGACCGCGCTCGGCGCCTGCGACCGCTCGGTAGATGAAAACCGGCTTGTTTTCCTGCGAAATCTGCGTCGCGGTGCGGTAAAAACAATACGTCGCCGCCTGGCGACATGCATTCCCGGATAAGATCGCGTATGCTTGACATGGAGCAACATCGCCTTGAAGCAAAATTGGCGATGTACTCACGCCGGACAAATAATGCAAAAAAAGGGGACACCTCATGCAATACCGAATCGCCAACCTGGGCTCGTTGATCGCCATGTTGCTTGCACTGACCGCGCTCGGCGCCTGCGACCGCTCGGTAGATGAAAAACTGGCGGCGCAGGCCGCCGCCGAAAAATCGCTGGCCATCTCGCCGACGCTGTTTTCGACCAAATTCAACCGCACCGTGCGCGACGTGCTCGACGACCGCAAGGATGAAAATGCGGCACACATGGCGCCGTTGTATGTGATCGACGTCACGCAATTGCATAAAGACGGCGAGAAGCACATCTTCCAGACACAGGTCGGTCCGGCACAGACTTCCATCATGGGCACCCTGGCCAAGAACGGCGACCTCAAAACAATCGGCGTCTTGCTGACCAGCCGCACGGAAGGCGCGCGCGAGGAATTCTACCTCTGCGCCGAGACCGCCAGCCGCATCGTCACCGATGGCGACAAGAAGAAATTGCCCGACCTGATCAGACGCCTGACCAGCAACGCGCTCAATAATCCCGGCCAGCGCATGACAGCGGCGGTCGGCGAGAAACTGCTGTCGGCGGAAGTCATCCAGCAAGGCCTGATGTTCCAGATCGAACAGCAGCAATAAGTTGCAACAATAAGCTCAGACATCCAGCCTGATGAGCCGCATCGCCCTGGCCCTGCCCCCTGCCATCAGGTGGCGGATGCCGCCGTCGTCGACAGTCAGCCTGACCTTGATGACGCTGGGTGAAGGCGGCTGCATCAGATAGCCCTGCTCGATGAAGAGTTCGCGGTCGCGCACGCCGGCGTGATCGTGCAGATAGCAGGCCAGCGGACCTGCCGCCGTTCCGGTCGCGGACTCCTCCGCAATGCCGAAGCGCGGCGCAAACATACGCACGCCGGCATGCCGCCCGCTCACCGCGGTCATATCCGAAAACACGTAATAGCCGATCACGTCCAGTTCATTGCTGAGCGCCTCGATCAACCTGAAATCCGGCCGCAACATGGAAACCGCCTGCTCATCGGGCAACGCCAGGACAAGGAACGCGTTGCCGGTATTGACCACGGCAGGTGCAAATCTCGCGTGAAACCGTTGCGGCATGATGCCGAGCGACGCCGCGATACGCGCAGTCAATTCCGAATCGACCGCAATCGTGCGGTATTGCGGCGCGCGCTGCTCCATGAACACCAGGTCGCCATCGATCAGGATACCGCGGTTGCCGTCGATGGTTTCCTTCGACAGCTTGCCTGCATTGACCATGCCCAGCTTGTGCAGCAGTGAAAAAGTGGCGATCGTCGCGTGGCCGCAGTGCGGAATCTGCCGCGTGGGCGTAAAGAACTCGAGTTTGACGGTTGCACTCTGCGAGGCGGAAACGAAGGCTGTTTCCGACAGGCCGAGCTGACGGGCGATGTGGAGTTTCTGGCCCGTCGTCAGGGCATCGGCATCGAGGACGACACCGGCAGGATTGCCGCCGGCAGCGCCGTCGATGAAGGCGTTAACGATCTGTGCGTCGACCTGCAAGATGGATTCCCCGGAATATTTGTGCTTCAGGGGATTCTAGCGCAACACGGCGGCAGAAAGCACACCGTCGATCCATTGCTCAGGCGCATCTTTTAATGGCGCCGGCCCGCGCGGTACGCAAGTCCGGGGCGACGGAACGCGCATTCATCGATGAACGCACGCTCCGCAGATCATTTCCGCATGATCGAATACGGATTGATTTCTTATGCTGACGTATCGATGAACCTGCCGACGGCTTTCAAGCCGTCGACGACATCGTCCGCAGCCGTGGTCGCTGCCGACTTGACCGTATCGACAGTAGCGTCGACGGCATCGCTGATCTCGCTGCCGGCTTTGGCGACGGCATTCTTGACCGGCATGTAGACATTGTCGTACAGCGCATTGGTGTAAGAAGAACTGACGGATGAAACGCTCATGGCATGCTCCCGAAAAATGTTGAGGGTGTACTGACTCCATCATAGCCACTCATCCGGCCGGCAAGAACATGCGCAGCCGCCATTTCAGGTAAAACCGGTTAAAGATTTGTAAAGTCGCTCCAGTCAGGGTAATGCTGTTCAGTCAAGCCTGCTTTCCCAGCCATCGCCCAAGCGAACACTGGGCCCCATTGTAGTGACGACGTCCGATACGACGTTGGGTCCTGATTTTCGTCAGGACGACGGTTGTTCGACCTGGCTCTTTTGCCTCAGCGCTGCATCAGCGCCCTTTGGCGACCTGTTCCCGGTTGAGCGTGGGCAAGCTCTTCTTGTTGTGGTAGTCAGTCGCGACGTTGGTGAGGTTGTAACGCGTGTACGCCTTCATCAGATCGTCCGTGAAATCCGCTTCGCCCTTGATCAGGCGCCATGCGCCGCGCGCGTCCTGTTCTTCGACGTAGGTGCCGATGCCGTCATAGACGACGCTGACGGCGCGCGGTTTTTCATTTTCCCGGAACTCGACCAGGAAGCCCTTCATGTCGTAACCGCCCTTGCCCTGCATGAAGGAATCGATCGCCGATTCCATCGCAGCGTCACGCTCGGTGAGCGCCTTGGTGTGCGCCTGCGTCAGCAATTCGCTCACGCCGGGATTGTCCTGGATCAGCATGTCGAACTTGCCGCTGCGGTCGTCGCCTTCTTCCAGCACGTATTTTTTCTTGGCGGGCAGGATGCGCAGCTTGGGCGGCACGTTGATGCCGTAGCGGCCAATCAGTCCGCCCAGCGCCATCGTCAGCGCCGGACTGACATCGGCCTTGGCGGCACCGCTCAGGCCGTCGACGCTGCCGCGCGTGGCCATCATCTGGGCAAACCCGATGTCGTCATTCTTGGCATACGCCTTGGCTGCCGTCGGGGATGCCGTATTGTTGACGAAAAATTGATTATTGATGCTGTCCATTGACGCTCTCCTACGGATTGCCGCGACCGATGCTGCGCCTGACTGTCTGTAAGTTGCAAAATTGGCGAATCTGCCTTAATTCCCTATTGTAAGAGTCTTTTGGCTGTTTGTGCGCCTGCGTTTCATTCCCGCGATTCTGCCATTCGTCGCAAACCGGCATGCGTCGAACACCGAGGTCTTTACCATGCTTTACACGATCCTGAAACGGAATTCTTGACGACATGGCTGTTGCCACTTACATTGCTGACTCTCTGGTAATTTACCGGCGGCGCCGCTGCTTGGCCATGCCTGCTCCGTCTCCACAAGAATTCCGGGAAACCAGCCTCAACGCTGCATCGGCGACTTCCTCAACAATTGGACCGCTTTACACCTGAACGGCCTGCTGACCAACCCTGATGACTCTTTCCTTCTTCAAACGCCGCTCAGTTCTCCTCATAGTAGTGGTCGTGATCGTCCTGGTTGCTTTCATGGCAACCCGCAAACGCCCCGCCGCGCCAGCCGCTGTGGTCGAAAAGCCGGCCCAGGCGCTGGAATTCCTGCCCGGCGACATTGCCGTGACCGGCGTCGAATCGCTGCGCCAGGTGTTGCCGCTGTCGGGCGCCCTGCGCGCGCTGAACCAGGTCTCGGTCAAGGCCAAGGTCGGCGGCGAAGTCAGGGAAGTGCTGGTGCGCGCCGGCGAAGCGGTCAGCGCCGGGCAGGTCCTGATCCGCATGGACACCAGCGAATACCAGGCCAAGGTGGAACAGGCCAAGGGCGCACTGGTGGCTTCGCGCGGCCAGCTCGATATCGCCACCAAAGCGCGCGACAACAACCTGGCGCTGCTGGATAAAGGCTTCATCTCGCGCAATGCCTTCGATAATGCCGCCAGCCAGTTCGACATCGCCAAGGCCAACGTCGACACCGCGCGCGGCGCGCTGGATGTGGCGCAAAAAGCCTTGGACGACACCGTCATCAAGGCGCCCATCAGCGGCATGATCAGCAGCCGCACCATCGAGCCGGGAGAAAAGATCGCCATCGACAACAAATTGCTGGAAGTGGTCGACCTGCGCCAGATGGAACTGGAGGCGCCGGTGCCGACCGCCGACATTCTCAAGGTGCAACTGGGCCAGGAAGTGCTGGTGCGGGTGGAAGGCCTGCCGGACGCCGTCTCCGGCAAGGTGGTGCGCATCAATCCGGCCACGCAGTCGGGTTCGCGCTCGATCATGGTCTATGTGCGCATCGACAATCCGCAAGGTCTGCTGCGCGCGGGCATGTTCGCCGACGCCAGCCTGACGCTGGACAAGCGCGACAACGTGCTGACCGTGCCGCAGACTGCGATCCGCAACGACGGCGACAAGAGCTACGTGTATGCGATTGAAAACGGCAAGCTGGCCCGGCGCGACGTCGCGCCCGGTCTGCATGGCATCGACAGCAAGGGCAACGCGGTGGAAATCAGCAGCGGCCTGCAAAGCGGCGCGCGCATCGTCAAGGCCAATCTCGGCAACCTGAACAGCGGCACGCCGGTACGGATTGTGCAGGCCGACAGCGTGCCTGCGCCAGCGGCGAAGGAATAAGCGCATGTGGTTCACCCGCATCAGTATCGGCAACCCCGTATTCGCCACCATGATGATGATGGCGTTCGTGGTGCTGGGCCTGTTCTCTTACCAGCGCCTGCGGGTCGACCAGTTCCCCGACATCACTTTTCCGGTGGTGGTGGTCCAGACCACCTATCCCGGCGCTTCGCCCGAGAATGTCGAGTCCGACGTCACGCGCAAGATCGAAGAATCGGTCAACACCATCAACGGCATCAACAGCCTGACATCGCATTCGTATGAAGGCCTGTCGGTAGTGATTGTCGAATTCGACCTCACCGTCGATCCGGCGCAGGGCGCGCAGGACGTACGCGAAAAAGTCGCGCTGGTGAAATCGGCCTTCCGCAAGGAAGTAGACGAGCCGCGCATCACGCGCTTCGATCCGGCCGACCAGCCGATCTTTTCGATCTCGGTCACCAACGATCCGAATGCGTCCCATGCCTCCAATATTCGACCGCGCACCCTGCGCGAGCTGACCACGATTTCCGACCAGGTCATCAAGAAGCGGCTGGAAAACGTGCGCGGCGTCGGGTCGGTGACGCTGGTCGGCGGCGTCAAGCGCCAGGTCAATATCTACGTCAAGCCGAACGAAATGGAAGCGCTCGGCATCGGCGTCGACCAGGTCATCAACGCGGTGAAGAACGAGAACCAGGAATTGCCGACCGGGGCGATCCGCATGGCCGATGCCGAAAAGGTCGTGCAGGTGCAGGGCCGCGTCAAGAATCCCGAAGACTTCAAACGCATCATCGTAGCGCGGCGCGGTAGTCAGCCGGTGACGCTGGAGCAGATCGCCACCGTGGTCGACGGCCAGGAAGAGCAGGAGACGCTGGCGCTTTACAACGGCCAGCGCACGCTCGCGCTGGACATCCTCAAAGCGCAAGGCCAGAACACCATCGACGTCGCCGACGGCCTCAGGCAGGCCATCAAGGAAATGGAGCCGAACCTGCAGAAGCTCTATCCGGGCGTGCGCCTGCAGGTGATCAAGGACAGCTCGCGCCAGATTCGCACCGGCGTCGAGAACGTGCGCCGCACGCTGATAGAGGGCGCGCTGCTGACGGTGCTGATCGTGTTCCTGTTCCTCAATTCGTGGCGTTCGACGGTGATCACCGGCCTGACCTTGCCGGTGGCGCTGATCGGCACTTTCCTGTTCATGTACATGTTCGGCTTCACGATCAACATGATCACGCTGATGGCGCTGTCGCTGTGCGTGGGGTTGCTGATCGACGATGCCATCGTGGTGCGCGAAAACATCGTGCGCCATGCCGGCATGAAGGTGCACGGCAAGTTCAAGACGCACAAGGCGGCGGCGCTGGAAGGCACGGCGGAAATCGGCCTGGCGGTGCTGGCGACGACCTTCTCGATTGTGGCGGTGTTCCTGCCGGTGGGCTTCATGGGCGGTATCATCGGACGCTTTTTCCACCAGTTTGGCGTGACGGTGACGGCGGCGGTGCTGATTTCGATGTTCGTATCGTTTACGCTGGACCCGATGCTGTCGTCGATCTGGCCCGATCCCGATATCCACGGCGAGAAGAACAAGCGCGGCTGGTATGCGCGCACCATCGGCCGCGTGCTCGACCAGTTCGAACGCCTGGTGCAATGGTTGTCGGCGAGCTACCAGAAACTGCTGACATGGTCGCTGCGGCATCGCGTGCTGACGCTGGTGCTGGCTTTGCTCAGCTTCGTTGCCGGCCTGGCCTTGCCGGCCAGCGGACTGATCGGTTCCGAGTTCGTGCCGCAGGCCGACTATTCGGAGACCGGCGTGACGTTCTATACCCCGGTCGGTTCGTCGCTGGATCTGACCGAATCCAAGGTGCATCAGGTTGAAACCATACTGCGCCGGTTCCCCGAAGTGGTCGACACCTACAGCACGGTCAACACCGGCAACGCGCAGGGCAAGAACTACGCCACCGTGTTCATCCGCCTGAAGCCGCGCAATCAACGGCAACTGAGCGCCTCGCAACTGGCGCCTCTGCTGCGCACGCGCCTGACCCAGGTCGCCGGCGTCACGGTGACGCATATCGGTTCGCTCGACGGCGTCGGCGGCGACAGCAAGCAAGTGCGGTTCAGTCTGCTGGGTCCCGATCTGAATCAACTGGCGCGGCTGTCGGATGAAGTGCAGGAAAAACTGCGCGCAATCCCCGGCGTGGTCGATCTGGACTCCAGCCTGAAAGCCCAGAAGCCAACCATTTCCGTCGAACCCAGGCGCGACATCGGTTCCGACCTCGGCGTGGGCGTGGCGGAGATCGGCAACGCGTTGCGGCCTTTGCTGGCAGGCGAAGCCGCCAGCAGTTGGCGCGCGCCAGACGATGAAAATTACGACGTCAACGTGCGTCTGGCGCCGACCGACCGCAACACCGTCGACGACCTGTCGCGCCTGATGCTGGCCAGCACCTTCAGCAATACCGACGGTACGCCGCGCATGGTGCCGCTGCGCCAGGTGGCCGAGATCAGAAACACCGTCGGCGCCAATCAGATCAACCGGCGCGACCTCAACCGCGAAGTCGAACTGTCGGCCAACGCCGCCGGTCGCTCGGCCGGCCAGGTCAACGCCGAGATCAAGGTCATGCTGGACAAGATCAACTGGCCGCCCGGCTACCGCTACCAGATCGGCGGTTCGGCCAAGAGCATGAACGAGTCCTTCGGCTACGCCGTGGGCGCACTGGCGCTGGCGATCGTGTTCATCTACATGATCCTGGCGTCGCAATTCGCCAGCTTCCTGCAACCGGTGGCAATTATGTCGTCGCTGCCGCTGACGTTGATCGGGGTGTTCCTGGCGCTGATGTTCTTCCGCTCGACGCTGAATATGTTCTCCATCATCGGTTTCATCATGCTGATGGGGTTGGTGACCAAAAACGCGATCCTGCTGGTGGACTTTGCCAACCAGGCGCGCAAGGAAGGCATGGAGCGCAGCGCCGCCCTGCTTGAAGCCGCCCATGTGCGGCTGCGTCCGATCCTGATGACCACGCTGGCGATGGTGTTCGGCATGGTGCCGCTGGCTTTCGGCATTGCCGAAGGCTCCGAACAACGCGCGCCGATGGGCCAGGCGGTGATCGGCGGCATCATCACGTCTTCGCTGCTGACCCTGGTGGTGGTGCCGGTAGCCTACACCTACCTCGACGACCTCGGAGCCTGGGTCAAGCGCAAGTGGTTCGGCCGCGGGAAAGACCGCGAGGAAGAGCATGCGCCCTAAACATTTCCCTTTTGCAAGCGCCGCGGCGCTGCCGGCAAGCAAAAAATTCACGACCGCGGCCTCGAAAGCAACACCCTGCCGCTGCCTGGCAAGGTCCGTGTTTGATAAAATGCTGTTTTTACGTCGCTATTGAGCCTACTGCCATGAATATCGAACAAGCCCGCTTCAACATGATCGAACAGCAAATCCGCCCCTGGAATGTGCTGGCCCAGGATGTGCTGGACCTCCTGACCGTGGTCAGGCGCGAGGAATTCGTTCCTGCGGCCTACCGCAGCCTGGCGTTCTTCGATACCGAAATTCCGCTGCCGGGCGGTGAAAACATGCTGGCCCCGAAGGTGGAAGCCCGCATCCTGCAGGAAGCCAATGTCAAGAAACACGAGCAGGTGCTGGAAATCGGCGCCGGTTCGGGCTACATGGCCGCGTTGTTGGCATATAAAGGGCGTCATGTGACCACCGTCGAAATCGATCCGGACCTCAAGGCGCTGGCCGAAAAGAACCTGTCCGGCTACGGCGTGACCAACGTCAGCGTCGAACTGGGCAACGGCGCGCAAGGCTGGCAAGGCGAATACGACGTGATCGTCATCTCCGGCTCCCTGCCTTTCCTGCCGGACGCCTTCCTGAAGCAGATCAAGGTCGGCGGCCGCATCCTGGCCATCATCGGCGAAGCGCCCGTGATGTCGCTGCAAGTGATCACCCGCACTTCCGACCAAGTCTACGATACGGTCGACGTCTTCGAACTGCTGGTCAAGCCTTTGCATGCGGCCAGCGAGCATTCCCACTTCACTTTTTAGGATATTGGCATGGAGCACATCACCGCACCGGAACTGGCCGCCTGGATTGCCGACCCGGACCGCCCGACACCCTTGCTGCTGGATGTGCGCGAGCCTTGGGAATTCGAAACCTGCCGCATTGACGTTGCCCAATTGATGCCCATGAACACGATTCCCAGCCGCTTCGCTGAACTGGACGAAGAACAGCCGGTGGTGTGCATCTGCCACCACGGCGCCCGCAGCATGCAGGTGGCGGCGTTTCTGGAACGCCAGGGGTTCGCCAGGGTGACCAACCTGACCGGCGGCATCCATGCCTGGGCTCAGCAGGTCGATGCCTCGATGCCGACGTATTGACCGTATTCATTCGAAGCCGGACGACTTTCTTGATTTTCCCGGAACTGCAAAGTGCCTGAGTAGCCCAATACGGCTATTTATCATTTACTCCTCGCGAAAATCCCCCGCATGCCTCCTAATTTTTCCACCGCGCTGGTGATCGGCGCCTTGTCTGCCGCACTATCCGGCATGCTGGCCTTGCCCGCCCGCGCCGCCGACCTGGTGCAGGTTTACCAGCAAGCGCTGGCCAATGATCCGGTTTACCAGAGCGCACGCTATTCGCTGCGCGCCGGCGAAGAGAAAATCACCCAGGGACGCGCCGGCCTGCTGCCCACTGTCGGCGTAGGCGGCAACTACGCCCGTTCGGGCGACAGCATGCAGAACTCCAGCAACACCTATACCCTGCAACTGACCCAGCCGCTGCTGCGCATGGCCAACTGGGAAACCTACCAACAGGGAAAATTATCGGTGGCCGTGAGCGAAGCGCAATTCGCGCAGGCCGAGCAAGACCTGATCCTGCGCGTTGGACAGACTTACTTCGATGTGCTCTCGGCGCAGGACGCGCTGAGTTTCCTGCGCGCGCAGAAGGTTGCGATTTCGGAACAACTGGCCTCGGCCAAACGCAACTTCGAGGTCGGCACCGCGACCATTACCGACACCAATGAAGCGCAGGCGCGCTACGACCTGGCCAATGCCCAGGAAATCTCCGCGCAGAACGACCTTGAAGTGGCGCTCAGCAGATTGCAGCAAATCATCGGCCAGCCGCCGACGCCTTTGTCGACGCTGCGCCCCAATGTGCAACTGAGCTTGCCGCAACCAGCCTTGATCGATCCTTGGATTGCCAGCGCGGAACAGCAGAATTACGGCGTGGTGGTGCAACAGGTGTCGCTGGAAATCGCCCAAAGCGAGATCAGGCGCAGCCGCGCCGGCCATTATCCGACAGTAGACCTCGTGGTCGGCCGCAATTTCACCAATCAGAACAGTCAGTTGACGCCCTATACCAATGGCCGTGGTTATGCCAATTCGGTCGGCGTGCAGTGGAATATCCCGCTCTATGCGGGCTTTGGCGTCAGCAGCAAGGTGGACGAATCGATCGCGCTGGCCGACAAGGCCCGCGCCGACCTCGAGAATGCGCGCCGCACCGCCGTGCTCAATGCACGCCAGGCGTATCTTGGCGTGAGCAACGGCCTGTCGCAGGTGAAAGCTTACGAAGCGGCGGAGATCTCCAGCCTGTCTGCGCTGGAATCGAACCGCCTCGGCTACCAGGTCGGCGTGCGCATCAACATCGACGTGCTGAACGCGCAGCAACAATTGTTTTCGACGCGGCGCGACCTCGCCAAAGCGCGCTACGACACGCTGATGAACGGACTGAAACTGAAGTCGGCCGCAGGCAGCCTGAAAGAGGACGACCTGGCGCAAATCAACCTGTTGCTAGGCCCGCCCACCCCGTAGGCAGGCGCCGACGCCCTCCATCAGTTGAGCAGGGTCGGCGCTGTTTTGACGGCGTGGATGCAGGCGGTGAGCAGTTTTTCCGCCTCTTTTTCCAGATCAAAACTGTCCGGCGAAAAAAACCAGTCGGTCAGCAAACCGCTGACGATGGCATGCACCATCAGGCAGGCCAGACGGATATTGAGATTGGACGACAACTGGCCGCGCGCGATGGCGTTCTTGAGGATTTGCTCCATCCGCAACATGCCCTGCATATGGCATTCGCGCTGGCGCATCAGGATGGGATCGTTGTGGTCAACGAATTCGCATTTGTTGAAAATGATATCGAAGACTTTGCGGCAACGCGGATCGGTGGCGGCTTGCTTGAGCACGTACACACCACCCTTGATGAACTGACCGAGCGGATCGGTGACGCGCTGGTCGGCGTTGTCTTCCATCATCGCCTCCATCGGCAGGCGCACGCGATCGCACATGGCGTCGAACAGATCGCTCTTGTTCTTGAAGTGCCAGTAGATTGCGCCGCGCGTGACATCCGCCGCCTTGGCGACATCGGCCAGCGAGGTATGCGAAACGCCGCGCTCGTAAAACACTTGCTCCGCAGCATCAAGGATGCGCGAGCGGGTTTCGAGGGCTTCTTCCTTGGTCGAACGTGCCATGGTCAACCAGCCGTCTGAATAATAGATATCATTACAATCTCCGCGCACCTTCGTTGTGCAATAAAGACAGATTGACGCAATTCTCTTTGACAAAGAGGAGTTTTCACGAAAATCTGCATGTTTCTTTAAGTATTACGCGTCTACATTTAGACATATTGCGATACATCAAGCGAATACATACATACAAGAATGTATGTATAATAGCACTGGATTTCAATAGCCGCTTGTGCGTTTGCCTTCGTTTTACCTCCCTGCTGTCTTTTCTGCATCGCAACAATTTTTGCGTTATCTTTTGGTTCTGCCGTTTTACCGGTTGTGTTTTTGTAGTCACCGTATTCGAATCACTAGCTGCTGTCGCAGCTTCAACTTTACCTACCGTGCGAGATATTTATGAGCTCAGTTAGTCGTTTCACGCGCCTTACCCTGACCGTTGCCGTGATGGCCGCCTTTGCGGGCTGCGGTCAAAAACCGAATGCCCAAGCAGGCGGCATGCCGCCGGGCGAGGTCTCCATCGTCACCATCGCGCCTGAGCGCATTACCATCAGCAACGAGTTGCCCGGCCGCCTGGAAGCGACGCGCATCGCCGAAGTCCGCGCCCGCGTGGCCGGCATCGTGCAGAAGCGCACCTTCCGCGAAGGCAGCGAGGTCAAGGCCGGCGAAGTGCTGTATCGCATCGACCCGGCGCCTTTCAAGGCTTCTTACGACAGCGCCCAGGCAACGCTGGCGCGCGCCCAGGCCAACCTGACCCAGACCTCCCTCAAGGCGCAGCGCTACAAGCCGCTGCTCGAAGTCAACGCTGTCAGCAAACAGGAATATGACGACGCCGTCGCCGCGCAAAAGCAAGCTGAAGCCGATGTCGCATCCGGCAAGGCTGCCGTGCAGACTGCCGCCCTGAACCTGGGCTACGCCACGGTGACTTCACCGATCTCCGGCCGCATCGGCCGCGCATTGGTGACCGAAGGCGCGCTGGTCGGCCAGGGCGACGCCACCCAGTTGGCGGTAGTGCAGCAACTCGATCCGATCTACGTCAACCTGACGCAATCAAGCACCGACCTGCTCAAGTTGCAGCAGGCGATGGCCAACGGCCAGTTGAAGACCGTCGGCCAGGGCAAGGCGCGGGTGACGCTGGTCACCGAGGACGGCCATCCCTATCCGTTGCCGGGCAAGCTGCTGTTCTCCGACATCAGTGTCGATGCAACCACCGGTTCCGTCACCATCCGCGCCGAATTCCCGAATCCGAACCGCACGCTGCTGCCGGGTATGTATGTGCGCGCGCAGCTTGAACAAGCCGTCGACGAGCAAGCCATCGTCGTGCCGCAGCAGGCAGTCATGCGCGACCTGAACGGTTCATCGGTATTTGTGGTGGGCGAAGACAACAAGGTGGCTGCGCGTCCGGTCAAGACCGGGGCCGCCCAGGGCAATAACTGGGTCGTCACCGACGGCCTGAAAACCGGCGACCGCGTGATTGTCGAAGGCCTGCAAAAGACCAAGCCGGGTGCTCCCGTCAAGCCGGTTCCCTGGAAGGGACCGGTAGGCCAGGCACCTGCTGCCGCTCCGGCTCAGCCTGCCGCTCAAGGCCAGGCGCCAGCCAAGCAGGACGCCGCAACCAAAGCTAACTAAGAGGCTGTCAGATGGGAAAGTTCTTTATTGATCGCCCCGTTTTTGCGTGGGTGTTAGCAATCTTCATCATACTGGCGGGCGCGCTGGCCATTACCGGCTTGCCTGTCGCCCAGTATCCGAGCATCGCGCCGCCGACCATCGTGGTCACGGCGACGTATCCCGGCGCGACCGCGCAAACCCTGGACGATTCGGTCACCAGCCTGATCGAGCAGGAAATGAACGGCGCCGACGGCTTGCAGTACATGGAGTCGCAAAGCCAGGCCAACGGCCAGGTACAGATCACCGTGACCTTCTCGCCCGAAACCAATGCCGACCTGGCGGCGGTGGACGTCCAAAACCGCCTGAAACGCGTGGAAGCGCGTCTGCCGGCGGCGGTGACGCAACAAGGCGTGCAGGTGACCAAGTCGCGCAGCAACTTCCTGCTGTTCATCGGCTTGTCGTCGACCGACGGCAAACTCGATCCGGTGGCGCTGGGCGACTATCTGTCGCGCAACGTACTCAATGAAGTCAAGCGCGTGCCCGGCGTCGGCCAGGCGCAGTTGTTCGGCACCGAACGCGCGATGCGCATCTGGATCGATCCGAACAAGCTGGTCGGCCTGAACCTGACGCCAGCCGACGTGACCGCCGCCATCACCGCGCAAAATGCGCTGGTGGCGGGCGGCACGCTGGGCGCCCTGCCGAGTCCCGATGCACAGCAGATCTCCGCCACCGTGGTGGTGAACGGCCAACTGACCAGTCCGGAACAGTTCGGCAACATCATCCTGCGCGCCAATGCGGATGGTTCGTCGGTGCGTATGCGCGATATCGCCCGCATTGAAGTCGGCGGCCAGTCTTACGACACTGCCGGCCGTCTCGACGGCAAACCGAGCTCGTTCATCGGCGTGCAGTTGTCGCCGACCGCGAATGCGCTGGGCACTGCGACCGCCGTGCACAAGAAAATGGAAGAGCTGGCCAAGTACTTCCCCGCCGGCGTGAAATACACCATCCCTTACGACACCTCCAAGTTCGTCAAGATCTCGATCGAAGAAGTGGTCAAGACCCTGATCGAAGCGATCGTGCTGGTGTTCCTGGTGATGTTCCTGTTCCTGCAGAACATCCGCTACACCATCATCCCGACAATCGTCGTGCCGGTGGCGCTGATGGGCACCTTTGCAACGCTGCTGGTGTTCGGCTTCTCGATCAACGTGCTGACCATGTTCGGCATGGTGCTGGCGATCGGTATCCTGGTCGACGATGCGATCGTGGTGGTGGAAAACGTTGAACGCATCATGAGCGAAGAAGGTCTGTCGCCGCGCGATGCAACTCGCAAGGCGATGGGCCAGATCACCGGCGCGCTGATCGGCATCACGCTGGTGCTGATCGCGGTGTTCATCCCGATGGCCTTCTTCGGCGGCGCTGTCGGTGCGATCTATCGGCAGTTCTCGCTGTCGATGGTGGCGTCGATGGTGTTCTCGGTGCTGATGGCGTTCACACTGACCCCGGCGCTGTGCGCAACCATCCTGCTGCCGGTCGAAAAGGGCCATCATCACGAAAAGGGCGGCTTCTTCGGCTGGTTCAATCGCCGCTTCAACAAGACGGCCACGGGCTATCAGGGCTTTATCGCCAAGATGCTTGGCAAGACCGGCCGCTATATGATCGTGTACGCCGTGATCATCGGCTGCGTGGGCTTGCTGTATGCGCGCCTGCCGGCGTCGTTCCTGCCGAACGAAGACCAGGGCTACATCATCACCAACGTGCAGTTGCCCGCCGGCGCCAGCACCAGCCGTACGCTGGAAGTGCTGAAGCAGATCGAGAACTACTACCTGAAACAACCTGCCGTCGAACACGTCGTGGCGATTGCCGGCTTCAGCTTCTCCGGCAACGGCCAGAATGCAGGCCTGGTGTTCACACCGCTCAAGGACTGGAGCGAGCGCGACAAGACGCAGTCGGCCGATGCGATTGCCGGCAAAGCCTTCGGCGCGTTCTCGCAGATCAAGGATGCGATTGTGTTCCCGCTGAACCCGCCGCCGATCCCTGAACTGGGTAACGCAACCGGCTTCACCTTCCGCCTGCAGGACCGCGCCGGTGTGGGGCACGCTGCACTGGTCCAGGCACGTAACCAGATCCTCGGCATGGCCTCGCAAAGCAAGGTGCTGGCGGGGGTGCGTCCTGAAGGCCTGGAAGATGCGCCTCAGTTGCAACTGGACATCGACCGCGACAAGGCCAATGCGCTGGGCGTCCCATTCTCGACCATCAACAGCGTGCTGTCGACTGCGCTCGGTTCGTCTTACGTCAACGACTTCCCGAATCAGGGCCGTCAACAGCGCGTGATCGTCCAGGCTGACGCCAAGCGCCGCCTGCAACCGGAAGACCTGGCCAAGCTGTATGCCCGCAACAATGGCGGAACCATGGTGCCGTTCTCGGCCTTCACCACGTCGAAGTGGATCAACGGTCCTGTGCAACTGATCCGCTACAACGGCTATCCGGCGATGAAGATCGCCGGCGGCGCGGCGCCCGGTCGCAGCACCGGCGAAGCCATGTCGGAGATGGAATCCTTTGTCGGCAAGCTGCCGCCAGGTTTCGGCTTCGAATGGACCGGCCAGTCGCTGGAAGAAAAGACCTCCGGTTCGCAAGCGCCGGCGCTGTACGCGCTGTCGCTGATCGCGGTATTCCTGGTGCTGGCTGCGCTGTACGAAAGCACCTCGATTCCGCTGGCGGTGATGCTGGTGGTGCCGCTGGGTATTCTCGGCGCGCTGCTGGGCGTGACGCTGCGCGGCATGCCTAACGACGTGTACTTCAAGGTCGGCATGATTGCGGTGGTCGGTTTGTCAGCGAAGAATGCGATTCTGATCATCGAGTTCGCCAAGGACCTGCAGGCGCAAGGCATGGGACTGATCGAAGCGACGCTGGAAGCGGTGCATCTGCGGTTCCGTCCGATCATCATGACCTCGCTGGCCTTCATCCTCGGCGTGCTGCCGTTGGCGATCGCCAGCGGCGCCGGCTCCGCCAGCCAACGCGCGATCGGTACCGGCGTGATGGGCGGGATGATCACGGCGACCGTGCTGGCCGTGTTCCTGGTGCCGGTGTTCTTCGTCGTCGTGCGCAAGATCTTCAAAGGCAGCGAACGCCAACGCAAGCTCGACGCTGCCCATCACAAAATCGATGTGGAGGATGAGTAATGTTTAAGTTTCCAACCCTGCGCTTGACCGGCCAACTGGGCCAACTGAGCGCAGCCTTGCTGGTGGCCGGCGTCCTGTCCGGCTGCTCGCTGGCGCCGACTTACGAACGCCCGCAAGCGCCGATCGACGCCAGCTACCCTGCCGACGCCAAGGGCCAGGCCGCCTATGACGCGGCCACCCTGGGCTGGCGCCAGTTCTTCCCCGACCAGCGCCTGCAAGCACTGATCGCAGCGGCGCTGGAAAACAACAGAGACCTGCGCACCGCCGTGCTGAACATCGAAGAAGCGCGCGCGCAGTACCAGATCACGCGCGCCGACTTGTTGCCCAACCTCAATGTCAGCGGCAGCGCTACACGCCAACGTTTGTCGGCGAGCCAGTCGACGACCGGCTCGCCGCTGATCACCAATGGCTATCAGGTCGGCCTGGCCATCCCGGCTTATGAGCTGGATTTCTTCGGCCGCGTACGCAGCCTGAAGGATGCCGCGCTGTCGACTTACCTGTCGACCGAAGAAGCCAAGCTGTCGGCGCAGATCAGCCTGGTGTCGCAAGTGGCGCAAGCCTATCTGTCCGAGCGTTCCTACGCCGAACAGTTGAAGCTGGCGCAACAGACGCTGGAAAGCCGCCAGACCAACCTCGATCTGGCGAAGAAACGCTTCGACGTGGGCGCCTCGTCGGCGCTGGATCTGCGCCTGTCGGAAACGCTGGTGCAATCGGCGCGCACTTCGGCCGCCACATTGGCGCGCCAGCGCGCCCAAGCTGAAAACGCCCTGACGCTGCTGGTCGGCAAGAAGATCGACAACCTGCCTGCCGGCCAGGACCTGTCGCTGCAAAACATCGTGACCGACATTCCTGCGGGCCTGCCGTCCGATTTGCTCACGCGTCGCCCTGACATCCGCTCGGCAGAGCAGAAACTGCTGGCCGCCAACGCCAACATCGGCGCGGCGCGCGCGGCATTCTTCCCGAAGATCACTCTCACTGGTTCGTTCGGGACTGCCAGCAACACGCTGGGCGGCCTGTTCGATTCGGGCTCCGGCGCGTGGTCGTTCGGCCCGCAATTGAGCCTGCCGATCTTCGACTTCGGCCGCAACAGCGCCAACCTGGATTTGGCGGAAGTGCGCAAGAACCAGGCGATCGTGACTTACGAAAAGACCATTCAAACGGCCTTCCGCGAAGTCGCCGATGCCCTGGTCGCACGCGGCACCCTGGACGAACAGATCGAAGCCCAGGAAGCTTTCCTGAAAGCGCAGCAGGAACGACTTAACCTGACCGACATGCGCTACAAGAACGGCATTGCGTCTTCGCTGGATCAGTTGGATGCGCAGCGCGATTTGTTCTCGGCGCAGCAATCGCTGATTCAGGCGCGGCAGTTGCGCTTGAATAATGCGATTGATTTGTATCGGGCGTTGGGGGGTGGGTTGAATGAGACGACGGCCATATCGTCTGCAGGAACGAAATAAGTTTCTGTTTCTGGCTACTGCTAACCATGAAAAACGTCCCCAAACAGGGGACGTTTTTCATGGTACCGACAATTCAAACGCCGAGCAATTTGACCGATGGTAATATCACGGCTTCAAATTCCTCCGGCCATGTCCATGCATCTGCTTATCACCGGCGCAACCGGCTTTGTCGGCAAAGCCTTGATTTCGGCGTTAGCCACCAATCCGCAATACGTACTGCGTGCCTGCGTACGGCGCGACAACATCATTTTTCCCGACAATGTCGACCTGATCAAGGTGCCCGACCTGGCGGCAGAAACTGACTGGCATGCTGCGCTGGAGGGGATCGATACGATTGTGCATGCTGCGGCGCGCGTACATGTCATGGATGATAAATCTGCCGATCCCTTGGCGGAATTCCGACGCGTCAATGTCGACGGCACATTGAATCTTGCACGACAGGCTGCCGACGCAGGTGTAAGACGTTTTGTCTTCATCAGTTCCATCAAGGTCAATGGCGAAGAAACGCTGCCTGGACGCCCCTACACAGCGGACGATGTTCCTCGTCCTCGGGATCCGTATGGCATATCGAAGCATGAAGCCGAACAGGGCTTGCTGGCTTTAGCGAAGGAAACCAGCATGGAAGTCGTCGTCATTCGTCCTGTTCTGGTATATGGCCCCGGAGTCAAAGCCAATTTCCAAAGCATGATGCGCTGGCTCGACAAAGGTGTACCACTGCCGCTGGGTGCGATTACCACCAATCGCCGCAGTATGGTGGCGCTGGATAATCTGGTGGATTTGATCGTGACATGCCTCCGACACCCGGCTGCGAGAAATCAGGTCTTTTTGGTAAGCGACGGCGAAGATTTGTCGACCGCCACTTTGTTGAGACGTGCGGCGAAAGCGCTACAAAAGCCGGCGCGGCTAGTACCGGTTCCTCCATTACTGCTGAATTCGATCGCCAAACTGCTTGGCAAAACCAGCGTCGCCCAACGTCTGTGCGGATCACTACAGGTTGACATCGTAAAAACATCCTCTTTGCTGGGATGGCATCCGCCTGTGGATATTGATACAACGCTGGAGAAGACAGCGACTCAGCTTCGGCAGCAGCAAAAATAACGGCTCAGCAAAACCTGCTTCATTCAATTCATAATTGAACTGATCAACGCCATCGTGCGCTGCGTAGCTCCTTGATGCTGACGCGCGAAACTGTGCGCATTGCTTGCCACACGCGCCCGGCGTCCGGGAGTACTGAACAAAACCTGCGTTGCACGCAGCATGGAAGCAGCATCCGATACTCTTATCGCCGCATCCGCCTTTACCGCATCCTCGCTGATCACCTGAAAATTGAATGTATACGGCCCGATCAACACCGGCTTGCCAAGCGAGCATGCCTCGATCAGATTCTGCCCGCCCAGAGGAAGCAAGCTGCCGCCGATGAATGCGACGTCACAAGCAGCGTAATAGGCGAACATTTCCCCCATGGAATCGCCCAATACGATCGACGTATCCCCGGCAAGCTGAGTACCCGTCATTGTCGAACGGCGCTGAATCGCAAAACCATACGCCGAGATCATTGCGGCCACTTCGTCAAAACGCTGAGGATGACGCGGTACGATGAGTGTCAGAAAGTCTCTGTTATCGAACTTGCTCAAGGCATCGAGAATCAATTGCTCTTCGCCTTCGCGTGTGCTGGCGCACAGCAGTACAGGGCAATCTCCGAAGCTCGCACGCCACCGTTCCCCCAGCGCGATCATTTCCGTCGGCGCTTCCACATCGAACTTGATGCTGCCGGTGACATGCACATTGCGCGCACCGAACTGACGTAAACGATCAGCATCGGCGTCCGATTGCGCGGCGACGCAGTCGATGGCCGCCGCCGCCTCCAGCAAAATCGCACCGAAGCGCTGCCCGCGCCGCAGCGAGCGTTCCGACAGGCGCGCATTAGCCAGCATCACCGGAACCCGATGACGCACACATTGCCGCACCATGTTCGGCCAGACTTCGGTTTCCATCAGGATGCTGATCCTCGGCTTGAAGTAGCGCAGGAAGCGTGCACACATCCATCCGGTATCGTAGGGGAAAAAACTTTGCACCACACGTTCGCCCTGTTGCGCAAACAACTGCCGCCCGGTGGCGCGGCCGGTGGCGGTCATGTGGGTCAGCAAGATGGTGTGCTGCGGATACGCTTGCAACAAAGCATCCACCAAAGGCTGCGCAGCCCGCGTTTCTCCGACCGAGACGGCATGAACCCAGATGATGGGCGGCAGTGGTTTCCGGTCGAACTGATGATAGAAACCGAGGCGCTCACCAACATGCTGGCGATAACCGGGCTCCTTGCCGCCCCGGCGCCACAGACGCAGCAGCACAAAAGGCAAACCCACCCACCACAGCGCGGAGTAGATCAACCGCATCAAACCAGCTCGCGTCCGGTCAGTTTGGTCAGGATCGCCAGTGGGCTCGCCGCAGGATCGTATTGCTTGTCGACCGGCAAATGCAAAGTCTGCTCGAGCATGTATTGCCCCGACATCACGGCATGCGATGCCTGGTCCGAGAAGCACACCCAAACCGACCCGGCCGGAAACGGCATGACGACCTGGTCGGCGCTTTCCTGATAAGCCATATCGCCCTTCATGCCATCATGCAATTGCAGCATCAGGTGATCGTATTCGCTACGCAGGGATTTGGTGACATGCAATGCCTTCAATGCCTTGGCTTGCCATGGAACATAAGGCTTGGCACGCGGCACGAACTTCTTGGCGACTGTTTCGAACGGCTCGCCGACGCGCCAGACGCGCGGTATGCCGTCAGGATTGATATTGCTGAACACGCGCAAAATGCGCTCGCCGTAATTCGGTCGCGACGGGAAAGCATCCACATGCATACGCCGGTCATCGGCGCGCCAGGATTGTGCGCGCGTCTCGACCTGCGTCGGTCGATAACTGGTTGGCGCCAAACGCAAAGCGTCTTTATACTTTGGCAACAGGGAATACACCAGCGACTGCGCCTGCTGGCGAAAGCGGCCGATCATCAGCGCCAGCGCCAACTGGGTCGCGGTGTCGCCGACGGCGCCTTTCAAATGTCCATTCGCATCGAGACTGATATTGCGGACCTTCGGGTCGCGGATGTCCGGCCTGAGCAGCTCTTTTTCTTCCGCCAACAATTCAAACGGAAGATGCGGAAAATACAGCACCTTGCCGGCTTCCAGAGCAGCGATCCAGGCCGGATTGGGTTCGGCGACTTGCCAGTTGGCAATGTCGATTTCTATGATTTGGGATTCCATCTCGATATTATGCCTCGTTGTCTTGTGTACGATCGCCGGAGTGCGCGGCAGCCGGAGCAGACAATACCTGATCGATAGCTTGCAATACTTGCGCTACATCAGGAGGAGCACCTGTATCGCCAAGATTGACGATACGCGGCGACCAGTTGCCTTCGGTCTTCCAGCGCGGCGAGTCGCAGTAAAGCTCGACGGTAGGACGGCAACAGGCCGCTGCAATATGCGTCAGACCGGTATCCAGGCCCACCACCAACGCCGCATGCCGGACCAGCGTCACCGCTTCCATCAGCGATAGTGATGGCAATACGACCGCTTGTGTCATGCGGGCGGCAAGCTGTTCGGCTGCATGCTTCTCCTTGGCGCTACCCCATGGTAACAACACAGGCATGTTGCGGCTGGCCAGAACTTGCGCCACAGCAACCCAGTTATCTGCCGCCCATTGCTTGGCGGTGCGCGCCGTGCCGTGAAAAAAAACGGCATAAGGCTGCTCGGGCAACCACATCGGCTTCTCCGCCAACACTGGCGCTTGCAACGCGAAGTCAGCCGCGTCATCCAGAATATAACCGAGCGCGACTGCAGCCACGGTCCGCGCGCGCATGACGGCATGCGTGTACACGCCCACCGGCACGCTTTGCGTATGGAATATCCTGGACAGCGACTCGTAGCCTGAGCCCTCCGTTGCATTGCCCAATCCGACACGCTTGCCGTCCGGCGCAAGGCGCGCCATGCGCATGACCACGCTGGTTTTCAGCAGACCCTGGGTATCGAAAACGATATCGTAAGCCTCGTGGCGCAACTGGCGATAAAAACTGGCTATCTCGGCACGCGTCTTGGCGGAGCCAAGGCTCTTGCGCCAGCGCCGCAAGGCAATCGGAATGATCGTTCGGACATGCGGATTGAGCCGCACAAGGCTGGTGTAAGCCTCTTCCACCACCCAATCGATGTTGGCATCCGGATAATGGCGCCGGATGTCGGCGACCATCGGCATGTTATGCACCACGTCGCCTAAGGAGGAAACGCGGACGATCAGGATGTTCAAGGCTAACCCACTATTCTTTGTCTGTGGGCCAGCATCTTACCTCTTTCAAAACGGCAAGGCTACATCCGGCCGAGCGGCCAGGATCACGCGTTTGAACTCATCCTGGATACGCGCCAGCGCCTGCTGCGTCTCCGCTTCGAAGCGCAACACCACCACCGGCGTGGTATTGGAAGAGCGCATCAGACCGAAACCGTCAGCGTACTCGATGCGCAGACCATCGATCTTGATGATCTGCTCGGCGCCGGGAAACTTTGCATCTTTTTGCAATTGATCGATCAATGCAAAATTCTCACCCTCTTTCAACTTCAATTGCAGTTCGGGCGTGCTGGTTGATTGCGGCAAGGCATTGAGCACGGCCGACGGATCGGATTCACGGCTCATGAGCTCCAGCAAGCGCGCACCAGCGTACAAGCCATCGTCGAAGCCGTACCAGCGATCCTTGAAGAACACGTGACCGCTCATTTCGCCGCCCAGCGGAGCGCCGGTTTCACGCATCTTGGCCTTGACCAGCGAATGGCCGGTTTTCCACATCAATGGTCGGCCGCCATGCATACTAATCCATGGGGCCAGGTGGCGCGTGCATTTAACGTCGTACAGGATTTCACGGCCGGGATGGCGGGTGAGCACGTCGGCGGCAAACAGCATCAGTTGCCGATCGGGATAAATGATCTGGCCATCCTTGGTGACAACGCCAAGCCGGTCGCCGTCGCCGTCGAAAGCCAGGCCGATCTCGTTATCCGTTTGTTGCAGACAACGGATCAGATCCTGCAGGTTTTCGGGGTGGGCCGGATCGGGATGATGATTGGGGAAAGTACCGTCGACTTCGCAAAACAATTCAGTGACTTCGCAGCCGAGCGCACGATACAGCTCGCCGGCAAAAGCACCGGCCACGCCGTTGCCGCAATCGATGGCGATCTTCATCGGACGCGCCAGTTTGGCGTCGCCGACGATGCGTTCGATGTATTCCTTGCGGATGTCGTGGGTGCGGTAAGCCCCACTACCTGCCTTGAAATCGTTTTTCAGAATGGCCTGATACAAGGCCTGAATCGTGTCGCCATAAATCGCCTCGCTGGCCAGCACCATCTTGAAACCGTTGTAATCAGGCGGATTGTGGCTGCCGGTCACCATTACGCCGGACTGCGTGCCCAAAACTTGCGTGCCGAAGTAAACCATGGGAGTGGCGACCACACCGAGGTCGATGACATCAATACCGATCGATTGCAGGCCGGCGGCCAGAGCTGCGGCCAGTTCCGGACCTGAGAGACGACCATCGCGGCCAATCACTACAGAAGCCTGCCTCTTGGCAAAGGCGACGCTGCCGAAGGCCTGGCCGATTTGGCAGGCGACGTCAGCATTGAGGGTCTGCCCGATGATGCCGCGAATGTCATAGGCTTTGAAAATGGTGACAGAAGGATTCCCATTCGAACTGACTTGCGACATAAAAACAATCCTTCTCTGAAGAATACTACCACATAATGCTATCTCGACGCGCTGTTCGGTTTTTCCACGAGTACTTCCCCGTGCCTAGCAAAATGATTCCAATCAACGATATTTGTCGCTGGCTCGTAGCCATTGACCAATGTCATAAGAATTGATCTGATTGTTGCAGTATCGTTGTTTTCCACCGCGAACAAGAGGGAGGACAATGCTCGCTGCAGATCTTCCCAAACGATAAAATCTTCTTGTGCTTTCATAATACGCGGATGAGCCGTCGCCATAGGATTCGCCCCAATCAGCAATTCCTCATACAATTTCTCGCCAGTACGCAAGCCGGTAATTTTTATCTCAATGTCACCGTTCGGGTTTGCGTCGTCTCTGACACTCAAGCCAGACAGTTCAACCATCCGATAAGCCAAATCACTAATTTTGATTGCCGGGCCCATATCCAAAACAAAAACATCTCCGCCTTCGGACATTGCACTGGCTTGCACCACTAATTGTGCGGCTTCGGGAATAATCATGAAATAGCGCGTAACCTCTGAATGGGTTAGTGTAATTGGGCCACCTGCTTTAATCTGCTGCCTAAAAATAGGCACAACTGATCCAGATGAATCAAGCACGTTTCCGAAACGCACCATTGAGAACCGGGTGTTATTGATGTGCTCCCTAGATGAAGCAGTTTCGCTCAATAAAAATGTTGGAGATTTTGATGCAGCCAGCGCTTGAAAAACCATTTCTGCCAAACGCTTGGTCGCCCCCATAACATTGGTGGGCCGAACCGCTTTGTCCGTGCTAATCAAAACGCAGTCCCGTACTTCGCTCTCAACGGCCGCACGAGCAACATTATACGTACCGTAAACATTGTTATTGATTCCCTCCGCTGGATTTTGCTCTACCAGTGAAACGTGCTTGTATGCAGCAGCATGATAAATAGTTCTGGGGCGCCATAGGTTGCAAACTTTGCTAATTCGATCAAAATCGCGCACATTCGCTAAGAGTGTGATCAATTCGGTCTTAAGCTGCAATTCCTCGACGCGCTCCTGTAAATCTCGGTGCACCTGATACAACGCAAATTCGCTATGATCCAGCAGCAGCAAGCGAGCTGGGCCTGCGCTCAAAATCTGTCGACACAGTTCGCTGCCAATACTGCCACCCGCTCCCGTTACAAGAACCACTTTCCCTGAGATGTTGCGACTGAGCAGAACTGGATTGGGAGGAACCGGTTCACGCCCAAGCAAATCCACGATATCCAGTTCATGAATATCCGAAACAGTAACTCGGCCACGAGCCAAATCTGTCAAATCTGGAAGCGATCTGACGTGGACTTGATACTTGCGTAGATGTTCAAGAATTTCATTTCGCCGAACTCGAGTAATTGAGGGTAAGGCTAACAACACATCTGTAACGGCGTACGACTCAATAATCTTTCCTGCGTCGCTAGAAGAGAACACTTTGTGACCATTTATGGTTTTACCGAACAAGTCCGGGTTATCATCTAAAAAACCAATAAGTGTAAGAGGCTGACGTCGTTGCAAAACCTCTGCGATCTGAGCGCCTGCTGCCCCTGCGCCATAAATTAGTAGTCTAGCCTCCCGTTGATGCAAACGATCCGCATCTGCCTTGCTTAACCAAAAACGAGCAAATGCGCGCGTTCCACCCACCAACAAAAGAAGCAAAAGTGGTTGAAGCAATCCAACTGAGCGAGGTACCCCTGGTAAAGCGAGCCATACCAAAACTGCAAATAGGAAAACGCCATAAATACCCACAGCTTTTGCGATCGCGACAATCGCTGCAATACCTGTATAGCGAAAAACGGCTCGATATAGCCCCATTCTTAAAAACAAAGGAAAAGCAAGCACTGGTGCCAGTTGATAAACATGCCACTGATAACCGCTAGGCCAGTGCAAAGTATCAAGTCGTAGAGAAAATGCTCCCCAGGTTGCGATAACTGAAAGAACAACGTCCGTAAAGATGGCGATTGCCTGTTTACCAATTCTGGGCAAATGAATAATATGACGCTGCATAAACCTAACCTAAATTTGTGACCTGATTCAATGTGCAACACCTACACGTGTTACGACCTTTAAGAATGTCAACCACAAAATATAGGCATCAAACGATAGTGACCGTCGTTTCAAATAAGCCAGATCAAATTCAGTCTTTGTTTTAATTGGTAATTCGTCCCGCCCATTAACTTGAGCCCAACCAGTCAATCCTGGCAACAACTTATCGACACCACAGGCTGTGCGCAAACTAACAAGATCGTATTGGTTGAATAAAGCGGGCCTCGGCCCAACGAAACTCATCGTGCCTGTTAAGATACACCACAGTTGTGGAAGCTCATCCAAACTAGTCTTACGCAAAAAACCACCTATAGGCGTCAAAAAACTCTGGGGATTATCCATGAGATGCGTAGCTAGAGCTGGCGTTCCTACGTGCATTGTCCTAAATTTAGGCATTTTAAAAAGTACATTGTTTTTCCCGACCCTATCTGACCAATACAATACTGGGCCTGAAGATGTGAGCGCCACAGCAGAACCGACTACTAGCATAGGAAAGAATAGGATTCCGGTAGCGATAACCGCCAGGGCAAGATCAAAAAAACGTTTCATTAGGGGCAGCGAAATATATTTTTGATTATAAGATGCTCACGAAGAAGTAATTTTAACAGTGTTAGCGGATTACTTTGGCGCAGTTCTTAACCTGCCCAGCAAAAGTGGTCTTTAGGGAACTCTAAGTTTGTTTTGCGCCCATGGATTATGTCTTCTTATTTGACAATATCTTAAGATGGGAAATTAATTCTCTCGTTCTTATTGCAAGATCGAAATTTTTCATACAGTAGGACTTCCCGCTCTCTCCCATCTCTCGAAGTTTCTGCTTTGACATTGAGGCCATTTTTAAAATCGCATTTGCCAAACCCACGGCATCACCTGCCGGCGACACAAGCCCTGCTTCGGCTGCAAGGACAACTTTAGCGCCCTCGCCGTTAAGGCTGGCAATAATGGGCTTACCTGCTGCAAGATAGGTCTGCAACTTGCTAGGAATGGTGCTCGCCAGAGCATCATCGTCTCGCAATGTAACCAACAATACCGATGCGGCGAAAAAAATGCTGGGCATTTGTTCCGCTGGAAGATGCCCGGTCATAAAGATATTTTTTAAGTTTCTCCGTAGAATTTCGGTCCGCAAAAAAGCACTCGCGCTGCCATCGCCCACCAAGAAAATTTTTATATCGGAGTGCGAGAGCAATCTTTCTGATGCATCAAGTATCGTTTGGCAAGATTGCGCCTGCCCCAAATTCCCCGCAAATACCACTGAAAATGTGGAGCTAATATCACATAGTAAAGATTCCGTCGCAGATTTGCCAACGCTCGGTACCATAACTTCTGCCGCATTCGGGAAAAAGTAAATCTTCCGGACATTTTGAACAAGTCTAGCCACTGGTTCACGAAAAGCCTCGGATTGAATCATCACAGCATCAGCAGCGTGATAGATGTATCGAACTGCCTTTTCCACCACTCGCAAGGTAATTTTGTTTTTTACAAAACCCGTAGCCACCAAAGATTCCGGCCACAAATCCTGGACCCATACTGTTAGTGACGCTTTTTTCAGCGCTGCGATGGCGACCGCCGGCATAGCTTGCAGCAATGGCGAAGGCGCATAGACAAAAACAGCGTCGAAAGAACGGCCTCGTAGTGCCCAAGGAGCAAAGCAGTAGCCGGAAATAATGAATGAAAGATAATTAAGTCCCAATCTCAAGCCCCCCCCCTTCCCCCGCGGAAAGAGCGGAATACGAATAACGTCGACCCCCTGCCATTGTTCTTGATCGATACCCCAACTGCTATAACCGGGGAAAACCCTGCCGGTAGGGTAGTTGGGTTTTCCCGTTAGTACCGTAACGTCAATATCGTTTTTTTTCAACGAGACGACCAAATCGTTAATACGAAAATGTTCCGGCCAGAAATATTGCGTCCAGATAAGAACCTTCATTTCACCGCTTTTTATAATAATTGGTTAGTAAACCGCCGTTTGGGGAGTTCATCTGAAGAATAAGAGAAAGCACAAAGGCTCACATGGAAAAAGGGCAAATACCGATAAGACATCTCGCTCGACGTCATCATCCTAACCGCAGAGGTGCGAGCCAACACTCGGGAAAAACCTGCGTCCAAGAATATCTCACCCAGATGCAAAGGCAGTATTTAGCCACCGATTAAACGCATGAAACGTTTTATGTGGATTCGCAGTGTAGGTGGGAGCAATTTTCTTGCGCACTTAAAAAGATAGTATTTCAGCACTGTCTTCCCAAGTAGTCCCACAACCTCAACGAAATCGCGAGCGGACGCCGATTGCCTCGTATTGGCCATTGCTTTTCCAGCCGCAAAGCGCGCTGCATCATAAAAGCCTCGCAACCAGAAACTGACCGCAATTTCTGCATAAGAAAATGCAATTGATCTATTTCCTTGCCTAGTAAGTTCAGCAGACGACAATTCGGATGTGAATCCAATAAAAAGATTGTTGCATTCTATAAGTGCATGTTTCGCCATTGTCACGCTTCCTTGGTTTTCATGGCTTCGCGCTTTGACCAAAACCTCGGGTACATGAACAAAATCATACTTCGCCGCCATCCGGAACCACAAATCGTAGTCCTGTGTCGTCCTCAGTGCTTTATTGAATACCCCACATTCTTCGAAAGCTTGTCGCGGAAGTAGCAAGGTGCATCCGTGCAAATTATTTTCAAGTGAAATCCAATGGCGGAATTGCTGCGGGGGCACGCCCTTCATTGAGACTCGCGCCGCTATGTCGGGGCTCTTGGCAAACACCGCATAGTCGCTATAGATGATTGTCCGTGGCTGAGTGCGCGCCAGCATCGCATCCATTTCAACCTGAAGTTTGTCCGGTGTATATAAGTCGTCATGGCTTAGCCATGAGCAATAGTCTCCTGACATTTTTTCAATGCTCAGATTCAACGCTGTTGCGACCCCTCCATTCTCCTTGGCAAAATATCTCACGCGTGCACCATAGCCCAAGGCTATAGCTTCCGTACAACCGTTGTCATCAGATCCATCATTTACAACAAGGATTTCAATATTAGGATAGGTTTGAGCCAGAGCACTATCAATTGCCTCTTTCAAAAAATCGGCCCCGTTATATACCGGAATGAGAATCGAAATTTTAGGATATGCAACCAATTTTCACCTTCTGACCACGAATCTTCTGAATGTACGATTCATACCCTGAACCATGGAATGAAAATTATCGAAAAAATTCGACTATTGATTGACGCACCTGCCCCAAACCAGACCTCATAAACCCAAATGGAGAATAGCAAAATGATGACATTAATAAGCGCACACCGAATTTTCTCCATTGCGGCACCTTAAAAAGTGCCCCGCCATAGTAAAAATATATTCTGGCAGCTCCCCGTCGCAATAAACTTGTGCCGAAACTCCCATCTTCTCGAAAGATCTTTCCGACGTAATATTTCAGGCCAAATGCAATTTTATTCGGATCCTGAGACAACAATACATTGTCATCATGCGTTCTCAGCTCACATGTATAAATAGGCAAAGCGTCAATTCTGTATTTTTTTGAAATCCGTCTCCACATATCCGTATCTTCAAAACGATGCATATTCTCGTCAAATCCCCCAACAGACGCAAATACCTCTTTGCGAACGACAACAGTAGGCAACGTGATCGTGACAGGAGTGAAGAACGCAATATGCTTATAAATATCGCCCGAAACCGTAGCTTCGTATGTGTGCGGCAGTCGATTACCGTCCTCATCAATGCATACTGCGGAGGTATAAATCATACCGACTTCAGAATGAGTCTCAAGATATTCGATTTGCATGGCCAGCTTGTTCGGCATATAGAGATCGTCAGAATCGAGAAACGCGATATATTTCCCTTTCGCCACATTCAGCGCATGATTGCGCGCGTTGGATCTCCCATGGTTGCGCTGGTAAATGTAGTGAACTCTTTCGTCGGTGATTTCCGCAACGATTGATTTTGTGTCATCAATCGAGCCGTCGTCAACTACGATTACTTCAAAAGTCTGATAGGTCTGAGCAAGAACACTTTGGATTGCGCTGGCGATAAAACGTCCACGATTGAACGTAGGAATAATAATACTCACAACCGGAGCAGACTGACATGTGGTCATTCCACCCCTCCCATCTCTTGGTCGTCAATCGACTGACGGCCATACGCCAACATTGTGTCCCGTATAGGAGTCCCTCCATCAATTGCCAATTTATTCATTTTGCTCTCAGAAAGGAATCAATGCACTGCGCTGACCGCATAGTAATCTACGTACCAGTCGATGAATTTGGCAATTCCGTCAGCCAGAGATGTTTTTGGCGCAAAACCGATCTCCTGCTGCAACGACTCTATGTCTGCAAAGGTGGCCAATACATCCCCATCTTGCATGGGCAACATATTTTTAAGTGCCGGCTTCCCGAGGGCACGCTCCATGGTCTCAATGAACTCCATCAGTTCAACCGGCTGATTGTTTCCGATATTATGAAGCCTGTAAGGTGCATCGCTCGTAGCGGCATTAGGCGCGGCCCGGTCAAATGTCTCGTCAGGAGTTGCAACATTTTCCATCGCTCGCACAACCCCTTCGACGATGTCATCAATGAACGTGAAGTCACGCCGCATTTTTCCTTGGTTAAATACATCAATAGAACGGCCTTCGCGAATGGCACTCGCGAACAATGATGGAGACATATCTGGACGCCCCCATGGACCGTATACCGTAAAAAATCGCAGACCGGTAACCGGCAGCCGATATAAATGACTGTAGGAATGCGCCATCAACTCATTGGATTTTTTTGTGGCTGCGTAAAGGCTAACGGGATGATCTACGCCATCCATGACACTAAATGGCATCTTTGTATTTGCGCCATAGACGCTAGAGCTACTTGCGTAGACCAGATGTCCCACCTTATTGTGACGGCATCCCTCCAGCACATTCAGAAATCCAATCAAATTGCTGTGTGCATAAGCATGCGGATTCTTCAGGGAATAGCGAACCCCCGGTTGAGCAGCCAGATTAATAACACGATCAAACTCCCCCTCCATGAAAAGTTGCGCAGTAGCTACTTGATCTGCCAAATCCAGTTTGATAAAACGAAAATTGGCGTAACCCATCAGTTGCTTTAACCGGTCTTCTTTCAGTTGAACATCATAATAGTCGCTCATATTGTCGACCCCGGTCACGCGGGCTCCTTGCTCAAGCAAGCGTTTGGAAACGTGCATGCCAATAAATCCGGCGGCCCCCGTCACTAAAATCCTCATGCGTTCATCCATGGTTAACTAAGAAGTGTCACGACTTCATTACTCGCTTCGCAACGGTACTTTCGACAAAATTTGTGTATTTTACTGTAAAGAATGGCTTCCAATAGCAATCTTTATGCCTTTACTGCCTTCCCGCTACCACATGTACCGATTGTAAACGCCTTCCCATGAAAGCCAAAATCGGCGAACTCAAGCAAGCTAATTTCAGGATTCCGCTCCAACCATTCGCGACACGCTCTTTGCTGTCCGAATTCTGGCAAATTCCGATAACAGCGCCAGTCATCAAAAAGCAATACCGAACCAACCGTCACGCGCTCGGTAAGAAAATTCAAGACCGGGACAGTCGATTCGTAAAAATCACAATCAATCCAGGCTGCCGCTACTTTTTCAACCGCTTCGACCGCGGGGCCGGCAGGCGCCAAACTTTGGTCAAACCACCCCTTGATCGTTTTCACTCGCGTCAGGTCTAGGCCTTCGAAAAGCAAATTTTGCACAAATTGTTCCTCATTACATGCAAATTGCCCCTTATAGAAGCCACTCGTATAATTTTCCGCGGCATCGATTCCTCGCGGCTCAGGCAGCCCTTCAAAGGAGTCGAGGGCGATGAACTTCATCTCAGGGAAAAGCGGCGCCATAGTCGTATGCGCATAGGAAAATGTCTTCCCCATGAACACGCCAAACTCGAGATAGTCCCCCTCAATCTGGGTTCCCACCAAGTAGTCCGCCAATTTGTCAATAACATCCCATCGATTTTTGTAATAGCTGAGCAAACGTACGTTCATATGCTCCACTTTTTTTTCCAATTGCAGCAAACGATTACTCTGGCTTTCCAAAGTCGCCAGTAATCTGGACGTATTCTCGGCGTTAAGGCGCTCATTCAAACCTTTTAACCAAGTGCGAATTCTGACTTTCATATTTTGTTCCACATTAATCATTAATGATTTGCAGCAACGGGACATTCTGAAACGGGCGGCTGGAAGCACAAACGATTCGGACCGGCCCTTTCGAAATCCTCGCTACTTCAGAGGGCCGCCGTTAACACCTTGCGACGCCATAACTCTGTGACCATCAAAAGCCAAGGATGAGACCATGGCCGATGCCCATTCAGGAAATCGCTATGGATCTTTTGGACCATATCAGGATTGAACATTCCCGCACGAATGACCGACTCCCTGGAAAGAGTATCGTGCATTATTTCGGCCAACGGCCCGCGCAGCCAGTCAGCATAGGGCAACGCGAAACCACGTTTACTCCGCTGATTGAAGAATGTTTCCGGCAAATAGCCTCGAGCTACATCACATAAGATTTTCTTCACGCCCGACTCGCTATAGCTAGCTCCCGGATCCAACGTGCGCGTATTGACTGCCATCTTCGAACTCAGCGGCAACGACAACGCAAAATCAGCGAGGACATGATCTAGAAAAGGAACCCGAACCTCTAGCGAGCTCGCCATTGCGCAGGTGTCAATATCTCGCAACAACTGGTTCCTCGTATATCCATTCAAGCACAGTACGCTTGCACGATCCAGTGGCTCCGCATTGCGCATTTCATCAGCGCCTGACAAGTCCTCGGAAAATGAGCGAAAGGTGACCTTCGCACGATGTTCGCTCGACATCAAGTCATAAGCCATTTTCGGGCCAAAGCAATGATAGAGTCCTCCGAAAGCCTCTCTGAATTTGTCTATTCCATCCGACGGCGTCGTCGAACGCCGTCCGAACAACGATTTCCACCAAGGAGAGACAGGTTGCGGAACAGCACCGAAGTCCCGATTCATATGAGCAAACCACGGATACCCAAGGAAAAGTTCATCGCCCCCTGTGCCTGATAAGGAAACGGTCACGGACTGCGATGCCGCATGGGCGACAAAATAACTATTAAGACCATCGACTGAAGGTTGATCCAATCCATGGATAAACCGATCCAGATGAGACATCATATCGGCTGCAGTCACGATCACGCGTGTGTGGTCTGTCTGCAAATGATCCGCCATTGCCGCGGCCTCCAAAGTTTCATCCGGAGCGCCGGCGCCGTCTTCGAATCCCACCGAGAATGTCTTCACATGCCCGCCAGTTTCCTTGGCCATCAGCGCCACGATCAACGAAGAATCAACCCCTCCGGACAAGAATGCACCTACAGGCACATCCGCAACCATTTGCAGTTTTACGGACTCAATCAATGCATCGCGGAACTTCTCCACTTGCTGCTCATAGGGCAATTCTCGCAAGCCGACCACGCGATTAACGCCATATTCCCAATAACGTTTCAATGTCGAGCCGCTCTTATCAATCACCATATAATGTGCTGATGGCAGTGCACGGACATTTTTTACAAGTGTACTAGGCTGATATACGGAACCCATGTTAAGCAACAACCTTAACCCTTCGGAGTCCACCTCACGAGGCACCAACTCAGTGGCAAGCAGTGATTTAAGTTCTGATGCGAAAAATAACGCCCCGTTTATTTCCACATATAAAAGCGGTTTGATTCCGAAATGATC
This sequence comes from Herbaspirillum sp. RV1423, assembly GCF_000577615.1. Taxonomy (GTDB): domain Bacteria; phylum Pseudomonadota; class Gammaproteobacteria; order Burkholderiales; family Burkholderiaceae_D; genus Herbaspirillum. The sequence goes on from NZ_CBXX010000021.1 coordinate 32,899, forward strand.
GCGTGCCAGTAACAGGCGCTCATTCCCATCTCCGTTCCGCTTATCATAGATTGCAATTGCAAATATCCCCCGCAACCGAGACAAGAACGCGTCGCCATATTCGACGTATAAATTCAGGACGACCTCGGTGTCGGACTCGGTCTCAAACTTGTAGCCCTTGGATTCCAACAGCTTTCGTTGCTCGCGGTAGTTGTATACTTCACCGTTATAAACGAGCTGAATCATTCCTTTATTTGCAGCCATCGGCTGATGACCACCGGATGTAGTGTCGATGATTGAAAGACGCGTCTGCCCGATCGCTACGCGATTATCAATAAACGAACCGCGATCATCTGGCCCTCGATGAGCTAACGCCTCCAGCATAGCCCCTAATGCCTGCTGATTGGGCTTACGAAACATCCCGGCAATACCACACATAACTCACTCCCAATCCGTGGAAGAAATCGATCGGGAGCCGGTAAAAGTACTCTCGAGATTTACCAGCCCAGGAAACAACGCACCGGTTTCCGCTTCTATGATTACCGTATCCGCCACAAAGTGGATCATCGAATAATGTTCAGGATTGCCTGGGCCGCTCATGTTTTCTGCGATGCCGAAATTGATGAAGTAAGCACCATTGTTGAACGCCGAACGCAGCGAAAAGTCGAATTCTTTGGTTTCTCCTGCCTCTACCCCTTGAATAGTTTTGGTCGCAGAGGTAGAGAATCCGTATATTTGTACTCCGGTATTCGTCCGGATATCAAATCCAACAGAGATCGAGGGAATGGTGACGCGCGCCTTTACACGAATACGAATTACGTAGTCCTCTCCGTCTTTTAGACGTCGCACCGGTTTGCCATCTGAGCTGACAATTTCAGCATGCACAATTTCAGCACGGCGCTGACTGTTCGAATCAAAGCTTCCCAATTGCAATGCAGGCACAGACGGCGCTGCGGCCTCATTAAGAGCCGACATTTCCTCGTGTACTTTTTGCTCGTACAGATAGCCGACCGTGCGCGGCTCGCCCTGAGCGATCACGCTCCCCCGCTCCATCAGGATTGCTCGGTCACACAAATCATAGATTTGCTGGAGACTGTGGGTGACGAACAAAACGGTCGCGCCACTCTTGGCGATTTCACGCATACGAGCATAGCTCTTCGCGTTAAAAATCATATCTCCCGTCGACAAGGCCTCATCGACAATCAGTATGTCCGGATCAACACTGGCTGCAACGCTGAAAGCCAGACGAGCGACCATCCCACTAGAATATTCCTTGCAGGGAGAATCGATAAACTCCTGCAGCCCACTGAACGCAATGATGCCGTCAGTCTTAGCGTCAATCTCGTCGTGAGTCATGCCAAGGCAAAGACCACTCAACAAAATATTTTCACGGCCGCTTAGCTCCATGTTGAAACCCGTACCCAAAACCATGATTGCAGACACACGGCCGTTCACTTCAACACTTCCAACGGTTTTATCCAACGTACCCGTTATGACTCTCAGCAAAGTCGTCTTGCCAGCACCGTTACGGCCAATTACCCCCACGACTTCGCCGCGGTTGATTTCAAGATTGACGTCTTTAAGCGCCCAATGCTCCCGATGACGAGACTTCCGGGTTATCGCCTCCATCAAAATATCAGAGCTCCGCGTATACAAACGATACATCTTTCCCAGGCCAACGACCTTGATTGCAGCGTCGCTCATAGATGGCTTCCGAACTGCGGCTTAAGCCGTGCAAACAAAGTGGCGCCAATAAGAAAACTTGCGGAGCCCAGCACGCAGGCCACAACCCAAACTGATGTTCGTATTGAGCCGTAGTAGCCTGCGTCGTGAAAACACTCAATAAATACTGTCATGGGATTAAGATAAATGATGGCGCGGATCGATTTTGGGACCCAATCCATGAGATAAAAAACTGGTGCGACGTACAAGCCGATCAATGCATACATCTGAACAATGTCCTTGAGATCCCTGAGAAAAACACCAACAGCTGAAAGCAAAAAGGCGATGCCAAGTAAAAACAGATATAACGGAACTGCCGCAAGCGGAAACAATAGGAATCCCCAATGCGCCCGACCAACACCGACAACGCCGTACAGGATTAACCCAAGAACTCCGACAAATAGTGTCGGCAACGTCGAGAAAACCACTTTCACTGGCAAAATTTCCAGAGGGAATACAACCTGCTTCACCAATGCCGCCTGTCCTGAAATAATCGAGGATCCACGACCGAGGACGTCAGCCGTCACAAGCCATGCTACCAAGCCCGACAACATATATAGCGTATGGTCGCCCGGTACGGTAATGCTCGAATCTACTTTGGTTCGAAAGACCACTCCGAACATGAACACATAGACACTGATCATCATCACCGGGTGAATGACAGCCCAAAAACTGCCTAGAATCTGGCCCGCATAGCGATCAGAAATATCTCGCTTCGTCATTTCCAGCAAAAGCCTTTTGTTTTTTACAAGACTATTAACAAGGAAAGAAGCGCCAAGAAAAAGTGACATGAAAATTTTTACAAACCTATAGAATGACCAAAACCCAAGTCTGTGACATACAACCTAGATCTGACCGGTACTTGATTGCCGATTAATTTGAGCAACACCATCATAGAAAACCAATGCTCGCTCCCTGACACGATCTCGATCTGCCATTTCTTTGATTCTTATAAGGTTATTCTGCGCCATTCGATCAACCAATTCGTCATCCTGCATCAGCCTCACTAGCGCCTCCGCAATTTCGTCCGGATACAGATTCCGGGCAAACAGAACATTTTCTTCGTTCTTGACTACTGGCACGATGGTGTCCAATGGTGAAACCAAAGGGACGGCGCCGAGCGCCATCGCCTCCATCATGGTGTTCGGAATACCGTCGCTAAGCGACGGCGCCAACATCACGCGCGCCTTCGCTATTCTTGCCAAGGTTTCATCTCGCCCTAAACGACCGAACGCCAGGCAAGACTCTTGCTTCTCTTTGGGAAACAAGATTTGATACCACAATTGCACTTCGGCTTGCGTCATCCAGAGCATTTCAATACGACATGGCTGGAGACGATCCCACACCTTTAATATTGCTTCAAAGACTGGCATGGCTTTCGCGGTATAAGTTTCATACGCTTTCGGCCAAACAATTACACGCTCTCGCTGGGATGGCGGCAGGGTCCACATTTCACGAAATGCGCCAATGTCCATTCCGCCAGCACCAGACACAACCCCCATCCCCGGATTAGATGTCTTTTCCGAGCCGACTCCGACACTTTTGACATAATCATAATTTTGCTGATTGTCGGCGATAAAATGGTCGCAATTCTTCAGTACTTCTAAAATACGAGGAAGAAAGTCGGGCGAGTAGCGCTGCAAAGCCAGATCTGGCCCACCACGAGCCTGAGCAACCCATCTGCCAATATGCTCAAGCCCATGTAGTTTTCGCGCATTCAAATATAGATACGACGCTGGGTCGAAACCCAAGGTATGCACAATATCCGGCTTCCACTCTTTAATGATTTCGGCCAGGCTTTCTTCAATGGTAGAGGCTTGATTACCCTTCAGAAGTTTTTCACTGAAATCCAGAATGCGCCCTAAGGTACCGCGAATGAGTCGAGTGGTAATAATCCGCTGATCACCACGAAGCCACCCTTTCAATTTGAAAACAAAACCGTATATCGAGTTTTGGACTGGCGGATAGACTGTCTGGCGATTAGTCGTCGAATATCGTTCTGCATGATCGGGTTTTGTGATGTAGCACTTAACGCCCCAATTCTGCGGGGGCACCGCAGACGGCAAACAAAACACGCGTACGTTGAACGTTGAACTTTGAAGCAAGTCAACCCAAGAATGCGTATGAGAGCTTTCAGCAAAACCGACAAAAAGAATCCGGGGCCTACTGGGGTAAAAATCTTCTTCAAACTTTGTGTTCCGTACCGGCTTATTTCCCATTCATTTGCTCCAAAACTCGGTCGATATCCGACCTCAACCGCGTTTGCTCTTCAAAAAAAGGCGCAAGCATCTTAATTAACGCTGCGTTATCAATCGACACGCCCGCCTCAAAACGCCGATCAAGACGCCTTACTTCTATCTCGATATTTGCCATAGTCTCTTCAGATCTCCTGGTCTCATTTGTCGCCAAGGCCATTTGTCCTAAGACCATTTCCTGCAGTCTGCTGACATCAACGCTTAAATTGTCAGTTTTTTGCAGTAATTCCTTGAGGCAATTTTCGATCTGGTCTAGCTGCACGTTTTGCTTTTTTAAAAAAAAGCTCAAAAACCGCTCAGCGACCGCACTGAATTTCATCATCATCAACTCCGACGCCTCGCATGCACATAGATGGTGTGACCAGGAATTCCATTCAGACGACGAATCCCTGCTGCCGTCATTGCACGGGCGGCAAATCCAGCCAATTGAGACACACCTTCCAATCCTCGAGCCTTACCTATCGGATCAAAAATCAGGGCAGGCCAAGGATTCTCCGACCAAATGGCGGGCAAATATGAATCCCACAGATAATCTGGCAGCGGTTCATATCTCACGCTTACCACCTCCAGCCCCAACAAAGGCAAAGCCTTTAAAAAAGTGTCAGCAGTCCAGTATGTCAAATGATGAGGCGGCAGTTCTGTATGCGCGTCTGGGAAATGACGAATCGGCCCTGCCGCATTCGGTGTTGTGATAATCAAAGAACCATTTGTGCTTAACAGTGAAGTGCATAGTTCGAGCAAAGCGACTGGATCGCCAACATGCTCAAGAACTTGCAACATGGTAATTGCATCAAAGCGCCCAGCGCAATCATTGAGGTCCGATAACGTCTTCAATCCCCTCGCCGCCAATGGCGGCAAGAGTGCACCATTGGCGTCGTAGCCGGTCAGTAACGCCGTTGGGTTTCTTTTTTTCAAGGCATCCAGAAAAAAACCGGAACCACAGCCAACGTCTAGAATATTTGATCTCGCATAGCTTCTCAAATCTTCATCAGCTTGTTCAAATTCCCATTTTTCCTCGTTGTAATAGTCCACCGCAGAAATAGTTTCATAAAACTCTTGGGAACCCGGCACTACTGGATACGTACAACCGAAACTGCAAGTTGGGCACTGAAAAATCTCAATCGGCTCGTCGTACGCAGCGACAGAATCCCATACGCTTGATGGAAAACGAATCGCCTGCGAAGCTGCCTCCCAGCGATGAAGTACGTCATCCAGACGAATCTTCCTCTGCGTAGAGACAAGTTCTGCCTGTCGACATAAAGGACAATGCATTCTTAACCCTCTTTAACACGCATCCAGAAAGCAGAAGGCTCTGACAATGGATAGTGTTTTCTCATAATTTCAAACTCAGGAAAAACCTTGAGCATACGTTCCGGATAATTTTCCATCAAATAGTTGCCAGGCCAGACCACCTCAAACCGAGAGTTATGAATTAAAAATGCCTGCAACAAATACTGCTCGTTCCAATACAACTGATTCTGAAAATACACCTCGGGATAAGGCTTGGGCAGACTAATGTCATGTACATGCACAAGAACACCGGGCTTCAGGCGAGGCAAAATCTCCAGAAATTCGTAATGCACGTCATTGCCGCTCCGAATCACGTGACTGGAATCGATAAAAAGTATGTCCCCTGCTTCCAATTCCTCAAAATAAGACAAAGGGACATCCTGCACACGCTTAACGATCAATTCGTCCAAGCCGGGATAGCCGTCTTTAAATAGAGGCCACGGATAAGGATCAATGGACGTCAATTTGATCTCGCTGCCCTCACCCTTGTTTGCTGTACATGCCGCGATTGCCAATAAGGTGGAATTTCCATTCCCAATTTCGACAATGCGCTTCGGCTTGAAGTGGCGGATCATGCAATAGTAAACATGTGCATCAACAGCCATGTAACCGCCGTTAATTAGATAGAAATCTGGAGGATCGAGGGGACCATCGATGGGAAACCGCTCACGAAACTCTCCGAGATACTCTGGACAAATCGTCTCCATAACGTTTAAAGCCAGAACATCGTTTGTATCCACCCCAACCATTGCTGACGGACGCCCCCAGAAAGTCTCGAGCTGGTCAATATCATCAGGAATCGGTAGATAAAAATGCTTACGCAGCAAATGAAAGCCGCGCTTGTAAAAAATGCTATGCAGAGGATTGCCTCCCGGCGGCAATGCATCCATTCTGCTCGCCAACTCCTCCGCCAACTGCTCCATATCGAAGTCTTTAAGAGTTACGGGAGGAGGAAAGATACGATCCAATATATTTTTTATCACAACAGGGGTTCCTGCAAAAAAAACTACAATAGCGGAGCAAAATCCAGCCCCAGATTAAACAACAATTATTTGCACTCTATGAAAAACTAATTGGCGTAATTTTCTCGAGAAATACTTGGCTGTTGATCAATCAATGCCTCCCATTGATCAATCACATTCGAGACGTCATAGATTTCTGCCCGTTCAAATCCTTTCGAAATATACTTATTCGTTATTTCAGGATTATCCATTAGGCATTCGATAGCATCCGCTATCTTGACCGGGTCCGGCAAAGTGAGGATGCCGAATTCGCCATTAGCAAGCACCTCTCGCGGTCCTGTCGGACAGTCGACGGAGACAATGGATGTACCGCATACCATGGCCTCGACCAACACTAGTGCAAACGCTTCTAATTCGGATGTGAGAACCAGCACATCTGCTGCCTTGATCCAAGGATAGGGGTTATCTTTTCCGCCGGCGATCTTAACATATTCACCTAATTCCAAACGCTCGACTTCGTTTGCAATATTCTCCCGCTCAATACCATCACCGATGCATGCAAGACTGAAAATTCGACCACGCGCTTTCAGTTCTGCACAAGCCGCCAGAAGCAATCCATGGTTTTTCTCCGCGCTGAGACGGCCCACATGCACCAAACAAAATTCCGACGAATCCCTCCACTGAATAGCATCAGAATCTTCCGCCGAGGACAAGCGGCGTATCCGCGCGCAGTCAATTGGATTGGGAATTGTCCTGACTTTGTGAGAATCCATCCCAACGTATGTTGCAATGTCAGTGCCGCAGCCGTCACCCGGCGTTACGACCTGGGATGCATTTCTGACCGCTTGGGAAAAATTCCAATACTCGGCATCAAACCGTCCTTTGCCTGGATACATCATTGGAAAATAACGAGACTCAAACGTATGTAAAGAAGCAATAAACGGCTGATCTAGCCACGCCTGCGCCAACCAGGCGGCGACTGCTGCCTCCTCCATTACGGTAATGAGAACCTGATCATCGCTTAAACTTTTCGACAACTCGCTGGCTAGGCGATCTGCAGCAACCAGATGAGAGCTCATTGCATCAAGAAAAATCGCTGCGGGATTTGCCGCCCGATCAAAACAAGCTTCATGCTGAAACTGCTCTCCCCTTCGCAGGCCACACAAGACATTCCGGGCGCGGCGTACGCCATGCACTGCACGTCGCGCCAAGCGGACCACATCCTGCAACCGCAAACGAGTACGCCAATCAGGAGAGACGCCACGGTAAGCACACCGGGCAAGCAATACCAATCGCCCCCAGGCAGAAGCTGGCGGCATATCAATGACATGCTCAATGAGGGAGTCTTTCACTGTTGGACTACGCAACGAAAGTAGTGAAACATCCGAAGCATAAGAAACGGCAGTGTGGTGGCATTCTCCATGCAATACTACGACGGTCGGCGCATATCGTTGACGATCAAGATAGCGCACCAAGTTCCAAACCACGCGCTCAGCGCCCCCACCCCAGATGGATCTCTGAACAAAGACGACTTTACGCTTGTCGTGTGGCGACTTTGCTCGATCCAGAATTGCGACAATACGGTCCGCATTAGTGCCACTATCGCCATCAGATGACATGGACACAGCCGCAATTGCATCGATCCAAATAGACCGAGCGCTACCTCCATGAACAACTAAATTGACCTCTCCGAGCAAAGGAAGAGTATCTTTGGCCGCAGCAGTATTTCGAAGTACGGGAATGCTATCGAACCACGCCCAACTCGCCCCAACCCCATTCGCCAAGATCAATACCCGATAACCACGCGCGAGCAATTGGCCCGCAAGAGAACGTACGAAAGATAAGTCAGCGTCCACTACATCCTGAAAAACAATTTTCTCCAGTTGGCTGCTGCAGGCGAGATCTGGCTTAACAAAAATGTTCTCAAATTTTTCAAGATAGGCAACCAGTGCGTCTTCTGTACCTGCAGGCCCATGTTTCCGCTCAAAACACTCGCCCCGAGCCAACCCGATATAATCCAGCGGTGAGTAAGTAAAATCCAGATCTGGTCCGGAAACCGCGAACGCCAACTGACACCACATCCAACCCCATGCATCCCCGTCTTCTTGCAGTGCCATCTTTCGGATGCGCTGAACAACTATTTCTGCCAGTTCTTGACGTTCCAGGCGCGCGACTTTTTCACGAGGAATCACCCATTCCAGCACACGCAACATGAATGCAGGCTGCGCTCCGAGACAGTAAATAAAAGAAGTGCGATCACACGCTACCTCAAGAGCTAACGATATTAGATCGCGCGCTACTTCTTTCTGCCCCAGATCGGCAAAGGGCAAAAGCTCTGAAAACGAATGCTGATTGATAAACCTAATTGCAGCTTTTGCGGTATCAAAATAGCATGCGTCAGGAAAAACCTCAGAACCTTGTGCAGCATGATTGCGACTGATTACAGTCCATTCGGGGATGAATACCCCTTGATTCTGTTGAAGTAGACGCAACCACAAATCGTAGTCCTGCGCATACCGTAGGCTGCTATCAAAAACACCTACTTTCTCCCAGGCAGTCCGCCGAACACAAATAGAAATACCGTTGACAAAATTACGATAAAACAGCGTAAGTATCTGTGCATCTGGCCGCGGCACCGGCCCCCATAGGTCACGACGATCCAACTCACCGGTCGCATCCCTCAGCAGGGAAAAATAGGAAAAGAAGAAATTGGCATCGGGATGCTGTTCGCTCCACCGCCGATTGACCTCGAGCTTGTTCGGCTCGAATATATCATCGGAGCTCAGCCAATGAAGCCATTGGCCACATGCATGGCGCAATCCTGTATTGAGGGCGGCCGCCACCCCCCCGTTGGCTTGAGAGATCAGTTTTATCCGAGAATCTCGTTGAGCATATTCTTCCACCAACACGGCAGTCTCATCCGTCGAGCCATCGTTGACAACGATAGCCTCCCATGAGGGATCAGTCTGATGGAGCAGACTATCCAGAGCCGCAGAAATAAAAGCGGCCTGGTTATACGTTGGAACGATAATCGAGGAAAAAGGCTCTTCAATCATTGAGTTAATTGAATGGATTCAGCAAAAGGCTACAGGTGCTTGACAAACTCAAACACCTCCGACGGAAAAATCTGATTTTGCTAACGACAAGCTATGCTTTAGACCATACAACTCGATTGATATAGTCAACGTAGCTCAAAACGATGTTAACAATTTTCTTAGAGACCAAGCCCCCCTCATAGTCCGGAACAATCCGGTTGCGGGACTTGCTCTTTGAATATTGCACCACAGTGACTTCAACGGCTTCCAGCACTCGCTCAGCCTTCAGTCCGCTCATGATCAAAGTCCCCTGATCCATCCCCTCAGGACGCTCATGAGTCTGCCGTATCGTAATCGCCGGTAGATTCAGCAAAGAGGCCTCTTCGGTGATCGTACCGCTATCAGAAAGGATGCAAAATGCATCCATCTGCAGCTTGATATAGTCAAAGAACCCGAAAGGCTTAAGGAACTGTATCCGTTTATCAAGACCATCAACACCAAGCTTCTCAAGACGCAGACGGGTTCTCGGATGTGTTGATACAATCACCGGCATATCATATTTCTGCAACAACGCTTGAAGAGTCTCCAACAAGTCAGTCAGATTCTCAGGCGAGTCAACGTTTTCTTCCCGATGCGCACTCACTAGAAAATATTTCCCAGCTACCAATTCAAGCCGATCGAGAATATCTGATTGCTCGATTTGCGGTGAAAAATGCTCCAGCACTTCCTGCATGTGCGAGCCGGATTTAATGATGCGCTCTCCGGGCAAGCCCTCATCGAGCAAATATCTGCGAGCATGCTCCGTCAATACCAGATTAATATCGCTAAGATGATCAACTACTTTACGATTCAACTCTTCGGGTACTCGCTGATCAAAGCAACGATTGCCCGCTTCCATGTGAAAAACCGGAATTTTTCGACGCTTAGCGGCAATGATCGATAGGCAAGAATTCGTATCCCCATACAGCAGTAGGGCATCGGGTTTTTCAATTTCGAAAACCTCGTCAGATTTCTCAATTACCCGGGCAATCGTCTGCGCGGCATTAGCACCGACCACACCCAAGAAGTAATTAGGCTTACGAATGCCAAGCTCATCAAAAAACACCTGATTGAGCTCATAGTCAAAATTTTGCCCTGTATGCACCAAGATGTGGTTAGTCGACTCGTCCAATGCCGCAATTACGCGAGACATTTTGATCAGTTCCGGGCGAGTCCCAACAATGGTCATCACCTTAAGCATTCAACTGCTCCTGAATGAAATCCAAGTTGAGCAGCAATTTTTTTACGCCCTCTACATCAAGCCTCTCTGTATTGTGAGAGGTATAGTCGTCAAGCGCGGCAATCTCGATTTCACCTTCGACGAAAAATTTCGCATAATTCAAATCACGATTATCGGCCAAAATTCTAAAATAACGCCCCATGTCTTCAGCCTTAGACATTTCTTCACGAGAGACCAAAGACTCGTAGAGTTTTTCGCCATGCCTTGTCCCGATAACGCGCACATCATCGCTCTTGCCAAACAAACCATTCAACGCCTTGGCCAATACCTCAACAGTTGACGCAGGGGCCTTTTGAACAAAAATATCTCCTTGACGACCATGCTCAAATGCATGCAACACTAGGTCAACAGAATCTTCCAATGACATAAGAAAACGCGTCATTGCCGGATCGGTAATCGTGAGCGCCTTACCTTCCTTAATCTGCCCCACAAACAAAGGAATCACCGAACCACGTGAAGCCATCACGTTACCATATCGCGTCGCGCACAATACCGTCTCGCCATCGCCGCGCATCCTTGATTTTGCGACCATCAGTTTTTCCATCATAGCCTTGGAAATTCCCATAGCGTTGATGGGGTAGACAGCCTTGTCGGTGCTGAGAACGACAACGCGGCCGACACGATTTGCAATAGCTGCGTTCATCACATTTTCCGCTCCGAGGATGTTAGTCCTAACAGCTTCCATTGGATAAAATTCGCAAGAAGGCACTTGCTTAAGTGCTGCCGCGTGGAATACATAGTCGACGCCTTGCATCGCCTCGTACACGCCGTCATAGTTGCGAACGTCGCCGATATAAAATTTCAATTTGGGGTCGTTAAAAGCGATTCTCATATCTTCTTGCTTTTTTTCGTCGCGGCTGAAGATTCGAATTTCGCGCACGCTAGTTCTAAGGAAACGCTTCAATACTGCATTGCCGAACGAACCAGTTCCACCGGTAATCATTAAAACTTTATTCGAAAACATTTCCACTTTCCCCAAATCAATTAAATTCATGCATGCGCTTCACTAACGTAACCCAGTCTGGTGAAACATATCCCGTGGCATCGAAAAACTTGGTTGCATCAAGCGAGCGATCAATACACACCGCCTCCGAGGGGACGATGGTAATTTCTTTGCCATATACCTGCGTCACAATCTGAAGCAAATCATACTTATTCGTCGGCTGTGCGGCGACATGATACAAGCCATGCAATTCACTGTTCGGCAAGACATAATCGCGTACGACACGCGCCAACTCAACGGTAGGTAAGCCAGAAAATATGGCCTTCGTATAACCGCTTACTGTGCCATTTTGGGCCAAGAACCACCCGATAAGACTATTAGCCGAGCTTAATTCTCGGCCAATGATGGATGTCCGCAATGTAATAGCGCCAACATCGTGCAACTCACCCAACAATTTGGTTCGTCCGTACAAATCATCTGCATCAGGGAAGTCTGCTTCCTTGTACCCTCCCTTTGCCCCCGAAAAAACACAGTCCGTACTAATATGAATAACTCTGGCGCCAATCATCTTGCCCAGCGCACGCAGACGATGCGGTAACAATGTATTGATAGGTACAGCTTGGAGCGGGTTTGCCGACTCTGCAAGTTGCTTTACAAGTCCCACGCAATTGATGATGACTTGAGGGCGCACCTCGTCAAAAACTTTGATTAAAGAATCCTGACTTTCCACGTCAACGCCATAGAGGATACGATCATGCATCTCACTGGAAAAAAAACGCTTTGCATTGGCGCTACGGGCAGTACCATATACTCCCAACGACTTATTCGCGGCAAGAAACCTAAACATGGCGTTCCCTAGCATACCGGTAATACCAAGTACGATGACTTTCATTAAATGCGCCTCCAAAAGATCGCTCAAATATGCGACTCGCACTAGTATTAGCGCGTCAACCAGCTAGGCGGCCACACGCAAAATATTACACAAAAGCAATGAGAAATTAAGCAAAGGCGTATTTTACAACGAGCCTCGTCGGGGAAACGGGGCTTTTCGCGGCTCCGCCCCGAAAGATCCCTCGGTCTCGATGCCCAAAACGTGCGCTATGAAGGACTTCACGTAAACATACACAGAAGAATATGTAGTAGCTCATCCATCGCGCTTTGAAACTTATTATCTCCAGCACCTCGTTCGCTTCCTTTGAGACTAAACTTCAATTTTTTTGCAACAGAACGCATAAAACATGAACATAATAAAGACCTATGCTATAGGCGACATACAAGGATGCCAGTTTCAATTAAGCTCGCTTTTAAGATTTCTCTCAGAATCGTCAACAATAACACGGCTTATTTTCGTCGGCGACCTCATCAACCGCGGCCCGCAATCCTTGGCAACGCTTCGCCATATCCGTTCGCTCGGCGATCACGCCGAAGTAGTGCTGGGCAACCACGACCTCCATCTGCTCGCCGTCTCCCAAGGCATCCGCCCCCTCCACCCCACCGACACCCTGCAAGACATCCTCACCGCCCCCGATCGCGACGAACTGCTCGACTGGCTGCGTCATCGTCCCCTGGCCCTGTTCGAACAAGGCAATCTGTTATTCCACGCCGGTGTATTGCCGGAATGGGATGCACCCAAGGTCATGTCGCTCGCTCATGAGGTCGAAACCATGCTGCGCGGACCGAACTGGGTCGACTTTCTCCGCCATATGTACGGCAACGAGCCCATCCACTGGGACGATAACCTGCAGGGCTACGACCGCCTGCGCTGCATCGTCAACACGCTCACGCGCATCCGCTTCTGCACCCCCGACGGCGGTATTGATTTCAAGATCAAGGAAGGCGCCGGCGCCGCGCCACCAGGTTATGTGCCGTGGTTCGACATGCCAGGCCGCAAAACCGCCGACGTCACTTGCGTCTTCGGCCACTGGTCGGCGCTGGGTCTGACGTTACGGCCGAACCTGATCGGCCTGGATACCGGCTGCGTCTGGGGCGGCAAGCTTACTGCGGTGCGGCTTGAGGATCGGGCGCTGTTCCAGGTGGATTGTCCGCAGGCACAGCGGCACGGCTGAGCTCTTCCGGCACATAGCCAAGTCCGTCCGCGATTACCTTGCGTGCGGCGACTGCCAACTCGCGCCGATGCGCGCCAGTGCTTGGAATCGCCTGCAATTGCATCAGTTCCGCCGTCATCGAACGTGCCTTCAAAATCGCCAGGATGCTCTCGATGATCGTCGTCTCGCCGATGAAGTCGGCGGCCGGATGGTATTGCCCCTGTGCATCCAGGTAGCGCAACGCGTACGGCTGCACCGGCACCTTGGCATCGATCGCGGCTTCGAACAGGTTGGCATGGAAAGGCAGCAGATTTCCTTGCGCCGCCGTTGTTCCTTCAGGAAAAAAAGCCACCCGGTCGCCCGCTTCGATGCTGTCCACCAGCCCCTTGAAAATGCGTCGCACGTCGCTGGCCTTGCCGCGCGAGATGAAAATGGTGCCGGTCTTGGCACACAGCCAGCCGATGAAAGGCCAACTGCGGATGTCCGATTTCGCCACGAAGCGACACGGCTGCATGGAGTTGACCACGAAAATATCGAGCCATGAAATGTGGTTGGCGATGATCAACGCTCTTGGCGGCGCGGGTGTGCCAGCCAGTTGGCGAATCACTACCTGAATGCCGCAAATGCCCAGCAACCGGCGCGACCAGCGACGGATGTGGCCTTCCCTGCCGGTCGGACCGATCCACGGGAAAATGAAAGCGCAGATCGCCATGCCGAGAAACAGATGCGCCACCAGACGCAACACGCGAAAAAACATCGTCCCCGCCTAGCGTTCGAACGCAACGTGGCCGGCGACGATGGTCGTCTTGACCTGGCCGCTCAATTCGTAGCCGAGGAAGGGCGTGTGCTTGCCCTGGCTGGCCAGCGCCTTGGCCTCCACCGTCCAGCGCGTCTTCGGATCGAAAATGCAGACGTCGGCAACATCGCCGACCTTCAGGCTGCCGGCCGGCAACCCCGCCACGCGCGCCGCATCGGCGGTGACCTTGGCGATCGCCTTGCCGAGGCCGTCGGCCTCGCTTACCCCAGCTTCTTCCGCCCACTTCAGCGACAGCGACAGCAGCAATTCCAGACCGGTGGCGCCCGGCGATGCTTCGCCGAACGGCAGCAGCTTCTCGTCGTCATCCACCGGCGTATGGTCGGAACAGATCGCGTCGATGGTGCCGTCCAGCAACGCCGCGCGGATGGCATCGCGGTCGCGTTGCGAACGGAAGGGCGGATTGACGCGCGCGTTGGAATCGAAAAAACCGATGTCCATGTCGGACAAATGAATGTGGTGCGCACCGACATCGCAGGTAATCGGCAAGCCTTCTCGCTTGGCCGCACGCACCAGTTCCAGGCCTGCAGCCGACGACATCCGGCACAGATGGACGCGTGCGCGGGTTGAACGCACCAGTTCGAAGATGGTGTAGAGCGCAACCGTTTCCGACATCACCGGCACCCCGGACAAACCGAGGCGCGACGCGGCCGGGCCGCTGTGCGCGATGCCGTTGCGGCCGAGGTGCGGATCCTGGGGGCGCAGCCACACGGTGTAGTCGAAGGTCTTGGCGTATTGCAGCGCACTCAGCAGCACCGTGGTGTCGAGGATAGGCTCATCGGCCTGAGAAAAACCGACGCACCCGGCTTCGGTCAGCTCGGCCATTTCGGTCAACGCCTTGCCTTTGAGGCCGGCGGTCAGCGCGCCCAGCGGATACACGTGCGCCTGATTGAGCGACTTGGCGCGGTGCTTGAGCATTTCGACCAGGCCGGGTTCGTCCAGCACCGGGTCGGTGTCGGGCGGGCACAGCAGGCTGGTGACGCCGCCCTGCATGGCGGCCTGCATTTCGGATTCCAGCGTCGCCTTGTATTCGTAGCCCGGCTCGCGCAGGCGCGCGCTCAGGTCGACCAGGCCGGGCGCCACCACCAGGCCGGCCGCGTCGATGGTCTTGTTGGCCGTGAAGTCGGCCGGCGCCTTGCCGATGCCGACCACCTTGCCGGCGGCGATGAACACGTCTTGTTGCGCGTCGATGTTGTTGGCGGGATCGATCAGCCGGCCGTTCTTGATATGCAGTTTCATGCGCTATTCCACTCTTGTCCGCGTTGGGACTGAGGCAAAACCGCCCCAGCGTCGTTATGCCTCCTAGTCGTACTTGCAGTACTGCCTGCGTCGGCACGCCTAGCTAGGATAATTTTGCGTCAGTCCTGTTTGCACTAATAAATTAATTACCCGCCACGATGCTCATCACCGCCATGCGCACCGCGATGCCGAAGGTCACCTGCGGCAGGATCACGGCTTGCGAGCCGTCGGCCACGGCCGAGTCGATTTCGACGCCGCGGTTCATCGGCCCCGGGTGCATCACGATGGCGTCCGGCTTGGCCAGCGCCAGGCGCTCGGGAGTCAGGCCGTAGCTCTTGAAGAATTCCTGCGCCGACGGCAGCAAGGCGCCGCTCATGCGCTCGTTCTGCAGGCGCAGCATGATGATGACGTCGACGTCCTTCAAACCCTCTTCCATGTTGTGGAAGACGCGCACGCCCATCTGCTCCAATCCGTTCGGCAGCAGTGTGCGCGGACCGATGGCGCGCACTTCCGGCACACCCAATGTCGTCAAACCGTGGATGTCGGAACGCGCCACGCGGCTGTGCAGGATGTCGCCGACAATCGCCACGCGCAGGTTGGTGAAATCTTTCTTGTAGTGACGGATCGTGTACATGTCCAGCAGCCCCTGCGTCGGATGCGCATGACGGCCGTCGCCGGCGTTGACCACGTGCACGTGCGATTGCTTCGTGTCGATCAGGTGCTTGGCGATCAGGTAAGGCGCGCCCGATTGCGAATGGCGCACCACGAACATGTCGGCGTGCATCGCCGCCAGGTTGTCGATAGTGTCGAGCAGCGACTCGCCCTTGCTGGCGCTCGAGGCCGAAATATTCAGGTTGATCACGTCGGCCGACAGGCGCTTCGAGGCGATCTCGAAGGTGGTGCGGGTACGCGTGGAGTTCTCGAAAAACAGGTTGAACACACTCTTGCCGCGCATCAGCGGCACCTTCTTCACTTCGCGGTCGCCGATGCTGACGAAGGAAGATGCCGTGTCGAGGATGTTGGTGACGATTGCCTTGGGCAGACCTTCGATGGTCAGCAGGTGTTGCAGTTCGCCGTTCTTGTTCAGTTGTGGATTAAGCATGGACCACCGTCAGGGAAAATCGGCCGTCGTCGGCGCGTTGCAGATGCAGGGATTGGTTGTCGGCGAGCGTGATCGTCTCGGCCAGGAAGTCGGCGGCAATCGGCAGTTCGCGGCCGCCGCGGTCCACCAGCGCGGCCAGCAGGATGCGCGCCGGACGGCCGTAGTCGAACAGTTCGTTGATCGCGGCGCGCGTGGTGCGCCCGGTGTAGAGCACGTCGTCGACCAGCACGATGGTCGCGCCTTCCACGTCGAAGCCGATCTGGCTCGGCTTGACGTCGGCGCGCAAGCCTTTCTCGGCGAAGTCGTCGCGATAGAAAGACACGTCGATGAAACCGAGCCGGTCGTTCAGTTGCAGCTCGGCGGCCAGGCGTTCCGCCAGCCAGGCGCCGCCCGAGTGGATGCCGACGATGGCGACCTGCTCTGCGCCTTGCAGGCCCGCTTCGACTTGCTGCGCCAGCTTGCGATACAGCGCTTCTGCGTCAAGCGGCGGTAGAGGAGTGTTAGTTGTGCTCATGGGTGTCGTCAAAATATTGCTGCAAAATAATGGCGGCCGCCTCGGCGTCGATGTGCTCGCCGCGGCGCTGTTCGATCACGGCGGAAGAATAGCGCTCGTCCACCAGCACCGTCTCGACGCCGAAGCGTCCATGCAACTGGTTGGCGAAGCGGCGGCAGCGCACGGTCATTTCGTGCTCGGCGCCGTCGGGATGGCTGGGCAGGCCGACGATGCAGCGCGTCGGCGTCCATTCGTCGATCAGCTTGCCGAGTTCGGCGAATCTGGCATCGTTGGTGGCGGCGCTGATGATGGTCAGCGGCTGGGCTTGCTTGATCAAGGTATTGCCGATTGCCACGCCGATGCGCTTTAAGCCAAAGTCGAAGGCCAGGAGCGTTTCCACGTAGTCTCGCTCAGGCCCGGCCGAAGTCGCCGCTGAGCATGACCGGGTCGATACCCAGCAAGGCCAGTGCCGCGGTAAAACGTTGCTCCACCGGCAAGTCGAAAATGATGGAAGGATCGGCCTTGACCGTCAGCCAGCCGTTGCGGCCGAGTTCTTCCTCCAGTTGCCCGGCGCTCCAGCCCGAACAACCGAGGCTGACCAGCACCTGCTGCGGACCGTCGCCATGCGCCACGGCTTCCAGCACATCCTTGGAAGTGGTCAGCGAAATGCCCTCGGTCACCTGCAAGGTCGACGAAAACTGATCCATCGCCGTATGCAGCACGAAGCCGCGTTCGACCTGCACCGGGCCGCCGAACATCACCGGGCTGCGATACAGCTCGGGCGCGGCATCGGGCGAGTCGTGGACGATTTCGAGTTTGAGATTGATGCGATCGAACAGGACAT
Organism: Herbaspirillum sp. RV1423; assembly: GCF_000577615.1. Classification (GTDB taxonomy): domain Bacteria; phylum Pseudomonadota; class Gammaproteobacteria; order Burkholderiales; family Burkholderiaceae_D; genus Herbaspirillum. The sequence continues at coordinate 50,901 of NZ_CBXX010000021.1, forward strand.
CCATGGTCATGTCGGTCGGCTTGTTGATGACGACGCCGAGCGCGCCGTTCTGATTGTGTTCGCACAGGTACACGACCGTGCCGCCGAAAATCGGGTCCAGCATCGACGGCATTGCTATCAGGAAATGATTGGTCAGGTCCAGCTCGGCCTTGAGCGGCGCGGGACTTTCGGTGTTTTCTGCAATATCGGCGGATTCCGGCGCAGCGGCGGCAGCGTCGGAGGGGTCGGCGGGAGGGGTGTTGCGTCGCTTGATCATGCCCGGCATTTTAGCAGTTTTACCGCGCCGCCCCAAGCTGCCGGTCCTGGTTTGCCCCGGAATTAATCCGTCGCCAGCAAGCGCCGGGTGGCCTCGCGCGCCTGCCGTCCCAGCGCAGCCAGATCGACGCCCGGGATGGCGTCGTCCTCGACCACGGCCTTGCCGGCCACGTACAGGGCCTTGAGATAAGGACGGCCGCCAGCCACCACCGGCCCCAGCGCGGGGTCGTGCAAACCGAAATACCGCGGATCGTCGAGGCGGTACAAGGCAATATCCGCCTGTTGTCCGACCCGCAAGCCGTCAATGCCGCCCAGACCCAGCACCCTGGCGCCGCCGGTCGTGCCCCACCGCACCACGTCTTCCACGGTCGCCGCATCGGCGCCGCCCTCGAACTCGCCGCCGGCATAGGACGGCTTCGCTTCCTGTCCGCGCCGGGCGCGCTGCATCAGCCAGGCGGCATGGGTTTCCGACACCATGTCGGCCGCTTCGTTGGAGGCCGCGCCGTCGACGCCGATGGAAATCGGCACGCCGGCCTCTTCCAACTGGCGGATCGGCGCGATGCCGCTGCCGAGCCGGCCGTTGCTTTGCGGACAATGGGCGATGCCGGTGCCGGTCTTGCCGAGCAAGGCGATTTCCGACATATCGAGCTTGACCAGATGCGCGAACCAGACGTCGTCGCCGAGCCAGTCGCAGCGTTCGGCGAATTCCACCGGCGTGCAGCAATGCTTGTCGTGCGCGGTGTCCTGATAGCCGACGGTTTCCGACAGATGGCTGTGCAGACGCACGCCGGCGCGACGGGCGAAGCCGGCCATGGTGCGCAGTTCTTCCGGCGTGGCCGAATACAGCGGCGTGGTTGGCGCCATCACCACGCGGCGCATCGCTGCGGGCGACGGGTCGTGGTACAGCTTGATCAGGCGCTCCATGTCGGCCAGGTAGCCATCCAGTGTTTCCGGCCGCAGCGCCGTCGGCAGTTCGGCTTCGAGCTGGCGCGTCTGCGTGGCGCCGCCGCGGCACAGGACGAAACGCAGGCCGAGCGCGTCGGCTTCTTCAAACAGGATGGCCGAGGTGTCGTAGGGCATGCCGGGATAGTACAGATAGTTGTGGTCCGCGACCGTACCGCAACCGGAACGCATCAGTTCGACCAGGCCGATGCGCGCCGCCAGGCGGAACAGCTTCTCGTCGAACTTTGCCCGGTAGCGATACGGCGTCGCCGCCAGCCACGGCGTCAGCGACGCGTCGATGCCGGCCGGATCGCCCTTGAGCATGGACTGGAACAGATGATGATGCGTGTTCACCCACGATGGATACGCAATGCAGTCGGCGGCGTCGACAACGGCTTCGCCCGGCAACGGCGACAGTTTGCCGATGGCGCCAATGACGCCGTCGGCCACGCGGATATCGGGACCGGCATGGCGGGCAGCCGCGCCGGACAAACCCGTCATGATGGCGTCGAGATTGGTGATCAGAAAAGAATTTGTCATTGCCTTATCCAAGTTCACTTTCATGCCAGCCGGCCAGCGCCATGCGCGACAAGACCATCATGGCGAGGAACAACAGAATCCCGGTTGCCGTAATCAGGAACAGCGCCGCAAACAAACGCGGGATGTTCAACTGGAAGCCCGCTTGCAATATCTGGTAGGCCAGCCCCGATCCGGTGCCGCCGGTGCCAGCCACGAACTCCGCCACCACCGCCCCGATCAGCGCCAGCCCGCTGGAAATCCGCAAGCCGCCGAAGAAATAGGGCAGGGCGCTGGGGATGCGCAAGCGGCGCAAGGTCTGCCAGCGCGACGCCTTGTTCAGCTTGAACAGATTCAGCAAACCCGGATTGACGCTGCGCAATCCCAGCGTGGTGTTCGAGATGATCGGAAACAGCGCCATGATGGTGGCGCAGATCACCAGCGCGAACGTCGGCTCCTTGACCCAGATGATGATCAGCGGCGCGATCGCGACGACCGGCGTCACCTGCAGGATGATCGCATACGGGAAAAAGCTGGCTTCGATGAAACGGCTTTGCACGAATACGAAGGCGATCGCCACGCCGAGCAGCACCGACAGTGCGAAGGCCATGAAGGTGATCTTCAGCGTCACCAGCAGCGCGTCCGACAGCAGGCCCCAGTCCGCCACCAGCGTCTTGGCGATCACCGCGGGCGTCGGCACCAGATACACCGGCACTTCCAGCCCCGTGCAAATCAATTGCCACGCCAGCAGCAACGTCACGCCGATGGTGAACGGCGCGGCGACGCGCAGGAATTTCGGATTAGTGATCAAGGGCGTCATTCGCGCCTCCTTCCCGATTGGCCAGCGTCAGATAATCGGACAGCACTTTGCAATAGCCCATGAACTCCTGCGAAATACGAAAAGCGTCGTCGCGCATGCCGCCGGCGCCGGGCGCTTCGATCGGCACGTCCGCGATCACGCGCCCCGGCCGCGCCGCCATCACCACCACCCGGCTCGACAAATACACCGCTTCATAAATGCTGTGCGTGACGAACACCACGGTCAGGTCTTGCCGGCTCCAGATCTCGCGCAAGTCGGCGTCGAGCTTGTTGCGCGTGAACTCGTCGAGCGCGCCGAACGGTTCATCCATCAGCAACAGGTTCGGCCGCGTCGCCAGCGCGCGCGCAATCGAGGCGCGCATCTGCATGCCGCCCGACAGCTCGCGCGGATAGGCCTCGTGGAAGCGGTCCAGGCCCACCAGCCTGAGCGCATCCTGTACCCGCACGTCGCTTTCGGCGCGCGGCATGCGCCTGAGATCCAGCGGCAGGCGCACGTTCTGCGCGACCGAAGCCCACGGCATCAGTGTCGCTTCCTGGAACACCATCGCCAGCGTATGGTCCGATGCGCCGACCGTCGCCAGGCTCTTGCCCCACCAGCGGATGTGGCCGTGCGACGGTTCTTCCAGTCCGGCGAACATCTTGAGCAGGGTGCTCTTGCCGCAGCCGGACGGGCCGAGCAATGAAACGAACTCGCCGCGCCTGATGTCCAGCCTGACTTCGTCCAGCGCGCGCGTGCCGCTGCGGTAAGTCTTCTCCACCCGCTGCGCGCTCAGTACCGCCTCCGGGTCCACAACGCCCTGCTCCAATGCCGCCAGTTGCGACATTGCCTGATCGTCTCGTTTCATCATTGCTCCCTGCCTCGATGGTGAGTTAATCGTTGCTGCGGAAAACTTCAGTCTCGCCATGCTCTTCCAGCAACTGCAACAGCATGCGGCGCATGATCAGGCCCGGACGATCGGACGCCATGTGGAACTCCTGCTTGCGGCGCACGTCGATGCAGGCGTCCGGATCGGTGGCTTCGAGAATCTCGCGGTCCTCCACCAGGATCGGGGCATCCCAGGCGATCAGCTCGGCTTCCGCGCAGTCTTCTTCGGTGTCGTTGCGATACAGCCATTGCGCCAGCATGATGGAACCGTCGTCGATCGGCGTGGCGCAGTTGTAAATGATGTGATGACGTCCCGAACTCGGATACTGGCAACCGAACCGGCGCGAGAACGGCAGATACCAGCGGTTGAACATGTGGCGCATGGTGGTGTCGTCGGTGGTGCCGGTGACGCGATAGCTGGCCGGCACGTTCTTGATCGGCACCAATGTTTCGGCTTCGAAGCCGTAGTCGGTTTCGTTGATTTCATACTTCTCGGGCTTGGGCTGGTCGTACAGCCCGAAGGTGCCGCGATGCACATAGCTGAAGTGCGAATTGTCGAAGGAATTCTCCATCATGCGCAGCGCGCTGGTTTCCCAGCGTTCGTAGAACTGGAAGATGCGGCGGTAACCGGGCGTGGCCTCTTCCGGGAAGAACGGAATGTCGCGCAGCGGCTTCTCCAGCGCGACCCAGACATAGCCGTAGCGCTCTTCGCAGTAATACGACTGCACCATCGCGCCAGCCGGCGCGGCGCCGTCGGTATTTTGCGGCACCCGCACGCAAGCGCCGGAACAATCGAAGGTCCAGCCGTGGTAGCCGCAAACGATATTGCCGTCCTCGACGAAGCCCTTGGACAGTTTCGCGGTGCGGTGGCAGCAGCGATCCTGCAAAGCCGCCGGTTTGCCCGGCGACTTGAGCCAGACCACGATGTTCTCGCCCAGCAGCGTGAATGGCTTGGGACCGTCTTCCAGCATGGAAATCGGCATGACCGCATACCAGAACTTGCGCAAGACTTTTTGTTTTGTCACCAACATCGTACAACTCCTTTAAAACCAGCCACGCCCGGCTTGTCGCGCGGACATGGCCAACCGGCCGGCGCGCCATCATGGTCGCCTTCGCCGGCACAATTCACGTCATGACGCGGCGGCAAGCACGCTGGCGGCGCCAAAGGTTTCCTGCACCTTCTGTGCCAGGTATTCGCCGATGGTGCAGGGCGCGTAGCGCGCCGGGTTCTCGTCGGAACAGCACGACGGCAGGCAAGCCACCGTCACCGCGTGGTCGCCGTCCATGAAGAACGGCAGCGAATAGCGCGGCACCGGGTTGTCGTTGCGCACGCGATGCGGATTGCTGTGATAGATGTCGTTGCTCCAGCGCTGCAGCAGGTCGCCGATATTGACCACGAAACTGCCGTGCAACGGTGTGGCGCGCACCCAGTCGCCGTCGGCGTTGCAGACTTCGAGGCCGCCGACGTCATCCTGCGCCAGGATGGTGACCAGCCCCCAGTCGGTATGCGCGCCGGCGCCGATCTGGTTGTGCTGCGCCTGGGCCGGCTGCGGCGGGTAGTGCAGCATGCGTTGCGTGGCGATCGGGGTTCTCAGCGCGAAGTCGAAGAACCCTTCCGGCAATTGCAGCGACAGCGCGATGATCGACAGCAGGCGACGCGACAGCGCGCTCATGGCGGCGTGATATTGCTGCGCATGCTCGCGCATGGCAGGCAGCCCCCGCGGCCACAGGTTATGCCCATAGCGCAGCACGCCCTGCCGCACATAAGGATGATCGGGCGGCAAATCGGTGCCGAACTGAAAACCCTCCTTGAGGTCGGTCGGACCATCGTCGAGCGCCTGCGTGCCCATGCGCTCATAGCCGAAACCGGCCGGCGACAGCGACATGTCGACCGCGCGCTTCTCCGCGTCGGGCGCAGCGAAGAAACGCCGCGCCCAGTCGAACTGGCCGTCGACCAGGCTTTGCGGCACACCGTGGTTCACCAGGTAGAAGAAGCCGACGTCGCGGGCGATCTTGTGGATTTCCCAGGCGACCGCTTCGCGCTTGCCGATGTCGTCCGCAAACGCATCGGCGAAATCGATGACCGGCAAACGCTGCGCCGTCTTGGGTGGTGTGTAGAGAATCATGGCGTCCTCACGCTGTGGGTTCCATCTATGTCCGCGACATCATCACCGTCGTCCTCGAGAACGCGAGGACCCAGTGTCGTTACCCGCAGTTGGAACACGACGCTGGATTCCCGCATTCGCGGGAATGACGGCTTCTCTTTCTGCAACCGTCAAGGCATCACATGCATGTCCTTGACGAACTGCGTGGTGTACGCCTTATGCCAGTCGACGTCGGCCTTGAGCAGACCGGTAGCGACCATGGTGTCGTAGGTCTTCTTCCAGCGTTCGTCGGTCATGATGCCGATGCCTTGCTTGGCGGCGTCGCCGCCGGTGACCACTTTGAGCTCTTTGAGTTTTTGCAGGGCATAGGCCAGTTGCTCATCGGTCATGCTCTTGTTGTCCTGCTTGATGAGCGCATTGGCGGGAGCGGGATCTTCAAGATAGCTCTTCCAGCCTTCGGCGGATGCCTTGACGAAGCGCTTGACCAGGTCGGGCTTGGTCGCCACCATCTTCTGCAAGGTGATGATGGTGGTGCCGTAAGGCGGATAGCCGTCCTGCGCGAAGAGGAAGAAGTTGGCCTTGGTGCCGGCTTTCTCAGCCTGGAACAATTCCGACGACGGATAAGCCTGCTGCACGGTGTTGGGGTCGGCAAAGAACGGTTGCAGGTTGAAGGTGTATGCCTTCGATTGCGCATCGGTGTAGCCGTACTTGGCCTTCAGCCACGGCCACCAGCTCGACTGGCCGGAACCGGCGACCAGGATGGTCTTGTCCTTCAACGCCGCCAGGCCGGGCACGTCGGCGTGCGTCATCATGCCTTGCAAATCGGACTGGAAGGAGGTGCCGACGGTCACCAGCGGCAAGCCCTGCTCGATGCCCTTGAGCACCGTGAAGTCGTAGCCCATGCTGAAATCGGCCTGGCCGGCGGCGAGTATCTGCATGTTGTTGACTTGCGGACCGCCCATCTTGATGGTGACGTCCAATCCGTACTTCTTGTAGATGTCCTTGGCGACCGCCTGGTAGAAACCGCCGTGTTCGGCCTGCGCATACCAGTTGCTCAACAGCGTGACCTTTTCCTGCGCTTGCGCGGTCGCGGCAGCCTGCAATGCGATGGCGCCGATCAATGCTGCGGCGATGCGGATGAGGGATGTTCGCTTGCTCGACGTTTGCTTACTCATGGCCTTCCTTTCAGGTGGGTGTCGTTGTTTGAAAAAATCAGATAGCGCGCGCCAGCCGGTCGCTGCTGCGCGATGGCGCGGCTTGACAACAGGCGGTGGAAAACGTCGGGGAGAATGGGAAGCGCCGGAGTTGCAGCAAGTACAAACCGGCTGAAAAAAGAAAGAGAGCGTTGCGGCATTTCTCGTGTCCCATAAGTTACAGGAGCTATCGGCGTGTCCGATAGCGTCACGAGCAATGCCCCACAGTCGATGGTGTCCGGATCGACGGCTAGCCGCTTCTACTCAATCTTCAATCTAGCAATCCGCGTGCCATCCCGCATGCACAAGGGATGCGCCGGATTTCATGGCAAGACAAATAAAAAGAGGACGGAAAATTCCGTCCTCGGTACAAACAATTGATCCAAATCAGTGCGGCCTTCGATGCGCCGCGATCCGGTCGCCCCAAAAACTGGCGCTAAAAACTGGCGCCATTCCGCAACACCCGCCCAGAGATCAGATCACGCCATGCGATTTGAACCATTCGCCGGCGCGGCGCCAGCCGTCCTTGGCGTCCGCCTCGACGTAACTCGGGCGGTAGTCGGCATTGAACGCATGGCCGGAATTCGGATACACGACGAATTCCGATTTATTGCCTGCCTTGGCCAGTGCTTCCCTCATCTGTTCCACCGTGGCAACAGGAATGCCGCCGTCCTTGCCGCCGTACAAACCGAGCACCGGCACCTTCAGCGTCGGCGCAATGTCGATCGGATGCTGCGGCTGCAAGGCGCTTTTCTCGCCGACGATACGGCCATACCAGGCGACGCCCGCCTTGATTTTCGGATTGTGCGCGCAATACAGCCACACCACGCGGCCGCCCCAGCAAAAACCGTTGATGCCGATCTTGTCGGGATTGCCGCCGTTGCTTCCGGCCCAGGCGACATAGGCATCGAGGTCGCCGAATATCTGCCCGTCGGGCACCTTGGAGATGATCTCCTTGTTCAGTTCCGCAATGGTCGGATATGCCGCCGGATTACCCTGGCGCACGAACAGGTCCGGCGCAATGGCGAGATAGCCCAGCTTGGCGAAACGGCGCGCGATGTCGGCGATGTGTTCATGCACGCCGAAAATTTCGGAAATCACCAGGATCACCGGCAGGTTGGTCTTGCCTTCCGGCTGGGCGCGATAAGCCGGGACTTTCTGTCCGTTGACGGTGACGCTGACTTCGCCTGCAGTCAGGCCCACGGTGTCGGTCTTGATCATGGTCTGCGCGCACACCGGCATCACCGCAGCGGCAAACCCGGTGCCCAGCGCGGTCTTGAGGAAAGTACGGCGATCGCCGGCATCGAGCAGGCCGGTCGTGCCGGCCAGGCTGTTCACATCGTTCTTCAGATCGTTCATGAAATTCTCCAGAGTCAGAAGTGCGCTAAAAGAGTCGAATTCGCCAAGACAAGCACGGCCTGCATTCTACAAGACTTGCCCGTTTTCTCCGCTACCGCACAGGCAGCATCGATTATGCCGCCATCGCTCCCGGCAATTCCGGACGCATCGGCGTGATGTCGATGGTCCGCTGCGCCGTCGACGGCGCGGCGAGCTGGCGGCTGTCCAGCTTGAACACGCTGACCAGTTCGGCCAGGTTGGCGGCCTGGTCCTGCAGCGATTGCGCCGCTGCCGCCGCCTGCTCCACCAGCGCCGCATTTTGCTGGGTCATGTCGTCGATCTGGATGATCGCTTCGTTGACCTGGTCGATACCGCTGCTCTGCTCGCTGTTGGCGTTGGTGATCTCCGACATGACGTCAGTGACGCGACGGATGCTGGTGACGATGTTGTTCATGGTCACGCCGGCTTGCTCGACCAGCTTGCTGCCGTTTTCCACTCTGTCGACCGAGTCGCCGATCAGCACCTTGATTTCCTTCGCCGCGCTGGCCGAACGCTGCGCCAGGCTGCGCACTTCCGAGGCCACCACGGCGAACCCGCGCCCCTGTTCGCCGGCGCGCGCTGCTTCCACCGCCGCGTTCAGCGCCAGGATGTTGGTCTGGAACGCGATGCCGTCGATCACGCTGATGATGTCGACCACTTTTTGCGAAGACGCATTGATCGACTCCATGGTCTGCACCACCTGCGAAACGATGGTGCCGCCCTGCACCGCCACATCCGAAGCGGCCATCGCAAGCTGGTTGGCCTGGTGTGCGTTCTCGGCGTTTTGCTTGACCGTGGAGTTGAGTTCTTCCATCGATGAGGCGGTTTCTTCCAACGAGCCCGCCTGTTGCTCGGTGCGTGCCGACAAGTCAAGATTGCCGCGCGCAATTTCGGTCGATGCGGTGCTGATGGTTTCAGACCCCACGCGTACTTGCGTGACGATGGCGGCCAGCTTGTCGCGCATGCCCTTCATCGCCATCAGCAGGCTGTCCCTGTCGCCGGGCCTGGTCTCGATATGCACCGCCAGGTCGCCGTCGGCAATCTGGCCCGCGATCGCCACGGCATAGTCGGGTTCGCCGCCAAGTTTCTTCAGCAGGTTGCGGGTAATCCAGATCGCGGCGATCAAGGCAGTCACAATGCCGATCGCACTGGTCACCAGCATCAGCCAGCGCGCCGCCGCATAGGCGCTGGTGCTGGCCCTGGAAGCTTCGGCGTTGAGGCGGTCTTCAACCGCCACCAGCGCAGCCAGCTCGGTCTGCCATTTCCTCTGCACCGGCAGGTATTCTTCCTTGAGGAATTGCGCCAGTTCATATGCCTCGCGCTTGAGGCCAAGATCCACCGCTTGGTCGATCAGCTTGTGAGCGGCATCGGCCTGCGTCTTGATTTTCTGGATCGCGGCTTTCTTTTCGGCCGCGGCGCTGGCGTCCGTGCCGAACATGGTGCGCAACTTTTGTTCCGAACTCAGGTATTTTTGGGTCTGCGCCTTGATGTAATCGGCTTCTTTCTCGATGTCTTCGGCGCCGCCTTGCAGCATCAGGTTGCGCAGCGAAATGGAACGTTCGGAAACGGTTCCCATCATTTCGTTGACCAGCTTGGTTTCGGGATTATTCACCTCCACCACATCCAGAAAACGCCGCTGCATCTGATCCATGTTATACAGGCCAAACGCCGTCACGGCGACCAGCAACAGCACCACCCACGCAAAGCCCAGTCCCAGCCGCGTTCCCACCTTCAATCCTGCAACCATTGACGCCTCCTCGTTCTGCTTGTCTGAGAAGCGGTCGCTCGCGAAAGCCCGCCGAATACGTCGTCCTGCCTGCGCTTGTGTTTCCGTCGACGTAACAGCCAACCTCACCGTGCAACAGCTTCGTGTCTCTTGATGCTCTTGAATCTTTGTTATCTCATGCGGCATCGGGCGATGCCGTTGTTGCAACTTTTGTTTTATTTGTTTCTGGTTGTATTTACTGCAAGTACTGTCCCAGACATCGGGAAATACATTTTGCATCAATCCGCGTTGTCGCGCATCAATATAAATTGAGTGCGAATTTGCGCCGACAAGCCGGTGAACATGGCAAGTGCGCCTGGGTGCAATCGAGAACCACCGTCATACCAAAGAGTACGTCGAGCACAGGCGCACGTGGCAACGCCGACTGCCGGTCAATGGGCCTGGTCCCAGTTCTTTCCGACGCCTACTTCTGCAATCAGCGGTACCTTCAATGCCGCAACATTTTTCATCAGTTCGGGCAGCTTTTCACGTACGACCTCGATTTCCGCGTCCGGCACTTCCATCACGAGTTCGTCATGCACCTGCATGATCAGCTTGGATTGCAGAGCGTCGCGCTCGATCCAGCCTTGCACGGCGATCATGGCCAGCTTGATCAGGTCGGCGGCAGTCCCCTGCATGGGGGCATTGATCGCCGCGCGCTCTGCGCCCTGGCGACGCGGGCCGTTGGGCGAATTGATTTCGGGCAGCCACAGGCGGCGGCCGAACACGGTTTCGACATAGCCTTGCGCCTTGGCTTCGAGGCGCGTGTTGTCCATGTATTGCTTGACGCTGGAGAAACGCTGGAAATATTTGTCGATATACATCTGCGCGGCGGAACGTTCGATGCCGAGGTTGCCGGCCAGTCCGAAGGCGCTCATGCCGTAGATCAGGCCGAAGTTGATCACCTTGGCGTAGCGCCGCTGCTCGCTGGTGACGTCGCCCAGGCCGACGCCGAAGATTTCGGAGGCGGTGGCGCGGTGGATGTCCTCGCCGTCGGCAAAGGCCTTGAGCATGTTGGCATCTTCGGAGATGTGCGCCATGATGCGCAGCTCGATCTGCGAATAGTCCGCGGAGACGATGACGCTGCCCGGGGGCGCGATGAAGGCTTCGCGGATGCGACGGCCTTCGGCGGTGCGAATCGGAATGTTCTGCAGGTTGGGATCGTTGGACGCCAGGCGGCCGGTGACCGCCACCGCCTGCGCGTAATTGGTGTGCACCCGGCCGGTGGTGGGATCGACCATTTTCGGCAGCTTGTCGGTGTAAGTCGATTTCAGTTTCGCCAGGCCGCGATAGTCGAGCAGGATCTTCGGCAAGGGATAATCGTCGGCCAGCTTTTGCAGGACTTCTTCATCGGTCGACGGCGTGCCGGACGGCGTCTTCTTGACCACGGGCAGTTGCAACTTGTCGAACAATATTTCGCCGAGCTGTTTGGGCGAATTCAGGTTGAACGGCTGGCCGGCCAGATCGTATGCCTGCTGTTCGATTTCCAGCATGCGCTTGCCGAGTTCATTGGATTGCACGGCGAGGATGTCGGCGTCGATCAGCACGCCGTTGCGTTCGATTTTTTGCAGGACGATGGACGTCGGCACCTCGATCTTTTCATAGATGAAGCGCAGCTTGGCGTCGCTCTCGACCTGCGGCCACATGGCGTGATGCAGCGCCAGCGTGACGTCGGCGTCCTCGGCGGCGTATTCGGTGGCGCGGCCGATCTCGACCTGCTCGAAACCGATCTGCGATGCGCCTTTGCCGCACACATCGGTGTAGCTGATCGTGGTGCGGTTGAGGTGGCGCAGCGCCAGGCTGTCCATGTCGTGCGTGCGGTGCGATTCGAAGACATAGGATTCCAGCAGCGTGTCATGCACGATGCCGCGCAACTGTACACCCTGGTTGGCGAAAATGTGGCTGTCGTATTTGAGGTTCTGTCCCAGTTTGGGCTTGCTATCGTCTTCGAGCCACGGCCTGAGTTTTTCCAGCACCAGTTCGCGCGGCAATTGCGCCGGCATATCCTGATAGTTGTGTGCGACAGGAATATAGGCGGCGCGGCCGGGTTCGCAGCACAGCGAGATGCCGACCAGTTGCGCCTGCATGGGAATCAGCGAGGTGGTCTCGGTGTCGACGGCGGTCAGTTGCGCAGCATTGATCGTCGCGATCCAGGCGTCGAGCTGCGCCTCGGTGAGGACGGTCTCGTATTCCTTGGCGATGGCGGCGCTGGCGTCGAACAGGCCGACTTGCGAAGGCGCCGCCGTAGCGCCGGCAGCCGCATCTGCCGGCGTGGCGTTTGCATCGACCGCATTGTCGAGCTCACGCAGCCAGGACCGGAAGTTATAGCGTGTGAAGATTTCCCGCAGCGCGGCATTGTCCTTTGGCTGGACAATCAACGAGTCTAGGGTGCAACCCATATGCGCCGACAGGTCGCAATCGGTCTTCACCGTCACCAGCACACGCGCCTGCGGCAGCCAGGGCAACGCCTTGCGCAGGTTCTCGCCGACCACGCCGGTGATCTTGTCGGCGTTGGCCATGACGCCGTCGAGCGAATCGTATTGCGTAAGCCATTTGACAGCGGTTTTCGGACCGCACTTTTCGACGCCGGGAACATTGTCGACGGTGTCGCCGACCAGGCTCAGATAATCGACGATGCGCTCCGGCGGCACGCCGAACTTGGCGATGACGGCGGCGCGGTCGAGGGTTTCGTTGCTCATGGTATTGACCAGCGTGACGTGATCGTTGACCAGTTGCGCCATGTCCTTGTCGCCGGTGGAGACGATGGTCCTGAGTCCTTCTTCGGCGGCGCGCACGCCCAGCGTGCCGATGACGTCGTCGGCCTCGATGCCCTCGACCATCAGGATGGGCCATCCCAATGCGCGCACGGCGGCGTGGATGGGTTCAATTTGCAACGCCAGATCTTCCGGCATCGATTTGCGTGTAGCCTTGTACTCGGCGTACAAGTCGTCGCGGAACGTTTTCCCTTTGGCGTCAAATATACAAGCGATGTAACTTGCGGGATAATCGTTGCGCAGTCGGCGCAACATATTGATGATGCCGTACAACGCACCGGTCGGCGCGCCTTCCGCGTTACGCATGTCGGGCAAGGCATGGAACGCACGATAGAGGTAACTGGAACCATCAACTAACAACAAGGTTTTTTGCATATGGAACTTAGAGGAAAAAATGTACCGCGACTGCGGGAAGTGGATGACATCGAGCGCGCCACCGCCAAGAAAGCGCGCGAGTCATGGCATGTACTCACGATTATGGCAGAATTTATCGAGTCCACCGAACGCCTGTCGGAGCTGCGGCCGGCGGTTTCCATCTTCGGTTCCGCGCGCACAAAGCCGGACGATCCGCATTATGCCTTGTGCGTCGACATCGCGCGGCGCCTGTCCGACGCCGGCTTCGCCGTGATCTCCGGCGGCGGTCCGGGCATCATGGAAGCAGCCAACAAGGGCGCTTACGACGGCGCCTCGCCATCGGTCGGCCTTAACATCCAACTGCCGCACGAACAGCACGGCAACGCCTGGCAGGACATCTCGCTGTCGTTCCGCCATTTCTTCGCGCGCAAGGTCGCCTTCGTCAAGTATGCCGACGCTTACGTCGTGTTGCCGGGCGGCTTCGGTACGCTGGACGAACTGACCGAAGCGCTGACCCTGATGCAGACCGGCAAGTCGCGCCTCATGCCGGTGATCCTGGTCGGCAGCCAATTCTGGAGCGGCCTGATGGAGTGGATCAAGACGCGTCTGGTCGACGACGGCATGATTTCCCCCAAGGACACGAACCTGCTGCAAGTCATCGACGATCCTGCGGAAGTGGTCACGGCGATTCAGGCGTTCTACCAGACGCACCGCAAACCGGTCGGCATCGAAGATACCGAGGAAACCGAACGGCAAACCGGCATGTATCTGTAACGCACCGGGCAGAGGCCGACCGGCGACAGCCGGCGGTCTTTGTCATCACAGACCGCAACAATTTTCTACAATTTTCTACAAATTTATCGCGTTTATTCTAAGATTAAAAACACGCTGAACAAAAGCGCCGGGCAGTAATCCAAGCCGTTTTTCTGCGATGCAGGTATCGATTTTCCTCTTCGTTTTAATCGACTAAATTATGATGACCATCAAACACTGGCTCGGCTGCTTTCTTGCGCTTGCATCCATGCAAACGGGCGCGGACGCCCTCGCGCAATCCGGCGTATCGAACAGCGCCGGATCATCTTCGGTCCAAAATCCCGCCACGCTTTCTCCGACGGTCGAACAAATCGCCAGCGCAGCGTCGAAAGGCGATCCCGAGGCCCAATACATGCTGGCGCAGATGTACAGCACCGGCAGCGGCGTACCGAAAGATGCCGCCGCCGCGGTGTTGTGGCTGCAAAAGGCCGCCGCCCAGGGCCATGCCAATGCCCAATACAGTCTCGGCACCTGCTATCTGCTGGGTGAAGGCGTACCGAAAAATTCGGAGACAGCCGTCCAATGGCTGACCAAATCCGCTCAGCAAGGCCATGCGTTGGCGGAAACCAATCTCGGCGCGATCTACCTCAACGGCGACGGTGTGCCGCAGAATTTCCGCCTGGCGCTGTCCTGGATGGAAAAAGGCAGCGCCCAAGGTTATGCGCTGGCCCAATACAGCCTCGGCAAGATGTATCAGAACGGTTATGGCGTGCGCACCGATGAAACGGTCGCCGCGCAATGGTATGCCAAGGCCGCGGCGCAAAACTATCCGCTGGCCAAGCAGGCGCTCGCAGAACTCCAACGCGGCCCGGCGTCTCGCGCCGACAAGAGGCCGGCCGCCGTTGCGGACACGCCATCCGCACCACAGGCCGCGATGCGCCGGGACAATCCTCCTGCCGCCATGCCGCAGGAACAGGATGCGGTGCTCAAGATTGTCCAGGACTGGGCCGCCGCATGGAGCCGCAAGGAAGTCGACACCTACCTGAGCTACTACGCAGACGACTTCACGCCCGCCGATGGCCAGAGCCGCAGTGATTGGGCAGCCCTGCGCCGCGCGCGCATCGACGAGCGCCGGCACATTGCCGTCTCGGTCGCAGCCCCGCACATCGACATCGCCGGCGATACCGCCACTGTCGTCTTCCAGCAAAAATACGTATCCGACAATCTCACAGAAACCAGCCGGAAGACCCTGGTGCTGGTGCAACAGGGAGGCGGCTGGAAAATCCGGCAGGAGAATTCCGGTAAAACTCCCGCCAGACAGCGATAGCCGGGAAAAGCAGGAAAATCCGGCGACCGACGCCGCACAACGTGTTTCAATGCACTCCCGACATTGGAGAGGATGCGGGCTCATGCCGATTCGTTTGTTACAATGAGCCTACTGTTAACCTTGTCCTGAATGCGAGTTCACAATGAATACAAGAAGCCGGTCCGCCGTATCGCTTTGCTTCTCCCTGCTGATGTTGTCCTCCCTGGCCCATGCACAGGCGGTTTCGGACAAGCCGGCGCCGCCTCCTCCTGAGTTGCAAACGCTGGAAGAAGGCGAACCGCCGGCCGTAACCATCAAGAAACCCGGCGAGGAAGAAGGCAGCGGCAACAGCATCACCGAGCGCCGCGATCACGGCCAGACCAAGGAAGTCAAGGTCAAATCCGGTCCGAGCACCTATTACCTGAAGCCGAAGGAACAACTCGGCAGTTCCGTGCCGGGTGATGTCCAGAGCGGCCCGCCGACCGGCGCGCAATGGCAGATCAAGGAATTCGACTGGGGCAGCAAGAAGAAAAAGCCGGAAGCGACCGACGGTTCCGACAAATAATCCATCATGTCCGGGCGGCATCCCGTCCGGATTTCACTTCGTTCTTCATCATTTCCGCACATGGCAGTTTTTACTCCGGTCAGCCTGGACGACCTTTCGGGCTGGATCACACAGTTTTCTCTCGGCAAAGCGCTGGCCGTCAAAGGCATTTCTTCCGGTATTGAGAACAGCAATTTCTTCATCACCACCGAAAGCGGCGAATACGTCCTGACGCTGTTTGAAAAACTGAGTTTCGAGCAATTGCCGTTTTACCTGGAACTGATGCGGCACCTGGCGCAACGCAAGGTGCTGGTGCCGGCACCGATACCGAACAAGAACGGCAGCATCATCAATGCCCTCAACGGCAAGCCCGCTTCGATCGTCACCAAGCTCGAAGGCGCCTACCAGCCGAAACCGGAACCTGTGCATTGCGCCGAAGTCGGCGCAATGCTGGCCAGGATGCACCTGGCGGCGCAGGATTTCAGCATCCGCCAGCCGAACCTGCGCGGCCTGCCGTGGTGGCGCACCACCACGCCGGTGGTGCTGCCCTACCTGAATGCCGACACGCAAGACCTGCTGCGCGCCGAAATGCGCTTCCAGGAAGACTTCGCGGCCTCCGACATCTACGCGCAACTACCCAACGGCCCGGTGCATGCCGACCTGTTTCGCGACAATGCCATGTTCGTCGGCACGCGCCTGACCGGTTTTTTCGACTTTTATTTCGCCGGCTGCGACACCTGGCTGTTCGACCTTGCCGTGACCGTCAACGACTGGTGCATCGATTTGCCGACCGGCGCGCTCGACCTGCCGCGCGTGCGGGCGATGCTCAACGCTTACCATGCAGTGCGCCCGTTCAGCACCGCCGAAGGCCAGGCGTGGAACGCCATGCTGCGCGCCGCCGCGCTACGCTTCTGGCTGTCGCGCCTGTATGATTTTTACCTGCCTCGTGCTGCCGAGATGCTGACGCCGCACGATCCCACGCATTTCGAACGCATCCTGAGGCTGCGCGTCGCCGGCGCAATTCCTCCGCTCCCACTGAACTGATATGGAAAAACTTCCCGCAAAAACCGGCTGGCTCTGGGTCAAAGAGGGCCTGGCCCTGTTCCGCAAACAACCTGCCGAGGTCTCGACGCTGTTCCTGAGCTACATGTTCCTGATGCTGGCGCTGGGCATCGTGCCGGTGATCGGCCAGTTGCTGCCGCTGATCCTGGTGCCGGTGTTCGCGATGTCGTTCATGCAAGCCTGCCTGCACATTGAGGAAGGCAAGCGCGTCTACCCCAACCTCCTGCTGGTCGGCTTCCGCTCGCCTGCCTTGCGCAGCCTGCTGACGCTAGGCGTGCTTTACCTGCTGGCCGCGTCCGCCGCAGTGGGACTGTCCGCGCTGGTGGACGGCGGCGTTTTCTGGAAGGCCATGACCGGCCCCGGCCTCGATCCCAAGGACATCGAAGGCAGCAGCATCCGCCTGGCCATGGCGACGGCGGCGATCGCCTACATCCCGGCCGCGATGGCGTTCTGGTTTGCCGCACCGCTGATCGTCTGGCAAAAGATGCCGCTTGGCAAAGCCTTGTTCTACAGCTTTTTCGCCGTGCGCCGCGCCGGCAAGGCGTTTGCCGTATATGGTCTGGTCTGGCTGGTGATCGGCGTCGTGCTGCCGGCGGCTGTCAGCACGATTGTCGCCTTGCTGATCAACAACATCACGGTGATCGTATTTATTTTGTTGCCATTGTCGATAATATTGACCGTCGTCATGTATTGCTCGTTTTACCCGACATACACTGCCATCTTTGGCAGGCCGCAACGCGACGAAGCTCCCGCACCCGGTAGCGACGACGGCGCAAGGTAAAATAACTGTAAAAATCAAGTAGAACTCATTTCATAAATGGGCATGAGATGCGTTCTAATACTGTCCACTACTTACGCTTCTGTCACGGGGAAAAAAGATGCGCATGAATCTGCCGGTAACCAATGTCGAATACGAACTGCAAGACGGCAAATCGATCGTTTCAAAAACGGATCTGAAGGGCAACATCACCTACGTCAACCCCTACTTCATCGAAGTCAGCGGATTCCAGGAAGAAGAACTGATGGGCGAACCGCAGAATATCGTGCGCCATCCCGACATGCCGGGGCAAGCCTTCGCCGACATGTGGAAAACCGTCAAAAAAGGTATTCCCTGGACCGGTCTGGTCAAGAACCGCCGCAAGACCGGCGACCATTACTGGGTACTCGCCAACATCACGCCGGTGCGCGAAAAAGGCCAGGTCATCGGCTATATGTCGGTACGCACCAAACCATCGCGCCAAGACGTCGCCGCCGCCGAAAAGCTCTACGCCGACATCCGCAAAGGCAAGGCCAAGGGCATCGCCATCGAGCAGGGCAACGTCGTCAGGACCGGCTTCATGGGCTGGATCGCAAAGCTCGGCAGGATCGGCCTCAACACCCGCATCAACCTGTCCATGATGACGCTGCTGGGATTGCAACTGGTCGCCGGAAGCGTCAGCTTCTTTGCCGACCACAGCACGCTCAATACCGGCATCTGCATCGCCACCATGCTGGTCACGCTGTACATCTGGTATGCCCTGCACAGCGCACTGGTGCGGCCGATCAACGCCGCCCTGCAAGCGACTTACGCCATCACCGGCGGCGACTTGTCGAACCGCATCGAATCCGACCGCCACGATGAAATCGGCCGCCTGCTGCGCGCATTGCGCCAGATGAACGTCAATCTCACCGCCATCATCGGCGACGTGCGCTCCAATGTCGAAACGATCAACGGCGCCACGCGCGAAATCGCCAGCGGCAACGCGGACTTGTCGCGCCGCACCGAATCGCAGGCGTCGAACCTGGAAGAAACCGCGTCCAGCATGGAACAGCTTGCCACGACCGTACGCCAGAACGCCGACAGCGCATTGCAGGCGAACCAGTTGGCGGCATCGGCCTCATCGATCGCGCTCAAGGGCGGCGACGTGGTGGCCAAGACCGGCAACACCATGAGCGAGATCAGCGCCTCCTCGAAGAAGATCGTCGACATCATCAGCCTGATCGACAGCATCGCCTTCCAGACCAATATCCTGGCGCTGAACGCCGCCGTCGAAGCCGCCCGCGCCGGCGAACAAGGCCGCGGCTTTGCCGTGGTGGCGTCCGAAGTACGCAGCCTGGCGCAGCGCTCGGCCGGCGCCGCCAAGGAAATCAAGACGCTGATCGAAGATTCGGTCGAAAAAGTCGACATCGGCAACCGCCTGGTGGACGATGCGCGCAGCACCATGACCGAGATCGTCGAGTCGGTCAAACGCGTCACCGGCATCATGACGGAGATTACCGTCGCCACCCAGGAGCAAAGCGCCGGCATCACGCAAGTGCATCAGGCCGTGACCGACATGGATGAAAGCACGCAGCAGAACGCCGCGCTGGTGGAACAAGCCGCCGCCGCCGCAGGCAGCCTGGAAGAGCAGACCGGACGCCTGCTGCAGGCGATCGCCGTGTTCAAGTTCCAGCACAAATAAGCGCCTGCGCGCAGACGGCGCCCGATAAAAATGGCAAGAGCGTTCCTCTTGCCATTTTTTATGGTCGCGACGAATCAATACCTGATGTAACGTCCTTGCTGCATCAGGCGCACGGTAATCGCCTGGGAAGCCTGTAATGCGGAATCGACGCTGCCCCTGCCGCTCAGCGTGCGGGCAATCGCCTGGCCGGTGAAGGTGCCGATGGACTGGAATTCCGGGATCGAGGCAAACTGGACGCCGATATAGGGTACCGGCTTGAGCGTCGCATCATCCGGATCCGCGCTCCGGATCGCGTTCAGGACAAAGTCGGAAAACGGCGCAACCTTTCTGTACTCGGCCGATGCATACGTCGACATGCGCGTGCCCGGCGGCACCAGCGCCCAGCCGCTGTCCCCGGCAACCAGCCTGATGTACTCCTTGGAGGTCGCCCAGATGGCGAATTTTTTGGCCGCTTCTTTCGATTTCGACGAATGCGGAATCCCCAGCGCCCATGTCCACAGCCAGTGCGCGCCCTTGTCCGTTGTCGCGACCGGCGCCGCCGCAAAAGCGATCTTGTCGGCGACCCTGGAATCCTTGCCGCGATAGAGAATGCCGGCAGCCACCGTGGCGTCTACCCATATCGCGCATTTGCCTGCGGAAAACAAGGCCAGGTTTTCGTTGAAACCGTTGGAGACGGCATCGGCGGGACCCTGGTTGCGCATCAGGTCGACGTAAAGGCCGACGGCCTGCTTCCATTCCGGCGAATCGATCTGCGGCTGCCACTGCTCGTCAAACCATCTGCCGCCGTAGGTGTTGACCATGGTGCCGATCAGGGCCATGTTCTCGCCCCAGCCGGGACGCCCGCGCAAGCAGATGCCGTTTACGCCGTTGGCGGGATCGTGCAGTTGCGCAGCGAATGACGCGATGTCGTCCCAGGTCGGCCGGATCGGCATCGCCAATTTCTTTTGTTCAAACAAATCCTTGCGGTAATAGGTCATCGAACTCTCCGCATAAAACGGCAAGGCATAAAGCCTGCCGCCGCTGCTCAATCCCTCGCGCACCGACTGCAGCAAATCGGCCTCGTCGTAACTTGCAGGCAGGTCGGTCATCGGCACCAGCCATTCCTTTTGCGCCCAGATCGGCACCTCGTACAAACCGATGGTCATCAGGTCGAACTGACCGCCGCTGGTCGTGATGTCGGTCGTCACACGCTGGCGCAATACACCTTCGTCCATGACGATCCAGTTCAGCCTGATGTCGGGATTTTCCCGCTCGAACCGCGGCGCCAGCTTTTGCAGTTCGATCATGTCGGGATTGTTGATGGTGGCGATGTTCAGTACCGTGACCGGATCGGAGACGGCGGCGCCAGGCGCGAGCGCTCCCGCCATCGCGGCGACCAGGAAGAACAACCGCGCCGCCATGACGGAGCGTGAAAGTGTCATGCAAGGCTTCATGCGACTCCCCCTGTTGGAATAGGACCTCAGCCGGTTCGGATGGAAATCATCAAATGATTCCCGCGGCAGCTCAAAGATATCGACGCCCATCGAGCCGCTCCCAGAAGGCGCCGTCATCGCCGTGATCCCGACGGATTGTCCGGCCCCTGCTGCGGTCCAGCCGGCGGCGCGCCGAGTCCGGGTCGAGTCGGCGGCGCTACGAGGCGGGGGGGATTCGACGGGGCCCCCATTGGGATCACATGCACCTCCCTGCCGCTCACCTCG
>NZ_CBXX010000022.1 GCF_000577615.1 Herbaspirillum sp. RV1423
CCGCAGAGGCGGTGCCGGGAACGATCACATGGTATTGCTGCTGGCCGGTGAGGGTCTTGAGATGCGCTGCAAGGCGGGAGGGATTGAATAGATCGGGCATGGCGAGTGTCCTTTACGAGAGGGAGTGCTCGCCATGCTAGAGAATTTCTTTTTAAAAATGTATGGGCTGGATCGGAAAAAGAATTCTATTTTGTAAATATTTTAAAAAATGAAAATATGTCGATGGTGTGCTGGTTGCAATACGATTAAATGTCGAACGAAATTTGTGAAGGGCCGTTTGCCGACAAAACGTTGTATGCAATCAGACTGGCCTCACCTCTCTCCTGTTTCAGATTTGTTCCCTGGTGATTTCAAGAACCTTAAAAGAGACTGCTCACCGCTGCATTGATCGCAGCACCGCCCACGATCAGCCAGACGAACAGCAAACCTCCCAGCAGCAATGGACGGATGCCGGCGCGGCGCACCGACGACAGGTGCGTGGTCAGGCCCAGCGCCGCCATGGCCATCGCCAGCAGGATGGTATCGAGGTCCAGCAGCGCATCGTTGGCGACGACCGGCAGCGGAAACAGAGAATGCAGCGCGACCACGCCGATAAAGGCAAAGGCAAACCACGGAATGCCGGCAGTGCGCGAAGTCTTGGTTGCTGATGAAGCCGATGATGTCGCCGATGTGCGGCGTTGCACGTAAGCCGACAGGATCAGCAGGAACGGCGCCAGCATCATCACGCGCACCATCTTCGCGATCACAGCCGTGTTGGCGGTATGTTCGTCGATGGAACGTGCGGCCGCCACTACTTGCGCCACTTCATGCACGGTCGAGCCGATGTAGATGCCGAAGTCGGCGCGGCCATGCCACCAGCTCAGCCCGTGCAGCAGTGGATACAAGAAGATCGCCACCGAGCCGAACACCACCACGGTCGACACCGCCACCGTCACCTGTTCGCTGCGCGCGCGCAGCACCGGCTCGGTCGCCATCACCGCCGCCGCGCCGCAGATCGAGCTGCCGGCGCCGATCAGCATGACGGCGTTGCGTTCCAACTTGAACACTTTCACGCCGAGGACGTAGGCAATCGTAAATGTCGACGCCAGCATGCAGGCATCGATCAGCACGCCGCCGACGCCGACCTGGGCAATGTCCTGGAAAGTCAGGCGCAGGCCGTACAGCACGATGCCCAGGCGCAGCAGGTTCTGTTTGGAAAACGTCACGCCGCTGCCGCAACGGGCGGCGATGCGCGGGAACACCGTATTGCCCACCAGCATGCCGAGCACGATGGCAATGGTCAGCGCGCTGAAGCCGTGCGCCAGCAGCCATGCGTTCTTGCTGGCTTCGATTGAGACGAACGCCAGCGCCGCGCTCAGGGCCAGGCCTGGAAGGAAACGCAACAGCGGCGGCGAAGAGATGGCTGTTGCCGGAATCGGCGAGCTGTTCATGATGTGCCTGTCATTCATCGATAATTGGAATGAAGGCACTTTACTTCTCTGTTATATAAAAGAAAAACGCGTTATTTTGTTAATATCTACCTAAATAACAGGTAGATTGGGATGTCGAATGAAACTCACCTTGAGGCAATTGCAGATTTTCCTGGCGGTGGCGCAGTCCGGCAGCACCACTGCGGCGGCCGACATGGTGGCCTTGTCGCAATCGGCGGCAAGCGCCGCACTGAACGAACTGGAAAACGCACTCGACGTGCAACTGTTCGACCGCGTCGGCAAGCGTCTGGTCCTCAACGACAACGGCCGCTTGCTGTTGCCGCAGGCGCAGCACATGCTCGACGCCGCCCGCATCATCGAGCAGCAATTTCTCACGCCCGACCAGGCTGGCGCCGAGTTGCACATCGGCGCCAGCACCACTATCGGCAGCTACATGCTGCCGCAGATGGTCGCCGCCTATCGCCGCGATCATCCGCAGTTGCGCGTGCGCGCGCTGGTGGCCAATACCGCCGACATCGTCGCCGCGGTCAGCAATTTCGACGTCGACGCGGCATTGATCGAAGGGCCGTGCCACGCCAGCGATGTCGAGGTCGAACCGTGGATGACCGATGAACTGATCGTGGTCGCCTCGCCGCGGCATCCGTTGGCGGCGCAGGGCAAGAAGCTGACGTTCAAGAAGCTGAGCGAAGCCGACTGGTTGTTGCGCGAAACCGGTTCGGGCACGCGCGAAGCGGTCGAGCATGCCTTGCTGCCTTATCTGCATCACTTGCCGTCGGCCTGCGAGTTCGGCAATTCGGAGGCAATCAAGCGCGCCACCGCGGAAGGGATGGGCATCAGTTGCCTGTCGCGCGCCGTGGTGCAGGACCTGCTGGAATCGGGGCGGTTGATCGAACTGGCGACGCCGTTGCCGGTTTTGCGCCGGCATTTCTATATGGTGCGCAACAAGCATCGCGTGTTGTCGGTGCGCTTGGCGTCGCTGCTCGATTTTTGCCGCACTTGGGCGGTGCAACACGCGCAGCAGTGAGGCTTATTTGCCGGATGCGGGGAAGCGCACCTTGACCAGCAGTCCCTGATGGTCGGCGCCATCGGCGAGAATGATTTCGCCGCCGTGCGCCGACGCGATGTCGCGCACGATGGTCATGCCGAGTCCGGCGCCATGCGGATTGGCGAGTTGCGCCGACGGCGCGCGATAGAACGGTGCGAATACGCGCTCGCGATCCGCGGCCAGGATGCCGGCGCCGCTATCTTCCACTTCCAGCACGGCGCAGGCGTGTTCGCCGATGTTCTCCCTGAACACGCGCACAGTGATTTTTCCGGCCGCAGGCGTATAGCGGATGGCGTTGTCGAGCAGGTTGACGACCAGCTCATGCAGCAGCAGGGGACTGCCGTCGATCAGGATGTCGCCGACGGCGTCAAAGGCCAGGTCGATGCGTTTGGCGACGGCGTTTTGCGCTAGCTCCAGCGCCGCCTGGCGCGCCGCGTCGGTGAGCGAAACCGGCACCACGCCGCCTTCGGCTGCGCCGTGTTCGGCGCGCGCCAGCGTGAGCAGACGATTGGCCAGGTGCACGGTGGAATCTGTGGTGCCGGCAATGCTCTCGACCAGCTCGCGTAGCCCGTGCAACTCATGCAGCGCGCGGGGATCGCGGGGGGCGCGGTCGAATTCGCGCAGCGCCAGTTCGGCCTGCGTCTTCAATACCGTCAGCGGCGTGCGCAGTTGATGCGAGGCGTCGGCAATGAAGCGGCGCTGTCCTGTGATCAGGGTCTGCAGGCGTTCCATGTAACCGTTCATGGCCAGCACCAGCGGCCGCATTTCCTTGTGCACGCGATCGGGATCGAAGCCGGACAGGTCGGTCGGCGCGCGCGACTCGACGTCGCTGCGCAACTGCATCAGCGGGCGCAGCACGAAGCGCACCGCAAACCAGACCAGCAGCGCCGCCACCGTGACCAGCACGCCTTGCCGCCACATCGTGTCGAACAGTATCTTGCGCGTCATGCCGCGGCGCGCGTCCATGGTTTCGCCGACTTGGATCAAGGCGATGCCGCGCATCGTGTCGTCGTAGACCGGTTGATACAATGCTGCGATGCGCACCGGCTGCTCGTGGTAGTCGGCCTGATAGAAGCGCACCAGCGCCGGGTAGGCTTCCGAACGTTTGACGTCGGCCGGCAGCGGCGGCAGGTCGTCATAGCCGGACACGAATTCGCCCCTGACGCCGGTGACCTTGTAATAGATGCGGCCCAGCGTGTCGGTTTCGAAACTGTCGAGCGCCACATACGGCACGTCGGCCACCACCTGGCCGTTGACCACCGAGACGCGCTCGGCCAGCGCGCGCGTCGATGCCAGCAACGAGCGGTCGTAGGCGATGTCGGCCACTTCCAGTGCGTTGTAATACACCGAGACCGCATCCACCGCAACCAGGATCAGCAGCGGCACCAGCAGCCAGCGCATCAACTGGCCGCGCAGGCTGCCGAGCCTGGCGGCGGCGAAATTCGCTATCATCCCGCTGCTTGCAAGAGATAGCCCAGGCCGCGCAGGGTGGTGATGGAGACGCGGTCCCGCTCGACGGCGTCGAGTTTCTTGCGCAGGCGATGGATGTAGATTTCGATGGCGTCGATGTTGGCGTTGTCGTCCAGCGAAAAAACTTCCTGGAACAATTTTTCCTTCGGCACGGTGCGGCCGGCGCGCACGATCAGCGCCTCGAGCACGGCGTGTTCGCGCGGCGTCAGCGCCAGCATGGCGCCGCCATAGCTGAACATGCGCGAGACCGTGTCGAAACTGAGCGCGCCGCAATTGACGGTCACCGCCTCGTTGCCCTGGGTGCGCCGCAGCAAGGCTTTCACGCGGGCTTCCAGCTCGACCAGTTCGAACGGCTTGGCAAGATAATCGTCGGCGCCGAGGTTGAGCCCGTTGACGCGATCGTTGAGGCCGCCGCGCGCGGTCAGGATCAGCACCGGCGTGCGGCTGCCGCGGGCGCGCAGGCGTTTCAATACTTCCAGTCCATCCATCTTCGGCAGCGTCAGGTCGAGGATGACCAGCGCATACTCCTGCGTCAGCAGCAGGCTGTCGGCGTCGCCGCCGTTGTTGGCGCATTCGACGGTGAGGTGCGCATCCTGCAGGGCCTTGGACAGCCAGCGGGAAAGTTCGACGTGATCTTCAACCAATAGAATGCGCATGATGCCTGTGCCATGAACAAGAGACGAAAACGAAAGACGCGAATTAATTGCTATCAGGCCCTAATACAAGGAAAGAACCATGAACGGACCGACACCGAAAATCAGCGTGCAAGCAGCGACAGTTGCGGATGCTAACAGAAGCCGGACCTTTGCAATAGCGGCGGCGCAGCATGTCGCCGGACTCTTTCGCGGCACTGAAAGCCGAATGAAAGTTTGGCCGGGTAGCATGCGCCCACAACATCAAATCAAGAATAATAAAAATCCTACATTGGAGACACAGCATGATCTCGTTGCGTATTTTCGCGTATTCGCCGTACCGCCTATCCAATATCTTGCGCAGCGTCTGACGGCCGTCATGAAACCGGTCCTCCTGCGTCATCTATCGTCGGCTTGCGTGTTCGCCACTCTGTTCGCCTTGTGCGCCTTGTCTGCGCAGGCGACGGAGTGCATCGTCCCGGCCAAGCCCGGCGGCGGCATGGATGGCGCCTGCCGGATGATGCGCAAGGTGTTGCCGACGAAGGATGGCGTCGCCGCAGCGGTCAAGATCAGTTACTTGCCGGGCGGCATCGGCGCCGTGGCCTGGAGTTCGGTGGTGTCGCAGCGGCGCGGCGGGCCGGACACGCTGGTGACGTTTTCCGGCGGTTCGCTGCTCAACCTGGCGCAAGGAAAATACGGCAAGGCGTCGGTGTCTGATGTGCGTTGGCTGGCCGGCGTCGGCGCCGACTACGGCATGATCGCCGTGCGCAGCGATGCGCCGTACAAGAACCTGCGCGAGTTGATCGACGCCATGCGCAAGGATCCGGGCAAGATCACCATCGGCGTCAGCGGCACCATCGGCAGCCAGGACTGGCTCAAGGTGGCGATGATCGCGCGGCGCGCCGACGTCGATCCCAAGAACTTCCGTTTCGTTGCGCTCGAAGGCGGCGGCGATTCGTTCACGGCGTTGCAGGCCGATCACGTGCAGGTGGTCTCCGGCGACGCGTCGGAGGCGGCGTCCTACCTCAAGGACGGCAAGTTCCGCGTGCTTGCGGTGCTGTCCGAGCAACGCCTGCCGGGCGTGCTGGCCGATGTCGCCACCGCGCGCGAACAGGGTTTCGACGTGGTGTGGCCCATCATCCGCGGCTTTTACATGAGCGCGCACGTGTCCGAGGCCGACTACCGACGCTGGGTCGCGGTCTTCGACCAGGCCATGGCGAGCGAGGAATTCAAGCGCCAGCGCGCGGCCAGCGGACTGTATCCGTTCGCCATGACCGGCGCGCAACTGACCGATTACGTCCGCAAGGTAGTCGAACAATATCGCAAACAATCGCAGGAACTGGGGCTGGTCAGATGACCGCGCCTGCCTGCTCATAACCAGGAGATCTCGCATGTTCGTAAAACGCCGCATCATCACCGTACTGGCCTTGGCTCTGCCGCTGGCGGGCTTGTCCGCGGCCGCGCTGGCGCAGGCGCCCAACTATCCGGCCGACTACGCCAAAATCATCGAGGCGGCCAAGAAGGAAGGCAAGGTCGTGGTCTACAGCACCACTGATTCCAAGGCGGCCGAATCGCTGATCAGGGATTTCAGCGCCCTGTATCCGGCGGTCAAGGTCGAATACAACGACATGAACTCGACCGAGGTCTATAACCGTTTCATCTCCGAAGTCGCAGCCGGCGGCGCCACCGCCGACGTGATGTGGTCGTCGTCGATGGACTTGCAGATGAAGCTGGCCTCGGAAGGTTATGGCCTGGCCTACAAATCGCCTGAAGGCGCGGCGGTTCCCGCCTGGGCCAACTGGAAGGACACCGCTTACGGCACCACCTTCGAGCCCGCCGCCATCGTCTACAACAAGCGCCTGGTGCCGGAAGCCGAAGTGCCCGCCACCCACGCCGACTTTACCAAGTTGCTGACCACCAAACTCGACAAGTACAAGAACAAGGTCACCACCTACGACATCGAAAAATCCGGCGTCGGCTTCAGCCTGATTACGCACGATCTCAAACTCAATCCGCAATTCTGGGATTTCGCCAAGGCGCTGGGCGGCGTGGCGGTGCGCGTGCAGTCGTCCACCGGCACCATGCTCGAACGCATTTCTTCCGGCGAAAACCTGATCGGCTACAACATTCTCGGACCCTACGCGCTGACGCGCGCCAAGAAGGATCCGTCGATCGGCATCGCCTTCACCAAGGATTACAACCTGGTGCTGTCGCGCGTGATCTTCGTCAACAAGTCGGCCAAGAACGTCAACGCCGCCAAGCTGTGGCTGGACTACATCCTGTCCAAACGCGGCCAGACCATCATCGCCAACGACGCGCAACTGTTTGCGATCCGCGGCGACGTCACCGGCGCCACCACCTCGGCTGAACTGAACAAGCAACTGGGCGCGGCGCTGAAGCCGATGCCGGTCAATACCGATCTGCTCGAGTACCTGGACCAGACCAAGCGCCTGGCCTTCCTGAAGCAATGGAAGGATGCGGCAGGCAAGAAGTAAGTTGCATCGGCAATTCGTAACAAACCGCAATAAACCGCAATAAACCGCAATAAACCGCAATAAACCGCAATAAACGATCCGGCTGACCGGTCGGATCGCGTTTTTCAAGACCATCACCGCTCACCATCGGGAAGTCGCGTTTGCGCCTGCCCAGGCCGCAGGCTTGTCCGGATTTTCGGAGAGGCTGGCGACGGTAGGCGGCGACAGTCTCTTTTTGGACGGCAGGATTATGCAAACACTTTCAACTCATCCACGCACCGAGAGCGCCGGCAAGCGTTTGTCGGTACGCCTGAACTGGCCACGCGGCGTGGTCGTTGCACTGACGGCGCTGGCCATCTTCGTGCCGTTGCTGCTGATTTTTTACCAGAGCTTTCTGTCGGCGCCGTTCTTCGCGCCGGTCAAGACGCTGACGCTGGATTCGTACCGTTTCATTTTTGACGATTCGGATTTTCGCCAGGCCTTCGTCAATGGCTTTTATTTGGCCTCGGGACTGGCGCTCATCGCGGTGCCGCTGGGCGGCATGCTGGCCTTCCTGATGGTGCGCACCGATCTGCCGGGACGCGGCTGGATCGCGCCGATGCTGCTGGTGCCGATCTTCGTGTCGCCGATGGTGATTGCGTTCGGCTATGTGGTGTCGATGGGACCGGTCGGCTTCTACACGGTATGGGCGAGGAATTTGTTGTCCTGGGTCGGTTTTGAAGGTGATCCGTGGAATGTGTATTCCTTTCCGGCCATCGTCGTCATCGCCGGGCTGACGCACGTGCCGCACGTCTATCTCTATGCTTCCGCCGCGCTCAAGAGCCTCGGCTCCGACGTCGAAGAAGCCGCGCGCGTGTCGGGCGCGTCGCCGCTGCAAGTGGCGCTCAACGTCTCGCTGCCGATGATCATGCCGGCGCTGGCGTATTCGGGCGTGCTGGTGTTCTTTCTCGGTTTCGAAGTGTTCGGTTTGGTGCTGGTGCTCGGCGATCCGGAAGGCCATCTGGTGCTGGCGACTTATCTCTACAAGCTCACCAACAAGCTCGGCACGCCTTCGTATCACTTGATGGCGGCGGTGGCGGTGTGCCTGGTCGCGGTGACCATGCCGCTGGTGATGCTGCAGCGCTGGCTGCTGAAATCGGCCAACAAGTATGTCTCGATCAAGGGCAAGGGCGCGCGCCAGAAGGCGCTGCCGCTCGGCAAATGGCGCTGGATCGCGTTCGCGCTGATTGCTGCATGGCTGCTGTTCACGGTCATCGTGCCGCTGTCGGGCATTGCGCTGCGCACCTTCGTTTCGCACTGGGGCGATGGCGTCACGCTGCTGGAAGTGCTGACGCTGCAAAATTTCCGCGACGTCTGGAGCCAGCCTTCGCTGGTGCGCGGCATCGTCAACACCGTGCTGATCGGCGTCATCGGCGGCGCCCTCGCGGTGGTCTGCTACAGCGCCATCGCGCTGGCGATGCATCGCAAGAACGACGGCATTACCCGCTTCCTCGACTACAGCGTGCTGGTGCCGCGCGCAGTGCCAGGTTTGCTGGCCGGCCTTTCCTTCCTGTGGGTGTTCCTGTTTGTGCCGTCGTTGTTGGACAACTTCCTCAAGGGTTTCGACAACGATGCGGCGCGCTGGCTGGTCGACAGTTTCATTCCGCAATTGCGCTCGCTGCGCTCGACCATTTTCTCGGTCTGGCTGGCGTACTCGGTGGTGTGGATGGCGTACGGCCTGCGCTTGATCACCACGGCGCTGCTGCAAGTCGGCCCGGAACTCGAAGAGGCGGCGCGCGCCGTCGGCGCCCGGCGCGGCCAGGTCACGCGCGACGTCACGCTGCCGCTGGTCAGGTACGGCCTGCTGGGCGCGTGGCTGATGGTGTTCCTGATTTTCGAGCGCGAATATTCGACCGGCGTCTACCTGCTGTCGCCGGGCACCGAAGTGATCGGTTCGATGATCGTCTCGATGTGGGCCGCGGGCGCGGTGGAACTGGTGGCGGCGCTGTCGTTCATCAACATCACGCTGGTCGCCATCGGTCTCGGCATCGCCTTGCGCTTTGGCATCAAGCTCCACGATTAATTTGTCTTATGCATTGCTGCCGCGGCCGAGTCGCTGCGGCACGTTTCTAAAGGAATCATCATGTCAGAACTCAGCGTCAACGATCTGCACCTCGACTACGGCAGCGGCGCCGCCGCCAATCCGATTCTCAAGGGCGTCTCCATGCAATTGCAGCGCGGCGAGGTGGTCGCCTTGCTCGGGCCTTCCGGCAGCGGCAAGACTACCCTGCTGCGCGCGGTGGCCGGGCTCGAATCGCCCAAGGCGGGCACCATCGACATCGCGGATCGTCGCGTGTTCGACGGCGCGCGCAACTTTGAGATGCCGGCCGAAGAACGCAATCTCGGGCTGGTGTTCCAGTCCTATGCGCTATGGCCGCACAAGACCGTATTCGACAACGTCGCCTACGGTCTCAAGCTGCGCAAGATGGGCGGCAGCGAGATCGCCGAACGCGTGAAAACCGTGCTCTCGCAACTCGGCCTGGGCCATCTCGGCGAGCGTTTTCCGCACCAGTTGTCCGGCGGCCAGCAGCAGCGCGTGGCGATTGCGCGTGCGCTGGTCTACAACCCGCAGGTCATCCTGCTCGACGAACCGCTGTCCAACCTCGACGCCAAGTTGCGCGAAGAGGCGCGCGCCTTCCTGCGCGAACTGATTGTACGGCTCGGCCTGTCGGCGCTGATGGTGACACACGACCAAGGCGAGGCGATGGCGATTTCGGATCGCATCCTGCTGCTCAACAACGGCAAGATCGAACAGCAAGGCACGCCGCAAAGCATGTACCAGACGCCGGACACGCTGTTCACCGCCGAATTCATGGGCAGCAACAACCGTCTCAAGGGCAAGGTGCTGCAGCGCGACGGCCGGCGCGTCACCTTGCAGGTGGACGGCGGCACCGTCGTCGCCAGCGCGCGCGGCGCCAACGCCGGCCATGAAGTCACGGGCATCATCCGCCTCGAACAGGTCCGCATCTCGGACCACCAAACCGACAACGCCATTCGCCTGCCGCTCTCCACTTGCATGTACCTGGGAGATCGGTGGGAGTGTCTGTTCAAAGCCAAGAGCGCGGACAGCACCACGGTCGGCTTGCGCGCCTACGCGCCGCACAAGCTGGATCAGGGAGAGTACTGGCTTAGCCTGCCGGAACAGGCGTTGTGGGCCTTCTGAGAACCTGCCCGTGATCTTACTGCGAGGCCGTGATCCGGCAGCGGGAGGTGCTCGGAATCCTCATGTACTCAAGCACATTCCGGTTCCTGTGCTCCGTCCGCCTCCGGCTGATGGCCTCTCGCTACAGATCGTGAACAGGTTCTGATAGACGGAAAGTGAAACACAACCATAAAAACGATTTTTACCAAGGAGAACGCAGAGTGCAAAAGAAACTAATCGCAACAGCCATCTTGTCGGTCCTGAGCGGCGCGGCAGCGGCGCAAAGCACCGTGACCGTCTACGGCCTGATCGATACCGGGGTGGAGTATCTCAACCATGCCGGCGCCAACGGCGGCAGCGTCACGCGCCTGAGCTCCGGCGCCATGAACACGTCGCGCATCGGCTTTCGCGGCAGCGAAGACTTGGGCGGCGGCCTGAAGGCGATCTTCCAGTTGGAAAACGGTTTCAAGCTCGACACCGGCGCCTTTGACGGCGATGCCAACCAGTTGTTCAACCGCCAGTCCAACGTCGGCCTGGAAGGCGCTTTCGGCCGCGTGGTGGCGGGGCGTTCGTTCAGCACCACCTATGATTTCATCCTGCCGTTCGATCCGATGGGTTACTCGGGGCAATACTCGTGGGTGACTTCCGCCGGCGCCACCGGCGGCCGCAAGGACGGCATGCCGACCGGCGTGTCCAACATGGTCAAGTATCAAAGCAACTTCGGCGGCTTCAAGCTGGGTGCGATGTATGGCTTCGGCGAAGTGGCCGGCAGCGTCAACGACTCGTCGAAATACGGCGTCGGCCTGGGCTACGGCAACGGTCCGTTCTCGCTGGCGGCGACCTACGATCGGGTCAACGGCACGGCGGCGCTGGCCGGCGGTGCTTACGACAAGACGTCGACAGTGCATCTGGCCGGCGGCTATCAGGCGACCGAGGCGTTGAAATTCAACCTCGGTTATCGTTACTACAAGAAGACGCTGACTTCCGGTGCGGCCGACCTGCGCAGCGACTTCTATTGGGGCGGCGGCAGCTACAAGCTGACGCCGGCGTTGACGCTGATCGGCACGATCTACTATCAGAACCAGAAGAACCTGGCGACCGATGCCGATCCGATCATGTATTCGCTGCGTCTTAAATATGCGTTGTCCAAGCGTACCGATCTGTACGCCAGCGGCGCCTATGCCAAGGCCAAGAACAATCAGTTGGTCGGCCTGTCGCGCGATGATGTCGGTTACGGCAACAATCAGGTCGGCGTGACGCTGGGCATGCAACACCGGTTCTGACCGCGATTTTCGCTACAAGCTGTGACGAGAAAAAGCGAGGCTTCGGCCTAACGCCGTTCAGTCAAGCCCATTTTCCTTGCCGTGGTCCCGGCGAAAGCTGGGGCCCAGTGTCGTGAAAACGTCCGATGCGACGCTGGATCCCGACTTTCGTCAGGACGACAGTTGTGATGGACCGACAAGCTTTTAAATTTAATTGAACGGCATTGGAGGATTCGGCCTCGCTTGTTTATGGCAGGGCGGGGACGATATTCAGTCTTGCGGATCGATCGGTTCGAACACGCCGGCGCTGCGATTCTTGGCGACCTTGTCCCAGTCGAACACGCGGCCGTTCATCGCGACATAGACGCCATGCGGCAATACCTGCGCCACGCCGCAGGCGAAGCCGAAGTTGAATTGCGCGTCGGAACCCCGAACGGCGTAGGGAATCATGGCGCCGGTCAGGACCAGCGTCTTGGCCAGTTGCGCGGCACCCAATACGCGCGCGGTGTCCTGCATCGTATCGGTGCCGTGGATGATCACGATGGCGTCTTCTTCGGCGCGGTCGCACGAGGCAAGCACGCGGCGGCGGTCGATGTCCTGCATGTCGAGCGAATCGAGCAGCGGCAATTCTTCGAGCGTGGCGGGCACCGTCAGGCGCGCACGCGCGATCACCTCCGGCAGATGGCTGTTGGCGAAGCCGAGCTGGCCGGCGATTTCATCGTAATGCTTGTCGAAGGTGCCGCCGGTGGCGATGATGCGTAAAGTCATGATCGTGGCAAATCAGGAAAAAGTCTTCGCCATCATACTCCACATCCCGTCATCGGCAGCGCTTCGCAGGCTCAGGCCGCGAGCAGTTCGACCGTGCCGACGCCGTCCGCCCGAGACGCTGCGGCGGCTTGGGCTGCCACTGCTTCGGCCATTTCCTGCGGCACCGGGATCTGACCGTCGATCAGCAGCGCAAACAGGCGCGCAACGTCGATCGCCTGGATCAGCAACTGGCCGTTGTTGGCCTTGATCACTTGGGTCACGAGCATCGACGCGCCTTGCATGGCGAACGGCGTATGCATGATCTGGGACGGGGTGAATTGCGGCACGGCATGCAATTCATCGACCAGCAGGCCGATGGTGTGTTCGCCTTCGCGCACGATCATGACCTGGCTGCTGCCGCTGACGGCGGAGCGCGTGCCGCGCATCATCTGGCCGAGGTCGAAGACCCAGATGAATTCCTTGCGGTTGTCGTCGCGTTGCAGGCCGAGTACGCCGATCTGATCCGCGCGCGCTCCCATCGAGGTCGGCAGCACCGCGCTGTAAGGCACCGCTTCCACCACATGCGCGGCGGAAATCGCGAACAGGTTGCTGTCGCTGAAGAAGGTCGCGTATTCGCTGCCGTCGGTGATGGTTGGATCGGTTTCCAGCAAATACTGGCGGCTGTCGGTTTGCGAACCGGCGCCTTGCACCGCGCCGAAAGATTCGAACACCACGGCGATGATGTCTTCCTGATAACCGTCGCTGACCTTGAATTCGCGATAGCCGCTCGATACCGAGCAGGCCACGATGGCGTACTCGCCGTCATGCACCGTCACCTGCGAAGCGCGGCCGCCGTTGGCGATGGCCAGCAGCGCCGGATCGATCTCCAGCGTGTCGCCGACCGTGCGTGCATCGTCGGTGGTCGAAATGATGCGTGCGTTACGGTCGATGTAATAGGCCTTCATATTCTTCTTGCCGCTGATGCCGCTGCCGAGCATGTTGGAAAACTCCGGCGTCGAATCGAACACGATGCCGATGCCGCCGACGACTACGGCTTCGTTCTCCAGGTCGCGGATCGCCGCATGATAAATATAGGTTCCCTTGCCGTCATACAGCGAGGTCGGTGCGAACGGGCTCACATGGTATTGCTGTTGCGTGCGCAGCGACAGCACCTGCTTCAGGCTGTCCTCGTCGATGCGGCTGCCGACGATGGCGTCAATGCCGTCGCCGGTGCTGGCGACGATGCGGCCGTCGCGATCGTAGACGAAGATGCGCGTGTAGACCGTATAGAGTCCGTTGATGTAGGACAGGATATTGGTCATCTTCCCGACCGTCTCTTCGTCCTGTTGCGGTTGCGCCAGCGCAGTGCGCAATTCCGGCGTCAGCGCCCACCAGCGGCAATCGTCGGAGCGTTCATACAGGTTGCGGTCGAGCAGGTCGACCAGCAGGCTGGTGGTGAATTCCGCGTCGCGCATGCCCGACACCAGCACGGTCTGATAGAGATCGTGGATCGATTGCGCGAACAGCTCGTTGCTGCGGTTGCCGGTTTCGCTGATCTGGTCGAGGATGGTTTTGAGTTTGAGCATTTCGCCGCGCTGGCCGGCGGTCATGACCTGGCCGTTCCAGACGATGCGCTGGATGGTTTTGGCGGCGGTCATGATGTCATACAGCGGCGGGCAGAATGAATGGGCATGCGATAGCAGGCCTTCGGCGATGTCCGGCGACAGCTTGCTGAGCGCGTCGCTGATGACGCCGCTGAAGGAGACTTCCACCGGGATCATCACCTGTCCTTGCCAGCCGGCCGGGCCGGGATAGCCCTGGTAGCCGTCGGAGGACACCGTGCGCACCAGGTATTCACGGCCGCAGAACAGCATCAGCGCGGCGTTGCCGTCGCGGTTGACCGGCACTTCGGTGCCGACCGGAATCCACAGTTTGTCGGCGCTGGCGATCACACGGTTGTCGGCGTCGAGCAGCAGCATGTTGGAGCGTGCTTCGGCGTCGCGGTGCGACGAAAAGATGCCGGCCATTTCTTCTTCAAAATGGAAGCACAGGCACAGGATGCCGACTACCGCACCAGTTTGGGGATGCTGCATGCGGCGCGAGTAGATCAGCGCGCGCTCCTTGCCCGGACGCAGGTCGCTGAAGCGGAAAGTCTCGACATAGCCGTCGGAATTGATCGTCTCGGCGATCAGCGGATCGGCGCTGTGTTCGAGCGGCGTGGCCGGATCGATCTGCACCAGCACGTTGCCCTCGGTGTCGAGCAGCATGATCTCGTCGTAGACGGTATATTTGTTGCGGTACTCGCGCAGGCGGTAGCGGATGGCGTCCGTATCGTCGGTGATGCCGGCGACGAAATTGCACAATTCGCGGTCGGTGGCGAGAAAGCCCACGTCGGCGGTGCGCTCGAACAGGTTGCGCACCACAATGTCGATCACGTATTGCGCCTTGGTGCCGATTTCGGTGAGCACGTTGCGGACTTTTTCCTGGACCAGGCTGACCACCAGTTCGCGCTCCAGGCGGCTGAAGCCGGTGCGCGTTGCCGCCATGGTCGGCAGGATGGTCTTGGCTTCGCTGGGGCAATTCATTTTTGCGGACGCTTCGATCACACGCCACATCAGGTTCAGTTCCTGCAGCGACTGTTCGCATTTTGTTACGTCGCGCATGTACGGCAAGAAGGTCTCAGTTTGAATTGCTACGTGTTCGCTCATGTGGTGTCCCTTTTTTATTGAAGAAGTCCGTAAGAACCTATCCGCGCCCGCTTATGTTTAATGATTGATGTTGGCACTCAATTGTTGTTACGCAAATTGCGTGCCACGCATTCTATTGGCAAAACGATATTCATGTTGTCTACAAGATCGTCCGCAAAGCCGGATGCAGAGCGGGTCTTGTTAATTTCCACACGGCAATCGAAGAGGCGTTTTCCGCATGCGCGGCAACTGCGTCGCGAATTGTTTTTCTCAATCGGTCACACCGTCGTCATTGCTCGGTCACAGCGCAGTCAGTCAGATTTTCCATAGTTGGATAAAATCGAACCATGAAACCGATCGCACCCGGCACCGTCATCTTCCATCGCCATCGTGGCTATGGCGTCATCGTCTCCGTCAATTTGCTGACGGGATGGATTTCCGCGCGCTTCGGCAGCGAGGTGCGTACGCTCGACCTGAACCTGTCTTCCGATGAAGTGCAGCATGCCGACGGCACGCCCATTCTGTTCCGCCGCCAGCCGCCGGACCGCATGCCGCATGCGCGGCTGATGGCGATGGTGCGCGAGCTGCATGCGGCCGGTTATCAGCGGCTGTATCTATATAGCTGGCCCAAGCCTTCTGGATTGCACTGGCGTTGGCATTTGTTCGCCGGCTCGCGGCAGTGGATAGAGCGTCCGTGGCGCGAAGGGTGGTACGGCTCGGGCGCCGATTACAATTTCAATCCGATTTTCGGTTGGGGCGACGTGCCCGGCGCGACCACGCAGGAACTGGCCAAGGCGCTCGCGCAAGCCGATCCGCACGGGCTGGCGCAGGCTCTGGGCCGCGACGAAGATCACACCGAGTGGTTTGCGTCGGTCTGCGAGGCTTTATTGCCGAATTATGCGTACAGCATGGGATGGGACCACGCCGGGCCGATGCCGGAGCATCTGCCCGTCATTGCGGTGCGCCGGGGAGTGGAGCCGTATGCCGGATCGCCGCTGTCATGGCCGCCTGGCTGGACGCATTTATGGAAGGTGTCGCACGCTCAGCATCTGCGGTATGCGCCGCCGACGCCGATCCGGGTCAAGCCAACGCCTCAGGATTGAGCACGTTTTTCGGTGCGCCGTTGGCGAAGTCGACGATGTTCTGGAACGCCGCGCGGAAATACAACTCGTAGCCATCTTTCTCCACATAGCCGAGATGCGGCGTGGCGACCACGTTGTCCATGCGCAGCAGCGGCGCATCTTGCGGCAGCGGTTCGGTCTCGAATACGTCGAGTCCGGCGAAGCCGGGGCGGCCTTGTTGCAGGGCGGTTTCCAGCGCGCCGGTTGCGACCAGTTCGGCGCGGCTGGTGTTGATGAAGGCGGCGGACGGCTTCATGCGCGCCAGGTCTGCTGCCGTGACGATGCCGCGGGTGGCGTCGTTCAGGCGCAGGTGCACCGATATGATGTCGGCCGTTGAAAAGAATTCTTCCTTGCCGGCCGCAGCCAGGTAACCGTCCTGCTGCGCTTGCGCCAGACTGGCTTCGCGTCCCCACACCAGGACCTTCATGCCGAACGCCTTGCCGTAACCGGCAACCATGCGGCCGATTTTTCCGTAGCCCCAGATACCCAGCGTGCGTCCCTTGAGCGCGGTGCCGATGCTATTCCATTGCGGATCAGGCGAGACTTGCTGCCAGGCGCCGGCCTTGAGCGCCGCCGTGTATTGCGGGATGCGGCGCGTGGCGGCCATGATCAGCGCCCAGGTCAGTTCGGCCGGGGCGGTGGGATCGCCGACGCCTTCGGCGATGGCGATGCGCTGCGCGGTGGCGGCGGCGACATCGATATGGCCGCTGACTTTGCCGGTTTGCGAAATCAGTTTGAGCGACGGCAGCTTTTCCAGGACGGCCTTGTTGAACGAAGTGCGCTCGCGGATCAGCACCACCGCCTCAAAAGGCGTCAGCCGCGCAACCAGTTGTCCCGCGCCGCGCACGCTATTGGTGAACACTTTTACGTCGTGTCCGTCCAGCATCTTGAAGCAATCGAGCAGGCGGACGCTGTCTTGGTAGTCGTCGAGGATGGCGATCTTCATGTGGTCTCCGAAAGGCGGTTGATGTGACGCAAAGCGACATCATAAAGCGCCTGCCGGTTTTTTGCCGTCCTCGCTTCCACTTGCTGTCAGGCGGGAATGTCGATCACCAGTTTGCCGCGCGCACCGCCGGCGTCGATGAGATCGTAGGCGGCATCGGCCCGTTCCAGCGCGAAGTTGCGCGGGTCGACCTGCACGCGGATGTCGCCGGCGTCCACCAGCCTGGCGGCTTCGCGCATGATCTTGCCATGTTGTGCGCGGCCCTTTCCGGTGAGCAGCGGCATCAGCGTGAACACGCCGGAATAGGTCGCGGCGCGGAACGACAGCGGCGCCAGCGCATGCGTGCCCCAGCCGAGGCAACTGACGACATGGCCGTGATAGCGGCGCGCCGCCGTGAAGGAGGCGTCCAGCGTGGCGCCGCCGACGGTGTCGTAGACGATGTCGAAGCCTTCGCCGCCGGTGTATTGCTGCACGTACTCGTCGACAGTGGCGGCGCGATAGTCGATGAAGGTCGCGCCGTAGCCGGCAATGGCGTCATGCTGTTCCGCCGAACCGGTAGCATAGACATCGGCGTCGAAGGCCTTGGCGATCTGCACGGCGATGTGGCCGACGCCGCCGGCGCCGCCGTGCACCAGCACTTTCTGGCCGGCGCGCACTTTGGCGCGGTCGACCAGACCTTCCCACGCGGTGATGAAAATCAGCGGCAGCGCTGCGGCTGTACGCATGCCGATGGCGGCCGGCTTGTGCGCCAGCAGGTCGGCATCGACCGCTGCGAACTGCGCCAGCGAACCCTGCACGCCGCCGACGCCGCCGGTCATGCCGTAGACTTCGTCGCCCACCTCGAACGCGCTCACTCCGGGGCCGACGGCTGCGACCGTGCCGGCCATGTCGATGCCGAGCACGGCCGGCAATTGCGCTTTGGCGTGCGCCGCCTTGCCGGCACGGATCTTGGCGTCGAGCGGGTTGAGTCCGGCGGCTTCGATCCGGACCAGCACCTGACCGGGGCCGGCATCAGGACGGTCTATCCGGGCGATTTGCAACGGCGCGCCATAGGCGCTCAGCAGTACGGCGGTCATGGCGGAACGAGAGCTCATGGTGTTTCCTTTCGATGGCTGTGGATGGTGGCGCCGGGTGCTTTTGCGTTCGGCGATGAATGCAAGTCTAGAGAGAGGAAGGGCACAGAAAAACAGGTCCGGCCGCAATACAGAATGATGAAAACGTGGATAATCGAATGATCGGCGACGCCATCGCCAATCGCTCGTGAAGAAGAAAAGCATGGATCGCCTGGATGCCCTGAAAGTGTTTTGCAACGTCGTCGAAGCCGGCGGTTTCAGCCGCGCGGCGGACCGTCTCGGTATTTCGACATCGTCGGTGACCAACCAGGTGTCGGCGCTGGAGACGCATTTCCGCACCAAGCTGCTCAATCGCACCACGCGCAGCATGTCGCTGACGGCGGAGGGCAGGCAATGCTATGAACGGGCGCTGCTGCTGCTGGGCGGCATGAGCGAGCTGGAAGAAAGCATGACGCAGTCGCAGATGCTGCCGGCCGGCACGCTGCGCGTCGACATGCCGAGCGTGATCAGCCGCCGGTACATCGCGCCGGCGCTGCCTGAATTCCTGAAGGCGTACCCGGACATCGCGCTCAGGATCACGGTCGGCGATCGCATGATCGACATGGTCGAGGAGGGCGTCGACGTGCTGATCCGCATCGGCGACCTGCCGGACTCCAACCTGATTGCCAAGACAGTGTTCAAGACCAGCTACATGTGCTGCGCGTCGCCGGAATTCATCGCCCGCCGCGGTGTGCCTGGAACGCCGCAGGAACTGGCCGATTTTTCGTGCCTGGGTTTCCTCAATCCGCGATCGCGCATGGTGCGGCCGTGGCAATTCAGCAAAGGCAAGGAAAGCTATACGCATGTGCCCAAAGGCGCGCTGGCGATGGACCACGTCGAATCGCTCATCGAGGCGGCCAAAGCGGGCTGCGGCATCGTGCAGCAGATGTCGGTCTCGCTGACCCCGCCGGTGCGCAACGGCGAACTGGTGCCGGTCTTGCAGGACTGGCTGGCGCCCGGCCCGGATGTTTCCGTGCTGGTCCAGCAACAGCACCATCGCGCGGCCAAGATCAAGGCCTTTGTCGATTTCGTCGCAGGTATTTTTTAGGCTGCCGTTTTCCCATTTTTCCTCCTGAGTTTTCCTGATGCTGCGCAGCAATGTCAGGAAATCGCCGACATCAGATAGGCCATTTGTCCTGTGCACTTTAGCTGCGCGGCGGTGTCCATCCAATAAGGCTTCGGCAGGCGAAACCGCTTTTGTTGCACTGCTTCGTAATGAAAAAACGCAATTGCGTTAAAAGCAGATTCCCTACTATATTAGTCGGTTACTTTCCACTACAAATAGACAGGGTACGGGTGTACAATCGCCGCCTGATTTTCATAAAAACACTGGTTGCAAGGCAATTTGCCGCAGCAGGATTTTATGAAACGATTCAGTGACGACCATGGCTCAATTCCGGTAATTCCGCTTACTCCGCGGTGCGCCGCGCAGTCATGACCTGACTGCATTCGACAAGACCGCCGTACCACCGGCTCGATGGCGCCATCCGCCTCGCCGGCTGCCTGCAACGACGATCCTGCCGTGCCAACGATTTCGACTTACTTTAGGCATTGGAGGTACTGTTTATGAATCAACCCGTAATGGAAGGCGTCGCCGCGTTGAACGTCCCCGCTTTCGTCAAACACCGGAAACTGATTGACTGGGTCGCGGAAATCGCCGCGCTGACCAAGCCGGAACGTGTCTACTGGTGCGACGGTTCGCAGGAGGAATACGATCGCCTGTGCGCCGAGATGGTCGCTTCCGGCACGATGAAAAAGCTGAACCAGGAAAAGCGCCCGAACAGCTACCTGGCCTGCTCCGACCCGTCGGACGTGGCGCGCGTGGAAGACCGCACCTTCATCTGCTCGAAGAACAAGGACGACGCCGGCCCGACCAACAACTGGACCGATCCTGCCGAAATGCGCACGACCCTGAACGGCTTGTTCGCCGGCAGCATGCGCGGCCGCACGTTGTATGTGGTGCCGTTTTCGATGGGGCCGCTGGGTTCGCCGATCGCGCACATCGGCGTCGAGTTGTCCGATTCGCCGTACGTGGTGGCGAACATGCGCATCATGACCCGCATGGGCCGCGCCGTGTACGACGTGCTGGGCGCCGACGGCGAGTTTGTGCCGTGCGTGCATTCCGTCGGTGCGCCGCTGCAGCCCGGCCAGAAAGACGTTGCCTGGCCGTGCAACCCCACCAAGTACATCGTCCACTATCCCGAGACCCGCGAAATCTGGTCCTACGGCTCCGGCTACGGCGGCAATGCGCTGCTCGGCAAGAAGTGCTTCGCCTTGCGCATTGCATCGACCATGGGCCGCGACCAGGGCTGGCTGGCCGAACACATGCTGATCCTCGGTGTCGAATCGCCCGAAGGCAAGAAGCATTATGTTGCAGCGGCCTTCCCATCGGCCTGCGGCAAAACCAACTTCGCCATGCTGATTCCGCCGAAGGCGTTCTCGGGCTGGAAGGTCACCACCATCGGCGACGACATCGCCTGGATCAAACCCGGCGCCGACGGCCGCCTGTACGCGATCAATCCGGAAGCGGGTTATTTCGGTGTGGCCCCAGGCACCAACGAAAAGACCAACTTCAATTGCATGGCTTCGCTGCGCGCCAACACCATCTTCACCAACGTCGCGCTGACCGATGATGGCGACGTCTGGTGGGAAGGCATGAGCAAGGAAGCGCCGGCACACCTGATCGACTGGCAAGGCAAGGACTGGACGCCGGAAATCGGCAAGGAAACCGGCCGCAAGGCGGCGCATCCGAATGCGCGCTTCACTGTCGCCGCGACGCAGAATCCCGTCATCGACGCAGCATGGGATGACCCTGCCGGCGTGCCGATTTCGGCCTTCATCTTCGGCGGCCGTCGCTCGACCACGGTGCCGCTGGTGACCGAGGCGCGCAACTGGGTGGAAGGCGTCTACATGGCCGCGACCATGGGTTCGGAAACTACTGCCGCCGCCGTCGGCCAGCAAGGCGTGGTGCGTCGCGACCCGTTCGCGATGCTGCCGTTCACCGGCTACAACATGAGCGATTACTTCCAGCACTGGCTGAACCTGGGCCGCAAGATCGCCGCGTCGCCGGCCGAGTTGCCCAAGATCTACTGCGTCAACTGGTTCCGCACCGACGCCGACGGCAAGTTCGTCTGGCCCGGTTTCGGCGATAACATGCGCGTGCTGAAGTGGATGCTGGAACGCATCGAAGATCCACAAGGCGTACGCGTCGGCGGCGTTCCCCACATCTTCGGCGTGTCGCCGCGTTACGAAGACTTGCAATGGGACGGCATCGATTTCACGCCGGAACAGTTCGCCATCATCACGTCGATCGACAAGGCGGCCTGGATCAAGGAAGTCGAGTTGCACAG
Source organism: Herbaspirillum sp. RV1423 (assembly GCF_000577615.1). Taxonomy (GTDB): domain Bacteria; phylum Pseudomonadota; class Gammaproteobacteria; order Burkholderiales; family Burkholderiaceae_D; genus Herbaspirillum. The sequence continues at coordinate 21,455 of NZ_CBXX010000022.1, forward strand.
CGAGCTGTTCGACAAGCTCAAGTATCACTTGCCGAAGGAACTGGCCGAGGTGAAGGCGCAACTGGAGAAGAAGCTGGCGGCGTGATGTAAGGTCAAGTCAATGTAAAACGTAAAACGGCCATCGAACGATGGCCGTTTTCTTATGTCCGCCGTATCGTGCTGCATGTACCGCATGCATGTGGTCCGGCGTCTTTACCGATTGGTCCGGTCGTCACGATGTCTTTGGATCGTCACGCAAGCATTGCCGCGCTGAAGTAATATTGCGGCGGGAACGAAATTCCGTCTCCCGATTTCTACTTAAACGGCAAGTCGGCAGTGTAAGCGATCGCCTTTGGCGACGCATCGGGACAGGTTCAGGCCTGCGGTTGCATTTGAGGCTTTCGCGCTCATATGCGTCCTATTCTTCGTTACACGCAGCAAGCCGTTTCACACGAATATCGATAGCAGAAAGCAATCGAAAGTATTAAACAAATAAATTTGATTAATATATAGAGTCGCTTTACTATTTATTCACTCTCTTTCAACCCCCAAGTAAAGGAAATAGCAATGTCCCTGATCAATACGACAATCAAGCCATTCAAGGCAACTGCTTACCACGACGGCAAATTCGTCGACATCACCGAAGCAAGCCTGAAGGGCAAGTGGTCTGTGTTCGTGTTCTACCCGGCTGACTTTACTTTCGTCTGCCCGACAGAGCTGGAAGACCTGGCCGACAATTACGCGGAATTCAAGAAACTGGGCGTGGAAGTCTACGGCGTGTCGACCGACACCCATTTCGCGCACAAGGCATGGCACGACACATCGGAAGCCATCAAGAAGGTGCAATACCCGCTGGTCGGCGATCCGACGGCGACGCTGGCGCGTAACTTCGAAGTGTTGATCGAAGAAGAAGGCTTGGCGCTGCGCGGTACATTCGTGATCAATCCGGAAGGTCAGATCAAGGTTCTGGAAATCCATGACAACGGCATCGGCCGCGACGCTTCCGAATTGCTGCGCAAGGTCAAGGCAGCGCAATACGTTGCTTCGCACCCAGGCGAAGTCTGCCCTGCAAAGTGGACTGAAGGCGCAGAAACGCTGAAGCCTTCCCTCGACCTGGTCGGCAAGATCTAATTTAAATCGCTGATTGGGCTACTGCGCGATTCGATCTCAAGACTGCGATGCTCGCCGTACATTCGTACGGCTGCGCTTCTCCTCTCGACCTCGAACCGCTCGCTACGCTTACTCAACGATTTAACGTAGCAGATAAGAAATAAAGCAGCAAAAATTGAAGTACCAGTCCGGGCTCGGCGCAAGCAACGCCGCAGAGCTCACGAGGCCGAGCGGCGGAGTCCGGACAATATTGAAGTCTCACATCAGAGGAAAGTGGAAATCATCATGTTGGATGCCAATCTCAAAGCCCAATTGAAAGCCTACCTGGAAAAGGTCACGCAGCCTATCGAGATCGTCGCGTCGCTGGATGATGGCGCCAAGTCCCGTGAGTTGCAGGAGCTGCTGCAGGAAATCGTCTCGCTGTCCGAGCGCATCACGCTGGTCGAGCGCAACGATCACGCTGCACGCAAGCCGTCCTTTTCATTGAATCGCCCCGGTACCGATATCAGCGTGCAGTTCGCCGGTATCCCGATGGGCCACGAATTTACGTCGCTGGTGCTGGCGCTGCTGCAGGTCGGCGGCCACCCCATCAAGCTCGACGACAAGGTGATCGAACAGATACGTAACCTGGACGGCGATTACGCTTTTGAAACCTATATCTCGCTGACCTGCCAGAACTGCCCGGAAGTCGTGCAGGCGCTCAACGTGATGTCGATCATCAATCCGCGCATCCGCTCCGTGACCGTTGACGGCGCGTTGTTCCAGGACGAAGTCGAGAAGCGCCAGATCATGGCTGTGCCGACCGTCTACATGAACGGCGAAGTGTTCGGCCAGGGCCGCACCGGCGTGGAAGAAATCCTCGCCAAGCTCGACACCGGCGCTGCCGCCCGCAAGGGGGAAGAACTGAGCGCGAAGGAAGCTTACGACGTGCTGATCGTCGGCGGCGGCCCTGCCGGCGCGGCTGCGGCAATCTATGCAGCGCGCAAGGGCATCCGCACCGGCGTCGTCGCCGAACGTTTCGGCGGCCAGGTGCTGGACACGCTGGCGATTGAAAACTTCGTCTCCGTCAAGGAAACCGAAGGTCCGCAATTTGCGGCCGCCCTGGAGCAGCACGTCAGGGCCTACGACGTCGATATCATGAACACGCAACGCGCTGAATCTCTGGTGCCGGGTGAAGGTCTGATCGAAATCAAGCTGGCCAACGGCGGCGTGTTGAAGGGCAAGACCGTGATCCTGTCGACCGGCGCGCGCTGGCGCGAAGTCAACGTGCCGGGAGAGCGCGAGTACCGCAACCACGGTGTCGCCTACTGCCCGCACTGCGACGGTCCGCTATTCAAGGGCAAGCGCGTCTCCGTGATCGGCGGCGGCAACTCCGGCGTGGAAGCGGCAATCGACCTGGCCGGCATCGTCAGCCATGTGACGTTGCTCGAGTTCGCGGCGGAACTGAAGGCCGATGCCGTGCTAGTGCGTAAGCTGAAAAGCCTGCCCAACGTGACCATCGTCACCTCGGCGCAAACTACCGAAATCACCGGCGACGGCAAGAAGGTCAACGGTATCGGTTACAAGGAACGCGTCAGCGGCGAAGTGAAGCACATCGAACTGGAAGGCGTCTTCGTCCAGATCGGCCTGGTGCCGAATACAGAATGGTTGAAGGGTACCGTTGCGCTCTCCAAGCACGGCGAAATCGAGATCGACGCCAAGGGCCAGACTTCGATTCCGGGCGTGTTCGCAGCAGGCGACGTGACTACCGTGCCGTACAAGCAGATCGTGATCGCGGTCGGCGAAGGCGCGAAGGCGGCATTGAGCGCCTTCGATCATCTGATCCGCACTTCCGCTCCGGAAGAAGCGCCGGTTGCCGTGAAGGAAGCCGTCGCTGCCTGATGCGTGAACCGCCGCCGGTTCAGTGGCATTTGTTTCAGCAGTAGGTTATAGCAGTAAGCAGATACAAAAAACCACCGTGATGAGCTGAACCCCGAAAGTTGGACATCAACTTTCGGGGTTTTTCATCAGGTGGCTTTTTATTGCGCTGAAATCTCTCAGCGCAGTGGCGATGCCTGCGAGATTACTTGAACAGCAAGCGCAGCGTATCCCAGGCGCGTCCGACGATGCCGGCCGGGCCCACCGATTCCAGCGCCACCAGCGGCAATTCGGTGACGGCCTTGTCGTCGATCATGATCTTCAGGGTGCCGACCTTGGCGTTTTCCGAAATCGGCGCGATCAGGGGATCGTTGCGTTCGACGCGCGGCTTGATCTTGTCGGCGCTGCCCTTCGGCACGGTTACGTAGACGTCGTGTGTAAAGCCGATTTTGATCTTGCCTTGCGAACCCTTCCAGACGTCGGGCGTGTCGACGGCCTGGCCCTTGCTGTACAACTTGACGGCGTCAAAATTCTGGAAGCCCCAGTTCAGCAGCTTCTGGCTTTCCTGCGTGCGGACCTGGTCGGACACGGTGCCGATCACCACCGAGATCAGGCGGCGTTCGCCGTTGGCGACCGGGCGCTTGGCCGAAGTGATCAGCGAATAGCCGGCGCTTTCGGTGTGACCTGTCTTCATGCCGTCGACCGTCGGATCCAGCCACAGCAGACGGTTGCGGTTGGGTTGGGTGATGTTGTTGTAGGTGAATTTCTTGACCGAATAATAAGTCTTGTAGAACTCGGGGAAATCGTTGATCAGGTTGCGGCACAGGATCGCCAGATCGCGCGCGGTGGTATAGGTGTCCGGGCTGGGCAGACCGTGCGGATTGCTGAAGTGGGTGCCGGTCAGGCCCTGGCGTTGCGCTTCGCGGTTCATCAGGACGACGAAGGCGTCGGAGGTGCCGGAGACGGCTTCGGCCAGCGCTACGGCGGCATCGTTGCCGGATACCGAGATCAGGCCGTACAGCAGGTTGTTGATCGAGACCGGCTTGTTCGGTTCGATGAACATCTTGGAGCTGCTCGGATCGACTTTCCATGCATTGACGGAGACGTTGATTTCCTGGTTCAGGTCGAGGCGTTTGTCGCGCACGGCGGCGAAAGCCAGGTAAGCCGTCATCAGCTTGACCAGCGATGCCGGCTCGACGCGCATGTCGGCTTCTTGCGAGGCCATGATCTGGTTGCTCGACGCGTCCAGCAGGAGCCAGGATTTGGCGGCGACGCTAGGTGGGGGAAGGCTCTGGGCAACGGCTGCCGAGAAGGTCAGGACGGAGGCGGCGAGGGCCGCGAGTAGTTTTTTCATCTTCGGGTGTAAGAAATGTGTCCCGCCGGGCTGCATGCGGGACTGTCGTTTGAAAAGAGATGAGTGAACATCGAACCGGGATTATAAACGCCGAGCCTGACAACAAGGCTGCGCGGGGTTGACTTGCAGAGTATTCCTGGCCCATGGTCCGTAGCGAGAGGCCGTCAGCCGGTGACGACCGGAGCGCAGGATACCGGAGTGTACTTCTGTACACGAGGATTTCGAGCACCGGACGGCGCCGGATCACGGCCTCGCAGTAGGACCATGGGACAGGAATCAGCGATGCCACATTTGGACTATCAGGTTCTTGATATGTTGCAGTTTGCGATGAAAAAAGTGATCCGCGCCGGGAATCACGATTACCGGCAATTCCTGCGGGCGTGCCCAGTCGAACACTGCGGAGAGCGGAATGGTGTCGTCCAGCTCGCCGTGAATCAGGATGGTGTCGGCGGGAACATCCGGCATCGGCCATTTGCCGGCGGCGGTCCCGACCAGCGCCAGGCGTTCGGCCGGCGTTCCTTCGGCGATCAGGCGCTGCTGCAATTGCGCCTGCACGAAAGTGCCGAACGAGAAGCCGCCGAGCGCCAGCGGCAGATCCGGATATTGTCCGCGCATGTGAGCCAGCAGCAGCGCCATGTCGTCGGTCTCGCCCTTGCCGTGGTCATGTTCGCCTTCGGACTTGCCGACGCCGCGGAAATTCATGCGTACAGCGACATAGCCGAGCGCCAGGAAGGAGCGCGCCAGCGTCTGTGCGACCTTGTTGTCCATGGTGCCGCCGAACAGCGGATGCGGATGGGCGACCAGGGCCAGGCCGCGCGGCGCGGCAAATTGTTCGGGGTCGGGCAGGTCCAGCGCACATTCAAGCTGGCCGACGGCGCCGGGGATCAGAAACGATTGGGTGTGGGCGTTCATGCTGTGGAGACTTCGTTATTGCTCGGATGCGTTGCTCAGATTTTCAGGCGATCGACGACTTTGCCGTTGACGATGTGGGAGTCGATGATTTCATCGATGTCTTCATTGTCGACGTAGGTGTACCACGTACCTTGCGGATAGATGACCACCACCGGACCTTCTTCGCAGCGTTCCAGGCAGCCGGCCTTGTTGATGCGGACTTTGCCTTCGCCGGCCAGGCCGAGTTGTTTAATGCGTTTTTTCGCGTGTTCCTGAGCCGCTTGCGCGCCCTTGTCGGCGCAGCAGGTGCGCCCGCCGGGTTCGCGCTGGTTCAGGCAGAAGAAAACGTGGTGTTCGTAGAATGGTTTGTCTGGGGTAGCTGCCATGATGCTCGCGAGGAGTGGGCCAAAGGCACAATCATACACCGCGTCATTTCTGGCCGCCGGGTTTGCGATGTACCGGATGATAGAGGAACCACAATGCCAGGAAGGGCCACAGCACGGACAGGAATTGCGCGGCGCCGTCGAAGTTGAGGAACTTGCCTTGTACCCAGGTCTGCAGGGTCGAGACGAAATAGGGGTTGGCCGGCACCGCATTGGTCGCCAGCAGGCTGAAGATCAGACCCAGGGCGGCGATGCGCCGCTGCGCGGTGGGCGGTGCGAACGACAGCCCGGCCAACATCAGGCCGCCAATGATCATGCCGCCCGCGGCGCCTGGCGTGAACCAGGCGAAGGCATTTTCCGGCGCGAAGAACAGAGCGCACGACAGCGATTTGACGAATACCGCGCTCAGCAGGTAGACCGCCGTCAGCATGTTGCGCGGCGCCTGTTTGCGCAGCAGCAGGAGCATGGTCAGCACCGCGCCGGTCAGGCCGCAGGCGGTGACGATGATTTCGGCGAGCCAGTATTGTTCGGCATTGAGCTGGGCGTTGTTGGTCCACCAAGTGGCGAGGTCGATCGGCGTATCGAGCAGGTCGGACAGCAGGCTCGACAGCGGCGGCACCACATGGCCGAGGCCGAACAGGTGGTTTTGCGGATAGATCAGCGCCAGCGGCCACAATCCGACCACCACCAGGCCGCGGCTGGCTTCGCGCGAGAACCAGCGCCGCCGTACTTCCAGCAGGCGGCTTTCGCGCAGGAAGTAGCGCCGGGTCCAGGCGCCGATCAATGCACCCAGCAAGGTGCCGCAACTATTGGTGAGCAGGTCGAGGTTGGATGGAATGCGCGTCGGCAGGTAAGTCTGTACCGCTTCCATGATGGCCGACAGGGCGACGCCGGCAATCAGGCTCAGCGGCACCGCCCAGGTCGAACGCACGCGCGGATACAGCGCATAGACTACCAGCGCGCCGAACGGCGCATAGCCGACGATGTTGGTCCACAGGTCGAAGCCGGTCCAGTAGTACGGCAGGCGCGCCCACAGGTAATCGAAAGGCAACAGGCCCATGTCGCGCCAGCCGGAAAACGGGTACCAGCTTGCATATACGATCAGCAGGGTATAAATCAGCAGGCTGACGCGCGCAAACGACGACGCCGTCGGCCTGGCTGCTGCCGCGGTTGCGGGAGCAGAAACTGGCGCAGAAGCGGGCTGGGCGGCTGGAGAGGGCGGCTGTGGCGGTCGTTGAGGAGCGTCCATGCCTGCGAGGGTAACCGATTTCTCCTTCGCTTGCACCTTGGACAACCGTTACAATGTGGGCCATGCATGCTTCAGAAACCACCACTGCCGCGACGATTTCCGCCGGGCGCATCGCGGCGTTGATCGCCAGTTCCTGCAACGGCAACGCCAAGACCGTTGCCATCGAAGTCGTCGCCGAGACCGGCTCGACCAATGCCGACTTGCTTGCCCGCCTGGGCGTGTTGGAAGGCCCGACTTTGCTTGTCGCCGAATCGCAGACCGCCGGCCGCGGCCGTGCCGGGCGACCTTGGCGGACGACAGCGACTTCGGCGCTGACGTTTTCGCTGGCATGGAAATTCAGGCGTCCGGTGCACGGCCTGATCGGCCTGCCGCTGGCGGTGGGTGTTTCCTTGGCCGAAGCGCTGGGCATTTTCGGCATCGATGTCGAACTGAAATGGCCCAACGACGTGTTGCGCGACGGCGCCAAGCTGGCCGGCATCCTGATCGAGACCGCACAGGATAAAGCCAGGGACAGGGAGGGCGACGTCAGCGAAACCTGGACCGTCATCGGCATCGGCGTCAATCTGATGATGCCGCAGGAGTTGCAGGACCGCATCGGCCGGACGGCGGCCGATGTCTCCGAGTTGCTTGCACACGAGCGCGAGCGCCTGCTGGCGATTTTGCTGAGCGCCTTGTCGGATGCGCTGGCGGATTTCGAAGCGCGGGGCTTTTCGCCTTTCGTTGCGCGCTGGAATCGCTTGCACGCCTATGCCGGGCGGATAGTGCGCATCCTCGACGACGCGCGCGTGGTGCATGAAGGCACCGCCGTTGGCGTCGACGACCAGGGCTGCTTCCTGATGGATACCGCCGGCGGTCGCGTCGCCGTCGTCGCTGGCGACGTTTCTTTGCGTCTGCAGGAGTGAACGCCATGCTGCTGGTCGACGTCGGCAATACGCTGATCAAATGGGGCATTCCCGCAGATAAGGTTTTTGTTGCCGGCAATGCCGGGCGCTGGCTGCATGCGGGTTCCATGGCGCGCGGCGAGGTGGCTGCGCTGACGCAGGCATGGCAGGGCCTGCCGGTGACGCGCGTGATGGTGTCCAATGTTGCCGGTCAGGCAATGAAGGAGGCGCTGCAAGCGGCCTTGCATGCCGCATTCGGCGCAAGGGTGAAAATCGAATGGTTCGCGTCGCAGCCGCAGTTGGCTGGCGTGCGCAACCATTACAAGAATCCCGGCCAGCTTGGTTGCGACCGCTTTGCTTCCGCCATCGGTGCGCATGCCTTGTACCCGCAACGCGCATTGATCGTCGCGACCTGCGGCACCGCGACCACGGTCGACGCGGTGACCGCCGACGGCGATTTTCTCGGCGGCATGATCTTGCCCGGCCTGGGCGTCATGGCAACATCATTGGCTCTGAATACCGCGCAGTTACCGCAGATACAGACCATCAGCGCCGTCGCCACGCCATTTGCGGACAATACTACCGACGCCATCATCGCCGGTTGCATTGCCGCACAGGCGGGCGCCATAGAACGCGCGGTCGCCGCGCACCGGGTGCGACACGGCGAGGTCTTGTGCGTGCTGGCGGGCGGCGCCGGGCCGGTGCTGATGCCGTATGTGGCGGCACCCTGCGAAAACGTCGATAATCTCGTGCTGATCGGGCTGCATGCAGCGGCCGCGTGACGGACGCGGCAACCTTCATAAATCGGACTGAACGATGCTGAAATTGTTTTTTTGGCTACTGCTGATTGGGAATGCGGCCCTGTTTGCCATGCAGCGGGGCTATCTGGGCACAACTGTGTCCGAACGCCACGAACCCAAACGTCTGGCGCAACAACTGCATCCCGAGACGCTCAGCATTTTGCCGGCCAATAGCGAGAAGCTGGTGGCGCCGGTCAAGGCCGATGCAGCCGACGCTGTCAAAGACGCCAAGCCGGATACGTCGCCGGAAAGCAAACCTGACAAGCCTGAGGCAAAGGCGGAAATGATCTCCTGTATCGAAATCGGCAATTTCAATGGCGTCGAAGCGCGCAAGTTCGATGCTCAACTGGCCAGCCTGAATCTGGCGGTCAAGCCGACCATGCGCAATGTCCAAGAAGCGGCCAGCCACATGGTCTACATCCCGTCGCAGGATGGCAAGGACGGCGCCGAGCGCAGATCGGCCGAACTGCGCCGTCTCGGCATCCAGGATTTTTATGTGATACCGGAATCGCAACCCAATCCGGCCCTGCGTTGGGCGATTTCCCTGGGCGTGTTCAAAACAGAGGAAGCGGCGAAAGCCTACATCGGCCAACTGATCCCCAAGGGCGTGCGCAGTGCCCGCATCATGGCGCGCAACGTCACCTCGACCAGGCAGGCTTATCAGTGGCGCAATGTCGATACGGCAACCAAGGCGGCCCTCGACGGCCTCAAGGCTAAATTCCCCAACCAGGAAATGCATGGCTGCACAGGCTGAAAACGCAACATCCGCCACAATCGAATCCCGCTTTCCATGTAAAATCGCGGACATTCCGAATATCTCTCCCTGCCCAGGATTTGCGCTATGACCGACTTGACCGATCTGACCAACGTTGACCCCACCATCAAGGCAGAAATTCTGGCGGAAGCCTTGCCGTACATCCGCAAATTCCACGGCAAGACCATCGTCGTCAAATACGGCGGCAATGCGATGACCGAAGAGCGTCTGAAGCATGGTTTTGCGCGCGACGTGATCCTGCTTAAGCTGGTCGGCATGAATCCGGTTGTGGTACATGGCGGCGGTCCGCAAATCGACAATGCGCTCAAGAAGATCGGCAAGCAGGGCACTTTCGTGCAGGGCATGCGCATCACCGATGAAGAAACCATGGAAGTGGTGGAATGGGTGCTGGGCGGCGAAGTGCAACAGGACATCGTCATGCTGATCAATCATTACGGCGGCCAGGCAGTCGGCCTGACCGGCAAGGATGGCGGCCTGATTCGCGCACGCAAGATGCAAATGCCGGACAAGGAAAACCCGGGGCAATTTCTCGATATCGGTTTCGTCGGCGAGATCGAAGCGATCAATCCGGCGGTGGTCAAGGCGTTGCAGGACGATGCATTTATCCCGATCATTTCGCCGATCGGCTTCGGCGACGACGGCCAGGCATACAACATCAATGCCGACGTCGCGGCCGGCAAGATCGCCGAAATCCTGCATGCGGAAAAATTGATCATGATGACCAACATTGCCGGTGTGCAAGATAAAAAGGGCAATTTGCTGACCGATCTGTCGGCGCGCGAGATCGACGAAATGTTCGAAGACGGCACGATTTCCGGCGGCATGCTGCCGAAGATTTCGTCGGCGCTGGACGCGGCCAAGTCAGGCGTGAACACCGTCCACATCATCGATGGTCGCATCGAGCATTCGCTGCTGCTGGAAGTGCTGACCGAGCAGGCGTTCGGCACCATGATCCGCTCGCATTAAGCCTCGCATCGTACCGAAGGCGTCGCCGGGAGACCGGCGGCGCTTTTTTTATTGCGCATTCAATAAATGCGTTCGACCTTGTAGCCGCGTCGTTGCAGCAGCGCGGGCACGCCAGTGGGGCCGACCAGGTGCAGGATGCCGATGGCGGCGAAGATGCGGTCCTGCTTCCCGAGCAACGCTGCGATGCGATCGGTCAATACGGGATTGCGCTGGTCCAGCAAGACCTCCTTGGTGAAACGGCCGACGAAGCTCTTGTCGCTGGCCATTTCATCGAGTAAGCCTTGCAGGCCGTCGAGGTCGGCGGTGCGCCAGAATTCCGCCAGTTCCACCACTTTGGCGGCGTCGTCGGGATCGTCCAGCTCCTTGATGGTGTCTTCCAGCAGCAGGCTTTGCTGTTGTTTGCTGAGCGTGCCGAACAGTGCGAGCTGGCTTTCCGCGCCTTCGAGTTCGATGACTGGCTTGTTGCGCTTCTGGATGAAATCGGCAAGATGGCTGTCGACCGCGAGGTCGGAGCGATATCCCTTGCTGTCGAATTCCTGCACCGTCAGCAGGCTGGCGATCATCCAGGGGCGGAAGCGTGCAATCGCCTCGATGGGGATGTGGTATTTCTTCAGCGCGGCCTGTACCTGTTGCTGCAGTTGCGGAGTGAGTTCAGTCTGATAGCTTTGTCCTTCGGGATAGAAGCCGTACCGTAGCACCGCTGCTTGCATGGCCGGCGTCTTTTGGGGATCGATTTCGAGCGCGATGGCGGGGGCTTGCTCCAGCGCTTGCATCACGCGCGGCTCAAGCGGATAGAAGTTGGCGGCGCCGACATGGATGGTGCCGAACAGGTAAAGCGTGTGGCGCGCATCCTGCACCTTGAACAAGGCGCCGCGATGTTCCGCATGCGTGGCGGCCGTTGCGTTCTCGGCGTTCGCCGCCGGCACATAAAGACAAAACAGCCAGCCGAATATCACTATAATCAGGCGTCGCATCGTTGCGCTTTCCTCATTGACTTCATCATCGTGCCGAATACTACACCGCTCTGGCTTTTCGATCTCGACAACACGCTGCATAACGCGTCACATGCGATTTTCCCGGCGATCAACGCCAACATGAATGTTTTCATGGAGCGCGTATTGAAAGAACAGGGCCTGCCGTCCGACCAGGATGCGGTCAACGAGATGCGTCAGCGCTACTGGCGGTTGTATGGAGCGACCTTGCTGGGCATGGTGCAACATCATCAGGTGAAGCCGGAAGCGTTCCTGCACGATGCGCACGACTTCGACGACCTGTTCGGCATGATTCGCGCCGAGCGCGGTTTGCTGCATCTGCTAAAGCGTTTGCCGGGGCGCAAGATCCTGCTTACCAACGCGCCGTTGCGCTACTCGCGCGATGTGGTGCGGCATCTGGGATTGCATCGCCATTTCGACAAACATATTTCCATCGAGTCGATGCGCGTGCACGGCAAATTGAAACCCAAGCCGTCGCGGCAATTGCTGCAAAAGCTGTTGGCGCGCGAACGCGTCGCCGCGCATCGCTGCATCCTGGTGGAAGACACATCGGTGAATCTGAAATCGGCTAAAAAGCTGGGTTTGCGGACTGCATGGGTGACGCAGTATCTGGCCGGAAATCCGCATTTCTCCACGGCCGGCGTGCGCAGGATGCTGACAATGCATCCGTCTTACATCGATGTGAAGGTGCGTTCCGTGCGCCAGTTGACCGCGCATTTGCCGCGCTTGGCGGGCTGTTGATTCAGTCCGCGCAGTCGGCGCACCAGCCTTTGATGGTCAGTTCGATTTCGTGACTCTGGAAGCCCTTGCCGAGGGATTTTTGCAGGGCCGTCTGCAATTGCGCTACGGTGGTCTGGCGCTTGCCGGTGGAAGGCAGTACGCTTTCCAGGAAGCCGGCCTCACCGCTGCCGTCCAGGCAAAACACGCGGGCGCAGCGGGTGCATTTGAAATGGCCGTGCTGATGCTGAGCGTGGCCATGCGTATGCTGATGGCCGGCGTGGTCATGGTGCTCGGCGCCTGCGCCGGCGTTGTAGCGAAAAATGCGGTCGTCGCTGGCGATCTTGTGCGCCAGGCCGGCTTCGGTCAGGCAATCGAGCGCACGATATAGCGTGACGCGGTCCATGTCGACCAGTTTGTCCTGAATGTCCTGATGCGACACGGCGCTGCGCGCGCTTAGCAACGCCGCCATGACGCTCACGCGCGCCTGCGTGACGCGTACGGATGCGTCGCGCAATTGCAGCTCGGCCAGGGCCTGCGCCTTGGCCGGATCATGGGCGAGAGCAGTTGGCGTGGCGGTGTCGGCGGGTTTGGATTTCATGGGATGTCGCTGGTGTAAGCAAGCGTCCGGATGCGGCGCTTCATCAAGGGGTTACGCGAATTATGCCGCAATTCCATGCAAGTGGCTTCGTTCCCGGCCTATTTGCGGCGGCTTATTTGGAAGTGATTTTTTTTGCGCGCGGATGGGCGGCGTCGTAAACCTGGGCGAGGCGCTGGAAATCCAGCGAGGTATAGACCTGGGTGGCCGTGATGGAGGCGTGGCCCAGCATTTCCTGCACCGCCCGCAAATCGCCGGAACCTTGCAGTACATGCGAGGCGAAGGAGTGGCGCAGCACATGCGGATGCACATTGGTGGCCATTCCGAGCGCCTGGCCGTGCGCCTTCAGCCGCAGTTGCGCTACGCGCGGCGACATGCGCGTGCCGCGCTCGCTCAGGAACAGCGCGCGCCGGTCTGCATCGGCATGAAGGGAGAGCACGGTTTCACGCGCGTTGAGCCAGTTCCTGAGAGCTTCCATGGCCGGCTGGCCTACCGGCACGTTGCGCATCTTGTTGCCTTTGCCGGTGACCGTCACTTCGCAGCTTTGCATGTCGATCCAGCCTGCCGATGTGTAGCCGGCTTCCTGCCTGTATTGCACGTCCAGCCCCGTCAACTCGGAAACGCGCAGGCCGCTGGAGTACAGCAGCTCGAACATCGCGCGATTACATAACTGCGCCGGTGCGTCGGCATTTTTAAGCGGATTGGCATGGGATACCAAATGGACGGCATCGTCAGCAGCCAGCGCCTTGGGCAGCGGTTTGGCCTTTTTGGGCGCTTTGACGCCATCGACCGGATTCGATTTCAGATTGCCCTGTTCGGACAGCCAGTCGTAAAAACCGCGCCAGGCCGAGAGTTTGCGTGCGATGGAGCGGGCGTTGAGGCCTCTGCCGTGCAGTTGCGCGGCGAACTTGCGGATCTGGAAATGGGTGACTGCCGCCAACGCGACGCCAGCGGCTTGCGCCAGTTCGGTCAATTCCGTCAGGTCGCGGCCGTAGTTGCTGACGGTGTGCGGCGACAGCATGCGCTGGCTCTGCAGGCTGTCGAGATAGCGGTCGAGTTCGGCTGGATTGGCGTCGTCGCTCACACGGTTGGATCGCAAGGATCGGAAATTAGGATGATTCAGTGTAGCAGGCAGGCTAGCGCGGCGCTGGCGGTTTCGCCGATGCGGCTCAGAAAGTCGGTGGCCATGTCTGCCGTGAAGCGGCTTGGGTCGGGCGAGCCGAGCACCAGCAGGCCGAAGGATTCAGGTGCTGCACTGACGCGCAGCGGCAACATCGCCACGGATTTCACGGTTGTCGCGTCTTCCAGCCAGCCGGCGGCTTCGAAGTCGTTGTTGGCGCCGCAGAACGGCGTGGTCAGTCCGTTGGCGAAGATGCGAGCGTCTTCCGACACTGCAGCGGTGAACCAGTTGTCGCTGTGGCTTTCGGCGATGTTCCACAGACGCAGGGTAACTTGCGGGACGTTGAAGATTTCCCGCAGACTGCCGGTCAGCGTCCGTGGCAGATCAGCGTCGTTGCGAGCCAGCAGCAGCGCGCGCGTCCATGCTTGGAATTTGCCGGTGATTTCGTCGTTTTCTTGCGCGATGCGCAGCAGGTCGGCCATGTGCAATTCCTGCACCTTGATCTTTTCGCGCAGAATTTCCATCTGGCGCTCCTGTAAGGAGACGGCGCGCCCGAGCAAAGGGCTGGTCAGCTTGATCCGGCCCAGCAACTCGGCATGTTCCTCAAAGAAATGAGGATGATCGAGCAAATAGTCAGCAATCGAATCTGAGTCCAAATGGGGGGTCATGTGCGTTTTTGTTGGGTTGAATATTTTCAGCGTCTTGCTGTGCCAGGCCGATTCGGCATTGCATATCCGCAATATCGCGAGATTATCTACGCTATCGTTGGTGCTGACAACCTGATTCTTGGTAAGGCAAATCTGGCTCCGCCAATAAAAACGGGCTCACATGATTGCTCATGTAAGCCCGAATCGTTCAGTTAAGTATCTGATTTCCTGACGTTTTCACGCCAGAGGCCAGAGGCTTAAATTAGAACTTGTGACGGATACCAACAGTAACTGCTGTTTGGCTAGCGTCGTTACCAGTTGTGTCAGCATACACGCCTGGGTTCTTCATGTCTTTAGCACGCAGGTTCGACACGAATGCGTACAGGTCGGTACGCTTCGACAACCAGTAGTCTGTACCCAGGTTGAATTGGGTCAGTTTACCCTTGCCGCTCAGGCCGTCGAAGTCAGCACGAGTGTACTGAACGCTACCCAACAGTTTCAACGAAGGAGTCAGCGAGTATGCTGTACCCAATTCGTACATGTCAGCCTTCTTCGACAGACCCAGAGTAGCACCAGTCACACGGGTTGCGTCTGTCAGGCCAGTCACTGCAACGGTGTTCAAATCTTGCTTGACGCGCGAGTAGTTACCATAAACGCGTGCAGGACCGAACTGATAGCTAGCAACAACGTTCAACACTTTAGCTGCCGAAGCGCCTGCGTTAGCAGCGCCAACAACAGTGCTCAGAGGAGCAGCATTAGCGAGCAGGGAAGTATCGCTAGGTGTAGGACCTTGCTTCGATTGATAGTAGTTGATACCCAGGCCCAGTGGGCCGTTGTCGTACTTACCGCCCAGACCAAACGATTGGCCAGCGCTAGTCTTGCCAGCTGTTTCGCCGAAACCGTACATCAGGTTACCGGTGAAGCCACTCAGGTTGTTCGTGGTGTAGCTGATCGAATTGTTAGTGCGAACACCTTGCAGACGGTTCAGGTTAGAGCCGGAGTTCTGGATAACACCACCGAAGTCAGCCACGGCTGTGTAGGCGCTGATAGTGTCAGCCCAGTCAGTTTGACGACCGAGCAGAACCGAACCGAAACCACCGGCCAGACCGACAACCGATTTACGACGGAACAGGTTAGTTGTGCCTGGATCTTGGCCATTCAAAGCACCGTTGTCGTTGTTGAAGCCGGTTTCCAGGTTGAACACTGCGCTCAAACCGCCGCCCAGATCTTCAACGCCCTTGAAACCGATGCGCGAACCTTGGATAACGCCGGAGTTCATTGCAAACTTGCTGCCAGTGTTAATACCTGTCACGCCTGGTGCATTTGTAGTTTGAGCTTTGCTTGTGTATGTAACGCCAGTATCAATGATACCGTAGATAGTAACGGAGCTTTGTGCTTGTGCAGCACCTGCAAACGCGCCGAGAACGGCCAGTGCAAGCAGAGATTTTTTCATTTGACATCCTTCTATAAAAATAGTCTTGAGGATCCGTACATCTAGTCGGATGGTGAGACATTAAGGGTTCTCATTGGCGATGACCGTAGATTGGTCGTTTGGCGGACAGACTTTTGGTTGAAATTTCGAAACCACTGCACGAGTGTTGTTTTTTTCTAACGCTTTCACGGGGGATATCTTATGGACGGGACTTTTTAGGTTCTGCGCCGGTCGGAATACGATGAAATTGTCTTTGTGCCAAGAAAATGCCGCTTAAAGACTTGAATTGTTGTTTTAAAGCTCCAATTTTGTCTCTTAAAACCGAGATTAAAAAAATATTATGATTTATAGGGGATAATTTTTTCCTTCGAAAGAGAGTTTGGATTGATTTATGGCGAGTCGGGAAGATTTGGCAGTTATTCGAGCGGCGCGCGCCGGCCAGGCAGAGGCGCAATTGGCGCTGGGCCGGCGCTATCTGTTTGGCGGCAACGGTTTGCCTCAAAGTTTCGCTACCGCCCTGCATTGGCTGGACCGGGCGGCGCGTCAGGGGGCGGCGGATGCCTGGACGTTGATCGGCGAGCATATCCCTTATGAAGTCGTGGCGCAGGCGCCCAGGCCGTTGGACTATGTGATTTGGTATGAGCGGGCCTTTGACGCCGGACGGAAAGTCGCAGGACTGGCATTTGCGCGCCTGGTGTTGTCGCAAAAGGCACAACCCGATGCGCAATCCATGCTCGGCAAAGCGGTCAAGGTGCTCGAAGCCGAGGCAAATGCCGGCACGGCAGAGGCGCAGTGGCTGTTGGCGCAGCAAAAGGCCGGCGAACAGTCCATCGGTAATCCGCAGGCGCAGGCCGATCGGAAGGCGGAAGGCATCCAGTGGGCACAGAAAGCGGCCGACGCTGGCGTGGGTCCGGCGCAGTTGGCGCTGGCGGATGCCGCCTGGCTGCGCCTGGATCGGGACGATTTCATCCGGCGGGCGCTGCCGCTGGGGAGCTCCCTGCTGGCGCAGTACAGCGCCGAACTGCCGCAACTGAATGCGCCGTCCGAGGCCTTGGCCCAGCGTCTGGGGCAAGGGAACATCACGTTGCTGTCGCGGCTGGCGCAAATTCTGAACGACATCAAGGATATCTCGGCAGATGAAGCACAGCAGTTGCTTGAGCTGGCGGCCTATGCCGACGACAAGTCGGCGCAGCTTTCGCTCGGGCTGTTCTTTGCGCGCATGAATGAAGACGGTGGACGGGCTTTCCCCGGTTGCGGCTCGGCTAATTATAAGAAGGCGATACGCTGGCTGACGCTGGCAGGCGAGCGCGGCCTGGCGTCGGCCTGGTACGCTCTGTCGCGGATTTACCTGAAGCCCGAGTTTTCCCAGCGCAACCTCGCCGACGCCCAGCATTATCTGGAGCGCGCCGCCGAAATGGGGCACGCCATGGCGCAACTGGAATGCGGCAGCAGCGCCTGGCGCAATCGCCGCGACGATCCGGCCAACGACGTGCGTGCGGTGTACTGGCTGCAGAAGGCGGCGTCCCAGAATCATCCCGATGCGCGCGATTTGCTCGGCAAGATTGCCGATCGGCCTGCGCCTGCCGCGTGGGCGATTGATGCCAAGCGCCACATGACGCGCGATTTCCTGAGCGCCTATCCTTTCCTGGCGGCGCGCCTGGAATTGGCGATCCTGTTCGGCCTGACGCGGCCGGAAGCCTTGCTGATCGATTTGAGGCAAGCCGATTGCGGCCATTGCCTGGTGGTCGACATTCGCGATTACTATGCGCGCAGCAAACGGCGCCTGATATTAATAGAGACCGGCGATGAGCGGCAGGTGCTTAATCGCATCGGCCGCCTGTTTGAAGACGTCGATTGCAGTCTCAGCGGGCCGGAAGGCAATTACCGGCAACGCCTCTATCGCCTGAAAACCGCATTGCCGCAGGAGGCCGAGGAGCGCGAAGAAGAGCGGGATCTGGCGGAGCAGTCCTGACGTTTCGCTTGTCATTCTGAAAAAAAAGAGATGGCTGCCTGGCCATCTCTTTTTATTTTGTCATCGGCGCTGGACGAAACAGGTCAGATCTCTATTTCGCCCTCAAACACCGACACCGCAGGACCGGTCATCAGGACCGGCTTGCCGGGCCCGGCCCAGTTGATCACCAGTTCGCCGCCGTGAGTCTGCACCGCCACTGGCGCATCCAGCAGGCCGCGCCGTATGCCGGCGACCACCGCCGCACAGGCGCCGGTGCCGCACGCCAGCGTCTCGCCGGCGCCGCGCTCGTAGACGCGCAGGTTCACGTTGCGGCGATCGACCACTTGCATGAAGCCGGCGTTGACCCGCTTCGGAAAGCGGGGATGGCGTTCGATCAGCGGACCGTCCTCCAATACCGGCGCGGCTTCGGTATCCGCGACGATTTGCACGGCATGCGGATTGCCCATCGACACGACGGAAATCCAGGCGGTCTTGCCGTTGACGTCGAGCGGCCACAAAGTATCGTCGCCTTCGGTCTTGCCAATCAGGCCTGAAGAATCGAAAGGCACCTGCTCGGGCGCCAGTACCGGCGCACCCATGTCGACCGTGACGCGGCCGTCGTCTTCCAGGGTCGGTTCAATCACGCCGGACAGGGTTTCCACGCGGATGACGCGCTTGGTCGTCAGGCCCTTGTCGCTGACGAAGCGGGCAAATGCGCGCGCGCCGTTGCCGCATTGTTCGACTTCGCCGCCGTCGGCGTTGTAAATGCGATAGCGAAAATCGATGCCTTCCGACTGCGGCCGCTCCACCACCAGCATTTGGTCGGCGCCGATGCCGAACCGGCGATCGGCAATGAACTTCCATTGCTCCGGCGTCAGGGCGATGTCCTGATGGATGGCGTCAACGACAACGAAGTCGTTGCCGGCGCCGTGCATTTTGGTGAATTTGATTTTCATGACCAGATTATAGGGCGGCTATTCGTTTTTGCCGTATACATTAGGTGTGCCCGGCGGCTGGGTTTTAAAGCGCTTGTGGGCCCAGAAATATTCCGCCGGCGCTTCCAGCACGCGTTCTTCGATGAAGGCATTCATGCGGCGCGTGGCTTCGAGGATGTCGTCGCCGGGATAATTTTCCCACGCCGGGTAAAAAGTGGTTTTCCAGCCCTTGTAGTCCGGCAGGAAGGTGGTGATCACAGGAATCACGTGCGCCTGGGTTGCCGCGGCGATGCGGGCGGTAGCGGTCAGGGTCGCCGCCGGCATGCCGAAGAAAGGCACGAATTCGGCATCGCGCAGGCCGAAGTCCATGTCCGGCAGCATGATGAACGGCAAGCCCTCGCGCATGGCGCGGATGATGGGTTTGACGCCCTTTTCGCGCGACAGCAAGGTCACCGGGCGGAAACGCGAGCGGCCTTTGAGCAGCGCGCGGTCGACCACCTCATTCTGTTGTTTTGCGTAAATGGTGCATACCGACAAATCCGAATTGAGCACTAGCGCGATGCCGGGGATTTCCAGGCAGACGAAGTGCGGGCAAAGCAGGATGGTCGGGCCGGACTTGATGACGTCGACCGGGACGTTCGGCTCGACCTTGATCAGGCGCTTGAGGCGCGCTTCCGAGGCCCACCACAGAATGCCGCGTTCCAGCGCGCTGCGGGCATAGGCCTGAAAGTGGCGCCGCGCAATGGCTTCGCGCTCGGCTTCGGTCTTGTCCGGAAAGCATAGGCGCAGGTTGGTCAGCGTGATATGGCGGCGCGGCTTCATGATGATGAACAGCAGCGAGCCGAGTGCTTCGCCTATACGGCCGAGGATGGGCAGCGGCAGCCAGTGCAGCAGCCACATCAGTGCAATCAGCGCCCTCATTGCGCCGCTCCGGGCGCGGAGACGCCGGGCGGCGTCTTGTAGCGGTTGTAGCTCCAGATGTATTGCGCCGGACAGCGCGCGATCAATTTTTCCATCGCCAGATTGATGGCGCGCGCCTGCTGTTCCGGCGTGTCGCCGAGGGTTTCTTCAAAGGCGACGAAGCGGATCACGAAGCCGCGGCCCCATGACAATCGTTCGGCATACGACAGAATGATCGGCGCGCCGCTCATCTGGTGCATCTTTGCCGACAGCGTCATGGTGTAGGCCGGCTTGCCGAAAAAATCGGCCCAGACGCCTTCGCCATGTTGCGGCACCTGGTCCGGCAGCAGGCCGATGGCCTTGCCGCTTTTCAATGCCTTGAGCAGGACGCGCACGCCGGACAGATTGGCCGGGGCAAGATGCAGATTCGGGCGCGAGCGGGCGCCTTCGACCAGCGGCTTCAATGCGGCTTTGCGCGGCGGACGGTAGAGCGCGGTCAACGAGGTCTTCTCGGCAATGGCTTGCGCGATGATTTCAAAGCAGCCCAGATGCGGCGTCAGGAAAACCACGCCGGTTTTGGCGTCCAGCGCCTGTTGCGCCAGTTCCCAGTTTTCGATGCGGGCGGTGCGCAACACGCGTTTTGGCGCAGCGCACCAGATGAAGGGCAGCTCGAAGATGCCTTTGCCCGATTCGTTGATTGCAGTAGACAAATATTGTCGGTAGCCGGCCCGGGTCAGATTTTCTTTCAGGCGCTTGCGGTACGACGGCGAAGCCAGGTAGACGAGCCATCCCATCGCGATCCCGATCAGGTGCAGCAAGGGCAGCGGGAGCAGTGATAGCAGGCGGAATAAAGAAAAAAGCATACTTGCCGTTACCGTGAATAATGCTGTGAAATTGCCGAATTTTTGCAAGACGCGTAAAATAGCACGAAAGCCGTCGAGTTAATGACAACTTGCGAGACGGGATATAAATTTCGCTAAAGCGTCGCAGGCTCTGAGATAGGCCGCGACATGGTTAAATCTCTACACTGCAGGAGCCTGTAATGTCCAACGAGTATCTTTTCACTTCCGAATCCGTTTCCGAAGGCCATCCAGACAAGGTCGCCGACCAGATTTCCGACGCGATTCTGGATGCCATCTTTGCGCAAGACCCGTTGTCGCGCGTTGCCGCTGAAACCTTGTGCAACACCGGCCTGGTCGTGCTGGCTGGCGAAATCACCACACGCGCCAATGTCGACTACATCGACGTCGCCCGCGAAACCATCAAGCGCATCGGCTACGACAACGCCGACTACGGCATCGACTACAAGAGCTGCGCCGTGCTGGTCGCCTACGACAAGCAATCCCCGGACATCGCCCAGGGTGTCGACGAAGGCAAGGGCCTGGATCTCGACCAAGGCGCCGGCGACCAGGGCCTGATGTTCGGTTACGCCTGCGACGAAACGCCGGAACTGATGCCGGCAGCAATCTATTACGCCCACCGCATCGTCGAGCGCCAGTCGCAACTGCGCAAGGACGGCCGCCTGCCATGGCTGCGTCCGGACGCCAAATCTCAGGTCACGCTGAAGTACGTCGACGGTCGTCCGGTCGCGATCGACACCATCGTGCTGTCGACCCAGCATGCGCCCGAAATGCAACACAAGGCCATCGAAGAAGCCGCGATCGAAGACATCATCCGTCCGGTCGTGCCGGCTGAATGGCTGAAAAACACCCGTTACCTGATCAACCCGACCGGCCGTTTCGTCATTGGCGGTCCGCAAGGCGACTGCGGCCTGACCGGCCGCAAGATCATCGTCGACACCTACGGCGGCGCAGCGCCGCACGGCGGCGGCGCGTTCTCCGGCAAGGATCCGTCCAAGGTCGACCGTTCGGCAGCCTATGCCGGCCGCTACGTTGCCAAGAACATCGTCGCCGCCGGCCTGGCGTCGCGTTGCCAGATCCAGGTGTCGTACGCCATCGGCATCGCCAAGCCGACTTCGGTGATGGTCACCACCTTCGGCACCGGCAAGGTCAGCGACGAGAAGCTGGCGCAATTGGTGCAGGAGCATTTCGACCTGCGCCCGAAAGGCATCGTGCAAATGCTCGATCTGTTGCGTCCTATCTATCAGAAGACCGCCGCTTACGGCCATTTCGGCCGCGAAGAGCCGGAATTCTCGTGGGAACGCACCGATAAGGCTGCTGCGCTGAAGGCTGCCGCCGGTCTGTGATTGTTGCGGCGATCCGGTCTTTGTGGCCGGATCGCCGCTGTGCGCTGGCATTGCGTACATAAAGTGATTTACAATGCATGTCCGTATCAAGGAGCGTTGCGACAAGACATCGATCTTGCCAGGCTTGATACCGTCACCAAGCAACTGCGCTCACGTTACTTTTTTTCTGATTTTCTATGAAAGGAGGGCGTGAAGAACGCCGCAGTCATGACTACCAATTCCAAATTTACCGATTATGTGATCGCCGATATCGGCCTGGCGCAATGGGGCCATAAAGAGATCAAGATCGCTGAAACCGAAATGCCCGGCCTGATGGCCATCCGTGAAGAATTCGCTGCTGCGCAACCGCTGAAGGGCGCGCGCATCACCGGTTCCATCCACATGACCATCCAGACCGCCGTGCTGATCCAGACGCTGGAAGCGCTGGGCGCCAAGGTGCGTTGGGCATCCTGCAACATTTACTCGACCCAGGACCACGCCGCCGCCGCGATCGCCGACAAGGGCACGCCGGTGTTTGCGTTCAAGGGCGAGTCGCTGGACGACTACTGGGAATTCACCCACCGTATCTTCGAATGGCCGGGCGCCGAAGACCAGCAAGCCAACATGATCCTCGACGATGGCGGCGACGCAACGTTGCTGCTGCATCTCGGTACACGCGCTGAAAAGGATGCCTCGGTCTTGAACAATCCGACGTCGGAAGAAGAAATCTGCCTGTTCAATTCCATCAAGAAGCGCCTGGCCAGCCATAGCAACTGGTACTCCTCGCGTCTGGCGCAAATCAAGGGTGTGACTGAAGAAACCACGACCGGCGTGCATCGCCTGTATCAGATGCACAAGGACGGCAAGCTGGCCTTCCCGGCGATCAACGTCAACGACTCCGTCACCAAGTCCAAGTTCGACAACCTGTACGGCTGCCGTGAATCGCTGGTCGACGGCATCAAGCGTGCCACCGACGTCATGATCGCCGGCAAGGTCGCCGTCATCGCCGGTTACGGCGACGTCGGCAAGGGTTCGGCACAGGCGATGCGCGCGCTGTCGGCGCAAGTCTGGGTCACCGAAGTCGATCCGATCTGCGCGCTGCAGGCCGCGATGGAAGGTTATCGCGTCGTCACCATGGATTACGCGGCCGAACACGGCGACATTTTCGTCACCTGCACCGGCAACTATCATGTGATCACGCACGAGCACATGAAGAAGATGAAAGACCAGGCCATCGTTTGCAACATCGGCCACTTCGACAACGAAATCGAAGTTGCCGCGCTGAAGCAATACGCCTGGGAAAACATCAAGCCGCAAGTCGACCACATCATCTTCCCCGACGGCAAGCGCATCATCCTGCTGGCCGAAGGCCGCCTGGTCAACCTCGGTTGCGGCACCGGCCATCCGTCCTACGTGATGAGCTCGTCCTTCGCCAACCAGACCATTGCCCAGATCGAATTGTTCGTCAATACCAAGAACTATCCGGTCGGCGTCTACACGCTGCCCAAGCATCTGGACGAAAAGGTCGCGCGCCTGCAACTGAAGAAGCTCAACGCGCAGTTGACTACGCTGACGGCAGAACAGGCGGCCTACATTGGCGTCAAGACGGAAGGCCCTTACAAGCCTGAGCACTACCGTTACTGATCGGTTGCCGGAATGCCGGTCGATGCGTCGACCGGCGTCCGGCGCTTGCATTACCCGCACTCGCCGGATTCAAGGCCTTGCGGCAATCCGGCGAGGGCGCCGCTCGAAAGGAAACCTCATGCGTTTGCTCGTTCTCTGGCTGATCAATGCACTGGCCCTGCTGGCAGTCCCTTACCTGATGCACTCGGTGCAGGTCGACAGCTTCGGCGCGGCCCTGATTGCCGCCCTGATCCTCGGCTTTGTCAACACGCTCGTGCGCCCGGTACTGGTCATTCTGACCCTGCCGGTGACGCTGCTGACGCTGGGGTTGTTCATCTTCATCATCAACGGCCTGATGTTCTGGGTGGTGGCGCAACTGGTGGGCGGTTTCCATGTCGCGGGTTTCTGGTCGGCCGTCGGCGGCGCCCTGTTGTACAGCATCGTTTCCTGGGCGCTGTCCACGCTGCTGCTGAAATCCGGACCCAGTCAGTAACATTGACGCATCGATTGATGCCTTGACCGTCTTTGGATGGCTTTCTCATGACACAACATAATTTCAGCATCGAGTTTTTCCCGCCCAAGACGCCTGAAGGCACGGAAAAACTGCGCGCCACACGCGCCAAGCTGGCCGAATTGCGGCCGAAGTATTTTTCGGTCACTTTCGGCGCCGGCGGTTCGACCCAGCAAGGCACGCTCGACACCGTGCTGGAAATCATGCGCGAAGGCCATGAGGCCGCGCCGCATCTGTCCTGCGTCGGCAGTTCGCGTGCGACTTTGCGCAACATCCTCACGGAATACAAATCGCACGGTATCAGGAAGCTGGTCGCGCTGCGCGGCGATTTGCCGAGCGGCTTCGGCGCGGTCGATCTGTCGTCCGGCGAATTCCGCTACGCCAATGAACTGGTCGAATTCATCCGCGCGGAAACCGGCGACTGGTTCCACATCGAAGTCGGCGCCTATCCGGAAATGCATCCCCAGGCCAGGTCACCGCAGGAGGATGTCCAGAACTTCGCGCGCAAGGTGCAGGCCGGCGCCGATGCGGCGATCACGCAATATTTCTACAACGCCGACGCCTATTTCAACTTCGTCGATGAAGCGCAGAAACTGAATGTGAACGTGCCTATCGTGCCCGGCATCATGCCGATCACCAACTATACGCAACTGATGCGTTTTTCCGACATGTGCGGCACCGAGATCCCGCGCTGGATTCGCCTGAAGCTGGCCAGCTACGGCGACGACGCAGAGTCGATCCGCGCTTTCGGCCTCGACGTGGTCACGCAATTGTGCGAACAGTTGCTGGAAGGCGGCGCACCAGGCCTGCATTTCTACACGCTGAACCAAGCCGGCGCGACCATGGCAATCTGGCAACGCCTGGTCGACTGATCGCAGCTTGTTCTCGTCAGCATCGAAAAAACCGGCTGCGCAGCCGGTTTTTTCTTGGCGCAGCAGATTGCCGGTGCGCTCATGATCCGGTGATGATCAGGTCCAGCGCAATATCGTGCGCCTGCGCCGTAAAGTCGACCCGCGCATCGGCATAGGCGACGCCGATGGCCAGCGGACGCGGCGCTTGCGCCAGCGTGCGATCGTAGAAGCCGCCGCCATACCCCAGCCGCATCTGCGCGGCGTTGAAGCCCAAGCAAGGAATCAGCAGCGCTTGCGGGCGCACCGTCTCGGCATGCGGCGGCACCGAGGTGCCCATGGCATCTTTGGTCAGCGTTTCTCCCGGCGTCCAGCGGACGAATTCCAATGGGGCATCTTTTCCGCGAATTATCGGCAACGACAGGTGCACGCCTTGGGCATCCAGCGCGTTATAAGCCAAGTGCAGGTCAGGTTCCTGGCGGATCGGGTGGTACACGCCGAGGCTGGCGACCGGATTTTGCTGCAGCCAGGCCAGCAGGCGGGCGCATATGGCGGCTTCCGCCGCAGCTTTGGCGGCAGGCGTCATGGACTTGCGGGCAGCCAGCAACCGGGCGCGCAGTATGGATTTTTCTGCAGGCGCCGTTGTGTCTTCCTCCACGGTTCCAGGGGCATCGGTTTGCAGAGTGTCGCGTGCTATCCTTGAAGTCGTCATCTGTTTCACTCTAAGGTTGTATAAGAATGCAATTAAAGAAATGCTTGGTCGTGATTACATGCGCCGCTGCGGCGGTAATCAGTTTTACCATGCCTGCCTATGCGCAAAAACGTCTTTCCGCCAATGCTTCGCCAGATGACGTTTTCCTTGCATTGCGCGACGCTGCCCGGATCGACGATTCGGCCGCCGCGCTCAACCTGGCGGCACGCTTGCCTGACTATGTCATTCCTTCCTATGTCGACTATTATCGGCTGAAACCGCGCGTGCGCGACTTTACCGCGCCGGTGTCGGAGATTCGCGACTTCCTCAGCCGCTATGACGGCAGCGCCATTGCCGACCGTCTGCGCAACGACTGGTTGTTGGCGCTGGGCAAGACCGGCGACTGGACCACTTTCGATGAGCAATATCCGCTGTTCGTGCTGAACGACGACGTACAGGTGAAATGCTTCGCGCTCAATTCGCGCGCGCTCAAGGGGCAGAACGTCGCCGACGAGGCGCGCGCCCTGCTGACCAGCCCCAAGGACTACGGCCAGGGGTGCAGCGACCTGATCGGCACGCTGGCGCAGAACCATCAGTTCGGCGAGAGCGACCTGTGGGCGCAGATCCGCCAGGCCGTTGAGGCCGGCAACATCACCGTGGCGCGCCGCGCGGCGGTGTTCACCGACAACGGCGACGTCAGCCTGCAGCAGGTCATCGACAAGCCGGCCATGGCATTGGCGCGCGGGCCCGGGCAGGGACGCACGGCCCACGAGTTGTATATCGTCGCCATCGGCCGCGCTGCCAAGAATAATCCGCAGCAGGCCGCCGGTTTTCTGAGCGGCGCTTCCGGCCTGACGGCGCAGGAGCAGGCGGTCGCCTGGGCGCAAATCGCCTTGCCGGCGTCGATGAAGCTGATGCCCGAAGCGATCGATTACTGGCGCAAGACCAAGGACGCGCCGCTGTCCTACGAAGCGTATCAGTGGAAAGCACGCATCGCCTTGCGCGCCGGCGATTGGAAGATGGTGAAGTCGACCATCGACGCGATGCCGGCTACGCTGCGCAGCGACATCACCTGGACCTATTGGCTGGCGCGCGCGCAAAAGGAGGAAGGGCAGACTGAATCGGCGCAGCGCCTGTTCCAGTCGATTGCCTCCAACGTCAGTTTCTATGGGCAACTCGCGACAGAAGAGCTGGGCCAGAAGATCGCGATCCCGCCGGGACCGCCACCGGCAACACCCACCGAAATCTCGCCAATGACGCAAAACGCCGGCTTCAAGCGCGCACTCAAATTCTATGAGCTGAACATGCGCTACGAAGGCATCCGCGAATGGAACTGGGAATTGCGCAAGATGAACGACCGCCAGTTGTTGGCCGCCGCCGAGTTTGCGCGTCAGAGCGACGTGCTCGACCGCATGGTCAATACCTCTGACCGCACCAGGCAGGAAATGGATTTCACCCAACGCTTCCCGGCGCCGCACCTGACCGAGATGAGCGCCAATACGCGGCCGCTCGGACTGGAGAACGCCTGGGTCTACGGTCTGATCCGCCAGGAGTCGCGCTTCATCAAGAATGCGCGTTCCTACGTCGGCGCATCCGGCCTGATGCAACTGATGCCGTCCACCGCGAAGTACGTCGCCAAAAAAATCGGCCTGAGCGAATTTACGCAAGACCAGATCAACGACATCAATACCAACCTGCTGCTCGGCACCAGTTACCTCAACATGGTGCTCAACAACCTGGACGGTTCGCAGGCACTGGCGACCGCGGCCTACAATGCCGGACCGGGGCGTCCGCGCAGTTGGCGCTCAACGTTGAGCCGGGCGGTCGAAGGTGCAATCTTCGCTGAGTCGATCCCGTTCAACGAAACCCGCGGCTACGTCAAGAACGTGATGTCCAACGCCACCTACTACGCCGCCATGTTTGAAAACAAGCCGCAGTCGCTCAAACAGCGTCTTGGCATGGTGGCGCCACGCACCAATACTCCGACCGACTTGCCTTGATCTGACCTGCCCTGACAATGCTGCGGTGAGGCGGGAAGCAAAGAAAGCGATGACTGACCATGGCACATAAAAATATACTGATCATCGGCGGCTCCGGCTTTATCGGTAGCCAGGTAGTGGCGCAACTGGCGCGTACCACCACCAGCAGGATCACAGTGCCGACCCGGCGCTACGAACGCAGCAAGCATCTGCTGGTGATGCCCACTGTGCGCACGACTATTGCGGACATCCATGACGAAGCCGTGCTGGACCGGCTGGTGGCGGAAGCCGATGCCGTCGTCAATCTGGTCGGCATCCTGCATTCGCGCAGGGGCCCGCGCGGCAGCGCATACGGTCCCGATTTTCAGCGCGTCCACGTCGATTTGCCGCGCAAGATCGTCGCTGCCTGCGCCAAGCACGGCGTCAGGCGCTACCTGCACATGAGCGCACTGGGGGCGTCGGCGCAGGGGCCGTCGATGTATCTGCGCTCCAAGGCCGCCGGCGAGGCCGCCGCCTTTGCCGGCGCGGGGCTAGGCGTGGCGGCGACGGTGTTTCGGCCTGCGGTGGTGTTCGGCGAGCACGACAATTTCCTCAATATGTTCGCGGCCATGCAAAAGCACTTTCCGCTGATACCCTTGGCTGGCGCCAATGTCAGATTCCAGCCGGTGTATGTCGGCGACGTTGCCCAAGCCTTCGTCAAGGCGTTGCAAAACGAAGCCACACGAGGCCAGACCTATGAACTGGCCGGGCCGCACGTCTACACGCTGCGCCAACTGGTGCGCCTGGCGGGGATTTGTTCCGGTCATCCGCGACCGATCATCGGATTGCCGCCGATGTTGGCGTCTTTGCAAGCCTTTTTCCTGGAGCATTTGCCGGGACGCTTGATGAGTCGCGATAATCTTGCTTCCATGCAGGTGGATAATGTCGCGACCGGTCCGATGGCGGCTGAACTGGACATCGAACCCACCGCGCTGGAAGCGGTCGCGCCGCGCTATCTCGCCGGCGTGGACATGCAACAGCAAATGGACGCCTATCGCCGCGGCGCAGGACGCTGACGTCATACAAGGCGCGCAAGTCATATAAAGGACAGACATGCAGAACACCGAACTTGATCCGACCCTGTCGGCAACCTTGGAGAAAGCCGGAAAGAATGCCATCACATTGGTCATCGGCAACAAGAATTATTCGTCGTGGTCGATGCGTCCGTGGGTGGTGCTGACCGCGTTCGACATTCCTTTCCACGAAGTCCGCATCTGCCTCGACCAGCCCGACACCGCCGGCAAGATCGCCGAATATTCGGCGTCCGGCCGCGTGCCGGTGCTGATTGACGATCAGACACGCATCTGGGATTCCCTGGCGATTTGCGAGTACCTGGCCGAACAATTCCCCGACCGTGCCCTGTGGCCGAAAGAAACCGCCGCTCGCGCCGTGGCGCGTAGCATCACCGCCGAAATGCATTCCGGCTTTACCGGCTTGCGCAGCGCCATGAGCATGGACATTCGAGGCAGCTATCCGGGCAAGGGCCGCACACCCGAGGCGCAGGGCGACATCGGGCGCATTTGCGAGATATGGGAAGACTGCCTGGCGCAGTTCGGCCATCATGAATTCCTGTTCGGCGACTTCTCGATAGCCGATGCATTTTACGCCCCGGTGGTGATGCGCTTCCGCAGCTATCACGTGTCGCTGGCGCCGGCGCTGCAAGCCTATGTCGACCGTGTGGTCGCACATTCCGCCGTAGCGCGCTGGGTCGCCGAAGCGTTGGCGGAAAAAGAAGTCCTGCCCGACCATCGTTGAGCGCCATGAGGACCTATGTCGTCGGCGGCGCCGTGCGTGACGAACTGCTCGGCCTGCCCGTGCAGGACCACGACTACGTCGTCGTCGGCGCCAGGCCGGAAGACATGCTGGCCAAGGGCTTTCGTCCGGTGGGCAAGGATTTTCCGGTATTCCTGCATCCCAAGACGCAAGAAGAATACGCGTTGGCGCGCACCGAGCGCAAGACCGCGCCGGGTTACAAGGGTTTCGTCTTTCATACCGACAGCGCCGTCACGCTCGAACAGGACCTGGCGCGGCGCGACCTCACCATCAACGCCATCGCCAAAGGCGAAGACGGTGTGCTGGTCGATCCCTATAACGGTCAGGAAGACATTCGTCGGCGCGTGTTCCGGCATGTCTCCGACGCTTTTGTCGAGGACCCGGTGCGTATCCTGCGGGTGGCGCGTTTTGCGGCGCGCTTCCCCGGTTTCACCGTCGCGCCCGAAACCAATGCGCTGATGCGCAAGATGGTGAGCGCCGGTGAAGTCGACGCGCTGGTGCCGGAACGCGTCTGGCAGGAACTGGCGCGCGGCATGATGGAGCAGACCCCCTCGCGCATGTTCAACGTGCTGCGCGAATGCGGCGCGCTAGCGCGCATCCTGCCGGAGCTGGACGCCTTGTGGGGCGTGCCGCAGCCGGCCAAATACCATCCCGAAATCGACACCGGCGTGCATGTCATGATGGTGCTCGATTATGCTGCCGGCAGGTCGTATCCGCTGGGCGTGCGCTTCGCGGCGCTGATGCACGACCTCGGCAAAGGCACCACGCCGCCCGATCTGTGGCCTAGCCATCACGGCCACGAAGGGCGCAGCGTGGAACTGGTCCTGGATATTTGCGATCGCCTGAAAGTCCCCAACGATTGTCGCGACCTGGCCGTGATCACCGCGCGCGAACACGGCAACGTCGGCCGCGCATTCGAATTGCGTCCGGCCACCGTCGTCAACTTGCTGGCGCGCTGCGACGGCTTCCGCAAGCCGGAACGCTTTCGGGAAATGTTGCAGGCGTCGGAGTGCGACTGTCGTGGCCGCACCGGTTTTGAAAACGCCGAATTCCCGCAGTACGGCTACCTTATGGGTGCGCTGAA
Organism: Herbaspirillum sp. RV1423; assembly: GCF_000577615.1. GTDB lineage: Bacteria > Pseudomonadota > Gammaproteobacteria > Burkholderiales > Burkholderiaceae_D > Herbaspirillum. Next base: position 51,725 of record NZ_CBXX010000022.1, read on the forward strand.
GGCTGCGCAGGCTGTGGATGCCGGCGCGATTGCCGCCAAGTACAAGGAACAGCCGCAGCGCATCCCTGAAGCAATTCTGGCGGCGCGTACGGAAGCGGTGGCAGAATACGCCGTTACCGCCCGTTAAACCGATTCCATTCTTCGATTCCATCCTCCATGTCGAAACTTGCCACGCAACTGCGCGCCCGGCTGGACCGCCTGAAGCACGCCATCAGCGCCATCGCCGAAGCATCGGACAAGCCGATGATCCTGGTGAAGGAGCTGTCGCCACGTTCGCGGCGGCACCTGCTGCGGCACTTCCTCGCGCTGGAAGAAAAGGACCGGCTGCTGCGTTTCGGCACCAAGCTGTCCGACGATTTGGTGACGCGTTACGTGGAAAAGATCGATTTCTCGCGCGACACCATTTTCGGCGTCTACGACCGCAAGATGCGATTGCTGGGCGTCGGCCACCTTGCTTTCGCGCCGCGCGAAGCAACGCCCGTCAGCGGCGCCACCATCAAGGCGCGCGTGGCGGAGTTCGGCGTCTCGGTGTCGGCGGCGGCGCGCGGCATGGGCGTCGGCACCAAGCTGTTCATGCGCGCGGCGATCCATTGCCGCAATGCCGATGTCGATACGCTTTACATGCATTGCCTGTCGTCCAACAAGGTCATGATGCATATCGCCAAGAAGGCCGGCATGGAAATCCATCGCGATTACGGCGAAGCCGATGCCTACCTCAAGCTGCAGCCGGCCAATTCCGCGAGTGTGTTTCATGAGGCGATGGAAGAACAGGCGGCGATGCTCGATTACATCATCAAGGCCAATATGCGTGCGCTGTTCAAATGGATAGGCAAGGTCACGGGCATCGGCAAGCCTAAAGCCTGAACGGCCTGAATGCGCCGGACGGCGGAAACCGGCGCAATAATCGGCGCATAATACGGTCATCAACGTATTTCATATCGAATTCCATGGAAACCACCGTCTCTACCGACGATTTCTTTGCCAGCGTCGCGACAAAATCGGACAGCGGGGCATTGCGCGGCGACTACACGCACGCCGACAAGAACTACGTCGTGGCCCAGAACTGGGCAGCCTATACGCCTGAACAACACGCGCTCTGGCGACGACTGTATGAACGCCAGGCCAAGCTGATTCCGGGGCGCGCCTGCGACGTCTTCATCGACAGCGTCAAGGCGCTCGACGTGTCGCAAGGCATTCCGCAATTCGACCGCACCACCGAAGCGCTGCACCAGGCCACCGGCTGGCAACTGGTCGCCGTGCCCGGCCTGGTGCCGGACCAGACCTTCTTCGAACATCTCGCCAATCGGCGCTTTCCGGTCACGGTCTGGCTGCGCGAAGAGCACGAGTTCGATTACATCGTCGAGCCCGACGTCTTCCACGATTTCTTCGGCCATGTGCCGTTGCTGTTCAATCCGATCTTCGCCGAGCATTTGCAGGAATACGGCAAGGGCGGCCTGAAGGCGCTCAAGCTCGACGGCCTGGCCTTCCTGGCGCGGCTGTACTGGTACACCATCGAGTTCGGCCTGATCCAGAGTCCCGAGGGTTTGCGCATCTATGGCGCCGGCATCCTGTCGTCGGGCGGGGAGGTCGAATACTGCCTGCGCAGCCCGCAACCCAATCGCATTCCGTTTCAGGTCGAGCGCGTCATGCGCACCTTGTACAAGATCGATTCTTATCAGGAAAGCTATTTCGTCATCCGTGACTTCCAGCAACTGTTCGACGACACGGCGCCTGATTTCACCGCGCTGTACGAACGCCTGAAAGTGCAGGATGCGTTGCCGGCCAATACCTTGTTGCCGGGAGAACAAAACCTGCCGGTCGCCTGATCCGCTGCATCGCGATCCCCGGCCCCTGCTCACCCGCAGGGGCTTTTTTTTTGCGTCGGTGCAGTTCAGCCGTGTTGCGGCGTGCGTAGCGGCAATATGCCGCTTGTGCTACTGTAACCGCATCAAAAGAAAGAAACGTTTTGCCCACAAGGTGAAAGAGTTTTAAATGGCGCCTCGAACGGGCGCATGTGCAATCAAAGACACGATTTTTGGCACGGAGACAAGCGTATGAACGCACCCTTACCTTCCAGTCAACGCCTGTTGCTGGATGATATTTCCCTCGACGACAAGTACGCACTGGAGCGCGGCCGGGTTTTCATGACCGGCATACAGGCATTGATACGGCTGCCGATGCTGCAGCGGCAATGCGACGTCCGGGCGGGATTGAATACGGCAGGCTACCTCACGGGCTATCGCGGCTCACCGCTGGGCACGGTCGACCAGACCGCCGCCAAGGCGCAAAAATATCTCGACGCCGCCCACGTCAGATTCCATCCCGGCATGAACGAAGACCTTGCCGCCACCGCCGTGTGGGGTACGCAACAGGTCAACCTGTTTCCGGGCGCGCAATACGACGGCGTGTTTTCGCTGTGGTACGGCAAAGGCCCCGGCGTCGATCGTTGCGGCGACGTTTTCAAACACGCCAACATGGCCGGCACATCGCGGCACGGCGGCGTGCTGGTGATCGCCGGCGATGACCATGCCGCCAAGTCCTCCACCACCGCGCACCAGAGCGAACACATCCTGAAAGCCTGCGGCATTCCCGTGCTCTATCCGTCATCGGTGCAGGAATACCTCGATTACGGCCTGCATGGCTGGGCCATGAGCCGCTACACCGGCCTGTGGGTGGCGATGAAATGTGTGACCGACATCGTCGAATCCGGCATGTCGGTGATGATCGATCCGCAACGCGTGCAACCGCTCATTCCCACCGATTTCCTGCTGCCTCCGGATGGTCTCAACATCCGCCAGCCAGACACCGTGCTCGAGCAGGAAACGCGGATGAACGTCTACAAGTGGTATGCCGCGCTGGCCTACGCGCGGGTCAACAAGCTCAACCAGATCATCTGGGACAGCCCGCATGCGCGCATCGGCATTGTTACTGCCGGCAAGTCCTATCTCGATACACGTCAGGCGCTCTACGATCTCGGCATTGACGAGCAAGTCGCGCGCGACATCGGCATCCGCCTTTACAAGATCGGCATGACCTGGCCGCTGGAAGCCGAAGGCGTGCGCGAGTTTGCACAGGGCCTGGAAGAAATCCTGGTGGTCGAAGAGAAGCGCCAGATTCTCGAATACCAGCTCAAGGAAGAACTCTACAACTGGCGCGACGACGTGCGTCCGCGCGTGGTCGGCAAGTTCGACGACACCGGCGAATGGAGCGGATCGCCGCGCGAAGGTCACGGCAACTGGTTGCTGCCGGCGACGTATGAACTGAATCCGGCGCAGATCGCGCGCGCCATCGCCACGCGCATTTCAAAATATTATGCCGGCCATCCAATCGAGCAGCGCGTCAAGGCGCGCATCGCCTATCTGGAAGCCAAGGAAGCCACGCTCAACATCAGCACCAAACCCGATCCCAACAAGGATCGCATTCCGCATTTCTGCTCCGGCTGTCCGCACAATACCTCGACCAAGTTGCCCGACGGCAGCCGCGCCCTGGCCGGCATCGGCTGCCATTACATGGTGACCTGGATGGATCGCGAATCGACCATCTTTTCGCACATGGGCGGCGAAGGCGTGACCTGGGTCGGCCAGGCGCCGTTCACCAGCGAGAAGCATGTGTTTTCCAATCTCGGCGACGGCACCTATTTCCATTCGGGTTTGCTGGCGGTGCGCGCAGCAGTGGCGGGCAAGGTCAACATGACCTACAAGATCCTCTACAACGACGCCGTCGCCATGACCGGCGGACAAGAGTTCGACGGCCCGCTCGACCCGGCCATGATTTCGCGCCAGTTGGCGGCGGAAAACGTGGCGCCCATCATCGTCGTCACCGACGAACCGGACAAATATCCCGTCGGCACGCCGTGGGCAGAAGGCGTGACGATCCGCCATCGCAGCGAACTCGATGCCGTCCAGCGTGAACTGCGCGAAGTGCCGGGCGTATCCGCGATGATCTACGACCAGACCTGCGCTTCGGAAAAGCGCCGTCGCCGCAAACGCAATGCTTATCCCGATCCGGCCAAGCGCGCCGTCATCAACGAAGCCGTGTGCGAAGGCTGCGGCGATTGCAGCGTGCAGTCCAACTGCCTGTCGGTGGAGCCGCTGGAAACCGAATTCGGCCGCAAGCGCCAGATCAACCAGTCATCATGCAACAAGGATTACTCCTGCGTGACCGGCTTCTGCCCGAGTTTCGTCACCGTGGAAGGCGGCAAGCTCAGGAAGACCAAACGCGTGTCGGCGACGAAGAATGAATCGGAAGAACAAGGCGCGGCGCCGGCCTTGCCGCAGCCGCAATTGCCAGCCATGAGCGACACCTACGGCATCATCGTCACCGGCATCGGCGGCACCGGCGTGATCACCATCGGCCAGATCCTGGCGATGGCGGCGCACGTTGAAGGCAAGGCTTGTTCGGTGCTCGACATGAGCGGCCTGGCGCAAAAGGGCGGGCCGGTGATGTCGCATGTGCGCCTGTCGGAACATGCCGACGATCTGTACTCCACGCGCGTCGGCACCGGCGCGGCGAACCTCGTGATCGGTTGCGACGTGATCGTCACCGCCAGTCGCGACGCCTTGTCGCGCATGGGCGAAGGACGCACGCATGCGGCGGTCAATTCGACGCAGATGCCGACCGCCGCTTTCGTGCGCAATCCCGACTGGCAGTTCCCGGCGGCGTCCGCCGAGAGCAGCATCCAGAACGCCTGCGGCAAGGAGCGCGTGGCGTTGATCGATGCCGGCAATATCGCCACCGCCCTGATGGGCGACGCCATTGCGACCAACATGTTCATGCTCGGCTATGCCTGGCAGCAAGGCTGGGTGCCGTTGTCGGAAGCGGCGATCCTGAAGGCCATCGAACTCAACGCCTTGTCGGTCGACTTCAACAAGCAGGCATTCGGCTGGGGCCGAGCCGCCGCGCACGATGCCGGGGCCGTGGCGCAAGCTGCGCGCCGCAACGGCATGACGGCGCAGGTGATCGACTTCAAGCGGCCGCCGTCGCTGGATGAAGTGCTGGCAAAACGCGTCGACTTCCTGACGCAGTATCAGGATGCTTCGTATGCGCGCCAGTACAGCGATTTCGTCGGGGAGGTGCGCCGTGCGGAAGCGGCTTTGGGCGAACCTGCCAAGGCGATGAAACTCAGCACGGCAGTGGCGACTTATCTGTTCAAGCTGATGGCTTACAAGGATGAATACGAAGTCGCACGCCTCTACACCGCGCCTGCTTTCCGCGAAAAAATCGCAGGCATGTTCGAAGGCGACTATCGGTTGAAATTCCACCTCGCGCCGCCGCTGCTGGCCAGGCATGACGCCAACGGCCACCTGATCAAGAAAGAATATGGTCCGTGGATGATGCGCGCCTTCGGCGTGCTGGCGAAGTTGCGCTTCCTGCGCGGCACGCCGCTTGATGTATTCGGCTATACCGCCGAGCGCAAACAGGAGCGCGGCCTGATCAGCGCATATTGCAAGACGGTGAGCGGTTTGCTGGATCGGCTCAATGCCGGCAATCTTGCACAGGCCGTGGCGATTGCGCGTATCCCGGAAGAGATTCGCGGCTATGGCCATGTCAAGGAGCGTCATCTGAAAGCGGCGAAGCAGAAGGAAGCGGATTTACTGCGAATGTTCGACGCCGGTCAGAAGCCGAATGCACCGGAAGGCGGCAAACAGGCGGCTTGATTTTTCCTGTCGACGAAACCGACAAGCATCGTCGTTCCAGCGGACGCTGGGACCCAGTGTCGTACAGCGTCCAAGGAAAGTTTGCCCGGTGCGACGAACGCCGCTGGGTCCTGACTTTCGTCAGGACGACGGTGGTTTTAGTTTGAAGCGACCGCGAGTTTTCCGCCGCTCACGCGTTCGATGCCCGCCAGATCGCGCCAGCTTTGCACTTTCGCAAAACCGCGCTGCGCCAATACATCCCGCACGGCTTCCGATTGATCATAGCCATGCTCCATCAGCAGCCATCCGCCCGCTTTCAAATACTTCGGAGCACCATTCGCAATGATCCGCAACGCCGACAAGCCGTCGGCATGATCGGTCAATGCGCCGATCGGCTCGAAGCGTAAATCTCCCTGGGAAAGATGTTCGTCGCCGGCGACGATATAAGGTGGATTGGAAACAATCAGATCCAGATACGGCTGTGCGACATCGCCGAGTGCGGCATACCAGTCGCTGCGCAAAAAAGCCACCTTCGCACCATGCCGCTGCGCATTGCCCGCGGCGACTTTCAATGCGCCTTCACTGACGTCGAGCGCCGTCATGGAAACATCCGGCCGCGTGTGCGCGATGGCCACTGCAATGGCGCCCGAACCGGTGCCCATGTCGAGCGCCTTGCCTTGTTGCGGCAAGCGTTCCAGCGCCAGCTCGACGAGCAATTCGGTATCGGGGCGCGGGATCAAGACATCCGGCGTGACTTGCATCGCCAGGCCGAAGAACTCGCGCTCGCCGACGATGTAGGCAATCGGCTCGCCTTGCAGGCGGCGGCGAAACAGCGCGGTCAGTTGCGCTGCTTCCTCGCCGGTAAGCAAGCGTTCGGATTGGGTGATGAGCTGGATGCGCGTCAGTTGCAACGCATGGCCGATCAGGATGCGATTTTCCAGCATATCGAGCGGCGCATTGTTGAGCGCTGCCGCCAGGCTGATGCCCGGCACGATATCCGTGAAATCGCTCACCGCAAAATCGCTCAGCCGCGCTTGAAGACGCGGCGCGCCAGCAGGATCGCGATGATGGCGAACCAGATCAGCGACCACTGCGGAATCGATAGGCCGAGGAAAGGATAGGGCGTGGCGCACAGGCCGTCGGCCTTGAACAGCATCGGGAACAGGTTGGCGGTCGGGATGGTGTTGAGCGAGGTTTCCAGCGGATCGATGCCGCAGGAGGTGCCGGGATGCGCCTGCACCCACAGGTGCCAGCCGGCGGTGGCGATGCCGCCGAGCGCGCCCAGCAGGCCGAGGCCGGCGCCGGTCCTGGCCGATTCGGCCGGCAGGAAGGCGAAGATGATGCAGATGATGGCAATGGCGACGAAGAAATAACGCTGGATAATGCATAGCGGACACGGCAGCATTTCTTCGACGATCTGGAGATAGAGCGCAACGCCGAGCAGGGCGATGCAGATGACGGCGACCGACAGCAACAGGAGTTTTGAGGATTTCATGGCATGAACTATTTGATGTTGTTGGAATAAAGCTGTACCTCAGAGAGAGCCTGCCGAAATTGGTTCCGGCGCCGCTGCATTGTGCCACAGGCCGCGACAATGCGCGGCTACTGGACGAACGCATTGAACAATGCCTGGCAAAAGCGTAATGTCGTTCAGTTAAGCCCATTTCCGCAAAGCAGTCGCCCCAGCGAACGCTGGGGCTAGTGTCGTGAAGACCGTCGATACGACGCTGGGTCCTGACTTTCGTCAGGACGACGGTCGTATAGAAGAAAGCTTAACTGAACGGCATTGCCGGCAAAAGCGCCTCTTATTCCTCGTCGCCCAATTGCGCCAGCAACTCCGCCTGGTGCTCTGTGATCAGCGCGTTGGTCAGTTCTTCGAGGTCGCCGTCCATGATGAAATCCAGCTTGTACAGCGTCAGGTTGATGCGGTGGTCGGTCACGCGCCCTTGCGGGAAGTTGTAAGTGCGGATGCGCTCGCTGCGGTCGCCCGAGCCGATCAGCGATTTGCGCGTCGCCGCTTCCTTGGATTGCTGTTCGCGCAGTTGCACGTCCTTGATGCGCGCCGCCAGCACCTTCAATGCCGAAGCCTTGTTCTTGTGCTGGCTGCGGTCGTCCTGGCATTCCACCACGATGCCGGTCGGCATGTGGGTGATGCGCACCGCAGAGTCGGTTTTGTTGATGTGCTGGCCGCCGGCGCCCGAGGCGCGGAAGGTGTCGATGCGGATGTCGGCCGGATTGATGTCGACATCCTCGACCTCGTCGGCTTCCGGCATCACTGCCACGGTGCAGGCCGAGGTATGGATGCGGCCTTGCGTTTCGGTGGCGGGTACGCGCTGCACGCGATGGCCGCCGGATTCGAACTTCAGGCGCGAATAGGCGCCGAAACCGGCGATGCGCACGATGACTTCCTTGTAACCGCCGATTTCCGATTCCGACGCCGACATCATTTCCACCTGCCAGCGATTGCGTTCCGCGAAGCGCGTGTACATGCGCAGCAGGTCGCCGGCGAACAGCGCCGATTCGTCGCCGCCGGTGCCGGCGCGGATTTCGAGGAAGATGTTGCGCTCATCGTTGGGGTCTTTCGGCAGCAGCATCTTTTGCAGGTCGGATTCCAGCGCTTCCATGCGGGTCTTGGCGCCGTTGATTTCTTCCTGCGCGAATTCCTTCATGTCGGGATCCGACAGCAGCCCTTGCGCCGTGGCGATGTCGTTCGCGGCCTGGGTATAGGTGTGGTACAGCGCCACCAGCGGGCCGAGTTCGGCATGCTCGCGCGTCATCTTGCGGTAGTTGTCCATGTCGGACGTGGCGTCTTCCTGCGCCAACAGACTGTTGAGTTCTTCCAGCCGTTCGGCGAGCTGGTCGAGTTTGGCGAGCATGGATGGTTTCATGGGATTGCTTCAGGTGAAATGGGGGAATGATGCGATGCCCGCGCGGCGGGCAGGGGAGGCGCCGATGTCCGGGGACACGGCAAGCGGACGGAGCCGCTAACGTTTGGTGCGGAACAGTTGCGGCAGTAATTGGACCAACTGGGTGCGCTCGTCGCCGTGCGCGTGATGCAGCGCCTGTTGCGGGCCGTGCAGGAACTTGGCGGTGAGGCCCTTGGACAACGCGTCGAGCACGCTGTCGATGTCGTCGCCCCTGGCCAGCATCTTGCGCGCGCGTTCCAGTTCGGCCATGCGCAGCGATTCGCCGGCATCGTGCAGGTCCTGGATTACGGGCACGACGGCGCGGCTGTCGATCCAGTGCATGAAGGATTGCACGCGGGTTTCGATGATGGCCTCGGCTTGCGCTACGGCAGCCTGGCGGTTTTCGACGCCGCTTTGCACCACCGACGCGAGATCGTCGACGGTGTACAGGAAGACGTCGTCCAGACGCGCGACCTCGGATTCGATATCGCGCGGCACGGCCAGGTCAACCATGAAAATCGGCTTGTGGCGGCGCGCCTTGACCGCGCGTTCCACCAGGCCGAGTCCGATGATCGGCAGCGACGAGGCGGTGCAGGACACCACGATGTCGAACCTGGCCAGTTGCGTCGGCAGATCGGCCAGGCGGATCGCCGAGCCGTTGAAGCGGTGCGCGAGCGTCTCGCCGCGATCCAGCGTGCGGTTGGCCACGGTCAGCGATTTCGGGTTCTGCGCCGCGAAATGCGTGGCGCACAGTTCGATCATTTCACCGGCGCCGATGAACAACACATTCTGTTTGGCGATCGAATCGAAAATCCGTTGCGACAGACGCACCGCGGCGGCGGCCATCGACACGCTATGCGCGCCGATCTCGGTGGTGCTGCGCACTTCCTTGGCGACCGCGAAGGTGCGCTGGAACAATTGGTGCAGATAGGTGCCGAGTCCGCCGGCGGCATCCGCCTGACGCACGGCATCCTTCATCTGGCCGAGGATCTGCGGTTCGCCCAGCACCATCGAGTCGAGCCCGGAGGCGACGCGGAAGGCATGGCGCACGGCATTGTCTTGCGGCAAGGCGTACAGGAAAGGGCGCAGTTCGGCGTAAGAAAGCTTGTGGTAATCGGCCAGGAAATGCGCGGTGCTGTCGATGGCGGCATCCACGCCGCCGTTCGCTGCCGTGCTCGCGGCGTAAAGCTCGGTGCGGTTGCAGGTCGACAGGATCGCCGCTTCACCGGTTTGCGCCAGATTGGACGTCAGGTCGGCACGGCCGAACCATGCGCGCGCCGACGCCACCGCTTGGCCGATCTGGTCGGCCGGGAATGCCACCTTTTCGCGCAGGGAAAGCGGCGCGGTAGTGTGGTTGAGTCCGACGGCAAGCAGGTGCATGGCTGGTATGGGTTTACAGAGCTCGACAGCGTGAAAATAGGAAAAATATCAATTGAATATTATACCCGCTGCGGGTCAAGGGGTTTTGAAGTGTATCAATAAAGACTATTTATGCTGACTATGGGCAGGGGGAAACAAGACAAGTTTTGTCATATGGAAAACAATTTCCCGCTACCAACTTTCCGGTTGTTCCCGTTCCGGTAAACAACCAGACGCGTCAGGAAATGGGCGTTGCGGGAAGCAGGCGTCACGCGTTATTTCTTCAGCGGCGGCGCATCCAGCCGCTCCAACTGGTAGCCGTAACCGTACACCGTGCTGAGCCGGAAACCGTTTTCCGGCTTCAACCGCAACTTGCTGCGCACGCGCGAGATGTGGGTATCGATGGTGCGGGTGGGCACTTCATTTTCGTCTTCCTGTCCCCATACGGTTTCCTGCAGATAGACGCGCGACAGCGGCCGGCCCAGGTTGCCGAACAGCAAAATCGCCAGCGCGAATTCCTTCTGCGTCAGCGCGACGTTGCGTCCGGCATGGATGACGACATGCGCCGGCGATTCGAACGCATAATCGCCGAACCGCTGAATTTGCCGTTCGTCATGCTCCGGATAGGCGCGTCGCAGCAGCAGCCTGACGCGTGCGGCGACGGCATGGCGGCGCAGCGGCTTGAATTCGGTCTCGATCGTGCCGTCGATCTGCGCCAGTTCCTGCGGCGTATCGCCGGCCAGCAGCAACACCGGGATAGGCGGCGCCTGCGTCTGTGCAATCTGCACGATCTCCGCCAGATGCGCTCCGGCGCTGGCGACGTCCACGATCAGCAAGTGCGGATGCGCGCGCCGTACGTCGGCGCGTTGCTTCACGCCGTGGCAATCGTGCGCGGGCAGGCTGCGCGCAATGAAGGCAATGTCGGCGTCGACGTGGCTGAAGATGGAAATGTTCATGGCGGGAAGAGGAAGAACCGTTTCCGCAGAAGAACGGCGCATGCACGCCGGGAACGCTGCGCCGAACGTGTCCGGCACAGCGATGTTGCAGGCTTACGGCGCGTCGGCGTCCGGCAGCACCACGTTTACGTCCAGCACTTCCAGGTTGCCCTGGCGGTCGAGCGAAATCTTGATGTCGTCGGCGTTGACCTTGGTGTACTTGGAAATGACTTCAATCAGTTCCTTGTGCAAGGCCGGCAGGAAATCGTGTCCCTGGCCTTGGCGCCCGCCACGTTCGCGCGCGATGATGATCTGCAGGCGCTCCTTGGCAGCCGTGGCGCTTTTCGCCTTGGGCGGAAACAGGAAAGAAAGCAAAGCCATGTCATTTACCTCCGAAAATACGCTGGAGCAAGCCCGGCTTTTCGTAGCTGGTAAAGCGCAGCGGCAGGTCTTCGCCGAGGAAGCGGCTGACCAGGTCCTGGTAAGCCTCGGAAACGTCGGTCTCTTTCAGGTGGATGGCCGGATTGCCCTGGTTGGAGGCGTGCAGCACGGATTCCGACTCGGGAATGATGCCGATCAGCGGGATGCGCAGGATTTCCTGGACATCAGTGTACGACAGCATTTCGCCGGCTTCGACGCGCTTGGGCGAATAGCGGGTGATCAGCAGATGTTCCTTGACCGGCTCGCCGCCGCTCAGGGCGCGGCGCGACTTGGCCTGGATGATGCCGAGGATGCGGTCGGAATCGCGCACCGAGGACACTTCCGGATTGGTCACGATGATCGCTTCGTCGGCGAAGGTCAGCGCCATCACGGCGCCGTGTTCGATGCCGGCCGGCGAATCGCAGATGATGTATTCGAAGTCCATCTTGTTGAGGTCGGCCAGCACGCGCTCCACGCCTTCTTCCGACAACGCGTCCTTGTCGCGGGTTTGCGAGGCCGGCAGGATGAACAGGTTGTCGCAGTGCTTGTCCTTGATCAGCGCCTGGTTCAACGAGGCTTCCTGGTTCACGACATTGATCAGGTCGTACACCACGCGGCGTTCGCAGCCCATGATCAGGTCGAGATTGCGCAGGCCGACGTCGAAGTCGATAACCACGGTCTTGTGTCCGCGCAAAGCCAGACCCGATGCGAAACTGGCGCTCGACGTCGTTTTGCCGACGCCGCCTTTACCGGATGTCACAACGATGATTTTTGCCACAAAAGACTCCTTAGAAATTCAGATTTGATAATTAAATGCAAAATTATTTGCTGGTATTGATCGGCAATACGTCGATGCGGTCGCCGGTCAGGCGCACCTGCACCTGTTGCTGGGCCAGTTCGGGCGGATGTCCGTTCTCAAAGGTACGGTAGACGCCGGCAATCGACACCAGTTCCGCTTCCAGGCTCGCCGCGAAGATGCGCGCGCCGGTATTGCCGCTGGCCCCGGCCAGCGCGCGGCCGCGCAAAGGCGCATACACATGGATGCTGCCGTCGGCGATGATTTCCGCGCCGTTGTTGACTGCCGCCATGATAACCAGATCGGCGCCGCGCGCATAAATGCGCTGGCCGGCGCGCACCGGCGTGTCGATGATCATGGTCGCGGCGGCCGGCGCCGCAGGAGCTTGCACCGGCGCAGCCGCCGCTGGTGCGGGGGCAGGCTTCGGCGCTTCCTCAACCGGCGCTGCCGACGCAGCTTCCTGCTGTTGCGGGCGCGGTGCGCCGCCGTCGATGGACAGGCCTTGCGCGGCGATTTCAGCATGCAGTTCTTCCGGCGCGTTGCGCACGGCCACGGCATTGAGGCGATAGCGCTTGAACAAGGCCACCAGCGCAGCCCAGTCGATGCCCGCGCCGGCAGCATCGAGGGCGCCGATGTCGAGCACCGCGAATTCGTCTTCAAAAAAGTCGGACACGCCGCCGGTCATGTCCTTCAGGGCTTTATCCAGCGCCGCCGGATCGGTTTCGTGCAGGATCGCGGAAATGGCGACCACTGTGGAGATCTTGATTTCGATCGGTTTATGAGCTTTTTGCATAAATTGTTCGGTGCCCGTGTTTTCCCGCAGGAAAACGACAGGTTCAGTGCGTTCGGGGAAGTCTTCTCAAACCGTCTTGCGCCGGCAGGCGTGCCGCCGGCCCGTGTTGGTTTGGCATTATACAGTCAGCTTGGCGGCGCGATAGAGCCCAATTTAGGCTTCCAGCAGGGCCTTGAGCGCCTCCAGGTCGCGCGTCACCCAGGCGGCATCCTCGTCGAATTTCTCCTCGCTCATCTCGGGTTGGCGGAATAAGACAAAGGTCAGCTCGCAACCGTCGCCGTTGGCGACCGCGCGCATGGGAATGAAGACGCTCGCGCCCGAAGGCAGCACCACTTCATGATCCAGCACGCCGAAATCGTTGGCCGGTGCAAAACGGACTTCCAGTTTGCCTTCCGGCGTGTCGGCGTACCACTTGCCGTCAACGTGCCGAATGCCTCGGCCCAGGCCGGAAGCCCATTTCGGCATGTTTTCGGGATCGGATGCGAAGCGATACACATCCTGCACGCTGCGCGCGATGGCGATATGGAGGACGCGGGAGGGAAGAGGCGCGGACATGATGGTCTCCTTGTGCTTGAAGGAGCCTATTATGCGGCCGGGGAAGAGGGACGCCAGAGGGAAGAGATAAGACGGCTTATAAAGCTGCCGGAGGCGGCTGCCTCCGGCAAGTTGCTGCGTTGGCAAGCCGGGTGCTTTTTCTTAAAACACCACCCGAGGCACCAGATACCCTGCGCCTTCGCGGCGCGTCAACGTCTGTGCCGTTCTGGAAGAGGCCGCCGCCCCAGTAAGGGTTGCATGCCGGATCGGTATGCAACCTTAATGCAGTCATTTTTCTTTGGGCAAATTGCTGGGGCGGATACTGGCGTCACAGGTGAAACGGTCTTGGCCGGAAGGGGTTCGTAATGGTAGGAGAGATTTTTTTGAAAGAGCGAAACCCTCCCCTTTAACGCCTTCTGGGTAAGGATTGTCAAGGTCAATATTTGGTACGAGAGGGTATTTGATCACGTACGTAGAATCAGTCGTTTGGCTTCTCTTTTCAGCCACATAAAACCCATCCTTGGCGACGAGTATGGAGTAGTTTTCAGAGGCTTTTTCCGGATCGGGATGATTCATGTAATACATACTTTTAAACGTGCGGCCACCATCGGTGGAGTAAATTAATGCAGCATCACAACCACGGCTACCGCAACCTCCAGGGAAAGCCGAGGCAAACACTAGATTTTTTTCGGTTGGATCATCGATCACAAGACGACCACGAAACAGCTCGATACCGCCTCGTCCAAGTTGAGTGCGAATATTTTCCTTTGTATTGTTGAAATACGTATCACCAAAACAGTGATCATAATTTTCCAGAGAAATAAATCGATGGTCGTCAATCCGATATATAACTTGTGGCGCGATGTCCCATTTGGGGATGAAATCCGGCTTACTGTTTTGATCTGAAATGGTATTGCTCGCGCACGCAACGACGCTGATGGAAAGCAGCGTAGTACCAATGATCTTGATTACATTCATCATCTTTTCTTTCAAAGTTGTTGTTTTCATTAAGCACCGCCGTACGTTTTATTGCTCTTGATCCGCTCTTCATCGGCTTTGCGAATCTGCTCACTAACCGTTTCAGGGGCAATCTCGGGCGGCTGGGGTGGCAACGCTTCCAATTTCCCCGTCTCGAAGTACAGGTCGGACCTGGCCCAGTCCGCCAATTTAATCAACTTGATCCAGTTCTCTCGCGTATAACTGCCGCAGAAGCCAACCGGCAAATCGTAGGCCACAACGCGCTTCATGAATTCAACATGCTCCGGCATGGTGCCGTACTCGTCGAGATTGCGCTCTGGTCATCAATGCAGCTATTTTTCTTTGGGAAGATTGCTCGGGCGGACGCTGGCATCACAGGTGAAACGGTCTTGGCCGGAAGGGGTTCGCAACGGTGGCAGCGGTTTATTCGAGAGATATTCGATGTGATATTCCTTTGGAAGCCCGGCGACAGTGCCGTATTCAATGCCGGGCGCTAACGGATATTTAGTGACGGCGTTATCAATCTTTCCTTTCCCATACTCCGTTGTCTTCACCACATAAAACCCATCCTTGGCGACGAGTATGGAGTAGTTTTCAGAGGCTTTTTCCGGATTAGGATGATTCATATAGACCATGCCCTTGAAGGTGCGACCGCCGTCGGTGGAATAAATCAAGGAAGCATTGCAGCCACGGCTGCCGCAACTGCCGGGTGGTGCCGAAGGAATGACAATGTTCATTCCGGTCGGATCGTCGATGATGAGACGGCCGCGATAGCGTTCAATGCCACCGCGCCCCAGTTCTTCGCGAATTCCTAATTTCTTGTCGATATAGTAGGTATCACCAAAACACTGTTGATAGTTCTCAAGCGAGATAAACCGGTTGTCATCGATTTTGTACAGCACCTGTGGTGGGACGTCGAATTTGGCTGGTGGATAGTTCCTTTGAGCGAGTTCGGGCAATTCAGTAACACACCCAGCTACACCGATGGAGAACAGCATTGCGCCCATGATCTTGATCACATCCATCATCTTTTCTTTCAAAGTTGTTGTTTTCATTAAGCACCGCCGTACGTTTTATTGCTCTTGATCCGCTCTTCGTCTGCTTGGCGTATCTGGTCACTAACCGTCTCACCATCAATCTCGGGCGGCATGGGCGGCAGCGCGTCCAGTTTCCCCGTCTCGAAGTACAGGTCGGACCTGGCCCAGTCCGCCAACTTAATCAACTTGATCCAGTTCTCCCGCGTATAACTGCCGCAGAAGCCAACCGGCAAATCGTAGGCGACAACGCGCTTCATGAATTCCACATGCTCAGGCATGGTGCTGTACTCGCCGAGATTGCGCTCTGGTCATCAATACAGCTATTTTTCTTTGGGCAAATTGCTGGGGCGGATGCTGGCGTCACAGGTGAAACGCTCCTGGCCGGAAGGGGTTCGCAACGGTGGCAGCGGTTTATTCGAGAGATATTCGATGTGATATCCCTTTGGAAGCCCGGTGACAGTACCGTATTCAATGCCGGGCGCTAACGGATATTTAGTGACGGCGTTATCAATCTTTCCTTTCCCATACTCGGTCGTCTTCACCACATAAAACCCATCCTTGGCGACGAGAATGGAGTAGTTTTCAGAGGCTTTAGAAGGGCGATAGCTCTGCATATAATTCATGGCTTTGAATGTCCTGCCTCCGTCGGTCGAATACAGCAAAGGAACATTGCAGCCCCTATCTCCACAATAAGAATTTGCAGCCGAAGGAACGACAATATTCATTTCATCAGAATCATCCACAATAAGACGACCCGCATAATTGGTGAAATTGCCTCTCCATAATTTGGTGCGGATGTTCGCTTTTGCATCGACGAAGTAACCATCCCCATAGCATTTGTCATAGTCTTCCAACACAATAGAACGATGGTCATCAATTCTATAAATCGTTTGTGGAGGAACATCATATTTTGGGCGAGGCGATGACTCCCCCTCCTGACTTGGCAAGCTATCGCTTGCACATCCGCCTGCGCCGATGGCGAGTACGAAAATGCCGATGATGTTGATAATGTTCATTCTGGTTTCCTTCAAGTTGTGTTGATTATTGCCAGCGTTATGCCCCGCCATAAGTTTTATGTTGCTTGATTCGCTCCTCATCGCCCTTGCGAATCTGCTCACTGACAGTCTCACGGTCAATCTCGGGCGGCTGAGGCGGCAGCGCGTCCAATTTCCCCGTCTCGAAGTACAGGTCGGACCTGGCCCAGTCCGCCAACTTAATCAACTTGATCCAGTTCTCTCGCGTATAACTGCCGCAGAAGCCAACCGGCAGATCGTAAGCAACGACACGTTTCATGAATTCAACATGCTCAGGCATGGTGCTGTGATTAGTTGGCATTGGGCGATAATTTTTAATACGGCGTTGCATTTCTTCGTCACTTTCGGCCTCACGAATTTTCCCGCTATAGATATCGTCGTGATC
>NZ_CBXX010000023.1 GCF_000577615.1 Herbaspirillum sp. RV1423
CCGCTTTTACCACCGCAAAGTTCACCCCTCCGTTCGGCTGCTTGATGCCACCATTCGAAAAATGCTGCAGCTTCACTCCCAGGTCCAGTCCGTTCGAAAACACATAACCAGCTCCTATGTGATCGCCAAATTGGAACGCTGTCGACAACTTCTTGGTGTCGTTGTTGTACAGTGAGGAGAACAGATGAACGCCGATGCCGGCTTCGCCGTAAAATCCCTTCTTATCATCGCGTTGGAAACGGAAGACCGGAGTAAAACCGATGTCGGTGAAGTTCTTGCTTTGATCAGTATTGTTGTAACGCTTCTCGTGCCATTCAGCGACTGTCAGATCCCAGTAGCCACCGATATGCGTGCCGTTGGATTGCCACCAAGCGGTGTTTTTCCAATCCCATTGTGCGCCGAGACGCAGCATCTGGACTTTGGAGCCGGCGCCGAATTCCACAGAGGTGGAATCGACAGCGTAGCTGGACGATTGCAGAGCGATCAGCGCAATACTGGCAACGGTGAGTTTAAGAGCAATTTTTTTCATCGACATGAGATTTTCGCTATGGTGAAAGTATGAAATATTGGAAGAAAAAATCTTGTAAGAACGGGACAAGCGCCTTTTATTACACGAAAACTATTTTCTCATAACCACTAGAAAAGAAAGCAATAGTTATCAAGAAGCTGGAACGTGATTGTCGCTGAAATTGCACAGCTTTGCAGGAAACGCTGACTTAATGCTCGTGAACATTGCTAGTAAGGCAATTAAACGGCAAAACAAAATCAAAAATAGACAACGAAGAGCGCGCTCTTGCTTGATTCAACTGCGATAGGCATATTCAAGCTGCCCCGCAACATCGACACGAACCGATAGTACGCATCCCGACAATGGACAGTGCTCGATCTCGGCAGGCGATCGCCCATTCCGTCCAGTGGTGATATAGAGCGTCTTCAAATCGGCGCCGCCGAAAGCGAGCATGGTCGGGCAACGCACCGGCAGCTTGATTTCCTGAAGTATGCCTCCCGTCGCAGACAGGCGCAAAACACGCCCGCCTTCGAACATGGCGCACCAGTAGGCATTCTCACTATCGACTGCAGCGCCGTCGGGACGGCCGCCATAGTCAGGCGCAGTCTTATCCGCATTGAATTGTTTGAACAAGCGCATGTTGCTGGTCTTGCCGACGGCGAGATCGAAGTCGTATGCGTTGATGCGATGGGCGGGCGTATTGGCGTGGTACATGGTGCGTTGGTCGACGCTGAAAGCGACGCCGTTAGAGGTCGTCACCGGATGGCCGGCATCGCGCAGTTCGCCGCGATCAAAGCAGAACAGGCTGCCGAGTTCACGATCACGGGGTTCGTAGATCGTACCGGCCCAGAATCGGCCCATGGCGTCGCACCGGCCATCGTTGAAGCGCAGCTTGCCGGTGTCGTAAGGAGCATCGAGCAAGGGCGTCATTTCGCCGGTATCGGTATTGAGACGGACGAGCCCGCCGCGCAATGCCACCAGCAGGCCGCCATCGGCGTGAATCGCGATGCAACCAGGCTCGCCGGGCATGGGCCAACTGCGATGTTCCTTGCTTGCTTCGTGCAGGCGATGCACTGCCATGTCGGGAATATCGATCCAGTAGAGCGCGCTTTCTGCCGCATGCCATAGTGGACATTCGCCAAGTTGCATGGGCGTCTCGAAAGCGACTTGAATTTCAGGAGCAGACATGGGCTGTTTTCCGGCAGTTTCCAATAGGCAGAGGCAATATTATGCCCACTTTGATTGCCCGGACGAGGTCGACAAGATCAAAAAATAAAAATACCAATTCGCACACCGTGAGTGATACGTGCAAAACGCTGCGGCCCGGGCGATCGGACGATCGACAGGGCCGCTGGTAAATCAGCATCGCGATGTAGCAAACTACATTGGAAGAAGACACGAGATCAGTTGGACCAACCGCCGTCAATCATATGAATTGCGCCGGTGGTGAATGCCGACTCGTCCGACGCCAGGTACAACGCAAGCGCGGCGACTTCTTCCGCCTTGCCGATGCGGCCCATTGGCTGGCGAGCCACGAAGGCCTGACGCACCTCGGCCTCGCTCTTGCCGGTCTCTTTGGCTTGCGTCGTGATGCGCTGATTCAGCGACGGCGACTCGATGGTGCCGGGACAGATGGCGTTGCAGCGCACGCCTTGCGCGACGAAGTCGGCGGCGACCGATTTGGTCAGGCCGACCACAGCGGCCTTGCTGGCGCCATAGGCGAAACGATTTGCCACGCCCTTGACGCTGGATGCTGCCGAGGCGATGTTGACAATGGAACCGGACTTCTTGGCCAGCATACCTGGCAACACCGCGCGAATTGTGTGGAACATCGCACGCGCATTGAGGTTGAAGGAGAAGTCCCAGGCCTTGTCGTCGCACTCGAGGATATTCCCGGAGTGGACGTAGCCGGCGCAATTGAACAGCACGTCGACAGTGCCGATGCTGTCGACCAGTTTCTTGATCGCTGCGGAGTCGGTCACGTCGAGGATATGCGCCTCCGCATTCTGCAGCGTGGACAGGTGTTCCTGGCTGATGTCGGTGGCGATGACGCGCGCGCCTTCGCGGGCGAACAGTTCGACCGACGCGCGGCCGATGCCTTGCGCGGCGGCAGTGATCAGTACGGTTTTGCCGACCAGGCGTCCAGGGGATTGCGACATGAGTTTTCCTTTGTTAAATGAGTTTCCGTTGTGCCAGATTCTTGATCAGCGCTGTCAGTCCGAACGTCCAAGGCGCGACCTTGTCGGTAAAGTTCACCTTGTTCACCAAAGCACCGAGCTTGGGCGTAGCGATCGTCACGACATCGGCGACCTGATGGGTGAAGCCTTGTCCCGGCCCGAAACGATCCTGAGTCGGCGCGAACATGGTACCGAGGAAGAGCACCAGGCCGTCCGGATACTGATGGTTCGGACCGATGGCATGCTGCGCAAGATCCAGCGGATCACGGCTGATCATCGACATCGAGCTGCTGCCTTTGAGCGTAAAGCCTTCGGTGCCGTCGACCTGCATTGTAAGTTCGGCGCGCCGCACATCGTCAATTGAAAAGTTTGCATCGAACAGACGGATGAATGGTCCGACTGCGCAGGAAGCGTTGTTGTCCTTGGCCTTGCCCAGCAATAACGCGCTACGGCCTTCAAAGTCGCGCAGGTTGACATCGTTGCCCAACGTGGCGCCGACTACCTTGCCGCGGCTGTTGATCGCCAGTACGATCTCCGGCTCCGGGTTGTTCCATACCGATTTGGGATGGATACCGACCTCGTCGCCGAGGCCGACGGAGGACAGCGGCTGCGCTTTGGTGAAGATTTCCGCATCGGGGCCGATACCGACTTCCAGGTATTGCGACCAGACGCCTTGCGCGAGCAGCACTTCCTTGAGCCTGGCGGCTTCGTCGGAACCCGGCACCACGCTCGACAGGTTGTCGCCGATGACGGCGGTGATCGCCTTGCGCACCGCTTCGGCCTTGCCGGCGTCGCCGCGCGCCTGCTCTTCGATCACGCGTTCCAGCATGCTGGCGACGAAGGTCACGCCGCTGGCTTTGACCGCCTGCAAATCGATCGGTGCCAGTAGCCAGGGACGCGAAGTGTCGCGTTTGGCGGCGTCGGCATTGGCCAGCAAGTCTTCCAGCGAAACCAGGCGCGGCGCCTTGGCTTGCGCGACGGCGGCAGCGGGATTGTCCAGCTCCAGCAACTGGCTCGATGTCGCTGCGACAGGGCTCAGGTCGTATACGCCGTCGGCCTGCACTTTGACCAGTACCGGACCGACGCCGGGTTGCCATATGCGTCCGACCAATGTCGCTTGTTGATGATCTTCAGGCAGGTGGGCCTGAACTGTGAATGCTTGTGCCATACCTTGCTCCAGATGAAATGTCGTGCAATGAACGGGATACTGAGAAATGCTTCCGGAACAGATTCTTGAAGCACATCGCAGCACCTCGAAGGAAAAACTGCCGCCGGAAAACGATCACCGGCGGCAGCAAGGAGAAACAACCTTCAGGTGTACACGCCGATATGCCACGGCACGAATTCGTCCTGGCCGTAGCCATGCAATTCGCTCTTGGTCTTCTTGCCGGAAGCCGTATCGAGGATCATCTGGAAGAACTGGGCGCCGATATCCTGCGGCGTGGCCATGCCGTCGGCGATCTCGCCGCAGTTGATATCCATGTCTTCTTCCTGACGCTGCCACAGCGCCGTGTTGGTCGCCAGCTTGAGCGACGGCGACGGCGCGCAGCCGTAGGCGGAGCCGCGACCGGTGGTGAAGCAGATCATGTTGGCGCCGCCGGCGACCTGCCCGGTGGCGGAGATGGGATCGTAGCCGGGCGTGTCCATGAAGACGAAGCCCTTGGCCGTTACCGTCTCTGCGTACTTGTAGACGTCCACCAGGTTGGAGGTGCCGCCCTTGGCGACGGCGCCCAGCGATTTTTCCAGGATGGTCGTCAGACCGCCGGCTTTGTTGCCGGCCGACGGATTGTTGTTCATCTCGGCGCCGTTCTTGGCGCAATACTCTTCCCACCAGGCGATGCGCGCCAGCAGTTTTTCGCCGACTTCCGGCGACACTGCGCGGCGCGTCAACAAGTGCTCTGCACCGTAGATTTCCGGTGTTTCCGACAGGATCGCCGTGCCGCCGTGTCGGACCAGCAGGTCAACCGCCGCGCCCAGAGCGGGATTGGCGGTGATGCCCGAATAGCCGTCCGAGCCGCCGCACTGGAGGCCCAACGTCAGGTGGCTGGCAGGGACGGGCTCGCGCTTGATGTTATTGGCGGCCGGCAGCATCTTCCTGATCTTCTCGATACCTAGTGCGACGGTCTTGGCGGTGCCGCCGGTGCTCTGGATCGTGAAAGTGTGGAAATACTCGTTCTCTTTCAGGTTGTGCGCTTCCAGCAAACCGGAGATCTGGTTGGTTTCACAGCCGAGGCCGACGATCAGCACGGCGGCGAAGTTGGGATGCTTGGCGTAGCCGGCCAGCGTGCGGCGCAGCATCGCCAGCGGTTCGCCTTCCGAATCGACCGCGCAACCGAGGCCGTGGGTTAGTGCGACGACGCCGTCGACATTTGGGAAATCGGCCAGCGCTTCCGGATGGATATCGCGGCGGAAGTAGTCGGCAATGGCGCGCGCGGCAGTCGCCGAGCAGTTCACCGAGGTCAGCACGCCGATGTAATTGCGCGTGGCGACGCGGCCGTCCGGGCGCACGATGCCCATGAACGTGGCCGGCGTTTCGACATAATCGACCGGCTTGAAATCGGCGCCGAAGGAGTGCTCGCGGGAAAACTCCGCCATGGCCAGATTATGCGTGTGCACATGCTGGCCCGGCTCGATGGCCTGGCTGGCGGTGCCGATGATTTGTCCATAGCGCTTGATCGGCTGGCCGACGGCGATGGCGCGCGTGGCCATCTTGTGGCCGGCGGGGATCAGTGCGCCGACCCGCAGGCCGTTCTCTTCTTCGAGAATGGTGCCGGGGATCAGTTGGCGGCGCGCAATGACGACATCATCGACAGGATTCAATCGGATGACGGGAGAAATAGATTTCATGATGATCTCGGTAAAAATGAGAATGTCGCGCAGGCTGGCGCATATCTATGCGCCGGCCGCGGCATGTACGCGAATTACTTCGCTGCGAACTGCGCCAGGTCAGGCATCGGCGTGCCGACCCATTGCTGGTAGATCTTACCCAGGCGGCCGTTCTTGGTGTTGGTGTCGATCCACGCATTCAGCCATTTTTGCAGTTCAGGTTCGTTCTGGCGGATGCCGATAGCGTAGGGGATATCCTTGATGGCGAACTTGGTTTCCAGGTTCTTCGATGGGTTCTGGCGGGCGATCGCAGCCGCCAGCGCATTCGGCGTGCACAGTCCGTCGACCTGGCCGGAGACGACGGCGGCGGTCACGGTTGCATCGTCGTCAAAGCGTACGATGGTTGCCCCCTTGGGCGCCAGCGGGGTCAACAGCGAATCCTGCATGTTGCCGCGCACGACGGCGATGCGCTTGCCGTTCAGATCGGGCAGGCCTTTGATCGCGATGCCTTTCGGCGCCGCCACGACGAATTGCGAAGCGCCGTACGGATGCGTGAACGTCACCACCTTGGCGCGTTCAGGCGTGATGCTGAATGTTGCGATGACCATGTCGGCCTTGCCGGTCATCAGGAAAGGCACGCGGTTGGGACCGGTCACCTGCACGATCTCCAGTTCCACTCCCAAGTCCTTGGCCAGCGCGCGCGCCGTTTCGACGTCCGATCCTTGCGGCTCCAGCTTGGCATTGGTCATGCCGAAAGGCGGCGCGCCGAGGTCGACGGCGATCAGGACTTTCTTGCGCGCCTTGATGTCGGCCAGCGTATCGGCATGGACGACCTGGGCGAAGCAAGCCAGGCCGAGGATGACGGCTGTCGCTTTTTTGGTGAACTTCAATAAGTTTTTCATGTTGTCTCCTGAGGTATGAATTTTTACTGCAAGGTGGTGTTGCCGGTATAGCCAGTGCGGCCGATCTACAGATCGCTGCTGACGAATTTGGCCAGCTCGGCTGTTTTGGGATGGGTGAACAATTCGTCCGGAGGCCCCACTTCCCAGACTTTTCCCTGATGCATGAACACCAGGATATCGGCCAGCTTGCGCGCGAACGCCATTTCATGCGTGACCAGCACCATGGTCATGCCTTGCCTGGACAAGTCCTCCATGACCTTCAACACTTCGCCGGTCAGTTCCGGGTCGAGCGCCGACGTCACTTCGTCGAACAGCATCAATTCCGGCGCCATCGCCAGTGAACGCGCGATCGCCACGCGCTGCTGCTGGCCGCCTGACAGTTGCTCGGGATAGGCGTCCTTCTTGGCTTCCAGGCCGACCAGCGTCAGCACATTGTGCGCGATTTTCTTCGCTTCTGCAGACGACAGCTTCTTGATGGTGGTCAGCGCCAGCGTGATGTTGCGCTCCACCGTCACATGCGGGAACAGATTGTAGCTCTGGAACACGATGCCGACCTGCTTGCGCAGTTCGCGCAGGTTGAGCTTGTCCGGATGGTGGATGTCGTGGCCGCAGACGTTGATGTCGCCCGAGTCGATGCGCTCCAGTCCGTTGAGGCAGCGCAGCAGCGTGCTCTTGCCGGATCCGCTGCGGCCGATGATCGCGACCATCTGGCCTTTCTGCACGTCCAGCGAGACGCCGTTCAACACCTTGTTGGCGCCGAAGCTCTTGTGCAGATTGTTGATGCTAACGATTGCTGACATTCAATTTCCTTTCAAAGTGCTTGCTCAGCGCCGACAGCGGATAGCAAAGACAAAAATAGATCAGGGCCACGCAGCCGAACACCGTGAACGGCTGGAAAGTCGAGTTGTTGATGATCTGGCCGGCGCGCGACAGGTCGACAAAGCCGATTACCGACGCCAGCGAAGTGTTCTTGACGATCTGCACCATGAAGCCGACGGTCGGCGGAATGGCGATCTTGAACGCCTGCGGCAGGATCACCTTCTGCAATTGCTCGAAGCGGTTGAAGCCCAGGCACTCCGACGCTTCCCATTGGGTCTTGGGCACCGCCTCGATGCAGCCGCGCCAGATTTCGCCGAGGAAGGCGGCGCAGTACACCGCAAACGAAATCCCGGCAGCCACCAGCGGCGACAGCTTGAATCCCGCAATCGCCAGCCCGAAGTAGGTGACGAACAGCACCACCAGCAAGGGAATGCCCTGGACGATCTGGATGTACCAACTGGCGATGCTGCGCAACGTGGCCGACTTCGAGACGCGGCCCAGTGCAATCACGAAACCGCCGGCGCCGCCGCAGACGAAAGCGATCAGCGACAGGACGATGGTCCAGACCGCCGCCTGCAACAGGTACTCGACGTGTAAAAAGGTAAATGAGGTCACGCTGTTTCCTTACAGATTGGTGCCGAGTTTGCGCTTGCGCACAAACGACGCTTTCCCGATCAGCCAGAACGCGGCGCGGAACAGGAAGGACAAGGCCAGGTAGGCGACGGCGATCACCACGTAGACTTCAAAGCTGCGGAAGGTTTCCGACTGCACCAGGTTGGCGGTTGCTGTCAGTTCTTCGGCGGAAATCTGCGAAGTGATGCTCGAGGCCAGCATCAGCAGGATGAACTGGCT
This sequence comes from Herbaspirillum sp. RV1423, assembly GCF_000577615.1. GTDB lineage: Bacteria > Pseudomonadota > Gammaproteobacteria > Burkholderiales > Burkholderiaceae_D > Herbaspirillum. Next base: position 8,085 of record NZ_CBXX010000023.1, read on the forward strand.
GGTCAGCGACGGATAGACGCGTTCGACCGCCGGCAGCAGCACCACATGCCAGTAGACATGGAACCTGGACATGCCGAGGCATTCGGCCGCCTCGATCTGTCCCGGATGGATCGAATTGATGCCGGCGCGCATGATCTCCGCCGTGTAGGCGCCGACGTTGACGGTCAGCGCAATCACGGCGGCGGTTTCCGCGGTCAGTCTCAGGCCGATGCTCGCCAGGCCGAAATAGACCAGGAACACCTGCACCAGCAGCGGCGTATTGCGGATGATTTCGACATACGCTTTCACTAGCGCCTGCAGCAGCCAGCTCTTGCTCTTGTAGGCGATGGCGCACAACGTGCCGACCACAAAGCCCAATACAATGGAGAGCGCCGACAACTGTACCGTCAACCAGGCGCCGTAGAGCAAACGGGGCCAGTTGACGAACACGCTCATGAAGTCAAAGGTGTAATGCATGAAGTCTCCAGGTCTGCGACTGATTCTTTGATGCCGGCGCGTTTTCAGACAAGGGCGCCGGCCGCTACTGTGGCGAGCGTAGGATCAGACCGCGAGGCCGACTGCAAGAACGCGGCGATCGCGTTCGCACGGTCCGCAACCGACAGGGGACGAATGGATGGCGCGACGCGCGCAGGCGCCGTCATGCTGCACGCCGGGGGTGAAGTTTTTTTGCATTGCTGGGTCTCCTTGCTGAGGCCTGGCACCGGACCGGGAATGTCCGCTACACAAAGCCGTTCGTTATTGACACGCTCTCCGGATCGGATGTCCGGTCCGGGGGAGCGTATCGGCAATCGCCTCTTCGTGGGCGCTTTTCTGTTCGTTAAAACAAAATTCCTGAAACTTGCTGGCCGAAAAATCAAAGTACTTTGATGCCGTCGATGGCAATGCGCGACTGTTCGCGTGCAATGCCGTTGATCAGCGGCTCGCCGAAATCGGGCAGGCTGATTTCGAAACTGTCGCCGAGCTGGGTGCGCACGCCGTCGGCGAACGACAAGGTCGCGGTGCCGAAGAAATGTACATGGATGTCGCCCGGACGCAGGAACTGGTTGTACTTGAAGTGGTGGTATTCCAGGTTCTCGATCGCATGGCACATATTGTCCTGGCCGGACAGGAATTCCTTCTCCCAGATCACGCGGCCATCGCGGCGGATGCGGCTCATGCCGACCAGATTGGCGGGCAGGTCGCCGACCAGGAGTTCCGGGCCGAACGAACAGTAGCGCAGCTTGGAGTGCGCCAGATACAGGTAATTCTTGCGCTCGACCACGTGGTCGGAAAATTCGTTGCCGATGGCGAAGCCGAGACGATGTGGCCGGCCGTCATCGCCGATGAGGTACAGGCCGGTCAGCTCGGGTTCTTCGCCGGCATCCTCGGCGAACTCCGGCACCGGAAAGGCGGCGCCGGGATTGACCACGATGGCGCCGTCGCCCTTGTAGAACCATTCCGGCTGGGCGCCGATCTTGCCGCGGCCCGGACGTCCGCCCTCCAGCCCCCATTTGAAGATGCGCATGGTGTCGGTCATGGCGCTTTCGTCGTCGTCCAGCTTCTGGTGCATTTTGTCGCGCGTGGCGGCGCTGCCCAGATGGGTCAGACCGGTGCCCGACACCAGGCAGTGCGCCGGATCTTCATGATCCAATGGAGCCAGGACGCGATTTTCACTGAGGATGGCGGCGTAGTCTTCCTGCACATTGCTATTGAGCAGTTGCGCCTGGCGTTCCAGCGAATTGCCCGTGGCAATTGCCAGCAGCGCCAGCTCGCGCATGGTCTTGACCTGGGAAACCACGTTGATGGCCTTGCCATTGACGATGCCGACTTTGCGGCCGCCCTGGCGGTCTTCGAATTGAATCAGTCTCACGCTGTCTCCGATGGATGGCGAGAAATTTGCGGACGCAGCCGAACGCGCATCCGATGCTGTGGCGCAGCAAAGGCGCCCTGCACGCCGAATTCATCCGAGTCAGATCAATTCCGCAAATATCTCCATAATTAATTATTCGCATCCTAGGGCCTGTTAATAATCAATTTGCGAGATGCGTTCGCCCCAGAAGGCGTGCTGGCAAGGCGCGTAGCGTGGCAGGTGGCGGGCCCACCTGCCACGCCATGCAACGCCGCCAGCGCGCCTTCTGGGGCGAACCCTTCGGGAACGGCTGCAGGCGTCGCCTGCCGTTGTTGCCGCTCCTTGCCGTAGTACCGCTACGTCGCGTCGCTGCGCCTAGGCAATCAACGCCTGCCGCGCGTTCGCACTCGCAAATTGATTATTAACAGGCCCTCGTATGGATGCGTTAGCATTGTGTTTTTGCCGGACAAAATATAAGAGGCTTCTCCAACGATGTCTAATGACCTTAATTCATCGGGTGATAACCAACTGCAAGGATTGCAGGATACATTGCAAGAAACGTCTTCCGTATTGCCTTCGGTAGGCGCCATCGTCAGCCGCCTGCGCTTCAGGCAGGTGGCGCTCCTGACGGCGCTGGACGAGCAGGGCTCGCTGCACAAGGCGGCGGAAGTCATGCACATGACGCAGCCGGCGGCCACCAAGGCCTTGCACGAAATGGAATCGGCGCTGGGCGTGACCTTGTTCGACCGTTCGCCGCGCGGCATCGAAGCCACCGAGCTGGGACGCTGCGTGATCCGCTATGCACGGCTGATCCAGAGCGACATCAGCAACTTGCGCGACGAATTGCAAGGCATGCTGACCGGGCAGGGCGGCCGTCTGTCCATTGGCACCATCATGGGCGCCGCGCCGCTGGTCACGCGCGCGCTGACGCGCCTGCGCGAAGTGCAGCCGGAAGTCTCGATCGAAATCACCGAAGACACCAGCGCGCGCCAGTTGCTGCTGCTCGACCAGGGCCGCATCGACCTGATGGTGGGACGCTCCTCGGTCAGTTCGCAGCCGCAACTCTATAACTACGAAATGCTGCGCGGAGAGCCGATGTGCATCGTCACCGGCCTCGACCATCCGCTGGCGACGGTGCAGAAGGTACGGCTGCAGGAATTGCTGACATCGTCGTGGATCGTCTATTCCAGCAATATGCCCATGCGCATCTGGATAGAACATGAATTCAAGCTGGAAGGCCTGAAGCTGCCGCGCAACGTCATCGAGACCGCTTCGCCTTTCGTCACCGTCACCTTGCTGGCGCAGTCCGACATGGTCGCGGTGATGCCGCTGGACATCGCCCATTTTTTCGCCGCCAAGCAGATGCTGTGCATCCTGCCTGTGCATCTGAAGACCCGCATCGAGCACTATGGTATCGTGACGCGCAAAAATGCCACGCTGTCTTCGATCGGGAAAATGTTCATCAATATCCTGCGCCAGCAAAACTGACCAGCCGCCTCCGCACCTGCCCGCAGCATCCTTTTGCAAAGAAATCCATGAAGTCTGTCGTCAAATCCTCGGTACCTTCCACGCTGCGCCTGGCCGTCATGACAAGTATCGTCGCCCTCCTGGCCGCCTGCGCCAATATGCGGGACACCCAAAAAGCGCATGATCCGGCGGCCAAGCAAATCCGCCTGGATCAGGCGCTGGCGCTGTTTTCCGCCAATCCCCCCGAAGGGTTGCCGAACGGATGGGAGCCGCTGGTGCTGATGCGCAAGAAAAAAATGACCGAGTACGGCCTGGTCAAGGACGGCGACCGCACGGTATTGCGCGCTTATGCCGACAAGGCGTCGTCGGGACTGCGCCACACCGTCAGCATTGATCCGGCCAAGCAGCCGTGGTTGAGCTGGAGTTGGAAGACTTCCGCGCTGATCAAGACCGCCGACAACCGCTACCGCGACACCGAGGACTCGCCGGTGCGCATTGTCCTGGCTTTCGACGGCGACAAGAGCAAGCTCTCCTTCATGGACACCATCCTGTTCGACACCGCCAAGCTGGTGTCGGGACATGAATTTCCCTACGCGACCCTGATGTACATCTGGGAAAACAAAGCGCCGAAGGGGAGCGTCATCGCCAATACGCGCACCGGCCGTATCCAGATGCTGGTCGCCGAAAGCGGGCCGGCGAATGTCGGCAAATGGGTCGGCTACCAACGCAATATCGTCGACGACTACGTGAAGATTTACGGCGAACAGCCGGGACGCCTGATCGGCGTCGGCGTGTTGACCGATACCGACAACACCGAAGAAAAAGTCGAAGCCTGGTACGGCGATATCCGCCTGCTGCGCCAGCCTGCCGTCGTCACGGAATAATCGCTTGCGCTGACATTGGCATCAGCGGGCGGCGAACAGGGCGATGAGCGCCAGCAGGGCCGGTAAACCTTGTACATAGAGGATCGAGCGTTTGGCGGTCAGGCCGCCATAAATGCCGGCGATCAGCACGCAGGCGACGAAAAACAGCTTGATGGCGCCGTCGTCGCCGACCAGTCCCCACGCCAGGCCGGCCGCCAGAAAACCGTTGTACAGGCCCTGATTTGCCGCGAGCGTTTTCGATGCTTCGGCCGCTTCGCGCGATTGCCGGAAGGTCTTCAGTCCGATCGGCTGCGTCCACAGGAACATCTCCAGCACCAGGATCCAGACGTGCAGTACGGCGATCAGTGCGATCAGAATGTCGGCAACCAGTTTCATGTGTTCTCCTTGTTATCGTTCGATTTATCGTCGGATGGCCGATGAGCGTCGATCATGCCTGAAACGACAATTTCTGGATAGCGGTTGCAGCCATCGTGCAATCACCGTTAAAATGGCGCCGGGCCTGACAGGAAGCCCGCTCTCGCGAAAGCTGATGCGCCTGTAGATTTGTTATGCGGTACTTCCTTTTCGGATACGCCCTGACGTTGAAACCTTGACATGACCGTAGCGAGAACGGTCACGATGAAAGGAACGTTATGTGGTCCACCACCCATCCCCTGTTTAAACAATTCCGAGCCATTTCCGGCGAATCCTGCTGCAACAGCGAGTTCTTGCGTCGCCACGCGCGCCGCCTGGTGCGCGAAGGCCGCTCCGGCCAGCCCAGCAAGGCCTTGCCGGTGCTGCGCCGGATCATCGACGCCGGCGTGATGCCGGAACTCGGCGTTGCCGACCTCTATGCCGTCCGCGACACCTTGCAGCTCAAGCATGTCCTGCATACGCTGGCGCGCGAACTCGGTTTCGCCGGCTGGGAAACTTGCAAGCACGACATCGACAGCCGCGGCATGGAAGTGCTGGACCGCTACCGGCTGGAGCAAGGCCAGTTCGGCGACTTCCGCCAGAACTGGTTTGCCGACCAGGAAACGGCGCGCGCATGGCAGCAGCAGAACGGCGGCTACCTCGTCGCTTATGGCAGGCAGGCGGTGGCGATTCTGGCGGATTGATTAGAACGTATTGCGGTACCTATTGATGCAATGACTTCTAATCGATGCCGCAATGAAAAACGGCGGCACATTTATGCGCCGCCGTGTTGAAGGCGTCCCGTGCGCTTACCGGGGTTTGAGGAAAGCCTCCGCCAGCCGCACCCAATAGGTCGCGCCGAGCGGCAGCAGGTCGTCGTTGAAGTCATAGCTCGGGTTGTGCAGGTTGCATGGCCCCAGGCCGTGGCCGCTGTCGCGGTGGCCGCCTTCACCGTTACCGATGAAAACATAGCAGCCGGGTTTGTGCTGCAGCATGAAGGCGAAATCTTCCGCGCCCATGGTCGGCTCGACTGTGGCGTCGACGTTGTCGGCGCCGACCACGCCTTGCATGACTTCAACGGCAAACGCAGTCTCCTTGGCATGGTTGATCAGCGGCGGGTAGTTGCGCGTGAAGTTGAACTCGACTTCAGCATCGAAGGCGGCAGCGGTGTGCTCGGCAATCTCGCGCATGCGGCGCTCGATCAGGTCCAGCACCGGCGTGCTGAAGGTGCGCACGGTGCCGATCAGGCTGGCATCGTCGGGAATCACGTTGGTGGCGCTGCCGGCGTGGATCTGGGTGATCGACAGCACCGCCGGATCGTTGGGATTGGCGTTGCGCGACACAATGGTCTGCCAGCTCTGCGCGATCTGCACCGCCGTCATGACCGGGTCGATGCTCTTGTGCGGTTGCGCCGCATGCGAGCCCTTGCCCTTGACGATCACTTCGAACTCATTGCTCGACGCCATCATCGGGCCGGGCGTGACGCCGAACTGGCCGGCCTTCATGCCGGGCCAGTTGTGCATGCCGAACACCGCATCCATCGGATATTTCTCGAACAGACCGTCCCGGATCATGCGTTCGGCGCCGCGTCCGCCTTCTTCGGCCGGCTGGAAAATCACATACACTGTGCCGTCGAAATCGCGATACTGCGACAGGTGGTGTGCCGCGCCCAGCAGCATGGCGGTATGGCCGTCGTGGCCGCAGGCGTGCATCTTGCCTGCATGTCTCGATGCGTGCTGGAAGGTATTGAGCTCCGGCATCGGCAACGCGTCCATGTCGGCGCGCAAGCCGATGGCGCGCGGGCTGCTGCCGTTCTTGATGATGCCGACCACGCCCGTGACGCCCAGGCCGCGCACGACCGGAATGCCCCATTCGGTCAGTTTCTGCGCCACCACGTCGGAGGTGCGCTGTTCTTCGTAGCTCAATTCGGGGTGGGCGTGGATGTCGCGCCGGATTTTTTGCAGTTCCGCGTGGAATTTGGTGATCGGATCGATGAGTTTCATGATGAGTGCCTCGTTAAACACCTGCTATATTGCTATTTCGACATTTGTCGTGGAGAGAATGGGGACGGTCTTTTGCCGCCGTGTCGTCTATATTACTCTCAGGTTTCGCGAAATGTAGTTGCTTCTCTTGCACGATTTATGCACCATCTGCACTTTGCCCTTTAATCCAGCCAACCGCCAATGCTCGTTTTTATCATTCGCCGCTGTGTACAGAGCCTCGCCGTGCTGTTGCTGATGTCGCTACTGGTGTTCGTCAGCGTCTACGCCATCGGTAATCCGATTGACATCCTCATCAGCGCCGATGCCGACCAGATCGAGCGCGCGCATGTAATTGCGGCGTTCGGACTGGACCAGCCGCTATGGGTGCAGTATTTTTATTTCATCAAGAACGCGCTGGCCGGCGACATGGGGCGCTCCTTCGTGTATGCGACGCCGGCGCTGGGACTGATCCTGGAACGCCTGCCCGCCACGCTTGAGCTGGCGATCTCGGCCATCCTGATCGCCATCGTGGTGGGCCTGCCGCTCGGCCTGTGGGCGGGATTGCGGCCCAAGGGCCTGGCCGGGAAAACCATCATGACGGTATCGATTTTCGGTTTTTCGCTGCCGACGTTCTGGGTCGGGCTGATGCTGATCATGGTGTTTGCCGTCGAGCTGGGCTGGCTGCCGACCGGCGGACGCGGGCAGACCCGGATGTTGTTGGGCATTCCGTTCGGCTTCCTGACCTGGGACGGACTCAGGCATTTGCTGATGCCGGCGCTCAACCTGGCGTTGTTCAACATCGCGCTCATTATCAGGCTCACGCGATCCGGGACCCAGGAGGCGCTGCTGCAGGACTATGTCAAGTTCGCGCGCGCCAAGGGTTTGCGCAATAGCCGCATCATCGGCGTGCATGTGCTCAAGAACATTCTCATTCCCATCGTCACCGTGGTGGCGCTGCAATTTGGTTCCATTATCGCGTTCTCGATCGTCACCGAATCGATCTTCGCGTGGCCGGGCGTGGGCAAGTTGCTGATCGATTCCATTCGCGTACTCGACCGCCCGGTGATCGTCGCTTTCCTGTCGCTGATCGTGGTGATCTTCATCGCGATCAACCTGTGCGTGGACTTGCTGTATTCGCTGCTGGATCCGCGTGTGCGTCTGTCGGAAGCGAAAGGCTGACATGCTGAAAAAAATCTTCGGCGCCGACACGCCGTTCACGCCGCCGTTTGTCCGGTTTCTGCAAGGGTTCTTCTCCAGTCGCATCGCCACCGTCGGTTTTATCCTGTTGCTGCTGATCCTGCTGGCGGCGATCTTCGCTCCTGTCATTTCGCCGCAAAATCCTTACGACCTGGCGCACCTCGACGTCATGGATTCGCGTCTGGAGCCCGGCAAGACCTCGATGGACGGCAATCTGACTTTCCTGCTCGGCACCGACGACCAAGGCCGCGACATGTTGTCGGCAATCCTCTATGGCTTGCGCATTTCGGTCATGGTCGGCGTCGTCAGCACCGTGATCGCGCTGGCCATCGGCTTGTCGCTGGGATTGCTGGCCGGCTATGCGGGCGGCCGCACCGAAGCGCTGATCATGCGCGTGGCCGATATCCAGCTTGCGTTTCCGCCGATTCTCGTCGCGTTGATCTTGCTGGCCTTGACCGGGCGCGGCATCGACAAGATCATCATCGCGCTGGTCACCGTGCAGTGGGCATATTACGCGCGCACCACGCGCAGCACCGCACTGGTCGAACGCAAAAAAGAATATATCGAAGCCGCCAGCCTGCTCGGCCTGTCGCCGCTACGCATCATGTTCCGCCATCTGCTGCCGAACTGTCTGCCGCCGCTGATCGTGATTGCTGCCTTGCAGGTGGCGTCGGCGATTTCACTGGAGGCGACCCTGTCCTTCCTCGGTCTCGGCTTGCCGGTGACCGAGCCGTCGCTGGGGCTGCTGATTTCCAACGGTTTCCAATACCTGATGTCGGGCAAATACTGGATCAGTTTCTTCCCCGGCGTGGCCTTGCTGGCGACGGTGGTGGCGATCAATCTCGTCGCCGACCAGTTGCGCGACGTGCTCAACCCGCGTTTGCAAGGACAATAAGGAGATAATGAGCATGGCCGCGACCTTGCAAGTGGAGAATCTGCAGACGCATTTCTTTTCGCGCGGCGGCATTGCGCGTGCGGTGGACGACGTGTCGTTCGCGGTCCAGCGCGGGGAGGTCATGGGTCTGGTGGGAGAATCCGGTTCCGGCAAATCCATGACCGGTTATTCCATCATGGGCCTGATCGACGAACCGGGGCAGGTAGTCGGCGGCCGCATCCTGCTCAACGGCAGGGATTTGCGCCTGCTGCCGGCAGAGGAAATGCGGACGATCCGCGGCAATCGCATCGCCATGATCTTCCAGGATCCGATGATGACCTTGAATCCGGTCTTGCGCATCGATACGCAGATGATCGAAGCCGTGCGCGCGCATCAGGATGTCGGCAAGCACGCCGCGCTGGCGATGGCGCGCGATGCGCTGGTGCGCGTCGGCATCGCCGCACCGGACGAGCGGCTGCAAGCCTATCCGCATCAATTCTCGGGCGGCATGCGCCAGCGCGTGGCGATTGCGATCGCCTTGCTCAACAAGCCGGACCTGATCATCTGCGATGAGCCGACCACCGCGCTCGACGTCACGATCCAGGGGCAGATTCTGTTTGAAATGCAAAAGCTGTGCCGCGAGTCAGGCACGGCGCTGATCTGGATCACGCACGATCTTTCCGTCGTCGCCGGTCTTGCGGACACCGTCAGCGTCATGTATGCCGGCCGCATTGTCGAAAGCGGCGACGTCGCGCAAGTACTGATGCAGCCGCGTCATCCCTACACGCACGGCCTGATTGCCTCGGCGCCGTCGCGCAACCCGCCCGGACAGCCCCTGCGGCAAATCCCCGGCAGTACGCCGTCGCTGCTCACGCTGCCGTCCGGCTGTTCCTTCCGCGACCGCTGCGCGCGCGCCACCGGCGAGTGCGTGGAGACGCCGGAAACGCGCATCGTCGACGGCCGCGCCTTGCGTTGTTTTCATCCGATGACGGAAGCGCCTCCCGGAGGCGCAGCATAATGCAGAACGATATGCAGAAAGACAGCCACATGCAGCCATTGCTGGAATTGCGCGACGTTTCCAAACGCTTCATCAAGCCGCTCGACAGCGCCGCCAAGACGGCGAATGTGTTTACCCGGCCGTTCGGCAAGGTCTTGCGCGAGGAAGTCGTGCAGGCCGTCGACGGCGTCAGTCTGTATATCAATGCAGGAGAAGTGGTCGGGCTGGTCGGCGAATCCGGTTGCGGTAAATCCACGTTGGCGCGCATGGCGGTAGGCCTGCACAGCCTGTCCGAAGGCCAACGCTTGTGGCGGGGAGAAGGCCTCGACGCGCTGTCGTCGCAGCAAAGGCGTACGCGGCAACTGGCGATCCAGATGATTTTCCAGGACCCTTACGCTTCGCTCAATCCGCGCCTGCGCGTGGTCGACATCGTCGGCGAGGCGGCGGTCGTGCATGGCATGACGAACAGGCGCGAACAGCAGGATTATGTTGCCGGACTGCTGCAGCGCGTGGGCTTGAGCAGCGACATGCTGCGCCGTTTTCCGCATCAGTTCTCGGGCGGCCAGCGTGCGCGCGTCGGCATAGCGCGTGCGCTGGCGGTGAAGCCGGAGTTCCTAGTGTGCGACGAAGCGGTGGCGGCGCTCGATGTGTCGATCCAGGCGCAGGTCCTGAACCTGTTCATCAAGCTGCGCGATGAACTCGACCTGACGTATCTGTTCATCAGCCATGACCTCGGCGTGGTGCGGCATATCTCGGACCGTGTGCTGATCATGTATCTCGGACGCGTGATCGAGTCGGCGTCCACCGCCACCATTTTCTCGCGTGCGAATCATCCCTACACGCAAGCCCTGCTGGCGTCGGCACCGAAGCTGGAAGTCGGCAAAGCGGTCTACCTTGCCGTCAAGGGGGAAATCCCTTCGCCGCTCAATCCGCCGTCGGGCTGCCATTTCCATCCGCGCTGTCCGCATGCCATGCCGCGCTGTTCGGCGGAAAAGCCGCTGCTCAGGGAAATCGCGCCGGGCCATATGTCGGCCTGTCACCTCAACGACCAGCAATAAGCGCCGCGGACAAAACGCCAGGCATCGATCCGGCGTCTTCCGCCGTCATCCGCAATTTTGTTCAATACGCCGTACGGAGCGCCGTCTAGCATCGTGACTTTTGCGATCATGGAGCGGCATGAAAATGGTGTGGCAGGAATTTGCAATGCTGGCGGCGGCGCACTGGCTGGCGCTGATCAGCCCCGGTCCCGATTTCCTTTTGCTGTTGCGCAATGCGCTGCGCCACGGCCGCCGCAACGGCGTCGGCACGAGTCTCGGCATTGCCTGCGCCAACGGCGCGTACATCGTCATGGCATTGGCGGGCTTCAGCCTGTTGCAGCGCAGTCCGTTCTGGCTGACGGCGATGAAGTTGCTGGCGGCGGCATACCTTGCTTATATCGGCTGGGCCTTCATGCGCGTCAGTCGTTCGCCGCGATCGCCGGCGCCGACAGGCGAAGCCGGCCTGGAACATGTGCGTGCAGGCTTCCTGGGCGGCTTCGTTGCCGGTTTTTTCTCCGGCGGACTCAATCCGAAGAACGGTCTGTTTTATCTCGGCCTCTTCACGCTGATGGTGAGTGCAGGCACCAGCATGGAAATCAGGATGCTGTACGGCCTGTGGATGTTTGCCGCGGTATTCGCCTGGGATGCGGGATTGGTGTTTGCGATATCCGATGCGCGCATCGCTGCGCATATCGAACGCCATTTCGCGCGCGCCGAATGGCTGGCCGGCGCGATTCTCCTGTTGGGCGGACTGGCGCTGGCGATTGCCGGCTTGTCTTAGGAAACCAGTTGGTATTGCGCCGGCGTTGCCGCGACGCGCGACTTGAATATGCGGTGAAAATGACTCTGGTCGGCGAAACCGGTGCGATAGGCGACGTCGGCCAGCGGCAGGCCGCGCCTGAGGAAATCGCGCGCGAGGTTGATGCGCATGTCGAGCTGCAAGGCATGTGGCGTCATGCCGAATTGCGCGCGGAACTGGCGTATGAGCTTGTAGCGGCCGATGCCGGCCAGTTGCGCCAGCATGTCCAGGCCGATCTTGTCGCAGCAATGGGCTCGCAGGTAGTCGCGCACCGGTTGCAGATCGGCAGTGTTGTTAGCGAGTCCGGTTGTCGCGTCGGCGGATTGCCATTCCGCGAACAATTCGCACAGCGAAGCGATCAGCACGGTTTCCTTTTGCAGCGCGTCTTCCGCATTGTGCATGGCGGCGCTGATCTCATCCATCAGGGTGCAGGCCCGGGGTGAACGCATGACCTGCGACGCCGGCAGGGCGCCGATGCCGCTTTCCTTCAGCAGCTTCAGCAGCCATGCCTCGTCGATATGAAACATCCGGTAACCCCAGCTTTCCCGGTTGACGGGATTGCATGAGTGCACCTCGTTGGCGGCGATCAGCACCACATCGCCGGGCCGGATGTCCGTCTGCCGTTGCGGCAGCGAAAAGACGCTGGCGCCGGCGTCGACGATGCCGATAGAAAAGGTAGGGTGCGTGTGCGGCGCATAGCAACTGACGCTGCCGACGGCGCGCCTGCCTTCGAAATACGGCAGGACGGGATCGCGCCAGAATTCGATGGTAGGCGCTACGGTGGGCAGGAGAGAAGATTGCCGGAATGACATCGGTAGCTTTATAAAGAATGAGGCATTTTAAGATAAAGTGACAGCTTGCCGCTCAATCCCACCGTCTGTTTCCTTATTGCCATGAATTCTATCTCCGAATCTGTCATCGTCCGCGCCGCCTGTCCGCACGATTGCCCTGATACGTGCGCCTTGCTGGTCACCGTGAAGGACGGCGTCGCCACCGACGTGCGCGGCGATCCCGAGCATCCGACCACCGCCGGCGTGTTGTGCACCAAGGTATCGCGCTATACCGAGCGCACCTATCACAAGGATCGCCTGCTGCATCCGATGAAACGCGTCGGCAAGAAGGGCGAAGGCAAGTTCGAGCGCATCGGTTGGGACGAGGCGCTGGATACGATCGCCGCACGGCTTAAGGAAGTCGCGACACGCAATCCGCAAGCCATCCTGCCGTACAGTTACGCGGGCACCATGGGCCTGGTGCAGGGCGAGTCGATGGCGATGCGTTTCTTCAACCGCATCGGCGCTTCGCTGCTGGACCGCACGATCTGCGCCTCGGCCGGCGGCGCTGGCTACAAGTACACGCTCGGCACCCGCATCGGCGCGGATACCGAGCATGTGCAGGACGCCAAACTGATCATCATCTGGGGCGGCAATCCGATCGCCTCCAACCTGCATTTCTGGACCCGCGTACAGGAAGCCAAGCGCCGCGGCGCCAAGCTGATCGCCATCGATCCCTACCGTTCGCTGAGCGCCGACAAATGCCACCAGCACGTCGCGCTGCTGCCGGGCACCGATGCGGCGCTGGCGCTGGGCATGATGCATGTGTTGATCAACGAGAACTTGCTTGATGCCGACTACATCGCGCAGTACACGCTGGGCTTCGATCAGTTGAAGCAGCGCGTGCAGGAGTGGCCGCCGCAACGCGTCGCCGAAGTCTGCGGCATCGGCGTCGAAGAGGTCGTCCAGCTTGCGCGTGAATACGGCAGCGCTGCCCGGCGCGGCGAGATCACCATGATTCGCGCCAACTACGGTTTGCAGCGCGTGCGCGGCGGCGGCATGGCGGTGCGCAATATCGCCTGCCTGCCGGCATTGGTCGGCGCATGGCGCCATGCCGGCGGCGGCTTGCAGATGTCGACTTCGGATTCTTTTCCGAAAAACGGCGCCTTCCTGCAGCGTCCGGATTTGATGCTGCAGCATGGCGTGTCGCCGCGCACGATCAACATGAGCACCATCGGCGACGATTTGCTGCGCGAGTCGTCGGCGGGCTTCGGTCCGCGCGTGGAAGCGCTGATCGTCTACAATGCCAATCCGGTCGCGGTCGCGCCTGAGTCGGGCAAGGTGGCGCAGGCGTTTGCGCGCGAGGATTTGTTCACGGTGGTGCTGGAGCACTTCCAGACCGATACCGCCGACTATGCCGACATCCTGTTGCCGGCTACGACGCAACTGGAACACGTCGACGTGCATGCGACTTACGGTCATGTCTACATGATGGCCAACAACGCCGCGGTTGCGCCGCTCGGCGAAGCCAAACCGAACACCGAGATATTCCGCCTGCTGGCGGCGCGCATGGGTTTCGACGACGACTGCTTCAAGGACAGCGACGACGCCATCGCGGCGCAGGCCTTCGACCGCAACAACCCGCGCGCTGCCGACTACGACTGGGAGCGCCTCAAGCAGAAAGGCTGGCAGCGTTTGAACATGCCGGTTGCACCGTTTGCCGAAGGCGGTTTCGGTACCCCCTCGGGCAAATGCGAATTCTATTCCGCGCGCATGCTGGCCGACGGCCTCGATCCGCTGCCGACGTATATTCCGCCCTATGAATCGGTCGCCAGCAATGCCGTGCTCGCGGAAAAATATCCGCTGGCGATGATCTCGCCGCCGGCGCGCAATTTCCTCAACTCGTCTTTCGTGAACGTGCAGAGCCTGCGCGATACCGAAGGCGAACCGCATCTCGACATCCATCCGGACGACGCCGCCGCGCGCGGTATCGTCAGCGGATCGGCGGTGCGTATTTTCAATGATCGCGGCAGCATGATGGCCAAGGCGCGCGTGACGCCGAAAGCGCGCCCCGGTCTGGTGGTGGGTTTGTCGATCTGGTGGAAGAAGTTCTCCGGCGACGGCAAGAACGCTAACGAAGTGACCAGCCAGCGCCTGACCGACATGGGCAATGCACCGACGTTTTATGATGTGCTGGTGCAGGTGGAAGCATGCGCGCAAAGCGCCTGACGCAATCATCCCTCATGGCCGGGCTGGTCGCAACCAGCCTGCTGCTGGCCGGGTGTACGTCGCTGGGCTATTACACGCAGGCGGCGCACGGACAATTTTCATTGTTGGCGCAGGCCAAGCCGATTGATGATTGGCTGGCCGATCCGCAGACGCCGGAACGCCTGCGCGCCAAGCTGCAAACCGTGCGTGAAATCCGCCGTTTCGCGGTTGAACAATTATCCCTTCCCGACAATGGCAGTTACAAGAGCTATGCGCAATTGCAGCGCCCCTTCGTGGTATGGAACGTGGTGGCGGCGCCGTCTCTATCGCTGACGGCGCGGCAGTGGTGTTTTCCGATCGCCGGCTGCGTCGACTATCGCGGTTATTACAGCCAGCAGGATGCGCAGCAATATGCCGACGGCCTGGTCAGGGACGGCTACGATGTCCAGGTGCTTGGCGTGCCGGCGTATTCGACGCTGGGCTGGTTCAACGATCCGGTCATGTCGACCTTCATCAACTATCCCGACGGCGAGCTGGCGCGCCTGATCTTTCATGAGCTGGCGCATCAGACGGTGTACGTCAAAGGCGATTCGCAATTCAACGAATCGTATGCAACCACGGTGGAAGAACTTGGCCTGGAGCGGTGGCTGCAGGCGCGGCATGACGACAAGCTCAGCGTGGCGTACAAGGTCTTTGCCGGGCGCAAGCAGGATTTTCTTGAACTCTTGCTGAAATACCGGTCCCAGTTGGAGGCCGATTACGAGAGCGATGCCAGCGACGCCGACAAACTGCAACGCAAAGCCGCGATCTTCGATGCATTGCGTGCCGAGTATCAGCAACTCAAAGCGCGCTGGGGCGGCTTCACAGGATACGACCGCTGGTTTGCAATGCCTTTGTCGAATGCGCATCTGGCGCTGGTCGGCACGTATCACGACCGGGTACCGGCGTTCCGCGCGCTGTTCCGCCAGGGCCGGGGTTTTGCCGATTTCTTCGAACGCGTCAAGGCATTGGCGGCGCTGGACAAGAAGCCGCGCGAGGAGCAACTGGACCGTCTGCAATCGGCGCAGTCGATACAATCGGCAGCGGCAAAATGAGAAGGGTGGCGGCACCGATTTGGCAACAACGAGGTTTGTTGCTAAATTGACATTTTTTCATTAAAAGTTGCCGTTTTGGAAAAGATGGAGCAAGGTATGATCCGGCTCAGCGATTCCCTGCCGGAAATAAGAAATTTTCTTAAATCTTTGCAAAATACTTGCCCTTAATCTGATTGGTGGATAGCATCTGCAATAAATAAAAACACAACCGTGCTTTTTTTTTGCAGTGCGCGCCCAAGCCGTGGGAAATAACCCGGCAGCCGCTCTGAACCGGAGACAAAAGGAACAATATGGATAAATTCTGGCTTGCATCTTATCCCGCAGGCGTCCCCGCCGACATCGACCCGAACCGCTACCAGTCGTTGGTGCAGTTGATCGACGAAGCTTTCATCAAGTATGCCGACCGCAAAGCCTATGTCTGCATGGGCAAGTACCTGAGCTACGGCGAACTGGATCGGCTGTCCAACGCGCTGGGCGCCTGGCTGCAAAGCACGGGCCTGAAGAAGGGCGCGCGCGTGGCCATCATGATGCCCAATGTGCTGCAATATCCGATCGCCATCGCCGCCATCCTGCGCGCCGGCTACACTGCGGTGAACGTCAATCCGCTGTACACCCCGCGCGAACTCGAGCATCAATTGAAAGACTCCGGCGCCGAAGCGATCTTCGTGCTGGAAAACTTCGCCTGCACGCTGGCCAAGGTGATCGCCAACACCAGCGTCAAGCATGTTGTGGTCGCGAACATGGGCGAATTGCTGGGCGGGCTCAAGGGCGCCATCGTCAATTTCGTCGTGCGCCGCGTCAAGAAACTGGTGCCGCCGTTTTCGCTGCCGCAGGCCATCGCCTTCAAAAAAGCGCTGGCGCTGGGTGCAGGCAAGAAGCCGGTACCGGTCGTGGTCGGCCATAACGATATCGCCTTCCTGCAATACACCGGCGGCACCACCGGCATCGCCAAGGGGGCGGTGCTGACGCATCGCAACCTGGTCGCCAATGTGCTGCAGGCGGAAGAATGGCTGATGCCGGCCTTGAAGCAGGGTGCCAAGCTGGATCAACTGGTGTTCATCTGCGCGCTGCCGCTGTATCACATCTTTGCGCTGACGGTCTGCAATATGCTGGGCACGCGCGAAGGCGCGCTTAATGTGCTGATCCCCAATCCGCGCGATATTCACGGCTTCATCAAGGAACTCGCCAAATACAAGGTCAACACCTTCCCGGCCGTCAATACCTTGTACAACGCGCTGCTGAATCATCCCGATTTCGCCAAGCTGGATTTCTCCGGTTATCGCTGCTGCGTCGGCGGCGGCATGGCGGTGCAAAAGGCGGTGGCGGACAAGTGGAAGAAAGTCACGGGCTGCGCCATCATCGAAGGTTACGGCTTGTCCGAAACATCGCCGATCGCCAGCGCCAACCCTTGCACCATCAGCGAATACACCGGCACCATCGGCTTGCCGCTGCCGTCCACCGACATCCAGATCCTGGACGACGACGGCAACCCGGTACCGCTCGGCCAGCCGGGCGAAATCGCCATCCGCGGTCCGCAAGTCATGGCCGGTTACTGGAATCGTCCTGATGAAACCGAGAAGGTCATGACGCCGGATGGTTTCTTCAAATCGGGCGACGTCGGCATCATGGACGAGCGCGGCTACACCCGCATCGTCGATCGCAAGAAAGACATGATCCTGGTGTCGGGCTTCAACGTCTATCCGAACGAAATCGAAGGCGTGGTCGCTGCGCACCCGGGCGTGCTGGAATGCGCCTGCGTCGGCGTGGCGGACGAACACACCGGCGAAGCGGTCAAGCTGTTCGTGGTGCGCAAGGACAAGTCGCTGACCGCCGAGCAATTGATGGCGTATTGCAAGGAACAGTTCACCGGCTACAAGAAGCCGAAGTACATCGAGTTCCGCGATGAACTGCCCAAGACCAATGTCGGCAAGATCCTGCGCCGCGAATTGCGCGACGAGAAGAAAGCCGCCTGATTCTTCCGATCCGGCCATAAAAAACGCGACCCTGAAAGTCGCGTTTTTTATGGCCGGAAGATGCGACTGAGGTTTGTTTTCAGGTTTGCTTCCAGGCGCTGACGAAGGCGTCGGCATTCTGTCTGACTTGTGCCGCAGTCATGCCGGGTTTGTATAGCGCCGAGCCAAGACCGAAAGCCGATGCGCCGGCGGCGGTGAATTCCTTCAAGCTGGCCGGCGTGATGCCGCCGACCGGCGCCAGCACCACGCCGGCAGGAATGACGGCGCGCCAGGCCTTGACCACAGCCGGGCCGAGTTGCTCCGCCGGGAACATCTTGAGGATATCCGCGCCTGCCGCGAGCGCGGCGAACGCTTCGGTGACGGTCGCCACGCCCGGCGCGCTGGCCAGGCCGGCTGCGGTGGCGGCACGGATTACTTCGGGATCGCTGTGCGGCATGACGATCAACTGTCCTTCCGCATCTTTCACCTGCAGCACCTGTTCAGGCGACAGCACCGTACCGGCACCGACCATGCAGTTGGCGGGCAGGACGCTACGCAACACGCGGATGCTTTCAAAGGGCTCGGGCGAGTTGAGCGGGACTTCGATGATGCGAAAGCCAGCCTCGTACAAGACCGTGCCGACGGCTTCGACTTCGTCGGGACGGATGCCGCGCAGGATCGCGATCAGTCCGCATTGTTTCAGTGATTCCTTGAGCATGGCGTTTCTCCAGTGGTGCCGCTTAGCCGAGCAGTCCGGCTTGCCCGGCGATTTTCCACAAGCCGCGTTCGGTGGCGTGGGGGGCGATGTCGATATGCTCCAAGCCGTACAGCTTGAGCGCGGTTTGGTAACGCGCGCACAGTTGATCGTCGCCGATCAGGATGATGCGCGGCGACGCCGTGCAGCCGGCGGCCTGGCGGGTCGATTGCAGCGCGGCGATTTCATGGCCGATCAGCAGCCCCGACAAATAATCCGGCTGGCTTGCCGCGCCGAGTTCGCCGACCAGTCCCAGTGTGCGGCTGCTGAAGATATTCGACAGGACGCCGGCGCGGCCCTCGTCCGACCGGGCCACGCGCAAGCCGCGCTCGAATGCGGCATGATCGGTCTGTTCGCTGTGCTCCATGGTGCGGCCGAGGATGGTGTGCTGGCTCAATGCTGCGAATACTTCGCCGGTCATGAAGGTGTCAAAATGCGTCACGCGTCGCTCCTGCACGCGCACCCATTTGGAATGCGTGCCGGGCAGGCCGATGAGGATTTCATCGTCGCCCTGATACGACTCCAGTGCGCCGACGATCTGGGTCTCTTCGCCGCGAATCACATTGGGCAAGACCGAACGCTGCAACAGGCCCGGCACGATATGCAATATGCGGCCGGCGCCGAGATCGACGCGCGTCAACTGCTTGCCGACGTCGCCGACGGCAAGGGGGATTTCCACATAATGCGCTTCGCGCCAGCCCTGGGCGCTGCCGACCATGCCGGCCGCGATCGATGGCGTGGCGGGCGCATCCGGCGTGGTGCGCAGCCAGTCGCCGCAGGCTGCGTCGAAGGCCTTGGCGAAACCGGCGTCGCGGCTGCCGCCGTCAACTGCGGGAAGATGCATGATCCCCCAGGGCAGGCTGCGTTTGTCGAGGACTGCCCCATCCTCGCCGAGACGGTAGGCGCGCAGCGACGTGGTGCCCCAGTCGAGCGCAATCAGCCGGGTTGTGCTCATGCTCGCGTTTCCGGCTTAGCGCGGTACCGGCGTCAGCACCGGTTTACCGCTGAAATGCGCCTGCAGGTTGTCGAACGCCAGGTCCGCCATCGCAGTGCGCGTGACGACGGTGCCGCTGGCCATGTGCGGCGTCAGCGTCACGTTGTCCAGCTTGGTCAGCGATTCCGGAATGTTCGGTTCGTTCGCGAAGACATCGAGACCGGCGCCGGCGATCCGGCCTTCCTGCAATGCCTTGATCAGCGCGTCCTGGTCGACCACCGAGCCGCGTGCGACGTTGATCAGGAAGCCCTTGGGACCGAGCGCATCGAGCACCTCGGCATTGATCAGCGCACGCGTACCGGCGCCGCCCGGCATCGACAGGACGAGGAAATCGACTTCGGACGCCAGCGTCTTGAGGTTGGCGACATAGCGGTAACCGACGTCGCTTTGCGGCGAGCGGTTGTGATACGCAATGTCCATGTCGAAGGCGGCGGCGCGCCTGGCGATGGCCTTGCCGATGCGGCCCAGGCCGACGATGCCAAGGCGGGCGCCGGTAACCTTGGCGGTCAGTGCATGAGGGCCTTTGGTCCATGCGCCGCTGCGGGCGAAGCGATCGGCATGCGCAATCTGGCGTGCGGTCGCGAGCAGCAGCGTCATGGCGAAGTCGGCAACATCGTCGGTCAGCACGTCGGGCGTGTTGGTCACTTCGATGCCGCGTTCGCGTGCCGCCACGGCATCGACGCCGTCGTAGCCGACGCCGAACACGGAGATGATTTCCAGCGCAGGAAAGCGCGCGATGAAGTCGCGCGTCACTTTGGTTTCGCCTTTGGAGGCGATGCCGCGGATGGACGGCGCAATGGCTGTCAGCGCTTCTTCGCTGAGAGCGTTGAGGTCGTGACAGATGAAGTTGTCTTGCAGGCGCTGCATCAGGTGCGGTAGCAGGCTGGCGGCGATCAGGATGTCGGGGCGTGAGGATGTGGAAGTCATGGGGCTGGTTTTAACGG
Source organism: Herbaspirillum sp. RV1423 (assembly GCF_000577615.1). Classification (GTDB taxonomy): domain Bacteria; phylum Pseudomonadota; class Gammaproteobacteria; order Burkholderiales; family Burkholderiaceae_D; genus Herbaspirillum. The sequence continues at coordinate 28,259 of NZ_CBXX010000023.1, forward strand.
TGAGTGGAAAGACAGGCCCGCAGTGGGGCGAGCCTGTCCCGGGGATGGTTTCAGGCAGCGCTCCAGCCGCCGCCGAGTTCCTGCAGCCCGATGGCGGAGGGGCTATCGTCGGATTCCAGGGGAGGCAGGTTGCGAGGCTTGCGGTTTTCGTCGGTGGCGACATAGGTCAGGGTGGCTTCGGTGACCTTGACGACCTCGGCTTGCAGGCGGTTGCGTTCCGCAAAGACCTCGACGTTGACGGTGATCGATGTGTTGCCGACTTTGACGATGTCGGCGTAAAACGACAGCAGATCGCCGACGAAGACTGGGTGTTTGAACAAGAACGAGTTGACCGCGATGGTTGCCACACGGCCGTTGGCGCGTTTGGTGGCAGGCAGGGAACCGGCGATATCGACTTGCGCCATGATCCAGCCGCCGAAGACGTCGCCGTAGACATTGGCGTCGGCCGGCATCGGCATGACCCGGAGATGCGGAGACTTGCCCGTAGGCAGCGCGGTGTTGTGCGGAGTTGTCATGGCTTTCCTTTTAAAAGCGTGAAGTCTTGCAGACTCTTATAATGCGGAAGATCAGGAAGAAACTCCTAGTTTATAGGAGTCGCGGCGATCCTGCGTCGTTCCTTGCACAAAACAAAAGCATCATTTTTTCGGTCAAATCCTTCATGCGTCGATCTCCGTCCTCTTCCGTGCCGCCGCCCGCGCGCAGCGCTTCCGCTCCCGCGCACAGCGACTGGCAAACACTGGGCATGCTGCTGCCTTATCTGTGGACCTACAAATGGCGCGTGTTGCTGGCGCTGGGTTTCCTGGTCGGCGCCAAGCTGACCAATATCGGCGTGCCGCTGCTATTGAAGCAACTGGTCGACCGCATGACCATCGGCCCCAACAATCCGCAAGCCCTCCTGGTGTTGCCGCTGTCGCTGCTGCTGGCCTATGGCGCGTTGCGCCTGGCGACCACCATTTTTACCGAACTGCGCGAATTCGTTTTCGTCAAGGTGACGCAGCGCGCGGTGCGTACGATCGCGCTGCAAGTGTTCCGCCATCTGCATTCGCTGTCGCTGCGCTTTCATCTGAATCGCCAGACCGGCGGCATGACGCGCGATATCGAACGCGGCACGCGCGGGGTGTCGTCGCTGGTGTCGTACGCGCTCTTCAGCATCTTGCCGACGCTGATCGAGATCGCGCTGGTGCTGGTCTATCTGGCGCTGCATTATGAAATCTGGTTCAGCGTGATCACGGCCGGCGCGCTGGCGTTGTATATCGTTTTCACCATCACGGTCACCGAGTGGCGCACGCATTTTCGCCGCACCATGAACGATCTCGATTCGCGCGCCAATTCCAAGGCCATCGATTCGCTGCTCAACTATGAGACCGTCAAGTATTTCGGTAATGAGGATTTCGAGGCGCGCCGCTATGATGAAGGTTTGCAGCGTTACGAAATCGCCGCGATCAAATCGCAGTCTTCGCTGTCGCTGTTGAACTCGGGCCAATCGGCCATCATCGCCGTCGCGGTGACCCTGATCCTGTGGCGTGCCACGCAAGGCGTGATCGACGGCCAGATGAGCCTGGGTGACCTGGTGCTGGTCAATGCCTTCATGATCCAGCTATACATCCCGCTCAATTTCCTCGGTGTGATCTATCGCGAAATCAAGCAAAGCCTGGCTGACATGGAACGCCTGTTTTCGCTGCTGGAGCAAAACAAGGAAATCGCCGATGCGCCGAATGCCGTGCCGCTGGCGACCGGCGGCGCAGCGGTGCGTTTTTCGCATGTCGATTTCAGCTACGAGAGCAATCGCCAGATCCTGTTCGATGTCGACTTCGAGATCGCCGCCGGCACCACGACAGCGGTGGTCGGACATAGCGGTTCGGGCAAGTCGACGCTGTCGCGCCTGATGTACCGCTTCTACGACGTCGATGCCGGCAGCATTTCGATCGATGGCCAGGATTTGCGTGGGGTGACGCAGGCTTCGCTGCGCAAGTCCATCGGGATCGTGCCGCAAGACACGGTGCTGTTCAACGACTCCATCGAATACAACATCGGCTACGGCAAGCCCGGCAGCAGCAAGGAAGAAATCGTTGCCGCCGCCAAGGCAGCCTACGTGCATGATTTCATCGAATCGCTGCCGGACGGTTACGAGACCACGGTCGGCGAGCGCGGACTGAAATTGTCCGGCGGCGAAAAGCAGCGCGTGGCGATCGCGCGCACGCTGCTGAAGAATCCGGCGGTGCTGATCTTCGATGAGGCCACATCGGCGCTCGACTCCAAAGCCGAGCAGGCGATCCAGGAGCAACTGAGCGAAATTGCCCAGAACCGCACCACGCTGATCATCGCGCATCGCTTGTCGACTATCGTCGATGCGCATCAGATACTGGTTCTGGAACATGGCCGTATCATCGAGCGCGGCACGCACACGCAACTGTTGATCGCCAACGGCGCTTACGCACAGATGTGGGCGCGGCAGCAAGCCCGGGACGATGATGACGAGGACGCTGCGTCCGTGTCGCCTTCCCTGCAACTGGCGTAATCCGGCGGGTCGAACAACAACGCGAATATTGTCGGCGTCATGCCCTTCTGAAGTGGGAAGAACGAATGGAAACCAAGTGGCTGGAAGACTTCATCTCCTTGGCTGAAACACGCAGTTTCAGCCGCTCCGCCGAATTGCGCCATGTGACGCAGCCGGCGTTTTCGCGGCGCATCCAGTCGCTCGAAGCCTGGCTCGGCGCAGACCTGATCGACCGCACTTCTTACCCTACGCGGCTGACGGCAGCGGGCGAGGTGTTCTATGAGCAGGCAGTGGAAATGCTCGGCCAGATTAACAACACGCGCGCCCTGTTGCGCGGCAAGCGGCCGGCTGCGCAGACCACGGTTGATTTTGCGGTGCCGCATACGCTGTCGCTGACCTATATCCCGAAATGGCTGAGTTCGCTGGAATCCGGCTTCGGCGCGCTCAATACGCGCCTGATCGCGCTCAACGTGCATGACGCCGTAATGACCATCGTCGAGGGGGGCTGCGACCTGCTGTTGTGCTACCACCATCCGCGCCAGCCGGTGCAACTCGATTCCAGTCGCTATGACATGCTGACCATGGGCAAAGAGAGCGTGCGCCCGTATTCGCGCTGCGATCGCACCGGCAAGCCGGATTATGTGTTCCCAGGCAGCGCCAAGGCGCCACTGCCTTTTTTGTCTTATACGCCCAATGCCTACCTGGGGCGCATGGTCGAGCTGATCATGACCGATGCCAAGAAGCCGCTGCATCTGGAAAAACATTATGAAACCGACATGTCCGAAAGCCTCAAGATGATGGCGCTGGAAGGGCACGGCGTAGCCTTCCTGCCGGAATCGTCGGTGGCGCGCGAAGTGCGCAACAAGCAACTGGCGCGCGCCGACGGCGCCCACGGCGAGTGGGAAGTGGAGATGGAAATCCGCCTGTACCGCGAACGCCCGACGCCACAGCGCAGCGGCAAGGTGGTGGTGGCGCGCTTGTGGGACTACCTGCTGGAGCAGGAAGACGCTCGCAAAGGCGCTGCCGCGCAAATAAAAAAGTCGCCGAAAGCCGTATGAAACGGGAGTTTTTGCATAACTATGCATGGATTGCATAGTTGCATGCGTACAAAGCATTAGCTTTGCTGCATTGCCTTGTCCTACGATGGCGTCGCTGTCGATGGCGTGTCTGGATATCAAGTTTGCACGATGGTTTGGTGCCGACGTATCCGCATTCCTGCCCGGGTTTTTGTCTCGGCGGCGGCTGAAAAATTGAGCAACACTGCGCGACAATTCCCGCTTCCGAAGGAGTAGGATGGCGTTACATTGAGTTCCGCGAGTTTGATTAATTTTGCAGCAGCCTCGGCCAGCACGGCTAACACAAGGAGCGATTGCATCATGTCGAACGTACCAGTCCAGCACGAAGTTCCCTCATACCTTACTCCACATGGCATCGGTCCATGGGGCGATTATCTCGAACAGATCGACCGTGTCACCCCTTATCTCGGCTCGCTCGCGCGCTGGGTGGAGACCCTGAAGCGCCCCAAGCGCATACTGATCGTCGACGTACCCATCGAACGCGACAACGGCACCATCGCTCACTTCGAGGGCTATCGCGTGCAGCACAATACCTCGCGCGGTCCCGGCAAGGGCGGCGTGCGTTTCCACCAGGATGTGACCTTGTCCGAAGTGATGGCGCTGTCGGCCTGGATGACCGTCAAGAACGCAGCAGTCAATGTGCCGTACGGCGGCGCCAAGGGCGGCATCCGCGTCGATCCCAAGACCTTGTCGCGCGGCGAACTGCAGCGAGTGACGCGCCGTTACACCAGCGAAATCGGCATCATCATCGGACCGAACAAGGATATCCCGGCGCCGGACGTCAATACCGATTCGCAGATCATGGCGTGGATGATGGATACCTATTCCATGAATCAGGGCAGCACGTCTTCGGGCGTCGTGACCGGCAAGCCGATCTCGCTCGGCGGCAGCCTGGGACGCCATGAAGCGACCGGCCGCGGCGTGTTCGTGGTGGGTTGCGAAGCCGCCGCCAAGCGCCATCTCGACATCAAGGATTCGCGTGTGGCGGTGCAAGGTTTCGGCAACGTCGGCGGCATCGCCGCGCGCCTGTTTGCAGAGGCCGGTGCGAAAGTGGTGGCGGTGCAGGATCACGTCACCACGGTCGTGCGCGACAGCGGCCTGGATGTGCCGGCGCTGCAGGCTTACGTGGCGGAGCACGGCAGCGTTGCCGGTTTCCCGGGCGCGGACGAAGTGAAGGACCGCGCCCAGTTTTGGGCAACCGATTGCGACATTCTGGTGCCTGCCGCACTCGAACAGCAAATCACAGTAAGCAATGCGTCGTCGATTCGCGCGAAGATCATTCTGGAAGGCGCCAATGGCCCCACCACGCCGGCGGCTGACGATATCCTGCGCGACAAGGGCGTGCTGATCGTGCCCGACGTGATCGCCAACGCCGGCGGCGTGACGGTGAGTTACTTCGAATGGGTACAGGACTTCTCGAGCTTCTTCTGGACCGAAGACGAGATCAACCTGCGCCTCACGCGCATCATGCGCGAAGCGTTTGCGGCAGTGTGGCAACTGGCGGAAGAAAAGAAAGTGTCGCTGCGCACAGCCGCGTTCATCGTGGCATGCACGCGCGTTTTGCAAGCGCGTGAAATGCGCGGTTTGTATCCATGATACGGTCGCTGTAAAGTAAAGAAACAGTGCGGCATTCGGAAGAAAAAACAAGATCAATGTCTTTCGGATGTCGCAGGATTTGAAAAAGTAAAATCGGCAACACGTTTCGGAAAGCCGGGCTTGTGGGAACGCAGAGGCGTTTCGTTGCATGTTTCCCGTCGCTGTCTGCAAGCGATGTTGTGCGCGTAAGGAGGAGACATCCCCGCCAAAAACATATGCAGACGACGGCATTCAGCCATGGCTGAGCGCGTGCAACTGTCATGCGCGCCGCCATCCGGTCTCTTTTTCTTCTTGTGATGTTTGCCGTAGCGGCTAGCCGCTACGCATGGCTGCATGCGGCAAAGGCAAATGGACGAATAAAGGTGCGAATTGCGGTGCTGATCGGCACATCAGGTGCTTGATTTTCTGGCATGATACTTGCTCTTTGTTATTCTCCGGCGCAGGATGCCGGTAAGAGAGTCCGCCATGATGATCCGGTTCGTCGGCCAGGCAGTGAAGCGATGGACGTTTGTTGCAGCATGCATGAGTTTGCCGCTGTTTGCCGGTGCAGAAGGAACGCTTGAAAAAATCAGGCGCACCAATACGCTGGTAATTGCGTATCTCAACGGCACGACGCCGTTTGCCTTTGTGAATGACGACAAGCAGGTGACGGGTTATACGATCGAGCTATGCCAGAAAATTGCGGAAGGTTTGCGCAAGGATTTGAAATTGCCGCGTATGCAGGTGCAGTTCATGGAAGTCGATACGGTGACGCGTTTCATCGCGCTGGATCAGAACAAGGCCGATCTCGAATGCAGCACCTCAACGAACAACGCCGAACGCAGGAAGATCGCAGCGTTTACCGTTCCGCATTTTTTCGCGACGGTGCGTATGCTGGTGAAGGCGAATTCCGGTATTCACAACTGGGAAGATCTGCGCGGTAAAACGATTGTCGTGCCGCGCAATACGCCGATGGTGGAACTGGTTGAGCAGCGCAGCAAGATACGCTCGCTCGATCTCAAAATTGTCGAGGTGGCGTATAACGAAAGCGCCTTTGAGAGCGTCGAGCAAGGCAAGGCAGATGCTTTTGTGATGGAGGATGTGTTGTTGCGGCGCTATCTGTTGTCGGTGCCGCATCCTGAGCGATATATTGTGACCGGCGACGCGCTTTCGCTGGAGCCGTACGGCATCATGATGCGCAAGGGCGATCCGGAGTTCAAGAGATATGTGGACTTGCAGATGGTGCGTATTGTCCGGTCGGGCGAGATATTCAAGATTTACGACCGCTGGTTCATGCAGCCGATCAGCGCCACCGTGCCGGCGATGAATATGCCGATGGGGTTCATTTTGCGCGATACTCTGCGTTATCCGACGGACAAGGTCGGCGATGACTGAAAATCGAGGCAGGGGCGGCGGAAAGCGCGCCAGGACAGGATTTGGGAAGCTAAGGCAAATTGAGAGCAGAATGGCCTCTTTTCAAGAATGAAGACTATTTTTGAAGAAGGGCTTTTGGTACACTACGTAAAAATTTTTCCAGGAGGTCACATGAAGTTATTAAAGCTAGCAGGGGTATTGGTTGGGGCAAGCGTATTGATGGGTTCGGTCCACGCTGAAGAGTTCACAGGTCGTCTGAAGAAGATCAAAGACACCGGCACGCTGACGCTGGGTGTGCGCGATGCATCGATTCCTTTCTCCTATCTGGACGACAAGCAATCGTATCAAGGTTACTCGATCGATCTGTGCCTGAAGGCTGCAACCGCAATCCAAAAGAAACTGGGTCTGACCTCGCTGAATGTGAAGATGGTGCCGGTGACTTCGGCAACCCGCATTCCGCTGATCGCCAACGGCACCACCGACATTTCGTGCGATTCCGCGACCAACAACATGGAACGTCAAAAGCAAGTCGCTTTCGCCGTCACCGAATTCGTTACCGCGAACCGTTTCCTGTCGAAGAAATCGGCCAACCTGAAGACGCTGGATGACCTGAAGGGCAAGACCATCGTGTCGACTTCCGGTACTTCCAACCTGAAGCAAATCACCACGCTGAACACCGAACGCAACCTGGGCATGAACATCCTGGCTGCCAAAGATCACGCCGAAGCTTTCCTGATGGTTGAAACCGGCCGCGCAGTGGCGTTCGTCATGGACGACATCCTGCTGTCCTCGCTGGCTGCCAATTCCAAGGCGCCCGGCGATTACGTTGTGTCCAGCGAAGCGCTGTCGGTTGAGCCGTACGGCCTGATCCTGCCATTGGGCGACACTGCCTTCAAGAAGGTGGTCGACGATGCTCTGATCAACGTCTACAAGGGCGACGACATCAAGAAGATCTATGCGAAGTGGTTCCAATCGCCGATCCCGCCAAAGGGTGTCAACCTGAACGTGCCGATGAGCCCGCAACTGCAAGCTGTCTTCGCCAAGCCTACCGATTCCGGCGAACCGTCGACTTACGCAGCCGTGCCTGAAGCGCAAAAGCAATCTTCGAAGAAGAAATAAGCCGAAGAGCAAGCTGGAAGCACAGTATTTGATTGACGTGCTGCAATAAAACGAAACGGGGGAGTTGTCCCCCGTTTTGTTTAAGTTGGCGAAGAAAGCAGGACCTGTTCAGAACGCTGTTTCTCCCCTGCGGGAGCAATGGCGCAGGCAGCCGAAGTGCACTATGAAGATAGTGCTCTTGATCGCAAACGAGTCGAGACGAGAAGACGAGGGCATTTATGCATTACAACTGGAACTGGGGCATATTCTGGGAGCAGTCTCCCGATGGCATCCCCTATATCGATACATTACTGATCGGCCTGAAATGGACCATCGCCACGGCTGTGCTGGCCTGGATCATGGCGCTGATTCTGGGCACAGTCATCGGCACCATCCGTACGACCCAGAAACCCTGGGCCGTCAAGATCGCCAACGGCTACGTTGAGCTGTTCCGCAATATTCCGCTGCTGGTCCAGATGTTCCTCTGGTACTTCGTGATGCCGGAACTGGTGCCTGCGGCCTTGGGCGACTGGCTCAAGAGCCTGCCTGAAGCCTCTTTTATCACCGCTTTCCTGGCGCTGGGGTTCTTCACCTCGTCGCGCGTCGCGGTGCAGGTGAGCACTGGCATCAATGCACTACCGCGCGGTCAGCGCATGGCGGGTGCCGCACTGGGCCTGACGCCGGTGCAGACATACCGTTATGTGCTGTTGCCGATGGCGTTCCGTATCATCATTCCGGCGCTGACCAATGAGTTTGCGGCGATCATCAAGAACAGCTCGGTGGCGCTGACCATCGGTCTGGTGGAACTGACGGCTGCGACCTATTCGATGCGCGAATTCACTTTCCAGACCTTCGAATCGCTCACCGGCGCCACCGTTATCTACATCATTATTTCCGTCATCGCACTGCTGCTGGCGCGCGTCCTGGAAAAGGTCACCGCCGTGCCAGGTTACATCACGACCGGCAGTTCCAGTACGGGAGGGCATTAAACCATGTTTTCCAATTTCGACTTCGATATCATTGAGCGCTCGTGGTTCTACCTGATCACGACCGGTCTCAAGTTCACGCTGGTGCTGACCATTTCGGCGATGGTCGGCGGCATCGTCATCGGCACCTTGCTGGCGATGATGCGCCTGTCCAGCAACAAGCCGCTGTCGTTCATCGCGACGACCTATGTCAATCTGATCCGTTCGGTGCCGCTGGTGCTGGTGATTTTCTGGTTCTACTTCCTGGTGCCGTTCATCGGCGCCTGGGTGATCGGCGCCAGCGAACCGATCCAGGTCGGCGCGTTCCAGTCGGCGCTTATCACGTTCATCCTGTTTGAAGCTGCGTACTATTGCGAAATCATGCGTTCGGGTATCCAGTCGATCCCGCGCGGCCAGGTATTCGCCGGCTACGCCATCGGCATGAACTACTGGCAAATGATGGGCAACGTGGTGCTGCCGCAGGCGTTCCGCAACGTCACGCCGATCCTGCTGACCCAGACCATCGTGCTGTTCCAGGACGTGTCGCTGGTGTATGTGCTGGGTTCGGTGCCGGATTTTGTGACCAGTGCATCCAAGATCGCCCAGCGCGACGGCCGCCTGGTGGAAATGTACCTGTTTGTCGCCGTGGTCTACTTTGTGCTCAGCTTCGCGCTGTCGCAATTTGTGAAACGCTTCCAGCACAAGATCGCCATCATTCGCTAACCGATTCTCGCCGGCGCGGACTGCGCCTGACGCCGGCGGACATACCGTATTCAGGAATTAGGAGAAATAAATGATTGAACTCAACAATGTCAGCAAGTGGTACGGCAGCTTTCAGGTTCTCACCGATTGCACCACCAGCGTCGCCAAGGGCGACGTCGTCGTGGTTTGCGGTCCGTCGGGCTCGGGCAAGTCGACGCTGATCAAGACCGTCAACGGCCTGGAGCCGTTCCAGAAGGGTACGATCACCGTCGACGGCGTTTCCGTCGGCGATCCGAAGACCAACCTGTCGAAGCTGCGTGCACGCATCGGCATGGTGTTCCAGAACTTCGAACTGTTTCCGCATCTGTCGATCCGCGAAAACCTGACCATCGGCCAGGTCAAGGTGCTGGGCCGCAGCGTTGACGAAGCGACCGAAAAGGGCCTGAAATACCTGGATCGCGTCGGCCTGATCGCGCAAAAAGACAAGTTCCCCGGCCAGTTGTCGGGCGGCCAGCAGCAACGTGTGGCGATTGCCCGCGCGCTGTCGATGGATCCGATCGCGATGCTGTTCGATGAGCCGACTTCGGCGCTCGACCCGGAAATGATCAACGAAGTGCTGGACGTCATGGTCGGCCTGGCGCAGGAAGGCATGACCATGATGGTCGTGACCCACGAAATGGGCTTTGCGCGCAAGGTCGCCAACCGCGTTATCTTCATGGACAAGGGGTTGATCGTCGAGGATTGCAAGAAGGAGGACTTCTTCGGTTCACCGCGTTCGGAACGTGCGCGTGACTTCCTGGCCAAGATCATCACGCACTGATCGATGGGTTTGGACGCCTTGGTGTCCGGTCCGCATCAAACCGCTCCGGCCCCGGCCGCAGCGGTTTTTTGCTTTCTGGAAGGTCGCCTGCGCTCGATGTGGCGCAATCGCCTGCCGCACCCATGCGGTAAAATAGGTGGATTTCGTACTCGCGCAGGCGATGCAGGCAACGCAGCGTGTGCATAGGGAAAACAGAACTGTCAGGGAAGAGAAGAGCGATGAGCGACGTAGTGACCATTACCCGTCCGGATGACTGGCATTTGCATTTGCGCGACGGCGCGACGTTGGCGAGCGTGTTGCCGCACACCGTCCGTCAGTTCGCGCGCGCGATCGTCATGCCCAATCTGAAGCCGCCGGTCACCACAGTGGCGCTGGCCGGCGCCTATCGCGACCGTATTCTGGCAGCGTTGCCGGCCGGCTCCACGTTCGAGCCGCTAATGGTGCTCTACCTGACCGACAATACGCCGCCGGAAGAGATCCGTAAGGCGAGGGAAAGCGGTTTCGTGCACGCAGTCAAACTGTATCCGGCCGGCGCCACCACCAATTCCGACGCTGGCGTGACCGACCTGCGCAAGTGCTACAAGACGCTGGAAGCGCTGCAGGAAGTCGGCATGCCTTTTCTGGTCCATGGCGAAGTCACCGACCCCGCGATCGATATTTTCGACCGCGAAGCCGTCTTCATCGAACGCGTGATGCAGCCGCTGCGCCGCGATATGCCCGCACTGAAAGTCGTGTTCGAACACATCACCACCAAGGACGCTGCCGACTATGTGATGTCGGCCGAGGGGCCGACCGCCGCCACGATTACCGCGCATCACCTGTTGTACAACCGCAATGAAATTTTCAAGGGCGGCATTCGTCCGCACTACTATTGCCTGCCGGTCCTGAAGCGCGAGACGCATCGTCAGGCGCTGGTGGCGGCAGCGGTGTCGGGCAGCGACAAGTTCTTCCTCGGCACCGACTCGGCGCCGCACGCCAAGGGCCTGAAAGAGCATGCCTGCGGTTGCGCCGGCTGCTACACCGCTTTGCATGCGCTGGAACTGTATGCGCAGGCGTTCGACCAGGCCGGTGCGCTGGACAAGTTGGAGGCTTTCGCCAGCTTCAACGGCCCGGCCTTCTACGATTTGCCGCGCAACGAAGGCACGGTGACGTTGCGCCGCGAAAGCTGGACCATTCCGGCCGAATTGCCGATGGGCGACGCTACCGTCGTGCCGCTCAACGGCGGCGAAACCGTGAACTGGAAAATGGCCTGATGTACCGGCTGTGCCGGCTTATTTTGGAATGAGAGCGCGCTATGTTATTCGCCGATAAACTGATTCACGATCTGGACAAGGCGCTGCGCGTCGTCAGCGGCGTGGTGGCGTCATCGCGGCCGAATCCGGCAGGGCAGATCGCCGATGCCGCCATGAGCGATGAAGAAAAGCGCCACAGCGCGGGCCTGATGCGCGTCAACCATGTCGGCGAAGTGTGCGCGCAGGCGCTGTACGATGCGCAAGGCCGCTTTTCCCGGACGCCTGCATTGAAGCAGCAGTTCGCTCATGCCGGCATTGAAGAGGAAGACCATTTGGCATGGACCGCAGAGCGTTTGCGCGAACTGGGTTCACGCACGAGTTTGCTGAACCCATTGTGGTATGCCGGTTCTTACATGCTCGGCACGATCGCCGCGCGCGTCGGCGATGCGCGCAGTCTCGGCTTCGTCGCTGAAACCGAGCGCCAGGTCGAGCTGCACCTGATCAGCCATCTGGAAAAGCTGCCGCCGCAAGACGCCAGGTCGCGCGCGATTGTGGATCAGATGCGCAAGGATGAAGTCGAACACGGCCAGGCCGCCAAGGCTCTGGGCGCCGCCGACATGCCGGCACCGATTCGCGGCATCATGAAAATGATGTCGAAAGTCATGACTACCGTGGCCTACCGTATTTGAACGTTCGCATTTGACGCCAAGGTTCAGCATGGCCCTCGCGGCAAGGCTGAACCTTACTGCTGTTGCTGCACCTGGTCGCCTAGGTCGTCGACGATTTCAAACGAATGTGTCATTTCAGCGGTCTTCTCCAGCATGATGGAGGCCGAGCAATATTTGTCGTGCGACAGTTTGATGGCGCGCTCCACTACGTTTTGCTTCAGGTTGCGACCGCGCACCGTGAAGTGGAAGTGGATCTTGGTGAACACTTTCGGATCCTGTTCGGCGCGTTCCGACTTCAGCGTCACTTCGCAGCCGCGAATATCCTGGCCGCTTTTGCGCAAAATCACCACCACGTCATAGGCAGTGCAGCCTCCCGTGCCCAGCAGCACCACTTCCATCGGGCGCGGCGCCAGGTTGCGACCGCCGCCGTCCGGGGCGCCGTCCATTGCGACTACATGGCCGGAGCCGGTTTCGGCCAGGAAGGTCATGCCGGAAAGACCGGTCCAGCGTACTGTGCATTCCATATGCGTTCTCGTTTGGTAAAGAAGAGGGAGGCCGCTATTGTAACTTTTCCCGGAAATCCGGTTGGGGCCACCAAAGATATCAGACTGAAAATAGGCAAAAAAATGCATATTGCAAAGCACAAAAAAAATGGCATTTACTCAATTCTAAATTACGCCACATAGACAAAATTAAATCTTGCGGCGCACAATTTCGTTTGCTATATTGAATTCACTGATTGACGTTTTGACGCAATCTGCCAATGTCTCCTCCACCCTCCTCCTTTGGTGTGGATTTAAACCCGGAACCCTCGTTTCGGGTTTTTTTTGTCTCCTGATCCCGGCGTGCGTTCATAGGCAAATGTGCCGAAACGGCTACGGCGTGCGGCTCGGGGAATAAAGGGTTTGACGCTAAGTCCTTGAAAAGGCTATAATTCTCGGCTTTCCGTGCGCTCTGGGAAAGATAACAAGGAAGAGTCTGCGACGGCATCACGAACAAAGCGCGAGCAAAGCACCGCAATGCGCCGTTCGATAGCCGCAGAACCGCCACATTGAGCGTTTAATTTTTAACTTAGGAAGTCAACATGAAAACCTTTTCCGCTAAAGCCCATGAGGTAAAGCGCGAGTGGTTCGTGATTGACGCGACGGACAAAGTCCTCGGACGTGTTGCCAGCGAAGTGGCACTCCGACTGCGCGGCAAGCACAAACCAGAATTTACTCCGCACGTCGATACGGGCGATTTCATCGTCGTGATCAATGCCGGCAAACTGCGTGTCACTGGCACCAAAGCAACTGAAAAGACGTACTACCGTCACAGCGGCTATCCAGGCGGCATCTACGAAACCAATTTCCTGAAAATGCAACAGCGTTTTCCAGGTCGCGCGCTGGAAAAAGCGGTCAAGGGCATGCTGCCCAAGGGCCCGCTCGGCTACGCGATGATCAAGAAGCTGAAGGTTTATGCAGATGGCAACCATCCGCACGCTGCTCAGCAACCTAAAGCACTCGAACTCTAAGGAACAGACATGATCGGTAACTACAATTACGGAACCGGCCGTCGCAAGAGTGCAGTGGCTCGTGTATTCATCAAGTCCGGCTCGGGCAAGATCGTCGTCAACGGCAAGCCCGCGAACGAATATTTTTCGCGCGAAACCGGCCTGATGGTGATTCGTCAACCACTGGAACTGACCAATAACGTCGAACGCTTCGACATCATGGTCAACGTCCACGGCGGCGGTGAATCCGGCCAGGCAGGCGCCGTTCGTCACGGCATCACCCGCGCTCTGATCGACTACGATGCAACGTTGAAACCGGAACTGTCCAAGGCCGGCTTCGTGACACGCGATGCACGTGAAGTCGAACGTAAGAAGGTTGGTCTGCGCAAGGCACGTCGCGCAAAGCAATTCTCCAAGCGTTAATTCCGACGCGTGCTTTTCAGCACACTCGCAGCACCGAAAAGCCGCCGGCGAAATGCCTGGCGGCTTTTTGCATTATGGCGGCGAAACGGTTCCGACGAGCGATGTGTTTTTTGGGTCTTTTTTGGGTTTCGAGTCGCATCATTTTCAGGTAATGTGACGGCAATATTCTCCTGTTAAAATAAAACGCTCTCGAGGCACGCTCTTTCAGCAAGGAAAAACATGATCAAGGTTGGTATCGTCGGCGGCACAGGATACACAGGCGTGGAATTGCTGCGCTTGTTCGCCGCGCATCCTGAGGTGCAATTGCAGGCAGTGACATCGCGCAAGGAAGATGGCATGCCGGTTGCCGAAATGTATCCGTCGCTGCGCGGTCGCGTCGATATCGCTTTTTCCTCGCCGGACAAGGCTAAATTAACCGATTGCGACGTGGTTTTCTTTGCGACCCCGCATGGCGTTGCGATGGCGCAGGCGCCAGAGTTGCTCGCCGCCGGCGTCAAGGTCATCGACCTGGCGGCCGACTTCCGCCTGCAAGACGTCGCCGCGTTTGAAAAATGGTACAAGATGCCGCATAGTTGCCCTGAGCTGCTCAAGGAAGCTGCTTACGGCCTGGTTGAGCTTAACCGCGAAAACATCAGGAAGGCGCGCATCGTCGGCAATCCGGGTTGTTATCCGACCACCATGCAACTGGGCTTTGCGCCGTTGCTCAAGGCTGGCGCCATCGATGCGTCGCATCTGATCGCCGATTGCAAATCGGGCGTCTCCGGCGCGGGTCGCAAGGCGGAAATCGCCACGCTGTTTTCGGAAGCTTCCGACAATTTCAAGGCTTATGGAGTTTCCGGCCACCGCCACTCGCCGGAAACCGTGGAACGTCTGGGCACGCTGACCGACGACAAGATCGGCCTGCTGTTCACGCCGCACCTGGTGCCGATGATCCGAGGCATGCATTCGACGCTGTATGCGCGCCTGACCAAGGACATCGACAATGCCGCATTGCAGGCGCTGTTTGAAGACGCCTACAAGCGCGAGCCTTTCATCGACGTCATGCCGTTCGGTTCCCACCCGGAAACACGTACTACGCGTGCGTCCAATATGCTGCGCATTGCGCTGCACCGTCCGGACAATGGCGACACCGTGGTCGTGCTGGTGGTGCAGGACAATCTGGTCAAGGGCGCTTCCGGCCAGGCTGTGCAGTGCATGAACCTCATGTTCGGGCTGGATGAAACCACTGGTCTGATGCATGTGCCTGTCTTGCCGTGAAATACAGACTATGGGTCCGGCGCATGTCGATTTCGGCGCCGAAAATGACCATCAAGCGCCATATGCCCTGGCCCTTGCGGGCGGTGTTTCTGGCGGTGGTGGTTGGTCTGGGCGGTGCCGTGGCAATGTGGGCCTACGATTTGGGGCGCAGTAATTTCGCCGGTCTGAATCCTGACGGCATGCGCGACCAGGTTGCAGAGCTGACCGAACAGGTGAAAAAATTGAATGCCGAGCGCGAGCAGTTCTCCGCGACCGCCAATGCCGCCGAGAGCCAGCTCAATATCGAGCGTTCGGCCCAGACGCAACTTGCGGGCCAGATCAAGACGCTGGAAACCGAAAATGCCAAGCTGAAGGAAGACCTGTCATTCTTTGAAAGCTTGTTGCCAACCAATGTCGGCGTTGACGGGGTGACCATCCAGCGTCTCAAGGCCGAGATCGTGGTGCCGAATCAGGTGCGTTACCAGTTGCTGGCGATTCAGGGTGAAAAAGGCCGGCAGTTTGTGGGTAACTTGCAACTGAGCGTAACAGTGTTGCAGGGCGGCAAAAGTGCTATTATCAACTTCCCCGAGCAAAACGCCACAGATCTGGCGCGCTACAAGCTCGCATTCAAGTATTATCAACGGGTGGAAGGTGTGTTGACCTTGCCCGAGGGGGCAACCATCAAGGCGATTCAGGCTCGCGTACTCGAAAGAGGCCAGATGCGCGCCCAGCAATCCGTGAATTTGTGAGGTGAAATCATGTTGGGACGTAAATCCAAGAGCACCATCGACAGCCTGATCGGCATTTCCACCAATATCCAGGGTGATGTCAATTTCAAGGGCGGCCTGCGCATCGACGGTCATATCAAGGGTAATATCAATGCCGAGCCCGGCCAGCCCAGCGTTCTGGTGATTTCCGAGCATGCCAAGATCGTCGGCGAAATTCGTGCGGTACACCTGATCGTCAACGGCGAAATCATTGGCGATGTTCATTCAGTCGAGCTACTTGAATTACAGCCGAAAGCCCGCATAACTGGAGATGTGTATTACAAGGCTCTGGAAATGCATGGTGGCGCGCTGGTCTCCGGCAAGCTCAGCCACGGCCACACAGAAGAGGCCCCGGTACTCAAGCTGGCCGCGTCAAGCGGCGGCGATGCATGATTTTTTCAGACACCTTATAATGTCTTCATTGTCCGCTGATGCAGGAGCTTAATATGAATGCCGTTGCAGAAATTCCAGATACCTCGATCCCATCACCTATGGTCTTCTCCGACAGCGCCGCCGCCAAGGTTGCGCAACTGATCGAAGAAGAAGGCAACCCTGACCTGAAGCTGCGCGTGTTCGTGCAGGGTGGCGGCTGCTCAGGTTTCCAGTACGGTTTCACCTTCGATGAAATCGTCAACGAAGACGACACTACCATGACCAAGAACGGTGTTCAGTTGCTGATCGATTCGATGAGCTACCAGTACCTGGTCGGCGCAGAGATCGACTACAAGGACGATCTCGAAGGCGCGCAGTTCGTGATCAAGAATCCGAATGCCACAACCACTTGCGGTTGCGGGTCGTCGTTCTCGGCATAATTTTTGCCGACATAGACTGGCAACAAGGTCTTCCAAGACATAAAAAAAGGACGCTCAGGCGTCCTTTTTTGTTGGGCGGGCTTGATGTATTCCATGTTGCAGGAATGCATTAAATATTAACAACCTGCTATCGCGCGATGGCGGCAAAAGCGTTGTGCGCCGCCGCGATCGTCTCAGCGATGATGGCATCGTCATGCTGTGCCGAGACAAAACCGGCTTCAAAGGCCGATGGCGCCAGATACACGCCGGCGTCGAGCATGGCATGGAAGAAGGCATTGAAACGCTCCTTGTCTCCCTGCATGACTTCAGCATAGCTGGTCGGCACGGCCGCGGAGAAATACAGGCCGAACATGCCGCCCAGTGTATCGGCGGAAAATGTCACGTTGGAGGCTCTGGCGGCTTCGCAGAGGCCGTCGGCCAACTTGCGCGTCTGTGCGGCCAGCCGGGTGTAGAAACCGGCTTCCTGGACGATCCTGAGCGTCGTCAGTCCCGCCGCCACCGCGACTGGGTTTCCCGACAGCGTGCCGGCCTGGTACACCCCACCCAGCGGCGCCAGGTGCTTCATGATGTCGGCGCGACCGCCGAAGGCGGCGACCGGCAAGCCGCCGCCGATGACCTTGCCGAGTGCGGTCAGGTCCGGCGTAATGCCATACAGCGCTTGCGCGCCGCCCAAGGCGACGCGGAAACCCGACATCACCTCGTCGAAAATCAGGACCGCGCCGTATTCGGTGCACAGGCGGCGCATGGTCTGCAGGAATACGGGCGTGGCCGGCACCAGATTCATGTTGCCGGCGACCGGCTCCACGATCACGCAGGCGATTTCATTGCCAGCGGCCTTGAAGGCATCTTCCAGTTGTTGTGTGTTGTTGTAGTCAAGCACCAGCGTGTGCTTGACGAAATCTTCCGGCACGCCCGATGAGGTCGGGTTGCCGAACGTCAACAAACCGCTGCCGGCCTTCACCAGCAAGGAATCGGCGTGGCCGTGGTAGCAGCCTTCGAACTTGACGATCTTGTCGCGTTTGGTGGCGCCGCGCGCCAGTCGTAGGGCGCTCATGGTCGCTTCGGTGCCGCTCGACACCAGTCGCACTTGTTCGATGGATGGCACCAGCTTGCAGATTTCTTCCGCCATTTCGATTTCGCCTTCGGTCGGCGCGCCGAAGCTCAGGCCGCGCGCGGCAGCTTCCTGCACGGCTTGCACCACTTTCGGATGGGCGTGGCCGACGATGGCCGGCCCCCATGAGCCGATGTAATCGATGTAGCGGCGATCTTCCGCATCCCAGAAGTACGGGCCTTGCGCCTTTGTGATGAAGCGCGGCGTGCCGCCCACCGAACGGAAGGCGCGCACGGGAGAGTTGACGCCGCCGGGCGTGGTTTTCTGGGCGCGGGCGAACAGGGATGCGTTGGTGATATCGGTGATGCCGGAGTTTTGTGCGTTCATGCGGAATGAGAAAGTGTTTAGTTGGGTTCGTCGGATTCGCGCGCCCAGAAATAGCGGTCGGGGATCAGCTTGCCCATGCCCAGGCGTTGTGCGTGGGCAAGGGCGGCGAGGGTGAATTCCTGCGCTTCGGACACGGCTTCCGGGATTTCCAGGCCATTGGCCAGCATCGCGCAGATGGCGGCCGACAGCGTCGAGCCGGCGCCGGTAAAGGCGCCCGGCAGGCGTTGCCAACTGTCGCGGCGCACCACGCCGGAGTCGTCGAACAGGGCATTGACGACTTCGTGCGTCTCGCCCGGCATGCCGGTGATGAACAAGTATTCGCAGCCCATTTCGATGATGCGCATGGCGTCGAGCTGAAGCGCGTCGTTGGGGACCGGCTCGCGCCAGGTTTCGGCTAGCCGGTTGAGTTCCACGGCGGAAGCCAGCATCAGCGTGGTTTGCGGAATAAGCAGCTCGCGGATGGCGATCAGGTTGTCGTCATCGTCGCCTTCCTGGGTGGGCATGGCGGTGATGAAGGGGTCGAGGATCAGGGGGATGTCGGGATAATCGGAGACGATTTCGGCGATTGCGGAAATATTCTCGATGCTGCCGACTGCACCGACCTTGAAGGCCGCTACCGGCATATCTTCCAGAATCACGCGAGCCTGATCCGCCATCCAGTCGACGTCGATGACCTGAATGTCTTCGATACGCGCCGTATCGCCGACCAGAATGGAAGTGATAATGGACAAGCCGTGGCAACCCATGGCGGCGAACGTGGCCAGGTCGGCCTGGATGCCGGTTGCGCCGACCGGGTCGGCTGCGCCAAAGGTTAATATCAGTGGAGATGTTTGGTTTTGCACGACGAGTAGATTAAGATATCTGGTTTACCATTTTACTTGATTGAATTGAGGGAAGTCAGCCGTGAGCGATAGCAAAACAGAATTTAAGACTTGGATGTGCCTGATTTGTGGTTGGATCTACGACGAAGAAGCCGGCTTGCCGGACGAGGGCATTGCTCCAGGCACACGCTGGGAAGACGTGCCTATCAACTGGACTTGTCCGGAATGCGGCGCCCGCAAGGAAGACTTTGAAATGGTCGCTCTCTGAGCGCAGGCGTTTGCGCATCCTGTGCATCCAGCAACTCCGTGGTTTTTGCAACCAACATCCTCAATGATCCTGCTTTACGTCAAATAAGGGGATAAGGCGGGTTTGTTCCATTTATCGCACGCGCGGGTGTTTTGCTATAGTCGGCTGAGTCGGCGACGTCCTGCCGCGCAAAACAATGCTTTTCCAGGGAGGCATCGATGGCGGATATCCAGGCTCAAACGGCGCTCCGGATCCTTGTCGTCGACGACAGCAGCACCATCCGCCGTTCCGCCGAAATCTTCCTCGGCCATGCCGGCCATCAGGTCATCCTGGCCGAAAATGGCTTTGACGCCTTATCCAAAATCGTCGATTGCGACCCTGCACTCATTTTTTGCGACATCCTGATGCCAAGGCTGGACGGTTACCAGACTTGTGCATTAATTAAAAAAAATGCAAGATTCCATGCAACTCCGGTGATCATGCTGTCGTCCAAGGACGGACTCTTCGACCGGGCGCGCGGCGCGATTGTCGGTGCGGCCGCGTTCATGACCAAGCCGTTTTCGGAAGACAGTTTGCTGCAGGCTGTCGGGACGTACGCGAAAGCGAAGGAAGCTGCCGCGTCTTTCTAGCGCATTTCAGGCAGGGAGCAACAGCGCAATGGGGATCAAGAAAATCCTTGTCGTCGACGACTCGCCGACGGACCGCTATCTGTTGGCTGATATCCTCGGCAGGAACGGGTTTGAAGTCGACACTGCCGGCAACGGTAAAGAAGCGATAGAGAAAATCAGACTCAACCGGCCGCAACTGGTGTTGATGGATGTCGTCATGCCGGGCAAGAATGGCTTTCAGATCACGCGTCTGATCACTCGCGATCCGGTCATGAAAGATATCCCGGTCATGATCTGCAGCATCAAGGATCAGGAAACGGACCGTATCTGGGCCCTCAGTCAGGGAGCGTGCGAATATATTGTCAAGCCGGTCAATGGGCAGGAGCTACTGTCCAAGATTGCCGCCATCGGCTGACCGACCGGCAGGATGAAGGCGCTATGACAGAAGAAGTGACGGTGGGCTCAGTTCCCGAACAATGGAAGCACGGCAGGTTGCATGAGTTCCAGGCACGCCTGCTGGAGCGCATGAACGCCGCGCGCGACGGCTCCGGTATGCGCGAGAGTCGCTTGGGCGTGATGGTCGGAGACAGGCGTTGCCTGCTCGATTTGCGCGAGGCCGGAGAAATCGTCAGTCTCATGCCCGTCACCAAGGTGCCGTTGACCAAGGACTGGTATCTCGGACTCGCCAATGTGCGCGGCAATCTCATCGGCGTGGTCGACCTTGATCGCTTCCTCGGCGGCGAATTGCAGGCCCCGGGAAAGGAAAACCGCGTCATCGTCGTCTCTGGCGCGCTGTCCGTCACCAGCGGCTTCATGGTGTCCCGGGTGCTGGGATTGCGTCATATCCAGGAGATGACGCTCCGAAAAGACGACAAGAATGCATCGGCAGATGCAAAGAACTGCTACCTCGACGGCGACAGGAACGAATGGACTGAAATCAGTCTTGCCGGCATCGTCGGCGATCCGCGCTTCTTGCATGTCGGATTGTAAAATGAAATCGCACGCCGCGTGGCAGCGACCAGGTAATAAGGAGCCTTAGTCATGGCATTGAAGCTGCCGTATCTATCAAAAAATAAAACAGTCGCATCGTCAGGAAAACAGGCGAATCCGGCGTCGCTTGTCAGCGCGAAAGCCGGTCAGTACATGCAGCGCTACCAGCATACGCGGTTGCCTTTCATCGGCCGCCACTCGCTGCGTGCGCAGACGCGCATCCTGCTGTTGCTGTTGATCATGGCGCTGCTTTCCATGTTCTTTTTCCTTTGGCTGGGTTCCAAGCACTATATCCACGCCAGCTTGCAAGCGCATATCACCAGCGATCTGGTCATGCATTCCCAACGTATCGGCAAGGCCGTGCCGAACGCCATTCAGGGCAATCGAGAAGCGTTCAGCCAGCTCTCGGAAAGCCGCAGGGAATTCAACCAGGGCCTGAACGTGTTGATGCGCGGCGGCGAGTATCAAGGCTACACCATACGCAAGCCCGAGCCGGAAATGATCGGGGTGCTCACCGATGTGCAAAAAATATGGGACCACACCGACAAGGCTGCCGCCACCATCCTCAAGTTGCAGCCGGAGCTGACCGGTTTCGGCGTCACGCTGGCGCGCTTGCGATTGCTGTCTCCCAATCTGCTCGACCTGAGCGAGCAGATTTCGATGCTGCAATCGCAGGGCGGCA
Organism: Herbaspirillum sp. RV1423; assembly: GCF_000577615.1. GTDB lineage: Bacteria > Pseudomonadota > Gammaproteobacteria > Burkholderiales > Burkholderiaceae_D > Herbaspirillum. Next base: position 49,782 of record NZ_CBXX010000023.1, read on the forward strand.
ATTCTCCACGCGAAATCGCCGCAGCCGGGCAACTGGTATTGCTGACCTTGCGTCTGGGCCGCAGCGCCAATGAATTTCTGACGTCCGAAGGCGTCAATCCGGAAACCGCTTTCTTGCTGGGTAAGGACGTCAACACCTTCCGCGACATTATCGACGGCTTCCTGAACGGCAGCGAAATCCTCGGCATCGGCGCCGCACGCGACAAGGACGTGCGCGACAAGCTCGGCGAGCTGGAAAAAGTGTTCGGCGAATACCAGCCGCTGGTCGCCAACATTCTCGGCAACCTGCAAAATTTCATCGCGGCCAAGCAGTCCGAACAACTGGTCTTCCTCGAGAATGAAACCCTGAAGCAACATCTGACCGTGCTGCAAAACGATTATCGGCAGGCGCAGGAATCGCGTTCTTGGACCTTCTGGGTCATGCTGGCGTCGATGCTGACGGCGCTGATCTGCGGCATCGGTATCGCCTGGGTGCAGTTGCAGAGCAGCCGCCGCAATGCCGAAGAAGCCGAACTGCGCCGCCAGGAAGCGGAAGCGCAACGGCTGCACGCGCAACAGCAGGAAGAGCGCGCCATGCGCACCAACGCCATTAACCAGGCTGCGATCCTGCGTCTGATGAACGAGTTGCAGAAAGTGGCGGACGGCGACCTCACCGTGCACACCACCGTCTCGGAAGATATCACCGGCGCCATTGCCGATTCGGTCAACTATACGGTGGAAGCACTGCGCGGCCTGGTCGGACAGGTCACGCACACCGCCTCGCAAGTGGCGGCGGCGTCCAATCAGGTCAAGGAAAATACCCAGGAACTGACCAGCGCCGGCAAGATACAGGCTCGCCGCATCCACGATACCGGCCAGTCGATGCTGGAAATGTCGATACAGATCACCGACGTATCGCTCTCCGCCAACAAATCCGCCGACGTGGCGCGTCATTCGGTGGTGGTGGCCGAGCGCGGCGCCAAGGCGGTGGAAGATGCGGTCAAGGGCATGAATGAAATTCGCGAACAGATTCAGGAGACTTCCAAGCGCATCAAACGCTTGGGTGAGTCGTCGCAGGAAATCGGCGAGATCACCGAACTGATCTCCGACATTACCGAGCAGACCAACGTGCTCGCGCTCAACGCGGCTATCCAGGCGGCGTCCGCCGGCGAAGCAGGGCGCGGTTTTTCCGTCGTTGCGGAAGAGGTCCAGCGCCTGGCGGAGCGTTCCAGCGCAGCGACGCGCCAGATCGGCGCGCTGGTGCGCATGATTCAGGCCGATACGCACGATGCCGTCGCGGCGATGGAAAAGTCGACCGCCGGGGTGGTCGAAGGCGCCAAGCTTTCCGATGCCGCCGGCGCTTCGCTGTCGGACATCCGGCGCGTGTCGAACCAACTGGCCGAACTGATCCAGGACATTTCCTCCTCGACCGGAAATCAGGCGACATCAGCCAACAGTGTGGCGCAGAACATCCAGAGCATCCTCAGCGAGAATGAAATCATCGAACAGCGCCGCGAGCAAGTCCTGTCCTTGTTCAATGAACTGCATGACCTCGCCGAACTGTTGAAGAATTCGGTAGCCCGCTTCCGCGTCACGATTTCCTGACGCCTTGCCGCTGCGTATATTTTTCGGCACCGACATGACCACCGATCCCATCGTCGAAGCGCTGCCGCGGTCCGGCCCCGATCCTGCTGCCCTGATTCTGCTGGCGCCGGGGTTGACCGAAGTCGTCGCCGAGGCGGCTCGCGTGCTGGACAGCGACAATCCGTCGGCATCGCAGGCGCGCGAGACCTTGCTGCAAGGCGCCAAGACGCTGTCCTTTATCGGCGAAATGTCGCTGGCGACATTGATTGCCGCCATGACGGATGTATTCGACGCCGGACATACCGATGTTGAGGGCAGAGCCGAGGTGCAGCGGGCGTGTCAGGCCATGCTCGCGTATCTTGACGACATTGCCGAAAGTATTGCCCCGCATCCGTTGTGTTTGTTCAGCGTCTACAAGAATTTGCTGGTTCTGCGCGGTGCGGAAAGGATACATCCGTCGGATCTCGTCCTTGCATATCGCCGCGATGTTGAGACCTTGTCGTTTCCGGATGACGACGATACGGCGGCTGAGGATGTCTTTCCTGGCCACGCGGCATGCCGGGCGGCGTTCGAGCGCAGCTTGCTGTCTTATTTTCGCGCAACGGATACAGATGCTTCCCTCCTGCATTTGCGCGACATGCAGGCCGTTGTCGACCAGATCGCGCGTGCGCAGGATGACGGCAACGTGAGGATTTTCTGGCGCGCCCTGGCGGCGGCAGTTGCCGCTTTGGCGTACGGAGAGATCGTCGGCGATCAGTATGTCAAACAGTTTCTCGGACAAATCAATTTGCAACTGCGCCGTCTGGCCGGCACAACTGACAGTGCCGTTATCATCGACGCGCACTTGCTGCGCGATGCCTTGTTTTTCGTATCGCTGGCGCCCGTTACCGACATCGGCAGCGCCCGGATCAAGGCCGCCAATGGTTTGCACGATTTGCGCCAGAAAGATTACCTGGACGTCCGCTATGGCGATGTCCGCGGCAATTTGTCGACGCGAGCCCGGGAGCAGGCGGTGCGGGTCCAGGGCGCATGGGAAAAATTGCTGGAAGCCGGCGGCGATGCAATCCAGGCGACTTCCTTCGAGCACGAACTGGCGCATCTTAATGCACTGTGCGATGAACTGGATGTGCCGGCGCTCGGCGAACTGCTGAGCGGCATGTCGCATCTGGCGCACGACGCCATCCAGGCCGGGCCGCAGATTGCCGTCGGCCTTGAAATGGCCAAGGGCTTGCTGTTCCTGGAGCAATGCCTGCGGCATATCCGGGATTTGCCGGAATGTTTTCCCGATCAGGTCAATGCGATCATCCAGCGGCTGACGTCGGCCTTGTCGGGAGATGTTCCGATAGTCGATGCCGGCGGCATCGACGCCGCAATGGGTGCGGTGTTCCACCGAGATGCCGTGGGCGTCGCCATGGAAGAATTGACGGTGGACCTCGCCAGGATAGAAGCATTGCTGGAAGGCCATGCCGACGGCAGCGGCGCATCGGCCGATCTACCGGAAGCGGCAAATATTGCAGCGCGACTCGCTGCGGTCGCGGCAATGCTGCAGCTTGGGGCGGTCGCCGCGCTTTTTAAGACCTGCGTCGCCGATATCCGAGGATTGCCTTGTCCCGGCGTGCCGGATCAGGAGGCTCGGCTGCTGTCGCGTCTCTCGCACAATCTCGCCGCATTGAGCCTGTCGCTGCCGATCATGCGTCGTTCCCGGGGACTGGGAATGCCGTATGCAGGCATACTCGCCGATGAGGCTGAGGGCATGGGCACAGCGGCGCTGCCGGAAAACTCTGCCGCCGATGGCGAGGAACAATCCGTCGAGGCGTCTTCGCAAGCGATAGCGCCGACAGCCGCAACGATCGATGCAGACGAAGAAGAGGATATCGACACTGAGTTGCTCGACGTCTTCCTGGCAGAAGCGCTGGAAGTGCTGACCGGGATCGCCGTAGCCCTGGCGTCGGCGCGCCAAGAACCGGCAAACATGGCGCATGTCACCCTGCTGCGCCAGGGATTCCATACCATCAAAGGTAGCGGCCGCATGGTGGGATTGAATGCCCTGGGCAAAGGCGCAATGGCCCTGGAAGATTTTCTCAACGCATGGCAGGCGACGGGCAGGCCCGGCAATGCCAGCGACCATGCCTTGCTGGAGTATGCCGAGCATGAAATCGCGGCATGGGTCCGCGAGATCAGGGAACACGGCAAATCGCGGCGACGGCCGGATGCGCTGATCGCCGCCGCCGAGCGTGTCGCGCACGGCGAGGCATTCTCCTTTTCTCCGGAGGAAATAAAGTCCAGGCTGTCGCAGCCGGCTGCCGAGACACAGGCTGCGCTTTCATCGCCTGCCGACGCCGTCTGCCGTATCGGCGATCTGGAGTTGCCGGCTAGGCTGCATCAGATCTACAGCGAGGAATCGGAGAATTTGCTGGACATCCTTGCCGAAGAAATCGCGCAATGGCAGCAGCAGCTTCCCGCGATCATCTCGCCGGAAGCGCTGCGCGCCACGCATTCTCTCAAAAGCAGTTCAGCTTCCGTCGGGTTCTCTGCTTTGCGGGAATTGGCGCAGCCGCTCGACGACATCATGCAGTTCCTGGAAAATTATCCGGGTTTGCTCGATGCTCCGACCTGCGTCGGCCTGCTGCAGGCGGTGCACTCGCTGCAATCCATGCAACAGGAGTTTGCCGCATGCAGGATGCCGGCGCCGCGTGAAGACCTGCAGGTGCAATTGCGCGACTTGCTGGCCGACCTGGAGATGCGGCGGCGCCACGATGCCAACGGCAAGCATGCCGCCGAGGCGAACGGCGACAACGTCCCTGTGAGCGTGCAAGCCGACGCCATGGGCGACAAGCTCGATCCCGAACTGCTGGATATTTTCCTGGAAGAAGGACGCGACCTGTTGCCGCAGATCGGCGAAAGCTTGCACAAACTACAGAAGACGCCCGGCGACACGTCGCTGATCCATTATCTGCTGCGTCCTTTGCACACGATCAAGGGCAGCGCGCGCATGGCCGGCGCCATGCGTCTCGGGCAGCACATGCACGATCTGGAAAGCCGTATCGACGAAATCATGCGTGACGGCGTGCCGTCGGCCGAGATGATCGACGAGCTGCTGGCGCGTTACGATCAGGGCTTGCTGTTGTTCGATGCGCTGCAAGCCGGAGGCGCCACGACGTCGGCTTCTTCCTTGGCGCAGCCTGAGTCTGCACCAGCCGGCGAAGCGCCGTTCGCGCCGGAAGCCGATCCCGCCAAGACCGCAAGCGCCGCGCCGCTGGTGCGTATCCGCGCCGGCATTCTGGACAACCTGCTCAATCAGGCCGGCGAAATTTCCATTTCGCGTTCAGGCCTGGAGTCGGAAGTCGGCGTCTTGCGCGACTATCTGGCCGATCTGGGCGACAACGTCGCGCGTCTCGGCACGCAATTGCGCGAGATCGAAATCCAGGCGGAAATCCAGATCACCGCATCCAATCAGCGGCAGCCGCAGCATCAGCATTTCGATCCACTCGAGTTCGATCGTTTCACACACTTGCAGGAACTCACGCGCATGCTGGCCGAGAGCGTCAACGACGTTGCGTCACTGCAGAAGAATCTGCTCGATGTGGTCGATCACACGCAAAACGGCCTGGTCCAGCAGACCCGGCTGACGCGGGAAATGCAGCGCGAACTGATGCATGCGCGCATGGTGCAATTCAAGGGAGTCGAAGAGCGTCTATATCGGTTGGTGCGGCAAATGGCGAAAGAGACTGGGAAGGACCTGAAGCTGGACATCGTCGGCGGCGCGGTCGAACTCGACCGCAGCATCCTGGAAAAAATGGTGGGGCCGTTTGAACATCTGTTGCGCAATGCCGCTGCGCACGGCATCGAGACCGCGGAGCAGCGCCGCGCTGCCGGCAAGGATGCCGTCGGCCATCTGCTGCTGGAGGTGAAGCAGGAAGGCAACGAAGCCATGATCCGGCTGTCCGACGACGGCCAGGGGCTGAACCTGGGGCGCATCCGCGAAAAAGCGATACTCCAGGGACTGATCGATCCGGGTCGACCGCTGTCCGACGCTGAACTTACCGGCATCATCTTCCACCCCGGATTTTCCACCAGCAGCAACGTCACCGCCATTGCCGGGCGCGGCGTCGGCATGGACGTGGTGCGTTCCGAAGTGGCTTCGCTGGGCGGACGCATCAGCATCGATACCGTAGCCGGGAAGGGAGCGCAATTCATCATCCACCTGCCGCTGTCGCTGGCGGTGGCGCAGGTGGTGCTGCTCGAACTGGAGGAACAGACCTATGCCATTCCCTCCTTGCTGGTGGAGCAGGTCCTGCAACTGAAGGGCGCCAGGCAGGAGCAGGTTTTTCGCGACGGCGTGCTGGACTGGCAGGACCGCAAGCTGCCGGTGCATTATCTTTCGGCCTTGCTCGGCGACGATCGCGGGGTGCCGTTGCACTACACGTTGCCGGTGATGGTCGTCAAAAGCGGCCACGATTTCCTCGCCATCCTGGTCGACCACATCATCGGCAACCGCGAAGTCGTGACCAAGAACATCGGACCGCAACTGGCGAACATGATCGGCGTGGTCGGCGCGACGGTGCTGGGCGACGGCAGCATCGTCCTGATCCTCAATCCGATCCAACTGGCGCAGCGCCACGGCTATCAAAAAATATTGCGTCATGTCGCGCCGCAAACGACGGACGACAGCGCCGGCAAAAAAGTGGTTCTGGTCGTGGACGACTCGCTCACTGTCAGGCGCGTCATGCACCGGCTGTTGACGCGAGAGGGCTACCACGTCGTGCTGGCGACCGATGGCGTCGACGCGCTGCATCAGTTGCAGAACATGCGGCCCGATATCGTCCTGCTCGACATCGAAATGCCGCGCATGGACGGTTTCGACCTGGCTCGCAATATTCGCGACATAGACAGCACGGCGACGCTGCCGATCATCATGATTACCTCGCGCACCGCCGCCAAGCATCGCGAGCGGGCGATGGAGCTCGGTATCAACGAATACCTTGGCAAGCCTTATCAGGACGAAGTTCTGCTGAAGATGATCCATGGCTTGATCGAGAACGACGGCGTACGTCCGGAGTTTTGCGTTGACGAGGTGCTGTTCAAGCCCGCAGGCGATCATGTCGATCCGGCGCCGCTGCCTCCTTCCGAAGAAGAGGACTGATTTGCCGAAAAAAAACAGCTATGGTCTAATCTGCCACTTCCTGCGCTACATCTGACGATCGAGGCCTGACATCAATTCCACTCTGATTTCCATCCTGCTGGCGACGACGATCGCCGGCGTATTCAGCATCACTGCGGCCGCCATCTTCTCGTTCGCGCTACTGTCGAAGATGGTGGAGCGGCTGGTCAGCCTGTCGGTCGGCATCATGCTGTCGACCTCGCTGCTGCATGCCTTGCCGGAGGCCTTCGAATCCAGGGCTGAGCCGCATATGTTGTTTGCCGTGTTGCTGGGCGGCTTGCTGGCTTTTTTCCTGTTGGAAAAACTGTCCATCCTGCGTCATTCCCACCATCACGAAGAAGACGGACACGGCCATCGCCACGGCCACGACAAGCGCGAAGCGGGCAAAGCCGGCTGGATGATCCTGGTCGGCGACGGCATGCACAATTTCACCGACGGCATCCTGATCGCGGCCGCTTTCCTGGCCGATCCGCATCTGGGGCTGGTCACCGGACTGGCGATCATCGCGCATGAAATCCCGCAAGAGATCGGCGACTTCATCGTGCTGCTCAACGCCGGTTTTTCACGCGCCCGCGCTTATGCCTACAACCTGATATGCAGCCTGATGGCGGTACTGGGCGGCGTGCTCGGCTACTTCATGCTCGAGCGCGGCATGGAATGGATTCCCTACGTGCTGGTGTTCGCCTCTTCAGGCTTCATCTACATCGCCGTCAGCGACCTGATGCCGCAAATGCAGCGTCGCGCGACGCTGCGCGAGACGATTCCGCAAGTGATCCTGATCGCCCTGGGCGTGGTCATCGTGCTGGTGCTGACCGGCCACGCGCACGCTCATTGACGCGGCGGCATCGGGCGGCATATTTGCTTGTTGTCAGGGCTGCGGGCCGGTCGCCACGGGGCGTGACGCATCCGAACTCCATTCGCTCCATGAACCCGGATACAGCCTGGCGCCAGGCAATCCTGCCACTTCCAGCGCCAGCAGATTGTGGCAGGCAGTCACACCGGAGCCGCATTGCATGATCGCCGTTTGCGGATTATCGATCAACGCACTCCATTCGCTGCGCAGCGCGTCGGGCGATTTGAAGCGGCCGTCGGCGCCGAGGTTGTCCTTGAAGAAGCGGTTCTTTGCGCCGGGAATATGGCCGCCGACGGCGTCCAGCGTTTCGTTTTCGCCGCGATAGCGGTCAGCCGCGCGCGCATCGACCACCGTCATGGCCTTGCTGCCGAGATTGGCGACCACGCCGTCGGCGTCGATGGTGCCGACCAAAGACGGCTGGTCTTGCAGGTCGCCGCGCAGGGTTGCCGGCGCTTCCGTCGACAACTGGCCGCCTTGCGCCTGCCAAGCCGGCAAGCCGCCGTCCAGCACCGCAACCTGCACATGTCCGACCCAGCGCAGCAGCCACCACAGGCGCGCGGCGAACATGCCGCCGTGCGCGTCGTAGGCCACCACTTGCGTGCCGGCGTTGATGCCCAGCGCCTGCATGGCGTCGATGAAATCCTGGCGTTGCGGCAACGGATGGCGGCCCTTGAACTTGCCGTCGCTGCCGGTCTTGGCGCCTGACAGGATTTGGTCCAGGTGGGCGAAGCGCGCTTGCGGGATATGGCCGGCGTTGTATGCCTGCCGGCCGGCGTCGGGATTTGCCAGGTCGTGGCGGCAGTCGACCACCAGCCAGTTGGCGTCGTTGAGATGGGCGGCCAGATCGGCGACGGAAATCAGGGTAGCGTAGGTCATGGTTCTTCCTATACTTCGGTAGCGATCGGATCGACCGCGGGCGGTGTCCTGGAATGTTGCTGCGAACGTTGATTGTAGAACGTGGAAGCGATGCCGCTCAGCAGGATGATGGCGATGCCGGCCCAGCCCATCCATCCCGGCGCGTCGTTCCAGATCAGCAAGCCCCACAGGCTGGCGAACACGATCCCGGTATATTGCAGATTGGCCGTGACCAGCGTATTGCCGAGACGATAGGCGCGCGTCATGGCGATTTGCGCCAGCGTGGCGGTCAGGCCGACGGTGACGATCAGCGCCAGGCCCTTGGCCGTATGCGCGTGCCAGAACGGCACGCGGCCGATGGCGATGCTGCCGGCCACGCCGGCCAGCAAGCCGGTAAACGAGAAGTAGAACACCACGCGATATTCCGGCTCGCCCAGCAGCCCGAGTTTGCGCACCTGAAGATACACCAGTGCCGACAGCACGCCGGAAAACAGCGCGATCAGTCCACCGAGCATCTGGTCAGAATCGATCGAGGGGCGCAGCAGCATCGCCACGCCGACGAAGCTCAGCAGCACAGTGCCGGCCAGGCCCCACTCAAAACGTTTCTTGCCTTGCCACCAGGCAGCGCCGAACAGCATCGCGGCAATCCAGATCGACGACATGTAGTTGAGCGTGGTGGCGGTGGCCACCGGCAGCAGGCTGAACGAATAGAACCACAGCCATAGCGAAATCACGCCGATGCCGCCGCGGATGATGTGGTCGCGCGGGTAAGGCGTCCTGAGCGTGCCGCCGCGCACGCGGATCAGGCCGTAGATGAAGGCGACGCCGATCAGGCCGCGGCACAGCACCACTTCGGCGGTGGAATAGTAATCGGCCGACAGTTTGACGCAGACGCCCATGACGGAAAACAACAAGGAAGCAACAACCATCCAGAGGGATTGCATGACAAGAACTCGTAACGGGTAAAAAGCTGGACAAAAAAACAGGCAGCGCAAGCTGGAGCCGGCGCTGCCTTCGGATACGTCTTTATTCGGAGGCGCTGCAGAAATCGTCTGGTGTTTTACCGTTACTTCGGATACATCGGGTATTCAGCGACTTTTGCATGCTTTCCTCCGGTGGTGGATCAGTTTTGCTGCACCTCGATCTGCGACCGGTACCATTCATGGAAATGCTGCATGCCGTCTTCCATGGGGGACTGGTACGGACCGACTTCGCTGGTGCCGCGTTGCATCAGTATACGCCGACCTGCATCCATGCGCAGGGCGATCTCGTCATCCTCGATGCAGGTCTCCATATAGGCGGCGCGTTCAGCCTCGACCATCTCGCGTTCGAACAGGGCGATTTCTTCCGGATAGTAGAACTCGACCACGTTGGTGGTCTTTTGCGGACCGTTGGGCCACAGCGTCGACACCACCAGCACGTGCGGATACCACTCGACCATGATGTTGGGATACAGGGTCAGCCAGATCGCGCCGTATTTCGGCGGCTGGCCGTTGCCGAAGCGCAGCACCTGTTCCTGCCATTTCTTGTAGATCGGCGAACCGGATTTGGCCAGGCCGTGATTCACGCCCACGGTCTGCACGCTGTAATTCTTGCCGAACTCCCAACGCAGGTCGTCGCAACTGACGAAGCTGCCCAGGCCCGGATGGAAGGGTTCGACGTGATAGTCCTCCAGATAGACTTCGATGAAAGTCTTCCAGTTGTAATCGCATTCGTGCACTTCGACGTGGTCGAACAGGTAGCCGGAGAAATCCAGATCCTCCGTGACGCCGAGTTGCTGCAACTGCTCGGCGACGTCGATGCCGTTTTTGCCGCCGTTCTCGAACAGCAGGCCGTTCCAGTTCTGCAATGGCGTATTCGACAGGTTCAGGCAGGGCGTCTCGCCGAAATGCGGCGCGCCGATCAGTTCGCCCTTGAGGTCGTAGGTCCAGCGATGCAACGGGCAGACGATATTGCGCGCGTTGCCGCGACCGTCGAGCATTTTGGCTTGACGGTGGCGACAGACGTTGGAAATCAACTCGATGCCCTGCGCGTTGCGCACCAGCATACGACCTTCGTTTTCCCATGGCAGCGTCGCATAATCGCCGACATTGGGCACCATCAATTCATGGCCGACGTAGCGCGGGCCTTTATGGAATAACTGGTGAATTTCGCGCTTGGAAAGCGCCTCGTCAAAATAGACGTCAACCGGTAACTGCGCGTTTGAGCGTGCCAGTTTGGCAAAAGTAGCAAGATCGGACATCTCCGCCCCCAAATTAATTTGCACCAACCTAAGAGAGAAAGAATCCGCAAAAACCTATGTTCAAATAATATGAAGAGGAAATTTTGGACAGAACTCGAGATTATGCCATAAAACCCATTGTTCAGGGACGTTTGACAGCATGAAGCCGCGGAAGATTCGCGTTTAACCGCCTATCTGTAACGGATTGCACTAAAATAACGGGCTATATCCGAAATCAGCCACTATGCCAAAGAATCCCGTCAAAGCCAGCCAGCCCGCCTCTTTCGAAGAGGCGATGGAAGAGCTCGAACAACTGGTCATCCAGATGGAAGCAGGAGAATTGCCGCTGGAAGCTTCGGTCGCGGCATACAAGCGCGGCGCGGAACTGGTCAAGTTCTGCTCGGCGCAACTGGACAAGGTCGACAGCCAGGTCAAGGTGCTCGAAGGCGACATGCTCAAGCCGCTCGCCGGCGATATGCCGGAGGAGAACGAATGAATGCACGGACAGGGGATGCCTCATCATTTCTTGATTGGATGCAACATATCCAGGCGGGCATGGAAGCCACGCTCGACGCCTACTTGCCCCCGGTCACGGAAATGCCCGCCCGCCTGCACCAGGCCATGCGCTATACCTCGCTCGACGGCGGCAAGCGCGTGCGGCCTTTGCTGGTCTATGCCGCCGGCGAATTGTTCGATGCGCCGGAGCAACTGCTGGCGCGCGCTGCAGCAGCAGTGGAAATGATCCATGTCTACTCGCTGGTGCATGACGACATGCCCTGCATGGACGACGATGCAATGCGCCGCGGCAAGCCGACCGTCCATGTCAAATATGACGAACCGACTGCCTTGCTGGTCGGCGACGCGCTGCAGGCGCAGGCGTTTGCCGTACTGTCCGGAGGCGACGATGAACAGTACGCCGCGCGCCAGTTGAAGATGTTGCGCCTGCTGGCGGAAGCTGCCGGTTCCTCCGGCATGTGCGGCGGCCAGGCCATTGACCTGGCCAGCGTCGGCATGACGTTATCGCTGGCGGAACTGGAACAGATGCACCGACTCAAAACAGGGGCGCTGCTGCGCGCTTCCATCATGCTCGGGGCGTGCAGCGGAAAATCCCTGTCGCTGGCCGAGCAGGCAGGACTGGAAGCCTATTCCTGTCCGATCAGCCTGGCGTTCCAGGTGGTCGACGACATTCTCGATGCAACCGCCGACTCCGCCACGCTCGGCAAGACCGCGGGCAAGGATGCCGCCGACAACAAGCCGACCTACGTGTCGATACTCGGCCTCGGCGAATCGCAGGCACTGGCGGAAAAACTGCGCAGCGATGCGCATAAGGCGCTGGAACAATTCGGCGACAGGGCGCGGCGCCTGCATGAGCTTGCCGACCTGATCGTGCAACGCAAGGCATAAGAACCTGCCCACGATCTTACTGCGAGGCCATGATCGCAAAAGATCAAATTAACGGTGATAAGACTCAGCAATGCTTAATACGATAAACAGTCCAGCCGACCTGCGGCAACTCCAGCGCACCCAGTTGAAGCCGCTGGCCGACGAGTTGCGCGCTTTCGTCCTCGATTCCGTGTCGAAGACCGGCGGACATCTCTCCTCCAACCTCGGCACGGTCGAGCTGACCATTGCCTTGCATTACGTGTTCAACACGCCGGAAGACCGCATCGTCTGGGACGTCGGCCATCAGACTTATCCGCACAAGATCCTTACCGGCCGTCGCGACCAGATGTCGACGCTGCGCCAGTTCAACGGCATCTCCGGCTTTCCGCGCCGCGCCGAAAGCGAATACGACACCTTCGGCACAGCGCACTCGTCGACGTCGATTTCCGCTGCGCTGGGCATGGCGCTGGCGGCCAGGACCAAGGGCGAGGATCGCCATGCCATCGCCGTGATCGGCGACGGCGCGATGACCGCCGGCATGGCTTTCGAAGCGTTGAACAATGCGGGCATTTGCGAAGACATCAACCTGCTGGTGATCCTCAACGACAACGATATGTCGATCTCGCCGCCGGTCGGCGCGCTCAACCGCTATCTGGCGCGCCTGATGTCCGGGCAGTTCTACGCCAAGGCCAAGAACGTCGGCAAGTCGATGCTGCCGGCGCCGATGCTGGAGTTGGCCAAGCGCCTTGAAGAGCACGCCAAGGGCATGATCGTGCCGGCCACCATGTTCGAGGAATTCGGTTTCAACTACATCGGCCCGATCGACGGCCACGACCTCGATTCGCTGGTCCCGACGCTGCAAAACCTGAAGAACCTCAAGGGCCCGCAATTCCTGCATGTGGTGACCAAAAAGGGCCAGGGCTACAAGCTGGCCGAAGCCGATCCGGTGTTGTACCACGGCCCCGGCAAATTCAATCCGGCCGAAGGCATCAAGCCGGCCGCCGCCAGCAAGCTGACCTACACGCAAGTGTTCGGCGACTGGCTGTGCGACATGGCGCAGCAGGACAAGACGCTGGTTGGCATCACTCCGGCCATGCGCGAAGGTTCTGGCATGGTGAGGTTCGAGCAGCAATTCCCCGACCGCTACTACGACGTCGGCATCGCCGAGCAGCACGCGGTGACTTTTGCCGCCGGCATGGCGTGCGAAGGTCTGAAGCCGGTCGTGGCGATTTATTCCACCTTCCTGCAGCGCGCCTACGATCAACTGATCCACGATGTCGCATTGCAAAACCTCGACGTGACGTTCGCGCTGGACCGCGCCGGCCTGGTCGGCGCCGACGGCGCCACCCACGCCGGCAATTACGACATGGCCTTTTTGCGCTGCATTCCCAACATGGTCGTCATGGCCGCGTCGGATGAAAACGAATGCCGCCAGATGCTGTCGACGGCCTTCGCTTACAAGGGACCAGCGTCCGTGCGTTATCCGCGCGGTTCCGGCACCGGCGCAGCGGTTGAAAAGACCTTGACGACCATCCCGCTCGGCAAGGGAGAAGTACGGCGGACAGGCAAGGGCATCGCAATCCTGGCTTTCGGCACCATGGTTGCCCCGGCGCTGGAGGCCGGCGACAAACTGAATGCGACCGTCGCCAACATGCGCTTCATCAAGCCGCTGGACGTGGAACTGGTCAAGCAACTGGCCGCCAGCCATGATGCGCTGGTGACCGTCGAAGAAGGCTGCATCATGGGCGGCGCCGGCGCTGCGGTGGCGGAAGCCCTGGCCGCTGCCGGCATCGTCAAACCGATCCTGCTCCTGGGTTTGCCGGATCGCTTCATCGACCATGGCGACGCGGGCCAATTGCTGGCGAGTTGCGGCCTCGACGGCGCCGGTATTGCGGCGTCGATCGAGCAACGCTTCGGCAAGGACCAGCCGCGCCTGGTGGTCAACAACGGCTGAGGAAGCGCGGCGGTCAAGTAAAAAGAGCGGCTCATGCCGCTAATGCTGTTCAGTTAAACCAATTTTCCCAGTCGTCGTCCCAGCGAACGCTGGGTCCTGACTTTCGTCAGGACGGCAGTTGTAATGGACTGACGTGCGGTAAGGAGCCTTTTAAACTTAACTGGGCGGCATTCGGCTTATGCTGCTTTTTTATTGACGCCACTTTCGTCTATTTTTTCGCCCGATCTTTTTGCCACAGTACGTCGCTATCGCCGACGTAGCGGTTGAGCACGCGCGACAGCACGAAGCACAGATCCGACAAACGATTCAGGTACTGGAGCGGCTGCCGGTTGACCGCTTCGGTATGCGCCAGGCTCACCACGGCGCGTTCGGCGCGCCGGCACACGGTGCGGCAGACGTGCATCTGCGCCGCCGCGCGCGAACCGCCGGGCAGGATGAATTCCTTGAGCGGCGGCAGATCGGCGTTGTACTTCTCCAGCAATTGATCCAGCCGTTCAACTTGCGCTTCGGCGATCAGACTGTAGCCCGGAATGCAGAGTTCGCCGCCGAGATCGAACAGGTCGTGCTGGATTTCCAGCAGTTCCGTGCGCAGGGACGCCGGCAGGTCTTCGCACAACAGCAAGCCGATATGCGCATTCAGTTCATCCACCTCGCCCAGCGCATGAATGCGCGGAGCATCCTTGGCCGTGCGGCTGCCGTCGCCGAGTCCTGTACTGCCGTCGTCGCCGGTGCGCGTCGCGATTTTTGAAAGTCGATTGCCCATGAGATTCGTTGCGATGGCGGTTGAAATTGAAGTCTAAGCATAGACGAAAAACTTTCTCCAAAGCCAAAGTTGTCAGACAAATATAAAATATGTTGGCGGCAAGGGAGTAAAATCGACGGCGGTTTTGACGAAGAAATAACCCGAGACGCAGTCAGCGTGCGGCGCAACATGCGTTTCGTCACATTCCAATACAGAGAGACAGACAATGAATCACATCGTTGATGCGCAGAAACTGCGCAAGCCGCTTCCCGCAGCGCTGCAGAATGCATTGCAGGCCCTGCTGGGAAATCGCTTTTCCACGACGCAGGCCATGCGCGAGCATCACGGCCGCGACGAATCCTCCTACGATCCGATGCTGCCCGACGCCGTGGTGTTCGCCCATACCACCGAGGAAGTCGCCGCCGTCATCAAGGCGTGCGGCGAACACCTGATCCCCGTCATTCCTTACGGCACCGGCACCTCGCTGGAAGGCCACGTGCTCGCGCTGCAAGGCGGCATCACCATCGACCTGTCGCACATGAACCGGGTGCTGGCCGTCAATGCCGAAGACCTGACCGCCACCGTGCAGGCCGGCGTGACGCGCAAGCAGCTCAATCAGGAAATCAAGGACAGCGGCCTGTTCTTCCCGATCGATCCGGGCGCCGACGCCTCCATCGGCGGCATGGCCTCGACCCGCGCTTCCGGCACCAACGCCGTGCGCTACGGCACCATGCGCGAGAACACGCTGACGCTGACCGTGGTCACCGCCGACGGCAACATCATCAAGACCGGCACGCGCGCCAAGAAGTCCTCGGCCGGCTACGATCTGACGCGCGTCTTCGTCGGCAGCGAAGGCACGCTCGGCATCATCACCGAAGTCACCGTGCGCCTGTATCCGCAACCTGAGGCCGTGTCCGCCGCGATCTGTTCTTTCCCGAGCGTAGCCGATGCCGTCAACACCGTGATCCAGGCCATCCAGGTCGGCGTGCCGCTGGCGCGCGTCGAGCTGCTCGACGAGAACGGCGTCAAGGCCATCAACGCCCACGACAAGATGACGCTGCCGGAAAATCCGCTGTTGCTGTTTGAATTCCACGGCAGCGAAAACGGCGTCAAGGAACAGGCTGAAATCGTACAGGACATCGCCAACGACAACCACGCGCGCGGCTTCGAATGGGCCACGCGTCCGGAAGACCGCTCGCGCCTGTGGGCCGCGCGTCACAATGCCTATTTCGCGATCCTGCAATTGCGCCACGGCGCACGGGCTATTTCCACGGATTGCTGCGTGCCGATTTCGCGGTTGGCCGAATGCGTGCTGGAGACCAAGGCCGATTGCGAAGCCAACGGCCTGATCCACGCCATCATCGGCCATGTCGGAGACGGCAACTTCCATGTGCAGATGATGGTCGATCCCAACGATCCGGCCGACATTGCGCGCGCGGAGGGCGTCAACGAACGCATGGTGGCGCGCGCGATCGCGATGGATGGCACCTGCACCGGCGAACATGGCGTGGGCCTGCACAAGATGGATTTCCTGGTGCAGGAGCACGGCGCCGGCGCCATCGACGTGATGCGCTCGATCAAGCATGCGCTGGATCCGAAGAACATCATGAATCCCGGCAAGATCGTTCGCTGGTAATCGTTTGATCCGTCAATTTCCAATCATCAGGCAGTCCGCCGCAACGCCGCGTCAGGAACCCGGCGTTGCGGACCATCACCGCAGGTAAAACAAGACATGGCAACACGCCTTCCTCCCGTCCATGCCCTTTCCGCATTTGAAGCGGCGGCGCGTCACAACTCCTTCGCCGTCGCGGCGGAAGAACTCTGCATCACGCCGTCGGCCCTGTCGCACCGGATTCGCCTGCTGGAAGACTTCGTCGGCGAGCGCCTATTTTACCGCGACGGCCGTTCCATCGGCCTGTCGGAGTTCGGCCGCCGCTATCTCGACGTGGTGCGTTCGGCGTTGCGCACGCTGACCGATTTCCCGATGCCGCATCGCAATGCCGCGGTGCAGCCCAAGGTCAAGATCATGCTGCCGCCGACCTTCGCCCGTCATCTGCTGGTGCCGCGCATCGCCGAATTCATCCGGCTCCATCCCGACATCATCGTCGAACTGTACCTGTCGGTGCCGCTGTACGACCTGAGCCTGTCGGAGAGCGATGTCGAAATCCGCTTCGGCGCCGGCAACTATCCCAATATTGTCACCGCAAAACTGTTCGAAGAACCGGCCTTCGCCGTCGCCAGCCCTTCCTACCTCAAGACCGTCCCGCCGCTGAAGACGCCTCAGGATTTGCAGCACGCCAACCTGCTGCGCTCGGCGCTGGAGCCCTGGCAGCCGTGGTTCGAAGCCGCCGGCCTCAAGGATTGGCCGGAACCGTCCGCCGGCCTGCGCGTCGACGACCTCGGCTTGCTGCTCGAATCGGTGCGGCATGGCTACGGCGTCGGCCTCACGCGCCAGCATTTCGCCGAAGACCTGCTGGCGCGGGGCGAGATCGTCGAACTGTTCGACGTGCGCCTGCGCACGCCGCCGCATGCCTATTATGTGGTGTATGAGCGGCAGGTCCGCGAGCGGCCGGAGGTGGATGCATTCATCGATTGGCTGCAGAACGCGTTCAAAAATATCTAAAAGTCAATTATTCCCTCAATCCTGAGCTGCCATTCCCCGTCGTCCTGACGAAAGTCAGGACCCGGCGGCGTGAAACGTGGGCCTGCCTGATGGCCTGCGTAACGACACTGGAT
Source organism: Herbaspirillum sp. RV1423 (assembly GCF_000577615.1). Lineage (GTDB taxonomy): Bacteria > Pseudomonadota > Gammaproteobacteria > Burkholderiales > Burkholderiaceae_D > Herbaspirillum. The sequence continues at coordinate 67,249 of NZ_CBXX010000023.1, forward strand.
CCCAGCGTTCGCCGAGACGACGGAGAAGATGGGCTACCTTCAGGTCCCTGAAAGTTGTTCATCGAGCGCAGTGAATTCTTTTCAGTGTGTACTCATCACGCTTTTCGCTATCCAGAGCCGAAATTCGCTACACTTCAGGCATTGCGAAGACAATAGCGAGACAAGCATTTCAAAACCAGCGCCATAAGCTGGCAGAAAACAATTCATCCGTCATCGCTGTCCCAGCCCAAAGCCAAACGAGGTCACGCATGAACGCCCCTGTTGCCCCCTTATTTTCTCCCGCCCGCCAGCGCGAGGTCGTCGCCGCGCTGAAAGCGGCGGTGCCGCCGCATTGCGTGCTGTTCGACGAAGAAGACACCCGCCCCTATGAATGCGACGGCCTTGCCGCCTATCGCCAGTTGCCGATGGTCGTGGTGCTGCCCGAGAATGAAGCCCAGGTCGTCGCCATCCTCAAGACCTGCCACGCACTGAAGGTGCAGATCGTGCCGCGCGGCGCAGGCACCGGCCTGTCCGGCGGCGCCATGCCGATTGCCGACGGCGTGGTGGTGTCGACCGCCAAGTTCAACAAGATCGTCAGCATGGACAAGTATGCGCGCACCGCCATCGTGCAGCCGGGCGTGCGCAACCTGGCGATTTCCGAGGCGGCGGCGCCCTGCGGTCTGTACTATGCGCCAGATCCGTCGTCGCAGATCGCCTGCACCATCGGCGGCAACGTCGCCGAAAACTCCGGCGGCGTGCATTGCCTCAAATACGGCCTGACCGTCCACAATGTCCTGCGCGTGCGCATGGTCACCATCGAAGGCGATGTCGTCGAACTCGGCAACGCCGGACTCGATGCGCCCGGACTCGACCTGCTGGCGGTCTTCATCGGTTCGGAAGGCATGCTCGGCATCGTCACCGAAGTCACCGTCAAGCTCGTGCCCAAGCCGCAACAGGCGCGCGTGATCATGGCCTCGTTCGACGACGTGGTGAAGGGCGGCAACGCCGTCGCCAACGTCATCGCCGCCGGCATCATCCCGGCCGGTCTGGAAATGATGGACAAGACCAGTTCGCGCATGGTCGAGCCTTTCGTCAAGGCTGGTTACGATGTCGATGCCGAAGCGATCCTGCTGTGCGAATCGGACGGCACCACGGAAGAAGTCGAGGAAGAAATCGGCCGCATGAGTGAAGTGCTCAACGCCAGCGGCGCCACCGCCATCGCCGTCTCGCAGTCCGAAGCTGAACGCCTGCGCTTCTGGTCGGGCCGCAAGAACGCCTTCCCGGCGGCAGGCCGCATCTCGCCGGACTATTACTGCATGGACGGCACCATCCCGCGCAAGAAGCTGGCCGAAGTCTTGCTCGGCATTGCCAGGATGGAAGGCAAGTACGGCCTGCGCTGCGCCAACGTTTTCCATGCCGGCGACGGCAATCTGCATCCGCTGATTCTGTTCGATGCCAACCTCGCGGACGAATTCCATCGCGCCGAACTGTTCGGCGCCGAGATCCTTGAACTGTGCGTCGAAGTCGGCGGCACCATCACCGGCGAGCACGGCGTGGGCATCGAAAAGATCAATTCCATGTGCGTGCAGTTTTCGCCGGAAGAACGCGAAGCCTTCTTCAAGGTCAAGCGCGCCTTCGACACCGCCTTCCTGCTCAACCCCGACAAGGCCATTCCGTCGCTGCATCGCTGTGCCGAATACGGCAAGATGCATGTGCAGCGCGGCCAGATCAAATTCCCCGATTTGCCGAGATTCTGACGATGACCGAACCATTGCAAGTATTCAGAGAGCGCATCGCTGCGGCCACGAAGAGCGGCACGCCGCTGCAGATTCGCGGCGGCGGCACCAAGGACTGGTACGGCCAGGAACTGCGCGGCGAAGTGCTCGACACGCGTCCTTACACCGGCATCGTCGACTACGAGCCGACCGAACTCGTGATCACCGCGCGCTGCGGCACCTCGCTGTCCGAGATAGATGCCGCGCTGGCGGCCAATAACCAGGTGCTGGCGTTTGAGCCGCCGCGTTTCACTCTATCGGGCGGCACATCAACCGTCGGCGGCATGGTCGCGGCAGGATTGTCCGGACCGGGCCGCCAGTTCAGCGGATCGGTGCGCGACTTCGTGCTGGGCGCCGACCTGATGGACGCGCAGGGGCAGGTTCTGCATTTCGGCGGACAGGTCATGAAGAACGTCGCCGGTTACGACGTCTCGCGCCTGCTGACCGGCTCCCTCGGTACGCTCGGACTGATCCTGCAGGTGTCGCTGAAAGTGTTGCCCCAACCCTTCGCCAGCCGCACGCGCGTGTTCGAAGTCGACGAGGCCAACGCCATCCGCCTGCTCAACGAGTGGGGCGGCCAGCCTTTGCCGATATCGGCCAGCGCCTGGGTCAACGGTGTGCTGACGATACGCTTGTCGGGGGCGCAGGCGGCGGTCGATGCCGCCGAGAAAAAACTGGGCGGCACCGAACTGACCAACGGCGACGATTTCTGGCACGACCTGCGCGAGCAAAGCCATGCATTCTTTGCCGACGTGGATGCGCCGCTATGGCGCGTCTCTTTGCCGTCCGTGGCGCAGCCGCTGGCGCTCAACGGCGTTCAACTGATCGAATGGGGCGGCGCGCAGCGCTGGTATCGCGGCGGCGACGATGCCTCGGCAATCCGTGCAGCGGCGATGGCGGCAGGCGGCCACGCCAGCCTGTATCGCGGCGGCGACAAGCGCGTCGGCGTGTTCCATCCGCTCGCACCCGCGGTCGCCAAGATCCATCGCAACCTGAAAGCTTCCTTCGACCCGTCCGGCATCTTCAATCCCGGCCGCATGTACCCGGACTTTTAGGGGCTGCTAACAGTTAATTTGCGAGATGCGTTCCAAGCAGAAAGCGTGTTGGCAAGGCGCGTGGCGTAGCAGGTGGTGGGCCCACCTGCTAGCCATGCAACGCCGCCAGCGCGCTTTCTGATTGGAACCCTTCGGGAACGGCTGCAGGCGTCGCCTGCCGTTGTTGCGGCTCCTTGCCATAGCACCGCTATGTCGCGTCGCCGCGCCTAGGCAGCCAACGCCTGCCGCACGTTCGCACTCGTAAATTAACTGTTAGCAGACCCTACTATGCAAACCAATCTGGCCGATTTCATCCGCGACACCCATGAAGGCAAGGAAGCCGATGCCATCCTACGCACCTGCGTGCATTGCGGATTCTGCACCGCGACCTGCCCGACCTATCAATTGCTGGGCGACGAACTCGACGGTCCGCGCGGTCGTATCTACCTGATCAAGCAGGTGCTCGAAGGCAAGCCGGCCACGGCTGCCACGCAGTCGCACCTGGACCGTTGCCTGACCTGCCGCAGCTGCGAGTCGACGTGCCCATCCGGCGTGCAATACGGCCGCCTGGTCGACATCGGCCGCAAGGTGGTCGAGGACCAGGTGCCGCGTCCGGTGGGCCAACGTATCGTGCGCACCACGCTCAAGACGCTGCTGCCGAACAAATGGTTGTTCAATCCCGCGATGAAGGCGGGACAACTGGTGCGTCCGCTGCTGCCGCAAAAACTGCAGAACAAGGTGCCGCCCAAACAGGAGGCCGGGCAATGGCCGACGCGCACCCATGCGCGCAAGATGCTGATGCTCGACGGCTGCGTGCAACCGGCCATGTCGCCCAACATCAACAGTTCAACCGCGCGCGTGCTCGATGCGCTCGGCGTCGAGTTGATCGTGCCGCCCAAGGCCGGCTGCTGCGGCGCCATCCGTCATCACCTGAACGACCAGGATGGCGGGCTCAACGACATGCGTCGCAACATCGATGCGTGGTGGCCGTATGTGGATGGCTCGGCCGGGTTCACGGTCGAGGCGATCGTGATGAATGCTTCCGGTTGCGGCGCCACCGTCAAGGAATACGGGCATCTGCTGCAGCACGACGCTTCCTATGCCGCCAAGGCGCATCGGATTGCGCAACTCACACGCGACATCAGCGAGATCCTGCCGGACTTTGAAGTGGAACTGGCGGGCAAGCTCAAGGGCAAGATCAACAAGCGCGTTGTCTATCATCCGCCTTGCACTTTGCAGCACGGGCAGAAGATTCGCGGGAAGGTGGAGCAGATTCTTGGCAGCGCCGGCGTGGATGTGAAGCTGTGCGCCGACAGTCATCTGTGCTGCGGGTCGGCGGGGACGTATTCGGTGTTGCAGCCGGAGCTGTCTTATCGTTTGCGCGATAACAAGCTTGGTAATTTGCAGGCTACGCAGCCTGACATGATTGTTTCGGGGAATATCGGATGCCTGACGCATTTGCAGTCGGGCACTGATACGCCGGTTAAGCATTGGATTGAGTTGTTGGATGCGGCGTTGGCTGCTTCGTAAGCTGTTCCGACTTGCCGTTTGCTGTAACTTCTGCTGTTCTTTCTTGGGACGACCGGGATTGCCGGGGGCGGCCCGGCAGCCGCTCACTTTTCTTGTCTCGCCAAGAAAAGTAAGCAAAAGAAGGCGACCGCGGGATCCAGCCCCTTCGGGGTGCCCGGCGCTGCGAAGCAAAAAATGGGAAGGAAAAAAACTCGCTTCGCTCAGACATTTTTCCTTCTTAATCCATTTTTCGCATCGCAGCACCGGCTGGCTCCAAGCGGAACGGCCAGACTGGCTCGCTTCGCCAGAAATCAGTCGCCTGCGGCGTCGTGATTTTCACGCTCTGTCGTAATTAATTAGTCCGTCGTCCCAGCGAACGCTGGGACCCAGTGGCGTCAGTGCGTCACTCAACCGTCTTCACGACGCTGGGTTCCAACTTTCGTTGGAACGACGAAGTAAATGAGGCTAAAGAGGATTCAACCACCTCTGTACCCTGGCGATGCGCAGCGAGCCAGTCTCGAAGTCTGCTTGGGAGTAGCCGGTGTCAGCAGGTGAAAATCGGATTAAGAAGGGAAAAATGTCTGAGCGTAGCGAGTTGTTTTCCCTTCCCGATTTTCACCTGCTGGCGCCGGGAACCCCCGAAGGGGGCTACGACTCAGCCTGTGTTGGAGCAGTGCTCCAACCTTTCTTTGCTTACTTTCTTTGGCGAGCCAAAGAAAGTGAGTAGCCGCCGGGTTACCCCCGGCAGGGTTGATCGAAGAAAGAAAAGACGAATTCACATAAGCAGGTTGATTGAAAAGATTACATCAAAAAAAAAGCGGCCCCAAAAGAGAGCCGCCCTCATCAACCAAGCCAACGCAAGTCGGCAACCAAAAATCAAGCGTGCAAAACCTGCTGCGCCTGCTTGGGAATCCACTCCTGCAAGGTAATCTCTATCGTGATGAACGACAGATTCGCCCCCCGCACAAAGCGCCCTGCAAAAATCTTCCCCTCCACATCCGCCACCACACCCTGCAAAGGATTGGCATGCGGTTTGCCGCCATTGAAACCGATCTCGCCGAAGACGTTGAGGATCTCAACCCCCGGCCCGTTGATTTCCATCTCCCGCGAACCGTTGGGCGTCGCATATTCCAGGTGCGCATCGATCAGGCTGCCGATCGCGCCGCGCACGATGGCGGTCTGCATGCCGTATTGACGGCAGAGTGCTTCCACGCTTTCGGTAAGGTCCTGGTTGGGTTTGAGGCGCGCCATCACCAGTTTCCCCAGTGTGCCTTCCTCTACCTGAATGTCGTTGTCGTTGGTGTGTGTCTCTGTGTTTTTTATAAGCGTTGATGTCGTCATCATGATTCCATGGGTGTCGGATGCAATAGACTGAATAGCGTCTCTTCATCGCTGTTGACGACGAAGGCGCCCTGGGAAAACAGGCACAGGCGGATGATGAGCGGATCGTCGCCCACTTCCACCGTATCGAGCAATAAATGCCCGCCGTGTATCGTGCCGTCGCCGTCGAGAAAACCGGCGTGGCAATGCAACAATACTTTTCCTTCCTGGTTCTGGCCAACGGTGATCGCACCGGTGACGAAGGTGATCACGCCTTCGAGTACATGCGGCGGACCGTAATCATACGGACGGCTGGCGTCGCGGGTGTTTTCGATGCGATGGTAATGCAGCTTGCGCGCGGTGCCGCCGCATATGCGGCCGACGCCCCCGCGCTGGCCGTAACGCTGCAACACCTCACGCAAAGCTTGGCCGACTTTGCTCCCGGGCTGCAAGGTGATGCGCAGTTCTTCCGCCGGATTGGCTTCCAGATCCAGCGTGCGCGGGTAGCTCTGCTGGCCGGAGTGAAGAAACTTGCGTACCTCGACAAATCCCGGATGGCCTTCGGCGGATTTGTTGAAAATTTTCATAAGCGATAGTCACCTTTCTCCTCGAGCAGACTTTTGATCTGCTTCTTGACGATTTTTCCATAGCCGGATTTCGGCATGGTCTCCCAGAACACGAAGCGGCGCGGCCATTTGTATTTGGCGATGCGGCTTTCCAGATGCGACAGCAGTGCATCGCCGTCGGCTTGCTGGCCGGATTTGGCGACGATGACGGCGATGCCGCTTTCGCCCCACTTGGGATCGGGCACGCCGAGCACGGCGACTTCCGACACGGATGGGTGGGTCAGCAGCGCTTCTTCGATCTCGCGCGGATAGACGTTGGAGCCGCCCGAGATGTACATGTCCGACGAGCGACCGGTGATGTAGAGGAAGCCGTCGTGATCGACGTGGCCGAGGTCGCCGGTGTGGAACCAGTCGCCCTTGAAGGCCTTGGCATTGGCGTCCGGATTGTTGTGATAGCCCATGAACACCGCCGGGCCGCGCACGCAGATTTCGCCGGTCTCGAAGGCCTTGAGCTTGTTGCCGCCATCGTCGAGGATGGCGATTTCCATGCCGGTGCGCGGCATGCCGCAAGAGCCGACGCGCGCCTTCGGATGGGCGTCGTCTTCTTCATGCATGTAGGGCGGCAGGAAAGTGATGTTGCCGGTCACTTCGCCGAGGCCGTAATATTGCACCAGCACCTTGCCGAGCTTCTTCAGCGCGTATACCTGATCGGCGCGGTACATCGGCGCACCGGCGTAGATGACATGTTTCAGGGAGCTGTGATCGTAGCGGTCGACCGAAGCGTCTTCGGTGAGGATCTTGACGATGGTCGGCACGGTGAACATGTTGTCGACGCGATGGCGCTGCACCAGTTGCCAGGCTTCTTCCGGCACCAGACGTTCGGTCGACAGCAAAATGCTGGCGGCGCCGCGCGCGGTGTTGACCACGGCGTGGATGCCGGCGCCGTGCGATAGCGGCGCGACCACCAGCGAGCGCGATTGATGCGTCAGGCCGGGCAATAGATCCGCGAGGTGGTTGGTGACGACGAAGGCCATCTGCCCGTGCGACAGCATGCCGGCCTTCGAGTGGCCGGTGGTGCCGGAAGTGTAGAAGAACCATAGCGGATCTTCGTAATCGACTTCGACTTCATCGAAGGAGAGATGCGTGCCTGCCGGTGTCGCCAGGGTTTCGTAATCGAGTTCGCCGGCGCGCGGATCTTGCAGCGCGATGACGTGCTTGAGCGCGGGGGACACTTCCCTGACGGCGTCGACGTAGTTGGCGAACCCACGGTCGTACAGCATCACGCTGGCGCCGCTGGACTGGCCGAGATAGGCCGCTTCCGGCGGCGTGATGCGCACGTTGGTCGGGACCCAGACCATGCCCAGCTTGAAGGCCGCCCAGGCGCTTTCAACAATCTGCTGGTTGTTGCGGGAGTGGACCAGCATCTTGTCGCCTTTTTTCACGCCCAGTTTTTGCAGCGCGTGGGCGACCGTGTCGACGCGGTCGTTGATCTGTTTCCAGGTGGCGATTTTGTCGCCTTTGCCATCCGGCGTGCCGTCGCCGACGATCAGGCCCGGTTCGTCGGGAAAGCGGCGGGCGACATCGGATAGAAGGCGCCCCAGGTTCATTACTTTTTTTAACATCGTCTCGCTCGTGTGTATTTTTTTATGTGAATCGATATTGCTGCCAATACCTGTTGCATTTACTGCCGTCGTCCCAGCGGAGGCTGGGACCCAGTGTCGTCATCGACCGTTGTCACGACACTGGATTCCAGCGTTCGCTGGAATGACATAGATGGTTTGGGACGTGATTGATCAATGCACGCGTTCCAGAATGCTGACGTAATTCGCCACGGCCGCACCACCCATGTTGAATACGCCGGCATAGCGCGCATTCGGGATCTGCATGTCGCCGGCGTCATGGCTGGCCTGCATTGCCGCCATCACGTGCATCGACACGCCGGTGGCACCGACCGGATGGCCCTTGGATTTCAGGCCGCCCGATGGATTGACCGGCAGGCGTCCATTCTTGGCGGTGACGCCGTCGAGGATGGCGCGTGCGCCCTGGCCGGGTTCCGCCAGGCCCATCGCTTCATACTCCAGCAGTTCGGCGATGGTGAAGCAGTCGTGGGTTTCGACCAGCGACAGGTCGAGCAATTTCAGATCGGCCTGCTTCAATGCCTGCTGCCATGCCAGCGTGCCGGCTTCGAAGCGGGTCGGGTCGCGGCGCGACAGCGGCAGGAAATCGTTGACATGGACGGCGGCGCGGAACTGCACGGCGCGCGGCATGGCCTTGGCGACATCGGCGGCGCTCAGGATCAGCGCGGCGGCGCCGTCGGAGATCAGCGAGCAGTCGGTGCGCTTCAAGGGACCGGCGACGAAGGGATTCTTTTCCGAGACGTTGCGGCAGAAGTCGAAGCCGAAATCCTTGCGCATATGGGCGTAAGGATTGCTCATGCCGTTCTTGTGATTCTTGGCGGCAATGGCGGCCAGCGCGTCCGACTGGTCGCCGTAGCGGTCGAAGTAGGCTTGTGCGATCTTGCCGAACACGCCGGCAAAGCCGCCCGGGATGCCGGCTTCTTCCTTGGCGTAGCAGCACTTGAGCAAGACTTCGCCGACTTGCGGCGTGGTCAGTTCGGTCATCTTTTCAAAGCCGATCACCAGCGCATGCTTGGCCTGGCCCGACAAGATCGATTGCATGCCCGAGTGGATCGCGGCCGAGCCGGTGGCGCAGGCGTTTTCGACGCGCACCGCCGGCTTGAAGCGCAGGCCGGGAAGAGTATTGAACACCAGCGACGACGGAAAGTCCTGGTACAGGAAGCCGCCGTTGAAGGTGCCGATATGGATCGAACCGATGTCTTCCGGCGTCAGCCCGGCGTGTTCGATGGCCGCCTTGGCGACCTGGCCGATCAGGATTTCGGGATCGATGCCATCGAGTTTGCCGAATTGCGAGTGGTTCCAGCCAGTGATGCAGGGGGAGGGAGCAGTCATGTGGATTCCTTGAAAGTGAATTTTTCAGAGCCTCAATATGCAAAAACGGTGCCACGATGCTTTTGGTCCGCGGCGGTCTCCGGCTCGGCGTTTTATTGTGCCGGCAGGAATGTTTTTCCTCTGCCGGGAGCGCTTGCAGGCGATGCTGCGGCAACGATAGCACGTTGCGCCAGACTTGAATTTGCTGCGTTGCGGGATGGTCGATGACCGACAACTGTTTAATCCGTGCGACAGGTGTCGCAGAAAAATAAACACTCTCTAAGTACGCGACATCCCTTGTCCAATGACGCGGTTATCGAAGAGAATGTGTTTGCAATGCCGGTTCGCAGCGAGGACGGCAAGCGGCCGGCAAGCATCCGGCCGGCTTGGCATCCAAATTGCTCAGGCATGGTCAGTGCTGAACAGATTTGTATCGGCAACATTTTTACCAAAACTAAAATCAGGAGACAAACAGATGGGCAACCCAACTGGCACTTTCACTCGCCGTCGTTTTTTGAAGACCGTTTCCATCGCCTCCGCCGCTGCGGCGAGCGGCATGGTTGCAACCCAGGCGCATGCCGCCGAGTTCACGTTGAAATACGCCAACAACTTGCCGGCGACGCATCCGATGAACATCCGCGCCAAGGAAATGGCCGCCAAGATCGCGACCGAATCCAAGGGCCGCATTGACCTGCAGGTCTATCCGAACAACCAGTTAGGCAACGACACCGACACCCTGGGCCAGGTGCGCTCTGGCGCGGTCGATTTCTTCACCCTGTCGCCGCTGATCCTGGGCACGCTGGTGCCTGCCGCGCAAATCAGCGGCGTCGGTTTCGCCTTCAAGGATTACAACCAGGTGTGGGCGGCGATGGACGGCGAGCTGGGCGCGCATGTGCGCAAGCAGATCGAATCCAAATCCACCTTGTTCGCGTTTGAAAAAATCTGGGACAACGGCTACCGCCAGATCACCAACAGCACCCGTCCGATCGCCAAGCCGGAAGACTTGAAGGGCATGAAGCTGCGCGTGCCGCCGAGCCCGCTGTGGACCTCGATGTTCCGCGCGTTCGACTCCGCGCCGGCCAGCATCAATTTCGCCGAAGTCTATTCGGCGCTGCAGACCAAGATCGTCGAAGGCCAGGAAAACCCGCTGGCGATCATTTCCACTGCGAAGTTGTACGAAGTGCAGAAGTACTGCTCGGTGACCAACCACATGTGGGACGGTTTCTGGTTCCTGGCCAACAAGAAGTCCTTCGAGCGCCTGCCCAAGGATCTGCAGGACATCGTCACGCGCAACGTCAACAAAGCCGGCGTGAAGCAACGCGCCGACACGCGCGCACTGAACGATTCGCTGGTGGCCGACATGAAGGGCAAGGGCCTGCAGTTCAACGACACCGACAACGAAGCCTTCCGCGCCAAGCTGCGCAGCGCCGGTTTCTATGCCGAATGGCACAAGAAGTTCGGCGACGAAGCCTGGACCGTGCTTGAGAAATACACCGGGAAGCTGGCGTAAATGGGGGCTGCGATGAGGAGGTTGCCATGAGGGACGCAACGATGAGCGAAGTGAGAATGTCTCCCGCAGCGGCGCCGCACAATCCGCTGGCGCGTCTGCTGGCGGGCGTCAATCGCAGCGTCATGCATGTGGTCGGCGCGGTGGCGGCGGCACTGGTGGTGGTGGAAACGGCGGTGCTGCTGACCGGCGTGTTCTACCGCTACGCGCTGCACGATCCGCTGATCTGGTCGGATGAACTGGCCTCGACCCTGTTCATCTGGCTGTCGATGCTGGGTGCGGTGCTGGCG
>NZ_CBXX010000024.1 GCF_000577615.1 Herbaspirillum sp. RV1423
CGCCGCCGTGATTGCCGATGATCGTTTTTGTCGCCTGACGGATTGTCGATTGTTGGCTAAATCCCCAACGCACGCCGAATTGCTCGTCGAACTTGGCCTGCGTCCAGGTGTTCATTTGCCGCATCAGGCTGGTCGGCCCCTCCTTGACGACGCTGCGAATCTTGAGATTGAGCTTGCCGTCTCCGCCGATCTCGACGTTGTCGCCGAGGATCTTGATGTAAGCGCTGCCGCTGTGCAGGACGATGCCGTTGGCGGCATTGACAATGGCCTGACCGGCGGCACTGGTAATCTGCACATCCCGTTGACCGACCATTTCCAGATTGTCGCTTTGGGCCTGTATCTGTACCTTGCCTTGGGCGGCGAACAGTTTGATGCCCATCTTGTGGGCGAACATGGACATCCCTTGGCTGGCGGCTAACAAGAAACGCTTGCCGACGCTGATGCTGTGGTCGTCGCCGCTGTGCTGCATGATGTCTTGTCCAGCCGACAGATTGATATGGCTGGGCGTGGCGGCGGCAATGCCTTCCGGCGAGGACAGCAGCAGCACGGCTTGTTTGAGTTCGGCCACGCTGTTGGCGAGCCAGTCGTTGTGCTCGCGCAATGCGGCGACTTCGGCCTTGGCGACGGCGGCGGCTTGCGCGAGCCCTTGTGTGTGGGCTTGCAGTTGTTGCAGCAAGGTTTGCGCAGCTTGCATGTCCAGTTGCTGACCGTTGGCCTTGCTTTGCGCATCGGCGCTGATCAATACGCCCTTGCCGCCCCGGATGGCGCCATGACCATCGGTCCTCAGTTCAAAGCCTTGACCGCGCTCCTGACGCTGGCTGTCGACCAGATGCCCCAGGTTCAATTGACTCTTGCCATGCTCAGTAGCCAGCTTGATGTGCTCTTGCCCCTTCCAGTCTTCCATCCTGAGCTTGTTGTTGCTTTGCGTGCGAATGACGTTGCGGCTCAGCCAGCGGTTCTCGGTGGTGATGTGGTCGGGCTGGCGGCTGTTGTGGTGCAGGTGGGCGATGTAGGGTTTATTGGGATTGCCGTCCATGAAGGCAATCGCCGCTTCGGTGCCGTCGATGATGGGGAAGTGGAAGCCGGTTTCGTTGGCGCCGGCAAACGGTTTGGCAAGGCGCAACGGCACGCTCTCCTGGCCCGGATGCCATTCGTCGAAATCAAGATCGAAGCGCACCCGGTAATGACCGTGCTTCGTGATGTAGGCATGGGGATATTGGTTCGGCGAGGTGACTCTTGCCGACAGCGTGCCGGCGATCTTCGGCCAGTTGGCTTCGTCTAGGGGGATGCGGAAGCGCCGGTCGCTGGGGATGGCTGTGTAGCTGTTCCTGTAGGCAGCATCCCGTGCGCCGCTGTGGGTGACGCTGACGATGACCTGGCCATTGGGCGCATCGGGCAGGGACTGATCCATGCGCAGGATGCGCGCCGGACGCAGTTCGAGGATGTTGCTCTGGCCGGTGTAGGTGATTTGATGGGCGATGGCGGCTTCGTGGCGCAGTTGCGCTTCCCATTTGGCCTCTTTCTGATCCAGATGGTGGCTGCCGTAGACGTAGGGTTGTCCATAGGTGGTCTTGTCGGCGCGGGCGATGTTGGCTTCTTCCTTGAAACGCTCCCAGGCTGCGTTGGGATGATAATCGGCCACCAGATACGAAGCCGGCACGGTTTGCGATTGCGTTTGCAGGCTGAAGACGGTTTCCGTATTCGCTTCCAGTCCGGCGGTTTCGCGATACGGCACCTTGAGTTCGGGCAGATAAATGTAATGGTCGATATCGTCGCCGAAGACGATGATGTCGCCGAACTTGCCGGGGGTGAAGTAGCTATACAGGCCTTCCTGGCGCATGAGCAGATGGATGTAGTCCCAGTCGCTCATCTGGTATTGCAGGCGAAAAGCATGCAAAGAATAGGTTCTGCGGGTCTTGAAGAGGAACTGGTTGCCGTTGAAGTCGTGTCTGCGCAGGATGGCTTCGATGATCTGCGGTGCGGTCTTGTGTTGGAATACACGGCTGGCGTGGGTCAGGCGCAGACGCGCGACCAGCGGTTCGATGACGAATTCGTAGCTGTGGAAGTCGGCGGTCTGTTTGAGTTTGTTGAACCGGGTAATGCAACCGGCGAAGGTGCGGCCCTCGGGGGCATCGTTGGCGTAGCCGGTGAGCGCATCGATGACGGACGGCGTGATGGTGAAGCTGGCATCCTTGCCGAGGTAGTCGGCGCGATGCAGTTCCTGCGGATGGGTGAGTTGGATGGTGATGCGGTAGGGCTCGCCCAACTTCTCGACGGCTTCGAAGGAGACGACCGATAACTGTGCCGCAGAGGCGGTGCCGGGAACGATCACATGGTATTGCTGCTGACCGGCGAGGGTCTTGAGAAACGATGTCGCGAAGTGATTCGGGGTGGGCAGATCGGGCATGGCGATGCTCCTTGGAAAGGAATGGTGTTCGCCATGCTAGGGGGATTTGTTTTAAAGATGAATGGGCTGAATCGAGAAAAGAATTCTATTTTGTAAATATTTCAAAAAATGAAAATATGTCGATGACCTTCTTAGTAACAATACGATTGAATACCGAGTAAAAATTTGTATAGACCACCTGATAGAAAAGACTGAGTAAAAATACCAGTAAAATTTTTCTCTCGATTCTTTCAAGAAAATTATTCCGAACAGCAGCAGTCGTCCTGACGAAATTCAGGCCCCGCGGCGTCCGTCACACAGAACAAACGTTTGCCACGTAAAATGTCTGCTTTCCCCCCGTCGCCCCTCTTCAGGATCTCACTATGCATTGGCCCCTCTTCGCCCTCGCCGTCGCCGCCTTCGGCATCGGCACCACCGAATTCGTGATCATGGGTCTGCTGCCCGACGTCGCCCGCGACCTCGGCGTTTCCGCTCCGGCGGCCGGCATGCTGGTGTCGGGCTATGCGTTGGGCGTGGCCGCCGGCGCGCCGGTGCTGGCCATCCTCACCGCCAAGTGGCAGCGCAAGCGCGCGCTGGTCGGTCTGATGTGCCTGTTCATCCTCGGCAATGTGCTGTGCGCGATTGCGCCCAATTACAACTTCCTGATGGTGGCGCGCGTGGTCACGGCGTTTTGCCATGCGGCGTTCTTCGGCATCGGCGCCGTGGTGGCCGCCGAACTGGTGCCGCGCGAAAAACGCGCCCAGGCCGTGGCGCTGATGTTCACCGGCCTGACCGTCGCCAACATCCTCGGCGTGCCGTTCGGCACCGCGCTCGGCCATGCCGCCGGCTGGCGCTCGACCTTCGGCGTGATCACGCTGATCGGCCTGGCCGCCGTCATCATGCTATGGATCTGCCTGCCGAAAAAGATCGCCATGCAGGGCGGCAGCATCTTCAAGGAATTCCGCGCCATCATCCATCCGCAAGTCCAGCTCGCGCTGCTGACCAGCACGCTGGCGTCGGTCAGCATGTTCAGCGTGCTCACCTACATCGCCTACATCCTGCTCGACGTCACCGGCTTCACGGCCCATCAGGAAAGCTGGGTGCTGCTGCTGTTCGGCGCCGGCATCACGGTCGGCGGCCTGATCGGCGGCCGTCTGGCGGACTGGCGCCTGATGCCGGTGCTGTTCTCGATGTTCGTCTGCATCGCGCTGATCCTGGTGCAGTTCTCGTGGAGCAGCCATTACCAGTTGCCGACGCTGATCACCATGTTCGTCTGGGGCGCATTCTCGTTCGCCGTCGTGCCGGCTGCGCAGATCCGCGTGCTCGACAAGGCCAGGGAAGCACCGAATCTGGCATCCACGCTCAATCAGGGCGCCTTCAATGTCGGCAACGCGACGGGCGCATGGCTGGGCGGGATGGCGATTTCGGCGGGCTTGCCGCTGACGGATTTACCGTTGTTGGGGGCCGGCGTGTCGGTGCTCGGCTTCCTGACCGTGCTGACTTCCGCGATGCTGGATCGGCGGGCGGTGCGGATTGCGGCATAGTCCGGAACCGCTCCAGAGAGCTGAAACGCCTGTCAGCCTCTCGACGATTCATTCCATCCAATTCGCATTGGACGGGATGTCCTGCTTTGACCTACCTTGGCTCACTTGCTTATTTTCCAGTTCCCGCACGCGTGCAACTGAATCTCCGACGCGACGGCTGGCGAAATAAGCCAACGGCAGATAAACAATGAAATCAGGAAGGCGCAAGATTTTGTCGACTCAACATTAAAAAAGGAAATCTCTGAAGATCAACGAACAGCAAGTGCACGCGGCACAGGATTCAGTTCAGAAAACCTGAAGCTTTCGATACCTCAACGGATGCGTGAATTGCAAAGTGCAGTGGAAGGTACTGACGTCGCGGAGAAGACAGATACCCAGAAGTCAGACGGCCAGGAATTGGCCGTTCAGCATCATTCGTCAACGCCTTTTGGTCTTTTGGCAAAGCGACGGATGACGACAGAAGCCAAGAAAAAGGCCAAGGCAGATCAGCGCGCACATTGGGAAAAGGATTTTCATGCAGCCAGGACAGCGTTTCATCGTCAATTAATTGACAGATTCAACCAACGTAAAACGTTGAATGACGCCGCTCTTGCTGATTACAACAGCAAGCAATTCAATGTCCTTCAAAAGGACATTGCGGACACGCACCACAACTATCAAGAGCAACTTGATCATTTCGTCAAATTTATTCGTCCGGATTTGGAATCGCTTGAAATACATGTTCCCAGAGGAACATTGCGCGGTTTGCTCAGGACGAAAAGAAGAAAGCAACGAATTAACAAATGGGTCGATTTTTATTATGGGAAATACCTGATCGATTTAATGAAGGACGAGACGGTAACGACAGAAGAAATTCGTGGCATTCGCGACTCTTTCGAAGCTAGACTCGACGCGATTTCACAAAAAGAAGACGCCAATAAACAGGCCAATATCGATAGAGCCGTGCGATTGGCAACCACTGCGAAGGGAATTGCGAAATGATCCACAACACGGTGAATTGCCCGTCTGCGTTCAGCTCGCTTCCGCCATCGTTCAATGCGCTGAACAAATCACTGTTCTGGCGTCACGACTGTCGTGACCGTCGCGACGCATCGCACGTATGTGCAGTAACGGCGAAAAAAAGCCCCGCAACAATCGTTGCGAGGCTTTTCCATGCAGGCAAAGCGTGCAACTCAGGCGATGCGCTGCTCCGAGGATGGATCGAACAGTAAAGCCTTGGTCAGATCGAAGGCCAGTTTCAACGGCTGATTCGGCAATGCGCCGGCGCGCGGATGCGTACGGCAGGTCACCGGCGCTTCATTGAAGCGCGCCACCACGAGCGTGTCCGGGCCGGTTGGCTCGGTCAGCTCGACAATGCAGTTGACTTCGGTCGGACGATAGCCGCCGACGTTCACCTGATCGCCGCTGCTGTTGCGCGCGCTCATGGCGTCGGTGACATGTTCCGGACGGATGCCGAGCACGATGTCGCGGCCGACCCATTTCGAGACCGCGTCGGCATTGCCGTTACCGTTGACGAGCGGCAAGCTCAGCAGCGTTTTCTGGCCGTTGTGGTCCAGCTCGAATGCCGGTACCGCGCCGTCGGTGGTCAGCTTGCCGCGCAGGAAGTTCATCGACGGCGAGCCGATGAAACCGGCCACGAACAGGTTGCTGGGTTGGTCGTAAATCTCTTGCGGACTGCCAAACTGCTGCACCACGCCATCCTTCATGACGGCGATGCGGTCGCCCAATGTCATCGCTTCGATCTGGTCGTGCGTGACATAGACGATGGTGCTGCCCAGGCGCTGGTGCATGCGCTTGATTTCGGCACGCATTTCCACGCGCAGTTTGGCGTCGAGATTGGACAGCGGTTCATCGAACAGGAACAGCGAGGGATCGCGCGCGATCGCGCGGCCCATCGCCACGCGCTGGCGCTGGCCGCCGGACAGCAGGGCCGGCTTGCGATCCAGCAGATGGGTGATTTGCAGGATGTTGGCGACGCGCTCGACGATCTCGTTCTGCTCGGCCTTGGGCACCTTGCGGATGCCCAGGCCGAAGGAGATGTTCTCGCGCACGGTCATGGTCGGGTACAGCGCATAGGATTGGAACACCATGGCGATGTCGCGTTCTTTCGGCGCGATGTTGTTGACTACGCGGTCGCCGATCATGATCTCGCCTTCTGAAACGCTTTCCAGTCCGGCGATCATGTTGAGCAGGGTCGACTTGCCGCAGCCGGAACCGCCGACCAGGATCAGGAACTGGCCGTCTTCGATTTCCAGGTCGATGCCTTTGAGGACTTCATTGCCGTTCGGGTAAACCTTGCGTACGTTGCGAATTGATAAGCTTGCCATTGTCTTACATCTCCATGAATTCTTTTCTGTTCAGTTAAGCCCAACTGTATAACTGTCGTCCTGACGAAAGTCAGGACCCAGCGTCGTATCGACCGCCTTCACGACACTGGGTCCCAGCGTTCGCCGGGACGACGGCCAGGAACTGAGGATTAACTGCTTAACCTTTGACTGCGCCAGCCGTCAGGCCACGCACAAAATATTTACCAGCGAGGATATACACCAGCAGCGTCGGCAGCGCGGCGATGATCGCCGCCGCCATATTGACGTTGTACTCTGTCACGCCGGTCGATGTGTTGACCAGGTTGTTCAGCGCCACCGTCACCGGTTTGGCGTCGGAACCGCCGAATACCACGCCGAACAGGAAGTCGTTCCAGATCTGCGTGAACTGCCAGATGAAGCACACCATGAAAATCGGCAGCGACAACGGGAAGATGATCTTGCGGTAGGTCAGGAAAAATCCGGCGCCGTCGATGCGCGCCGCCTTGACCAGTTCTTCCGGGACGGTGACGTAGTAGTTGCGGAAGAACAGCGTGGTGAAGGCGATGCCGTAGACGATGTGCACGAACACCAGGCCGGTGGTGGTGTTGGCCAGGTCGAAGATGCCCAGCAGACGCGCCATTGGCAGGATCACGACCTGGAACGGGATGAAGCAGCCGACCATCAGTCCGGCGAACAGCGCTTCCGAACCGCGGAAACGCCAGTGCGCCAGCACATAGCCGTTGAGCGAACCGATCAGCGTGGAGATCAGCACGGCCGGGATGGTCATCTTCAGCGAGTTCCAGAAATACGGCGCCAGGCCGCCGCAGTCGACGCCGGTGCAGGCGCTGTCCCAGGCTTTACCCCAGGCTGCTGCGGTCGGCGAGATCGGCGGCGCCAGCAGGTTGCTGGTGCGGATCTCGTCGAGCGACTTCAGTGAAGTGGTGATCATTACATACAGAGGCGCGAGGTAATACAGCGCCACCAGCACCAGCAGCACATAGATCAGCACGCGGCCGACGGTCAGCGGCTTGCGCTCCTGATTCGGCCCGCCCTTGGGGGCAAAAGTATCAACGGCCATTGCTGGTTCCTTTCGTTTCCAGATACATCAAAGGCACCAGCACAGCCAGCACGGTGGCCAACATCATCACGGCGGAAGCGGCGCCCAGACCGAGCTGGCCGCGCGTGAAGGAGAACTGATACATGAAGATCGCCGGCAAATCCGACGAGGTGCCGGGACCGCCCGCCGTCAGCGCCATCACCAGGTCGAAGCTCTTGATGGCGATGTGGCCGAGCACCAGCATCACGCTGAAGAACACCGGGCGCAGCGCGGGAATGACGATGCGGCGATAAATGGTCGGCAGGCTGGCGCCATCGACCATCGCCGCCTTGATGATGGCGTCGTCGATGCCGCGCAACCCGGCCAGGAACAGCGCCATCACGAAGCCGGACGATTGCCACACGCCGGCGATGACGACGGTGTAGATCGCCATGTCGGAATTGACCAGCCAGTCGAACGTGAAGTTGGCGAAGCCCCAGTCGTGCATCAGTTTTTCCAGGCCGAGGCCGGGATTGAGAATCCACTTCCAGGCGGCGCCGGTGACGATGAACGAGAGCGCCATCGGATAGAGGTAGACGGCGCGCAAGGCGCCTTCGGCGCGGATCTTCTGATCCAGCAGGATTGCCATGAACAGGCCGATGACCAGGCACAGCACGATGAACAGGCCGCCGAAGATGCCGAGGTTGGCGGCGGCCGTCCACCAGCGGTCAAGGCCGAACAGGGCCTGGTACTGGTTGAAGCCGGAGAATTCATAATTGGGCATCAGGCGCGAATTGGTCAGCGACAAATACGCGGTGAGGCCGATGAAGCCGTACACAAAAACCAGCGACAAAATAATAGTCGGCGATAAGACCAGGCGCGGCAGCCAGTTGTCGGCCAGCGCGGCGAATTTCCCGCTGCGTCGACGCGGTGCGGATGCTGCGCGCGAACCCGTCGGCGTGAGGGAAAGAATACGATCGGACATGCATGTCTCCTGAACCAGGGGTGGCATTGCGACGGGACTGCCGGGATGATGTCGCAATGCGGCTGCGCCATGCTGCGGCGCCGCCCCCACAAGTGACCTTCCCGCAGACGCGCCGGAGCGCGCGGCGGAACGGGTCGTTGATTACACTTCTTTTACGCTTTTTGTTATTGCGTCTTGGCTGCTTTTGCCAGCGCCTGCACCGCGGCTTGCGAAGTCATGTTGGAATTCATGAACTTGGCAATCACGTCGAAGATGGCGCCCTGGGCCGCCGAGCTGACCGCCATGCCGTGCGCCATGCTCGGCTCCAGTGTATTGGCTTTGCTGGATGCGGCAAAGTCGTCCATCGATTTGGTCGCGCAACTGTCGAACTTGGTGCGCGGCACATCAGGGCGAACCGGGATGGAACCCTTGTTCAGGTTGAACACTTCCTGGAATTCCGGGCTCATGATCGCGGTCGCCAGGGTCAACTGGGCTTTTTGCGTATCAGAATTCTTGACCTTGAACATGGCGATCGAGTCGATGTTGAAGGTGTAGGACTTGTCGGTGCCCGGCGCTGCTACGCACAGATAGTCCTTGCCTGCCTGTTTGCCGGCGGTGGTGAATTCACCCTTGGCCCAGTCGCCCATGAACTGCATGCCTGCCTTGCCGTTGATGACCATGGCGGTTGCCAGGTTCCAGTCGCGGCCTGCGGCGTCCTTGTCGATGTAGGTCTTGATCTTGCCCAGCGTGTCGAAAGTCTTGACCATGTTGGCGCTGGTCAGCGCGGTCTGATCCAGTTTCACCAGCGCCTTCTGGTAGAAGTCGGCACCGCCGACGCCCAGCGCGACGGTTTCAAACATCGTCGTGTCCTGCCATGGCTGGCCGCCATGCGCAACGGCGATGAAGCCGGCCTTCTTGATCTTTTCCGCAGCGTCGAAGAATTCATCCCAGTTGGTCGGGGTCTTGGCGCCGGCTTTCTTCAGTACGTCCGGGTTGATCCACAGCCAGTTGACGCGATGCACGTTGACCGGCGCGGCGACGTAGTGGCCCTGGTATTTCATGACGCTGGACACCGACTTCGGCAGCAGCGAATCCCACTTGCCGGCGGTCGCGGCGGCGTCGATATTCGCCAGGACGCCTTCCTGGCCCCACTCCTGGATCGCCGGTCCCTTGATCTGCGCTGCCGCTGGCGGGCTGCCGGCGATGACGCGCGCCTTCAGGGCGGTAGTAGCGTTTTCACCTGCGCCGCCGGCAACCGCGAAATCTTTCCAGGTCACGCCCTTGGCTTCCATGATTTTTTTCAGCTCGGCAACCGATTTCGCTTCGCCGCCGGAGGTCCAGTAGTGCAGCACTTCCACTTCCGCGGCATACGCTACGGTGGAAGCTGCAATCAGACTGGTGGCGATCAGACTTTTTTTAATGGCGTGCTTCAACATCATTTTTATCTCCTGTGTTTTAAAAATTTGCCGTCGGCTTGCACCGCGGCAAGGTCGTCGTTCCCGGGGGAGAGAACTTGCTGTGGGTACGGCGGTGCTTTCAGAGCACTCTTTTCTACATCATTTTAGTAAAACTACAAAAACTGCCTTAATAAATTTAATTATTAGGGCGAACTCCCGTCGCTCGCTTGTAATTGTAGTAATGCTACAGTAACATTGCAATATAAGTTTTGTTTAATTACATAGAAATTACATGCAATTCATTCAAGAAGAAGCGACCCCGTTCAATTTCGTCCTGTTTGGAGCAACAGGCGACCTGGCGATGCGCAAGATCATTCCTGCGCTGTTTTCCGCGCATCTTGACGGCAAACTGCACCAGGCCGGCCGCATCATCTGCGTTGCCAAACAGGACTTGAATCAGGCCGCTTATCTTGACTGGGTTCGCACGCAGGCCGGCGCCCATGTCAGCGAAGGCATCGCCGGTCAGAATGCGAACAAATGGCAGGGGTTTCTCGATCGCATCAGTTATGTCGCGCTCGATGCGACCCGCCCCGCCGACTACGCCTTGCTCGGTGAACAACTGAATATCCAGGCCGTCACGGTTTTTTACCTGGCTACCTCGCCCAAGCTGTTCGAGCCGATCTGCAACCATCTGGCCGCCAGCGGCATTGCGTTGGACAACGCCCGCGTGGTGCTGGAAAAGCCGCTCGGCCACGACCTGCAATCCTCGCGCGCGATCAACGACGCCGTCGCGCGCGTGTTCGCCGAAGACCAGATCTACCGCATCGACCATTACCTCGGCAAGGAGTCGGTACAGAACTTGCTGGCGTTACGATTTGCCAACAGCCTGTTCGAGCCGCTGTGGCGGCGCGACTCGATCGAGCATGTGCAGTTGACGATTGCCGAGCAGCTCGGCGTGGAGGGCCGCGGCGAGTTCTATGACGGCACCGGCGCGCTGCGCGACATGGTGCAGAACCATTTGCTGCAACTGTTGTGCATGGTGGCGATGGAACCTCCGACCTCGCTTGATGCCAATGCCATACGGGATGAAAAAGTGCGCGTGCTGCGCGCATTGAAACCGTTCAGCCGCGAAGACCTGGAAACCCGGGGGGTGCGCGGCCAGTACGCAGCCGGTGCGGTGCGCGGCCAGCCGGTGGCCGGTTATCACCAGGAGGCCGGCATCCCGGCGCAGTCGACGACCGAGAGCTTCGTTGCACTGCATGCGGAAATCAACAATTGGCGCTGGGCCGGCGTGCCGTTTTTCCTGCGCACCGGCAAGCGCCTGGCAGAGCGCACTGCGGAGATCGTGATCACTTTCCGTCCGATCCCGCACGCGATCCTGCCCATGCCCGGTGGCGTGGAAAGCCGCAATCGCCTGGTAATCCGCCTGCAACCGGAAGAATCGATACAACTGCATTGCTTCGCCAAGCAGCCCGGCGACAGCATGACGATACAGCCGGTGGCGCTGGACCTGGCCTTCGACCAGGCCTTCAAGCAAAAGCGAGCCGATGCTTATGAACGCCTGCTGCTGGACGTCATTCGCGGCAATCTGTCGCTGTTTGTGCGGCGCGATGAACAGGAAGCCGCGTGGCGCTGGGTTGAACCTTTACTGCATCACTGGCAGACCACCGCGGCGCTGCCGAAATCTTACCTGGCAGGAAGTTGGGGACCCAGTGCATCGTCGGCGATGATGTCGCGCGCCGGCGCGCACTGGCCAGAAGACCGGTGATTGGAACGCATTTTCACGGATATTGATGAAATGAATTCTGAAAACGGATTTGCGCAAAGCGAGCTAATATACGCCCACAAAAAATAAAAGCACGCCTCCGAACCGCCTCACCGATAACGCATAACAGTTTTTTTTCGGAAAGTTTTACTACATGTCTTCAGCATCGCTCATACATGGCAGTTACAACCCGTCGAACATCTTCATGGATGGCCCGCGTCTGTTGGCTGACATCGGCGGCACCAACGCGCGCTTCGCGCTGGAACGCGCACCGGGACAAATAGACACGATCCAGACGCTGCGCTGCGCCGATTACGCCGAGTTTTCGCAGGCGGTCAAAGCCTACCTGGAAACCAACGACCATCCCGCGATCCACCATGCGGCGATCGCCATCGCCAATCCGGTGCAGGGCGACCAGATCAAGATGACCAATCATCACTGGGAATTCTCGATCGAGGAAACGCGCCGCCTGCTTGGCCTCGACACGCTGCTGGTGGTCAATGACTTCACCGCGCTGTCGATGGCATTGCCACACCTGGAACAATCCCATTGCGTGCAGATCGGCGGCGGTCATGCGCTCAAGGGCGGCGTGATCGGCCTGGTCGGCGCCGGCACCGGCCTCGGCGTGGGCGGCCTGATCCCGAGCGAAGGACGCTGGATCGCCCTGGGCAGCGAAGGCGGCCACGTCTCCTTCTCGCCGGCCGACGAAAAGGAAGCCGCCATCCTGCAATATTGCTGGCGCACCTATAAGCACGTCTCGGCCGAACGCCTGATTTCCGGCCCCGGCCTGGAGGCGATCTATAAGGCCTTGTGCGAGATCAATCATGTCGGGAACCCGGAAGAACTGGCGGCGCCCCAAATCGTCGACCGCGCGCTGAACCGGCAGGATCCGCTCTGCATGGAAGTAGTCGACTGCTTCTGCGGCATGCTCGGCACGCTGGCCTCCAATGTCGCAGTCACACTCGGCACGCTGGGCGGCATCTACATCGGCGGCGGCGTGGTGCCGCACCTGGGCGACTACTTCGCGCGTTCGTCGTTTCGCGCACGCTTTGAAAGCAAGGGGCGTTTCGACGCCTACATGCAAAAGATCCCGACCTACGTCATCACCGCGCCCTACCCGGCTTTCGTCGGCGTCGCCGCGATCCTGGCGGAACGCCTCGGCGGCGGCAACGCCGTGCCTTTCCTGGAACGCATCCGCAAGGCGCGCTCGCAGTTCTCGCCGGCCGAAGAACGCGTGGCCGGCCTGATCCTGGCGCACCCGCGCGCCGTCATGAGCGAACCGATTTCGGAAATCGCCCGCCGCGCCAACGTCAGCCAGCCGACCGTGATCCGCTTCTGCCGCACCATGGGCTGCCAGGGCCTGGCCGACTTCAAGCTCAAGCTCGCCTCGGGCGTGACCGGCACCGTGCCGGTGGCGCACAGCCAGGTGCACGTCGGCGACTCGTCGCTGGACGTCGGCGTCAAAGTGGTCGACAACACCATCGCTGCCATGATGGAAGTACGCGACAGCCTCAATTCGGACACGCTGAGCAAAGTCATCGAAGTACTGAGCCATGCCACGCGCGTGGAATTCTACGGCTTCGGCAGTTGCGGCCTGGTGGCCGAAGATGCGCAGCAGAAGTTCTTCCGTCTCGGCATACCGTCGACCGCCTATACCGATCCGCAATTGCAGGAAGTGTCTGCCTCGCTGCTGAAGAACACCGACGTCGCCGTGATCATCTCCAACTCGGGCCGCCTGCGCCATCTGGCGACCACGGTCGAGGTCGCGGTCAATTCCGGCGCCACCATCATCGCGCTGGCGCCGAGCAATTCGCAACTGGCCAAGCGCGCCGACTTCACGCTGGCGGTCGAGCATGATGAAGGCAGCATGATGCACATCCCGATGGTCTCGCGCATCCTGATGCTGCTGCTGGTCGACGTGCTGGCGGTAGGGGTCTCGCTGAACCGCTCCAGTCCGTTCGCCGAATTGCAGCGCCAGGCCAAGCGCGGCATCCTGGCGCATATCGCCTCCACGCACGACGTCATCGGCGACAAGGTCGCCGCAGCCGACGAACGCAGCGCCGACAAGCGCGGCGACGACGGCAACAAGCCCAACCTGATCTCGCATACGAAATAAGCGCTACCGTTTTCATGGCGGAGACAAGGAAGGCCGACGGCTGACATGAGCCTTCCGCACCACAAGATGACCGGCAAGGCCTGTATGGCTTGCCGGTTTTTCTTCACCCTCGGCAGCGGCCCGACGACAGCATGGCCGCGCAGACAATAAAAAAGCCCGCTCAACGTCGAACGGGCCAAGAGGGGGAGTTCCTCAGGATGTCACTACACCTACAACTACTCTGCGTTACGTGTGCCGCCCGACTAAAGTACAGCACGTTTGCTTGCAGATCCTCGCAGGATGACCTTGCCGCGACTATTTACGACAACGTCATGCCTGCGTGGAGGGTGCCGGAATCGCGGGACTCCGGACTTGTCTTACATCAGAACGAGTGGCTGATACCGAGGTACAGCGCATTCATATTCTGACCGACGGCGCCGCCGGAATCGCCATACTCAACCGAAAAGTCCGAAGTCGAGCTGTTGCGAACGGTGCCGACGGTTGCGTACAATAATGTGCGCTTGGACAGGTTGTAGTTGCCGCCGATAACGAACAAATTGGCACTACCCAGGCCACCATTGACGTTGACGTGATAGGCCGCACCGATCAGCGTCAGAGCCGGGGTGATCTGGTAGTTGGCGCCCAACCAGTAATGGTTGGCGCGGTCAGGCGTACCGGCGACTGCGGCCGGAGCGCGCAGGTTTTCGTAGCCGGCGAACAGCTTGAGCTTGTCGATCGTCACCGTGCCGCCCAGCGTCAGTTCCTTGGACGATTGGAACAGCGTGGAGAATTGGCCATTGGCGTCGCGCTGCACATCATAGATTGCGCGCAGTTCATAAGTCGGCTGCACATAAGCCAGAGAAATACCGTCGCGGCTGCCTGTCGCGCCAACGCTGCCGGTAGGGCCCTTCGTGAACGAACCGGCTTGCTCGCCGAAACCGTGCATGGCCAAGGCGGTAAAGCCGCCGAAGCTAGGTGTTTCATAGCTGACCATATTGTTGGTTTGCGGCCAGTTGCGTTCCTTGACCAGGGTCGCGGTGCTCAATGCTTGCTGACCGGTTGGATCGAGCGCCCAGATCGGATCGCTTTGGATCGCCAGGTCCTTACCCATCTTCAGCGTACCGCCGGAACCGGTCAGTCCTACCCAAGAACGACGCGTCCACAAACCAGTACCGCCATTGACGCTGCCTGTAGAAGCGTCAAAGCCGCTTTCCAGGGTAAAAATCGCCTTCAGGCCGCCGCCCAGATCTTCAGTGCCCTTGACACCGAACATGCTGGTGCCCCATTCGTTGCCGTCGACGCTCCATTTGCCGCCACGGGTGCCATTGGCATTGGTGAAGTTGCTCTGGTAGTTGATACCGGCATCGATCCGGCCGTAGATGGTGACGCTGGTTTGAGCCTGAGCGCTTGCACATGCGCAGGCCATGACGGCCGCAATAGCGAGCGGCTTCGCAATGAATGCGACTTTTGATGCTTTTTTCATTTCATCTCCTAAATTTGCTTGTGGAACTTCCACTATTTTTCGAGCATTGCACCCGAATTCTTTTTTATTGGCATTGTTTCTGTACATCCATGTGACGGCTGTACGTCTTTTTGCCTCTCTACATTTTATGTAGTTTTACTAAAAATTTTATTTAATTCTACACATTAAAAATTTTATTTCCATTATTTTTTTACCGTAACTACACAGATTTCATAGATTTATTGAGAATTACAACAGTTATCTCCCATAACGACAAATAATATGTGTACTAATGTTACAAGTAGCTTTGCTACTTATACTCAGTTTTAAAACTACATTTCCGGGTGAAAAGTGTTCCGACTTGAATCAAGTATTGCCCGGAAGAAAAATTACTGAATCACCGAGGAATGCGATACCCCCAGGCAATCCCGAAGGCAACCCGACCTGTTTGTGTAAAGACGATGGAAAAACAAAGGCTTAGCAAGAACTGCCAAGCCTTCTGAATGGGTATAGGGACGATGCTGCGCGTCCGTCCGACGAGGCAGCGCTTTCTTTATCGGACCGGTGCGAACAGTTTGCCGAAATCGATTTCCACCGGCTGCGCCGGCTCGGCCAGCAAACCCAGCGCGTATTCACCCAGATGATGCTCCATCAGGCGCGCGGCCAGCGCGGGCTGGCTTTGCTCGATGGCGTCCAGGATGGCAATGTGCTCGTCGGCCGAGCAACTGTTGCGCTTGGGTGTTTCGTACAGGCCGATCAGCAACGAAGTGCGCGCAATCAGCGTGCGCAAGTAGGATGTGACGATGTCGTTCCGATTGACTTCCGCCAGCTTGATATGGAATTCGCCGGACAGGCGGATCCAGTCGCGCCAGTTGCCGTCTTCGCGCAGCGCATGTTCCTTCTTGATCATTTCGCGCAGCTCGGCAAAGGCTTTGCTCTTGTTGCCGGGCTTGGCGGCGAGCCCCTTGACCGAACCGACTTCCAGGATCACGCGCGCCTCGAAGACTTCGCGCGCCTCATTGATATCGTGCAACGCGATGATGGCGCCGCGATTAGGCTGCAGTTCAATCACACGCTCATGCGCCAGCTTCACGAACACGCGCCGCAAGGTGCCGCGCGTGACGCCGAAAGCTTCGCACAGCGGCGCCTCCACCAGGCGCGTACCCGGCGGCAGCTTGTGATCGAGGATGGCGTCGATGATCGACATATATATACGGGCGTCGACAGCGTCGTTGGTCAAGTCCTTGTTCTTGAGCTTTTCCGCCCTCGCCTCACTCATCCCGCCTCCGGAAAAAGGACAGGCAAGCATCGTATTGTGCTCAATCTCTGCATAAATCGTGAAAACTTCCTGAAAGATATCTGACGTAAGGCCACAGTATAAGTGGTAAGCAGCCGCTCTGCACGGCAGGCGGATGAGGATGAAACACATGTACGCGGCCTTACGGAGCACTTTCCACTCCGACGGGCGCACATTCTGATTGCGCATGCCTCCCGATTATTGTGCACAATCCTTATTTAAAGGTGCACAACATTGCTCTACACCGGTGTCCTGCAAGCTTCGCATCCATCCAGACCGCATTCCAGCCATTCTACAAAGCCTCTGTCGGCGGGCTTTTCAAGCCTATCCACTGGCGCCCCGATCTCCCCTGGCACACTTCTCGCTTATCGACAACCTCAAGATTGTGCACAATCTGGATTTGAATTGTAGTCACCGACGCTCGTTTCATCGCGCCGGCCTCGCAGCAAGCAAGACATGCAGTGCAGGTAATCCTCATGACAGAAGCTGGTCCGGCAGGGAACGGGTGCCGGGCCGACACGATAACCATATCAGGAAGGACAACATGAACACATTCAGAAAACTCGGCGCGGCGACCCTGCTGCTGGGCGCCAGCGGCGTCGCGTGCGCCCAATCGAGCGTGACGATCTCGGGCGTCATCGACACCGGCTTCGGCTACACCACCAACGTCGGCACCGGCACCCAAAGCAAGGTTGGCATGCTCAACAGCATACTCGGCGTCTCCAACGTCGGTTTCCGCGGCAAGGAAGATCTTGGCGGCGGACTGGCGGCGGTCTTCAATCTGCAAGCCGGCTTCAATCCGACCAACGGAGCGCAATCGGCCAGCGGCCAGTTGTTCTCTCGCAATTCTCTGGTCGGCCTGGAAAGCGCATCGGGTTCTTTGACCGTCGGCAAACAATGGAATTTCAACGATGACTGGCTGGTCGGCAGCGTATTCAAGGGCGGTTACAACTCGGGCGCGATTTTCAAGTTTTCCGAATTCGACGCCGTCAGCGAAATCTACAACAACACCATCAAATACGTCTCGCCGGAATTCGGCGGCTTCCAGGCCGGCGCCATGTACGGCTTCGGCGAAGCCGCCGGCAGCCTGCGCACCGGCCAGGTCTACAACATCGGCGTGAAATACAGCCAGGGTCCGCTATTCCTCGGCATCACCTACGACCACGAGCAGGACGGCACCGCGAGCGTGGCCAGCAACGGCAGCGTACTCAAGCTGACCACGCTGGGCGGCAGCTACAGCATCAACGCGCTCAAGCTGCGTCTCGGCGCCGCCTACAGCGATGTCTCCGGCCCCGGCGTGTTCCAGTCGATACCTTCGTTGCCGACCAGCCGCAAGGCGTATGCCGTCGAAGCCGGCGTCGACTATGCCTTCACACCCGCCTTCACCGGTTCGGCCGATGCGATCTATCGCAAGAACACCACGCTGTCGAACGACACCAAGGTCTATCGCCTGCTCGGCATTTACAGCCTGTCCAAGCGCACCAGCCTGATCGCCAACCTGGCCTACCTGAGCAACGGCGACGGCGCCACGGAATCGCTGATCAGCACCAACTCGACAGCCATCGGCGGCGGCTACGCCAACCAGCACCAGACCGCGCTGGCGCTCGGCATCCGCCACACCTTCTGATGCAGCATCGGTCCTTTGAATCCGCTTTTCTGTTTTCACCTTTCCAAACGGGAGTAAAGATGAACAAACGCATGTCCCTGAAAACCCTGGT
Source organism: Herbaspirillum sp. RV1423 (assembly GCF_000577615.1). Taxonomy (GTDB): domain Bacteria; phylum Pseudomonadota; class Gammaproteobacteria; order Burkholderiales; family Burkholderiaceae_D; genus Herbaspirillum. The sequence continues at coordinate 17,971 of NZ_CBXX010000024.1, forward strand.
CGCACTGCCGCTGGCCATGTTCGCCGCGGCACCACTGGCCCACGCCGCCGACAATGTCCTGAAGATCGGCGTCAACGGCGTCATGTCGGGCGCCGCAGCATCGTGGGGCCTGGTCAACAAATACTGTGCCGAGACCACCGCCGAGATGTACAACGCCAAGGGCGGCGTCGATATCGGCGGCAAGAAGTACAAGATCGAAATCGTCGCGCTCGACGACAAGAACGATCCGAAGATCTCGATTTCCAACGCCGAAAAACTCGCCAGCGACGGCATCAAGTACATCATCGGCCCGAACATCGACACCACCGCGATCGCGGTAAAGCCGGTGATGGAACGCGCCAAGGCGATCAACTTCCCCTACGCCTTCTCCAAGGAGTTGTACACCGCGCCGGCCAATTCCTCGGTACTCGGCATGGTCGCTTCCTACCAGGTCGGTCCGGTGGTCTACAAATACCTGATGGACAAGAAGGGCGTGAAGAGCATTTCCTTCGTCGCGCGCAACGAATCCGACGCCAAGAACCAGCAGGAAGAGGGCGTGGCCGCTGCCAAGAGCCTGGGGCTGAAGGTGCTGGCCGACAAGGAAAGCTACGAACCGGGCACCACCGACTTCATGCCGATCATGTCCAAACTCGTGCGCGCCAAACCTGACGCCATCGTATTGTCTGGCGTGGCGCCGTCGGATGCGCCGCTGCTGATCAAGGCCGCGCGCGACCTCGGCTTCAAAGGCCAGCTATCGACCGAAACGGGGCAGGACGCCAAGATCCTTGAGCAGGTCGCCGGCGAAAAAGCCAACGGCTTCCTCTCGGTCGGCGGCGCGTCGACGCCGGCCATCCAGTCGGATTACATGAAGCAGTTCGTCGAGGTTTACAAGAAGCGCGTCGGCGAGTGGAATGACGAAGCCGGCACCAAGGCATATGCACTGGAGCTGATCCTGGCCGTGCTGCAAAAAAATCCGAAGGCATTGACCGATGTCGAGCAATTCCGCAAGGAGATGCCGTCATTCAAGATGCCGAATCCATTCGTGAAAGAAAAGACCACGCTGCAATTCGTCGGCAAGAAAGACTTCGGCCGCCAGTCGCAGGTGGGCGTGCCGCTGGTCGTCAATGCCTATAAGGGCGGCGGCTTTGAAGCGGTGTATGTGGGACAGGTAGCGAATTGATGCCGCACCGGGCGTTGTTGTACCCCGCCGAGCGCCATCCCTGCGCAAGGCGGATTCAGTAGTAGAAGCAGGCAGTAACAAGCAGCAAATGCAGTCGCTGTAGAAATAGTCTGTCTCACCCATTGCCCGCACCGGCTTCCCTTCCGGTGCGGGCAATACCCTGACTCCATGCATGCAACAACAGAGGATTCATCAACCGCCATGCTGCAAATCATCATCAACGGACTCATACTCGGCTCGGCCTATGCGCTCATCGCGCTGGGACTGACCATGGTCTTCAGCATCATGCGCGTCGTCAACTTCGCGCATGGCCAGATGTACATGCTGGGCGGCTTCGTCATGTACTACCTGTATGGACAATTTGGCTTTCCGTTCTGGCTGGCGCTGCTGCTTGCGGGCGTAACGCTGGGGCTGATCGGCATGGCCTTCAACCGCTACCTTTTCCAGCCCGTGCTGGCGACATCCAAGCGCGAAGAAAGCAGCATGCTGATGGCGGTCGGCACCGCCCTGCTGCTGGAGAACGTTGCACTATCGTTATTCGGCGAAAAACAGCGCGGCGTGCCGACGCTGATTGACGGCGTGCTGATCCTCAACGACGGCGACGCTTACCTCCCTTACTCCAACCTGGCCGTGGCGGCGCTGTCGATCAGCTTCATCCTCGCGCTGCTGCTGTTCGTTCAGTTCACCAAACCCGGCCGCGCGCTGCGCGCCGTCGCGCAAGACAAGGAAGCTGCGCTGCTGCAAGGCGTCAACGTGAAGTTCATCACCACGATGGGCTTCGCCATCGGCGCGGCGCTGGCCGGCATCGCGGGCGGCCTGCTGGTGACGCTGTACGGCGTCAACGCCGGCGTCGGCACCAACATCTCGACCAAGGCTTTCATCATGATCATGATCGGCGGCGCCGGCGTGACCTCGGGCGCGATCGTCGGCGGCTTCGTGCTCGGCATGGCCGAAGCGGTAGGCTACGACATGCTGCCGAGCAGCATGACTTACCTGCTGATCTTCGTCGCCATGATCGTATTCCTGATCTTCAAGCCGAACGGCCTGTTCGGCAAACCCTGGGGCTGACCATGACCGCATCCATTACCTCTTCCCTGCTTTCGCGAGGCTCCATGAAGCGCGATAAACGCCGCGACTTCTCGGTAATCCTGCTGGTACTCGGCGCGCTACTGGTACTGCCGCTGAGCATCGGCCACTCACGCTACCTGATGTCGGTGCTGATGAATTGCGCCGGCGTCGCGGTCATCGCCAGCGGCGTATGGCTGACCTTCTGCATCGGCCGCATCAACATCTGCCAGGCCGGGTTCGCGCTGATCGGCGGCTACGTCACGGCGATCCTGATCGCCAAGGCCGGCCTCAGTTTCTGGATCGCGCTGCCCCTGTCGTGCCTGGTGTCGGCGCTGTGCGGCGCGCTGATCGGCAGCGTCATCCTCAAGCTCAAGGGCATCTATTTCTCGATGCTGACGATTTGCCTGACCGAAGCGATCCGGCTGGCCTTCCTCAACGGCGGCGATCTGACGCAAGGCTCCAAGGGCATCACCGGTCTGCCGCAACCGTTCGCGGGCGACTCCGCGCTGCCGCTGTACTACCTCGGCGTGGTGCTGCTGGCGGTCGCGCTCGCGGTGGTCTGGCGCGTGCACTATTCACGCCTGGGCGGCATCTTCCGCGCCATGCGCCTCAATGAAGACCTGGCCGAGAGTTTCGGCGTCAACGTCTGGCGCTATCGCATCATGGCCTTCGCCATCGCCTGCGCGCTGGGCGGCCTGGGCGGCAGCTACTTCGCGGTATTCACGCAGAGCGTGTACCCGCAAAGCTTCACGGTCGAGCACAGCATCTACTACATGTTGTTCTGCTTCCTCGGCGGACTGGAGTATGTCAGCGGCGCCATGATAGGCGCGTTCGCGCTGACCATCCTGTTCGAACTGTTGCAGGATTTCCAGCAATATCAGTCGCTGATTTATGGCGTGCTGATGATCGTCGTCATGCTGACGCTGCCGAACGGCCTGATGGCGCTGCGCGGTTTCCCGTTCGCGGCACGGTTCCGCCAAGGAGCGGTGGAATGAGCGCGCGGATCATCCTCGAAGCCAGCGGCCTGAGCAAACGCTTCGGCGGCCTGCTGGCCAACGACAACGTGTCGCTCTCGCTGGGTACGGAAACCGGCACGATCACCTCGGTGATCGGGCCCAACGGCGCCGGCAAGAGCACCTTCTTCAAGATGCTGGCCGGTTTCTGCACGCCCACCGCTGGCAAGGTGCGCCTGTTCGGCGAGGACATCACCGGCCTGACACCGCACAAGATCTCCGCCCGCGGATTAGTGCGCACGTTCCAGGAAACCACGATCTTCCCGGAACTGAGCGCGCTCGAGCACGTCGCCCTCGCCCGCCAGCTATCGCGTACGGCCAGCGACATGCAGGTGTTCGCCAACACAGCCTCGGCGCGCCGCGACGAAGAGCGCATGCGTTCCGACGCGCTCGACATCCTGCGCTTCCTCGATCTCGACGGCGTTGCCGACAGCGTCGCCAAGACCTTGCCGCACGGTTACCTGCGCCTGCTCGGCATCGCCATGGGCATGGCGGCCGGTCCGAAGGTTCTGCTGCTCGACGAACCTTACGCCGGACTCAATCCCGATGAAACAGACCGCGCCGTTGAACTGACGCGCAAGATCGCCGCCAGCGGCGTTTCCATTCTGCTGGTGGAACACGACATGAAAGCCGTCATGAAAATCTCCGACCACATCCATGTCCTCTACTTCGGCAAGAAAATCGCCGAAGGCAATCCCGAACAGATCCGCAACAACGAGCAAGTGATCGAAGCCTACCTTGGCAAGGAAGACGAGGACCTCGGACTATGAACGCAACATTGGAAACTGCTGCGTCCGGCGCAGCCACAACAGCAAACACAGCCGCGCTCGCCATCCCGCATCTGCAACTGCAGAACGTCTCGCTCAACTACGGCCAGGTGCGCGCGCTGCAGGACGTCAGCCTGCGCATCGATCAGGGCAGCGTGGTGGCGCTGATCGGCGCCAACGGAGCAGGCAAGTCGTCGACGCTGCGCGCCGTCACCGGGCTGTCGCCGATCTGCGGCGGCAAGGTGCTGCTCAACGGCAGCGACGTCACCGGCACTTCGGCGCACAAGCTGGTCGAACAGGGCGTAGCGATGGTGCCGGAAGGCCGCCGCGTATTCCCTTTCATGTCGATCAAGGACAACCTGCTGATGGGCGCCTACACGCGCTCGGACAAGGGCGGCATCGCGGCGGACCTGGACAAGGTGCTGACGCGATTCCCGCGCCTGAAGGAACGCTTCGGCCAGCAGGCGTCGAGTTTGTCGGGCGGCGAGCAGCAGATGGTCGCGATCGGGCGCGCGCTGATGGCGCGTCCGTGCCTGCTGCTGCTCGACGAACCGTCGCTCGGCATCGCGCCCCAATTCATCCGCCTGATCGCGCGCACCATCCTCGAAATCAACCGCGACGAAGGCGTCACCATCATGCTGGTCGAACAGAATAGCCGCATGGCGCTGATGATCTCGCGCTACGCCTACATCCTCGCGACCGGACGCATCGAACTGGAGGGCGCGTCGCGCGAGCTGCTCGACCACCCCGACATCAAGCGCCTCTATCTTGGCGCCTGAGGTAGACAACAACTGCGAGACAACGTGAAAATCAATATCGTCAATCCCAACACCACCGCCAGCATGACCGCCAAGATCGGCGATTGCGCGCGGCAGGCCGCTTCGCCAGGCACTGAAATCCAGGCCTGCAACCCGGCCAGCGGCCCGGTCTCGATCGAAGGCCATTACGACGAAGCCATGTGCCTGCCCGGCCTGCTGGCCGAAATCCGCCGCGCCGAAAACGCCGGCGCCGATGCGCACATCATTGCGTGTTTCGGCGACCCGGGTCTCGACGCCGCGCGCGAAATCGCCCGCGGTCCGGTGTTCGGCATCGCCGAAGCGGCCATGCACGCCGCCAGTTTCGTCGGCAAACATTTCAGCATCGTCACCACGCTCGGCAGGACCCGCAGCATCGCAGCCCATCTGGCCGAACGCTACGGCATGCAACGCTTCTGCCGCAACATCCGCGCCTGCGAAATCGCCGTGCTCGAACTGGAGAACCCTGCGTCGCAGGCTTACGCCTCCATCATGCAGGAATGCCGTCTCGCGCTGGCCAAGGACGACGTCGACTGCATCGTACTCGGTTGCGCCGGCATGGCCGATCTCTGCCAAGCCATCGGCAAGGAGCTCGGCGTGCCGGTAATCGACGGGGTCAGCGCGGCGGTGACCTTTGCCGAAGGCCTCGTCAGGCTCGGGCTGCACACCAGCAAGCGCGGAGACTGGAACTATCCGCTGCCCAAGCAATACCTCTGAGATATTTCTGAAAAGCGGCGCCCACCCAGCCGGACCCGGCTCGTGGCGTCGGGCGATCCGACGTCGCCTCGGCCGATATTGACCTGATCCAAGCGTTCAGTGGATCTGACTGAAGCAGATCAACAGATCAATAGATCCACTGCATCGAGGGGATCTCAGCCCTTGTAAATCCCACAGCCGATGACAAGACCGTTGATCTCTTCAATATAAGTGGTTTTTTCTTCCAATATCGCTGTCACCGGATTGGGCCACCGATAGTCGATCCATCCTTTTCCTGCGCTTTTCGCCGTATCCACAAAATGCTTGATGAAGAGCTTGCCGTCCGCGTCTTTCAGATCGATCAGATTGCGTCCGATCAGCTTGGCATTTTCGCCGTGCGCGAGCGTGTTGCCGTCGAGGTCGATGACATTGATATAGAGATCTCGTTGCTTGAACTCCGGCGCTGGGCGGCTGAAATCCTGAAGTGCGGCTTCCTTGCCTTTCTGTCTCACGTGCTGCACCGCTCGCTGGACCATGGACACAGCGTCTTGAGCATGATTTTCCAGTCTAAACGCGCTGACAGATTGCGCCAGCGACGTCGCCAGCTCCTGCATCTTCATTGCGGATGATGCAGCCTGTTCGACCATGGCTGCATTTTTTTGCGTCATTTGATCCATTTGTGTCACCGCCTGATTGATCTCGGCGATACCGCTGCTCTGTTCTTTACTGGCTTGAGTTATCTCGACAATGATGCGTTCGACATGCTGCACTGAATCAACGATCTCCAGTATTGTGCTGCCTGCTTGATCAGCCAGCGCATTGCCGCTCTGTACTTTCTGCACCGAGTCGTTGATCAATAATTTTATCTCTCTTGCAGCGACAGCCGAACGCTGCGCCAGGTTGCGCACTTCCGAAGCTACCACGGCAAAGCCCCGTCCCTGCTCACCTGCGCGCGCAGCTTCCACCGAAGCGTTCAGCGCGAGAATATTGGTCTGGAAAGCGATGCCATCGATGACTCCGATGATATCCACTATCTTGCGCGACGAATCGTTGATCGAACCCATGGTCTCAAGTACCTGACTTACCACTTGCCCGCCTTTAGCGGCAAATCGAGAGGCTGCTTCGACGATCTGATTGGCGCGCATGGCATGATCGGCATTCTGCGTTACGGTAGCGGTCAGTTGCTCCATTGACGCAGCGGTCTGCTCCAATGAACTCGCCTGCGCTTCTGTGCGTGAAGACAGCTCACTGTTACCCAATGCAATCTCGCTGGACGCGCCGGAAATCACCTGCGTGCTGGAACGGACCTCCCCGACTATTTTCAGCAAACTCTGATTCATGGCCGATAGTGCACGCAGCAATTCGGTGATCTCGTCACGGCCGACAACAGTCACTTGGGACGATAGGTCGCCTGTCGCGACGCGTCGGGCAATGGATACTGCGGCTTGCAACGGCGAAGTGATGCTGCGGCTAAGCCGCCATACAACAATACCGCAAATCAAAATGAGAGCGATGCTGCTGACGACGGCCAATTTCGCCAGTACATGGTAGGCCGCATCGGAATTGGCCAATGCCGCAGCAATGGCATTCCTGTGCAAAGGAGACAGATCCCTCGCGATGTGTCCGAGCTGCGCCGACAATCCGCTTTGCAATGAAGAAACCTGAACGGAAATCGCAATGCCGACTACGGCCACCAGTGCAAACAGCAGGACGAATCCGCCGCTTAGACGCAAACCAATCGAAAACTGACGCAAGTTCATTTTTCTCACTCCCTCATTGCAGCTTGTTCTCTTAGCTTTTTTCGATCGCAGTTCGTTTCGTTGTTGATTGCGCGTTCTTGATTACTCATTTTCCGATGATCTTTTCTGCGATAATTTTCTTGCCTGGCTTCAATGCTTGGAAAATCCCAGATAGCTCTCGACAATCTGCTTATTCGTCGCAAGCTCGGCTGCGGGACCTTCCATGACGGACTCCCCCATCTCCAGCACGTAGGCATAATCTGCGACCTGCAAGGCAGCGCGCGCGTTCTGCTCAATGAGCAAAGTCGCGACGCCCGTCTTGCGCAAGTCGCTGATGATGTGAAATATCTCCTTGGTGATCAGTGGCGCCAGTCCGAGACTCGGCTCATCCAGCATCAGCACCCGCGGCTTCGACATCAACGCGCGGCCGACCGCCAGCATCTGGCGCTCGCCCCCCGACAGCGTGCCGGCCGCCTGCCTGCGGCGCTCCAGCAAGCGCGGGAACAAGTCATAAACCGATTCGAGCTGGTCCATGTAATTGGCTTCGCCGTTCTTCTTGCGCTTGTAGGCGCCGAGTTGCAGATTGTCTTCGACGCTCATGGTGGCGAACAGCTCACGCTTTTCCGGCACCAGGCACAAGCCGCGCGCGACGCGGTCTTCCACTTCCATGCTGGCCAGCTCCTGGCCGAGATAGTTGACCTTGCCGCTCGCTGTGCCGCTGGTCGGCAAGGCGCCCATGATGGCGTTCAGGAGCGTCGACTTGCCGGCGCCGTTGGGGCCGATAACGGTAACGATCTGACCGGCGCGCACCTGCAGCCTGGCGCCGTGCAGCGCTTCGACCTTGCCGTAATGAGCGTGCAGGTTGCTGACGTCGAGCAGGATTTCCCCGCCATTGTTATTCGCTGCATTGGCGCTCATCACTCCACTCCTCCCAGATAGGCTTCCAGCACCGCAGGATGTACCTGAATCTGCGCCGGCGTTCCCTCGGCGATCTTGGTGCCGAATTCCATGACCACGATGTGATCGGTCAGTTGCATCACGAAGTCCATGTCGTGCTCGACCAGCAGCACGGCCATGCCTTCGGCGCGCAGTTTTTTCAATAGCTCGGACAAGGCCTGCTTTTCCTTGTAGCGCAAACCGGCGGCCGGCTCATCAAGCAGCAGCAAGGCAGGATCGCAGCATAGCGCGCGGGCGATTTCAAGAATCCGCTGCTGACCCAGTGCCAGACTGCCTGCCGGGCGATAGAGCATGTCGCCGAGGCCGACGCGTTCGAGCTGGCGTTTGGCTTCGAGCAGGATCTTGTCTTCTTCCTTGCGGTTCAGGCGCAGGATGCTGGCCAGCGCGCCGCCCTGATCGGCATGATCGCCGCGCAGATAAGCACCCATTGCAGCGTTCTCGAGCACACTCATTCCCGGGACCAGACGCACATGCTGGAAAGTGCGTGCGATGCCGCGGCTGGCAATCTGCCGCGACGACAGACCGGCGATCGAGCGGCCGCGATAGTTGACCTCGCCGCTGGTGATCGGCAAGACCCCCGTTACCAGATTGAAGGTGGTCGATTTGCCCGCCCCGTTGGGACCGATCAGCCCGACCACTTCGCCAGCCTTGACCGAGAAACTCACGTCGTTGACCGCCACCAGGCCGCCGAACTGCTTGCGCGCAGCCTTGACGTCGAGAATGACGTCACCGGCGGCGGGCTTGCTTTTCTGCGCCAAAGCCGGCGCCCGGTCTGGAGCCCTGGCCGACGGCTTGCCGGGAAAGCGCGCCTGAATGAACGGCCACAAGCCTTCGTTGGCATATTGCAGGAACAGCACCAGCGCGATGCCGAACACGATCGCCTCGAAGTTGCCGCCGGTGCCGAGCAAGCTCGGCAGCCACTCCTGCAAGAAGTTTCCCAACAAGGTGATCAGACCGGCGCCAAGCAGCGCACCCCAGACGTAGCCTGCCCCGCCGACGACCACCATCAGCAGATAGTCGATGCCGTATTTGAGGCCGAACGGCGTCGGGTTGACCGCGTGCTGCAAATGCGCGTACAGCCAGCCGGATACGCCGGCCAACATGGCGGCGTAGGCGAAGATGACGATCTTGATCCAGGCAGTATTGACGCCCATCGCTTCCGGCATGACATAGCCGAACTTGAGCGCGCGCACTGCCCGACCGGTACGCGAATTGAGGAAGTTCCTGACCGAGATCAGCGCCAGAATCACCACCACCCAGATCAGTACATACATCGATCGACCGCTGCTGAATTCAAAATTGAACAGCGCAATCGAAGGAATGCCGCCGATGCCGTCGTACTTGCCGAGGCTCTCCAGGTTGCCGAACAGGAAGTACAGCGACAAACTCCAGGCAATCGTCGACAGGGGCAGATAGTGACCCGAAATGCGCATCGTGAACACGCCGATCAGCAGCGCCGACGCGCCGGTGATGAGCAAGCCGGCCAAGAGGCCGATCCACGGCGACAAGCCGAACTGGGTAGTCACATAGGCCGTCGTATATGCGCCGATGCCGACGAAAGCCGCCTGGCCGAAGGAAGTCAGGCCGGCCACGCCGGTCAGCATCACAAGGCCGAGCGCGACGATACTGTACAAGCCGACGTAAGAAAGCAAGGTGATCCAGAACGGCGGCACCGACATAAACGGTAAAGACAGAACCAATAAAAGAACGACGGCCGGTGCGACGCCGGAGAGAACGAATTTGTTTTTCATGTGTTCCACCTCAGGCTTCTTCGTCGATGTGATTGCTGGTCAGCGAGCGCCATAGCAATACGGGGATGATCACGGTGAAGACGATGAGGTCCTTGAACGAACTGGCCCAGAACGAGGAAAAGCTTTCGATCAGACCGACGCCGATGGCGCCGATGGCGGCAATCGGATAACTTGCCATGCCGCCGAAAATCGCCCCAACGAACCCCTTGAGGGCAATCAGAAAACCTGACTCGTAATTGATGATCGTGAACGGCGCGATCAAGATGCCGCACAAGGCGCCGATGCCGGCGGCGAGCGTGAATGAAAGCTTGCCGGCCTGGTTGGTGCCGATACCGACCAGTCGCGCGCCGAGACGATTAACCGCAGTGGCTCGCAATGCCTTGCCGGACAACGAACGCTCAAAATAGAAATAGATGCCGACGATCAACGCGATCACGGTGCCGATCACGATCAGGCTCTGACCGGAAATCGTCATCCCGCCGATACTGAATTGCACATCGGTGAACGGCAAGGTGTTGGAACCTTCCGGGCCGAACATCAACAGGCCAAGACCGACCATTGCCAGATGCACACCCAGCGACACGATCAGCAGCACCAGAATACTGGCGTGTGCCAGCGGCTGATACGCGATGCGATACACCATCGGCCCCATCGGCACCACGATGGCCAGCGCCAGAGCGATTTGCGCCAGCATCGACAGTTCCTTAAGCGGGACATGCAGCGTGACGGTGTACAAAGCAGCGGGAAACAGCAGATATTTAGCAACCAGCGCCGGCAACAAGCCGGGCAACTTGCTGCGGCGATCGGCGCTGCGGAGATTGCTCGCCAGTTCGCACAAGAGCGTCGCCACACCCAGCGCCACCAGCAGCAGCGCAGTCCGCGGCGCATGCCCGCCCTGAATCGCAGCGAGGGTCAATGCACCAAAGGCGACAAATTCGCCTTGCGGCAACAAGATGACTCGCGTCACCGAAAAAACCAGTACCAATGCCAGCGACAGCAAGGCGTAAATTGCACCCGTCGTCATGCCGTCTTGCACCAAGACCGCAACAATACTTGCGTCCACGTCCATCCTCCCTAAGTTGCACGTTGCAGGCGCAGGGCTCGGAATATGCGAAAAATCCCTTGCTCTTGCTGCCTGCCGCACAGATTGAAATGTCTGTATGCGAAAGCGGCGTTGCCGCCGCTTTCGCTCCTGCTTGCCATCGCTACGCTGCACGGCGCAGTGAACGATGCCGCAGGATTTTTGTTGTTGATCGTTGTCGCTGGTCTTTGCGCTTCGTGATCGATGGCGATCAGGAATTCTTCTTCGCAACCAACGTCAGGATGTCGTACGACGCCACCAGCTCACCGTCCTGGTTGGTCACCTCGACATCCCATGCAACCACCCCCTGACCGACGCCATTGGCGTCTTTCTTGTTGCGGTCGATCTTGCGTTTGCAGGTCAGGCGTGCGCGGATCGTGTCGCCGATGCCGACCGGTTTGACGAAGCGCAGCGTGTCCAGACCGTAGTTGGCCAACACGGGGCCCGGCGCCGGCGATACGAACAAGCCGGCTGCTGCCGACAGCACGAAGTAACCGTGGGCGATGCGCTTGCCGAACGGCGATTCCCTGGCGGCGATCTCGTCGAAGTGCATATAAAAATAGTCGCCCGACAAGCCCCCGAAGTTGACGATATCGGCTTCACTCACGGTGCGGCGGTGCGTCAGCAGCGAGTCGCCGATCTGCAGGTCGTCAAAATAATGACGGAATGGATGGATGTCCGATTCGCGCACCGTCGCGCCGCGCACATGTTCTCCGGTGACGGCCGCCAGCATGGTCGGCGAGCCTTGCACCGCGGCGCGTTGCAGATAGTGCTTGACCGCACGGGATCCGCCCAACTCTTCGCCGCCGCCGGCGCGACCGGGGCCGCCGTGTTTTAGCTGCGGCAAGGGCGAGCCATGACCAGTGGATTCCACCGCCGCTTCGCGGTCCAGGATCAGCAAGCGGCCATGCCATGCCGCCGCGACAGGGATCGCTTTGGCCGCAACCTTGGGATCGTGCGTAACCAGGCTGCCGACCAGACTGCCCCGGCCGCGTGCGGCCAGATCGAGGGCGCTGTCGAAGTCGTCATACGCGATCAGGGTGCTGACTGGGCCGAATGCTTCGACGTCGTGTACCGCCGGATTGGCGATGCCGTCACGGCACAGCAACAGCGTCGGAGCAAAGAACGCACCGTCGCCGACGGCGTCGCCGACCGGGTTGAAGCCGTCGCCGGCACCGAAGATCTGTTCGTTGCCGGCTTTCAGCAAAGCCAGACGTTCAGCCACGTCGTGCTGCTGCGCTTTGGAAGCCAGCGGCCCCATGCGCACTTGCTCGAGCGAAGGATCGCCGACGACGGTCTTGGCCAGACGCGCGCGCAAGCGTTCGGCCACGGCATCGATATGCCGGCGCGGCACGATGGCGCGACGGATGGCGGTGCATTTCTGACCGGCTTTGGTGGTCATCTCGCGCGCCACTTCCTTGACGAACAGATCGAACTCTTCGTCGTCGGGCGTGACGTCCGGGCCGAGAATCGCACAGTTTAGCGAATCGGCTTCGGCGTTGAACGGCACCGAATTGCGGATCAGGTTCGGATGCGCGCGCAACTTGGCAGCGGTGTCGGCCGAGCCGGTGAAGGTGACCACGTCCTGTCCTTGCAGACGGTCGAGCAGATCGCCTGTGCCGCCGATGATCAGTTGCAGGCTACCGGCCGGCAACAGGCCCGAGGCATCGATCAGGCGTACTGCAGCTTCCGTCAGATAGCTGGTTGCCGTGGCCGGCTTGACCAGGCAAGGCATGCCGGCAAGGAAAGTCGGCGCGAACTTCTCCAGCATGCCCCAGATCGGAAAATTAAACGCGTTGATGTGCACGGCCACGCCGCGGCGCGGCACCAGAATATGGGTGCCGGCGAACTTGCCCTGTTTGCCCAGCGGGATCGCAGGACCTTCATGCACCAGATTACCCGACGGGAATTCATTGCCGCCCACGCTGGCGTATGCGAACAAGGTGCCCGAACCGCCTTCAATGTCGATCCAACTATCGGCGCGCGTCGCGCCGGTATGGGCGGAGACGGCGTAAAGCTGTTCCTTGTGTTCGTTGAGGTACTTCGCCAGCGCGCGCAAGATGCCGGCGCGCTGTTGAAAGTCCAGCGCCAGCAGGGCGGGCAGTCCCTGTTTGCGGGCATAGGTCACGGCTTCGTCGAAATCGATGCGCTCGGCATGCGTAGAGGCGACGAGGCGGCCGTTGACGGCGCTGTTGAGCGGCTGGGCGGCGGAGGCCCCGACCCAGCGACCGGCGATGTAGCTTTGCAATAGTGTGGATTGTGCTGTCATTGCTGTTTCCGTTGTTGACTCTGATGAACTGAAGTACTGAGATATCGATGCAACCGATAGAAAAACGGCCAAGGCGCTGATCCAAGCCGCCCTGCCCGTCGGTCAATGCGTTGCTGATGAAGTCGTTTTTAAGGCTGGTATTTCCACGCGCCATTAACGATCTTCACCATCACGCGGGCGCGCTGGTCGAGACCGAGATGGTCGGTGGCGGACATGTTGTAGACGCCATGAACGCCGTTGACGTTCTTGCTGGCTTCCAATGCGTCGCGCAACGCAGCGCGGAATTCAGGCGTACCCGGCTTGCCCTTCTTGAGCGCGGTCGGCACGGCGGCTTGCAGCAGCAGGCCTGCATCCCAGGCGTAGCCGCCGAACAGCGAGACGGAGTCCTTGCCGTTGGCAGCTTCGTACCTGGCCACATAATCCAACGCCACCTTGCGCACCGGATGATCGGCCGGCAATTGCGCCGCAACCAGCACCGGGCCGGAGGGTAGCAGCGTGCCTTCCACAACCTTGCCGCCGACGCGCAGGAAGTCTGCGTTGGCCACCCCGTGGGTCTGATAGATCTGGCCTTGATAACCGCGCTCCTTGAGCGCGCGTTGCGGCACTACCGACGGCGTACCCGAGCTGGCGATCAACACGGCGTCAGGCTTGGCGGACATGATCTTGAGCGCTTGCGCGGTGGCGGATGTATCGGTCGGCGCAAACCGTTCGTTACTGACGATTTCGATTTTCTTCAGCGCTGCCGCCTTGCTGAATTCGCTATACCAGCCTTCCCCATACGCGCTTGAGAAACCGATGAATCCAACCCGCTTTACGCCGCGCGCCACCATGTCCTGCACGATCGCCAACGACATCATGATGTCGTTTTGCGGAGTCTTGAAGACCCATTTCTTCTTCGCATCCATCGGCTCGACGATACGCGACGAGGCCGCCAACGAAATCATGGGCGTCTGCGCTTCCGCGACCACTTCGATCATCGATAAGGAGTTCGGAGTGACAGTCGAACCGATAATGACGTCGACGTTGTTTTCAGAAATGAAGCGGCGAGTGTTCTTGACCGCTTGCGTAGTGTCGGACGCGTCGTCCAGCACAATGTAATTGACCTTCTGCCCGCCGATGACGGCAGGCAGCAAAGCAATAGTATTCTTCTCGGGAATACCCAGCGATGCAGCGGGTCCGGTAGTCGAGAGTGTGACGCCGACGTTGATGTCGGCATGAGCAAGGCTTGCACAACTCAGCATCAATAACGCCGCGAGCGCACCTGCTTTATGGGCGAATTTCATTCTTGCAGTCTCCTTGGTTGATTTTGTGGTTACTTCTGTTCGAACGGATCGGCTTATGGCCGTCCGTTCTTGTTCTTCTCAGAAGTGACCGATTCTCAACCTGGAGTCCGGATCACCTCTGCTGCTTCTGCTCTTTTTGCGGTTTATCTTTACCGCTCGTATCGTCCAGATTCACTGCGCCGATGCCGCCGAACAGTAAATCGGACACCACCACCGCCATTCTTTCGTGCGTTAACTCGCCGCCCGGCTTAAGCCACATGAACATCCAGTTGATCATGCCAAACAACAGCATGGCCAAAGGCTTGGCCATCCTGCTGGCGTCCAGATCGGAGCGCACCCCGATCATGGCCTGCGCCATGGCTTCCACCACCTTGCGTTCACCGCCAAGAATGCGTTTCTGGTCCTTGGCTTCCAAAAAGCGCACGTCTTCCGTCAGTACCCGATGCTCGTTCTGAGCGTCGGCATATTCTTCGACGAAGCGCTGAACCATCAGACGCAGACGCGGCTCCGGAGCCAAGTCCAACTCACCGACTTCATCGACCAGCGCACACAGACGCTCAATGTGCCCTTCGCAGATGTACATCAACAACTGGTACTTATCCGACACATAGTGGTACAGGGAAGCCTTCGATAAACCGCAGGCTTCCGCCACTTCATTCATTGAGGTGCCGGGAAAACCATTACGCGCAAACAATATCGCGGCGTGCTCAATGATGAGCTCGCGTTGGTTGTCAAATCTTGCTGCACGCTTGCGTGGCATAGTTTTCGTCCTTTCAACAATTTCCAAGAAGCCATGATTGTGCCGCAAATCAAGGCTTATTTCGCGGTGTTACCGGTTGACAGTCACTTGTCGCTGCTCAAGTTCGTGCTGGCATTCCGGCATGTCGCGTCATGCTGAAAGAACGCAAAACCATTTTCCGACCGAATCAAAACATCTCTCTCTTCCGCTCTGGACGTGGCTTCAGCGCGTACTACCAAACGCAAAAAAGACCGCACAACTAGCGAAAAATCTTAAAAACATTATTGACCGACCGGTCGGTTGAATTTATTATTAACCAAAATCCGGTGCCAGGCAAATGTTTTTTGAAACGCCCGGCGAGCCAGAAACAAACGTCTCAAGACGTTAAAAATCCCTGCACCTTGCCAGAGCCAAGGCCGGGCAACAGGTCATATAAGGAGACAGCAGTGCCGTGTTATTCGATAGAAGGCGTGATTCCGGTCGTTGCTCCGAGCGCCTATGTCCATCCGACAGCCGTGCTGATTGGCGACGTCATTGTCGGACCGGACTGCTATATCGGACCGGCCGCCTGTCTGCGCGGCGATTTCGGTCGTATCGTGCTGCACCGTGGCGCCAACGTGCAAGACACTTGCGTGGTCCACGGTTTCCCCGGACACGACACGATCGTGGAAGAAAACGGTCACATCGGCCACGGCGCCGTGCTGCATAGCTGTGTGGTCCGTCGCGATGCGCTGGTTGGGATGAATGCCGTCGTCATGGACGACGCCGAAGTCGGCGAAGAAGCCATCGTCGCCGCCAGCGCATTTATTCGCGCCGGCATGAAGATTCCACCGCGTTCGCTGGCCGCCGGGGTACCGGCGAAGATCCTGCGCGAACTCAGCGAACAGGAAATCGCCTGGAAGCGCGAAGGCACACGTACCTATCAGGACCTGACCAGGCGCTGCCTCGCCAGCATGCAAGAAGTACAGCCGCTCAACCAGATCGAGGCCGACCGCCCGACCTTGAAACCGCCCGCCGTAGAGCCCCTGATCGCAGCGAAACGGGGCTGAAAACACAGCTTGAAAATATATTGAACAACGCAGCCCGAACCGGCCGCAACAAAATTCAGCCGCTATCCGAGTCGCCGAACGACTCCTCCAGCGGCCCGATTATTCCTTTGTGGAGATAACCATCATGTATGCACAACTGGTAGAAACCGGAGTCAAAACCGTGCGTTCGCTCGACGAAATGAGTCCTGAAGAACGCGCCTTCCAAACGCGCATCGACGAAGGCATCAAGATCGAACCGAAAGACTGGATGCCGGAAGCCTATCGCAAGACGCTGATCCGTCAAGTATCGCAACACGCCCACTCTGAAATCGTGGGCCAGTTGCCGGAAGCAAACTGGGTCACGCGCGCGCCGACGCTGGAACGCAAGGCGGTCCTTCTGGCCAAGATCCAAGACGAAGCCGGGCACGGCCTGTATTTGTACAGCGCCGCCGAAACCCTCGGCGTAGCGCGCGATCAGTTGCTGGCGGATCTGCATTCGGGCAAGGCGAAATACTCGAGCATCTTCAACTACCCGACGCTGTCCTGGGCCGACATGGGCGCGATCGGCTGGCTGGTCGACGGCTCTGCGATCATCAATCAGATTCCGTTGTGCCGTTGTTCTTACGGCCCTTATGCGCGCGCCATGGTGCGCGTGTGCAAGGAAGAATCCTTCCATGCACGCCAAGGCTACGACATCATGATGGCGTTGTGCAAAGGCACACCCGAACAGAAACAGATGGCGCAGGATGCGATAAATCGCTGGTGGTGGCCGGCACTGATGATGTTCGGTCCGTCCGACGCGGCCTCGGTCAACAGCGCCCAGTCGGCACAGTGGCGCATCAAACTGTTCTCCAACGACGAGCTGCGTCAGCGCATGGTCGACCAGACGGTGCCGCAAGCAGAATATCTCGGTCTCACCATCCCCGACCCGGACCTTAAATGGAACGAAGAAACCGGCCGCTACGATTTTGGCGAGGTCGACTGGGAAGAATTCCACAACGTCTTGCGCGGCAACGGGCCTTGCAACCGCGAGCGCCTGCAAACCCGCAAGAAGGCCTACGACGACGGCGCCTGGTTCCGCGATGCGCTGGTTGCCCACGCCGACAAGAAACAGACGGCGCAACAAGCCGCATGAAAATCGACAGATAGATCAACCGATACAACAAAGCCACGACCGGCTTGCACGGATTCTCTCAACGCAAGGCCGGTCCAGTTAAAAGGAAAAGATGATGAGTAAAGAATGGCCGCTATGGG
Source organism: Herbaspirillum sp. RV1423 (assembly GCF_000577615.1). Lineage (GTDB taxonomy): Bacteria > Pseudomonadota > Gammaproteobacteria > Burkholderiales > Burkholderiaceae_D > Herbaspirillum. The sequence continues at coordinate 35,569 of NZ_CBXX010000024.1, forward strand.
AAGTTTTCATCCGCAGTCAGCACGGTCTCGCGCACAAGCACGTCGGCAGCCTGCACGCACCCGACGGCGAAATGGCGATCAACAACGCGCGCGACGTCTACACGCGCCGCAATGAAGGCGTCGGCATCTGGGTCGTGCGCGCTGCCGATATCGTTTCCAGCAGCCCCGGCGACAAAGGGGCGCTATTCGAGCCGGCCAACAACAAAGTGTATCGCCACCCGACCTTCTTCCCGATGCCGGAAGAAGTGAAGAACCTTTAAACCTCGCGTTCAGGATATCGGCATGTCAGATAAAGCAACTTATGTGCGCCGCCTCGGCGACAACGCGCTGATCCTCAGCCAGCGGCTGTGCGAATGGTGCGGCAAGGGACCGGCGCTGGAAGAGGATATGGCCTTGACCAACGTCGCACTGGATTTGATCGGCCAGGCGCGGCTGTGGCTGTCGTACGCCGGCGAACTGGAAGGCGCTGGGCGCAATGCAGACCAGTTGGCCTTTCTGCGCGATGCGCATCAGTTCAGCAACCTGCTGCTGGTGGAACAGCCCAACGGCAACTACGCCGACACGCTGGTTCGTCAGTTCTTCTTCGACGTATGGCATTACTTCCTGCTCAACGAACTGGCGAAGTCGAGCGATGCGCGCATCGTTGAAATCGCGCTCAAATCGATCAAGGAAGTGACCTATCACGTCCGTCGCAGCAGTGACCTGATCGTGCGACTCGGCGACGGCACCGAACTGAGCCATCGCATGGTGCAGCAGGCGATCGATCAGTTATGGATGTACACCGGCGAAATGTTCAACAGCGACGCCGCCGACCAGGCCGCGGTGCAAGAAGGCGCCGCCCCTGCCCTGGATAAGATCCGCGCACAATGGTTGCAACACGTGCAGGAAATTCTTAGCGAAGCGACTTTGCAAATGCCGTCGGCCGACGCGTGGATGCAAAGCGGCGGCAAGCAAGGCAAGCACACCGAACATCTCGGTTACCTGCTGGCGGAAATGCAGTTCCTGCAGCGCGCCTATCCTGGAGCGACCTGGTGAACGCCTGCGCTTCCGATCGACAGCTACAGGAACAAATCTGGAGCTGGCTGCACCAGGTCTCCGATCCTGAAATCCCGGTGATTTCGGTGGTGGACCTGGGCATCGTGCGCGAAGTACAACTGAGCGCCGCCTCCGGTCAGGAAGTGCACTGCACCGTCGTGATTACGCCGACCTACTCCGGCTGTCCCGCCATGAACGTGATTTCGAGAGAAATCATCGCCGTGCTTCAACAACACGGCATATCCGACGTCGCCATCCAGACCAAGCTGTCGCCGGCCTGGAGCACCGACTGGATGAGCGAGCACGGCAAGAGCCAGTTGAAGAATTACGGCATTGCACCGCCGGCGCAGCAGGTCATCGACATCAGCGGCATCAGCCGCAAGCGCTCGCAGGCGCCCAAAGTGGCATGCCCGCATTGCGGTTCGCTGCACACCGTCTGCGTCAGCCAGTTCGGCTCGACCTCCTGCAAGTCTTTGTATCAGTGCAAGGACTGCCTGGAGCCGTTCGATTATTTCAAGGCCCATTGATTTATCAATAGGCAACCCAGCACATCAGGAAGACCACTCATCATGAGCAAATTTTATCCCCTGACCGTCGGCAGCGTGAAGAACGACACCCGCGACACCATTGTCGTCTCTTTCGACGTGCCGGCAGAACTCAAGGATACCTTTCGATACAAGCAAGGCCAGCACCTGACGCTGCGCTCCGAGATCAACGGCGAAGACCTGCGCCGCTCCTACTCGATCTGCTCCGCCGTACAGGACGAGCAATTGCGCGTGGCGATCAAGCGCACGCAAGGCGGCATCTTTTCGACGTGGGCCAACGACACGCTCAAGCCCGGCCAGAGCCTGCAAGTAATGCCGCCGATGGGGCACTTCAATCTGCCGCTGGACGCCGGCAACGAGAAGCACTACCTGGCCTTCGCCGCCGGCAGTGGCATCACGCCGATGCTGTCGATCATCAAGACCACGCTGCTGACCGAACCGCACAGCCGCTTCACGTTGATCTACGGCAACCGCGCCTCGTCGTCGGTGATCTTCAAGGAAGAGCTGACCGATCTGAAGGACATCTACCTGGAGCGCCTCAACATCGTCTACGTCATGAGCCGCGAGCAACAGGACGTCGAATTGTTCAACGGCCGCATCACGCGTGAGAAATGCGACCAGTTCTTCAAGTCGTGGATCGATCTCGACGATATCGACGCCGCCTTCATTTGCGGTCCGGAAGACATGCTCAACGCCGTCAGCGAATCGCTGCAAGCCAACGGCATGAACAAGGCCGACATCAAGGTCGAACTGTTCGCTGCCAGCATCCCGAAACACAAGGCCGTGGCGGCCCGTCCGGTCGTCGGCAAGCAGGAATGCGAGGTCACGGTGGTCGTCGACGGTTATCACACCGTCTTCACGATGGAGAAAGAAAAAGAGTCGCTGCTCGACGCCGGCCTGAAGCACGGCATCGACATGCGCTACTCATGCAAGGGAGGCGTCTGCGCCACCTGCCGCTGCAAGATCGTCGAAGGCAAGGTCGACATGGACGCCAACTACTGCCTGGAAGACTACGAAATCGCGCGCGGCTTCGTGTTGAGCTGCCAGAGCTTCCCGGTCACCGACAAGCTGCTGATCGACTTCGACCAGGACAACTGAATCGGCATCGATTCCGCGACGACACCACAAATCATTCAGGAGACAGCATGTCGACCACCTTATTTGAACGCCACCGCGCCACGCTGGACAAGGCGTTGCAAGCCATCGCCGAGCGCGGCTACTGGAGCCCGTACAGCGAAAGCCCGAGTCCGCGCGTCTACGGCGAGAGCGCTGCCGAGGACGGCAAGGCCGCTTTCGACGCGCGCCTGAATCGTCCTTTCGAGATCGATCAGGTCGGCACTGTCGGTCGCGTCGGCAACGAAGTCTCGCCTTACGGCCCGGCGCTGGGCATCAGCTATCCGAAAGCCGACATCGACCAGTTGCTGCAAGGCGTCACCGCAGCCGGCGCGGCATGGCGCAAAGCAGGACCGGAAATCTGGACCGGCGTCGCATTGGAAATCGTCAGTCGCCTCAACGCGCGCAGCTTCGAAATCGCCCACGCCGTCATGCATACCACCGGCCAGGCCTACATGATGGCGTTCCAGGCCGGCGGCCCGCACGCGCAGGACCGGGCGGTCGAGGCCATCGCTTACGCCTGGGAAGAAACCCGCCGCATTCCGGCCGAAGCGCATTGGGAAAAACCGCAAGGCAAACACGATCCGCTGAAGATGCGAAAAACCTTCCGCATCGTGCCGCGCGGCATCGGCCTGGTGATCGGCTGCTGCACCTTCCCGACCTGGAACAGCTATCCGGGCCTGTTCGCCGATCTGGCGACCGGCAACGCTGTCATCGTCAAACCGCATCCTGGCGCCATCCTGCCGCTGGCAATCACCGTCGAGATCGCACGCGCGGTCATCGCAGAAGCCGGCTATGACCCGGACATCGTCACGCTGGTCGCGCATGAAGCCGGCGACCAGGTCGCGACCGATCTGGCCCTGCGTCCGGAGATCAAGCTGATCGACTTCACCGGCAGCGCCGCCAACGGCAACTGGCTGGAGCGTAACGCGGTGCAGGCGCAAGTCTTCACGGAGAAATCCGGCGTCAACCAGATCGTCATCGACTCGACCGCAGATTTCAAGGGCATGGCGCGCAACATCGCCTTCTCGCTGGTGCTGTATTCCGGCCAGATGTGCACCACGCCGCAAAACATCTACATTCCCAAAGACGGCATCGACACCGCCGAGGGTCACGTGAGCTTCGACGCCGTCGTCGCCGCCATCGGTGAAGCCGTCGGCAAGCTGACCGGCGACCCGGCCAAGGCGGTGGAACTGCTCGGCGCGATCCAGAACACTGCGGTCCTCGACCGTATCGCCGCAGCCCGCTCGGTCGGAGCAGTGGTGCTCGACAGCATGACGCTGCTGCATCCGCAATTCCCTGACGCGCGCATCCGTACACCGTTGCTGGTGAGGGCAGCGGATGACAAGGCGGTTACGGAGGAATTCTTCGGACCGATCTCGTTCGTCATCGCCACCGACAGCACCGACGTCAGCATCGCGCTGGCGCAGAAGACTGCGCACGACCACGGCGCGCTGTCGCTCTCTACCTATACGACCAGCGCCGTCGTCAAGGAAAGACTGGGCGACGCCGCGGCCGATGCCGGTGTGGCGCTGTCGCTCAATCTGAGCGGCGGCGTGTTCGTCAATCAATCGGCGGCGTTCAGCGACTACCACGGAACCGGTGCGAACCCGGCGGCCAACGCTGCGTTGTCAGATTCTGCTTTTGTCGCCGGTCGTTTCCGAGTGGTGCAGACCCGCGAGCCCGTTTGAAAATCAAGGAATCAGCCATGCAATACGAATCCATTCTGTTCGAAAACACCGGCGGCATCGCGGTCATCACGCTGAACCGGCCCGACAAGCTCAACAGCTTCACCGTCGCCATGCATCTTGAAGTACGTGATGCGCTTGACAGGATCAAAGCCGACGCCGGCGTGCGCGTGCTGCTGCTGACCGGCGCCGGACGCGGCTTTTGCGCCGGCCAGGATCTGTCGGACCGTGCGGTGAAACCGGGCGACAGCGCCGTCGATCTGGGCGAGTCGATTGAAAAGTACTACGGTCCGCTGGTGCAATCGCTGCGCGCGCTGCCCTTCCCCGTGATCTGTGCGGTCAACGGTGTGGCGGCAGGCGCCGGCGCCAATATTCCGCTGGCTTGCGACATTGTGTTGGCGGCTCGTTCGGCCAGCTTCGTCGAAGTGTTCTGCAAACTCGGGCTACTGCCGGATACCGGCGGCACCTACTTCCTGCCGCGTCTGGTCGGCACCGCGCGGGCGATGGGCCTGGCCATGCTGGGCAACAAACTCAGTGCAGAACAGGCTGAACAATGGGGCCTGATCTGGAAATGCGTCGACGACGATCAACTGCAAACGGAAGCGCGCGCGATGGCGCAGCATTTCGCCACGGCGCCGACCAAGGGGCTGGCGCACACCAAGGCGGCGATCTATCAAAGCCCGGCCCATACGCTGACAGAACAACTTGCGCTGGAACGCGACAGCATGCGCGCCCTCGGCCACAGCCGCGATTACAAGGAGGGCGTCGCCGCTTTCCTTGAGAAGCGTGCGCCGCAATTCACCGGAGAATAAGCATGCCTGGCACGAGTAATTCAAAAGCGCTGGCGCGCTCGCGCACCGTTGCCGTCATCGGCAGCGGCGCGATGGGAGCCGGCATTGCACAGGTGGCGGCAGCAGCCGGCTACGCCGTGCAACTGTTCGACACGCGGCCCGAGGCGGTCGCCAAGGCGATCGTCGATATCGGCGAGATGTTCGGCAAGCTGGCAGGCAAAGGACGCATGACCGCCGACGAGGCGAGCGCAGCGACGGGCCGCCTGCGCGCGGCAGCGGTGTTGTCGGATCTGGCCGAAGCCGGTCTGGTGGTCGAAGCCATCGTGGAAAATCTTGACGTCAAGCGCAAGCTGTTCGCCGAGCTCGAAGCCGTGGTTGCGGACGATTGCATCTTCGCCAGCAACACCTCATCGATTTCCATCACCAGCATCGGCGCAGCCCTGCGCCTGCCGCAACGTCTTGTGGGCATGCATTTCTTCAACCCTGTGCCGTTGATGGCGCTGGTCGAGATCATCAGCGGACTGGCCAGCGATGCGGCCGTGGCCGCCTGCGTGTACGACACCGCGCTGGCCTGGGGCAAGAATCCGGTGCACACCAAATCGACGCCGGGTTTCATCGTCAATCGCGTGGCGCGTCCCTACTATGCCGAAGCATTACGCGTGCTCAATGAGCAAGCCGGCGAGCCGGCCACCATCGACGCCATCATGCGCGAAGCCGGAGGCTTCCGCATGGGGCCTTTCGAGTTGATGGACCTGATCGGCCATGACGTCAATTTTGCGGTGACGCAATCGGTGTTCCAAGCCTACTTCACCGATCCGCGCTTTACACCGTCGCTGATTCAGCAGGAACTGGTCAACGCAGGTTTTCTTGGTCGCAAGAGCGGACGCGGTTTTTACCGCTATGGCGAGAACGCCGCTGCGCCGGCGCCGATGACCGAAGCTGCCATGCCGCTGCCCATGCATCCTGTACAAGTCTTCGGCGCCAGCCCGTTGGCTGAAGCGCTGGCGGCACGCCTGACAAACGTCAGTGTAGAGCGTAGCGACGCCCTCTTTGGCGCCGACAATCTGGTGCTCCGGTGCGGCAGCGCCAAAGCCTATTTGACGGACGGCCGCAGCGCCACCCAACGTGCCGCCGACAACCGTCACGCCGACACCGTGCTGATCGATCTGGCGCTCGACTTCAACAATGCCGGGCGCATCGCTGTGACGCGCGCTGATCAATGCGGCGACACGGCCTATTCCGACATCGTCGCATTGCTGCAGGCGGCAGGCTTTGCCGTCTCGCGCCTGGACGACGTCCCCGGGATGGTAGTCATGCGTACCGTGGCGATGCTGGCCAACGAGGCCGCCGATACTGTAAATCAGGGTGTGTGCAGCATCGCTGACGCCGACATGGCAATGAAAAAGGGCGTCAATTATCCGCGCGGTCCCCTGGCGTGGGCCGATGCCATTGGCCTTGATACGATCGCCGACGTGCTGTTGCATCTGGCCACCGCCTATGGCGAAGACCGTTATCGCGTCTCGCCGCTGATTACGAGAAAAACCTCAAGTGGAGGACGATTCCATGTCTGAAGTTGCAACCAACCCCGCCGCTGCCTTAAGTCCTGAAGACGCTCAGGCGCTGGCGGAAGCCACCGCGAAAGCGATGTATGCACGCGACAACGCCACCCAGTCGCTGGGCATCAAGATTCATGAAGTGCGTCCAGGTTATGCGCGACTTTCCATGTTGGTACGCTCGGACATGCTCAACGGTCATTCTTCTTGTCACGGCGGATTCATCTTTGCACTGGCGGACAGCGCGTTTGCGTTCTCTTGCAACAGCCGCAATCAGACCACCGTCGCTTCGGCGTGCAATATTGAGTATCTGGCGCCAGGCGCCGTCAACGATGTACTGACGGCAGAGGCCATCGAACAAGCGCTGGCAGGGCGAACGGGCGTCTATGACATCACCGTGAGCAACCAGCACGGAAAACGCATTGCCTTGTTTCGCGGCAAGTCTTATCGCATCAGAGGCGATGTGATTGCGGGACTCGATGCGACCCTGTTATCTCGGGCCCCCGCTGCATCCTAATTAGCTTCAAATTGTTATAACAAAGCGCACTCAATAGAGTGCAAGATAGAGTAGAAAAACGGAGATTACTATGCCCCAACGCACCCCACAACCAGGCGACTTGGAAACCATCGAAACCGCCAGCAAAGACGAATTGCAAGCACTGCAACTGGAACGGCTGAAATGGTCCCTCAAGCACGCTTATGACAACGTTCCCCACTATCGTGCCTCGTTTGACGCCGCAGGCGTCCATCCGGACGATCTGAAGACGCTGGCTGATCTGGCCAGGTTTCCATTTACCGGAAAGAAAGATCTTCGGGAAAACTATCCCTTCAATATGTTCGCCGTGCCGCGTGAACAGGTTGTTCGCGTACACGCCTCAAGCGGAACCACGGGAAAACCGACGGTGGTTGGCTATACCCAGAACGACATCGACACTTGGGCCACTGTGGTGGCGCGCTCGATTCGCGCAGCCGGCGGCCGTAAAGGCGACATCGTTCACATTTCTTACGGATACGGGTTGTTCACCGGTGGCCTGGGCGCGCATTACGGCGCCGAAAAGCTGGGTTGCACGGTGGTCCCCATGTCGGGCGGACAGACGGAAAAGCAGGTCCAGCTAATCCAGGATTTCAAGCCCAGCGTCATCATGGTGACGCCATCCTATATGCTCAACATCATTGAAGAGTTCCAGCGCCAGGGACTCGACGCCGTCGACAGTTCTCTTAAAGTCGGTATCTTTGGCGCCGAACCGTGGACTGACGCCATGCGCGCCGAAATCGAGGCGCGAGCAGGCATCGATGCGGTCGACATCTACGGTTTGTCGGAAGTCATGGGGCCGGGCGTGGCCAGCGAATGCATCGAAAGCAAGGACGGACCGGTAATTTGGGAAGACCATTTCTATCCGGAAATCATCAACCCCGAAACCGGCGAAGTGCTGCCCGACGGTTCCGACGGCGAGCTGGTGTTCACCTCGTTGACCAAGGAAGCGCTGCCGATCATCCGTTACCGTACACGCGACCTGACGCGCCTGTTGCCGGCGACTTCGCGTTCAATGCGCCGCATCGGCAAGATTACCGGCCGCTCCGACGACATGTTGATCATCCGCGGCGTCAACGTGTTCCCCACCCAAATCGAAGAGATCATTCTAAAAATGCCGAAGCTGGCACCGCAGTACCAACTCCTAGTGGGGCGTAACGGCCACCTGGATACGCTCGGTGTGACTGTGGAACTGCGTCCTGATGTGTCGTTGTCATCCGGCGATATTGAAGTGCTCGCCCGCGAACTGCAGCACCACATCAAGACCTATGTGGGTGTTACGACGATGATTCAAATTGTTCCGAGCGGAAAAATTGAACGCTCCGCCGTCGGCAAGAGCAAGCGCGTGATAGACCAGCGCCCGAAGGTGGTGCATGAACCTCCCGTTGGTGCGATCTGAACCCGACTGCCGACTGTACTGCAGCACATGGTCACGCTTTTCACTCATTAACCTATCTGGCAACAAGCAAGGAATAACATGGAAGCTTTTATCTGCGATGCCATACGCACCCCTTTCGGCCGCTTCGGCGGCGTTCTTTCCGGCGTGCGCGCTGACGACCTCGCTGCGCTGCCGATCCGCGCGCTGATGGAACGCAATCCTGGTATCGACTGGACCGCCGTCGACGACATTATCTACGGCTGCGCCAACCAGGCCGGTGAAGACAACCGCAACGTCGCGCGCATGGCCGGCCTGCTGGCAGGGTTGCCGGTGGAAGTTCCGGGCACCACAGTCAACCGCTTGTGCGGCTCAAGCATGGATGCGGTCGGCATGGCCGCGCGCAGCATCAAGGCAGGCGAATGCAATTTGGTCATCGCCGGCGGCGTGGAAAGCATGACGCGCGCACCTTTCGTGATGCCGAAGGCGGAATCCGCTTTTTCGCGCACATCGAAAGTCGAAGACACCACCATCGGCTGGCGCTTCGTCAATCCGCTTATGAAGGCCAAGTACGGCATCGATTCAATGCCCGAAACCGCTGAAAACGTTGCAGATGAATTCAAGGTCGGCCGCGCCGACCAGGACGCGTTTGCCGTGCGCAGCCAGCAGCGTTGGGCGGCAGCTCATGCGGCGGGATTTTTCAACAACGAAATTGTGCCCGTCGTCATTCCGCAAAAGAAAGGCGACCCGAAGATCGTCAAGGACGACGAACATCCGCGCCCTGACACTACCCTCGAAACGCTCGGTCGCCTCAAGGGTGTCGTCCGTCCCGACGGCACCGTCACTGCTGGCAATGCCTCAGGCGTCAACGACGGCGCTTGTGCCGTGCTCCTGGCATCGGCCGCCGCAGTCGATCGTTTCAAGCTGAAGCCGCGCGCCAAGGTTTTGGGCATGGCGACCGCGGGTCTGGCGCCGCGTATCATGGGTTTCGGCCCATCGCCTGCGTCGCGCAAGGTATTGGCGCAGACCGGCCTGAAGCTGGAACAGATGGATGTGATCGAGCTCAATGAAGCCTTCGCCGCGCAAGGTCTGGCGGTGACACGCGATCTCGGCCTGCCGGACGACGCCGCGCACGTGAATCCGAACGGCGGTGCGATCGCCATCGGTCACCCGCTGGGCGCATCGGGCGCGCGCCTGATCACGACCGCGCTCAATCAGCTCGAACGCACCAATGGCCGCTACGCGCTGTGCACCATGTGCATCGGCGTGGGCCAGGGCATCGCCATCATCATCGAACGCGTCTGATCGCTTGCTTCGCCATGATCGATCAAGCCACTTCAAGCCGCCAGGACATCCTGACTGAACTCGGCGGCGCGCACGTCCTGCTGATCACGCTCAACCGTCCGGACGTGCGCAATGCGCTGCGCAACAACAGTCTGCGCGAAATCGCCGCAGAGCTGACACTGGCGGAAGCCGACGACAGCATCCGCGCCGTGATCATCACCGGCGGCGCGAAAGTGTTTGCCGCCGGCGCCGATATCAATGAAATGGCACATACCGATGCCATCGGCGCCCTGCTCGATGTGCGCCCGCAATACTGGAAAACGATCGCGAATTTCTCCAAGCCTTTGCTGGCGGCGGTCAACGGCTACGCGTTGGGGGCTGGCTGCGAAATGCTGATGCATGCAGACATCGCGATTGCCGGTCGCAGCGCCAAGATCGGCCAGCCGGAAATCAACCTTGGCACCATCCCTGGCGCAGGCGGCACGCAGCGCCTGATTCGCACTGTCGGCAAGCCGCTGGCGATGAAGATGGTGCTGAGCGGAGAGTTCCTGTCGGCCGACGCAGCGTTGGCCGCAGGGCTGATAGCCGAAGTCGTCGACGACGAGCAGACCTTGGAACGTACGCTGGCGCTGGCCAATACTATTGCTGCGAAGTCCCCGCTGGCGTTGCGGCTGGCGAAGGAAGCCATGCTCAAGTCTTATGAACTGGGATTGGAGGCGGGATTGAATCTGGAGCGAAAATCTTTTTCTTTGCTGGCGGCCAGCGAGGACCGGCGCGAAGGAATTGCTGCATTCAAGGAAAAACGCGCGGCGCAGTTCACCGGGCGCTGATGGTGAATGATCGATCAAGGACTTCCATGCGGAAGAGTTAAGCGCCGTTCCGCTGACGGTTCAATCCTCTTTAACGTCGACAAAGAGTGGATCTATCGGCAAATGAATCGTGAAAGACGTACCGACATTGAGTTCGCTGCTCACTTCGATTCTTCCGCGATGATTACTGACTATTCCATAGGATAAGGACAAGCCAAGCCCAGTACCGCTGCCAATAGGTTTGGTAGTAAAAAACGGGTCGAAAATTCGCGTCAAATTCTCGGGAGGAATACCTGCACCGTTGTCGCTGATTTTTATCCAGACCTGGTCCCCTTCAGTGCCGGTGCAAATGGTGATCACTCCACGTTTTTCAATCGCATGTGCAGCATTGACGAGCAGGTTCATGAAGACCTGATTTAGTTGGGATGCAATGCATTTGACCGGAGGCAGAACGCCGTATTTCTTGACCACACTGGCTTTATATTTGATTTCATTGTTAACAATGTTCAAGGTGCTGTCCAAGCCATGATGCAAATCCGCAAACACCCACTCGCTGACCCCTCTATGCGAAAAGTCTTTTAACGATTGCACGATATCTTTGACGCGTTTCAAACCATCCTGCGACTCTGCCATCAATTCATCTGTATCCGTTTTCAAAAAAACCATGTCGGCATGTTTTTTGAGTTGCTCTATTTCCGGTGCTGTCGACGGATACTGCACAAGGAGTTTCTCGTAGCTGTCAATCAGGCCGAACAAGACACCAACGTATTGACGCAAGGAGTTGAGATTTGAACTGACAAAGCCAATCGGATTGTTTATTTCGTGAGCAACCCCTGCCGCCAATTGTCCGAGTGACGCCATTTTTTCCGATTGAAGCAACTGGTTCTGCGCCTCCTGCAATTGGAGAATGAGCTGATGCTGCTTATTGCTTTCCACTTGCAAAGCCTGTTCTGCAAGGACACGCGTACTCACCTCCTGCTGCAATTTGGCATTTTGCGTACTCACTTGTTTTTGCATTTCTTGTAATCGAAGATGCGTTCTGATACGTACCAACACCTCTTCGATTTCAATCGGTTTGGTGACGTAGTCGATCCCTCCGACGTCAAATCCGGTCACTATATTCGTCGTATCGGTTAACGCTGTCATGAATATCACTGGGATATCGCGCGTTGCTTCGTTCTTTTTTAATCGGCGACACATTTCAAATCCGTCCATCCCCGGCATCATGACATCGAGCAAGATCAGGTTTGGCAAGACATATTGAGCCCGTTGCAAACCTTCTTCGCCGTCTTGCGCCACTACCACCGTGAAGTCCTGACTTTCCAGGAAATCGGTCAATACGCCAATATTGGCGAGCGTGTCGTCCACCACCAGAATAGTGGCTGATGCTGACGGGATTGACAGGCTTGCTGGCTCTACCATAGTTGACATATCGACATTAGTCATTGCGACGATGTTCGGCGCACATATTTTTCTATCACGCTCAATAGCGTCTTCGATTGATAGGTTTTGGCCAATTGGCGCAATTTTTCAGCAAAGGGATGATATGCGCGGTCCAAGGTATCAAGATAATCCGCACGTTGACGAATTTTTCGCATGTCGCCGGCTAATGCCATTTGATACAAGATATCAATCTCCTCCATGGGAGGAATGATCAGAATACGCTCATCGCTCTCTGCTTGTGGAGCAATCGCGGCAAGCGTATGGTCATAAACCAGCGGTACTTTGAGATACTCGTTCATTTTATGTACAAGAATTTCCTGCTGCACGGGTTTTTTCATAAAGAAATTAACGCCGGCATCCAGACTCTTCTGTTCATCTTCCGAGGTCACGCTGGCGGAAATGGCAATGACTGGGATATTGCCCGTTTCCGGCAATTCTCGAATCTTGCGCGTCGCATCGAGTCCGTTCATCACCGGCATCACGATATCCATCAGGATCAGATCGGGGTGCAGTTGCTGCGCCTGTGTTACACCGTCTTGGCCATCGACCGCAAGGTAGATTTCGAATCCGAGTCCACCCAGCATATCACTTAGCATTTCCCTGTTTGCTGCGATATCGTCTACCACCAGGATTCTTTTCCGTGGTCCTTGATAAGCAATGACCGGCAAGGTTGGCAGCGGAGCGGCAACATCAGCGGTCGCGATCGGAAGCAGTAAAGTGAACTGAAATATGCTGCCGACGCCAAGTTGGCTCGATATGGTGATATCGCCATCCATCAGTCGCACAAGTTGCCGACTTATCGACAGACCCAAGCCGGTTCCGCCGAAGCGACGTTGCGTTTCGCCAACTTGTTCGAACGGCTGGAAAATGGTCTCAAACTGACTGGGATCCATGCCGATGCCGGTATCTTCAACGGCAAACCGCAACTGTATGGCATTCGCATCTTGGGACAATACCGACACGCGCAAAGTAACTTGGCCGGCATCGGTAAATTTCACTGCGTTACCCAGCAGGTTCAGCATTACCTGTCGCAACCGTTTCTCATCGAGCATAAGCGTCGGTATTGTCTGATCGCTATCGAGAATATAACGAAGCCCCTTTTGTTCGGCCTTGACGCGAATGATATTGCCAATGCCGTCTAAAAATTCGTGCAAGTTAAGTGGATAAGGAAACAGTTCGAACTTACCGGCTTCGATTTTCGATAAATCCAGCAGGTCGGTGATTAACATCAAGAGATGTTCGCCGCTATCGTAAATCGTATTGAGACCAACGAGTTGGCGTTCGCCAAGGTTTTTGTTGCGCTTGAGAACTTGTGCGTAGCCGAGAATCGCGTTGAGCGGAGTGCGTAGTTCGTGCGTCATACTTGCCAAAAATGTACTTTTTGCACGATTGGCTACTTCGGCACGTTCTTTTGCAATGGTCAGTTCCGAAGTGCGTTCGTCGATCAGTTCTTCGAGATGAATGCGGTGCTGTTTAAGCTCTTCCTCGATACGTTTTCGTTCCTTGATTTCGTTGAGAAGCGACAAGAGAGATTTTTCTTTTTCCTTTATGTACTGTCTTATCAGATACATCACCAGCAGCGCCGTCAGAATAGTGGCAAGTAACGAAATCGACATTCCCAAATACAGGCCTTCCCTGCTCGAACGTAGCAAATCGATGATGTTTTTCGTTGCGCTGGCTGTCTTGCTGGCACTGAAACTGGTCAGCTTTTGCAATACCAGTTCAATCAGTTTGTTTTCCTCTCCTTGCGCGGAAAACTCAAGTATGCGCGGATCGACGCCTGCTCTGCGCTGTTTGATCACCTCTTGCATCGACTTGCGATATAACTGCGTCAACGCTTCCGCCTTGTCGAGCAATAACCGTTCGTCTTGCATCATATCGGCGGTGCTTCGATAGGCGTGGAGCTGCTCGTCGAGCAGATTCAATTCCAGCATGAAACGTTCGTCGTAATTGCTGCCGCGATGGATGTAATCGACAAAATCCAAGGCCGCAGCACTAAGATGGATAGAGCTTTTCAGAAGCAATTCATTGCGTTTGACAGTTACCGTGGACATTTCCGTCCATTGCTCGGACAACCGTGAAAAAATAGTCAACGAAAATATGACGATGCCAATGACCGTCACGATGATGACGCCGAAGCCACTGCCCAGCACGGTTTTTATTTTCATGTCAGCATCATGTTCGCGATTGCAGGCGAGTGTTTTGTCTTATTGATTCAGTTCGCTCGGGCCGCTTTGACGACGCGTTTTGTAAAATCCCCGATGGGACTGGCAAACCATTTCTCAGTCACGCCACTGGTGGCATCGACGAAAGGCTTCAATTGCACCTTGTTGATACTGACACCCTTATTCTTCAATTCCACCAGCAGTTTTTCTTCTTCTTCCTTGGCCAGCTTGCGTTGCAGTTGTGTAGCTTGGGTTGCGGCATTCAAAAGAATCCGACGATCGTTCTCCGATAAACCATCCCAGGTATGTTTGCTCATCAGAAACGGAGTCATTTCATATTTGTGATTCGTCAGTGAAATATATTTTTGTACCTCGTAGAGCTTGCCTGCATTGATATTCACCAGCGGATTTTCCTGACCATCGACAATGCCTTGCTGTAATGCCGCATACAGATCGGAAAATTTGATCTGCTGAGCCTTCGCCCCCAGGGCCTCCATGATGTCTATGGTCACCTGATCAGGAGGAGTACGGATATTCATTTGTTTCATATCCGCAGGCGTGCGGATTGGTTTCTTGTTATTCGTCATCTGACGAATACCGTTGTCCCAATAACCTAAGACAATCATTCCCTTGGCGGCGGTTTTTTGCGCCAGTTCTTTGCCCAGAGGCCCATCCAGCACCTTCCAGGCCTGCGTCACGTTGGCAAAGAGAAATGGCATGCCAAACGCATTATATTCAGGGACCACTGCGGAAACCGCGCCTTGACTGTTGGCCGACATGTCCAAAGTCCCGGCCAACAGCGCGTCGACCATGGCAGCGTCATCGCCCAGCCGCGCTGCGCCGGCAACTTCGACTTCAATGCGATTATTGCTGTCTCTTTTAACGATTTCCGCGAAACGCATCGCCGCTACCTGGCGCGGACTGTTTAGCCCGGTCCCGTGTCCCAACACCAGCTTGATTTGCGCGAACGACGATAAGGAAGAAAATGACAGCAATATACCGACGATTATTTTATTGATTCTCATGGCCGGTCACCTTTGGTTGAGTTCCGATGTTTTTTTAGCACCACTTCAAGTCAAACCACTACCAGACCACATTATTCTAATGATTACTTGTGAGATTGTCGTTACATGAATGTCGGCAATAACCTGACCGCCAATCCTGCTGGCCTTTCGCTACGGAAGGTCTGTGGGACACCATGGTCTAACCAGGATCATTCGGTATGCGCCTCTTTCCTGGCCATTTACAAGAGACAAAATGCCCCTACCCACAGAGCGCACCAATCGCAAATTGGCAATCGGGCTGTGCGACCGAAGAAAGAGTCCGAAGAGAGATGGGAAGCTTCGCTACGCTGCGAGGTAAAGAACTACGTGAGTTCTGGAAACGTTGTCTTCAACCGATATTGGCGTTGTCGGTAATTTCCCTCAAGACCGTTGAAACTGCAATCCACGTCATTGAACAGACGACTGATTCGATTCAGGGTGGAACGTTGCACCTCGGTCTCGATGGACACCAGGCGCCGCTTGCTCCTCGCATAGTAGTCGCAAATGTCGACGACCAGGCAATGACCATAGTCGGCGTTCTTAACATCGATCAGCAGGGCTTCAGGCTTGCTCAAGCCAAACGTCGCAGCCAACTCAACCCGCGCGCTAAGAAATGGATTGGAATTCTTTAATTTTTCGCTCAAGTGAACGGTTGCATCCCTTGCCCAGGTATTTGGACTCGATTGCACGGAAAATTCCTGCAGGGCTATCCTTGCGTTTTCATTGCCTTGCTCCGCCGCCTTTTGCCACCAATAAATTGCTTTGACATCGTGGAGCCGATCGTCGCGTCGGTTTCTCCAATAGGTTTGGGCGAACTCATATTGCGCTTCCACCTGGCCGAGGCTAGCGGCCTTTTCAAGGTATTGCAAAGCGACGTCCAGATTTCGCTGTGAATAGATAGAGCGTGAGTGGATTCTGGCCAGCGCATGCCATGCCAAAGCTGAGCCGCCGTCGCCTGCGAGGGCGAGCCATTTGAGCGCTTTCTTGAAATTTGCGAGGCCATGTTCCATGAAGACTCTGTTGCCATCGCGATCAATTTTTGCGTAGAGCAGCCCGAGTTCAAGCTGTGCCTCAGTGTTTCCAGCCAGGGCGGCCAATTCTAGGATATGTCCGATCTCGACGAGATCCGGCTGGTTTTCCAGCAGACGCCATTGCCCAAATCGCAGCAACAGGACCGACTCCTCGGACGAGAGGAATACGCCGCCGGTTACCTCCGCATCTTTTTTCAGTTGTGTTACCGCGACAGCATTTCGTTTAAATGACTTCTCGACCAGTGAAACAGCGCCACGGGAAAAACCGGTGTAATCGGATTTTCTCCAGGCTTTATCCAGCAGGGCATATTGCGCTTGCTCGATGCCGGCATGCGCCGCCTTCGTTATCAATCGTTCTTCAAGCGTAAGGACGCCATTCGGAGGCATCGCCTCCGGGTTTCTGCCCGTATCATCATCGTCGCCGGCACTGTCGCCATCCTGACTGTGCTGCCGTATTTGCTGCGCAAGAAGCCACTGCGCCTGATGATCGTCTTGACTGGCCAAAAATGACAAGGCGCCGATTGCTCTTGCCTGACTATTGCTGTCGAACTGCTCTGTATTATCCAGTACCAGACGGGCAAAAGTGAGCCCGGCGTGTGTAATGCCGGCGTCGAAGGCCTTCTCGTACCACACTGCAGCTTCGCGCGGAAGTGACAGCTCCTTTACCTGCTCATAAGAGATACTCTTTCCTATCGTCATCCAGGCGTCATCAACTCCCTGCTGCGCCGCTCGTTTCAACCAATAGAACGCAGTGCTATTGCTTCTCGGCAGACCAGCTCCGCCATACAGGTAGCGATTTCCCAATGCCAGTTGAGCTATGGATTCGCCTGCGCGTGCGGCTTTGATAAGCGCCATTTCCTCTCTTGTTGCCATGATGGTCAGTCGTTTCTTGCTTGAGCGTAGTGAAGGTGGAGATTGGGGAAGGAAGGAGACAGACAAATGAATCGGAGCGGCCAGGCATCAGAAATTTCAAACATGAAATCGTTATGACGATGAATGGATTTACAAAAGACAAAAGGAGTCTCCGCCGACGCAAATAATTGCGTCGGTTTTTTAAATTTCCTTGATGGGTAAATCGACCCGGAAGTTGGCTCTGGCGCTTTAAAAAAAAGCAGTAGCCAAGCTACTTAAATGCACATTGATGCAGACGCCGATGGTTTGAAAAGCAAGCAGCGCCTGAGCAAATAACTCGCTGGCGAAATGGATTTCCATCGCTGCCGAAGGCTGATGAAAATCCATGCCGATGCGTGGTTTCTATCATGGTTAAAAGTTGAAAAGGTCCGCCTGAAATCTGACATCGTCATATTGGAATCCACATCTTCAACGCGAGATGATGAGACTTGATTGTAGTGGATATCAATCGTCTTATTAGGCGCGTATTTCTCAATACATTATTACGAAAGCAGAAATGATTTTCTATTTTTCGTCGATGAAAAAAATGAAAAAGGGCACCGCATGAAATCCATGCAGTGCCCTTCTCTTGCGTCCCGACTACTGTCGAACGAACTACGACAATAGATTAGAACTTGTGGCGAATACCTACTGCCACAGCCGCTTGGTTACCAGCGACGCCAGTGCTGTCGGATATACCGGTGTTGACGATATCTGTGGCGCGAATGTATGTTGCGAATGCATACAGATCCGTACGCTTCGACAGCGAGTAATCGGTACCCAAGTTGTATGCTGTCAGCTTGCCTTTGCCCGACACGCCGTCAAATTGAGCGCGGGTGTGTTGCACGGCACCCAACAGCTTCAACGCTGGAGTCAGCGAGTAGGCAGTACCGATTTCGTACACGTCAGCCTTGTTCGAACGAGCCAGTGTACGGTTGGTCACGATGGACAGCGAGCCGACGCTGGAAGCGGTCAGGTTCGCCTGGGTATTCAGGTCTTGCTTGACGCGCGACCAGTTACCATACACACGTGCTGGACCAAACTGGTACGAAGCAACCAGGTTCCAGCCTTTGTAAGCTGTGCTGCCTTGGTTCGCGGCCAGAGTATTTGGGGTCACGGTAGTTGCAGTTGCTGGAATCAAGCTGACATCAGAGGGCGAGCTACCGTTAGCCTTGGACTGGTAGTAACTCAGGCCGAGACCCAGTGGGCCATTATCGTACTTCAGGCCGGCACCGAAGGATTGGCCAGCGGAAGTCTTGCCTGCTTGTTCGCCGAAGCCGTACAGCAGGTTACCGGTGATGCCACTCAGGTTAGTAGTGGTGTAAGAAATCGAGTTATTGGTACGGGTGCCTTCCACGCGATCCAGGTTGTGGCCGACATTACCTGTCCAGCCACCGAATTCGTTAACCGAGGTGTAAACGGAGAGCGTGTCGGCGAAGTCGGTTTGACGACCAAGCAACACAGTGCCGAAGTCGCCGGACAGACCCACCACCGACTTGCGGCGGAACAGGTTCGAGCCGCTGACGGCGTCCGATCCTTGCAGGCCGCCGGTGTCGTTAGAGAAACCGGTTTCCAGGTTGAACACTGCGTTCAGACCGCCGCCCAGATTTTCAACGCCCTTGAAACCAATACGCGAACCTTGGATGACGCCGGAGTTGAGGCTGAACTTGCTGCCGGTGTCGCCTGCGGTGGTTGCCACCTTGCTTTGGTAAACAACGCCGGTATCAATGATGCCGTAGATGCTTACAGTACTTTGCGCTTGAGCAGCGCCTGCGAATGCGCCCAGAACAGCGAGTGCCAGCAAAGATTTTTTCATTTGAAATCCTTCTATAAAAATAGTCTTGAGGATCCGTACTTCAGTCGGATGCACAGACATTAAAGCTTCTGATGCTGCATGACTTCAACTTGGTTTATAGAAGTATTTTTTTAGATCAGATCAATAAAATAAATGGCATATGTTGTATTTTTTTCTCGATGAGATTCTCAATCTACGACGATGCATATGGTCCGTCCTGTGCGCATATCCGGTCGCGAAATACACGCTTCATATGGTTCATATCCGATGCCGAAAAGCGAATAGACATCTGCTCAGGCGCCTGAATATCAGCAGGGGTTTTGACGCCATGATGGACATTTTTGGCGACATCTTGGGTCACATCACCACCGAATGGCTACGACAGACGGAACCCGATCCTTCTGATGCTACACGCAGTCGCTGGCCTATTCATGCCCTGTGGACCTTGCCTGCCTCGATTGATTGAAAAGAGGAAGACGGCGAGCTATCGCACACCGTTCCTGTTTCCCGAAAGCCGGGAAAGGACTGGCTAATGACACCTGGTTTGAGTTCGCTGACTTCGTTCATGGCATCGCAATGCATCTGCGATTCCAATCAAGGCTTGGCGCTCTTTGGAGAGGAGCTTTGCATCTATCGCGAAGAGAAGGCGCGCCTCTTCGGTCGGTCGTTCTTCGATTATATTTGGGATAAGGTCGCGCTCAAAATCTGCCAGTACAACCAAGCAATGAATGCGACTCAACTCTCGGAACAGGAGAAGAACGCCAAGCAGATCTCGGCTGCGACTCTGCGCAATCGCATTCGCTATCTCACGTCGGCGTGCCGGTATGCTTTGAAGCGCCACGGCATGTGTGAACACGATCCGGCGGAGCCCGTGATTGCTCCGATGGCGCGAAACCAACGGCGGCGTTACATAGAAAGGAGGGAAATGTTGCAATTACACCGTGCATGCAGGCATATGAACGCATACCGCTCAACGAGCCGCACTATGACAAGAAGCGCGGCGAGCTTTACGACCGTATCCGCTTGCTCCAAATGGCGTTGGAAGCCTTGACGCTGCAACTCAACGAGGCCAAGCACAAGGATCGTGATACGGCTAAACTAAGAACGTGCTGAAATTCTTTCGGCACCCAGCCACTCGCAGAGATAAGGAGAGCAGCTCGCCGCTTTCCCATTGATAATTTGATGGAGGTAAGCATGCAGGCAATCAAGCGTTTCTGGTCTCTTTGGCGATACGCGATTCCGTCTGGTATCAATGTGATAATTTCGATTACTTGTTATGCAATCGGCTGGCATCTTTCAGATCAGGCATCAGGCGTGCCGTTAACACGCGCTGCCGCAGCGGCAACGGTTTTCTCTATTGGTTTTACCCTTTATGACTATCGCCAGGTGCTGGAAACAAGTGAGAGGGCCACCGCAGAAAAATTCAAGCGAGTCACAGATAATTTACCAATTACTGGCCCCAAATCTCAAGAGGCAGTCGAGGAGAAGTTGAAGCGCAACACCACGCAGGTTGTGAAAGTAGTCCGGGTGGTTGATTCTGTTGCACTAATGCTTGCCACTTTCGTTTGGGGTTTTGGCGATCTCGCGAACCGTTGGATGTAACTGCCGCAGTGCCCTGTAGAGATACGCAGGGTCTCTCGCGTGACGTTGATTTAGTCAAACGCTTCATGCTCCAGATAGGGTATGAGCACACTGACCGCAATCAGCGCACTCAACGACTGCCCGACCTTGACCGTAGGCAACGGCTAGCCCGCCTTCTCACCCGGGCTGGCGACAGCCAGGCGATCAAGAAGGCGAAAAAAAGCCACTTCAAAGAGTGGCTTCTAGGGTGTTTGGTGGCCCCCTCGGAGTCGAATCGAGGTACCAATCGATTATGAGTCGACTGCTCGGGGCTGAGAGGTGAAAACTATTGCATTTGTAGCCTAAAGCCACAAAAACCACCTTCGCTGCGCCTACTGACCTACTGATTTACGACGAAATTCTGGAAACATAACAACAAAAAAGGAAAAAGCGGCTTAGCGCGATAAGGCACTAAGCCGCTTCTGTACTGGTGCCCCCCCCGTGAGTCGAACACGGCACCAACGGATTATGAGTTTGGTTAACTCATTGATTTTATTGATTATTGGCTCGCCCTCACTCGTCACGTTTCGCCAACAAACGGGGGAAGTCGTCACGTTCCACGTACAGAAAATCGAGTTTTACAGAGATACCTGCATCGAATAATTCCAAGTAGGGCCACGTTTAAGACTTGCCCCTATCTAGCAGGAAGACGCCACCATTAAATACTTCAGGGACTGCGACAAGACGGCAATGCATTGACATTTACATATAGACGTATGCGCGATCTTGAACGAAATCCACTCGGTATATGTACTGGCCACGGTCACAAATGACCATTGCAGAACCGGGGCCGTTATAAGTTACCTGAGAAATCGAATTGCAACGAACTTGGTAACTGGCTACCGCAGCAACAGCGCGGACCAAGTTTATTTGGCTATCGCTACCTGGCAGAGATATGACAGCGGACTGTTCAAATGGGATGATGCTAGATGCGTCCTTACGCTGATTCTTATTGAAATCTTTTAAAGCAGCGAGTTTTTCAGCATTTTCATAGTCGCGTTTTTCTAGCAAGTCGTTTTCTAGCGGGATGTTTTTTGTTTTGGAGTTTGAAAAAAGAGTAGGCTCACTCCAAACGACTACATTGTTCCCTTCCAATCGAATATTGTATTGTTTTCCTGAGCACACTATCGAGTCAAATAGTTCTCGTTTGTAAAAGTCATATTTGCCTTCACATGTGAATCCAGCGCGCTGTATTCTGGAGACTGCAAGTTCTGCTTCTTCTTGTTCTTTTGGAGTTGCATGCGCTTCGTCTATATGGATAGAAGCTGTTAGGAAAACAGCTATAGCGACTAAAACAAGGCTCTTAAACTGAGTCGTTTTCATTCAAACTCCCAAGCTAGGCTAACGAATATCAATGACCACCATTCCACGAGTCTCGATAGTAGTCTCCTGAGTGTACATCGGACAACCTAAAAGCCGTAACTCCGCATCTTCTCCCGAAATAAAATCTGAGCCACCAAGACTTAAGAGTAAAAATAGTTGGGCTCAATTCTCATTTTTCATCAATTTTTCAGGCATTCATGTTGCAGCGTAAGTACATTCATACCCATAGCTAAAATCGGGGAAAATATGAATGTTCAAAAGCTAACTAACGACGACCTTCGCTTGCTCTTATCTTTTCTACCTTTATTAGAAAATGAAATGACAGAGGCAAAGCGGCTTCTACAACAGAAAATTAGTAAGTTGTACGACTCACCGAGTCAGGTCATATCGTGGTGTTCATTCTACGAACTTCCCATCATGGAACATGTTTCTGCCTTCGCCGTTAGATACGGCTTCGAAGAGGAGATACATCAAATTTCCAACTCGCCTAATCAAGTTGTTGCAATGGCCGAGTCTTTCGAAAAAATGGACGATCAGATCGAAATTCAGATTGCAACAATGACACCCGAAGAGCTTGAAGATGCTCAAAAAAACTTAATCAGCTTCTTTGGTTTAGCGACGTCCTTGTACAACTCGCTTCGCTGCGTTCTCGCCTTCGGTTGCCATCTTAACGATCTAATTGCCAAAGTTCGGGCAGGAGATGATCGCTCACTCTTCAATGCGCTACGACTTGATTCCACGGTTATCGGATGTCCGAGTGTAATGGCCCGAATCAGCTTGGCCTGCATGTTGGACGACAAGTCTTTTATGCGGAAATTGAAAAGCGCTCTGAATTCTCGACTTCAAAAACGAGAACAAGCCAATTTTAAGAAAATGCGATTGATTCTCCGAGTCCTCACTGAAGCAAAAGCCGAGAGGCTAACGAATGATCAACTCTACGAGTTGTTTGTTGAGCAACTCGATCTATATGCATCGGATTCCCGTAATGGCGATGTGATGAAGAATCTACGTAAATTCGCAGATCAGTACATGACCACTCACGCCACCACCTAAAAACTGCATTTTTAGGTGGTCGTCAGCAGGCGTCCTGATTCATAAAGTTCGTATCCGAAGCAAGGCATTGGGCTTTGCTCTTTCGGGAGAACTGCATGAAATCCAAATCTGATAGTAAGCATGGCAAGCGTGGTAATGACGATGAAATAACATCAGCCGTTCCATTTTCGCCGGATGTGCGCGCAGCGCACACCGCCGAAAGTGGGACGGAACAAGGTGCGTTGCCTAGTAACACAGCACCTAATAACAGCATAGATAGCAATGGGGTATCTGACCTGCCGTATTTTCAGGCTCTACGCTGGGGGGTGGACAGTCTGTATGTTTCTTATAAAGGCAAGCTGTCGCTGGAGATGACGATTACCCTCCGACGACTAAAAGAGCTGGCACAGTCGCAGAGACCTTCAGATGTCGCCGTTGCTCAGTTGAAGATTGGTGATCACATTTTCGAGGTCAAGGACAAGGGAACAGGATTGTTCGCCTTTATTCTCGAAGACAATGCTTTCCGTATCCATATCGCCAAGTCCGGCTCGAAAGCCGTACCAATGGCTTACGTGAAAATCTCCAGCCAATACCTCACTGCCCGTACGCCATGGGAAATTGTGGAAGAGCTGGATGATCTGCTGGCATCGATCAGTCATGACATGGAAGAGCCCAAAGTTAGCCGTATCGACTTGTTCGTCGATTTCGTTTCCTCCGTCAATATGGAAAGCTGGGATCGCGTAGCATGGGTGACGCGAGCACATCAGATCAATGCCTATTCCGTCAGCGGACAATTCACCGGTTGGACAATTGGCCTGGGTGGTGCAATCGGGGCTCGGCTTTACGACAAGGTGTTAGAGGTCGTTACTCAAAGCAAGAAGGAGTATCTATTCCCCTTGTGGAAGAAAGCTGGCTGGGACGGTTCTACGCGTGTCTGGCGTCTTGAATTCGAGTTGAAGCAGGAAGCGATTAGCCAACTCAAGATTAAAGGCTTCGACGCCGTGATGGAGCACTTGGGTAGTATTTGGAGTTACGCCACGACCGAATGGCTACGCCTGACTGAACCCAATGCCGCTGACGCTACACGCAGCCGCTGGCCTACGCATCCTCTCTGGGCCTTGCTCACCTCCATTGGCTGGGAAGAGGAAGGCGGCCAGCTATCGCGCACGTTTCCGATTTCCCGTGAGCCGGGGCGCGATTGGCTCATGACACATGGGCTGAGTTCGCTGACCTCATTCATGGCTGCGCAAGGGGTCTATGACTTCGACCAAGGGCTCGCGCTGTTCCGTGAAGAGCTTTATCTCTATCACGAAGAAAAAGCCTTTCTGTTTGGTCAGTCCTTCTCTGAGTACATTTGGGATAAGGTCGCACTCAAAATTCGCCAGTACAACCGGGCAATGAATGCGGACCAACTCTCGGAACAAGAGAAAAATGCCAAGCGCTTAAACGCTGCTGCCGATGCCTATCGCAAAGCAAGCGACGGCGAATAATCATGGAGCAATCTGGCCTGCCTTTGCCTGTTGCTCGGTGTTTGTCCAAGGAGCAAGCAGCACTCTATCTCGGAATTGGCGTCACCCTCCTGAACGAACTGGGTGTGCCGTTCGTCCGGCTTGGTCGTCGTTGTGTGTACGATACAGTTGACTTGGATAAGTGGCTGGACGAATATAAGCAGCGAGGGCGGGCCGGAAAGGAGACTTTATGGTCCGAGAAGTTGGAGTCTACAGAAGGAAAGATTCAAGGTTCTTTTGGATTAACGCAACCCTCCCCAACGGCAAACGCATACGCCAAAGCGCTGGGACTGAAAACAGAGAGGAAGCCGAAGCGTACCTCGCCAAGCTGACTCTTGATGCGTATCGTGAGGCGCATCTCGGTATCAAGCGAGAACGGTCGTGGCAGGAAGCCGTTGTTCGTTATCTCGCAATAAAAGGCAATTTGCGTAGTTTTAAAGATGTGCAGCGTATCTGTCGGAAGCTTGATCCCTATCTGGGCAAACTGACACTCAGCCAGATTAACGGCGATGTGATTTGGTCTGTCATTGCAGGTGAATCAAAAAAGGGGAATAAGCCTGCAACGATCAACCGCTACTTAGCGACTATCCGCAGCTTGTTACGGATGGCGCGGGATGAGTGGCAGTGGATCGATGTGTTTCCTAAGATTCGTATGTTGCAAGGCGAAGTGGAAAGAGATCGCTGGTTGAACAGGACTCAGGCCGATGCATTAATTGCGGTCTGCCCGACTCACTTAGCAGCCTTGGTTCGCTTTGCCTTGGCAACAGGCTGCCGCGCACGCGAGATAACGGGATTGGAATGGGAACGGGTTGATATAGCCAGAAGAACTGCTTGGCTTAATCAAACCAAAAATGGCACGCCAAGAGGCGTTCCTTTAAATCAGGATGCGATAGATGTGCTCGTTGAACAAATTGGTCAACATTCACGCTACTGCTTCTCGAATAAAGGGAAACCGATAGGTTGGGAATTCACCAACTCGGCGTGGCACGGTGCTCTTAAGAAAGCAGGAATTGAAGACTTTCGGTTTCACGACTTGCGGCACACATGGGCTTCATGGCATCGGCAGGCGGGTACGTCATGTGATGAACTGAAAGACCTTGGTGGCTGGAAGTCGCGAGAGATGGTGGACCGCTACGCAAAGTATTCAACAGATAACCTTGCGACTGCTGCGGCAAGAATAGAGCGGATACAGGCCAGTAACGTGCCTGATTCGGTCACGTTTTTGTCACGTCAGAAATAGAAAAGGGCTTACGTTTTACCGTAAGCCCTTGATATTACTGGTGGCCCCCCCGTGAGTCGAACACGGCACCAACGGATTATGAGTCCTCTGTTATGCTACTCAGAAGCCCACATAGAACCGGCACTTTTAACCTAAGTCATTGCTTTTAATGATTTATAGATATCCATTGCTTGCCATTGGATTCCACTGTTTTTCATTCTCACGTAGCCTATACCGTAGCCTAGACACATGCGTAGCCTTGTGCGTATGATTAGGCTACACATATGTACAGTTCACAAGGCTACCATGACCTACGAATATCCCAAAACAGCAAAGCTTACCCAGTCCGAAATTGAAGGTTTTCCCCTTTCGACAGACGGTAAGCAAGTCACGGTTTATGACACTGCTTTAAGAGGTTTTGCTTTACGTATTGGCGCAACAGCAAAGACATTTATTGTCTACAAGCGAGTTGCCAACGGGGCTCCTATTCGTGTGACGTTAGGAAAGTACGGCCATATAACACCTGCCCAAGCTAGAACGATGGCACAGCAAAAACTTGCCGAATTGACATCTGGCATTAACCCAATTGCCGTCAAGCAAGCAAAGAAGGCAGAAGAAGAAAAACCAAAAATCAATGCTACTCAGACACTCGAATGGCTCTTAGATGAATACACTAAAGATGTCTTAGTAGATGACAAGGGTGGTCGTGTAGGAACCCTGAAAGACATCAAGATCTGCAAGGAATACTGCAAAGCACGCACTATTACAGTTCTTGAACCTAAAGGCGATGAATGGAAGGTGAAAGGACAAGTGAAACTGTCCGATTGGTTAAGCCGTCCATTTCGTGAAATTACTCGACAAGAAATTCTAGATCGATTTCAACTATATAGCGTTGCCAAGCCTGCCAGAATTATAAAGAAGAATGGGCTTCAGCCGATCACCAGAACACATCAGCTCGTCTTTAAATACCTAAATTCAGCATACAACTACATCATTCCTGTGCATGAGTTGGACTTGAAAGAGAATTTCCGCAATCCGTTTGATGTTATTAAAAACAGGAAAATGTGGAAGAAGACAAATGAGAGAACCAATTTCATTGATTTCCGAAAGGACGAGTTTCAAGCATGGTGGAATGCTCTTATAGAATACCGTGAGCATAACGAAGTCGTGAGCGACTACATCTTGTTTTCCCTAATTCAAACTGGTCGTTCAATTGATATCGCGCCACTACGCTGGGAATATATTGACTTCGAATTGGAAGAGGTAAATTACAAGCAAACTAAAAATGGCTCAAACTATCGCTTTCCCATTACAAAGCTTGGCATCGAGATTCTTAAGCGAAGGAAGGAACATGCCATCAATGAGTATGTGTTTGGTTATGAAGATTCAAAAAATAAACATGTGACTCAAGATTGCAAATTCCACTTCCAGAATCTTTATGAAGCCTCGGGAAAACTGGTCTCTCACCATGACTTAAGAAGAACATGGGGAACAGCAGCTACTTGGCTGAGAATTGATATTCTCCATATAAACTACCTTCTCAAGCATAAGATGACAGACTCAAATGCTCCTTACTTGATGGCAAACTACGATCAAATCAAAGAAGCATTACAAGAAGTTGAAGACCTATTTTTAAATCGCTCAACAATACTGGCAAAGCAAAATGACTCCGAGTGAATTTCTGTACAAGCTGAAAAATTTACCACCAGACACCCCCCTGACTCCGAATCACATCATCGCTATTTTGGAGACCCTGGAACAATCGAAACCCGCAGGAGAAGACTTAGATAAGCTTCCGAACGCTAAATTGATCGATGAAGAGGCTCTTGCGGATTGGCTAGGTGAATCAACCTCTACCCTACAAAAATGGCGCCTGACTGGAAAGGGTCCAAAGTTTGTAAAAAAACCAAAGAACGTCGCCTATAAAGTTGGAGATGTACGGGATTGGCTTGATCACTTAACGGTTTCATCTACTGCTGAAACTCATACAAGATTGAATCGACTGGAGACAGATTTCTTCAATCCAGTTCCCTATATGTACACAACTGTAACGCCAGAACCAATGCCGTTCTTCCAGACGCTCAGCTTGCTTGAAGAAGAAATTGAAGGTTTCGTCTTGGAACGATTGGAATATTTCGCCATTCCTCAAGATAACCTCACAGCTTGGCTCTATCTTCGTGTCGGCAATGGATTCATGACGGATCTGAAGTATGAGGTTGAAGAATTCATTCAGTCTGGCGCCAATGTCAATCAGATAGCCACTCGTCTGATGGATCAACAAATCATCACATTCTCTATCGCTGATCTGATGGCATCATTCGACGGCATTGATTCTGGATACGGCGCACTTCTGACTACTTTGCTGGATAACGGATTAGATATATCTGAAGTCAAACAGCCGGAAGAGTTGTTCCGCAAATCAGTACGCTCATACGGCCTATTCCATAAACTTAGTGGAACCCTGAGGAATAAATCAGTTGAGACATATGTAGAACTAAGTGAAACGCTCACTTAAAATGAGCTGACAGTTCCCGTAAGACGGTCAGCGCCAACTTTCGTTCGCTTGCCTTCATTCCCTTAAGCATTTTCGCAATATCCTCTACCTGATCTAAGGGCCTAGGCGAGCCTTGTGTGAGCAAATCTCCTACAGCACAACCATAGATGTCTGCCAATTCATACAAACGTGGGACCGGAGGAATTACCGCTCCTCGCTCAAACCTAGATATGGTTTCCCGCTCTACTCCAAGCCTCTCTGATACCTGATCCTGAGTCAAACCCGTTTGTTTCCGATAGAAAGCCAAGGCTTTACCTATCGCTCGCCCTAATTCAAGTTCGTCATCCGAATCCATGTCCATCCAACATTTCAAGTCCATATGAGACATTGATAGTGGATGGCTTGCGGCCTTGCTTGAAGGACATATTATGTTGCGTTGAGACATAAATAGATCAATAATATATATGTCTCAATGCAACAATTTGTGTCACATATTGAATTTGATTGAATAGCACGTCTCCGTTGCACATTGACATCGTGTCTTTCGTCAGTGATTGAAACCAAATCAACAAAGGAATGGTATGAAAGCGTTTGTAGTTGCTCATAAAAATTTTCCGCTCATAACGATTCTTCTCTCCGTTTTATTAACTGGATGTGCAGAACTGCCACAGAACATGAAGCAAATGTCAGACACGCTGACGAATATGGGGCGTGGGAAGTTTGGCCCTACGAAGTTTGAACAATCAGGCTTAGCCAATATTTTCAAAGGTACCCAAGCGAAAGATAACTGGCCGCGTGTCGCGTTGACGATTGATGAGATCCCAGATGGCGCCGAACGGCCTAGCTCCGATTGGTCGGACAAAGGGCCGCCTATCGGATATTGCATCACTGTATCGGCGACTGTCTGGAAATCAGAAAAGGTCAGTCAAAAAATTGATCGCGTTCCTTTCTGTGCATCCGATCTTGATACTCGAATTCAGAATAATTGGTCCGCAGTTTTGGGGTGGGCAAGAACACCAAAGACCGAAATTAGAAACACAGGGGTAAGCCGTACCAGTGGCCCCAATCCTCCTGCAAGGTCATTCCCAAATCATTCGATCATTATCGAAAATGCTGGCTCTAAAGCGAATGTGATGCTCGGTGGTTTGCTCTGGAATATGGGAAT
The DNA here is from genome assembly GCF_000577615.1 of Herbaspirillum sp. RV1423. Lineage (GTDB taxonomy): Bacteria > Pseudomonadota > Gammaproteobacteria > Burkholderiales > Burkholderiaceae_D > Herbaspirillum. The sequence continues at coordinate 65,023 of NZ_CBXX010000024.1, forward strand.
TGATCTGGCAGAAGACCCACTCCACGAGGCACGAGTTTGGGTTGTCAGCACAGTGCGTTAAATCTCAGGAACCGCCATGATCATCATCGCTTTCGCCTTTGTCATCAGTCTCATCCTGTACCGCACTCGGACAAAACACCTATTTCTTCTAACGAAAAAGGAAAAATTCAAGAAGGCGCTACTTCAAACGACCGTTATTCTCGTCGGCGCTATTGTGCTCACTATCATAAAAGGACGGGAGTTCTATCACTACGGAATTCCTGCACCATTCCTGACTGTGATTGCGATTGGCTTCTACTTGGTGACATATCGTCAGTATCGGTCATGGACGGCATCCAAACGTGCGTTTTTGCGAACCGCCTTGGCAACGGTGGTTTTGGTCGCCGTTGGCGATATTGTTTTACTCTACATCTATGACTATGTCCCGCTGGCGGCAACAGTAGCAGTCCCCTTTCTATTGATAGCTCTGCGAACATTGGACAAATGGATTCTGGGTTGGGCAAATTTGTATCGGGGTGTGGCACTCACGCCGACACATTATGTATCCGAACGATTGGAAATCAGGCTGAATGAAATCAAAGAACCGGTCGATACAGATGATCCCTTCGAATTGGTTCCTGAACCAACTGTCTTCATCAAGTTTAAAGCTCGCAAGAAAAAACAAATGAAGGCAAAAGATGAGAATTGGAGCTATGAGAAAAATGGGAAATTAATTGATGTCGTCGAGACGCTCACGGATTATCAGGATTTCGAAGGGAACATTCCTTGCTCAATTTTTTATCTAGAGCGCAGCGAGCCGGATCAGATCCAAGGTAATCCAGATCAAACGACTTTTTATATTGAAAATCTTCGCGGCTATTTTGCGGAGAAAAAAATGATCAAAACGGGACAAGTGACGACAACCTCAGTTATCGACGGCGGTACTAGTTTTGGCTATTCGACAAACGGAGATATGGTCCTCATGAGCAATCCATCCCGAACAATCACACACTATGGAGAGACCTATCAATACAAGGTTTCTACAGGTTTGTATTTCGCCGAGATCTATTTTCACGCTGAAAACGGCACTCATCCGTTAAAAATAGAAATGGGACTTTTCGATAAGAAAAGCGTCTACGTTCTTGGTGGTGTTGTAAACAACATCAACGAAAAAACAAAAAAATTCAGAAACGTAGAGAACATCTGAATATATGAAACATTTTCCAGCCGCTATCCAAAATAGAAAATTTTTAACGGCAGCAACGCTGGGATGCTTCTCGATTGAAATCCAGTTTCATCGCTATAATCAACTACCAATGACAAGAAAGGGAGATTTATATGGCTGAGATAAAAAAGGGCGATGTCGTGATGTTGAAAAGCGGGGGGCCATCAATGACGGTAGAAAATGTAGGCAACTACGGCGGGATGGCGATGGGCCCAGAAGAAGGCGCGCTATGTAACTGGTTTGATGGAAATAAGCCCGTATCGAAGGTATTCGATATCGCTGTCCTAACTCATATTGACGATTAAGCATTTGAGTACTCCTTGGAAAAATCGCCTCAATTGAGGCGATTTTTTCGTGATCGAAGCCAAAATAATACTGAGTATATTTTTGTCATTGCGACTAGATCATGTCTCGGAGTTACGATAGTATTTGACAACAGTGTTAGGCTTATCCTCAGCGAAATACATCGACTACAACAGTTGATTTGGCGACATGAAGTCAGCCGTACTATTCACTAGCATTGACCACTAAGACTCTGCATCTGACGCCTTTTAGCATCGTTCAACAACCCAAGCAATCTGACCTTCTGCAGCGTTAATGTATATATACGTTCTGCGGCGGCGGTTCGCTGCGCGGGTGTTTTTGCGGCACTACGAGCTGCAATGGCAGCATTGATATCACCCTCGATCTCCCCTATCGCGCTCATGATTTCGTTTAACGACCCCATTGACGAAACATCCGGCGTCTTTTTATAAGCCGCATTGGCACTGCTCTCCCGCATCCCTTTTATTTTATCTACGATATTTTGAGTATCTGGCATTTGATACGGTACGGGACCAGTACGCAGTTTTCTAGTTACGCCTAATACCTCCGCAATGACGTGGCCGGTATCGTTATGTTTATTTTCTTCTTTGTCCATTTTGGTGTTCTCCTTATAGTTATTTTTTATGGGTCCATGGCCTTCTCCAATCCTGTGAGAAACTTTATGCGTTTCTGCTGAACGGTTCGAACGTAGCTGCGGGGGCTGCAAGTAAGCCGTAGAAAAGAATTGTCGTCTCTCGGCAATCAACTCGTTGAGTCGATATTGCTGGATGATGAATTCCTCGGGCATCAAACGTTTTGCAGGTGGCTTACCTATCGATTCCAGCAACCCTGCATAATCAGCATCGGCGTAATAAAGTGGACCGCGAAGCCGCTTCGCTTTCTCCGCTCCAGGAAATTTCACTGAAATATAGTCGGCTCCCTTTCGCGTTATCTCGATACCAAATTCGTCGTTGAGGCAACGGCATAATTCGTCACGGTTGCGTATCTCTCCCTTGCGAATCGCCTTGATTAGCCGTTTGTGCAAAAAGAGTTTATTACTGCGATCCTCTTTTCCCTCTGGGACTTTTCGCTCAAAATCCGACAGCGCTAGTTTCAATGGATCGGGGTGCACCTGATCGTAGCCCAGCTTTTCATTCATCACTTTGACAAATGCCTCATACAACTCAATATTGCGTTCACCAGGTGGGTGAATGCATAAGCGCTTTCCTGTGGTTAGCTCAAGACTAGGAAATAGAAAGTGAATTTCGGTATTGCCCTTATCCTCATGTCTGACAAACAGGCAGTTGTAATGACGACTATCCAAACCAGGGCATACAGTCTCCCTAAAACTCTGGATGGTTTCTTTGATTTGCTGGGATGTTGGGCGCTCGTTGTCACGAAATGCAATTGCCCCAGAAACATATTTATGCTTCCGCTTAATGCTATCAATTGCTGCAATCGTTGTCTCTGGACGGCCGGCTAAAATCTCTGGCTGAACGGATCTCTTCGCTCCCAAATGATCGGTGTCACTGAGCAGGTAGTTCACTGGAGATTTTCCGTTCGAGGTTCCTGAAGAAAATACGCGAACAATCATAGTGTCTGTCCAAAGAGTCCCGTCTCCTCCCTAACGGATTTCCACATTCCTTCTGCGATATCCTGAATCTGCATAAGCAGTAAAAGCATTTCTTCATCGGGTTGGCGGCCCTCAGACATCTGCGTCGCAAAGCTATCAACGTACTCCCCGATACGATTGATGACTTGTAGATACTGCAATTGCTGTTGTTCTTTAGCCTTGGAAGTAATGCCATCTTTCCCGCACAAACCTGTTTCCCGTAAATATTGCGCGAGATTTTTATATCCACCAGCAAGTGCCAGTGATTTCAACTGTGCTCGCTCAACATTACTAAAGCGAACGTCAATACGTTCCGTGCGACGAAATGGATGTCCATCGGCACCAGATTGTCCGGGCTGCTTCTTTTCTTCTACGATGGTGACTTGCTCTTCGACTTCCTGACTCATTCTCAGCTCCTTATAATTTTTATTGTTAGGCTGATTCTGGTTGCTACTAGGTGCGTCCTTGTTTTAACGGGGACTGGGGATCACCCCAGAAAATCCGACACCGCGAAAAATGGCAATATCATTTACGCGGAAAGGTTAACCTTGCTTCTTTTTATCTTCGCCTTTGCTTTAGTTATAGCCTGGTAGCAGTCGCTTTCAAGGGACACGAGACGAAAGGTAGGAAAATTGGATGAGCGGTTCTGAGTATGTATGCTGAGGCGGGTGAGACACCTCTGAGACGACCCGACTATTTTACCCGCCTCGGCTAATACCCTTT
>NZ_CBXX010000025.1 GCF_000577615.1 Herbaspirillum sp. RV1423
GCGGCAGCCGGCAAGGGAACGGTCGTCAATGTGGCGGCAGGCGTAAAGCTGGATGCCTCCGGCATGTGGAGCAATCTGCAGGTGAATCCGGATGACATCAGCGGCATGCCGGCGATGAACGGCGGCACGGTGTCGGTGCGCGGCACACGCGACGTGCTGTTTGGCAAGGGCAGCCTGATTGACGTATCCTCGGGCGCGGCCATGCTGGCGACCGGCAAGAGCAGTGGCGGCAAGGGGGGGGATCTGACGCTGCAAGCCAATGCCGGCAATGCCAGCGGCGGTAACCTGGCGTTCGATGGCATGTTCAAGGGCTATGGCGTCAATGGCGGCGGCACGCTGAGCCTGTCGGGCGGCAACGTGGTGATCGGTACGGCGGCCAATGCGGCCCTGGACACGCTGGTGCTGGATGCCGCTTTCTTCAACAAGGGCTTTAGCCAATATCAGGTCACGGGCAGCAAGGGGCTGATGGTCAGCGACGGCGCCCAAGTCGATGTCAGCATGCCGGTGTACCGCTTCGGCGCCAATGCGGGTGCAGCTCTCAGCGTCGGCGACGGGCTGGAACTATGGACGCCGCCGTTGTATCAGGAGAACCCGTCCAAGGGCGTACTGACGCAACGCAAAGGCGCGAGTCTGTTTCTGCAGGCCGGCAATCTAGATTCCAGTGCGGCCGATATGGCCAGCGTGCAGGCGGTGGTCGGCAAAGGCGCGGTGATCAATGTCGATGCCGGTCAAAGCATCGGCATTGCCAGCATCGGCCAGTTGACAGTCGACGGCCGTCTCAATGCCTGGGGGGGGAAGATCACGCTGGGCGGCGTCAGCGTCAATCCGGGTGCGGCCGAAGGGGTGGAAGCAGGTGGTCATAGCCGCTCGATCTGGATTGGCGAGCAGGCTGTGCTGGATGTGGCGGCGCGCGCGGTGACCGCCACCGACATCAATGGACATCGTTACGGCCGGGTGCGCAATGGCGGCAGTATCGTCATCGGCGGCGAGATCAATGAGGCGGTCGGCAATGCTTCGGCAGCGAGTCTATTCGTCGTGGTACGCGACGGTGCGCTGCTCGACGCGTCCGGGACGCAAGCCATACTGGACGTCAATGGCATGGGGGCAGTGAACGTGGCAAGTCAGGGCGGCAGTATTTCGCTGGCATCGAACAACGGTTTGTATCTCGATGGCGTACTCAGGGCCAATGCCGGTGGCGCCGGTGCGGCCGGCGGCACGCTCAATGTGGCGCTGGAGTCGCCGGTGTATAAATCGACTGCCGTCAGCAATGTACTCAATGCGCGGGAGTTGGTGCTGGCACAAACGCAAAGCGCGGATCCCTTGACGGGGGTGAATGACCCGGCCCAAGCCGCGGCAACATTGACGTATGGTCATGGCGATTTGTCTGTGGCACAGGTGCAGGCCGGCGGCTTCGACAGCCTGTCATTGCTGAGCCAGGGCACTATCAGTTTGGCCGGCAATATCAATCTCAAGATGGCGCAGAACCTGCAACTGTACGGCGGCTTTACGCTGGCGGCGGGTGCTCCGGCCAGTTCCGACATCAATCTGGCGGCCAGCTATCTGCGCCTGGCCGGCACCAAGGCAGCCAGCCGCGATTCTTACGTATCGGCGCGCGCGGTCGATACCGCGTCGCGCGCCATGAGCGCCGGGATCAGCGGTACTGCCAATCTGATTGATATTCGCGGCGACGTGCTGGTCAATACCGATCGGTTGGAACTGGTCAGCGCCGACGATCTGCGTTTCCTCGGCATCAGCGATGGCTGGAATGGTACTAGCCCGACCACCTCGCTGACCAACCGCGGCGACATCGTGTTGCGCGCGGCCCAGTTGTATCCCGGCACTGGCGTGGGAGCGGTGGTCAGGGCAGGTTACAACAAGACCAAGAACGGTATCGTCAGTTATGATCCGGCGCGCAGTCTGATCATCGGCCGCACTACCGATTATTTGCCGGCCATGCCATATTCTGCATTCGGTTTTTTGCAGTTGTTTTCCGCGCACGTGGAACAGGGCGGCATAGTACGCGCGCCGCTGGGTTATATCAGCCTTGGCACCACTGGTTTTGATGACAATAAAACCTTGAGCGTCAATTTGCTTGATCACAGTCTGACCTCGGTCAGCGGTGCCGGTCTGATCATGCCGTATGGCGGCACTGTCGACGGCCAAAGCTGGAGCTATGACGGCAAGACGGTTAAATTCACCGGAGTCGGCAGCATGACCACTGGTGTGACCCTGGCCGGGGAGTCGGTGGCGGTCAAGTCGGGTGCGGTGCTTGATCTGTCGGGCGGCGGCGAATTGCTCGGTGCCGGTTTTGTCAGCGGTCGCGGCGGTTCCACCGATGCCCGCTTCAACCCGCTGCTGCAATACGCGGCCAACAGTAGTTTCACCTTGCCGGGCCTGACCACCAATCCGGTGTATGCGATTGTGCCGGGCATGCAAGGCAACTACGCGCCGATCAGCGGCGAACATGGCGCGGTTGATCCGGCTATCGGCCGCCAGATCACCATCGGCAGCGGCGTGCCTGGATTGCCGGCCGGCACATACACGCTGATGCCATCTACCTATGCCCTGATGCCGGGCGCGTTCCGGGTTGAAATCAACGGCATTGCCGGACAGGGCGGTTTTACTGCTGCGCAAGCGATGCGCAACGGTTCATGGTCGACTGCAGGCACTTTGTCGATTGCCGGCACCGATGTGCGCGACAGCCTCGCCAGCCAGTTGATCGTGACGCCGGCCAAGGTGCTGCGTACCTATTCGCAATACAATGAAACCGGCTATACCGCATTCGCATTGGCAGATGCTGCGCGGCTTGGCGTTCCGCGACCGATGTTGCCGCTCGATGCCAGAACGCTGCAACTCGAATTACAGGACGGAGCGGGCGCCATTGCCTTTAAATTCGAGGGAGAAGGGCGCTTCAGCGCTGCGCCAGGCGGTTATGGCGGTACCGTGGCTGTCACCGTCAACAACGGCAATCATCGTATCGAGATCGTGCAAGCCGGCGCACAACCCACGGCCGGTTTCAGCGGCGTGACACTGGAAGCCGACAGTCTCAACCGCATCGGTGCGGCGCGCATGCTGATCGGTGGCAAGACAGATGTACGATACGGCCAGAACGGCAACTACGTCGATTTCGGCAATGCGGCGTATGAAGTCGATCTGCGTTCCGGCGCACAGTTATACGCGCCGGAAGTATTCCTGTTCGCAGCCGATCCGCCATCGGGGCAAGGTCCCGGCCTGGTCAATATCGAGCAGGGCGCCGGCATCAGCACGCTGGGGCGCGGCAAGGCTGCCTACGACTCCAGCGATGGCTTCATTTATCGGGTGTCCGGTCACATGGTGGCAGCCTCCAACGGTTTGCTCAACGCTACGCCGAACAGCAGCATTTCGCAGGGTGGCGTCACCATCGGTGGTTGTTCGTCGGGTGCTTGTACCGGTACTACCACGCTGTACTCGGAAGGCACCTTGCTGGCCTCCACCACCGGCAGTTTCGTGCTCGATGACGCGGTGCGCTATGGCACCCGCAACCTGACGCTGGCCGTCGGCGCGATCAATGCCGGTAGTGCCCAGGCGCTGGCCGACGCGAAAGCTGCCGGCATCCGTTCGGCCGGACTGGCCATGAATCAGGACGTGCTGAACCGGCTGTTGCGCGGAGACACCAGCACCGGTGCGCCGGCGATCCAGACGCTGGTCTTGAGTGCAGCCAACAGCGTCAACTTTTATGGCGATGTGACGCTCGATACCTACGATGCGGTGACCGGCAAATCGACACTGGACCGGTTTGTGTTGACCACCCCGGCGATCTATGGCTATGGCGGCGCCGGCACAGCGGCGACGATCCATACTGCCAACCTGATCTGGGGTGGTGCTGAAACGTCACCGTCCAGCATCATCGCCAATGGCGCCGGTACCGGCATCGGCACGCTCAACCTCAATACCGAGCGGCTGGAATTTGGTTTCGGCCCGTTCACGCAACCCAACAACATCAAGTCCTATGACCGTTTGGCACTCGGCTTTGCCAACGTCAATCTGAATGCCAGCGAACGTGTGACCGCTAATCAAAAGGGTAGCCTGTCGGTGTATCAGTCGCAAGGTACGTATCAGTCCGGCAGCGGTTTCCAGTACAGCGGCGGTAATCTGAACATCAGCACGCCATTGCTGACCGGCGCGGCCGGTTCGGTCAACAACATCGTCGTCGGCGGCAACATCAATCTGAGCGCGCCAATGGGCGCATCATTGCCGGCGCGCAGCAATGACGCGCTTGGTGCTGAAATCAGCTTGCATGGCAATAACGTGACGGTCGCCACTACGGTGGCACTGCCGAGCGGCAAGCTGACGTTGATTGCCGATCAGGACCTGACACTGAGCGATGCGGCGCAGATTGATGTGGCCGGCGGCAAGATCCCGTTCAACGACATCGACAAATACAGTTGGGGTGGCACGGTCATTCTGGAAAGCCGTAACGGCGACATTCGTCAGGCGGCAGGATCGAGTATTGATCTGTCGGCGGTCAATAACAAGGGTGGCAGCCTGACGGCGACGGCGCTGGCCGATACCGCCGGCATGGTGGATCTGCAAGGCCGTATTCTCGGCGGCAGCAGCGGTTACTACGATGCCGGCGGCACCATGGTGCCGTATCTGGCCGGCAGCGTCGAAGTACGGGCGCAAACACTGGGGTCGAGCGGCACGCTCAATAGTCAGTTTGCGGCACTCAATACACGCTTGAACGAAGGCAGTGTCTTCGGTGGCCGCAGCTTCCAGTTGAAGCAAGGCGATCTGGCCATTGGCAATGAGGTCAAGGCCAATGCCGTCAATGTCTCGGTCGATAACGGCAGCCTGGCGGTCAACGGCGCGATTGACGCCAGCGGCGAGCGGGTCGGCACCATCCGTCTGGCGGCTACCAAGGGACTGACGATCGGCAGCAATGCGGTACTTGATGCACACAGCACGGTCTTGCGCGTGGACAGTTACGGCAAGATCATCGACAGCCCGAACCGCGCCATTGTTGAACTCAATTCCGGCAACGGCGTTTTGACATTGGCCAGCGGTGCGCAAATTGATTTGCGCCATGGCACCAATACGGCGGTCGGCAACGACGGTGTCGCACGCGGCACGCTGGACCTCAACGCGGCGCGCATCGGCAGCAACGGCAAGCAAACTGACGCCGATGCCGCCACTTACGGCGACATCGCCATCGACGCGCGCGGCAGCCTCAACATTCGCGGCGCCAGGTCGATCGCGGTCAATGGCGTGCAGCGTTACGACGATGCGCCGCTGGGGACTGTCAAGGATGCCGCCGGCAATGATGTGCTGGATGCCAATGGCAAGCCTGTGCTTGATCTGGCGGCCGGCGGTCGTCCGTATCAGGTCATCAATCAGGATTACCTGAAAGCGAAAGACAAGGACAGCAACGACTTCATCAACGGCGCATTGGCCAACAGTAATCTGCTGACCGGCAAACTGTCCGGCCTCAATAACGCGACCTATGCCAATGCCTTGCATCTGCGTCCGGGCGTGGAAATCGTCAGCAATGCCGTCACCAATCCGGGCGGTGACATGGTGGTGCAGGGCGACCTTGACTTGTCGGGTTTCCGCTATGCCAGTCTCAACCCCAGGACACCCGTGGTCAACGGCGTCTACGGTTCCGGTGAAGTGGGCACGCTGACGCTGCGAGCGGCCGGTAATTTGGATATCTTTGGCAGTATCAATGATGGCTTTGCTCCACCGCCACCGACGCCGGACGACAAGGGGTGGATCCTGTTGTCCGGGCGCGACTTCACAGGCGGCGATATCGTGGTGCCTGGCACCGGAGTGACGCTGGCCGACGGTTCCGGCTTCCCGGGCGGCACCACGCTCAACTACGATTTGCCGATCAAGGACTTCAGCATTTCGGGGGGCAGTCGTTTGCCGGTAGCGGCAACGCTGGCGCAAGATCTGACATTGCCGGCAGGTACCGTATTGGCAGCGGCGGTGCGTGATGCCGGCGGCAATATCCTGTTTGCCGCCGGGAGTTTGCTGAACACGGCGCAAACATTGGTGGCCGGCACCCAACTCGATGCAGGCACAGTATTGACCACGGCCACCGCGCTCAAGGCGATGACCTGGCCCAAGGGAGTGCCATTGCCCAAGGGGAATCTGCCGTTGAGCATGGTGCAGCTCAATGGCGACAAGGCGCTGGCGACCGGGTCGCTGATTCCCTCCGGTGCTGATGTCAAATTGCCGGGCGGGGCGGCGTCGGTAGCGTTGCGGCCGGAAGTGGGCGGGCGCCAGGGACAATTATGGGCGATTGCGCCGATGCTGGCCGAGGGCTCGCAGTCGTGGTCGATGCGGCTGGTAGCGGGAGCCGACCTTGGCGCCGCCGACAGCCGTACCGTGCAAACGCGGCCGGTTCATAGCGATCTGCGCCTGGCTGACAGCCATTACGGCATGTACGGTGTGGGAGCGCTGAGCAATGCGCGCTGGACGCAGGCCGGTGCAGATGAGATCGGCAGGTCCGATCTGGTGGGCGAGCCTATCGATCCGGCACTTGCGCAGTATAACTATGGGCTTAGCGTGAACGATTTGTGTAATGGAGATTACTCTTACGCATGCGCTTTCAGTGCTAATCCTACCTATGACATGATGATAGGCAGCAGCCGTTTCAGCGTGCTCCGCACGGGCACAGGCGATCTGGAATTGCTGAGCGGCGGTAACTTGCGTATGGATTCGCTGTTCGGCGTGTATACCGCGGGTAGTTCGGCGGCTGCCACGTTTGCCAACGATCCTTACAACCAACCTAAGGGCCGCAACGCCAATGGCAAGGTATTGAGCGATCCGGATGGCACTCGCGAGTCATTGGTCGACGGCAGCGCCACCAGCGTTTACCGCGCCTGGTATCCCGATCAGGGCGGTAACCTGTTGCTCAAGGTCGGCGGCAACCTGAGTGGTGCGCAAATGATGCCGGTTACGGACCCCTCGGGTCATCCGAATCCGAGCGAATTGGGTTACGACACCACCAATGCCGGCAACTGGCTGTGGCGCCAGGGTAGCGGCAGCGCCGCCACCGGCGGTGCTGCGCAGCCGACCGCGTGGTGGATCAATTTCGGCAGTTATACTGCGCTCCAGGGTAACGCCGACAAGATGGTTGGTTTTACCGGTTTCGGTACGCTGGGCGGCGGCAATCTCAACGTGCAGGTCATCGGCGACGCCGGTTTTCTGAGCCCGATGGTTGGCAGCAGTTTTGCCAACGGCATCAATCCGCGCAGCCAGGGGCTGGTGCTGGCGGTGGGCAGCACCGGTCGCGTTGCGGCCGATGGCAGTGTGCAATTGACCGGCGGCGGCGACCTCGATGTGCGCGTCGGCGGCACGCTCAATCCGGGCAGCGATGCCTATCAGAGCCACCTGAACGGCGCCGCGGTCAATCTGCGCGGCAATGTGCAACTGAGCAGCGCGCAACTGGGCAGCTTACCGCTGAGCTATGACAGCAGGTATACGCTGCCAAGGGAAAGCCGCGCCAGCGATCCATTCACGGCTGCGCGCGGTCGCGCTTATGGCGGCTTGACGCTGGTACCGGGTGACGCCGTTTTCAATATCGACACGCTCGGCGATCTGGTGGTGCAGGACGTAGCTGACCCGGGCCGGGTGACGTCGATGAACGCTTCGCCGTTCATTAGCAGCGCCGGCGTGAATGGTCGCGGTCAGAGTTGGTTTACGTTGTGGACCGCGCACACTGCGCTGAATCTGTTTTCGGCCGGCGGCAATCTGGCGCCGTATACTCAGGGCCTAGGCACCATCTCGGACGATGCCGTACTGTATCCGTCCATTGTCAGGGCGGTCGCTGCCAGCGGCAGCCTGTACTACGGTAAGGCGACCAGAGATCCGCGACTGGACGACACAGAGTCGCTTGCGCCTATGGTGCTGGCGCCGGGAGCCAATGGCCAGTTGCAATTCCTGGCGGCCGGTTCCATCTATGCCGCCGGTTTTTCCGTGAGCCAGTCGGGGGCGCCGGTCAGCGCACTGGCAACCCCGCAACAACCTGCCTTCGCCGGTTGGGTCGACAGCGTGTCTTTGTTTGCGCCGGTGAGCACCAATGTATCTCCGTTGGGAAATCCGCTCTCTTCTCAGATTTTCCCGTTGTTCGTATTCGGCGCAGACAGCGCCGCCGGCCAGCTTGCCGGCAATGCTGACCCGGCCCGCTTTTATGCACTCAGTGGCGACTTGGTCGGCGTCAGTAGCGGGCGCATCCTCAGCTATGCCGATCGCAACAAACAGAATGGCCGGGTGTTGCCGCGTTTCGGCCAAACTTGGTATGAGGGCGCGCAGCCGGTGTGGATGATGGCCGGACGCGATATCGTCGGCAGCGGTAACTTCCTGGCACAGCCGGATGTACAGCCCGACGGCAGCGACAGCATGTTGTCTGGTATCGGCAATCTGTTCGTGCACACCCGGGCCACCGACGTGTCGGTGGTGTCGGCCGGTCGTGACATTCTGTATAGCTCGTTCAATGTAGCTGGTCCGGGCACGCTGGAAATCACGGCCGGCCGAAACATCCTGATGCAAGACAAGGGCGCGGTCACCAGCATTGGCGCGATTGTGCCGGGGGATACCCGGCCCGGGGCCGGCATCGTGATGCAAGCCGGGGTCGGCAGCGGCGGCCTCGATTACCTGCGTTTCGTGATGCCGTATCTGGACCCGGCCAATCTGGCGCAGAACGGCGTGCCGCTAGCCGATCAAAGTGGCAAGGTGGCCAAGACTTACGAGGCGGAGCTGGTGGCGTGGCTCAGTCAACGGTATGGCTTCAGTGGCGACGGCGCGGCGGCGCGTGCTTATTATCTGGCGCTGCCGCCGGAGCAGCAGCGCGTGTTTGCGCGCACCGTGTATTTTGCCGAGTTGCAGGCCGGCGGTCGTGAATACAACGATGTCAACAGTCCGCGTTACGGCAACTACCTGCGTGGTCGCAACGCCATTGCGGCACTGGCGCCGGGGCGCGATGCCAACGGCAAGCCGGTCTCGTATGCCGGCGACATCATCATGTACAAGGGGATGTATACCTATCAAAATCCAGGCAACGGCCAGGTTACGAACACTCCGCGCAGTGGCTACGTACGCACCCTGTTCGGCGGCGACATCCAGATGCTGACCCCGGGAGGGCAGATCGTGCTGGGCATTGAAGGCGCAGCGCCGACCAGCACTTCCGGCGTCATCACGCAAGGCTCCGGCAATATCCAACTGTTTGCCAAGGACAGCATCCTGCTCGGCCAGAGCAGGGTCATGACCACCTTCGGCGGCTCCATCCTGGGTTGGTCGGCGACCGGCGACATCAACGCCGGTCGCGGTTCGAAGACGACGGTGGTCTATACACCGCCCAAACGCGTCTATGACCAATGGGGCAACGTGACCTTGTCGTCGGACGTGCCGAGCACCGGTGCCGGTATCGCTACGCTGGCGCCGATTCCGGAAGTCCCGGCTGGGGACATCGACCTGATCGCGCCGCTGGGCACCATCGATGCCGGTGAAGCGGGCATCCGCGTCTCGGGCAACGTCAATCTGGCGGCGCTGCAGGTGATCAACGCCGCGAATATTCAGGTCAAGGGTGAGTCAGTCGGGATTCCGACGATTGCGGCAGTCAACGTCGGCGCACTGACCAACGCCAGCGCGGCGGTGAGTTCGGCGGCGAGCGCGGCGCAGGAGTCGGTGCAGCGCGCCCGCAATGAAGCGCGCCAGGCCTTGCCGTCGATTTTCACGGTGCGCGTGCTCGGTTTCGGTAACGAGAGCAGCGGTACGGAAAACCGTCCCGTGCCGGTCGGTGCGGGCTATCAAAACGGCAGCGCTTTTCAAGTCCTCGGGCAGGGGGAGTTGACCCCGGCACAACGTTCCAGACTGACCGACACCGAGCGGCGCAATTTGACGCAATAACCGGGGGAAGAGAGAAAACAAGCGATGCAGGCGCATGAAAATGCGTTCCTGCAACGCGCCGGGCTGGCATTCAGCAACAGGCAAGCGGTGTACGTGCCTTCTTCGCCCGGCCCCATCCAGGGGCTTCAATGAGGAAGGGCACGTGCTTGCATCGTCGTACGCAGCGCAGATTGTTTTGAGAAAATTTAATGGTTCGATCTTCTAAATTGAGCCTGATTCCGCATGTCGCGACAAAGCGCATTCCGCTGCGCGGCCGCAGCCATGACCGTCAGGTCGCGCACCGTACTCACCTTTAATTCAAGGGGGATAAAGCTTCCATTGACGATTTCTTCCGGTCCGAAGAGTTGGCGTTGTTTTGAGTCCTGTATAGTAGGCAATCTTGCTAGCGTTATGCGCTCAGCGGCGATCGGGCCAGGCTGTCAAAGTGACAATGTCTCACGGAGTTGGCGACACGGGCGTTCATTCCTTCGCAAGCCGCGCATGTTTGCATCGCGAAGCTACGCCGACAGGAGAAATCGAGATGAAAGACGTTCATGACCGCTTCTGGGTTCCTGAAGCCAACTTGCGTGCGGCAGAAAAATCGGCGAGGAAGAACGCCAAAAGAAAATTCCATGGTGCCGTCGCGGTTTTCAACAGCTATGTACCTACAAGAAAAGAAATTACCTCGCTTCCGCTGGTTGAAGTCAGGAAGATCCTGGTCGAATGGATGTTGCACAGCGTGACCGAGATCATCCCCAGCCGCGCGCAAATCAGCGAAGTGAAATCGATTCTGTTGAGCAGGAGTGATATCACAGGGGACTCGGAATTGGTCGTTATGTGTGACTGCTACCTCCGGAACGACAACTGATTTCGTTTGCGTCTGATCGCGCCCGTTATCCGGGCGGCTCTCAGCCGCATCTCCTTCGCGTTGATTTCGCAAACCATCGACTCGCTATCCACTATGGCCGCTGTGCCGGTTTATGTCGCGCCTCTTGCCAGAGTGAGGTATTTTTCACGCCGAGAGTGTGCTCTTGTTGCTATAAAATAAGGTCATTGCAACTGGTCTTTCGCATCAGGAAAGATTCTCCACGTGAGAGAGTACTGCAAAAGGACCCCCCCGAGAAATCGAAAATCTATTTGCGCCCCTTCGGGCCGGTACGCAAACGGTAAGGGGGAAGAGGGGGAACACTATGAAAAAAATCCGGTTATCGCAGGGGCGTCATGCGCTTGCGGCTTGCGGTCTGTTGTATCTGTTGAGCGGATCGACCTCGTGCCCGGCAATCGAGAGCATCGAGGCCCAGGCCAGTGGCGTATTCTTGAATGCCGATGGCGACGTGCTTACCGCCAGACACGCGGTTATCGGATGCCGTTCGCTATATGTGGTCAAGGATTCCAAAGTCGTGATGGCGACCTTGCGCGCCGTCAGCAATCAGGAAGATGTGGCGGTGTTGGCGACGGCGCTCAAACCTTTTCTGAATGCTGTGTTCCAGCGTGCGGAGTTGCCGCCGGATCGCAGCGTGGCGGTGTTTGCCGAAGCCTATCCACGACTGTCGCGCATGCCTGATCGCGCTCGCACATTGAGTAACGCAATTACGGTGCCGGAAGACGACGGCGAGCTTCAACTATTGTCGGGCGTGAAGCCCGGCGCCAGCGGCAGCGCGGTGCTCGGCGCCAGCGGTCTGGTGCTGGGAATTGTGGTGGAGCGGGTCGCCGGCTCGTCGTCAAGCGCCGGCATGGCGCAGGTTCACGCGCACAATCCGATGAAAGCAGGTGGCGCGACCTTGGTGAGGGCGGTGTCTGCCGCCAACATCAAGCGCTTTTTGCGGGGCAACGGTATCGGCTTTACTGAAAGCGACGCTGCACAAATCAGCGCACAACAATCGCCCGCTGCACGCGCATTCACCTTGGGCGTCGGTGTCATTTGCGGGTAATTTTGCGCGGCTAAACTTAAGGCCTGACGTATTTTATTTCACGGAGACGGACATGCAAGAATTTTCGCAGGCTGAACGCAGATCTGCACCGGTGCACGCAACGCGTTGGAGCAACATCCTGCAATGGCTCAAACGCATCGGCGCCGGCATCGGTATTGCTGCCGCGCTGGCGCCTGCCGAAGCTTTGCCTGCCCAGCCGATGCAAGCACCGCAACCGCCGCAGCATTGGATCAGCTATGCGCAACTCGCCAGCAATCAATTCGCGGCATGGCTCAGCGATCCGGCCGACGACGCCGTTGTGCGGCTGCATGGCTGGATGCAGGAACGCTTGCTGAAAGAAGGCCAGCCGCTGCCGCCACCGTTGGTGACGCGCGTATGGGTGGCGCCGTCGGGCCAGGTCGAGCGACTGGAGTTCGCGTCCTTGGGCAATGCGCAAGCCGATGATGACTTGCGCGCCTTGCTGACCACGCGTCCCTTGTCGGAACCGCCGCCGCCGGATATGCGCCAGCCGATGGTGTTGCAACTGATGCTGGATTTTCCGCAAAAACAATAGACCAAGATCGCAGCATGCCGCGTCTTCATCCTTTTTTCGTGCATCGTTTCCGCATGACTATGTTCTCCTCACGGTTGTCGCCGTTATTGCGGGCGACATGCCTGCTGGCGGTCATTGCAGCAAACTTGGCGCATGCCCAGACCGGCGCGGCGGATTCCAACACCATGCTGCCGAAAGCATCCGGTACCGTCGCGCTGAAGCCGGGGCCTGATTTCACACGGCTCGTCAAAGCCTCCGGCGGTGCGGTGGTCAATATCGGTGTAGCGCGCGAGGCGGTTTTGCATCGCCAGGGAAATATGTTGCGGCAGGACCGTGTTGACGAAAGCACGCTTGGATCGGGATTCATCGTCGGCGCCGACGGTTATATCCTGACCAATGCGCATGTGGTCGCGCGCGGCACCGAGATCAGCGTCAAGCTCAGCGATCGGCGCGAATTCAAGGCGCGACTGCTGGGCCTTGACCCTATCGCCGACGTTGCCTTACTGAAGATCGATGCCGCCGGCCTGCCGGTGATCAAGATCGGCGACCCGGCGCGTATCGAAGTCGGGGAATGGGTGCTCGCCATCGGTGCGCCGTACGGCTTCAGCAACTCGGTCACGGCAGGCATCGTCAGCGCCAAGGGCCGCACCTTGCCCGGGGCCGACTATATGCCTTTTCTCCAGACCGACGTGCCGATCAATCCGGGCAACTCCGGCGGCCCCTTGTTTAACATGCGCGGCGAAGTCATCGGCATTAACTCTCGCATCTATAGCAATAGCGGTGGGTATCAGGGCTTATCGTTCGCCATCCCCATCGATGTGGCGATGCGGATCAAGAATCAATTGCAAACCAAAGGAGTGGTAACGCGTGGACGCATCGGCGTCGCCGTGCAGGAAGTCAGCCAGGCGCTGGCGCAATCCTTCGGTTTGCCCAAGCCGGTCGGCGCGTTGGTCAGTTATGTCGAGCCGCGCGGCGCCGCCGATCGTGCGGGATTGCAGCCGGGCGACGTGATCTTGCGCGTTGACCGGCAGGATGTGATTCAGTCGGCCGACGCGCTGATCTATATCGCTGACCGGACGCCGGGTCAGCGCGTCGCCGTGCAAATCTGGCGCAACCGCGCTGCAAAGGAACTCGATATGTCGGTCGACGCTTTCGAAGCGCGCGCGCCGGTCGCGGCAAAACCTTCCGAACCGGCGGCTCCGCTAGGTATGGTTGTGCGTCCGCTGCTTGAGCAGGAGCGGGTAGTCTTGCGGATCGAAAACGGTTTGCTTGTGGAGCGGGTCAATCTCGCCGCTGCGCGCAGCGGAGTCAAGGCGGGAGACATTATTCTTGCCTTGAACGGTCAGCCGATCTCCAGCGTGGAGTCGTTGCAGGAAGGCATTCGCGTTGCGAATGGTGCTGCCGCGTTGCTGATTCAGCGTGGATCGGCACGGCTGTTTGTTCCCGTTGAATTGCCGAAACGTGAATCGGAAGAGGCGGTGGACGGAGCAAGCGTTCCGTGACGAAACCGGGTATGTGTTGGCGGCGAGAGCAAGATGGCGGGTGTACTTATTCCCGCCTATCCGCACGCCGCAAAAGCTTGCTCCAGATCGGCGATCAGGTCTTCCGGATCTTCCAGTCCGATATGCAGGCGAACGATGGGATTGGCTTGCGACCAATCGGTGACGGTGCGTGTCGTGACCAGATTGGAAATCGTTGCAAGGCTTTCGAAACCGCCCCAGGATGCGCCAATACCGAACAAGGCGAGTTGATTGACGAAGCGTGCCGCCATAGGTGCGTCGTTACGGGCGAATTCGAACGACACCAGGCCGTTGGTGCCCTTGCAGTCGCGTTGCCAGATGGCGTGGCCAGGGTGATCCGGCAACGCCGGGCTGAATACCCGTGCTACTTCCGTTCTCTGTCGCAGCCAATGCGTGATCTTCAAGGCATGCTGCTCGTGCAGCGCCAGTCTGGCCGCAAGCGTACGGGTGCCGCGCAGCACCAGATAGGCATCGTCGGGACTGACGTTCATGCCGAAGGTGTCGGTCATGCGCGCCAGCGGCATCCATGCTTTCTCGGTGGTCGTGACGGTACCCATCATGACGTCAGAGTGACCGCTCAGGTATTTGGTGGCGGCCATGACGGAGACATCGGCGCCCAAGGTCAGCGGCCGGTATTGCAAGCCTGAGCCCCAGGTATTGTCCGCCACCAGCAGCCAGTCATTGGCGCGCGCCAGTGTGGACAGTGCCGGCAGATCGCACAATTCATAGACCAGCGAGCCCGGGCATTCGACATACAGCATCTTCGTATTCGGTCTGGCATGTTGCGCCACATCGCGGCCATCGGCATTGAAGAAGGAGACTTCGATGCCGAACTGTTGCATGAAGGTTTCGGAAAAATTGCGCACCGGCTGATAGACGCAATCGGCAATCAGGACGTGATCGCCGGGTTTCAGATAGGTCGTAAAGACCATGGCGATGGCGGCCAGGCCGGTCGGAAACAGCTTGGTTCGGAAACCTCCTTCCAGATCCGCGACCACGTCTTCCAATGCAAAACCGGTCGGATTGCCGCGCGCGCCGTAGGTGAACAGGCGTTCCTCGTGGCGTCGTGCGCGCATGTCGGTCAATTCTTCGACCGTGTCGAACAGGACTGTGGAGGCGCGTACCACCGGCGGGTTTACCGCTTTGCCGCCGCGATATGCCGGAGCGCCGGCGCCTTTCAGAATACGTGTCTGAGGTCGGAGTGTGGGAGGCAGTGGTTTGGACATCTTTTGCTTTCTCAATCGAAGTGGGGCGCCGCAGGCGGTAGGAGCAGCGATATGTTTTCAGTCCAGTTTGAAGCCGTCCAGTTCGCGCTGATCGAGTTGGGCCAGCAGGCCGGTTTCCCATTGCAGATATTGGCGCGCGGCGGCTTTGTTGCCGTCATGGCGATCATGAACGAAGAACAGATAGTCAATGCAATCGGCGTCGGCTGGTTGTGTCGGGGTGCTTTCGATTGGCAGTTGCGCCGCAGTCCATGCTTTCATGCCGCCTTCCAGTTGCAATAGGTCCACCTGAGGTGCACTGCCGGCAGCGCGCCATTCGGCGGCAACCAGCGCGGCTACGCCGTCTTCGTCGCTGATCAGCACGACACGCTCGCAGGTGCCGGCAAATGTCTCCAGCGCCGGCAGACGTGAGCGGATGCCCCAACTGGCGCCAGCGATATGTGCCTTGCGATAAGACATGCTGTGACGGACATCCATCACGCGCATGGTCGATGTCTGCAGTCCTGCCGCCACTTGCGCGACGCTGACGGTTTTCAGCGCCGGAAGTGTTATTCCAGCAGGCGCCGGCATCGATAAACCGCTACGCAAACCGTCTTTGAGCACGACGGCATTGTGTCCCAATTGCTTGAGCCAGCTCGCCACGACCGGCGCACGGATGCCGTCGTCATCGAATACGACGATGCGGGCATGGCGCACGCCGACATACAGATCGGTTGCCTGAATCAGTTGGCCGCCGGGTGCGTGTTGTGCTCTCGGCAGACTGCCTGCGGCGAATTCGTCAGGCGTACGGACGTCGCACAGAAATACCGAACTGGCGCCTTCGGCAAGCCATGTCGCCACTTCGTCGGCATCCACCGTCGCCACCGCATACTGTTCGGCGACGCTGGCGCTGGCGATGCGGGCGCGTTCTTTTGCCGCGTCGGACACATTGTCGGGATAGCGGCGTCGACTGCCGTGTTCCAGTTCAAAATCTTCCAGATACCAGCCTTGCGTGCCGTTTTCCAGCGCGAGAACAGGATTGGGCAGGCCCAGATTGATGAGCGTTTGTGCACCGATGATGCTGCGTGTGCGACCGGCGCAATTGACCACGATCGTGGTGTCGGGGCTGTCGATCATGTCGTGTACGCGATAGCTGAGTTCACCGTTGGGACAGCAGATCGAACCGGGAATGGTCATCTTCTGATATTCGGAGAACGGGCGGCCATCCAGCACCAGCACATTGTCGCCCCGGCGCAGCATGTCGAACAGAACCGGTGCGCTGACCGAGGGCGTATGCCGTGCATGCTCGACCAGTTCACCGAATGTCTTGGACGGCACATGCACGCCGGCAAACACCGGATAGCCGGCGGCTTGCCAGGCGCGTGTGCCGCCTGCGAGCACATGTACGTCGCTGTAGCCGATCTCGGTCAGGCGCGCTGCTGCCCGCAGTGCGACGCTTTGATCTTCGTCGTATACCACCAGCCGCACCGAGGTGCGCGGCGCCAGTCGCGGAGCATCCAGCTCCAGCCGGCTATAAGGCACGGGGATGCCATAGAACAAATGGGACTCGCCGTATTGACCTTGTTCGCGCACATCAAACAGGGCGATTTCGGCACCGTCATGCAACCAGTTTTTGAGCGTATTGGGATCGACAAGTTTATACATAAAAATAGCTTGGAAAGTGAGTTCGTGATTCAGGGTGCGCACGGAAAATGCAGCATGAAAGCGCGGTTCAGCGGCGTGTCTGCACGCCGATGGCCATGGTTTGATAGCGGCCGGTGTCCAGATCGAAGGCGATCCGCTCGGTCAGCGTTTCCAGCGCGCGCCCGTACATATGCAGATGACGGATGGCGGTGTCGCCCATGATTTTGACCGCGTGGATATCGTCAGGCAGCAGGGCGATACCGTGCCCCGGGCCGACGACCACGGTATCGTCCAATTCCAGCGTGCCCACGCCTGCCGTCTTGCCGTCGTCCGTGCGGCGATAGACGTAATTGTGTTCGACACCCTCGACCGCGGCGATACAGGCCCAGGTGGTGTGGTTGTGCGGCACGATGCGTTTGCCGGGCAGCATCACGTTCAGATACAGGGCATAGGAATGATCCGGATCTTCGTGAATCATGTATCGGGCCTGCAATTCCCCATCGGCCGGTGCGGCGAACTTGTCGGCTGACCACATATGCGTTTGCGCGGCGAGCGCTTCAACCGCGTTCAGCACCTTGGCCAACGAAGCACGTGTGGTGCCTTCGGCGGCAATGGTTTGTTTGATTTGCGCGATGGCGGCGTCGACGGTGAGTTCTTGCTGTGATGGATTCATTGTTGGTCTCTCGATTTATCAGAAGGGTGAAATTAAATGGGAAAGGTGAATATCCTGCTTCTACGGTGGAGCGATCTTGTCAGTTGCGCGTGATCAAGCGGCCAGCGGCGACACCGCGCGGTCATGCGGGCGCACCACATCCTGCAAGAACTTGCGTGCACGCGGATGTGTCGGATTACTGAAGAACTGATCCGGCGGCGCGTCTTCAAGCAGTTCGCCGTTGTCCATGAACCAGACCCGGCTGGAAACTTCGCGTGCAAAACCCATTTCATGCGACACGATGATCATCGTCATGCCGTCGCGCGCCAGAGACTGCATGACCTGCAATACCTCCGACACCATTTCCGGGTCCAGCGCGCTGGTTGGTTCGTCAAACAGCATCAGCGCCGGTTGCATCGCCAACGCGCGGGCAATCGCGACGCGCTGTTGTTGGCCGCCTGAGAGATTCGCAGGCATGGCGTCAATCTTCTTTTCCAGGCCGACTTTCTTCAGCAATTCCAAGGCGCGGGCATTGGCTTCATCGCGACTGATGCCCAATACTTTCACCGGGCCCAGCGTGAGATTGTTGCGCACCGACATGTTCTGAAACAGATTGAAACTCTGGAACACGAAGCCGACGCGTGCCCGCAATTTATTGACATCCACGTTGCGGGCGTAGATGTCTTTGTCTTCGAACAGAATGCGCCCGCCCTGGATCGCTTCCAGCCGCGTCAACGTGCGGATCAGCGTCGACTTGCCGGAGCCGGAAGGGCCGCAGACAACGACTACTTCCCCTTTTTTTATCTCGACATCGACGCCCTTTAGAGCGTGATAGTCGTCATACCATTTATCGATTTTCTGCAGCTTCAACATGAACAGCTCCTCGTAGATTGATACTGTCAATTCAGATATTGAATTCAAAAGACGCAACGTCAAGCCATGCCGCGGGTCGTCCTTGCAATGCGGCGCTCCAGCAGACCGGCAAAGCGTGAGATGAAAAAGCACAGCACGAAATAGAAACCGGCCAGCACCAGATAACACTCCAGCGGTTTGGTCAGCGTCATGGTATTGACCTGGGCGGCGGAGTAAGTCAGTTCCGGTACGCCGATCACGTAGGCCAGGGATGTCGCCTTGATGGTCGATACGAACTGATTGACGATGGAAGGAATCATGTTGGCCAGCGCTTGCGGCAGCAATACGAAGCGCATGCTTTGCAGCCAGGTCAGCCCGGTCGAGCGAGCAGCCTCGTTTTGTCCTCTCGGCAGACCTTCCAGACCGGCGCGCACTACCTGTGCGAGGAAGGCGCTTTCATAAACCACGATTGCGCACACGACGGTGGTGAATCCGGAGACCTCGGCGCCAACGATCAGCGGCACGCAGAAATAAGCCCAGAAAATGATCAGCAGCAAAGGGATGCCGCGTATCACTCGCGTCCACCATTGCGCTGCGAAGCGCAGCCAGGCGAACGAGGACAGATGCGCCAGCCCGATCAGGATCGCAATCGGGAAAGACAGTCCAAGCCCGAGCACGGACAGGATCAGCGTCATTGCCAACCCGCCCAGGGGGCCGTTGGGATAGGCTCCGATCAGAAACAGCGGCAGATAGTTTTGTAGAATTTCCAGCATCGCTCAAGCCTTCTTGATTTTTTGCTTGCTGAAATGATCAGCCATCAGCATCAGGGAAATCGTGCCGATCAGATACAGCACGGTAGCCACCAGGAACACGTCGAACGTGCGGAAGGTGGCGTTGTCGATCTGCTTGGTGCGAAACAGCAGTTCGTGTACGCCGATGGCCATTGCCAGGCTGCTGTTCTTGAACAGGATCAGCGTCTGGTTGAGCAGCGAAGGAATGGCGATCCGTATTGCTTGCGGCAAGATGATGTAACGATAGCGTTGGAAAAAATTCAGGCCGATCGAGCAGGCTGCTTCTTCCTGGGTGCGCGGGATGGCGCGCAGGCCGGAACGCAGATCCTCGGAAATAAAGGCTGCGGAATTCATCGCCAGCGCAATCACCGCGAAGATGAATTCGGTATTGCCGCTGTTGACCATGATGCGCAGCGGTGCGGGCAAGGCTTGCGGTATGCCGAAATACCAGATCAGGATTTGGACAAGAATGGGGACGTTGCGGTGATACTCGACAAAGCCGACGACCAGCAGCTTGAGCACCCTGATGCCTGAGGAGCGCATGATGACCAGCATCACGCCCGTCGCCAGCGCCAGCAAGGCGGACACCGCGAACAACTGCAGCGTCGTCAGGATGCCGTCCCGGAGCAGGCCGAGGTAACCGTCTTCGGCCAGGAAGGATAAATCAAACATGGTGAGGATTTCCTGCGAAATGTGATTGCAATCGTTACATATCGATCGTGTCAGCCGCTGATATCAACCGGCTGATCCCCGAAGGAGATCAGCAACTGCCAACCGATTGCATCGCATTTAATTTGGATTGATCGGTTCGACCTTGTAGTCGCGTGTCATCTTGTAGCTGGAATTGGCGCCCAGCCATTTGTCGAAGCTGACTTGCAGTTCGCCTGATTTTTCGTAGGCCTGCAGGATTTGATTGATCGCTGCCATCAGCGCAGGTTCGTTCTTGTTGATGGTGACGCCGACCCGTTCCTCGAAAATCGAGCCGGGCAAGAGGCGGTATTGTTCGCCGCCTTTTTGCTCTGCTTCACGCATGAAACGCGTCAGGATCAGTTGGCCTGCAACCAGGCCGTCGACCTTGCCTTGTTGCAGGGCGAGGAAACCGGATGAAATATCGTGGAACGTCAGCATGCGCGAGTCAGGCAGCTTGGCGGCGCCGACAGCGGCAGAACTGGAGCCTTCGCTGGCGGATATTTTCTTGCCCACCAGATCGGCGGCAGTCTTGATCGGTGAACTGTCCCGCACCAGCACCTTGATGGGCGCCACAAAATACTGGTAGCTGAAGTCGACCTGACTGGCGCGTGCCGGCATATACGCCATGGCAGCGGCCAGGACATCGACGCGGCGGGTCTTCAGTTCGGGAATGCGGGCATCGGTAGAGACGGGCTTGTGTAGCAGCTTCACGCCCAGGCCTTTGGCCAGCGCATTGCAGATGTCTACATCGAAGCCGACGATCTGGCGGGTGTTGGCATCGGGAAAGGCATAAGGTTCGCTGGCATTCTGGGTGCCGCAATTGAGGCTGCCGCGCGCCTTGATGTCAGCCAGTTGATCAGCGTGCGCCGTGATGCCGACAGTGCTCAACAAGAGCACGCATACAGCCTGGCTTAATAATGCAGATTTCTTCATCTTGGTGTCCCTGTATAAAATTTACGCAAAAAACAAGTACAACGAATCAATTTCTTCCCGAATATCGTCAGATGTTCCGAAGCATCCTTCCTGCAATCCAAGGCCTCAGACTATCCAAGAACGACCGCATGAACAATTTAATTTTGCGCGTTAAAATATAAGAAATGTTTATGTTTTGATGTCACTATAGTGGTGCAAATCGCTGTTTTTGTAGTGATTCACACAATTTAACGCACCATTTTGTGCAGTGCGGCTAATTTGTTTTTTGATCGAAATGAGGGCTTTGATGCGAAATCTGGACATGGAATTGTTGCGTACATTTGTTGCAATTTCCGAGTTTTCGTCGTTTGCCGCCGCCGCCGATCAGGTCCATCGGACGCAGTCGGCGGTGACGCAGCAAATGCAGCGTCTGGAGTCCCAACTGGGTTTTTCCATCTTCCAGAAAACCGGACGCAGCAAGCAATTGACGGCACAGGGCAGCAAGCTGCTGGAGTATGCGATCCGGATTCTGGCGCTCAATGATGAGGCTCTGGGCATGCTGGATATGGACGACGTCAAGGGTTCGCTGCGCATCGGCGCACCCAATGACATTGCGGAAACAATCCTGCCGTCGCTGTTGGCGCGTTTCGCAAAAATCTATCCTCATCTGCGGATGGAAATCCATGTCGGGCGCAGCCCCTTTTTGATGCAGGCATTGCGCCGCGGCGAGATCGATTTGACGCTGTCGACGCGCAAAAGCGATGTGCATCCTGGATTTATTTTGCGGACATCGCCCACGGTCTGGCTATGTGCAACGGACTATGTCCACAATCCGGCCAATCCGATCAAGCTGGTAGTGGCTGATGAGCCCAGTCTTTTCCGCGAGCTTGCGCTGCAGTCGCTCAATGCGGCCGGCATCGCGTATCACATCAGCTATGTCGCGCCGTCGCTGGTCGGCATCAAGGCCGCGTTGCGTGCAGGTCTTGGCATCACTGCGCGCAGCATAGAAATGATCAGTCCGGAATTCCGCGTGTTGGGCGAGTCGGAAGGATTTCCGCGCTTGCCGGATGTGAATTTCTTTTTGTATTTGCGCGACGAGCAGGTCGGTACGATTGCCAAGATAGTGTTCGATACCTTAAGCAAAAGCAGCCATGATCATGGGCGGGCGCTGTCTTCATCAGTACCTGTTCCAGGATAAGAAATCCAACTGTCGATACATCGATAAAATGATTGCGGGTGATATGCTCTGCAAAACAACACATTCCTGATTTTTTTTAGAAATACATGACACAGACTGAATTGATTTTTCTCGCCATGATTGCCGTGGGCGTCGTGCTGCAAATATTGATCCTCGTGCGCAGCCGTGGCGGCGTTGACATTGACACGCCTTTGCAACAGGTCAAGAGCGAATTGCAGCGCCATCAGCAGGACCTCGCCGAACGCAGCGAGCGCGAACTGCGCGATCAGATGCAATCCAACGCGCAAAACACGCGCCAGGAACTCGGCAGCAATTTCGGCCAGTTGCAACAGACGCTGGCCGCGCAGATGACCAGCGTCGCGACCTTGCAGAACAACCAGATCGACGGTTTCGCGCAGCAACTGGTCAAGCTCAACGAAACCAACGCCCAGCAGCTCGACGGCATGCGCCAGACCATGAACCTGCAGGCGCAAGCCAGCCGCGAAGAGCAAGCGGCGTCGCTGAAGCGTTTCGGCGACACGTTGAACCAGACGCTGACGACGCTGACCGAGTCCAACGCACAGCGCATGGCGGAAGTGCGCGCCACGCTGGAAGCCAAGATCAAGGACCTGCAACTCGACAACGGCAACCGCCTGGAAGAAATGCGCAAGACCGTCGACGAGAAATTGCACGCCACGCTGGAGCAGCGCCTTGGAGAGTCGTTCAAGCTGGTGTCGGACCGCCTCGAGAAAGTCCATCAGGGTCTTGGTGAAATGCAGCAACTGGCGATTGGCGTCGGCGATCTCAAACGTGTGCTGACCAACGTCAAGACGCGCGGCACCTGGGGGGAAGTGCAACTGGAGATGTTGCTGGAACAGGTGCTTACACCCGAACAGTACGCCAAGAACGTCGAAACCGTGCCTAACAGCGGCGAGCGCGTCGAGTTCGCCATCAAGCTGCCGGGCAACGACGATGGCGGCACGCCCGTGTGGATGCCGATCGACGCCAAGTTCCCGAAGGAGCAGTACGAACGCCTGGCGGACGCCGCCGATCGCGCCGATGCCGAAGGCGTGGCGCAGGCCGGACGCGAACTGGAGCGTGCGGTGCGCGGCGAAGCCAAGACTATCGCCGAGAAGTATTTGTCGCCGCCGCTGACGACCGATTTCGCCATCCTGTTCCTGCCGACCGAGGGTTTGTACGCGGAAGTCATGCGTCGTCCCGGTTTGTCGGACGAATTGCAACGCACCTATCGCGTGAGCATCGCGGGTCCGTCGACCTTGTCGGCCCTGCTGAACAGTTTGCAGATGGGATTCCGCACGCTGGCGCTGGAGAAACGTTCATCGGAAGTGTGGCAGGTGCTGGGCGCGGTCAAGACGGAGTTCGGCAAGTTCGGCGACGTGCTGGCGGCGACCAAGAGCACGCTGGAACGCGCCGCCAAGAATATCGAGCAAGCCGAAACCCGCACGCGTCAGATGACGCGCAAACTGAAGTCGGTGGAAGCTTTGCCGAGCGACGCCGCGCAGAAATTGCTGGGAACGGCCGAGCCGGAAATCGACGGCGATGGCCAGAATGAATTGTTGTAAATATTGCAAATGCGCCATCGTTTTCGCCGCATGACGGCGTTATCAGAAACTCAGCGAATCAGGAATTTCATCAACAACGCAAACGCCTTGCCGTAAGGCGGGCTGAACAGTCGCATCGCATTGATGCGGCTTTGCGTAAACACCGGCTTCATGTGCGAAAAGCGCCTGAAACCTTCTTCTCCGTGATAGGCGCCGAAGCCGGATGCGCCGACGCCGCCGAAAGGCAAGGTCTCCTGAGCAATGTGCAGCAGCGTGTCGTTGACTGTTACGCCGCCGGTGATCGTCTGCAGCAATACCTGATCGATGGCCGACTGGTCCTTGGCGAACAGGTAGAGCGCCAGTGGACGGGGCCGGGCATTGACGAAGGCGATCGCTTCGTCGAGATCGCCGTAGCCGATCAACGGCAGCAAGGGACCGAAAATTTCTTCCTGCATGATGCGTGCCGCCGGTGCTACCTGCGTCAGCACCACCGGCGGCATCAGGCGCGTCGACGCATGCGGCGTATGCGTGGTGAGGGGCGTGACGACGGCGCCTAGCTGTTGCGCGTCTGCGCAGAGTGCCTGCAAGCGCTCGAAATGGCGCTGGTTGATGATGCAGGTGTAGTCGTCGGTCGCCAGTCGTTCGTCGTTGAGCGCAGGGTACATGCGCGTCACGGCCTCGCGTGCGGCGTCGATGAACGCTTGTTCCCGGCCCTGCGGCAGCAACACATAATCCGGTGCGATGCAGGTTTGTCCGGCATTGAGTAATTTGCCGCTCATGATGCGCATCACGGCGCGCTTGAAGTCGGCATTGGGGGCGACGATGGCCGGCGATTTTCCGCCCAGCTCTAGCGTCACCGGCGTCAGGCGGGTGCTCGCGATGCGCATGACTTCGCGGCCGATGGCGGTCGAGCCGGTAAAGATGAGGTGGTCGAACGCGAGGGCGCAGAATTCCTGGGCGACGTCGGCGCCGCCGTTGACAACTGCGATTTCGTCCTCTGAAAACGACTGCCGGATCAGCCGGTCGAACAGCTCGCCGAATCCGGGCGTATTCTCCGACAGCTTGATCATCGCCAGGTTGCCTGCGGCCAGCGCGCAGGCAAGCGGACCGACGGTCAGCAGCAGCGGATAATTCCACGGCGTGACGATGCCGACCACGCCGAGCGGCTGCGGCAACAGGCAGTTCCTGGCCGGCTTGTACCAAAGCGCTGTCGGCCGCGTCTGCGGCTGCATCCATTGTCTGCCGTGGGCGAGCGCGTGATCGATCGCCTGCAGGCTGGTGAAGACTTCGAGGAATTGCGTCTCGTGCTGCGAGCGGTTGCCAAAGTCGGCGCTGATGGCGGCGGCAATATCTTGCTTGTGCCGCAGCAGCAGATGGCGCAGGCGCATCAGCTTGTCCTTGCGGACCTCCCACGGCGGCGCCGGTTGCGCGCGCGAGCACAGGTGCAGCCGGTCGAAGCGCGCCGCTAACGTCATGGAGTCAGGTCAGCCCGTCGAACAGGACGACCCGCACCTTGTCGCCGGCAGCAATGTCGCCCTGGGCGTCGTCGAGCACGATGATGCAGTTGGCGTCCGACATCGAGCGCAGGATGCCGGAGCCTTGCGCGCCGGTGAGCTTCACTTTCCATTCGCCGTCGCTATCGGCGGCGAGGATGCCGCGCTGGTATTCGGTACGTCCCGGCTTCTTGCGGATCGCCGACAGCGATGTCGCGTGCAGGCGCGGCAGAGGACTGGCGGTCGCACCCATCATGCGCAGCAAGGCATCGCGCACGAAGAAGTAAAAACTCACCATCACCGCGACCGGGTTGCCCGGCAGGCCGAACAGGTAGGCGCCGCGGCCTTGCGAGGCAATGCGACCGAAAGCCATCGGCCGGCCCGGGCGCATGCCGATTTTCCAGAACAGCATGTCGCCCAGCTTGGTCATGGTCTGCTTGGTGTAATCGGCCACGCCGACCGAGACGCCGCCCGAGGTGATGACCGCGTCGGCATGTTCGCAGGCGCTGCGAAACGCCGCTTCCATCGCAACGGGATCGTCCTTGACCACGCCCATGTCGATGATCTCGCAACCCAGGCGCGTGAGCATGCCGTACAAGGTGTAGCGGTTGGAGTCGTAGACGCAGCCGGGATCAAGCGGCTCGCCGACCGAACGCAACTCGTCGCCGGTCGAGAAGAAGGCCACGCGCAGGCGACGCTGCACCGATACTTCCACCACGCCTAGCGACGCCAGCAGGCCGATGTCGGCCGGACGCAGGATCTTGCCGGCGCGCAGCGCGACCTGGCCGTTGCGCAAGTCTTCGCCGCGCAGGCGGCGGTTGTCGCCAGGGCGTATCGGCGAGATGCTGCTGCCGGCCGGAATGGCGACGGTGTCGGCGGTCCGACCCTCGGTGAATTCCTGCGGCACAACCGTGTCGCAATCGGCCGGCATGGCGGCGCCGGTCATGATGCGTACGCATTCGCCTGCGGCGACGCCGCCGTCGAACTGCTGGCCGGCATGGACGCTGCCGACGATGCGCAGGACCAGCGTTTCTCCAGCGACGATATCCGCGCTGCGCAGCGCATAGCCGTCCATGGCGGAGTTGTCGTTGGCGGGGACGTCGATGGTCGAGGTAATGTCGGCGGCCAGCGTGCGGTCGAGCGCGCTGCGAATGGCGACGCGTTCGACCGAGGCGATCGGCTGCACGTAGTCGTGGATGATCTGTTGTGCCTGCGGCACGGTCATGGCCTCCGGGTCATAATCGGAGACGCAACTGACGATATCGGACAAGGAGCGTTGGGGCATTTATTCTGATTCCAGTTGGTGCAGCTCTTGCAACGTGTTGATGTTGCTGAAGGCGGCTTCGTCGTCGAAACTGACTTCGGCGGTGTGGATGCCGGCAAACCAGCGCTCCATTTTGCGGCCGTCCTGTTGCAGATAATGCGTCAGGGACGGCAGCAGCGTTTTTTTAAGCAGGCAGAATACCGGATGGCGTTGCCGGCTGGCTTGTCCGGTGACTGCGATGGCGGCGTCGGCTTGCTGTTGGCAAAGCGCTGCCGCCAGCATCGTCACCAGATCGGACGGCAGTAAAGGCGAATCGCACGGCACCGCGGCCAGGTAATCCGTGGAGCAATGCGTGAGGCCGCTATGCAGTCCCGCCAGCGGGCCGGGAAAGTCGGGCAGCAGGTCGGGCCACACCGGCAGGCCGAACGCCGCATAGTCGCTTTGGTGGCGGTTGGCGTTGATGGCAATGCTGCCGACTTGCGGCGCCAGCCGCGCGATGGCATACGCCGCCAGCGGTTTGCCGTGCAACAGTTGCAAGCCCTTGTCGGCATGACCCATGCGGGCGCCGCGTCCACCGGCGAGTATCAGGCCCGTGATCTGGTCGGCAGCGATGGACACTTCAGCCGCCGATGTACGACATTTCGACTTTGCGCACTTGCGGCATCGATGTCGTGGAAGGACCTTTGTTTTCGCTGCGCAGTTCGGAGTAGCGGTCGCCGCGGTTGTGCCAGATGTTGGCGATGGCCGACGAGATTTCGGCGTCGCTGCGTTCGCCGCGCAACAATCCGCGTAAATCGTGGCCTTCGCTGGCGAAGAGGCAGGTGTAGACCTTGCCTTCGGTGGACAGGCGCGCGCGGCTGCAGTCGTGGCAAAAGGCTTGCGTGACGCTGGAGATGACGCCGACTTCTCCGCCGCCGTCCTTGTAGCGCCAGCGTTGCGCGGTCTCTCCGGCGTAGTTGGCGTCGATGGCTTCGAGCGGCAGCTCTGCATGGAGGCGGCGAATTACTTCGCTCGACGGCACCACATCGTCCATGCGCCAGCCGTTGGAGCTGCCGACGTCCATGTATTCGATGAAGCGCAAAATGAAAGGCGAGTCCTTGAAATGGCGCGCCATTGGCAGGATTTCGTGGTCGTTGACGCCTTTCTTGACGACCATGTTGATCTTGATCGGACCGAGGCCGACCTGGTGCGCTATGTCGAGGCCGTGCAGGATCTGCGCGACCGACACGTCGACATCGTTCATGCGCTTGAAGTTGGCGTCGTCCAGCGCATCCAGCGACACGGTCACGCGCTTGAGGCCGGCATCCTTGAGCGCCAGGGCTTTTTGCGCCAGCAGCGTGCCGTTGGTGGTCAGCGTGAGGTCGAGCTCGCGGCCGTCGGGCGTGCGCAGTTCGTGCAGCATGCCGACGAGGCGTTCCAGATGCTTGCGCAAGAGCGGTTCGCCGCCGGTCAGGCGGATTTTCTCGACGCCATGGGCGACGAACAGCTTGGCCAGGCGCGTGATTTCTTCGAACGACAGCAACGAGGCGTGCGGCAGGAAGGTGTAGTCCTTGTCGAACACTTCCTTGGGCATGCAATAGACGCAGCGGAAGTTGCAGCGGTCGGTGACGGAAATGCGCAGGTCGTGCAGCGGGCGCATCATGGCGTCGGCGAGAAAGCCGGTCGGCGCTTCCAGCAGCTCGGGGACGGCTGCGAAGCTGCCGTTGAGGCGTTCGTCGATGATGGGAATGATGCGCTTGTTCATACTCGCTACGATAGCACGAGGCCGGGGAACGCACAGTGTACAGAGTGAATGTCGCGGAGGCGGTACAGCAGCCGTCCGGCGGAACTTTTAGTTCCTTTTTGGCAAGGAAGCAGGTTTTTGCCCCAGAGGCTGCGGACGAAAAAAAGGGAGCTTTCACTCCCTTTTTTCCTTGTTGCGCGACGTTCGCTACGGCATCAGCGGCGGGTTTCGACTTGAACCAGGGGATCTGTCGATTGCGGCGGCAATGGCTTGCGTTCGCGCGGCACGCGTGGCGCAACCACGATCTGGGCGGCTGCAGCCTGGGCGGCGCGCAGTTTTTCAGGATCGGTGCTGGCAAGAGTCAGGCCGGCCGACGACAACATCTCGTGCAGGTCATTCCATTGCTTGCCGTTGGATGCCGCCGGCGCTGGCGCTGCTACGGGCACCGGTGCCGGGGCGGCTTGAACAGGCGCTTGGACCGGTGCCGGCGTTGGTTCAACGGCTGCCGGGACAATCGTTTCAGGCAGCAGGCTGATTTGCTGTTGTACCGGCGGAGCCGCAGGCGTTTCGGCAACGGCAGGCGTCGGTGCGACTACTGCAGGCGCAGTTTCGGCAACAGGTTCTGTCGCAACAGGAGCAGCAAGGACCGGTGTTTCAACCGCACTGGCGACGGCTTCCTGGACAGGAGCCGGCGCAGACGCGGTTTCCACGACGGGAACGGCTTCAGCAGCAGGCGTTGGCGCTACGGCAGCTTCAACAGGCTCGGCAGGAGCGGCGACCGGAGTTGCCGGCGCTTTCTCGTACCAGGCTGTCTCGGTATGCGTCGTTGCCTGGACGGCCGGCGCTGCAACTTGTGCCGGTTCTTCGCCATCCGCCAGATCGCCTTCGGCATTTTCGCCATTGACGTTATCGCCTGGTTCACGATCGCGACGATTGCGGTTACGGCCGCCGCGACGACGGCGACGACGCGGTTCGCCGCCTTCTTCCGTTGTGCCTTCGACCTGATTGCCGGCAACCTGCGCGGCTTCAGCGCCTTCGACGGCAGTCACGGCAATAGCGTCGGTTGCCAGTGCTGCTTCCAGCGGCAAGGCGTCTTCGGCTTTCGGCAATTCCTTGCGCTCTTCGCGTGGTGGACGCGGAGGGCGCGGCTGACGCGGTTCGCGTGCTTCACGGGCTTCGTTTCCTTCGCGCGGCTCACGATTTTCACGACCTTCGCGTGGCTGACGCGACTCGCGTGGTTCGCGATCGTTGCGGCCTTCTGCGCCTTCGCGCGGCTCGCGTGGTTCACGCGGCTCACGGGCTTCCTTGGGCTCACGCGGCGGGCGTGGAGGACGTGCCGGTTTGCCTTCGGCGTCCTGCTTGCCGGATTCGTCGCGGCTGCCCTGGGTCTGCGCTGCTGCGCCGTCGCGCTCTTCGCGGCCTCGGCCATTACGGTTGCGGCCGTTGCGGCTGCGGCCGTTGCGGTCGGCGTGTTCGCGTTTCTGCGGGGTCTTGGTTTCGACCGGTGCGGCAACCGGTGCGGTTTCCGCCGGTTTGGCGCGGAAGAAGCTCCAGATCTTGCTGAAGAAGCCTGATTCCGGCGCCAGCGTCGGCAGCGGTTCCGGCGCGGCGACGACCTTGCGTTCGACGATCGGCGCCGGCTGGTCGGGGGTGATGCCCTTGACGACGGCTTCCTGGCGCGGCTTGACGTCTTCTTTCTGGCGCTTGCTGTAACCGATGTCGGTTTCTGCCTGCTCGGCCATGGCGTAGCTGGCTTGGGTATCGTCCAGGCGCGGATCATCGTGCTTGATGCGCTCGAGCTTGTAGTGCGGCGTTTCCAGATGCTTGTTCGGGATCATGATGACCGTCACGCGATGGCGTGTTTCGATCTTCAGGATTTCGCCGCGCTTTTCGTTGAGCAGGAAAGCGGCGACGTCAACCGGCGCCTGCACATGGATGGCGGCGGAGTTTTCCTTCATCGCTTCTTCCTGGATGATGCGCAGGACTTGCAATGCGGACGATTCGGTGTCGCGGATGTGGCCGGTGCCGTTGCAGCGCGGGCAGGTCACGTGGCTGCCTTCGGACAGCGACGGACGCAGGCGCTGGCGCGACAGCTCCATCAGGCCAAAGCGCGAGATCTTGCCCATCTGGACGCGGGCGCGGTCGTGGTGCAGGGCGTCTTTGAGGCGGGATTCGACTTCACGCTGGTTCTTGGCGTTTTCCATGTCGATGAAGTCGATCACGATCAGGCCGCCCAGGTCGCGCAGGCGCAACTGGCGGGCCACTTCGTCGGCGGCTTCAAGATTGGTGTAGAACGCGGTGGTTTCGATGTCGCTGCCACGGGTGGCGCGGGCCGAGTTGACGTCGACCGAGACCAGCGCTTCGGTGTGGTCGATCACGATGGCGCCGCCCGATGGCAGCGGCACGGTGCGCGAGTAGGCGGTTTCGATCTGGTGTTCGATCTGGAAACGCGAGAACAGCGGCACGTCGTCGCGGTAGCGCTTGACGCGGTGGACCATGTCCGGCATCACGTGAGCCATGAACTGCTGGGCCTGGTCGTGGATGTCGTCGGTGTCGATCAGGATTTCGCCGATGTCGGGCTGGAAGTAGTCGCGGATCGCGCGGATGACCAGCGAGGATTCCTGGTAAATCAGGAAAGCGCCGGAGCCGGACTGGCCGGCGCCTTCGATGGCGCGCCAGAGTTGCATCAGGTAGTTCAAGTCCCATTGCAGTTCGTCGACGTTGCGGCCGATGCCTGCGGTGCGGGCGATGACGGACATGCCGTTGGGCAGGTCCAGCTTGTCCATGGTTTCGCGCAGCTCCTGGCGATCTTCGCCTTCGACACGGCGCGAAACACCGCCGCCGCGCGGGTTGTTCGGCATCAGGACCAGATAGCGGCCAGCCAGGGAGATGAACGATGTCAGTGCCGCGCCCTTGTTGCCGCGCTCTTCCTTCTCGACCTGGACGATGATTTCCTGGCCTTCGCGCAGGGCTTCCTTGATGGAAGCATTGCGCACATCGATGCCTTCCTTGAAGTAGGTGCGGGCCACTTCCTTGAACGGCAGGAAGCCGTGGCGTTCTTCGCCGTAATTGACGAAGCAGGCTTCCAGGGAAGGTTCGATGCGGGTAATGACGCCTTTGTAAATGTTCGATTTACGCTGTTCGCGTCCGGTGGCTTCAATATCGATGTCGATCAGTTTTTGACCGTCAACGATGGCTACGCGCAATTCTTCCTGCTGCGTGGCATTGAACAACATACGTTTCATGTTTCACTCCGTGGCACCAAGGCCGTAATGGCGTTTGTATAGAACGCCATAAGTACAAGGATGTACGCGAGAATGAAGTGATTGGGGGAGGGAATTGCCTTAATGTGTGGAGCGCGCCTTGATGGCGGCGGCACTCATGCACAACGGGGCGCGGATGCGGCGAACCGGAAAGCCGGGCAGCACCGTATCCACGCCTGCCGTTCCGCATGGGCGGTCACGGTCGCTGTGGACGGTAAGCTGTCATCAAGAGCCAAACGAAGCATTTTTCTGAAAGTTGGCAAATCGGCGAATCGGGTTCAATGCATCAACCGGCAAGCACTTCGTTTTGCAATTGAAGGTCTTGCCAGACTTTATCCTGATAATCCAAACAAATCGATTCAACATCCAAGTGCGTTATCCGATTGCAACTGCGGTGCAAACTGGACTCGCGCAGAGATGCTGCGTACACATTTAAGGAACTCGTCAAATCCGCGCGGAGCAACATCGTGCCGGCCGTATCATCGTACATCGTAGGGTGCAGAGCTAGGATATACAAGGCTTGCCGACAGGACCCTGTCGCCGCATGCTGCGATTTTTCGCGGTTCCCCCCATCAAATTTGCAAATTAGCGAGGCTGATGAAGACGCCTCTGTGTAGAATGGTCTTTTTTATTCTTACACTGACGCCGGTTTTCTGACCAGCGTCGAGCGATTATATATTCAAAATGAAGGACTTAGCGAGATTTTATGGGAAGCTGCCTGAAAAGCCCGAATCGGCCGCGCCAGTCCCATCGGCATCAGTATCGCCGCAAGTCCAACTGCTGACGATTTCCGAGGAAGAGGCGGGTCAGCGCATCGACAATTTCCTCTTGCGGATCTGCAAGGGCGTGCCCAAGAGCCATATCTACCGCGTACTGCGTTCGGGGGAAGTGCGCGTCAACAAAGGCCGTATCGACCAGACTTACCGCCTGGAAGACGGCGATGTCGTGCGCGTGCCGCCGATCCGTATTGCCGAAAAGGCATCCGCTGCCGTCGCGCCCGGGGCCGAATTCAAGATATTGCTTGAGGATAACTATCTGCTGGTCATCGACAAACCAGCCGGCGTTGCCGTGCATGGCGGTTCCGGCGTCAGCTACGGCGTCATCGAGCAGTTGCGCGCTTCGCGGCCGGACGCCAAGTTTCTGGAACTGGTGCATCGGCTCGACCGCGATACTTCCGGCGTCTTGTTGCTCGCCAAAAAGCGTTCGGCGCTGACCAATCTGCATGAGCAGATTCGCGACGGCTTGACCGACAAGCGCTACCTGACCCTGGTGCATGGCGACTGGAAGAATGCGCGCCAGCACGTCAAGTTGCCGCTGCACAAGTACAGCACAGCCGACGGCGAGCGCCGCGTGCGCGTGCAGGAAGACGGCCAGGCCTCGCATACCGTGTTTTCTCTGATCCGGCGTTATGGCGAATTCGCCTTGCTGGAAGCGGAACTGAAAACCGGTCGGACGCACCAAATACGCGTACATTTGTCGGCCAGCGGTTTTCCCATCGTGGGCGACGACAAGTACGGCGATTTCGCATTGAACAAAGCCTTGCAAAAGGCTGACGGCGAGCGGGGCGCGTTCAAGCGCATGTTCCTGCATGCCCACCAGATCAGTTTTACGCATCCGGACAGCGGCAAGACCGTGACCCTGAAAGCGGGACTGCCGCCGGAATGCCTGCGCTTCCTGAAAAGCCTGGATGCCGCCGGGACTGAGGCGACGGTTTGACGAGGTTGACCGTGCTGTACCGGCAGACGATTTTTGAATATGTTGAAAAGTGAAACATGGCAAGAAAGCAATTTGACCTGATCGTGTTCGATTGGGACGGCACGCTGATGGACAGCACCTCCACCATCGTCAAGTGCATCCAGGCGGCGGCAAGGGATCTCGGTTTGCCCATCCCCGACAAGAGCGCAGCGTCCTATGTGATCGGCCTCGGCCTGCAGGACGCCATGCAGGCGGCCATTCCCGACGTTGATCCGAAATACTACCCGCGCATCGTCGAGCGCTATCGACACCATTATCTTGGCCAGGACAAGGATCTGACGCTGTTCGATGGCGTGCGCGAGATGCTTGAAGACTTGGCGCAGCAGGGGTATTTCCTGGCCGTCGCTACCGGCAAGAGCCGCGTCGGGCTCAATCGCGCGCTCAACACCACCGGGTTGCTGTCGAGATTCGACGCCACGCGCTGCGCCGACGAGACTTTTTCCAAGCCGCATCCCGCCATGCTGCAGGAACTGACGCGCGAACTGGGACAGGAAATGCACCGCACATTGATGATCGGCGACACCACCCACGACTTGCAAATGGCGCTCAATGCGGGTGCGACCGGGGTTGCGGTAGAATTCGGCGCGCACCCGGTGGAACAATTGCAGGCGCTCAATCCGCGCTACTCCGCCGGCTCCATCAAGGTGCTGCATCAGTGGCTGAATGAAAACGCTTAGGAAACACGGCTATGGACGAAGTGGCGATTCCGGTATGTGCTTCGGCTGAGATCGAGGAGGGCGGCAAGGGCAGGCGCTTTGCCGTGTCGGTGCATGGCGACGACGCCACCGGCTTCGTGGTGCGCTACGGCGGCGCCGTCTACGCTTATCTGAACCGATGCGCCCATGTGCCGATCGAACTGGACTGGACCGAAGGCGAGTTCTTCGAATCCAGCGGCTTGTATCTCATGTGCGCAACACATGGCGCCGTTTATGCGCCCGATACCGGCAAATGCGAAGGCGGTCCCTGTACGGGGGCGCGTTTGCGTAAGATCATGGTGTTTGAAAGAGACGGGGCCATCTTCTGGACGCCCGACGATTATGTAAGGCCCGCGCTGGCATAAGCCATGCGGGAACCCCGGCAGCCCGTGCCAGTATGTCCGGCATCGGCAAGCTGCCGTTCCGAGTGACGATATGAGCAATAACGAATTTGAAAACCCCGAAGCGCAACCACCCAAGCCGGCGGAACCCGTGCCGCCGACTTCAGGAACACCGGCGGCGGACGACAAGAAGGGCGGCTGGGAGCGCGACGTGCTGGAGAAGCTGGCCCTGTTCGCAGTCAAGGAGCAGCGCGCCCGCCGCCGCTGGAGCATCTTCTTCAAGATCGCCGGCCTGGCCGTGTTCGTCTTCGTGATCTGGACCGCCTTCAATTACACCCGGTCCGAAGCGGAACCGGTCGGCACCCACACCGCGCTGGTCGAAATCAGCGGCACCATCGAAGCCGAAGGCCGCGGTTCGGCATCCGCTGTGATCCCGGCGCTGGACAAGGCGTTCGCCGCCGACGATTCGATGGGTGTGATCCTCAAGATCAACAGCCCCGGCGGCAGCCCGGTGCAGGCCGGCATGATCAACGACGAGATCGTGCGCCTGCGCAAGGAATACCCCAAGAAGCCGCTGTACGTCGTGGTCGAGGAAATGTGCGCATCCGGCGGTTACTACATCGCCGCGGCGGCCGACAAGATTTACGTCAACAAGGCCAGCATCGTCGGTTCCATCGGCGTGCTGATGGACGGTTTCGGTTTCACCGGTCTGATGGAAAAGGTCGGCGTCGAGCGCCGTTTGCTGACCGCCGGCGAAAACAAGGGCTTCCTCGATCCGTTCAGCGCCCAGGATCCGAAGCAAAAGGAATATGCCCAGCAGATGCTGAACGAAATCCACCAGCAATTCATCGACGTGGTGCGCAAGGGCCGCGGCCAGCGCCTCAAGGAAACCCCGGAAACCTTCTCCGGCCTGTTCTGGACCGGTTCCAAAGCAGTTGAAATGGGCTTGGCCGACGGCTTCGGCACGGTCGATAGCGTGGCGCGCGACGTCATCAAGGCGGAAGACCTGGTCGATTACACCCAGACCGAAGGCTTGCCTGAGCGCGTGCTCAAGAAATTCGGCGTGGCGGTCGGCAGCGGCGTGGCCAAGTCGATGCTGTCGGGCGGCAGCATTCAACTGCGTTGATTTCTTCGTATCTTGGAACGCATCTCACGCCAGTTGATGAAAAGGAGTTCTGGTGAAAAAAGCGGTGGCTTGGTCGTAATCCCACTCAGTTAAGTTTAAAAAGCGCCTTACCGCATTATCAGTCCGTCACAGCCGTCGTCCTGACGAAAGTCAGGACCCGGTGTCGCATCGGACGCCTTCACGACATTGGGTACCAGCGTGCGCCGGGACGACGGCCGGGAAACAGGCTGGACTGAATGGCGTTAGCGGTTTCGTCGCCTTTTTTCATCGGCAGCGGGAATGGAGTCCAGGAGGCGGCAATGCATGCGATAAAAAATCCGAAGAAGATTCTTCCTGTCTTGATCCGAGTTTTTCAGGCGCTTCTTCTGAGCCTGTTTCTGACATCGGTCGTTGTTGCGCCGGCATGGTCCCAGGCCAACCCGGCGCTGCAATTCACCCGTCAGGTCGTCGACGTGCCGACGCGTCCCGGCGTGACGCAGCGTTTCGTTTATCTGGCGCCGCAGCGTCCGATAGCGACCGTGATTTTGTTTGCCGGCGGACAGGGCGGTTTGCAGATTTCCGCCGAGGGAGAGTTCAACGGCGGCAGCGGTAATTTCCTGGTGCGCTCGCGTCAACTATTTATCGAGCGCGGTTTTGCCGTCGCGGTTGTTGACGCGCCGTCAGACCGGCAGTCGTATCCGTTTCTCGGCGGTTTTCGCCAGACGCCGCAACATGTTGACGACATCAAGGCCCTCATGGCGTGGCTGCGCCAGCAGGCGGCGATTCCTGTCTGGCTGGTCGGCACCAGCCGCGGCACGCAATCGGCCGCTTTCATTGCCACGCAACTTGACCGCGCAAACGGCGGTCCGGACGGGCTGGTGTTGACATCGACCATCCTGCGCGAGAACAAAGGCGGACGCGCCGTGCCTGAGATGCAACTGCAGCGCTTGCGTATTCCCGTGCTGGTGGTGCATCACGAGCAGGATGGATGCAAGCTTTGTGCGTTCAGCGATATTTCTCGTCTGATGGACGCACTCAGCGCGGTGCCGCAAAAGGAGCTGATCAGCGTGCGCGGCGGGACGAGCCTGGGCGATCCTTGCGAAGCCATGGCCTATCACGGCTACAACGGCATCGAGCAGGACGTGGTGACGCGTATTGCCGACTGGATCGTCGCCAGCGTGGGCCGCAAGGAATAGTGCAGGGTTGACCTCTTACTGGCCTAATCGGCCAGCAGCAAAAATACGGTTGGTTTCTTGTGAAAGTCCGGCGTCTTGCCGGCAGCGATATCGCTTTTCCACTTGTTCGCCGTTTGCGTTTTGATGGTTTCGGCGGCAAGCGTCAGATCGGTGGCGACGCTGATGAGCGTCGTGCCGTTGCAGGCAGTCGCCAGCGCTTCCAGCATGGCGCCGTTGCGATAGGGCGTCTCGATCAGCAACTGGGTCTGCTTTTCCTGACGCGAACGTTCTTCCAATTGTTTGATGCGCTTCGCTCTCTGCGCCGCATCGGTCGGCAGATAGCCATTGAAGGCGAAGCTCTGGCCGTTGAGGCCGCTACTCATGACCGCCAGCAACAGGGATGACGGGCCCACCAACGGGCGTACCTGAATGCCGCGCTGATGCGCCAGGCGAACCAGATTGGCGCCGGGGTCGGCGACAGCCGGTACGCCCGCTTCCGAAATCAGACCGGCATCCTGCCCGGCGAGAAGCGGCTCCAGCAGCGCCGGCAAGGCGGATGCTTCGGTATTGACGTTGAGCTCGGCGATCCTGATTTCCTGCAGCGGCTTGGCAAGCGGATAGGCCGCATTGATCAGTTTCAGAAACGCGCGCGTGGTCTTGGCGTTTTCGGCGATGTAGTAATTGAGGCGCGCTGCCAGCGCTTGCACGTCGGCCGGCAGAATCGAAGCTAGCACGTCGCCGTCCGCAACATCGGCTGGGCCCAGGGTGTTGGGCACGAGATAAAGAATACCGGGCATGTCTAAATCGTTAAAATAGGGGGAGGCGCTATTAGACCGCATTTCGACACAACCCGCGAGCTTGTTTGAGCGACGCCGTGCGGACGGCCTGATGCGTTGTCATCAAACTGTCACGCTAGACAACTATTGTGTCAGTTCGACAGCATTTTTCATTAATTTGTTAAATAATTTCCGTTTATCCAATACCCCGCTTGAAAGGGAATGAATGTTTGCAGCAGTAGATCTTGGTTCCAACAGCTTCCGCTTGCATATCGGCAAGCATGAAGGCGACGCCATCCGCGTGGTGAAGAGTGCGCGCGATCCGATTCGCCTGGCGGCCGGTTTGGACAAGAACGGTTACCTGACGCCGCAGGCGATTGCCGGCGCGGTCGAATCGCTGGGCCGGTTCCGCACCATCCTGCGCGACTACCAGCTCGACGCGGTGCGCGTGGTCGCCACCAATACCCTGCGCGTCGCCAAGAATGCACACGAATTTCTGCCCGACGCCGAGCGCGCCATCGGTTATCCGGTGGAAATCATTTCCGGCGAGGAAGAAGGCCGCCTGATTTACATGGGCGTGGCCGGCGCATTGGCCTTGCCGGACGAAGACCGGCTGGTGATCGATATTGGCGGCGGTTCGACCGAAGTCATCCTGGGACACGGCAGCGAAATCCGCCGCGTGGAATCCTTCGGCATCGGCACCGTCAACCAGAGCCTGGCGTTTTTTCCTGACGGTCATATTGATGAAGATGCGTTCGAACGCGCCATCCTGTCGGCGCGTTCGCATGTGGAAGACGCCGTGGTGCCGTTCGGCGCCCAGCATCGCAGCAAGGTCTACGGCTCGTCGGGCACCATGCGCGCGATCGCCGACACCATCGCCAAGAACGGCATGGGCGACGGCCGCATCACGCCGGACAGCGTGGAAGAACTAAAGCAGCGCCTGATTGCCTTCGGCCACGTCAGCAACATCGAACTGGCCGGCATGAAGCCGGACCGCGCCGTCGTCATCATGGGCGGCCTGGCGGTGTTGATCGGCCTGATGCAGGAACTGAACATCTCCGTGATCTCGCCGGTCGAAGCCGGCCTGCGCATGGGGGTGATGTGGGACTTGCAGTTGCGCGCCACCCAGCGCGACCGACGCGAACAATCGGTGGACGATTTCAGCCGCCGCTTCCATATCGACGAACTGCGCGCGCGCCAGGTGGCGGAAACTGCGCTGGGCTTTTTCCACATGCTCAAGCCGGGTAATGAGGTCTATGCAAAATACCTGAACTGGAGCGCCTTGCTACACGAGGCCGGCTTGATCGTGTCGCAGAGCAGCTACCATAAACATTCGTCCTACCTCATCGCCAACGCCGATCTGCCCGGTTTCACCACACGCGAGCAGCGTGTGATGAGCACGCTGATCCTCGGCCAGAAAGGCAATCTGCGCAAGATCGGCGAAGTGCTTTCGGACGTCGATTTCGCCAAGGCCGTGCTGGCGCTGCGCCTGGCTGTGATGTTCATGCACTCGCACATCACGCTCGATCTCAACGACATCCGCCTCAAGATGAGGAATCGCATCGATATGGAAATCAAGCGTGAGTGGGTGCACGATCATCCGACCGTGTCTTACTGGATGCAGAAGGAACAGGAGTGGTGGAGCGGCATCGGCGTCGATTTTTCGATTCGCGTGAATGCCTGACGTCGACGCCTGATTTGCGCGCGGCCCAATAAAAATCCCCGCACGAGGCGGGGATTTTTATTGCAGCGAAAGCAGCTTCAATCCAGCTTGGCCGCGTGTTCGCGCGTCGCATGGAAAGTCACTTCCGGCCAGCGCTCCTGCGTCAGGCGCAGGTTCACGCCCGAGGTCGCCAGGTAAGCGAGATTGCCGGCGGCGTCGTGTGCAAGGTTGTGGCCGGCCGAGGATTTTTCGAAATCAGCCAGCATCTTCTTGTCGTCGCAGGTCACCCAGCGCGCGCTGCTAATGCTGGTGCCTTCAAACACCGCGTCGACGCCGTACTCGTTCAACAGGCGGCTCGCCACTACTTCAAACTGCAGCACGCCGACCGCACCCAGCACCAGATCGCTGTTGTTGGTCGGCTTGAAAACCTGCACCGCGCCTTCTTCGCCGAGCTGTTGCAAGCCTTTGTGCAATTGCTTGATCTTGAGCGGATTGCGGATGCGCGCGACGCGGAAGAAATCCGGCGCAAAGTAGGGAATACCCGTGAACTGCAGCAATTCGCCTTCCGAAAAACTGTCGCCGATCTGCATGTTGCCGTGGTTGGGCAGGCCGATGATGTCGCCGGCATAGGCTTCTTCCACCTGTTCGCGGCTCGATGCCATGAAGGTCACCACTGATGACACCTTGATTTCGCGGTTCAGGCGCAGGTGCTTCAATTTCATGCCGCGCTCGAAGCGGCCGGAACACACGCGCAAGAAGGCGATGCGATCGCGGTGGGCCGGGTCCATGTTGGCCTGGATCTTGAACACGAAACCCGAGAACGGCGCTTCCGTCGGCTCGACGCTGCGCACCGTGGCATCGCGGCTGCGCGGCGCCGGAGCCCAGTCGAGCAGCGCGTTGAGGATTTCGCGCACGCCGAAATTGTTGATCGCGGAGCCGAAGAATACCGGGGTCTGGATGCCGCCCAGGAAATCGTCGAGATCGAACGGATGCGATGCGCCGTGCACCAGTTCGACTTCCATCTTGAGTTGTTCGATTTCCAGCGGGAACATCTCGACCAGCTTCGGATTGTCGATGCCCTTGATGATTTCGACCTCGCCGTTGGCGCGCTCTTCGCCCGCCTTGAACAGCATGATCTCGTCGCGCAGCAGGTGATACACGCCGCGAAAATTCTTGCCCATGCCGATCGGCCAGGTCACCGGTGCGCACTGGATCTTCAGCACCGACTCCAGTTCGTCGAGCAGTTCCAGCGGATCGCGGGTTTCGCGGTCCATCTTGTTCATGAAGGTGATGATCGGCGTATTGCGCATGCGGCAAACGTTGAGCAGCTTGATGGTCTGCTCTTCCACGCCCTTGGCGGCGTCGATCACCATCAGCGCCGAGTCGACCGCCGTCAGCACGCGATAGGTGTCTTCCGAGAAGTCCTGGTGGCCTGGCGTGTCGAGCAGATTGACGACGTGGTCGCGATATTCGAACTGCATCACCGAGCTGGCCACCGAGATGCCGCGCTGCTTTTCGATTTCCATCCAGTCCGAAGTCGCGTGACGGCCGCTCTTGCGCGCCTTGACAGTGCCCGCCAATTGAATCGCGCCCGAGAACAGCAGCAGCTTTTCGGTCAAGGTGGTTTTACCGGCATCGGGGTGGGAAATGATGCCGAAAGTGCGGCGCCGCGCGACCTCGCGAGCGATCAGCTCAAGCGGGGCCTTGCTGTTCGAGCCTGTATCTTCGTTCGCGGAATCGGGAGTAATGTCTTGCATCGTGAGTCGGTGAGTCGTAGGGCGTTGAAAGCGATGAAAACCATGAACATGAACGGATGGCGGGCAGCGATGCCGCCATTCGCGGAGATGTCATGGCGATGTGACAGAAACGAAAAAGGGCTGGAAGATCCAACCCTTTGTTTCCCGGCGAAAATGGCGCCTGGTCACGTCTCGGAAGCCGGGATTATAACGTATTCAGGGCAGGTTTCCGAGTCGCGCAGGCAAGTTCCGGAGCTGCATCACCGATTCTCTTGTCGCTGCTGATGCTCCTCACGCTGTTGCGGCTTCGGTTCCGGACGGGACTGCTCCTGTCGTTCTGGGCGAGGGGCTGGCGCGTGCATTTCCGGCATGGGGCGCTGCATCTGTTGCACGGGTGCCGCTGCAGGAGGCGGCCTATGGAATGCTTGCGGTTCCGGCCGGTGGTTGTTTTCTACATGTTCGGGGCGAACGGGCGTGGCCGGGCGAGCCTGCTGCAATTGGGCAGCGGCAGGCGGCGGTGGCGCGGGACGAGGCGCATT
Organism: Herbaspirillum sp. RV1423; assembly: GCF_000577615.1. Lineage (GTDB taxonomy): Bacteria > Pseudomonadota > Gammaproteobacteria > Burkholderiales > Burkholderiaceae_D > Herbaspirillum. The sequence goes on from NZ_CBXX010000025.1 coordinate 40,861, forward strand.
CTGCACGATCGGTGCGTTGTGCGGCGCCGGCAGGCCGGCGGCTTGCGGCGGACGATTGTACTGCTCGGGCCGGTGGTTGCGATCAGCGCGATCACGATCCTCGCGTCCTTGCCCCGCGGATGGCTGACCGGGATGCAAATCGGGCCTTGCCGACGGATTCGGTGCGTTGGAGACCGCCGGCGCGATGTTGGGACGAGACACATTGCCAACGTCGGGACGTTGTCTGTTCTGCCCGTCGCGGCGGTTGTGTTCCCATACCACCGGTCGGTTGTTGATGACAACGTTTTTCGTGACGTTGACATTGTTGATGCGCACGTTGTTGACCAATACGTGATGCTGGCGCCAGTCGGGGCGGGCATCGTTATACACCGATCGCACAATGCCGATGCCGGCGCCGAAAAAGATGCCGGCGTTGATCGATACGTTGTAGCTGGGCGGACGATAGCGTGGCGGCGGCGCCCAATACACGGGCGGTCGTTGCGGCCACCACCAACTGCCGTAGACGATAATCGGGTTGTAATAAGGGACGTAGATCACTTGCGGATTGACTGGTTCGATCACGATCACCTGGTCTTGCTGCACGATGCGCTGCTGGTCGGTCGACTGCAGGTTGCCCGCAATCTGCGCCCTGATGCGCAGGTTTTGCACGGTATCCATCACATTTGCCTGCTGCGACAAAAAGGCGTCGCCCAGACGCTGGGTCCAGTCCAGTTTGTCGTTCATCATCGCCAGCACGGATGGGAACTGCGCCAGCGATTTCACGCTGGGATCCCACGGCATCGGCGCAATCGCGCGTGCCAAGGCATCGCCCTGCAGGCCGGGCCGGCTGTCGAGGAAGCGCGCGGCCTGGACCACTTCCAGAGGATAAGTGGCGGCCATCAATACTTGTGCCAGCAAGGAATCAGGATAAAGTGCGATCGGCGCCAGCATCTGATCCAGTTCTTCTTGGGTAAAGACAGCGGGCGGACGATTCATGTCTTGCGCGGAAACTTCCGATATGCCGGATGCCAGCGAAAAAAGCGCAGAGGCTATCCATGCGAGTGTTTTCTTGTTCACGATAGTTCTCCTGAGAGGTGCGAAACGCGGCGCTGCGTTTGTCTTTCCGTCCGGATGCAAGGCGATAATGAACGGGCAGGCTTGCCGCATGCGCAGGCTTATCTTCTGTCAGGACATCGAAACCAGGTGTAACCAAACTGCAAGGGATGTTTCATCAATCCGAACGTGGATAGCTATTGCATTGGATTAAAAAAACAAACGACGAAACTTCGGTTCGTAGCACGATGCCAAACATGAAATTTGAAGAAAATGTGAAGAAGCTATTGACCGAATACCCATGTCGGGATATTATCTCGCTTCTCGGAGTGTAGCGCAGCCCGGTAGCGCACCTGGTTTGGGACCAGGGGGTCCAAGGTTCGAATCCTTGTACTCCGACCACACATAAACGGGCTGTCGAAAGACAGCCCGTTTTCGTTTCCGAAGACAATTTCAAACAGTACTGTATTGTTTGATTTTCAGATCTGCCCTTAGCTCAACCGGATAGAGCAATGGCCTTCTAAGCCATAGGTTAGGGGTTCGATTCCCTTAGGGCAGGCCACTTCTCTCCCCACGTCCATTTTGTTGCGGCAGTCGGCATAAGCGCGCAATATCAATTCGTAATCTTGTCCGTCGGATACCTCAGCGAGTCCCGCAAAATATAGCTCATCGGCATGTTCATCGATCTGCCGTCCGGGCCCATCGGTTGCATGAACCAGCGGTTGTAGAGGCGGAAGATCTCGCCGCTGATGGCGAGTCTGGCCATTTGACGGTCTACCATTTTCTTGAATTCAGGGTCGTCCTTGCGCAGCATGATGGCGTAGGGTTCGATGGAGAGCGGGGCGCCCCTGATGGCGAGTTTCTCCGGATTGGCAGTGCTTTCGCGGGCGCCATGCAGCAGTACTTCATCCATGATGAAGGCATCGGCCGCGCCTTGTTCCAGCATCCTGAGACAGTCCTGGTCGCTATCCAGCTCGGCGATCGCCAGGCCGAGATAGCGAATGTTGCTGCGCTTGTTGATGACGTCGATCATCGAGGTGTTTTTGACGGTCACGATGCGTTTGTTGCGAAGATCGCGCCAGTCTTTGATGTTGGAGTCGGCGCGCACCAGCATGCGCACGCTGGTGAAAAAGTGCGGAATGGTGAAGGCGACCTTCTTGCGGCGGTCGGTGTTGTTGGTGCTGACGCTGCATTCGAGATCGGCGCGATTGTCTGTCAGCGCGTTGAAGCGTGTGGAGGCATTGACCGGAAAATACTGGACCTTGAGGTTGGGCATGCGCAGTTCCTGGCGGATGCCCTGAACGATTTTCCGGCAGATTTCGATGGTGTAGCCGCCGACGTCGCCGCCTGGTTCAATCATTGCGAATGGAGACAGATTGTCGACCGTTCCCATGAAGGCGAGAACAATGGTCTTGCTCTCCTGGATTTTCCTGATGGTGTCGCTCGCCGAGGCAGGCGGCGAAAACGTGCCGACGAAAAGCGAGAGGGCAATGGCGCGATGAAGGAAGGGGCGGGCCGCCTGCATAAGAGCGATAAACGCGCGGTTCGGAGTCAAGTCGTTCATGTTGAAAACCATTTCTCCTGCGACAACACTGCCTGATCTTATGACGCGCATTCGAAATATTCAAGCGGGCAGGCCTCCTGCAAGAGGCTCGATGTGAAAACAGTGCACTTATTCAAAAATATTTCAATCGAAATGAGTTATTTATTCGTGTCGGAGTATGAAAAAAGCCGCGTCACCAGTTGGTGAGCGCGGCCTTGAGGGCGGGTACTCTTGAGTAGGTTGTTTTTGCCGGGGCGTACGCTGAAGCGGGATCAGCCGCGGCTGGTCAAGCGACCGTTTACAACGCGTACCTGATCGCCGACATGCCAGCCTTCATCCGTTTGCGGGAAGGAGCGGACCGAGCCGTTTTCCATGCGGACGTCGACGACGTAAGTGGTGGTGGTGCGCGTACGTTTTTCGACTTCGTTGCCGGCATAGCCGCCCGCACCGGCGCCGGCGACCGTGGCCAGCGTGCGGCCGTTGCCGCCGCCGACCTGATTGCCCAGGATGCCGCCGAGGACTGCGCCGGCGACGATGCCGACGCCGCTGGCTTTGGGCGTGTGCTGTACTGCGCGTACGGCCTCGACTTCTCCGCAATTGGAGCAGCGTGCGACTGCGGCCGGCGCGCTATAGCCGCTGCTGTTTTGTTGCGACTGCGGTCTTGCTGCGTAATTAGGCTTTGGCGCGGATTGCGGCGCAGTCGTTGCATCGGACATTGCCTGTTGCGGCGCGACGGTGCTGTTCGATGTCGGCAGCAGGCCGGTGATGGCTGCAACGCCGACCAGGCTGACCAAAGTCACCGCGACGGCGGCGGTAGCGACTAAAGGGTGTATGCGGCTGGGGGATTTGACGACTTCCATGATGGGCCTCTCCGTGTTGGTGTTGATGTGAGGCGAATTATGGATGACAAGCGGCGCGGAAAAAATGCGGATAGTGTGTCAGTTGTAAAAACTTGTAAGGCGGATGTCAGACAGCCTGGAATAGCACTACGGCGCGCCATTCCGGGCTGTCTTTTTGTCAAGGCCTCGGTCGGAACTCAGTCTTCGCGACGCAGGTGAGGGAACAGGATGACGTCGCGGATGTTCGGCGAATCGGTGATCAGCATCATCAGGCGGTCGATGCCGATGCCGCAGCCGCCGGCCGGCGGCATGCCGTATTCGAGCGCACGGATGTAATCGGCGTCGTAATACATGGCTTCTTCGTCGCCGGCGTCTTTGGCCGCAACCTGCGCCTGGAAGCGCGCGGCCTGGTCTTCGGCATCGTTCAGTTCCGAAAAGCCGTTGGCGATTTCGCGGCCGGTGATGAACAGTTCAAAGCGTTCGGTGATGCCCGGCACCGTGTCGGAAGCGCGCGCCAGCGGCGAGACTTCGACCGGGTAATCGATGATGTAGGTAGGTTCCCACAATTGCGACTCGGCGGTCTCTTCAAACAGCGCCAGTTGCAGCGCGCCGATGCCGGCATTGGCCAGCGGCGGCTGGTCGGTCTTGACGCCGAACTTCTTCAGCGCGGTGCGCAGGAAGTCGATGTTCTGCAATTGCGCGTCGGTATATTCCGGCGCGTACTTCTTGATGGCGCCGGTGATGGTCAGGCGCGCGAACGGCTTGGACAGGTCGAGTTCGCGGCCTTGGTATGTCAGCGTCGCGGTGCCGTGCGCATCGATGGCGGCCTGGCGGATCACTTGCTCGGTGAAGTTCATCAGCCATTGATAGTCGACGTAGGCCGCATAGAATTCCATCATTGTGAATTCGGGATTGTGGCGCGGCGAGACGCCTTCGTTGCGGAAGTTGCGGTTGATTTCGAACACGCGCTCAAAGCCACCTACCACCAGGCGCTTGAGGTACAGCTCAGGCGCGATGCGCATGAACATCTGCATGTCCAGCGCATTGTGATGCGTGATGAACGGCTTGGCCGCGGCGCCGCCCGGAATGGTGTGCAGCATCGGCGTTTCGACTTCCATGAAATCGTTCTTTTCCATGAAGCGGCGGATCGACGACATCGCGGCGGTGCGCGCCTTGAAGGTGCGGCGCGTATCTTCGCTCATGATCAGGTCAACGTAGCGCTGGCGGTACTTGGTTTCCTGGTCCGACAGGCCGTGGAACTTATCCGGCAGCGGGCGCAGCGACTTGGTGATCAGGCGCAGGCCGGTCACCTTGACCGACAGCTCGCCGGTCTTGGTCTTGAACAGCGTGCCTTCGGCGCCGAGGATGTCGCCCAGATCGTAATGCTTGAAGGCGCCGTGCGCTTCCGGACCGGTCACGTCGTTGGTGATGTAGAGCTGCATGCGACCATCGGCGCGCGCGCCGGAAGAGTCTTGCAGAGTGGCGAACGAGGCTTTGCCCATCACGCGCTTCAACATCATGCGGCCGGCGATCGAGACCTTGACCGGATTGGCTTCCAGCGCCTCGTTGTCCAGTGCGTCGTATTGCGCGTGCAGGTCGGCGGCCTTGTTTTCAGGACGGAAGTCATTCGGGAAAGCGACGCCTTGCTCGCGGAGCGCACCGAGCTTGGCGCGGCGTTCGGCGATGATGGTGTTTTCATCTACTGGCGGCTGCGGCTGTTGCTGCGTGGCGTTGTCGTTTGGTGTGGTCATGATGTCGAGAATTCGTTAGTAAAAATGGGCGCTAAAGGCTGGTGCTGCGTCCGCAACGGCATCCGGTTGCGGCTATGCCGGCGCCGGATGCCGCGGTCAGGATCAGACGCCCTGTTTCAGCGATGCTGCGATGAAACCGTCCAGGTCGCCATCCAGCACGGCCTTTGTGTTGCCCGTTTCAAAGTTGGTGCGCAGATCCTTGATGCGCGACTGGTCCAGCACATAAGAACGGATCTGGTGGCCCCAGCCGACGTCGGTCTTGGAGTCTTCCAGTTTTTGCTGCTCGCTCATGCGCTTGCGCAGTTCCAGTTCGAACAGTTTCGCTTTCAGCATTTCCCACGCTTCGGCGCGGTTGCGGTGCTGGCTGCGGTCGTTCTGGCATTGCACGACGATGCCGGTCGGAGCGTGGGTCAGACGCACGGCGGAGTCGGTTTTGTTGATGTGCTGGCCGCCGGCGCCGGAGGCGCGATAGGTATCCACGCGCACGTCGGCCGGATTGATTTCGATGTCGATGGAGTCGTCCACTTCCGGATACACGAACAGGCTCGAGAACGAGGTGTGGCGGCCGTTGGCGGAATCGAACGGCGACTTGCGCACGAGGCGGTGCACGCCGGTTTCGGTGCGCAGGAAGCCGTAGGCATATTCGCCTTCGACCTTGATGGTGGCGGTCTTGATGCCGGCCACTTCACCGTCGGACTGTTCCAGGATTTCCGCCTTGAAGCCTTTGCGTTCGCAGTAGCGGAGGTACTGGCGCAGCAGCATGGATGCCCAGTCCTGCGCTTCGGTGCCGCCAGCGCCGGCCTGGATGTCGATGAAGCAGTTGTTCGGGTCCATCGGATTGCTGAACATGCGGCGGAATTCCATACCTTCGACCAACCCCTTGATGGCTTCCGCGTCGGCTTCGATGGCGACCAGCGTGTCTTCGTCCTTCTCCTCGCGCGCCATGGCGAACAGATCGCGCGCGTCAGTCAGGTCGCCGTCGATCTTGACGAGCGTGTGGACGATATTTTCGAGGGATTTCTTTTCCTTGCCGAGGTCTTGCGCGCGCTTGGGATCGTTCCAGACTTCCGGATCTTCCAGTTCGCCGTTGACCTGATCGAGTTTCTCCGACTTCACATCGAAGTCAAAGATACCTCCGTAATTCAGCCGCACGCACCGCGAGGTCGTCCAGCAGGGATTGGAGGGAATTGAGGCGTTCTGCTTCCATGATTATTTCTTTTGCAATCAAACCTCGCATTATACAAGACTGGGGGCGGTGTTTCCGCTGTCACAAAGCGGTCATTTTGGGCGATTAGCATCACGCGATCGTTGTCAGCCCATTGTCAGTTAGTTGCGAAAAGGAAATTCCCCATGAAAGTTGCTCCGAATCCTCCCGTCATCCAGTCCAAGCGTCGCGATCTGCTCAAGGCATTCGCCAGCGCGCCCTTACTGCCGCTGACCTTGACTGCGTCCGGCTTGCTGGCCGGTTGCGCGACGGCATCCGGCTCATCCAGCCGCGGCGGTTTCGCCTCCGCGACATTCAGCCATATGCCGGCGCCGTCGCTGGCCGATCCTGCCGCCATGGCCGCCACCACCGTGCAATCGAGTCTGGACGTGGTTTTCAGCGACGGCGCGAAGCAGAGCTACAGACTGGCCTATCAGCCGTTTTTCATGACCGGCGACATGGTGCCGGACGGCAAGGGCGGCAAGGTGCTGGCCGGCGGCTACTACGACATCGGCAACCAGCCGATCGTCGACCGCTCGGTGCCTGGCAAGGAACGCCAGTTTTTCTCGGATTGCCCGGACGGTTCGTCGCTGCTGACGATGAAGGGCGCCCAGGTGGCAGGCGTCAAGGGCAACACTGTATTTGCCGTGGTTCAGTTCGAATACACCACACGTGACCAGAAGCAGGCCGCCATGTACGGTCGGTTGCCGTCGCCGATCGCGGTGCTGACGCTGGACCAGGACCCGCAGACCGGCAAGCTTTCCCTGGTGAAGTACCACAATGTCGACACGTCTTCGGTCAATGGCTTGTGGATTACCTGCGGCGCCAGCCTGTCGCCGTGGAATACCCATTTGTCGAGCGAAGAGTACGAGCCGGACGCCGCCGCCATCGCCGGCAACGTGCAATTCCAGGCCTTCAGCAAGAACCTGTTCGGCGACGCCGCCAAGGCCAATCCCTACCACTACGGCCATTTGCCGGAAATCACCGTTCATGCCGACGGCAGCGGCAGTGTGGTCAAGCATTACTGCCTGGGCCGCATCTCGCATGAACTGGTGCAGGTCATGCCAGACCGCCGTACCGTGCTGATGGGCGACGACGCCACCAACGGCGGCCTGTTCATGTTCGTCGCCGACCACGCAGCCGATCTGTCGGCCGGCACGCTGTATGTCGCCAAATGGACGCAGACTTCCGGCATCGGCCCGGGTGCCGGCACGCTGAGCTGGATCCGGCTGGGCCACGCGACCAGCGCCGAGATCAAGGCGCTGGCCGACAAGCTCAAGGCGGCCGACATCATGGACGTCAAGGCCAGTGATCCGCAGGATGCTTCCTATACGAAGATTCCGTTCAACGGCAAAACCAACTGGATCAAGGTCAAGCCCGGCATGGAGCAGGCGGCCGCCTTCCTGGAAACCCACCGCTACGCCGCGTTCAAGGGCGGCAGCCTCGGTTTCACCAAGATGGAAGGCACCACCGTCAATGCCAGGGACAAGATCGCCTATTCGGCCATGTCCTACGTGCAGACATCAATGCTGGACGGCTCCGGCGGCATCAAGGTGCAAGGTCCGAAAGCCGGCGCCGTGTATGCGCTGAACATGAAGGGCGGCCGCAGCGACCTGTCCGGCGGCGCCATCGACAGCGACTGGGTGCCGGTCGACATGGCCTCGCCGGCGGAGCTGATCGGTCAGGACCTGGCGCAACCGGACGCGCTGGGCAACCTGGCGCACGCCGACAAGATCGCCAACCCGGACAACATCAAGTTTTCGGAAAAACTGCGCACGCTGTTCATCGGCGAAGACAGCGGCATGCACGTCAATAATTTCCTGTGGGCCTACAACGTCGACACCAGGCAGCTTTCGCGCATCCTGTCGTGTCCGGCGGGAGCCGAATCGACCGGCTTGCACGCGGTCGACGAGATCAATGGCTGGACCTATGTCATGAGCAATTTCCAGCATGCCGGCGATTGGGAAAAAGGCTTGCACGACAAAGTCAGGGATCAGCTCGATCCGCTGGTGCGTGCCAATTACAAGGATCGCTTCGGCGCCACGGTCGGTTACCTGACCGGCTTGCAACTGCCCGCGAAGGGCTGATTTCCCAATCGTCGTCCCAGCGCAGCGTGCGCTGGGACCCGGTGTCGTGAAACCGTCCGATACGACGCTGGGTCCCGACTTTCGTCAGGACGACGGTTGTGGTGCACTAGGGGCAGAACTCATTTCGCTTTCCGGCGGTCATAGCGGAATGCAAAAAAAGAGACCAACCGCCGCCGTTTTCTCGACCATGTTCGCCATTTCCCTGCTGGCCGCCTGTTCATCGGCACCGGCGCCGCGCGGCGAGGTCAAGGGCGCTTCCGCCAGCTCGCGCGAACTCGGGCAATCGGACACGAACCGTGTCGCCACCCTGGCCATGCGCGCCAATCTCGACAGCCTCTATCTGTTGATGGACAAGCTTTACCGGCGCAATCCGGCCGAGTGGAAAAAATCCGGCGCCAGCCGCGAAGAGGTCGTCAAGCGCGTGCGCGTAGCGGTGGAACAGCGCCAGACCTGGAGCGACTTGCAAGGCAAGCGCGACATCACCGCCATGTCGCTGGCCTTGTCTCCTGACTTCAAGGCCGACCGCGTGGCCGCTTTCATCTACGCCACCGCCGACATGATCGTCGCCGCTCACGGCGGCAAGATCGAATTCTTCCTGATCGACGGCCTCGATGCCCAGTATTTGTACAACGCCGCGCGCAACATCGAGATCGCGGTCTGGATGCTGACCAATCGCCGCAATGCCGCCGGTCAGCCTTTGCTGCTGTCCGACGAAATCGGCGCGACCGAGCGCAATCTGAGTTTCGAACGGGAGTTCGGCAAGATCATTGGCCGTCTCGATCTGCTGGCCGAGTTCATCACCGAAAAGTACCGCCGCGCCGGCATCAGCTACGTGCAGAATCTCCTGGGCGGCTCGTTCCTGCAGTTCCTGCCGGTGCGCTGAGCGTCAGTATTCGCATATTCATATGCGAAAAAATTTGTTCTGGATTTGCCGGGCAGCGCCGACACTTCCGCTCACTGAAATCAGCCTGAAAGCATCTTCATGAGCCACTGGACACTCGACACCATCCACGCCGCCTTGCCGGCCATCGAACGGGAACTGGCGCACACCGCAGCCGAACGCGACAAAGCCGGCGGCCACGCCGCCGAACAGAAGGAACTGCTGCGCCGGCACGGCTTGCTGCTGCTGGCCGTGCCCAAGGAATACGGCGGCATTGGCGCATCGTGGAGCGAGACCTTCGTCATCGTTCGCCGCATTGCGCGCGTCGACAGCGCCATGGCGCATTTGCTGGCGTTCCAGACCTTGCAGTTGTCGGGCGTGATTTCCTACGGTTCGGACCGGCAGCGCGCGCTGTATCTGGGCGAGACGGTGGAGCGCAATCACTGGTGGGGCAATTCCGCCAATCCCGCCGATCCGCGCCTGATCGCCACGGAAAAAGACGGCGGTCTGATCCTGCAAGGCATCAAGGGATTCTGTTCCGGCACGCTCGGTTCTCATCGTCTGCTGACCACGGCGATCCACCAGCCCAGCGGTAAATTGCTGATCGCGGTGTTGCCGACCGCGCGCGAAGGCATTTCCATCCTTGACGACTGGGACCCGATCGGCCAGCGCCAGACCGACAGCACATCGGTCAGCTATGAACAGGTCCGGCTGGACTGGAGCGAAGTGCTGCAGCGGCCAGATGGCGTCTCCACGCCTTTCCTGAGCTTGCGCGGCGTGGTGGCGCAACTGATCCTGGTTAACCTGTACCTCGGCATGGCCGAAGGCGCGTTCGGGCAAGCGCGCGACTACACGCTCAATCAGGGCCGTCCATGGTTCGCATCGGGCGTGCAGCGCGCCGCCGACGACCCTTATGTGATTCATCGCTATGCCGAGATGCATCTGCAGATACGCGCGGCGCGCGCCCTGGCCGATGAAGCCGGTGTGGAGCTGGACAAGGTCTGGAATATCGGCCGCGACCTGACGGCCGAGCAGCGCGGCAGGGCGGCGCTTGCCGTCGCCGAAGCCAAGGTGCTGGCGCATCGCGCCGCGTTGGCGGTGGGCGAGGATGTGTTCGACGTCTGCGGCGCCCGCGCCACCAAGGCGTCGCTGGGACTGGATCGCTTCTGGCGCAACGCGCGCACCCATACCTTGCACGACCCGATCGACTACAAGCTGCGCGACGTCGGCCGCTACGCGCTGGAACGGCTGTTGCCGGAGCCGACCCTATACTCCTGAACAGTTCGGATTGATTCGCTGAAGAGGGAGGGGGATCAGGCGCAGGCTTCAACTGCCGGCGCAATCACGTAGCAGCCGCGGCCTTTGTTTTTGGCGCGATACATCGCCTTGTCGGCGGCCTGCAGCAAAGAATCAGGGTCGCAATAGCCGTCGCAGACCGCGATGCCGATCGAAACACTCAGCAGGTACTCTCCCTGTTGCAGCTTCAGCGGTTCGGCTACGACGTCGATGCATTTCTCCGCAAGCGCACGTGCGCCGTGTTCCAGCGGCAGGCCGAGGTCGGTCGCCAGCAGCACGAACTCGTCGCCGCCGACGCGCGCCAGTGTGTCGCTGTGGCGCGCCACGCGCTGCAGGCGCTGGGTGATTTCCTGCAAGACCTGATCGCCGGTTTTGTGGCCCAGCGTGTCGTTGATCGGCTTGAATCCATCCAGATCGAGAAACAGCAGGGCAACGCCGGTATGCCCCTGCCGCGCACGGGACATGGCTTGCTGCATGCGTTCGGCCAGCATGACGCGGTTGGGCAGGCCGGTCAGGATGTCGTGATGGGCCTGGTGCTGGAGTTCGGATTGATGGATTTTCAGGCGCGACAGCAGGCGGTTGAAAGCCATGGTCAGGTGGCCCACTTCGTCTTTGCGATAGACCGGCAAGGGTGTCAGCGGCAATTCGCCGCGCGTCATGCGTTCGGCCTGGTCGGCGGCCCGGCGCAGCGGCCTGAAAAACCAGATGACCACCAGGATGATCAGCAGGAAAATCACCGTGGCCTGGGCAATGCCGCCGCGCAGGATGAAGGCCTGGACATGTTCCACCGTCGGCAGGGCAGCGGCCACCGGCAGGCGCGCCGCCACGAACCAGCCCGTGCTCGGCACGGAAGCGAACGCCTTCACTTCATCGATCTGGCCGTTGCTGCCGACGCCGCTGCCGCGATAGCCGGCAACGGCCTTGTCGAGCAAGGGGTCGACGCCGACTTGCGGCAGCGGTTTGAATGACAGTTCCTTTCGGTTCGAGGCAATGATCATGCGCCTGGCCGGCGACACCAGAATGAAGCTGCCCGAGTCGCCCAGCCGCGCCTGCTGCAAGTGGTCGAGGAATCCGGCTGCCGCCAGCGCCGTGGTGCCGCCCAGTACGGCCACGAACTTGCCGCTGGCGTCCCTGACCGGGGCCAGCATCGGCAGGACGACTTGTTGCGAAGTCGGACTGACCAGCGGCTCGCCGATGATGAACTTGCCGTCCCTGGCCAGATGAAAGTTGGGATAGATTGCCAGCGACAGGCCGTTGCGCCCGTTGATCTGGGGATAATCGGCGATGATAAGGCCGTCGGCATCGGCTACAAACAGGCCTTGCGAGAACAACGGTTGCAATTCCTGCCGTTCGCGCAGCCAGGCGCCGAGTTTTTCGGGCTGGTTCAGGAGGTCGGTCGGCAGCTTGTGCGCCAGCCGTTCGAGAAAGCGGCGCCGTTCCATGATCCGGTAATTGACGTCTTGCGCCAGGTAGCTGGCAATTGTGCTTTGCTGTTCGGCGGCAACCTGGCTAAGGTCGTCGTGCAGGAAATCGGTCAGGATGTAATAGCGCGCCACCGCGCTGGCGACGACGATGAAAATGCCGAATGTGATGAGACGTGTGACAAGACTGTTGGTGAAGCGATGGATATTCATTCGGATTGGACTGATGTTGTTGTTGCGCGCTGGTGCGCGGCTTCGCTGATGCGGTCGCGCACTACGCGGATGGCCTGCTTGAGTGCATACACGTCGCCATAGTAACGCTGCGGAATGTCGATCTGGTTGGCATTGGCGTCGATCTCCTCGATTTCGGCGTGCCATTCGGCCAGCTTTTCTTCGGGGGGATTGCGGGTGCTCCAGATTTCTTCTTCTAGCAAATGGATTTCCTTGTACCACACTACCAGCCGCTTTTTCATGCTCGCCTCATAGATGCGCGGCACCGCCTGGATCAGGCCGAACAGCACAGCGATGAAGGGCAACAGGATGGTGAAGCGGCGTTCGATGAAGTTGGCCAGCCAGAACGGCAGGTAGCGCTGCAGGAAAGGGCGCCCCGATTTGAAGTAGCGGCGGGTTTCGTCGGAGATGGTGAAATCTTCGATGTTCTGGTTGGGGAAGTAATTGCGCGGCGTGAAAAAATCCGGCGCGTTATGGATTACGTTGGCGGCGTCGAGCAGCAGGTAGGCCAGCGCCGGATGCAGGCTTTCCTTCGACACCAGCATGGCGGTGGCCGCCAGCAGCGTGACGTCGTGTGCCGGGCGGTCATTGATCAGGCTGGTGGCGCCGCGCGGATAAGTGATTTTCGACAGCGACGGAAACTTCTGCACCAGCGCATCGGCTTGCGAGAAGCTCATCAGCTTGATGCCGCTGTTGAGCAGGGTGTGGATCAGATCGCCGTCGGCGCGGCCGATGAAAAACGCGGCGTCGATCTTGTTGTCGCGCAGTTGTTCGTAGGCAGCGGCGCCGCTCATTTCGACCAGCGTGGAGTTGTTGGTGGTGATGCCGTTTTCGGTCAGTAGGTCATTGGCAACGATGCGCAGGCCGCTGCCGGGCAGGCCCAGGGAAATGCGTTTGCCGCGCAGTTGCGACAGGCGGTCGTACGTTGCGCTGCCCTGGTAAAACACCCAGATCGGTTCGTAGGAAATCGCCGCAATGGTCTGGACGCCGGGCGCCTGTTCGCTGTTGCCGGTGCCGGACTGGATGAATCCGACTTCATATTCGCTGTTTTCGTCGCGCAGGCGCTGGAAGTTTTCCACCGAGCCGGATGAGGAGCGGATGTCGAGCGTGATGCCGTCGCGCTTGAGTATCTGCGCATAGCGTTGCGCATAGTTGTAATAGATGCCGCCCTCGGCGCCGGCGGTCACGACGATCTTGCCCTGCGTGGCCGGCTTGAGCATGGCCAGCACCGACCAGCAAAGCGCCAGCAGCGCCAGCGAGCCGACCAGCATCAGGCGGCGCAGGCGCTGCGGCGTCATCGGCGGCTTTTGGGTCCGATGCAGCGGAAGAGGCGTCTTGGACATAAGTTGCTGGCTAGTTCGTTTCGTTCTTTAATTCATCTCGCAGCCGGTCCATCCGCTTGCTGTCAATTTGCTGACGACAGGCCTTAACCCGGCTCCGCGTGTTCCACCATCAACTGTACCTTGGTTGTACCGTTATATTCGTTGGCATCCAGTCTAAAAGCAACCGTTGCGTAATCCGGCAGCGCATCGGCGTGGCCGAACCAGATGGCGTCGTACTTCTGACCGTTTTTTTCGAGCAGCAGTTTCAGGTGCTTTTCCTTCAGGATGCGCTGGCTGAGCACGCGGAAACGATCGCAGAACACCGGCGGCGCAAAACCTTGTCCCCATACCTGTTCGTCCATCAGGCTGATGAAGTTGACCGAATAATAGGCATCCTCCAGCACCCCGTCGGTCTCCACCACGCGCTCGAGCTGGTTTTGCGTCAGCCAGTCTTGGCCTACTCCCTCGAACGCCTGGGCGAAGGCGTCGAAGGCTTCGGCGCGGATGGTCAGGCCGGCCGCCATCGCATGGCCGCCGAACTTGGTGATGATCGAAGGCGCGTGCTTGGACACCAGGTCCAGCGCATCGCGCAAATGGAAGCCGGCGATCGAGCGGCCCGAACCCTTGATCAGGCCTTCGTCGCCGGGGGCGAAGGTGATGGTTGGGCGATAGAATTTGTCCTTCAGGCGCGACGCCACGATGCCGATCACGCCCTGATGCCAGGAGGCGTCGAACACGCTGATGGTGCGGCGGTCCTGCGGATTGAAGTCGTCCAGCAGATTCAGCGCCGTGTCCTGCATGCCGGCTTCGATGTCGCGCCGTTCGCGGTTGATGGCGTCGAGCTGCTGGGCGATGGCCCAGGCGCGGCCTTCATCGTCGGTGGTCAGGCATTCGATGCCGAGCGCCATGTCGGCCAGGCGGCCGGCGGCGTTCAGGCGCGGGCCGACGGCGAAGCCGAGATCGAACGGCGTGGCGCGGCGCGCTTCGCGGCCGGCGGCGCGGAACAGCGCGGCGATGCCGGCATGCATGCGGCCGGCGCGCATGCGCTTGAGACCTTGCGCCACCAGGATGCGATTGTTGGCGTCGAGCTTGACGACGTCGGCCACGGTGCCCAGCGCGACCAGGTCGAGCAGGGCGTCGAGCTTGGGCTGGGTCTGTGCGTCGAAGATACCGCGCTTGCGCATCTCCGCGCGCAAGGCCAGCAACACGTAGAACATCACGCCCACGCCGGCCAGGTTCTTGCTCGGGAAGCCGCAGGACGGCTGGTTGGGGTTCACGATCACGCGCGCATCCGGCAGGCTGTCGCCGGGCAAGTGGTGGTCGGTGACCACAACGTCGATGCCGCGCGCCTTGGCGGCGGCGACGCCGTCGATGCTGGCGATGCCGTTGTCGACGGTAACGATGATGTCGGGCGATTTTTCGCGGATGGTCAGTTCGACGATTTCAGGCGTCAGGCCGTAGCCGTACTCAAAGCGGTTCGGCACGATGTAGTCGACTTGCGCGCCCAGGCTGCGCAGGCCGCGCAGGCCGACGGCGCAGGCGGTGGCGCCGTCGCAGTCGTAGTCGGCGACGATGACCATTTTCTTGCCGGCGGCAATGGCGTCGGCCAGGTAGACCGCGGCGGCGTCGATATGCAGCAGGCCGGACGGCGCCATCAGCGCGGCCAGTTCGCTCGACAGGTCTTTGGCGCTGAGCAGGCCGCGCGCTGCGTAGACGCGTGCCAGCACGGGATGGATGCCGTCGTGGATCAAGCCGTCGACGTCGCGCGGGTCGTAGGTGCGTGTACTGATGCGGATCATAGGGGCGTCTTCATGCCGCCAGTTTCGCCAGCGACGGTTTTATCCAGAACCTGCGCAGCGACGATGCGGTGGCGGTGAGGTGCAGCAGCTTGTCCTGGCCGGTCAGGATCAGCGACAGGCTGTCGAGGCGTTTGTCGCGCACGGCTTGCAGCAGCGGTGCGAACCACAGGTTGTCGAGCGCTTCCATGCGCTGCAGCCAATAGCCCCATTCATTGGTCAGGCCCGGTTCCAGCAGGGCATCGAGCATCAACAAGCCATGCTCGCCCGGCGCGGCCAGTACGCCGTCCGGGCCGGCGCTGTGCTGGGCTTCGCCGGCCAGCGCCTGCGGCCAGCCGCTCAGGTTGAAGTTGGACTGATACTTTGTCGTTACGGCGGCGGTCGCGGCAGCGCCGCCCCAGATCCAGAGGGAGTTGACCGGTTTCTTGCCGAGCATTTCGCGTTCTTCGTTGATCGATTCCGAGAACCATTGCATCTGCACTTCATTCTGCAATTTGCGCCAGGCCAGTTCCCCTGGGCCTTCCGGCATCCAGATATCGATGTTGCGGCCGCTGGCGGCCTGCGGCGACGAAGTGCGCAGGCCGGCCCAGTCGTCGGCGCGCATCAGCCAGGTGGCGGCATCGGCATACAGCAGCGTGCGGCCGATTTCCTCGAACAGCGGCAACGCGGACTGGAACAGGCGCAGCGATTCGGGGTCGTCCAGTTCCAACTGGTCGATGTTGGTCAGCACCAGATGGTCGCGCGCAACGTGGATATGCGCCGGCTGCAGGATGAACCAGTGGCCTTCGGTGGGCGCGGGGATAGCGGCGCTGGTGCGCAGGAAGGCGGCCGCCGCAGACGGGCTGTCGCCGCGTTCGTCTTGCTGAGCAGCGCTTTGCGCAGTCAGGCCGAAACGGCCGGCGAGCCAGTGCTCATGCGGCAGGGCACGGGAAAATGGATCGAGGTTTTGCAGCGGTGCGGCGGTCTTGCTGCGCGCCAACAGCATGGCCAGCGCCGGCGCCTTGCATTCGCGCATCAGGTCGCGCGCCATTTCGGCCTGTGGCAGCCCGAAAGGTAAAAGGATGTCGAGATGATTCATGCCGCGATTGTAGGCGAAAATCCCCCACGAGGGAGAAGGTCCGCCATGGAGGCGGCCTGTCGCGGGACGCCGGAAGTCGCAAATAAACGCCGCAAGCAAAACTAAGCGTGCCTTTTGCGATCTGAGAGGGGCTGCAAGGAAGCGTCCAGGCGAAGGGCGACAGTGAAAGATGGCTGAGAGTGTGGCAAACTGGCGTATTGTCGCCCGGCGTCGTTTCTGCGTCGTCCTTTGCGGATTTCCTTGCGTTTTGCGCAGTTTTGCCGCCGGTTCCGGCAACCCTCCTTCTTGAAAAGAGAGTCAAGGTTTGAGTCTGATAAAAAATTTACCCTTCGAATGGCTGGTCGGCATTCGTTATACGCGCGCCGGTAAACGCAGCGGCCGCAACAGTTTCATTTCCTTCATTTCCTTGATTTCCATGGCCGGCATCGCGCTCGGCGTGGCGGCGCTGATCGTGGTGCTGTCGGTAATGAACGGTTTCCAGAAAGAAGTGCGCGACCGCATGTTGTCGGTACTGTCGCATATTGAAGTGTTCGACGCCTCCGGCGCCATGCCGGACTGGCAGGCGGTCGCCAAACAGACTTTCCAGAACAAGGAAGTCATCGGCGCGGCGCCTTACGTGGCGGCGCAGGCGATGATGACGCGCGACGATAACGTACGCGGCGTGGTGATCCGGGGCGTGCTGCCGGCGGAGGAGCCCAAGGTGTCCGACGTGGCGAACCAGGTCAGGCAGGGCAAATTCTCCGATCTCAAGCCGGGCGAGTTCAACATCGTGCTGGGCGGCGAACTGGCGCGCGGCCTGCATGTGACGCTGGGCGACAAGGTCACGTTGATCGCGCCGCAAGGGCAGGTGACGCCGGCCGGCGTGCTGCCGCGGCTGAAGCAGTTCACGGTGGTCGGCATCTTCGAGGCCGGGCACTACGAGTTCGATTCCTCGCTGGCCTTCATCCAGATCGAGGACGCCGAACGCCTGTTCCGCCTCGATGCGCCATCCGGCGTTCGCCTGCGCATCAAGGACATGCTGCAGGCGCCGCAGGTCACGCAGGAGCTGTCGACGCAACTGACCGGCAATCTCTACCTGCGCGACTGGTCGCAGCAGAACAGCAACTGGTTCGCGGCGGTCAAGACCGAGAAGCGCATGATGTTCATCATCCTGACGCTGATCATTGCGGTGGCCGCCTTCAACCTGGTGTCGACGCTGGTGATGACGGTGACCGACAAGCAGGCCGACATCGCCATCCTGCGCACGCTCGGCGCGTCGCCCGGTTCGATCATGAAAATCTTCATGATCCAGGGCGCGCTGGTCGGCCTGATCGGCACCGGCCTGGGCGTCGGCTTCGGCGTGCTGGTGGCGCTCAACATCGACGTCATCGTGCCGGCGATCGAGCACTTGCTGCATGTGCAGTTCCTGCCCAAGAGCATTTACGTGATTTCCGAATTGCCTTCCGACCTGATCTGGTCGGATGTGTGGACTATCGGAGGCGTGGCGGTGGTGCTGGCCTTCCTTGCGACGTTGTACCCAAGCTGGGCGGCGGCGCGCGTCAAACCGGCGGAGGCCCTGCGCTATGAATAACGTCATGAGCGACACCATGAATCAACATGATCGGATTGTGCTGTCCTGCCGCGGCCTGGGCAAGACCTTCACGCAAGGCAAGTACTCGGTCAAGGTGCTCAACGGCGTCGATATCGACGTCAAGGCCGGCGAGCAGGTCGCCATCGTCGGTGCATCCGGTTCGGGCAAATCGACGCTGTTGCATCTGTTGGGCGGTCTTGACACGCCGACCGCCGGCAGCGTGACCTTGCAGGGCAAGGACTTCGCGAGCCTCGGCGAAGCCGCGCGCGGCGACCTGCGCAATGCGGCGCTCGGCTTCGTCTACCAGTTCCATCATTTGCTGCCGGAATTTTCGGCGCTCGACAACGTCGCCATGCCGCTGATGATCCGCCGCGTCAAACGCGACCAGGCGCAACAGCAGGCCCGTGAGATACTGGCCCGCGTGGGTCTGGAAAACCGCGTCAGTCACGTGCCGGGCGAGCTGTCCGGCGGCGAGCGCCAGCGCGTGGCCCTGGCGCGCGCGCTGGTCACCAGTCCGGCTTGCGTGCTGGCCGACGAGCCGACCGGCAACCTCGACCGCTCGACTGCCGACAAGACTTTCGAATTGATGATGGAACTGTCGCAAAAGCTGGGCACCGCCTTCGTCATCGTCACCCATGACATCGAGCTGGCGCGCCGCTGCGGACGCGTATTGCGATTGTCGGAAAACGGCTTGCTGCCGTATGTTGCATAAATGAGGAATCCATCATGAACACACGCCAATGGCTGGAAAAACTGGTCGCCTTCGACACCACCAGCCGCAACTCCAATCTGGAACTGATCACCACCGTGCGCGACAACCTGCAGTCGCAGGGCATCACGCCGTGGTTTGCGCATAACAAGGAGCGCACCAAGGCCAATCTGTTCGCCACGCTGCCTGCTACGCAAGGTCCCGACGCCGGCGATACGCAAGGCGGCATCGTCCTGTCGGGACATACCGACGTGGTGCCGGTCGACGGCCAGAAATGGGATAGCGATCCGTTCAAGCTGACCGAGCGCGACGGTTTGCTGTATGGACGCGGCAGTTGCGACATGAAGGGTTACATCGCCGCGTCGCTGGCGCTGGTGCCGGAATTCCTGGCGATGCCGCGCAACAAGCCGCTGCACCTGGCTTTTTCCTACGATGAGGAAATCGGCTGCGCCGGCGCGCCGACCATGCTGGCCGAATTGCAGCAGCGCGGCATCCGTCCGGAAGGTTGCGTGGTCGGCGAACCAACCAATATGCAGGTGGTGGTGGCGCACAAGGGCATCAATGCCTTCAGTTGCCGCGTGCACGGCAAGTCCGCGCACTCCTCGCTGACGCCACAAGGTTGCAACGCGATCGAATATGCCGCGCGCCTGATCTGCGCGATCCGCGATTTTGCCGACGCCTACAAGGTCAACGGCCCTTACGACACGCTGTACGACGTGCCGTTTTCCACCATGACGACAAATCAGATTCGCGGCGGCATTGCGATCAACACGATTCCCGATTTGTGCGAGTTTACGTATGAATTCCGCAATCTGCCGGGCATGTCGCCGGAGAAGATCCAGGAACAGATCACGCACTATGTGCGCGACCACTTGTTGCCGAAGATGCAAGCCGAATATCCGGAAGCCAAGATCGACATCGGCATCATCGCCGCCAGTCCCGCGCTGGAAACCGCCGAGCAGGAAGCCATCACGGCGCTTGTGCGCGCGCTGACCGAAGACAACGAGAAGCGCAAGGTCGCGTATGCCACCGAGGCGGGATTGTTCCAACGCATCGGCATCCCGACCATCGTCTGCGGCCCCGGCGATATCGTGCAGGCGCACAAGCCGAATGAGTTCGTGGCGATTGCGCAATTGCAACGTTGCGAAGATTTTCTGCGTAAGTTGGGATATTCGTTGGGACATTCGCTGCAAGCCGCCTGATCGGCGCGTTACCGCGGCCTCGTCGTTGATCGTTCCTGAGCGAAGAAAAACATGTGGATCGATACGCATTGCCATCTTGACGCCGGAGAATTTGCCGGCGAAGAACTTGCCATCGCCGACGGCGCGGCCGGGCAGGGCGTCGGCATGATTGTCGTGCCTGCGGTGGCGACATGCAATTTCGCCGCCGTCGCGCGGCTGGCGCGGCAACGCCGCAATTGCGTCTATGCACTCGGGATTCACCCATTGTATGTGCCGACCGCCGATGAAAGCGATCTCCAGGTCTTGCGCCGGGAGATTGAAAGGGCTCTTGGCGACACACGTTTTGTCGCCATCGGCGAGATCGGACTGGATTTCTTCGTTCCGGAATTGAAGGAGGGCGCGCTGCGCGAGAAGCAGGAGCATTTCTACAGCGAGCAACTGAAACTGGCGCGGGAATTCGATTTGCCGGTGTTGCTGCATGTGCGCCGCTCGCAAGACATCATCCTTAAATATCTGCGCCGCATCGCCGTGCCGGGCGGCATTGCGCATGCCTTCAACGGCAGCGTCCAGCAGGCGCAGGCTTTTATCGGGCTGGGCTTCAAACTTGGCTTCGGTGGGGCGATGACGTTTCCGCGTTCGCTGCAAATCCGCCGTCTGGCCAGCGAAGTACCGCTGCAAGCCATCGTGCTGGAAACCGATGCGCCGGATATTTCGCCGGCATGGCTGCATCCGCAACGCAACACACCGGACCAGATTCCGCGCATCGGCCAGGTGTTGGCCGAGCTGCGCGGCATGCGCGCGGAAGACGTCGCGCTGGCCACGTCGGCCAATGCGCATGCAGCGCTGCCGCGACTGATGTCGGTTTCATAGCATGCGCAGCGCGATTTTCGGTTTCACAGCAGGAATTGCCTTCCTGCAAATGCAGGCGCAATTGCTTTCCTTTGAAGTACACATGATCTTGCTGGCGGTGGCGGTCCTGCTGTCGCTGGTCTGCTGGCGTTTGCGCAAGGGCGGCATGCCCGCAGCGTGGCGGACCGTCTTGCGAATCGTCTTGCTCAATATCGCCGGCTTATGCGCCGGCTTCGCCTGGGCCGGGCTGATGGCGCAATATCGGCTCGACGACGAGTTGCCGGCGGCGTGGGAAGGGCATGACGTCACGGTGGTAGGCACCGTCGATAGTCTGCCCTATCGTTTCGGGCGCGGCGTGCGCTTCAATTTCAATGTGGAAAAGATTGCGCCGCAAGCAGGGCGGATGCCGCCCGTTCCGTCCCGGCTGGCTTTGTCATGGTATGCCGAAGGCGCATTCAGCCAGGCGACAGGTGCGGCCGAAAGCGGCGCGCCTGCTGCAGTCCCGGCCATCCGGCCGGGCGAACGCTGGCAATTGACGGTGCGCCTGAAGCGTCCGCACGGCAACGCCAATCCGTATGTAAGGGCGAGTTAAAGATAAATAACTTAAAAAGGGGAGTTCGTCGTATAGTGGACAGATTGCTTTTCGCTGTCACTGAAATTTCTACTGGTACTTTCCTGAACTGTGATGCCAAAGGCCTAAGTGAATAGAGACACAGAGCTGCATCTAGTCAGAAAAGCGAAGAAATTAACCCTTCCCAGGTTTGTACTCACTGAAGTATGTGACGCTATCGACGCAGGGGCGAGACGTATAACACTTCCAGTGGACTCTATCGAGATCGCTTGCTATGAGCATCCCAAGCTTACTGATACTGGTCAAAGAGTCGATAAGAAACCAAAATGGAAACTCTTTGAATTCAACCTATACCCCGTTGTGCTGGAAGCCTCCGGCCTTCCATGGCCAGAAGCGAACATTTATATTTTGTCTCGGCTTGAAAATACGCTAAGCCCATCTATGTCGACCTACGATGGTATTGCGGAGGATTTAACCGCTTATCGTAGATTCTGTGATGATGAAATTATTGACTGGTGCAATTTCCCAGCTCAAAAATTGGGCCGACCAACCTATCGCTATAGCAACCATTTACGAAGAGGCATAGAAACCGGTGCGATAGCAATTTCAACGGCTAAACGCAGAATAAGTTCCGTAATCGCTTTCTACACTTGGTTGAAGGATGAAGGCATATTGGTGCCGGCGCATGTGCCTTGGAAAGAATCGGATAAATTTCTTAAACTGACTGGTACATACGGATTCGAATTCATAAAGAAAGTAACGACTACGGATATTTCAATTCGTATTCCGGCACAGCATGATCCTTATGATGGCGCTATTGATGACGGGGGAAAATTACGCCCGCTTCCCTTGAATGAGCAACGGTGGATACTAGAGGCACTCATCAAGCGAGGTAACACTGAGATGACGCTGATACATGTGCTTGCTTTACTTTCGGGGGCTCGTATTCAAACGGTGCTTACTTTCCGAGTACGACATGTTTACAAGTTGGTTGCCGAGCAACCTAACAGTGATCCATCGACTGAAATTCGTTGTCCTGTTGGACCAGGGACTGGAATCGACACCAAAAGAGACAAGAGATTGTCATTGCATTTGCCTTTATGGTTTTGTCGGATGTTGTTGACTTATGTTGAAAGTGAGCGTGCGCGTCGTCGTCGCGCTTTGGCCAAGCGAGGCGATACCGAAGATCAGTATTTATTTTTAAGCAAATACGGCACGCCCTTTTACAGCTGTAAGGAAGATAACCGGATTTTCGATGCCGATAGCAATCTGCGGCATCACACGAAAGGACAATCTATCCGAAAGTTTATGTCCGAAGTTGTTATTCCATATGTTCGTATGAAATACGATGTGAAATTTCGCTATCGCTTCCATGATTTACGTGCTTCGTTTGGCATGAATCTAACTGATACGCAGCTAAAACTTGTAGCGCAAAACAAAAAAACATTAAACCAAGTTCGGGAATATGTAAAAGTGCGAATGGGGCATGAGTCGGCAGCCACCACTGACCTTTACCTTCAATTTCGAGACAATGCTGCTCATGTGTTGCAGGTCATAGATGGCCACGACGACTATCTTCAGAATCTGGCCGCTAGCATGGAAATACTATGAGTAAATTTAGTGCACGTCCTGTTGTAATCCTGGATATGCCTATGCCCGCGGACACTGTGCTTCTTAGACCAGAACACGTTCTTTTACGTATTCGAATGCAAACGACCATTGACGTGGGGGCGTTATGTTATTTGCAGCGAGAAACAACGAAAGAACAGGGTCCTAGACTTGCCAATGAAGGTCGTAAAGTACAGTTAACCTCTCTTTGCCCGAAACGTATTGAACATATTCGAGGTTTTATTTCGTACATTTCGGAAGAGATAAAGGTGGGTAGAAATAGGCCCATGGTGATTTATAACATAACTCAATATTTCAGCAGATTCATGGCTTGGGCCGATGAGAATGGGCATTCTGACGTATTAGACAATGTTGAAGCGACGCGCATTACCGTCATTGCGTACGCTGCTTATATTCGGGAACGGGTCGCCTCCCATGCGATTACCATGGACTACGGAGCAGTCGTGCAACGCACGACGTTTCATCTACTTGGTGAATTCCTTGGAATCGAAAATCTCATTCGAGGTATTAATTTGCTTCGAAAAGATTCCAAATCTACGCCTACGGTGCCGCCTAGCGAGGAGGATCAGAAACGTACTCTTCAGCTATGTGAGGCCATATTTGAAGGCTTAACCACGTTGGTTTTGGATGAGAAGCCATATCCATTCTCGGTGTCCATGCCCTCTTACTTAGGTTATCCAGAAAACAATATGTGGATATTCCCGTCTTCTATATGGTGTTTGCCACCTTCGAAGTTAGTTGTCGATGCTTCCTATATTTTTAATTACCGCACAGGTCGAATTAATTCTGCCAACGAAACGATGGCCATCGGGATGTATAGCGGTAAGCCTAATATGTACAAGCAGGTGTTTAATCGAGCAAAGCATAATTTGTCTAGTGCCAATAGTGATCCTTTGCACTGGCATCGCCGGTTTATGGGAATGATGGCACTTAACGCGTTTATTTTTATGTTTTTATCGCGGACCGGGATGAATTGGGCGCAGGCTATAGATTTACCTTGGTCTGGTAGTTTCACGAAAGTTGCGACAATCCGTCAAAAATTTAGAAGTATTAAACATAGGGCAGGGGGCAAGGAAGTCTACTTTCAATTGCCGTTGAGATTCATGCCCTTTTTCAAAAGATTTTTAGAGTTACGTGATTATCTTTTACAGGGATATTCTGATTTTGATCATTTGTTTTTCACAATGGGGAATCGTTCAGCCTGTGTTCCGACCCCATTGAAAAGTTCGTTGCAGATCACTAGTAAATTTTTAAAACGTATTGATCCAAAAATTGTGCCGGTCTTGTCTCGCGCTTGGCGTGCGGCCAAAAGCGATTGGATGATATCGCGGACAGACGTCTCAACGACGGCTCAAATATTGCAAAATTCGGAGCGGACCGTTCTGAAGTCATATGCGACCGGTTCAGTTGAAACACACCAAATGGAAATGTCCGCATTTTTGAACCGAATGGTTGTGAACAAGGGCATTGTTTCGAGCGGCAGTATTCAAAACTCAGTTGGGGATTGCACCTCCTATGGTAATCCTAATGAAATTTCGGGCCTAATCATCGTGAAGCCAAATTGTGGGAGACCTGAGGTCGGCTGCCTATTTTGTGACAAGTTTCAGGTGCATGCCGATGAAATTGATGTCCGCAAACTTTTAAGTTGTCGCTACTGCTTGACTCGAACTTCTCACCTAACAGGGTTCCATGCGATATCGGAGCCGTTACTTGAGCAAATTCAGCTCATCCTGAATGAAGTAGGTAGCCGTGACCCGTTACTAGTGCCTCGAATTGCTATAGAGGTAGAGGAGGGCGAGTTGGACCCGTATTGGGCAAGAAAATATGACATGTTGCTTAGATTGCGACTCGTAGATGATACAGAGTAAATTTGAGGCAAAACTTAATCTACCGATAGGGATATTGCCCACGGAAGTCTACGATATGGCTGATGGCTCTCGCCCCAAGGGTGATTTCCTTATCAGCAGGCGCCGGGACAATACCATCGTTTCTAGATACGACGATTTAATTTGGGATATTTCAGTATGGCAAACTAATGGGCGCCGCACCATATTGAATTTTGATTGCTGGAAAAAAGAAGCACCCATTACTTCGACTCGCAATCTCTTAATCGAAGAGGCGAGGTGGATAATGTTTTCATTGATATGGTTGCGGAACGGAGCGCCTCTCAGTGTAGGGTCCTTAACTAATTTTATGTCCACCGTTCGAGCGTTAGCTCTATATGCTGACGATATCTCGTACAGCATTCCAGAATTATTGGTGGATGAAACTCGGTTGCTTGATTTCTCAATAAATCGATGCTCGCGAAGCCGAAATAAATCGCTAAGCAGTTTACTTTTCAATCTGGAAGGAATCGGTGAGAAGTTGATAGGCTTTAGCATTGCTGGCGAAAAATTTCAGAGACATTTAGCCGCACGTCTTCGTGAATCTGCTGATGAGGAAAAGCAGACTCCGCCTATTCCAACAAGGATTTATTCTGAAATTCTTTCATCACTTTCACGGGAACTATCCGAATGGGAAAAGATTGCATCAGAGGCGTTAACAATATTACGAGATGCTAGTGCAGATCCGCGCTACGGTCGCAGAGGCGATGCGCAGGAAAAGTTATCAAGGCAGCTTGGACTAAGTGACAAGCGTCCTATATGGACTAAGATTGCATCTACGCACCTTCGCACATATTTGCAGAAAAAGGGCTTGAGCGATGGGGTTTGTGGAGTGGCCTCCGCGGTGACCCAGATACAGCTTATAGCAAAGCTAACAATACAGGCCTTCTCAGGTATGCGAGATGATGAGGCGAGGCACCTGCCATATGATTGTATAGAAGCCACGACACCGCGCGGCGGTGGAGCTCAACGCCTAATTCGCGGGAGGACGACAAAATTATCTAAGGGACCGAGAGACGTGCGATGGGTCACGAACAAAGAGGGACATCATGCGATCGAAATTGCAAGGAAAATCGCGGCGACGATTTATGCTACCTGTGCTAAATCTGTATTGCCGGTAGAAGTTTCTAGTGCCCAAATGAAGGAGCGTCCTTTGCTTGTATCTGTTGCGTACACGGCAACCACGGGAAAGCGTCGTATTGTACCGGCTGATGGACATTTTTTTGCAGGGAACTTCTGGCCCCCTCGCTTTGGCAAGTTGTGGGCACGTTTGCAACCCGTCATCGAGACCTGCGATTTGGTTGAGTTGGAGCAAATTGATGAACATCGTGCTTGGCGGTCAGAAAAACTATTTCAAATAGGTTCCCGCTGGCATTTGGAAACACATCAACTGCGTCGCTCTTTGGCTTTATACGCACAGCGTTCTGGCCTTGTAAGCTTGCCGTCGTTGCGTAGACAATTACAACATATTACTAACGAAATGACCCGTTACTATTCACGGGGCTCGTTGTATGCCAAGAATATTTTCAAAGATGGCATTGCTGATATTGGTCACTTTTGTTTTGAATGGCAAACGACGCAAGTTGAATCTGAAATGATCAGTTATGCCACTCATGTATTGTTCACTGACGAAAAATTATTTGGAGGCCATGCGGCTTTTATTGCACATAGACTGCAAGGCACTGATCGAATCGTTACGACTGAAGCACGTGCCGAAACTGTACGTATGTTTAAGAATGGACAATTAAGCTATCGTGAAACCCTTATAGGGGGATGTATTCGTACGGATGAATGCGAGAGTCCAGCAGTGGACTGGTTGAATTTAGAATGTATCGCTAACAACTGCAGCCATATGGTCGGTAGTTTGAGGAAATTGGAATTGGTGGTTGAAGAGCAAGAGCGGCTAGTAAGTTCCTTACCGCCAACATCGGTGTTGTATCGGACGGAAAATGCGAATCTGACAGTATTAGTTCGCGCCCGAGATAAAATTCTTCAAGAAAGAAAGGACGGTTCCAAATGACGCGACGTTCACCAGCCATTTCTGAGTATTTTGAAGCTTTGGTTCGTCTCAGCACTGGGCGACCGTTGAATGTACTAAAGGGGACAAGGATCACTAATGATGCTGTTGCTTTAGAGGCGGGAAGAGGCAAGGGAAGTATCAAAAAATCCAGGCCGTCTTTTTCGGCACTGGTTGACGCGATTGATGCTGCCGCGGAAGTTCAAGCTAATGACTCGCCTGAGCGGCAACAGCAAGTGCGGTTCGAGAAAATTAAAGGCAACG
Source organism: Herbaspirillum sp. RV1423 (assembly GCF_000577615.1). GTDB lineage: Bacteria > Pseudomonadota > Gammaproteobacteria > Burkholderiales > Burkholderiaceae_D > Herbaspirillum. The sequence continues at coordinate 68,014 of NZ_CBXX010000025.1, forward strand.
CACATCGGTATCGTAATGACCATGAAAATGCGATAGCCTCTCTTGTGGCCCGGCTATACGAGATACATGAATTAAAGAAAAAAGTAAGGGGATTGGAGGAGCAAGTACGGACCCTACAGCAAGCCTCAAATATAAAAGTACAGATCATTAAGCAATGACATTAGCCTATCTCTATCCCGCCTAATTGCTCTGCTAGGACTGGGTGCGTATTCGCATGAAAGTAGCCATCTAGACGCATCACAAAGTAGCCGGGCATTCGCATTAAAATAGCCAGCCAAGAAAACTGCGAAAATGTCTGCAATCGGCGGCGGAAGCAGACATCTCATTTGAATCTTTCTGCACAGTCAGCGAAAGAGATGGGTAGAAGCCGAAATTTTTTGAGACTCCGAGAAATCGGTAAATCTCTATAATGAGCGCTATCTTGCATTTCGCCTTTTCTAAATGAATCAATCAAACCAAACTAATAATTCCCATCCGTCTATTTCTAGCGCCATGGTCTTCCTGCTGGCCGTCTCGGTCGGCTTGATCGTCGCCAATATCTATTACTCGCAGCCGCTGATCGGCCCCATCGCCCGGGAGCTCGGCATGTCGCCGCAGGCCGCCGGCCTGATTGCCACGCTTACGCAGCTCGGCTACGGCGCCGGCCTGCTGCTGCTGGTGCCGCTGGGCGACTTGATCGAAAATCGTAAACTGACCGTCGGCATCATCGGCTTGGGCATGATCGCCTCGCTCACGGTGGCGTCGGTCAGCCATACGCTGCCATTCTTGCTGGCCTGCATCGGGATAGGAATCAGTTCTGTGTCGGTGCAATTGCTGGTGCCGTACGCGGCGCACCTGGCGCCGGAAGCAATGCGCGGGCGCGTGGTCGGCAAGACGATGAGCGGTTTGATGCTGGGCATCATGCTCGCGCGGCCGGTGGCCAGCCTGATTACGGATCTATGGTCGTGGCAGGCGGTGTTCTACATGGCCGCCGGCATCATGGTGGTGCTGGGATGCGTGCTGTGGCGCGCGTTGCCGCCGCGGCAGCCGGAGCACCAATCGACTTACGGCGCGCTGCTGGCGTCATTGGGACATTTGCTGATGGATACGCCCATCTTGCGCCGGCGCGGCATTTATCACGCCGCGCTGTTCGGCTCGTTCAGCCTGTTCTGGACGGCGGTGCCGCTGCTGCTTGCCAGTCCGGCCTACGGTTTGTCGCAGACCGGCATTGCCTTGTTCGCGCTGGCCGGCGTGGCCGGCGCCATCTCCGCGCCGATCGCCGGCGCGATGGCCGATCATGGCTGGAGTCGTCCAGCGACTGGCATAGCGATGATCATCGCGGCGTTGGCATTTTTATTGTCGATGTGCGCGCCTGCTGGAACTAATCTGGGCCTCGGTCTGCTGGTGGTCTCGGCGATTCTGCTGGATTTCAGCGTAACGGCAAATCTGGTCCTGGGCCAGCGCGCCATATTTATTCTGGGCGCTACACTACGTAGCCGGCTTAATGGTTTGTATATCGCAATATTTTTTGTAGGCGGCGCGATCGGCTCGGCTTTAGCTGGCTGGGGTTATGCGCAAGGCGGTTGGAATTTAACTGCATGGATTGGCTTCGCGCTACCGGCGTTGGCTTTGCCGTATTACGCCATGGAGTGGCGAACAGAAAAAACTTAAAGGATACGAGCTCATTTGTACAAGAGCGATGTTCATTACTCCGTTGTTCAGATCACAAAACCAATTCAATTGTTAGTAAATACACTAGAGATCTGCGGAGAGCTATGGTTGTTCAAGAGTTACCGTCTTCACAATCGACTCAAATTCACTAAAAATATCGGGATATTTTTGAATTAATGTCCGCGTGATGGCATCATTTTCTAACAATCGAACCAAATAGCCACGGGCGAGAACAAGATTCAAAACGTCTTTTCCATATGTCTGCTCGACGATTTTATATTGCTCCTGTACCCCTCCCATTTCTCTTTCCATTTTCGCTATTTGCTCACGAGATACACCACGTACTTTTTTAGGTTTCTCATTTTCCTCCAGAAGCTCAGGAGGAGTAGCCGCCAACATCGCTTCTGCGTAAGTAATTGTCAGAATGTTTGCGGAGATCATGAGTTCTACGCACTCAATTTGCCGGGTAGGTTTCATCTTTCTCAACACTGCGGAAAGATTCTCAGGAAAGATTCGGTCCTTCAGTAGCTCGATGGCCTCTAAGCAAATTCCATTTAATAAATTCACTTTCTTTGAAATCTGACTTACTCCAACGTTTAATGCGCTGGCTAAGCGCTGAGCAGAAACTCCTCTGTCGACTGCTCGACGGATCATGTAATGCTCCTGAATAGTCGACAGTCTATTTACTCTGCTGTTATAGGTGAAGGATTCGTCATCATTTGCGATCAGACAGGGGACAGAAAGATGACCAATCTCTCGCAGAACAACTAACCTTGCATGCCCGTCCAACAACATATGATGCGGAGTGTCTACTATTTTTGGGGTAACGATAAGAGGTTCAATTAAGCCGATTTCTAGAATGGAGGTGTGTATCTGATGAAATTTTTTGGAGACACTCATTGTCTGCGGCAACGATTTAGAAGGAAGTATATTCTCCAAAGGGATAGAAATTGGTTCCATCAAAAACGCTGTCGGAAGGCGGCTATTCATGTCGTTACTCCAGTTGGCCAAACGCGTTCTGCTAAATATGTTGGAAGCGTGCCTAAACCTTCCGCACGAAGCAAGTTAGAAAAATTCTCATCTATCAAGAGTTCACGGAGAGCACCAATTACAAAAAGCAATCTCTGTTGAGCCACTTCAGCCTTTTTAACCATTAACTGCTGTCTCTGCACTTCCTTTTGGTATGTTCTTACCAGGCTTGATGAAGTAAGATCTTTTTCTCTCTTTGCATTTGGAAGTGCTCTACCTTGAAGCTTTCTATATTCCATTATCTTTTTAGCTTCAAATAATTGTTTGCCTCTAAGCTCTCCAGATTCATAGGCATCTTGCAATGCTCCTTGTATGACCTTATCGCTATTTCCTGATGCGACTATGGTCAACGCGACTGACATCGGAATCTTCCCTTTCTCAACCGCGGCAAGCAGCCTTTCTTCTCCGCGCTCAAGGAGCGCTAATATTCCTTGGACACGCTCTACAGATAAGCCTGTTTTGGCTGCAATAGCATGCTTGTCGTATCCTTTATCGCGAAGATTAACAATTCCACTGAATGTCTCTAAAGGGTGATACCGACGTCTCGCCATATTTTCGACTAAGCTCATGATGAAAGCATCTTCATCACTCACCGATATGACGATGGCGGGGATTTCACTTTCTCCCAATTCTTTAAATGCTTTTAGCCGACCCTCGCCGCAAACCAAGAGAAATTTTTCTTCTCCATCATGGATTCTCGGCGTAACTGTGATCGGCTTTTTTAACCCTACGGCTTGAATGTTAGCCACAATTTCCTCGAACACTTTGCTGTTACGTTCGCGAGGATTAAGCACTTCAATTTTATCTACAGGAATCAATCTCAATTCACTGGGAACTTGTTGTTCTATCATGCCCATCTCCTCAAGCGAGTATGTTCCGCCATGCCATATAAATAATCGAGGGTTTCAAATCGATAGCAGTCAAATTCGATTGCGTTTTGATCAGCAAGGCTTAACGAGCGTAGGCCGAAGTCCAATCTGGGGAGTAAAAAATAATCCAAAGTATTTTTATTGTCGTGATCGAGGCGCACAGCGACGGTGATATCAGGGATAAGGCTAGCGTCGAAACGGATTTTCCAGCGATTCCGGCCAGAAACTTGCATTTGGCAACGCGCAAGCACGATGGATACCGAAAACTCCTTATTTACCGTCAGAAGATCGTTTGTAGGATCACGAAATACAACTCCTCCTAAACTGGCAATTTTCGCTTCTGTTTGTGCGACGATTTCTGGATGCAGGCGCCGGATAACACGATTGGTTTCCAGATATTGATAATCTCTATCGGGAGTAAACCCCACCAATGAATATGCACGAATTAGACTACCAAATCGATGAGCATACACAGACGATCCTGGCATGCTTTCCTCTTCATCGATTATGAGGCCGGATAATATGCCTCGCGCCTTGTAGAGTTCACGTAACCGGGCGATAAGCTCTTCATCGGTGTATCTTCTTGCACGTGCCTTGATAATCCCTTGTGCTGTATAAAATATTTCCGGAGGGACAATGGCAGCGAACGCATTCTCTTTCCTGATCCACATCTTCGACTCATTAACTACCCTCAATTTTTTGAGTTTGAATGAAATCCTATTGTAGACATTGCTGCCGATATATTTTTCGTTAGTAAGTATTTCGTGGACAATTCCGCGGTTCCACATTCTCCCTTGTTCAAGCGGGACTTTCATCGCATTCAAACGACCGGCTATTTCTAGTTCGGTTTTACCATCCTCTATAAACCAATGATAGATTTGGCCGATTATTTGTATTTCATTCGTTGTACCGGGAGCAAGAATGACTCGATCTGTCTGCAAGCTCTTATATTCGCCTCGCGTTAGCTCACCTTTCTCCGAACCAGATTGATCGACGAGTATTCGCTTTAGGCCATATCCTGGGGAGCCACCTTGACGAAAGCCCAGTTCGATGAGACGGCATTGACCAGCGAACACCTTCGTAGAAAGCTCACGGCTATATTCGCCAGCCATTGCACGTTTGACGCCCTTTACGATTGTTGATACTGGGGATCCGTCATTTTCAAACTGCTCGGCACAGTAAGCAACTGAGATGCCGGCACGTTTACAAATATATTCGTAGTAAGCGCTTTCATCGGCGTCTTGAAATCTTCCCCATCGGCTGACATCGTAGACAAGAATAATTTCAAAATTAGCCTTGCCATTTTGTACGTCGTCAATTAATTGTTGAAGGGATTTCCGACCATCGATCCGTAGCCCACTTTTCCCCTCGTCTGCATACGTCTTTACGATTTGTATATTACGTCTGAGGGCGTATTCCTGGATTTTTTGATGCTGATTATCTGTTGAATATTGTTGATGCTCCGTAGACATGCGTACGTACTCGGCTGCGCGAAATAGGGCTGGCCCGGATGAAATTGGTGTGATGTTCTCTTGATGCTGCATGCCAAAGTCACTCTAAATTTTCTTTCTCGAGAAAAACGCACATTCCGCCGAAAGAGGCTCGCGTTCCCATAAAATTTCACTTTGGAAAGCTACAGCGTTATTGGCTTTTTGTTTGGCATCCTCTCTTTACAATTAAGAGTTTTTTTCGACCTTAAAAGCCGTTATTACAGTGAGGCGTACCAGCCAAGCATCCTTCTTTGCAACATCTGAAGACTCGTCAATAAGTAAATACAATCCCGTGGTTGGATCGAGCTTTTTCGTCGATGTGTTTTCTCCTTCGATGGCATTCAAAGGTTGATGGTGGCCGCGCTTTCTTTGCTGCTCGCGATTGTGTTCGGTATATTAGGGGTGAGAAAGACGGTAGTTACGCCAATACGCTGGATTTGCATCGGCCCACGCTTGCTGTGCTCGGATTTGGTTGTCTTTGTAATCGGGATCAGTATGCCGCTTATTTAGCTGCCAGAGACGTCTTCGTTCTTTCTGACATACTTTCTCAGAACAAAACTCTTGAAGTGGCGATTGTGGTCTGGGCTCAAAAAAATTGCCACAAGATTGGCATCGTTTTTGCATGGGACTCCCCTAAAGACATGAGTATTTGTGAGAGAAACTAAATTATCCCCGTATCTCACAAGCTCACTCTGAGCACCATACGTACATTTGTGTTCCACAACACCTTTGCATTTTTCTAAATTTTACGACATGCAAGATATCGATTTGATGAGTAGCGATGGAGATAATCTTTTGTAAACTAGTGATTGAGGTGAATTTGCGACGATGCTAACCATAATCGAATCGTAGTAAGAATGTCAGCTATCGGCGGAAGCAGTCTTTCGAAAAGTTGAATTTATGAGCATTCCTAAAAAACTTGGCTTGACGAACTACAAATGCGCCCACTGCGAACATGCTTACAAAGCAGTAGGCTTGGGAGACTTTTGTTATGGCGAATTCATACTGCAAAGCAATGGAGGTGCTGAGAGATATCTGGATGCACTTAGCGATACGACCTATGGAGAAGTGGATGAAATGCTTAAGGCTCATCCTCTCCTTGCCGAAAATAGTGCACTACAGATCGCCAAATTACTGCAGAGTATTTACGGGGCAGTTGCATGCGATCCTGATGATGAAGGTAATTGTCTAATCGTAGGAAATCCACCAAAATGCCCAAACTGTGCTGCTCAGGTCGTTGTTTCTTGGGACGCGACAGATCCAATGGAGTTCTCGGAAGTAGAAACTATGTTGGTTACACACCGGCTATGGAATTCGTTACGCCTCCTATTCATTGATCGGCTTCACATGGTATTTATACTGGACCATTTGAGAAGATGCGATTTTTTTGTGAAAATTGATTGCGGCCTGTTCATCCGGATGCTTGGCGAGATTGAAGAACTTTTTCTACAATCAAGTTGGCTTCCTTCTCGGTTAACGGAAGAACATCGATACCAAGCACATCATGCGCCGTTGATATGGTTTGATCGACTAATATACGGAAGTCAAGGTCTTTGTCGCGGTCAGGGCCGAGAGCGATGGTGTTGTCGAGCTGAGTTTTGAAGTTGGCGATATACCTCCGCTGATGCAAGCGTGCCAATGTATAAAGATATTCATACTCATAGGCCGTTATTTGACGCTTTGTTGAGATGAGTGCTGCCTCAAGATATCCCAGAGCATCCTGGATAGGGCGATCAACAATTACCAAATCGAGTTGTAAGCCGGCTTTGAGTTCGGCGTTGATCACCGCGGTCATAATCCATAATGTGCTTTCAAATGTATGATCTTTGAGGATGCCAAATCCCTCCTTCTGGCATTGCGTAGCGATATCGCCCACACGGGTGACAGTTAAGCCGGCAACCGTAGCTTTGCGGGTAAGTAATTCGGTAAATGTAGTTTTTCCCGTCGAGTGCGTGCCAGCGATGCCGATGTAGTGCGCCATTAAAATAGCCCTCTCTGAATGCTTAAAAAATATGGATCGTTGGGGCTGGCCCCGAGTTCTGCTAGTTTTGCAAGAGTGAGTTGCCCATCTCCGTCCAATCGCTGAATTAAAATGAGAAAGAGTTTTGCGGTAGCAAAGGCGTCATACATCGCCCGGTGCTGAGCGCCCGGTGGTAAATCAGCGATGTCAAATTCATCGATTAGGGCTGTAAGTGAATAGCTCTTCAGATTTGGAGCCACAGCCTTGGCAAGCTTGATCGTGTCGATTACTAGCATTGGCTTCCAATGTGGGAGTTGCGCCTGGATGAGAAGATGGTCTACCTGAACGTAGTGGCCGATCAGAATCTCTTGACCTAGCCCTTTTTCGATAATGATTGACAGTTCTTTAAAGGTTGGATGATCTGCTACGTCGGTATTTGTGATGCCATGGAGATTTGTGGCTTGTGGCGTTATCGGGCTATTGGGCCGTATTAGCCACTGCTTTACTTCGTCCTCACATATTGAGCGTGCGCAGATTGGTATTAAGGCGAGTTCGATGATTTCATGCGGTTTTTGCCCGTTTCCTTGGGCCTGTACATAATTTTGTGTAAACGGACTATTGGCAGGAAACTGTCGCCTTGTCTGGAGCCACAATGAGTAAGAAGAAACACGACGTACCAGAAGAACTACTGGCTGGATTGCTAGCCAATTACAAGAATCCCGAAGATTTGATAGGTGAAGAAGGCCTGTTGAAACATCTCACCAAGCTGGTGGTGGAACGGGCGCTGGAAGCCGAGCTGAGCGAGCACCTTGGTCATGACAAGCATGGGAGCGTTGCCAATGACACGGGCAACACCCGGAACGGCAAGAGTCGCAAGACGCTCAAGGGTGAATTTGGCGAGTTGCCGATTGAAATTCCCCGCGACCGTCATGGCAGCTTTGAACCGAAGCTGGTGACCAAGCATCAGACGCGTTGGGCCGGGTTCGACGACAAGATTATGTCGCTGTATGCCCGTGGCATGACGGTACGAGAGATTCAGGCACACCTGGAAGAGATGTACGGCACCGAGGTGTCACCCAGCCTGATTTCGTCGGTCACTGACGCCGTCGTCGATGAGGTCAAGGCATGGCAAGCCAGGCCATTGAATCCGATTTACCCCATCGTTTATCTGGACTGCATCCATGTCAAAGTGCGTGAGGGAACGGTGCGGGTAAAGGCCGTCTATCTGGCCATCGGTATCACCATGGATGGCGAGAAGGAAGTGTTGGGGCTGTGGCTGGCGCAAACGGAAGG
>NZ_CBXX010000026.1 GCF_000577615.1 Herbaspirillum sp. RV1423
AGGCGAACTATAGCAAAGCTTTTACCCATACCGCAACCCCCTTTCGCTTAATTATTTAAACTTTTTACCTCAACCACCCCAAAACCCGCTTCAGCTCTCAATTCCCTCCTCTCAAAAAATTACAAATCAAAAAAAAACCAGGTCCATCCCTGTCGGGATGCACCTGGTTTGCAGTCGTGATTACCAGTGCTTAGCGATGCAACAAATCAGCTCGCCTTGACGGTCAGTTCGCTCTTCACGTCCTTGACGCCGTCAACAGCGGCGGCAAGTTGCAATGCATGCTGGCCGGCGTCGGCATTAGGCACAACTCCAGCCAGGGTAACGATGTCCCTCCTTGTGGTGACCTTGATCTTCAGCGCCGAAACCTGACTGTCTTCAACCAAGGCAGCCTTGACCTTGGCCGTGATCACCGAGTCGTCTACATAGGCGCCGGCTTTTTGCGCCGTATTAGGGAAGGAGTCCTGTGAAGGATCGGCGGCATAGACCGCGGGCGCGGCGACAACGGCTGTCAGAAAGGCTGCAACAACCAGCACCGGGATGATTTTCGTCTTTTGCATGATGGTGTCCTTATCGTGTGAAAAAGAAAGACAACGCTTTAAGCGCTACCAGTCCTTTCTTTCGCAAAGGCTATGCCGCCACACAAAATCCTATATTTTTCAAATAGTTAAAATAAGTTCCAAGATTCCAGCAGAGCATCCCGCAGCAAAAGCGCCGATTTCCGTCGCCTGCGCACGACATATTGCTGGCGAACAATCTTAACCTATTGATTTTAAAGGATTTACCCTCATCACTCTGGGGCGACACCTTCATCATCTCCACGGAAAACGCTGGGATCGAGGCCGTTCTTCTGTAGCAGGCGATAGAACTCGGTGCGATTACGATCGGCCAGCCGGGCCGCATCGGTAACGTTGCCGTCCGTCAATTTGAGCAACTGGATCAAGTAAGCGCGCTCGAAGCGCTGCTTGGCATCGGCGTAGCGCAATACTTCCAGCGCCGGCACGCGCAAGGCGCGCTGCACCAGCACCGCCGAGATCAAAGGCGCGGTCGACAGGGCGCACACTTGTTCGACCACGTTATATAACTGACGGACGTTGCCCGGCCAGGAGGCCATCACCAATATTTCCAGCGCATCGGGAGCGAAGCCGTTGAGTTTCTTCTGATCCCTGGCGGCAATCATCTGCAGGAAGTGGTTGGCCAACAGCGCAATATCCTCACGGCGCTCGGCAAGCATCGGCAACGCCAACGTCACCACATTCAGGCGGTAATATAAATCCTCGCGGAAAGAGCCGTCGGCCATCGCCGCATCCAGATCACGGTGCGTCGCCGAAATGATCCGCACATCCACCGGCGCCGTATCGTTGGCGCCGACCTGGCGTACCGTTCGCTCCTGCAATACCCGCAACAATTTGACCTGCAGCGGCACAGGCATGTCGCCGATCTCATCGAGGAATAACGTGCCGCCGTCGGCTGCCTGGAACAAACCCTTGCGATGCTCGACCGCACCGGTAAACGCGCCTTTGACATGACCGAACAGTTCAGACTCCAGCAATTGCTCAGGAATGGCCGCGCAATTGACCGCAATGAACGGCGCCTTGGCGCGGCGGCTGGCGCGATGGATGGCGCGCGCCAGCAGCTCCTTGCCGGTGCCGCTTTCGCCGCGAATCAGGATGCTGGCATCGGACGCCGCTACCAGCCGCGCTTCCGACAACACTTGCGCCATGCGCGGACTGCGGCTGATCAATTCTTCACGCCACGCCTCGTCTTCGCCGGCATCGGCGCAGGCGGTCAGGCTGAGCGCCTGTTCGATCTTACCCAACAGGATTTTGGCGTCGTAAGGCTTGGTCAGATAAGCAAAGGCGCCGCGCGCGGTGGCGTCGACTGCGTCGGGTATGGTGCCGTGCGCAGTCAGCAAAACCACCGGCAGCGCCGGATACTGCGCACGAATGTCATCGAACAACGCCAGCCCGTCCTTGCCCGGCAAGCGGATGTCGCTGATCACCAGCGCCGGCAAATCGATCGCCATCTGCGCCTGCGCGGCTTCGGCACTGCCTGCGGCGGTGACGCGATAGCCGTTGGCCCTCAGGCGCAGCGACATCAACCGCAGTAAATCGGCATCGTCGTCGACCAGCAGCAGGTGGCGCGGCGTAGGCATTTATTTCGACTGGCCCGGCAAGGTGCGCTCGATGTTTTTGAGCGCCTCCAGTTTTTCACTCAGTTGATCCAGCCGGCGCTGATTTTCCCTGGCCTGCACCCCGGCCTTCTCGGCGCTCTCGCTGAGTCGGCGCATCTCCGCATAATTGCTCACCAGCAGTTGCGCCAACGGCTTGAGCGCGTTGGCATCGGCATCGGTGTCGCTCGCGTGAAGAACCGTGCCGAGCTGTACCTGAGCCCGCGCCAGGTCGTTGGCGTCGCGCGTCAGGCCCAGCGCCATCGCCTTTTGCATCGCCAGCATGGCGCCGCCGCCCTGGCGCGCGTTCAGCGTCTGCAGCTCGCGCGCCAGTTCCTGTTGCGACAAGCGGCGCAACGACTGGTGATATGCCAGCAGATCGTCCACGCCGCTCACAGTCGTCACCAGCTTGACCTCTGCAGTCGGCGCTTCCGGCGCGCGGGTAGTGCATGCGGCCAGCGCCAGGCATAACGAGAGAGAAAATATTCTTGTTTTCATCATTGATGTTCTAACTTTCATCGGGCAGCTCGATGCGGAAATGCGCACCGGCCGCCGCAGGCACCAGACGGACATCGCCGTCATGCGCCAGCACATATTCGCGCACGATGGACAGGCCGATGCCATTGCCGTGGCGCGCGCCCTGCGGCTGGTTGAGGCCCTGATAAAAGGGATCGAAAATCCGGCTGGCGTCGGTCGCCGCCACGCCCGGTCCCTGGTCGACGCAATCGATGCGCACACGGCCTTCGCTGTCGGACAACACAAAACGTATCGTACCGCCACGCGGACTGAAACGCACCGCGTTCGACAACAAATTGGCCAGTACGACGGCAAACTTGTCCGGATCCAGTACCGCCGTACGCGGACCGCCTTCCACCTCGATCTTGAGATCGCGTGCCACCCATTGCAGGCGCTGGTCGTCGATCACCTTATACAGGAGCGCGCGCAGATCCACCGGCAGGCGATTGATATGCTGGGCGTCGAAGGCCACTTCGTTATAGCGCAGCAAATCCTCGATCTGGGTCTGCAGCGACTGCGTGTTCTGGCGCAGGATGCGCGAAATCTCGCGCTGGCTGTCGGTCAGCTTGCCCGCCACCTCGTCGTCGAGCAAGGCCGCGCCCTCGCACAAGGCGGCCAGCGGCGTTTTCAACTCATGCGACACATGACGCAGGAAGCGCGACTTCTCCGCCTCCAGGTCCGCCAGGCGTCGGCGCAACCAATCCAGTTGCTGCCCGAGGCGGCGCAAGTCTGCCGGCCCCTTGACCTCGATCGGCTGGTCAAAACGATTCTCGCCGAGACGGCCGATCGCCATTTCCATGCGCGCCAGCGGCCGCGACAGCCACAGGCCGAACCAGAACGCCAGCAGCACCGCGAGCACAATGGCGCCGATCACCTGGAAAGTCAGCATCTTGCGCTGCCGCTCCAGATCATCGGACAAGGCGTTGTTACGGCGTTCGACTTCGCGTTTGCTTTCCTGCGCCAATTGCTCGTTGAGCGCCGGCAGATGCTCGAAAGCCTGGAACAGCGCGCGCGGATCGGGCTTGCGCACCTCCGGCTTGCGCTTGCCCCGGACCGGGCCCGGCGGCGCAACCTGCTCTTGCCCCTCGCTGGCCTGTAACACCGTCCAGGCTGCCTCGCTATAACTGTTCCAGGCATTGAAAACCTCGGCCGGCGCCTGCGGCAACGCCTCCCGCAACTCTGCCAGCGCAGCCTTGGCCTGCTGCCAGGCCTCGGCATAGCGATCACGGAAGGCCGGATCGTCCAGCACCAGATATTGCCTGGCGCTACGCTCCATCGCCACGGTCCGCTCGGCAAGACGCTGCGCCTCCTCGGTCAGACGCACAGCCTGCCCGGCGGTTTCGCGGCTATGGGTCGACATGCGCTCAAGCGTAAAGAGGGCATGCACAGAGGTACCGCTCAACAACGCAGCGATGAGCAAAAACGCGGCCAGCAATAGCTGACGGAATGACAACCCCGGCAACATGCCTGCGGATCGGATGGCGGGAGAACGAGACACCGGCTGTTGTAAGGCGGCTTGCTTGAGCATGAATCTTCTCGCTAGGGTGGAGCATCATTGTAATCAACGACAAGGCATAACCAGAAAAACATCTTATATTTTCTGAAAAATACTTTAAATCAGATTCCATACGCAACCACCGGCAACCACCGCAAAATCGCCTCCGCCTGCAGCTCCGGCTGTTCCCGTATATCATGATCGCTGCTTTTGTCTGACTGCCGGGCGTCGCGCAGTAGCCGCCGGCGGCATGCAATACCTCTTCCTCACTCAATACCGCTCCACAATGGAACCTTCGAAGTCCACGGCCGCCCCTGCTGCCAATTCGTCTCACATCGTCATTGCCGGAGAAGGACTCCCGGCCGACAAACGCAGCCTTGCCATCATCACCCTATTGATCGCAGTCGGCCTGGCAACGCTCGATACCGCCATCGCCAACACTGCGCTGCCGGTCATGGCCAAGGACCTCAACACCACGCCGGCCGCCTCGGTCTGGATCGTCACCGCCTACCAGTTGGCGATGATGGTGTCGTTGTTGCCGCTGGCGGCGCTGGGTGAAATCATCGGCTACCGCCGCATTTACATCGCCGGACTGGCGCTGTTCACCGCCGCCTCGCTGCTGTGCGCGGTGGCGTGGTCGCTGCCGACGCTGACGGTCGCACGCTTCCTGCAAGGACTGGGCGGCGCCGGCATCATGAGCGTCAACACCGCGCTGATCCGCTTCATCTATCCGACCCGCTCGCTCGGACGCGGCGTCGGCCTCAACACGCTGATCGTCGCCATCGCCTTCACCGTCGGCCCCAGCGTCGCGTCGGCGATCCTGGCGATTGCGCCGTGGCCTTGGCTGTTCGCGGTGAATGTCCCGCTCGGCATCATCGGCCTGGCGCTGGCCGTGCCCTCGCTGCCATACACGCCCAAGTCTTCGCACTATTTCGACATCAAGAGCGCGCTGCTCAATGCCGCCGCCTTCGGCTTGCTGATCCTGGCCATCGGCGAAGGTGCGCACCAGGCCGCCGTCAATGTGGTCGTACTCGAATTTGTCGCCGCGCTGGTGTGCGGCATCTTCCTGCTGCGCCGACAAGCCTCCCATCCGGCACCCATGTTGCCGGTCGACCTGTTTCGTCGGCCGATGTTTACGCTGTCGGCGATCACCGCCGTCTGTTCGTTCGCGGCGCAGGGCCTGGCCTTCGTCTCGCTGCCGTTTTTCTTCCATCACGACCTCGGCCGCACGCAAGTGGAAATCGGCCTGCTGATGACGCCGTGGCCGGTCGCCGTCGCCATCATGGCGCCGATCGCCGGACGCATGTCGGACCATTACCCTGCCGGCATCCTCGGCGGCTTCGGGCTGGCCATGCTGTGCATCGGCCTGCTGCTGATGACCTTCATGCCGGCCGAACCGAGCGTGTTCGACATCTCGTGGCGCATGCTGGTGTGCGGCATGGGCTTCGGCTTCTTCCAGTCGCCCAACCTGAAAGCATTGATGACCAGCGCCCCGCCCGAACGCAGCGGCGGCGCCAGCGGCATCGTCGCCACCGCGCGCCTGCTCGGCCAGAGCATCGGCGCCGCGCTCGTGGCCTTGTGCTTCAGCGTGTCCGAACTGCATGGCTCGAAGCTGGCGCTCGGACTCGGCGCAGGTTTCGCCGGCGCCGCATGCCTGGCCAGCTTTCTGCGTCTGTTGACCAGCAATCCCGCCACGCCGCACGCGACGAAATAACGCCTCTCCCACCTTCTTGCGGACAACCGCGGACGACAAACCGAAGTCGTCCGCGCCGTCTTGCCTCACTCCGAAAACAACTGCAAACGTCAGCCACATTCCGAGAATGTTCTGATAGGATAGACGCATGCAATCGCTGTGCTGAATCCCTTGAAAATCCAGGATTCACGCACCTTTCAGAACAGCAACATTTAAAATAAGCGTCCATGGAGGACCGGCAGTGTTGAAGCGTATTGCACCCGAACAACTACGTCTTGGCATGTATATTCAAGAAATCCCAGGTCCATGGATGAGTCATCCATTCTGGCGGGGTTCTTTCAAACTGGAAAAATACGAAGACCTCAAGACGCTGCGTTCCGCCAAGATCCACGAAATCCTGATCGATACCACCAAGGGCCGCGACATCGTGGTCGAAGATGAGCCCAAGCCCGCCGCCGTCGCTGCCGACAAGCCGGAACCCTCACCCGGCAGACCCGTTCCGGCAAAAATTGCCGTCCGCGTCGGCGCCGAGGAAGAACGCGTCAACGCCGCGCGCGTGCTGACCTCTTCCAAAAAAGCCATCATGACCATGTTCCACGAGACCCGGCTGGGCAAAGCGGTAGACTTGAAGCAGGCAATGCCGCTGGTCGAGGAAATCACTACCTCCGTATCGCGCAACTCCGGCGCGCTGATCAGCCTGGCGCGCCTGAAAACTGCCGACGATTACACCTACATGCATTCGGTCGCGGTCTGCGCCCTGATGATCGCGCTCGGCCATCAGCTCGGCCTGCCGCCGGAAGAAACCCGGCAAGCCGGTCTTGCAGGCTTGCTGCATGATATCGGCAAGATGGCCGTCCCGGCCGACATCCTCAACAAACCCGGCAAGCTCACCGACGACGAATTCACCTCGGTCAAGAAACATACCGAAGCCGGCCATGCCATCCTGCGCGGCGTAGCCGGCATCGGCGACGCCGCGCTCGACGTCTCGCTGCATCATCACGAAAAAATCGACGGCAGCGGCTATCCCTTCAACCTCAAAGGCAACCAGATTTCATTGGTGGCGAAAATGGGCGCGGTGTGCGACGTCTACGACGCGATCACCTCCAACCGGCCCTACAAACCCGGCTGGGAGCCGGGCCATTCGATCAAGCGCATGGCCAACAACCAGGGCCACTTCGACGAGACCATCCTCGAAGCCTTCATCAAAAGCGTGGGAATTTTTCCGACCGGGTCCTGCGTGCTGATGCAATCGGGAAAAGTCGGCATCATCATCGACCAGCATCCGGGATCGCTGCTGACGCCCAAGGTCAAGGTCTTTTTCTCCGCGACCGCCATGTCGACGATCCCGATCGAGATCATCGACCTCGCCACCACGCGCAGCGGCGACAGGATCGCCTCGTACGCCGATCCAGCCAAACTGAACCTGCCCAACCTCGAAACCATCTGGGCGTCGGCCAGCCTGAGCTAGGACCCGTTCACCAATCAGTCGCGCACCGCAAAAGCGCCCGTCTCCGCCAACTCTTCCAGCAAAGCCACCGTCGCACAGCCCGACACATCGTAAGGATTGAGCACGCCGGAGCACGAATACTTCAGCAGCAACGAACGGTTCACCTTGTCCAGCCTGACCTTGCCCATGGTCCACGACGAATACCGGCGCACGTCGATCTCTTCATAGCACAACAGCACCACATCCTTGTGGCGCTTGTCCTGCAGCAGACGCGCATACAACTGGTTGACCTGGTCGCGCCCGCCTTCCAGCGCCTGCACGAACACGTCTTCGCTGTGGCACAGCACGCCGGTGACTCCGTTGACCGGATTGTGGCGGCGCGCCGTCGCCAGGATGCCGTCGACCAGTTCGTGGGAAATCGGCTCACAGGCGCGGCTTGCATAGATCAGACGAACCAGCATGATGGTTTACCCCTTCCGAATAAGAGCGAGAAACTCGCGGCGCAGGTTGGCGTCGCGCAGGAAAGAACCGCGCATGACGCTATTGATCATCTTCGACTCGGTATCCTTGACGCCGCGCCAGTGCATGCAAAAGTGATCCGCCTCCATCACGATCGCCAGGCCGTCCGGCTGCAGCTTTTGCATCAGCAGATCGGCCACCTGCGACACCGCCTCTTCCTGGATTTGCGGGCGGCTCATGATCCACTCGATCAGACGCGCGTATTTGGACAGGCCGATCAGGTTGGAATGCTCGTTCGGCATCACGCCGACCCAGACCTTGCCCATGATCGGGCACAAGTGATGCGAGCAGGCGCTGCGCACCGTGATCGGACCGACGATCATCAGTTCGTTCAGGCGTTCGATATTGGGAAATTCCGTCACCGGCGGCGGCGCCTGGTAGCGCCCGCGAAACACTTCCTGCACATACATCTTGGCCACGCGCTTGGCGGTGTCCTGGGTATTGTGATCGCTCTCGACATCGATCACCAGGCTTTCCAGCACGCCGGCCAGCTTGGCCTGCACCTCGGCCTGCAAGGCCTCCAGTTCGCCGTCGCGGATGAACTCGGCGATATTGTCATTGGCGTGAAAGCGCACGCCCGCCGCCTTGATGCGCGCACGGATACGCGTCGACACCAGTTCGTCGTGCAGGCTTGGTCGTGGTTGGTCTGTTGCCATTGTGAAATCGCGCACGGTAGCGCAGAGGGAATGAAATTGACGACATTATGCCCCGAAACGGGGCTGGCCATTGCTCCTGATGGCCTGCTGCAAGCATTGGGTGATAAGAAGCCGCACCATCGAGTCCCCGCCTTCGCAAGATGCTGGAAGATGGCTCGAGGTGAATCAATCGGAGAAGGTCAATTCCGCGAGTAAATCGACAGCCAATCATCCGCTTTTCCTGAGCCCCGATTTCCGCGCGGCTCGCTCTCCATCAGCCGAATCGCCGACTTCACATTGGGATCCTCGGCGCGCAGGCCTAATAAATATACCGAGCATTGTTATACGAATTAATTACTTACTAAGGTTTTGAGAGTGAACTACATTATGCGATCGGTTTATGTCCCGGACATAACTTCATCAGCATGCAGATTCACTCGATGTAATTAGCGGAGCGTTCATGAAAATTTCTCGTCGTTCGATATTAGGCAGCATTTTATTAATTGGTCTGTTCGGAGAAGGCGTCGCGCTGGCCGATGCACCCGCACAAAAACAATCGGACACACTGGTCTATCTGCATTCGATTGAGCCGGCATCGCTATTCCAATGGTGGACACAAGCGACCTACCCAAAGCGCCAGATTCTCGATAGCCTGGTCTATCTGGACGAAAAAAATAAACTTCATCCCTGGCTGGCAAAGAGCTGGAATCAACGGGGGACGGTGTGGACCTTCAAGCTGCGCGACGACGTGGAGTTTACCGATGGCGCCAAATTGGATGCCGCAACGGTGGTCAAGAATTTCGATTTCTGGAAAAAGCTTTCGACCTCGGTGCACGATTCCTTTTTCAAGGAAGCCAAGGCGATAGATCCATACACCGTCGAGTTTCATACGACCTATCCCCAGCCCTATCTGGCGGACATGCTGTCGAGCGCCTTGTTCGGCATCAATTCGGGTCCGTCATTGGACCGCGATCTCAAGGAACTCGGAGAGAAGCCTATCGGCAGCGGTCCCTTCTATTTGAAGGAATGGAAGCACGGAGAAGAAATCGTCTTTGAGCGCAACGACAAGTATCGGTGGGGACCGGAAGGCACGCACGGCGGTCCTGCCTACCTGAAGACCGTCCTCTGGAAATTCGTACCGGACGGCAATACACGCTGGCTGGCGCTGGAAAAAGGCGAGGCCGACATCGTCTACGACCCGCCATCGGTCAAGTGGAAAGAAGCGCAGGGCAAATACCTCACATCACAGCAATTCGCGCCCGGCCGCAACGTCGCATTGTCGTTCAATGTTGAAGCAGGCCCGTTCACCGACAAACGTATTCGCCAGGCATTCGGCTATGCCAGCAACCGGAAGAAAATCGTCGAAAGCGTCTTCCGCGGCGCCGTCCCATATGAGGGCAATGGCGCTTTTTCGCAAAGCACGCAAGAATACATCGATCTGAATAATCAGTACGCTTATAGCCCGGACAAGGCGATCGCCCTGCTCAAGGAAGCAGGCTACGGCGCCGTCAACGCCGAAGGTTATCGCGTCAACAAGGACGGCAAGGTGCTGGAGGTGGTGCTCCCGCTGTATCCCAACCTGACGAATGCCGAAGGCTTGATCGCCGCGCAGGCGCTGCAAGCCGAGGTCAAGAAAGTCGGTTTCAAGCTCAACATTCCTGTGCTCACAAAAACCGAGTTGGCCGCCGGCCGCTACACCAAGGCCGACGAATACGATATCTATCAGGGGTATTGGACGGTGTACGCGCCGACCGTGCTGTCCATCAATTACCGGCCGCCAGGCAAGAACACCAGCACCTCCACCATCTACGCGCGTCAGCAGATCAACAAATACGCCGTCGAGGATGGCGAGCCCAATCCGCATAACAGAGTGCGATCGCGCGACTGGAAACTGCAGGAAGCCATCATCGCCGCGCACGCGGAATCCAAACCCGATGCGCGGAAAGCCAAATTTGCGGCGCTCCAGAAACGCATCAGCGATGACGCGCTGGCGCTCGGATTCTATGCATCCGCGTACAACATCGTTGAGCAAAAGTACCTGAGCGGCCTGCTGCAGAACAATGATGCCCCATGGTTTTACGAGGTCAAGAAGAACTGATCGCGTCGGCTTTACCCAGCCTTTCATGCGACCGGGGCGCGGCTCCGGCCGCATGAAGGCAACGAAATCGCAAGTGGCGGCGCAGGCCGGCTTGCCGCCATGCCCGGACCTACAGCAAGAATTCCCCCGATGACCACACCTCCATCATCTGCAGTCCCCACCGGCGACAACTTGTCGCCGCCAGCAGCACCGGAAGGCGAAGCGTCGCCGCGTGCTTCCAGCGAAGCCGGCGAGCGGGCCAAGACCAGACGCGCCGTGGCCGTCCTGTCCAAACTGGGGCAGGCATTGATCACTCTATGGGTCACCGTGACATTGCTGTTTTTCGCGCAAGCGATTTTGCCGGGAGACCGGGCCACTATTTATCTCAATGTCTATGAGGGCCAGAGCATCGAACGCACGCCCGAGGAACTGGCCCCGATCAACAAGGAATTCGGCTTCGACCGACCCTTGCCGGTGCAATACGGCGCCTATCTGACAGGCGTGGTCAGGGGCGATTTAGGTATCGCCATGCAGTCGCGCCGCAAGGTGACGGACTTGATAGGCGAACAGATCGGCGCGACAGCCAGGCTGACCGTCGTAGCCATTGTGTTTGCGTGGGTCCTCACACTAGTGTGGATCATCGCCACCGGCGGGCGGCGCGCGACGGTGTCGCGCTTCGGTGCAGCCGTGGAAGCCTTGGTCGCAGGCATGCCGCACTACTGGCTCGGCCTGTTGCTGCTGCTGTTTTTTGCGGTGCGCCTGGACTGGTTTCCCGTCGTCAGCGGTTCGTCGCTGCCGGGGATCTGGCTGCCCGCATTCACCCTGGCGCTGCCTCTGGCCGGGTTTCTGGGGCAAGCGATACGTGCGGAGTATGAGCGGGCATTGCGGCATCCGCATGTGCTGTCGTCACGCGCCAGGGGAACGTCGGATTTCCGGGTTCGGGTGGTGCACGCGCTGCGCCCTGCATTGATTCCCGGAATCACCTTGTCAGGCTGGGCCTTCGGCGCGCTGGTCTCGGGCGCCGTTATTGTGGAGAACGTATTTTCCCGCCCCGGTATCGGCGCCTTGCTGGTCAGTGCGGTGGAACTCAAAGAGTTTGAGCTGATTTCGGGAATCATCCTGATCGTCAGCATTGTCTATGTGGGCCTGACCTTTCTTACCGACTGGCTCTACACGATTGTCGATCCGCGAGTGCGTCTGCGCTACAAAGGAGGGAACTGAGATGGCGATACCTTTCTCCGACGGGAACAATGTGCCGGCATACGGTGCGGCACAAGCGCCTTTGCCCTGGCGCCTGCTGCGTGAAGCACGGCGTGCTCCGTTATTGGTATGGCTAAGCGCCGTGGTGATTCTGTTCACTGTGTGGGCGTCCATCGCCCCTGGCACGTTGACGGGTCGCTCGCCGCTGGAAACCGACCTGCTCAACACACTGGCCCCATTTTCGGCCAAGCATTGGCTGGGTACGGATGAGATCGGCCGCGATCTCTATTCGCGCCTGGTGTTCGGCGCGCGCGAATCCTTTCTTATCGGAATATTGGCGATGATCATCGCGATCGTCCTGGCGGTGCCGCTCGGTTTTCTGGCCGCGCTGCCCCCGCCTTTTGCCCGCGGCGCCGTGGACAGGCTGATCGAGATTTTATTGAGCTTCCCCACCTTGCTGGTTGCCTTGATGTTCGTGACCATACTCGGACAAAGTCCATTCAACGTCGCGGTCGCGGTAGGCATCGGCGCGGCGCCGGGCTATGCGCGTCTGGTGCGCGGACAAACCTTGCTGGTGCGCAGCAGCGCGTATGTGGAAGCGGCGATTGCGCTCGGACATTCGCGCGCCCGGGTATTGTTCCAGCACATCATACCGAATGCCATACGTCCGTTGATTCCGGTTACCGGCCTGGGCGTGGGAAAGTCGATCGTCTGGTCGTCCAGCCTTTCCTATCTCGGTCTGGGCGTCAAACCGCCTTCCTCCGAGTGGGGTGCGCTGCTTGCCGCAGGCAAGGCGCAATTGCTGGAAGCGCCATCGCTGATCGTCATACCGGGCACCGCAGTGGTATTGGTGGCGTTGAGTTTCTCAACCCTTTTCAGTTATATCCAGGCAAGGTCTGAAGGGACAAGGACATGACCATCGCTTCATCCGATCCAAAACGCGAAGTCCTGTTCGATGTACAGAATCTCGAAGTGGGCTTTCAAACCGGCGACGGCTATAAATCCGTTGTCAGTCATTTCAACCTGCGACTGCATAAAGGCGAAACGGTGGCGATCGTCGGCGAATCCGGTTCCGGCAAGACGGTCGCTACGCGCGCCCTGCTCGGCCTGGCCGGCGACAATGCGGTCGTCAAGGCCGACGTGCTGCGTTACCGCGGGCAGTCGCTGTTGTCAGCCAAGCCGCGCAAATTGAAAGCCTTGCGGGGCGCACAAGTGGGTTATGTATTGCAGGACGCGCTGGTATCGCTCGATCCGCTGCAGCCGGTGCGGCGCGAAATTGCGGAAGCCCTGCATGCGCATCTCGATCTGGACCGACGCCAGACCCGGCAACGCATCATGGAACTGTTGACGAAGGTCGGCGTGCCTCAACCCGAGATCCGCCAAGACCAGTACCCCGGCGAACTGTCAGGCGGGCTGCGCCAGCGTGCATTGATCGCCACCGCGCTGGCGCAGAATCCTCCGGTCATCATTGCCGATGAGCCGACGACGGCGCTGGATGTACTGGTGCAGGGCCAGGTCCTGCAGGTTTTGCGGGGCTTGATCAAGGGCGGCACCAGCTTGATTCTGATCAGCCACGATTTGTCGGTGGTCGCCAGCGTGGCCGATGTAATTCTGGTCATGAAAGCCGGCAAGGTAGTGGAGTCCGGTTCGACAGAACAGGTCTTGGGCAATCCCCGGCATCCATACACCCAGGCCCTGATCCGAGCCGTACCGGGACCGGACACCAGAGGCCGGCGTTTAAGCGACGCGCCATCGATCCTCGACAATCTGAACGCGACCCCATCCTCGTCCGCGGCGACCGGCGAAGTCCTGCTGCAGGCGTGCGATCTGCGCAAGTCATTCAAGGCCCCCGACGGACAGCTCATTCATGCCATCAGAAACGCGTCGCTGGATTTGAAAAAGGGTGAAGTGCTGGGCATTGTCGGTCAGTCCGGTTCCGGCAAAAGCACGGTCGCACGAGTGCTGCTGGGACTGACTCCGCTGGACGGCGGTTCGGTCCGCTACCAGGGCATCGAGTGGCTCAAGGGCAGCCATCATGAGAGGCGCAAGGTGCGCGGCAAGATCGCCATGGTCTATCAGGACCCGTACAGCTCATTCGACCCGCGCTGGACGGTTGCGCGCATCCTGAGCGACGTTCTGAGTCTGTATGGCGGCGGCAAAAAGGCGCAGCAAGAAGATGTGATCCGCCTCTTGACGACGGTCGGCCTGAATGCGCAACACGCCGGCGCGTATCCGATCAATCTGTCCGGCGGCCAGCGCCAGCGTGTCGCCATTGCGCGCGCCCTGGCAGTCAATCCCGAGGTGCTCGTGCTGGACGAAGCCGTGTCCGCATTGGACGTCAGCATCCAGGCGCAGATACTGGATCTGCTGGTCGACCTTCGCGCCAAATACGACTTGAGCATCATCTTCATCTCCCACGATCTGGGAGTCATCCATCACATTGCGGATCGCGTCCTGGTGATGAAGGACGGCGTCATTGTGGAGGAAGGACGGGCGGAAGAGATTTTCGCCTCGCCCCGGCATCCCTATACGCAAGAGTTGATCGCCGCCTTGCCGAAGCTGGAGCGCGCGTCATCATTCAAGCGGGCGGCGTGAACGCATGCATATGTTGCATGCAGCCCCGCGTCAACGGAGCGCCATCGCCAATGAAAGGACCATACCAAATTGACTCGCGACATCATTTACAACGCCTTCACCCACGTGACCCTTTCTCACCAGTCGCACGGTCAATGGCGACGGCCGGAAGCAAGCGATCAGCGCAACTTTTCCAAGCTTGAACCTTGGGTCAGACTTGCGCAGACGGCAGAGCGCGGCAAGCTCGACGCCATCTTCTTTGCCGATACGGTCGGCGTCTACGATACTTACGAAGGCAGCCGCAATGCCTCGGTCCGCGAAGGGATGCAGTTTCCATCCAATGATCCTGCCAGCCTGATTTCAGCACTTGGCTATGTGACCGAACATCTTGGTTTCATTGTGACCAGCTCCATCATCCAGGAGCATCCCTTTTCCTTCGCGCGCAAATTTTCCACACTCGATCATCTGACGAACGGGCGCATCGGCTGGAATATTGTCACCAGTTATCTGCAAAATGCCGCGAGGAACTTCGGATACAGCGAACTGGAACGACATGACGATCGGTATCAGTGGGCGGAGGAATACACGGAAGTCGCCTACAAGCTATGGGAGGCAAGCTGGGAGGACGATGCCGTTGTTGCGGATACGTCTCAAGGCCGCTATGCCGCCCCGGAAAAAGTACACGCGATCCATCATCAGGGAAAGCGTTATCGCGTGGAAGGCCCGCACTTGCCGCAGCCATCTCCGCAGCGCACGCCGATTCTGGCGCAAGCCGGTACATCGGGCGCGGGAAGGGAATTCGCGGCCAGGCATGCGGAGCTGACCTTTTTACCGGCCTTCACCCCGGAATCAGCGCAACGGGACATAGCGGCGATCAATCATCTGCTGCCGCAGTACGGTCGTCGGCGCGGCGACCTGAAATTTCTCACCATGATTCATCCCGTCATCGGCAGCACCGAGGCGGAAGCGCGCGTCAAGCACGAAGAGTTTCTGCACTGGCGTAGCGAGCCGGCCTACCTGGCCCACCTCTCCGGCAGCATCGGCTTTGACCTTTCCAGCATCGATCCCGACACGCCGTTGAAAGACATCAAAACCGACGCCATTCAGGGGAATATTCTGGCGGCCATCGATGCGGAGCCGGACAAGACCGCACGCTTTGGAGACGTGATCCGACGCCGCCTGAATAAAGCATTCGCCGGCACGCCGGAACGGATTGCCGACGAAATCGAACGCTGGACCAATGCCGGCATCGACGGTTTCAACCTGGTCCCGGTCGTTACTCCTGACTGGTTCGCCACGTTTGTTGACGAAGTCGCTCCGGTGTTGCGCCAACGCGGATTGATGAAGAGCGAATACCGTCCCGGCACCTTGCGAGAAAAGATATTCGGCGGCGCCAGCTTCTTGCCGGATCGGCACATTGCAAGATCATTCAGATCAACTGGCGCCGATTTGATTTAGTGCGCCGTTGGTGATTGTCTCGGAGAAGACAACATCCACCGCTCCCCCTCTCAGAATTGCTGCCAATCGCCGTCGTCATCGGCGACGGCAATTGGCCTGCGCGCAGGCCCTCGCAAGCGAGCAGCGTCGGCCGGAATGGATCTTTCAACGGAAGCCGTTGCCGGCATCAGGGAGAGTCGGGCCGGACGTTGCGATGCGGCGATCTTGAACACGCCCACCACCTGCGCCAGGTTGGCCGACTGATCCTGCAAGGATTGCGCCGCTGCCGCGGCCTGCTCGACCAGCGCCGCATTCTGTTGCGTCACTTCATCCATCTGCGTGATGGCCTGGTTGACCTGCTCGATGCCGGAGCTCTGCTCCTGGCTGGCGAAGCTGATCTCGCCGACGATGTCGCTGACGCGCCTGACGCTGGCGACCACGTCCTCCATCGTCGCGCCGGCTTGCGCCACCAGCTTGCTGCCGATGCCGACCTTTTCAACCGAGTCGTCGATGAGCGCCTTGATCTCTTTGGCGGCGGTGGCCGAACGTTGCGCCAGACTGCGCACTTCGCTCGCGACGACCGCGAAACCCCGACCTTGCTCACCGGCGCGCGCCGCTTCCACCGCCGCGTTCAACGCCAGGATGTTGGTCTGGAACGCGATGCCGTCGATCACACTGATGATATCGACGATTTTTCTCGATGAATCGCTGATCGATCCCATCGTCGTCACCACTTGCGCCACTACCTCGCCGCTGTGCGTGGCGACTTCGGAGGCGGTTGCCGCCAACTGGTTGGCCTGACGCGCGTTATCGGCGTTCTGCCTGACGGTGGAAGTCAGTTGTTCCATCGTCGCCGCGGTTTCTTCCAGCGAGCTGGCCTGCTGCTCGGTGCGCGAGGACAGGTCGAGGTTGCCGCTGGCGATCTCGGTCGAGGCGGTAGCGATGGTGTCCGCGCCGGTACGCACTTCGGCGACGATGTTGGTGAGGCTGCCGTTCATGTCCTTCAATGCGGCGAGCAATTGGCCGATCTCGTCCCCGGATGTCACCTCGACCTCGCTGCTGAGGTCGCCCGCCGCCACGCTTTGCGCGACCTGCACGGCATGGTTGACCGGGCGCGTGATCGAACGCGTGATCCAGTACGCGAAGCCGCAGGCCAGCAGCACTGCGATGGCGGCCATGCTCAGCATGACGACGGTCTTGCCGTGGTACAGGTCGGCGGCTTCCACGCTGCTCTTTTCCATGACGATGGAACCGCCCCTGATGTAGCCCTTGACGCGGTTGATGTAATTTTGCTGATCGGTGCGCAGCGTGGTCAGCAGCAATTGCGAGGCGTCCATGGTGGCGCCGGTGGACGCCATCGTGAGGAATTCCTTGCGGCCTTTTTCATAAGTCGCGCGCAGGGCCATGATTTCGCCGTACGATTTGCGGCCCATGTCGCTCGACAGCATCTGCCGGAGCTTGTCGAGATTGGCGTCGATATTCTTTTCGCCGTCTTCGATGCGCCGGATTTCCTTCTGCAAGGCATCGCGGTCGTCGATCAGCAGGATGTTGCGCATGGCGATGGCGTTCTCGCTGATCTGCAGCACCACATCGTTGGCGATCACCACTTGCGGATAGCGATTCTTGACGATCAGTTGCGTACCGTCGTGCAAGGCGCCCAGGCTTTGTATCGCGAGGCCGGTGATGCCGATCAGCAGCAAGACCACGAGGCCGAAGCCGAGGCCCAGCCGCGTGCCGAGTTTCAATTTAGTCATCTTATTGTCCCCAAAAACAAACCGGCGCCGGGATGTCGGTCGGCGCCGGTTTGCATCACACCATTGATTGCGATTTATTTAGAACGAGTGGTGCATGCCCACGGTCGTCACCAGTTGGCTGGAGCCGCCGGACACGCCGGTCGCTCCGCTTGCTCCGGTGCCGTTCATGACGGCCAGTTTGGCGTCGCCGCCGGCGCGTTGATACGCTGCCTGCACATACAACTCCGTGCGCTTGGACAAGGCATGCACGTTGCTCAGGCTGAAGGTATTCCAGCGCGCACCTTCCAGCTTGGACAGGCTGTAACCGAAGTTCAGCGTGTCGGCCGTGGCATAACGCCATGCCGCGCCCAGGTCCAGGTTCTTCTGCTTCGGCGTCACGCCGGTGGGCAGATCGAGCTTGACCTGGGTATAGGCTGCATTCAGGCGCACGCTGCCGATGGTGTAGCCGATGCCCGCTGCGGTGGTGGTCAGGCTGTTGAACACGGTCGCCGCCGTACCCAGGCCGACGCTTTGCAGGAAGGCGCCGCCGTAACCCGCCGCGCGATTGTTCAGCTTCGAATACGCCAAAGCCGCGCGCAACGGACCGTTGGTGTAGCTCGCGCCGGCGCTGATGTTGCGACCGTTGCCGCTGTCGCCGGCCACTTCGCCGAAACCGTACATGCCGCTCAGTTGCAGACCGGAGAAAGTCGGCGAGGTGTAGCGCACCGCATTGTCGAACTGATAGGTGTTGGCCAGGCTGTCCAGGTTGCCAGGGTGGAACAGGTACCAGTTGGTCAACTGATAGCCGTTGGAAAGCTTACCGACATAGTCGAACACCACGTCCGGCATGTGGCCCAGCGTCACCGCGCCGAAGTCGCCGGACAGCCCGACGGTGCTATAGCGGTTGAACAGTTTGCCGGCATTCGGCTGGCTGCCGGTATCGGTATAAAAGCCGCTTTCCAGTTGGAAATTGGCCTTCAGGTTGCCGCCCAGGTCTTCCGTGCCGCGGAAACCGATACGGTCCGGCTGCATGGTGCCCTGGTCCAGGCGCATCACGGAACCGCCGGCCGCGCCCAGATTGTTGATATATGCCACGCCTGCGTCCAGACTGCCATAGATCGTCACGCTGCTCTGGGCGAATGCGCTTGCCGCGAAGCCGGTGGCGGCGACGGCAAAGAGTACCTTCTTCATGAAACTCCCCTTCAATTAAGCACGGCTGACGCCGCGTTCACTGCTCTCATCTGCCCCGCGCCTATGAGAGGTGAATTTTTTAACCTGTCCAATGGCCTCTCGCTACGGACCTTGGACAGGTTCCCGGAGCGTCGAATCAGGCGCGCTTGTTTCATCCATGAATCAACGTTCCACAAATTTTTCTGGCTCAAAAAAATGCCCGACGCTTGTGGGCATTTTCAAGAGCGCTAAGCACTACTCGGAAGTTTCAAGAAAGCACCGATAGCAAGGCGAAGCAACGCGGCTGGCGGTGTTTTATCGGAACCTCCTACAAATCCAGTACCAGGCGACGTCCCTTGCAGCCGGACACGCACACCATCATCATCTTGTTCGACGCTTTTTCGCTCCTGCTCAGCACGCCGTCGCGATGTTCCGGTTCGCCTTCGAGCACCCTGGTCTCGCAGGCGCCGCAGACGCCTTCGCGGCAACTGTGGTCGACATCGATGCCGGCGTCGAGCAAGGCGTCCAGCAGCGATTTGCCGGCCGGGACGGTGACCGACTTCTTGCTGCGCGCCAGTTCGGCGACGTACTCATCGCCCTGCACGGCTTCCACGTTTTCCGCCGCGGCGAAGCGTTCGATGTGCACGTTGGGCAAATCGAGTTCAGCGCAGATCGCTTCAAAGGCATTCAACATCGGCGTCGGACCGCAGCAGTAAAAATGCGCGTCCTTCGGCTTGCTCGCCAGGAACGCACGCAGGTCCGGCGGCGCGCCCTTCTCGGCGTCGAAGTGGCTGCTCACACCGGGCTGTTGCAGCAGTGCGTCGGCGAAGGCAGCTTCCGCGCGCGAACGCGCGCAGTACAGCAGCTCGGCCGACTTGCCCTTGCCGCGCAGGTCATTGAACATGCAGGAGATCGGCGTGATGCCGATGCCGCCGGCGATCAGCACCGAATGCGCGGCGCGCTCGTCGACCGGGAAGTTGTTGCGCGGCGCCGAGATCGTCAGCGTCGCGCCCACGCGCAACTGTTCATGCACATAGCGCGAGCCGCCGCGGCTGTTGCGGTCATTGAGCACGCCGACCACATAGCGATGGCGCTCGGCCGGCGAGTTGAGCAGCGAATAGCTGCGCACGACGCCGTTGGCCAGGTGCAGGTCGATGTGCGAACCGGCTTCGAAGGCCGGCAACTGCGCACCGGCACCTTCAGGCGACATCATCTCCACGCTGACGATGCCCTGCGCTTCAAAACGCATGGCCTGGACGCGGACGGAAAGAAGAGAGCTGCTAGTCATATAAAAACCTACGTTTCAAACCTGATCAAAAATACGTAACGCCAAATTCCTCTGCACCGTCGTCCCGGCGCACGCCGGGACCCAGTGTCGTATCGACCTCAGTCAAGTCACTGGATTCCAGCGTTCGCTGGAATGACGACTTGACGGAGATCGATGTCGAGCCGCGCGAACGCATCAATCTCGACCGTCAACTCAGGAAACACCAGACCGCTGACTTCCACCAGCGTCGAGCACGGATACGGCGCCGCAAAAAAATCGCGGCGCGCACGGCCGACTTCATCCTTGTCCGCGATGTCCTTCACATAAATCACCAGCTTGTAGATGCTGCCCAGCGTGCCGCCGGCGGCCTCCACCAGATCGCGCACCTTGCCCAGCACCACCAGCGTCTGCTCGTAGGTCGAGAGCACGCCGGTGCGCGACGCCGGATGCGCGGTCATGCCCGACATCGCAATCTCGTTGCCGATTACCAGGCAATTGGACCAGGTCGAGGCGGCCAGTTCGGCCACCTTATCGGTCTTCACATGACGCACTGTCTGCATGGCCGGTACCGGACTCAAGCCGCCTTCGGCGCGCTCTTTTGCGCCTCGGCCGCTTCTTCCCTCGCCAGTTGTTCCTTGGCGAGATTGCGCATGTGGCGACGCAGGCGGACGATGCCCATGTCGTGCTGGTACAACATCTCGCGCTGGTTGGCGTCCGGCTCCATCACTTCGAGCACCACGCGGTCCTGCTCCAGCACATTCCAGTGACGCGCTTCCAGGCGGTTGCGATAGAGGAAGCGCCAGGTGTCCTTTTGCCAGCCGGTCAGCTTGCGGCAACGCCAGTGGAAGACCGCCGCAACGTTGTCGACGATCGGCGTGTAGCTGCCGATGATGACGAAGCTGCCGCCGGGGCCGCCGGTCTTCGGATACGGAATCGCCAGGCGCATCCAGTGCAGGCCGGTGTCGCCCCATTCGGTCCAGTCGAAGTTGACGTCGCGCTGGCCTTCCTTCTCGAACACGAAACCGATGTCGGTTTCGCGGATGCCGAACGAAGCCTTGTTGTCGCCTTCGGCCATCGAGTGCGATTGCTTGTGCAGGAAGGTGCCGTGCATCGGGTCCATGACGTTGTCCAGCACGTAGCGGTAGTCGCCCTTCCATTCGGTGTAGCACAGGAAGTTGGAATACTCGGGGCTGGTCAGTTCTTCCGGCAGGCGCAGCGGCGGCGGTTCGGCGATATCGCTGCTGGAATTGAACAGGAAGATCGCGCCGCAGGCCTCGGCGACGTGATACGAACGCGTGGCTTTGGCGCCTTCCAGTTTGCAACCCGGGCTACCCGGCACACTGGTGACGACGCCGTCGAAACGCACCTGCACGCCGTGATAGCCGCAAGCAATGCGGTCGCCCATGGCGATGCCCATCGAGAGCGGCGCGCCGCGGTGCGGGCAGTGATCTTCCAACGCGTGCAAGGTGCCGTCGGCTTCGCGCCAGAAGACGAATTTCTTGCCGAGGCGGCGCAACGAAACAGGGCGCTCGGCAACGAATTCGGAAGGGCAGATCGGGTACCACAAATCTTTCAATCCAACGGCAAGGACCGCATCGACCGGATCATTGGCTGTCGTTCTCATTACATGTTCTCCTGAGTGTCAGATAGCTAAGCGTGCTCAAAAAAGCAGCAAAGCTTACGCCGCTAAACGCGCGATTTCTTGTTGGTAATTTTCTTCGGTCCAGATGCCGTTGTTGTACGGACAGCCGGGGCCGGTGCGATTCAGGTGCGCCACCAGCGCCACCAGTTCGGTGATGCCCGAGCCATAGGCGCGCTCGATGGAATCGCCCAGCAGATCTTCATACTGGGTCGGCGGCCGGCGGCGCGCCTGATGTGGATTGAGATAAACCTCTGTGACTGTTGCAACCATTATTGGCCTCCATTCTTGACGCGCTCGCGGATTTGCTCGCGCACAGGTACAAAATCGTAAGTCGGGTAGCATTCCGTGCGGAACACACCCCAGGCGGAGCGTTCCAGCTCCAGGTTCACCAGCGGCAGCAAGGCCGGCGGCAATTCCAGCGTGACGATCTGGCCCAGGCCCATGGCCACGGTCCACGACACCACGCGCGTGCCTTCGACGGGGAAGCGATCCCACCAGCCGACCTTCTTCATGTGCGCCTGGATGTCTTCCAGATTCTTGGTCTGATCGTGCCTGAGCAGCACGGTCAGCAGCATCAGGTCGGATTTTTTTTCTGTGTCGCTCATCACTCAGCCCCTCAGACCGTTTCCGCTTCAAGCGGGACAGCCCAGGCGTCGTAGCCGTACACCCAATCCGCATTGCCGCCTTCGCGCAGCCAGTTGTTGCCGCGCGAACCGACCTGGATCTTGCTGGCGCGTTCCAGACGCAGTTCTTCATAGACATGCAGCGCGTCGGCGATGCCGTCGACGGTCGTCACTTTTTCCAGGCAGCGCGCCAGCACCACGGCGTCTTCAATCGCCATGCCGGCGCCCTGCGCCATGAACGGCATCATCGGATGGCTGGCGTCGCCCAGCAGCGTCATGCGGCCCTTGGACCAGTGCGGCAGCGGATCGCGTTCGTACAGCGCGGTCTTCAGCACTTCATCGCAGGCATCCAGCAACGCGGTGGCGTCGGGATGGAATCCGGCATAGCTGTCGCGCAACTCCTGCACGCTGCCCGGCGTGGTCCACGATTCGAGGTGCCAGGTTTCTTGCGCAGTGGTGGCGAAGATGAAAATGTCCTTGCCGCAATTGAGCGGGAAGGTGACGATCTGGCTTTCCGGATTCGGCCCCCACCACTTGGTGAAGGCTTGCAGGTTCGGCACCTGCGCCACACGGTCGGCCGGGATCACGGCGCGGAACGCCACCACGCCGGTGAAGCGCGGGCTTTCCTTGCCGAACATGGCGCTGCGCACGGCGGAGTGGATGCCGTCGCCACCGATCAGCACGTCGACCTTGTCGGTGCTGCCGTCGGAGAAAGTGATGGTAATGCCTTGCGCGTCTTCGCTGATCGCTTCCGCACGCTTCGCAAAGCGCACGCGCTCGGCCGGAAACACGTCCGCCAGCGCGGCCAGCAGATCGGCGCGATGGATGGTCAGTTGCGGCGCGCCGTATTTCTTCTCGGCGGTGTCGCCCATTTCCAGACGCGAGGTTTCTTCGCCGGTATTCCAGGTGCGGCTGATGCGATGGGTCGGACGCGCGGCGGTGCGGCGCACGGCGTCGCCAATGCCGGTGCCCAGACCGTCGAGTGCGCGCACGGCATTCGGCGTCAGGTTGATGTCGGCGCCGACGCGCAGGAATTGTTTCGACTGTTCGTACACGACCACGTCATGGCCGGCGCGATGCAGTGCGATGGCGGCGGTGAGGCCGCCGATGCCCGCGCCGAGGATGCCGATTTTGAAAGAAGACATATGACTTGCTCCGATTACTTGTGGGTCGGCTGACGGTCGGTCAGGAATTTGCCGGTCGGCCCTTGCGCATTCTTTTGACGGCGCGTGTTGCCGTCGATACCGCCGTCGATCGCCCACTCGGCGAACACCGTCGGACCCGGTTCGAAATCGCGCGGCTCCCAGTCGGCGTCGAGCTGGTCTTCGTCGGCGTAGTACTCGATCAGGCCGCCGGCGGGATTCTTGAAATACCAGAAATACGCCGACGAAATCGGATGGCGGCCCGGACCGAGTTGCGTGTCCCAGCCCTTGCGCGACATGTGCATGCCGCCACCGAACACTTCGTGGATATCGCGCACGGTGAAGGCGACGTGGTTCAGGCCCGAACGCGCTTCCGGCGGCTGCAGCAGGAAGATGTCGTGGTGGCCGCCGACATCGGCGCAGCGCAGGAAAGCGCCGCGGCCCGGATAGTGGTCGGACGGCACGAAGCCGAAGTTCTCGCAATAGAATTTTTCGCAGGCCTGCACATCCTTGACGAAGAACACCACGTGGCCGACTTCGATCGGCGAAGCGTGGTCGTACACCGGGCTGCGCTGGTTGATGCGGTTCTTTTCGTTCCAGGTGTTCATGGTGGCGCACTCGACGGCGACGTCGCGCTTTTGCGTGACCTGGAAACGCACGGCCAGGCCGTTGGGATCGGAACAGCCGACGCGCTTGTCCTCATTTATGCAACCCGGCAAGTCCTTGATGCGATCCGCAAACTTCAGCAGCACCTCCGCGGAGGACACGCCCCACACCACCTCGCGCAGCGTCGGGCCGGTTTCGATGGCGGGCGGCAGGGCCGGATCGGCGCTGCTGCGCACGATCACGCGGCAGCCGTTCTGCGATTCGAACACCAATGCCCCGGCGCTCTCCTGCGCCAGCGTCATGCCCCAGTCGAGGAAGAACTGGCGGCAAGCCGGCAGGTCGTCCGCGCCGTACGTGATTTCGTCGATACCTAATACGTCCATCTTTTTCTCCTGACTTCCTGTTGTCGCCCGGTGCTTTTACACCGCTGGGTCCCGGCGTTCGCCGGGACGACGGCTTATCGGGCCGACATCATTCCTAATTTCACCGTCGTCCTGACGAAAGTCAGGACCCAGCGTCGTCAATACTTCTCCTTAACCAGCCCAAGGCAGCGGGTTCTCGTTCAATCCCCAATACATGCTCTTCTGCTCCATGTATTGCAGGATGCCGAGGCGCCCCTTCTCGCGTCCCAGGCCGCTGTCGCGCCAGCCGCCGAACGGCGTCGAAATCGAAAACTGCTTGTACGTGTTGATCCACACATTGCCGGCCTGCACCGCGCGGCCGAAGCGCCATGCCTTCTTGTAGTCGCGCGTCCAGATGCCGGCCGCCAGCGCGTACACGCTATCGTTGGCTTGCGCGATCAAGTCCTCTTCACTGTCGAACGGCATCGCCACCAGCACCGGTCCGAAAATTTCTTCCTGGCAGATGCGTTGGTCGTTGGTGACGCCTTCGATGATGGTCGGCGAGTAGTAGTAACCCCGTGCAAACTGATCGCCTGCAAGACGCGTACCACCGGTGCGGATGCGACCGCCGTCGGCCACGCCGATGGAGACGTAGGACTCAATGCCCTCGCGATGGCGCGCGGTGATCAGCGGTCCCATCTGCGTGCGCTCGTCGGCCGGATCGCCCACGCGCAACGCCGCGGCTCCCGCAGCCAGACGTTCCATGAAACTGTCGTAGATGCCGCGCGCCACGAACAGGCGCGAACCGGCGATGCAGGATTCGCCCGAGGAACTGAATATGCCGTACAGCACGCCGGCCACGGCGTGGTCGATGTCGGCGTCCTCGAACACCATGGTCGGCGACTTGCCGCCCAGTTCCAGCGACACCGGCATCATCTTGTCGGCGGCGATGTGGGCGATGTGCTTGCCGGTGGTGGTGCCGCCGGTGAAGGACACGCGCTTGACCAGCGGATGCAGCGTGATGGCGTCGCCGATCACCGAACCCTTGCCGGGCAGCACGCTGATCAGGCCCTTCGGCACGCCGGCTTCTTCGCAGATCCTGGCCAGTTCCAGCGCCATCAGCGGCGTGACTTCGGCGGGCTTGACCACGACGGCATTGCCTGCCGCCAAGGCGGGCGCCATCTTTTGCGCCTCGCTGGCGATCGGCGAATTCCACGGCGTGATCGCGGCGACCACGCCCATCGGTTCGTAGACGCTCATGGTCAGGTTGTCGCCGCGCGTCGGGGTGATGGTTTCTTCCAGCGTCTCGCAAGCGGCGGCAAAGAATTGAAACGTCGCCGCCGCGCTGCCGACCAGATTGCGCGTTTCGGTAATCGGCTTGCCGTTGTCGAGACGCTGGCGTTGCGCCAGCGCTTCGCCGCGTTCGCGGATCAGTTGCGCGACGCGATACAGCACGATGGCGCGCTCATGCGGTTTCTTCTGCGCCCAGCCGCTGGTGCGGAAAGCCTTGTCGGCGCCGACGATGGCTTCTTCGACATCGGCCACGCTGGCGGCGTTGAGGTAGGCGACGGCTTCGCCGGTGGCCGGATACAGCGTGGCGTAGCGATCGCCGCCGCCCAGGCGCCATTGGCCGGCGACGCAGATGGGCAATGTCTCGTTGAGATTCAGTTCGGTCATGATTTACTTAATTGGTTGGCACTTAGCGCATCACTTAAATGGACAGCGCATGTGCACGATTACCGAGCGCACGCACCACGCTGAATACGGTCAGCGCCGAGGTCTTGGGATTGGCCGCGAGCGGCTTGCCGCGCATGGTCAGTTCAAAACCACCGAACGCGCCCTTGGCTTCGACGTGGTGCACGTTCTCGGTCACGCCGGGGTCGGCGTACAGGCGCACTTGCGTGTGGTCGAGGCCGAGGCCGGCCAGCGACAGCGTCGCGGCGACGTTGGCGTTCTTCGGATACAGGCGCGCGGCTTCGCGGGCGGTGCCTTCGAAGATCATGGTTGCCGTGGTCAGGTTGGCGAGATCGAAAGGACCGTCGGCCGGCGTGTCCTTCCATGCATTGGGCGGCTTGCGGCCGGTGTAGACCACCGATTCCAGGCCGCCGACGCGCGCCGCCGACAAGGCGTCGATGGCGCCGATGGCGCCCGAGAGCAATTGCACTTGCGTCTTGCCTTCGCGCGCCGCCGCTTCGAGTTTCTCGACCAGGCCCGGTTCCGACAGCGCACCGATGGAGACCACCATGCAGGGGATGCCGCGCAGCAGCGCCGGGATGATGTGCTCTTCGATGGCCTGATGGCCCGCGCATTCGATCAGCAGGTCGGGGCGCTCTTCGCCGAGGCGGTTCTCGACGCGCGCCTTGGGCGCCAGCGAGGACACCAGGGAACGCGCCGAAGCCATGTTCGCTTCCGGCACGATGACGACATCGAAGGTGACTTCCGGATCGCTCTTCAGCAGCTCCATCACGCCGACGCCAATGGCGCCGCAACCGATCATCGAAACATGCAGCATGGGTTTCTCCTCAGTCTCTTCAGGCGGTCGCAGCGGCGACGGGTTTCGCGGCGGCGGCTTCGCTCATTTTTTCCGCGTTGACCGGCGGACCGGCGAAGGCGGTCTTGAAGCTGCCGATGGACAGCATGTCGATCTCCAGCAGGAACGGGCCCGGCGCGGACAGCGCCGTCTTCAATGCGCCTTCGATGTCGGCCAGATTGCTGACGCGGGTGTGGCGCAGGCTCAGCGCCTGCGACAGTTGCGCATAGTCCGGCGTGTGCAGGTCGACGTAGTGGCGGCGGCCGCCGTATTGCACGTCCTGGATGTTCTTGATGACGCCGTAACCCTTGTCGTTCATCAGCACGATGACCATGTCGGCCTGCTCTTGCACCGCCGTCGCCAGCTCGCCCAGATTGAGGATGAAACCGCCGTCGCCGGCCAGCGTGAAAGTCTTCTTGCCCGACTTGGTGACCGCTGCGCCGACTGCGGCGCCGATACCCATCGCCAGCCCCTGGCCGATGCCGCCGCCGAGCGCATGCACGCCAGCCAGCGGATCAAAGATGCGCAGATAGCGATTGCCCCAGGTGCTGTTGGACACGGTCACGTCGCGCACCCAGTTGAAGTTGCGGCCGGCGGCTTGCTGCATTTGCTCAACCAGCGCGCTGTACGGACCAAGACCGTCGAGCAGGCCGGCGACGGCGGTGTCGCGCGCCTTTTGCAGGTCGCCCATGAAAGCCGGGTCGACTTTCATCGCATTCTTCTGATTCGCGAGGCGATCGGCCAGGCCTTCCAGCGCCAGCGCCGCGTCGCCGCAGACGAAATAATCGCTGTTGTAGCAACGGCCTTCAGCCGACGGATCGGCATCGATGCGGTACAGCGGACGCGGCAGCTTCAGTTCATATTTCAACGTTTCGTTGCCGCGCAGGCGCGAGCCGACCACGACCAGAGCATCGCAGGTCTGGTAAAAATTCTCGACCGGCTTGTGCAAGTTGAAGGCGCCCAGCGAACGCGGATCGTCTTCGGCCACGATGCCGCGCCCCTGCGTGCTGGTGACCACGCCGAAGCCGAGATCGAGCAGACGCTGCACCTGCTTGCCGGCCTGGCGCGCACCGCCGCCCAGCCACAGCAAAGGGCGTTTGGCTTTCAGCAGGCGCTCGGCCAGTTCGTCGAGCGCGTGTTCGGACGGCGCCTGCACCGGGATCGGCAGCGGACGCAGGTCCGACGGCAGCGGGATCAGCGAAGCCTGGATATCGATCGGAATCTCGACGCTGACCGGACCCATCGGCGGCGTCAGCGCGGTTTGCACGGCCAGCTTGATGGTGCTGATGGCGGTGTCGGCGCTGCGGATGCGGAAGGCAGTCTTGGAGATGGCTTTGAGCATCGACAACTGGTCCGGCGCTTCGTGGATGTACGCCAGGCTCTGGTCGAGATAAGGCGTTTCGATCTGGCCGGTCAGGTGCAGCAGCGGCGTGCCGGCGGTCAGTGCTTCGACCATGGCGCCGGCGGCGTTGCCGGCGGCGGTGCCGGTGGAAGTCAGGCAGACGCCGAGGCCGCCGGTGGTGCGGGCGTAGGAGTCAGCCATGTTGGCGCCGCCGGCTTCGCCGCGTGCCGGGATGAAGCGGATCTTGCCGCGTTCGCCGAAGGCGTCGAGGATGGGCATGTTGTGGATGGAGATCACACCGAATGCCGCCTTGACGTCGCATTGTTCGAGAAAAGCGGCGATGGCGCAGCCGACGGTGACTGGTTGGTTTTTTTGCTTAGGCATGGCGGGAAAGTCCTCCTGAAACATCGATGTGGCTGCCTGTTGTGTACGAAGAAAGCGGCGTCGCGAGAAACACGATCGCGCGCGCGGCTTCCTGTGGATGGCCGAGACGGCCGAGTTGGATATGTTTTTTTTGCGCCAGCGCCCGCGTCCATTGCTCCCAGGACAGGTCGAGGTCGGCGCCGTTGCGCGCTTCGTAACGGCGGCGCCATTGGCCGGATTCGACCAGGCCGATGAGGATGCCGTTGACGCGTATATGTTGCGGGCTGAATTCGGTCGCCAGCGAGCGCACCAGGTTATGGATGCCGGCGCGCGCGGCGGAGGTCGCCACCATGTGCGGCTCCGGCTGGATCGCCAGGAGCGAGTTGACGCAGACGATCGCGGCTTCGCCGTGGGTGGCGCTCATGCGCTGCAGTTGTGCGTGGAAGGCGCGGGTCGGATAGATCACCGAGAAAAATTTCAGGCGCAGCTCTTCGGTCCAGGCCGCGTCTTCGGTATTGGCGAAAGTCGACACGCGGCCCTGTCCGGCGTTGTTGATTAGCATCGAGACCGGACCGAGCTGTTGCTCGACGGCGGCGGCGAAAGCCTGCACCTGTTCCTGCGACAACACGTCGCAGACGGAGGAAAACAATTTTGCTTGTGGATAGCGCGCGCGCAGTTGCGCTTCCACCTGTTGCAAACGTTCCTGGTTGCGGCCGCAAAAGGCCACCGCCGCGCCGGCTGCAAGCAGCAGCTCGACAGTCGCCAGGCCGATGCCCGAAGAGCCGCCGGTAACGACGGCGACTTTGCCTTCGAGTTGGATCATATGCATTACTCCCGCCACATGTTGACGACCTTGCCGGCCCCCTTGCCCGATTGTTCCGGGGCATGGTCGAGCAGGCGCGACAGTTCGCCGGCGGTGTCGCGCACCTTGAGGACGATCTGGTCGAGCTGGCTGGTCTCGATGTGCGGCGAAGGAATCGTCGCGCCCATTGCCGCCACCACCTTGCCCGAGTGATCGCGCACCGGCGCGGCGATGGTGGAGATGCTGGTTTCGAAGAAGCCTTCCTGCAGCACGTAGCCGCGCGCCCTGTCCTTTTGCACCATGTCGAACAGTTCGACCACGGTCTTGGGCGTATTGCTGGAGAAGACTTCCAGATGTTCTTCCGGATACAGGTCGCGCAGTTCGGCCAGGGTCAGGTCTTCGAGCAGCACGCGGCCGAGCACGGTGGCGTGCGCAGGCAGGCGGGTGCCGACGTTGACGTGGCTGGCGAAAGCGGTTTGCGTGACCGACTTGGCGACATACACAATCGAGCGGCCGTCGCGCACCACCAGGTTGCAGGCATAACCGATCTCGTCGCGCAGGCGTTCGAGCAGCGGACGGCCGATCTCGGTCAGTTCCAGCGATGCCAGGTATTCGAAGCCCAGGCGCAGCACGGCCATGCCGAGGCGATAGTCGCGGCCGCCGTCGTTGCGTTCGACGAAACCCATGCGCTCCAGCGTGGCCAGCAGGCGGAACACGGTCGAGCGCGGCACGTCGAGGCGGCGCGCCAGTTCCGGCGCCGACAGCGTCTTGTCCTGGCGGCTGAATTCGCACAGCAGGCGCAAGCCGCGCTCCAGGCCCGGCACGAGATATTTTTCTTGCGATTCGTCTTCTGGCGGAACAGGTTTGTTCATGATTTTTTCTTAGCTGAGTTTATAAAGATGACCACGTATCGCTGCTGCTACCGCGCCCGGTTGCTCGATGTAGCAGGCGTGCCCGGCATTGTCGATCAGGTGGAACGGCAAATTCAAATCCCATGCAAGCTTGCGGCTGTCGTCCGGCGTGGTGACGACATCGTCGGCGCCGCAATACACCGCCGCCGGCGCCGTTCCCGACACACCGTCAGGCATATAGGCGCGCAGGTCGTCGCCGCACAGCATGTGCACCGCCTGCGTGTAGCCGGCCGGGTTGAGCCACTGGATGTTCCAGCGCACCCAGGCGCGTTCGGCGTCGCCGGCCCCGGCCGACAGCATGCGCGTTGGGCTGCGTTCGGCCATGCCCTCGATGCCGATGGCGTGCAATACATCGAGGCGCTCCTGCCGGATTTTTTCGCCGCGCGCGCGCCGGGCATCGCTGCCGTAACCCTGCGCCGGACTGACCAGCAGCACGCGCGCGGCGCGTTTGTAGCCGCCGCCGACATAAGCCGCCGCCATCATGGCGCCGAGCGAATGACCGACCAGCACGCAGTTGGCGATGCCCAGCGCGTCGAGGAACAATTCCAGCCGCCCGGCGTAGTCGGCCGCACTCGGCTGCGTTTGCGGCAACGGCGTGGAGCGGCCGTAGCCGGGCGCGTTCCAGGCGATCACCTGAGCGTCCTGTTCCAGCCGCAGCGCGCATTGCAGCCACGATGCCGCGCCCGAACTGATGCCGTGCAACAGCACCACGACCGGACCGCGGCCGCAGGAGCGGTAGGACACCGCACCGGCATTGCCGATGCCGACGGCGCTTTCCGCGAAACGTCCCTCGAGCAGGCTCAGGGAGTCCTTCAGCGTGTCGGCGCAAGTCACGGAAGCGGGAGCAAGCGAGGTCATGTCCGTGCCTGCTTAACCGCGCTTGATGGAAGCCAGCGGATGTTCCGGCGGATAGGTCGGCGTGATCGGCTTCTTGGCGCCCAGCATCACGCACATCAGCGCGTCTTCTTCGCCGATGTTGATTTCTTCGCGATACACCCCGGGCGGCACCGAGACCACGTCGCGGTCGGTCAGGATGGTTTCAAAACGTTCGCCGTCCTTTTCCAGCACCAGCTTGAGCTTGCCGCGCAGCACGAAGAACACTTCTTCGACGTCGATGTGCAGGTGCGGCGGACCTTCATGGCCGGCCGGGATGATCATGGTCGAGAACGTGAAATGTTCCGACGGGACCACATTGGCGTCGACCGCGACGCCGGTGCCGCCGGTGCCGATGTAGCGCATTTGCGCGCGACGGAATTTGGGATCGTGGTCGGCCTGGAACTTGAGCGCGTCCCAATCGTACTTGCGGGTCGACAGGCGCGCCACGCGCGACTCCATCCATTGGCTGAAGCTGGCGCCTTCGGGCTGGTCCCAACTGCGTTTGACGTTGTTTTGTTCGGATAAATCGCTCATCTTTTCTCTCCTTGCGGTAGGTCGGGGAAACTCAATCAATGCATGACAAAGCCGCCGTTGACGGCCATGACTTGCCCGGTAAAGAACCGGGACAAATCGGACAGCGCGAACACGACGGCGCCGCAGACGTCTTCCGGCAACTGGTCGCGCTGGATGGCGCGGCGGTCGTGGTAGGTCTGGTGGCGTTCTTTCGGTACGTATTCGGTGGCTTCGACCAGCGTCAGGCCGGGCGCCACTGCGTTGACGGTGATGTTGTCGCCGCCCAGTTCGCGCGCCAGCGAGCGCGTCATGCCGATCACGGCGCTCTTGCTGGCGACATAGGCCAGCAGGTTGGGCGCGCCCCACAGCGGCGTGTCGGATGACAGGTTGACGATGCTGCCGCGGCCGCACTGGCGCAGCGCCGGCAGGCAGGCATTGGTCATGAGCCAGGTGCCGCGCACGTTGACGTCCATGACCTTGTCCCACATCCCGATGGCCAGTTGTTCGCTGCTCTTGCCGCCGGAGTTGGTGATCGCGGCGTTGTTGACCAGGCCGTCGAGGCCGCCCAGCCATTGCACCGCTTCCCTGGCGCAGGCGTCGATGGACAACGGATCGGCCAGATCGACGGTGAAACCGGCAACCTTGAGGCCGCGCTGTTGCAGCCCGGCGACGGCGCCCTGCAAGGTGTCCTGCAGGATGTCGGCCATCGCCACGCTGGCGCCGGCTTCGGCCACAGCGGCGGCGAAGGCCAGACCCAGGCCGCGCGCGGCGCCGGTGATCAGGATGCGGCGACCGGCCAGCAGTTGGTGTGAAGTAGTCATTTTCGGCGGCTCCGTCAGACCGTGCTGGTGTGCACTTTGGGCAGGTAGTGCAGCACGCGGCGCTCGGCCCAGACCACAAACCCGTAAGTCACGATGCCGATCAGCGTCAGCGCGCAGATCGCGACGAACACCGCAGCAGTATTGCCCTGGCCTTCGCCGTCGACCAGCAGGTAGCCGAGGCCCTGGTTGCCGCCGACCAGCTCGCCGACGGTCACGCCGATGACGGACAGCGTCGAGGCGATGCGCAGGCCGGAGAATAAGGCCGGCAGCGCCGAGCGGAACTCCACCAGATGGAAGATCTGCCAGCGGCCCGCGTTGAGCGTGCGCACCAGGTTGACCATGTCGGGATCGACGGTGCGAATGGCCGATAGCACGTTGATCATGATCGGGAAGAACACGATCAGCACGGCGACGATGATCTTCGGATAAATGGTGTAGCCCAGCCACATCACGAACAGCGGCGCGAACGCGACTTTCGGCGCGATCTGCAACGCCAGGATGTAGGGCGACAGCATGGCTTCGGCGCGCGGCGACAAACCCAGCGCGACGCCGACGGCCAACCCGAGCAGGGCGCCGAACAGGAAGCCGAACACCACTTCCATGGCGGTGATGCCGAAGTGGGTCAGCAGGTCGTTGCTGTTCCACATGACCACCGATTCCCTGAGCACATGCGACAGGTTGGGCAGGATATATTCCGGCATGCCCAGCCAGCCCGGGCCCCATTGCCATGCCGCCAGAAAAATGACCAGCACCGCCAGGCTGCCGCACACGGTGCGGACACGCTCGCTCAACAGCGGGCGCTTGACCTTGACGGCCGGCGTGAGGGTTTCTGGCGTGCTCATGTGCGGTGCGGTAGTAATGGTGTCCATTTATCTTGCGGTTCCGACAAATTGATTGGTGAAGAGCTCATTGACCGGCGTCGCCTTGCTCACGATGCCTTCGCTGACGTAGAACTTCTGCACGCTGTCCATGCGGCTCGCATCGATCAGGCCGAGGGTCTTCTGGTTGGCGTAGACGTATTTGCGATACATCTCGAAGGTGGCTTCGATGCTGGCTTCCTTGCCTTTGTAAGCGGGCAGCGCGGCGACGTAGTCGACGGCGGCGGCTTTCGGGTCCTTCATGATGTCCTGCATCCCGCGCAAGGTCGCGCGCACCAGGCGCTTCAACAGTTCAGGCTTGTTCTTGATGGTGTCGTCGGAGGCCAGGATGGCTTGCGCCATGCTCTTGAATCCGCCGTTGTCGAGCAACTCCACCTTGGCGCCCGCGTCGGTGGAATTGACCACCCAGTCAGGCACGCCGGCAAAGGCCGAAGCCTTGCCTGCTGTGAAGATCTGCCATACGCCGGCCGGACCGGCAGCCTGGATCTGCACGTCGGTCTTGGACAGGCCGGCGGTGCGCAGCGAACCGAGGAAGGCGTAATAAGTGGTGTCGGTATAGGACATCACCGTGACGGTCTTGCCCTTGAGGTCTTTCAGCGACTTGATGTTCTCGCCGGCATTGGCGGCGACCATGGTGATCGAACCGGCGCCCAGGACGGCGATGGCTTTGACCGGGATGCCGTTGGCGCGCACCACGATCGGGGTGTCGCCGATGGCGCCGCCGATGACGGCATTGCCCGCGCCGATCTGCTTGGCGACGTCGACGCCGCCCTTGGCCACGATGAAGCTGACCTTGAGGTTTTCGTCGGCGTAGTAGCCCTTGTGCTGCGCCAGCACCCACGGTGCGAAGGCCGGCGAATTCGGCGGCGCCGGCAGCAGGTAGGTCACTTCTTCGGGGGCGGCATGCGCCGGCGCCGGCACCAGCGCAACGGCGGCTGTCGTTGCCATGGCGGCGCCCAGGACCAGCTTGCGGCAGAAAGAGGCGAGAAATTTTTTCATGCTTGCTTCACTCCTATTGTTCGGTGGTGATGAGGTTGAATGTCGGGATGCCCGGATACGTCTTAATGCAATTCAGCGGTTTCCTTGCCGACTTTGAGCAGCTCCATCAGGCGGCCTTGCAGCGGACCGATTTCCGGCAACTTGCGGCGTTCCAGCGGGTTGTCGCGGAAGGGCAGGTTGACTTCGATCTCTTCGATGATGGTGCCGGGACGCTCGCTCATCACCAGCAGGCGGTCGGACAGCGCGATCGCTTCGACCAGGTCGTGGGTGATGAAGAGCGCGGTCTTTTTCTTTTCGTAGAGCATCTTGGCGAGGTCTTGCTGCAAGACCATCTTGGTCTGCGCATCCAGCGCCGAGAACGGCTCGTCCATCAGCAGCACTTGCGGATCGACCGCCAGCGTGCGAGCCAGCGCGGCGCGCTGGCGCATGCCGCCGGACAATTGATAGGGGTAGTGTTCTTCAAATCCCTTGAGGTGGCATTTGGCCAGCAGTTCATCGGCCACCCGCTTGCGCTCGGCGGCATTGACGCCGTCGATTTCCAGCCCGAGCGAGACGTTGGCGCGAATATTGCGCCAGGGCATGAGCAGGTCCTTTTGCAGCATGAAGGCCACCTTGCGGACCGGCTTGGTGACGCGCTCGCCGCCGACCAGTACTTCGCCATGCGTCGGCAGGTACAGGCCCGCGCCCATGTTCAGCAAAGTGCTCTTGCCGCAGCCGGAGGGGCCGATAATGGAAACCACTTCGCCGCTGCGAATCGACAAATTGATATTGGTGACGGCGGCGCGCGCCTGGGAAGTCTGGCGGTCGACGAAGCTTTTGCCGACGTTGCGAAATTCGATCTCGATCATGTTGCCTCTGGCTGGTTGGTCATGCATGTGCGCTGGCGCCCTCGCGCCCCATTGCACGGAGATTGCCGGACTCCGCGACCTGGAAGATCCGGCCCGGCACAATCTCCGCTTGTCTCATATATAAAACTTCAAACCAAATATGAAAGATATACGTTCGGAATATAGCAGATATTCCGCAAAAATATAGCACTTTTTGTTTCATATATGGTTTATTGGTTTATATAAGAACCATTTTCACTCTTAATGCAAAGTCTGTGCCACCTAAAAATCGGCATTTTTGTCTCATATTTCAGACGCTTGCTCACCAAAGAAACGCGCGGACGCGCCGTACCAGTGCGGCTCGCACCATTTACAGCCGATCAGCGACGGAGTATTCCGCCCTGAGAATTGTCTTTTGGAAACATTCATGCCCTCCGCCGATGCGGCTACCGATAGCGATACGGACCGTCTTGATATTCCTTGAAGTCTCTTCACGCTTCTTGAGTCCTGTTTTCGCTGATTTACACGCGATTAACTTCGACTTACACGCATTGGCGACATGATTGCCGCGAGGGCCTTTCTTCAGGCTATTGGATTTGTCTTCGGGGGAAAATCATGATGCAACGACGCCTTGCCTATTGCGCAGGACTATTGGGTTTACTAAGCGCGTGCAGCAGCCCGCCGCCCATGGTGAACGGACCTACCAGCGTGC
Organism: Herbaspirillum sp. RV1423; assembly: GCF_000577615.1. Taxonomy (GTDB): domain Bacteria; phylum Pseudomonadota; class Gammaproteobacteria; order Burkholderiales; family Burkholderiaceae_D; genus Herbaspirillum. The sequence goes on from NZ_CBXX010000026.1 coordinate 35,859, forward strand.
GGCCGGCCTATCCGGTCGCCAACATGGAAAACAACGGCGCCATTTTCCGCGTCAGCAGCGCCCAGTTGTTCGAGGAATCGACCACGCACTATGTCGGCGACATCCTCAAGATCGAGATTTCGGAATCGCTCACCGGCAGCAACAAATCGACCACCACCAACAGCCGCGACACCAGCCTCAAGCAAGTCGGCCCCGGCGCCGGCTCGTCCATGAGCGGCCTGCTGGCGTCGGTCTTCAACATCAACGCGACGGCGTCCGGCAGCGATTCCTTCAAAGGTTCGGGCCAGACCGACAACACCAACAGCATGACCGGCAGCCTGATGGTGTCGATCATCGAAGTGCTCCCGAACGGCAACCTGGTGGTGGCCGGCGAGAAGCGCATCGGATTGAACGGCTCGATCAATACCTTGCGGTTTTCGGGGGTGGTACGCAGCCGCGATATTCGAGGCGGCAATGTAGTGTCGTCGAGCAATGTCGCCGATGCGCGGCTGGAGCAGGTTGGTGGAGGGACGGTGGCGGATGCCAATTCGCAGGGGTGGATGCAGCAGTTTTTCAGGAGTGTTTTGACGTTTTGGTGATGCCTTGAGTGGTGGTGTGGTGGTGTGGTGGTGGGGGGGGGCTGAAGCAGTGCTTCAGCCCCCCCCCCACCACCTCCAACCATCAAGATCCCCCAAACGTCCCCACCCCGCTATTCACCGTATTGGTCGCCTCCACCACAGGATTGCTGGTCAACAAGGCATCCACCACCGGCCCCAGCTTGCTCCCGGTGGAAGACCACTTATCCTGCTTGATCGAACCGATCTTGTAAGTGGCGCTCCCCACCACCCGGCCTTCCTTGCGCAAGGTCACCGAAGCGAACGTCAGGTAAGGCGTATAGGAATCGCTGAAACTCTTCATATCCCATTTGACGAACGCGCTATAGACCAACGTCATCGGGCAGTTGCCGGGCTGGGTGCCGGCGTCATACACGCGGCTGGGCACGCCGTGCCGCTGCAACTCGCTTTGCAGGCTGGGGACGAAGTCGCTGAGCGCGACGGCGCCATTCCATTCGATACAGATTTCCTTGATCGGCGCATGGGCGAACACGATAGGATTTTGCGGCGCGCTCGGCGTCATCGAGGACAATCCCGTAACGGCCGAGCCGACCAGATTGGCGGCTTCGACGATAGGATTCGACGACAAGACGACGCAACCCGACAAGGATGCAACGGAGGCGGAAGCAATGAAAAATCTGATCATGATGGCGACCGGTTCGACAATGAGTGAAATTCATCATAGCCGCCGATGTTCCCCGGTTCGCCGGGTTTTACCCTGATTTACGCCATGCCGAAACGGACTTTACATCTTCAGCTTTTATGTCTGCCGCAACAGAGGCACAATGGCAACGGCCCGATTCATTTCCAGGAGATCCCATCATGCGCAAATTGCTGTCCACTCTCGCTTGCACCGTGGTCGCCGCCGCGGCATTGAGCGCCCACGCCGACACGCTCAAGACAGAAGCCGAAGCGCGCCAACTGACCGACAAGGTCATGGCCGCCGCCGGCAAAGGCCAGACCGACGACGCCTACGCCATCATGACCCCGTACACGCTGACCGACGTCAACACGCTCGACCGCGCCCGCGTCAGCGCGCGCACTTCGCGCATGCAACTGGAGCAGTACATCGGCGGATCGGTCGGCTATGAATTCATCAGCAGCGAGAAAGTGGGCGAGTCGCTGCTCAAGCTGATCTATATAGAGAAGGCCGAAAAACAGGCGATCCTGTGGCAATTCATTTTTTACAAGACCGCCTCAGGCTGGGCGCTGAGCGCGTTCAGCAACAGCGACGACGTCAATACGCTGTTCAATCGCTGATTACCGAAACGCTCGCTGCGGACCGAGGTCGTCGCTGACGATCTCGGTGGCGACGCCGGCAATCTTGTCGGCGATCAGGCGGCTGGAACCGCAGGCCGTGGTCCAGCCGTTGGAGCCGTGACCGGCGTTCAGGTAGAGATTGGAATATGAAGTCGCGCCGATCAGCGGCGCGCCGTCCGGGGTCATCGGACGCAGGCCGGCCCAATAATCGACCTTGGTCATGTCCGCGCCATGCGGGAACAGCGTCGTCAGCGACTTGATCGCGGTGGCGCAATCGCGCGGGGCGACCCTGGTGTCCCAACTGCCGATTTCCGCAGTGCCGGCGGCGCGGATGTGGGAACCCATGCGCGTGATCGCCACCTTGTAATACTCATCCATCACGCCGCTCTTGGGCGCGGCCGCGGCATCGCTGACCGGCACGGTGATCGCGTAACCCTTGACCGGATACACCGGCAATTGCAAACCCAAGGGGTTGACCAATGCCACCGACGCGCTGGCGCAGGCGACCACATAGGCGTGGGCTTGCAACACACCGTTTGCCGTGCGCAGGCCGGTGACGGCGCCGCCGGCGTATTCGATCTGTTGCACCGCCATGCCGAGCGCGAAGGTCACGCCCTGCGATTGCAACCACTGCGCCAGCGCGCGTGCAAACAGCGGGCAGTTGCCGGTCTCGTCCTGCGGCAGCAGCATGCCGCCGACCAATTGATCGCGCGCGGCGCGCAATGCCGGGTCGAAGGCGACGCAGGCATCGGCATCGAGCAACTCGTACGCGACGCCGGCTTCGGCCAGCACGCTGGCGGCCAGGCCGGCGTTGTCCATGCCTTCCTGCGTGCGGAACAATTGCAGGTTGCCGACCGTGGTCTGTTCATACTGGATGTCGAGACGTTCGCGGATGGCTTTCAGTTGCGTGTGGCTGTAGCGCGCCAGCCGTCCCATGCGCGCCTTATTGACGGCGTAGCGCTCGGCATTGCATTGCGACAGGAACTGGCCCAGCCAGCGCCATTGGTGGCGGTCCAGGCGCGGCGTGAAACGCAGCGCCGACTCCATGCCGAGCCAGCTTTGCAGCGACCATTTGAGCGACTTGCCTTTCATGCCCGGCGCAGCCCACGGCGTCGCGTAGGACGGGCAGACGTGGCCGGCATTGCCGACGCTGGTTTCCGCCGCAACCTCCGGCTGGCGATCGACCACCGTGACGGTGTAACCCTTCTCGTGCAAGAAATAGGCGGTGGTCACGCCGACGATGCCGGCGCCGAGGACGATGATGTGCATGGCTGATTATTTCAAAGAATGGCGAGACGCTGAAAAAACGTCGACGGCAAGGCACGCCGCCCGCCAAGGCGGCGCAACGCAGCGGCGGCATTTCTTCCGCGCCTCATAAAGTTAGTCCGCCGTCGATATGCCAGACCTGGCCGGTCACATAGGAAGCGGCCGGACTCAGCAAAAACGCGATGACGTCGGCGATCTCCTGCGGCTCGCCGAGGCGCTGCATGGGAATGCGTTCGAGCGCGGCAGCCCAGGCGGCGGGATCGATGGCGGATTTGTTCGGATCGGATTTGCGGATATAGCCGGGCGCCACCGCATTGACGGTCGCGCCCGATACCGCCAGTTGCACCGCCAGCGATTTCACCAGCGCCTCGATGCCGGCCTTGGCCGCCGCCGACGCCGGAAAGCCCGACGCGCCGAGGCGGTAGACGTGGGCGACGAAGGAACTGACCGCCACCACGCGCCCGGCCGGCGATTGCCGCAAGGCATCCTTGCAGGCAGTGACCAGATGAAAGAAGCCGCCCAGCAGCGCGTCGATGGAACGCGACCAGTCCTGCGCCGTCAGTTCGCCGATGCGCTTGCGATCGGCGAAACCGGCGTTGGCGACCAACGCATCGAGCCGCCCGTAAGCGTCGAGCGCGGCGTCGCGCAAGACGACGGCGGTACTGAGGTCGGCCATGTCGCCGAACGCGGTCACGCACTGCGCGCCGCGCTCGCGGCAGGCGGCGGCGGTTTGCTGCAGCTCGGGCGAATCGGCTCGCGCATGCAGCACCATGCCTGTTTCCTCGGCGGCCACCGTGGTCGCAACGGCGGCGCCGATGCCGCGCGCGGCGCCGGTAATCAGGATCACGCGCTGCACGGAAGAAGATGGATTCATTGGCGAAGAGAAAACAGGATGAAGGACAAGGACGGGAACAAGCAAAAAAACGGTGCCGCCATTTTACCCAATAAGCGCGGCCGACGCCGTCGGCCGCTTGTAAAAAAACTGCCGCAAAAGCACGGCGCGACAGCTTCCGCTACGTGTCGCACGGCATTCTCCATTACAATTGCGGGACTTTTCAGGGAGATGAAACCGGTCCGCCGCCCTTCGATTGGCACGCTTCATGCTCATTTTTGCGCTGCCCCGCCTGCAAGCATTCAGAATTCAAAAACTCGACAGTAAAGAGGAAACACGATGTATCAATGGGACTTCGCCGCGCTCTGGCAATTCCGCAATGTCATTGCGGTAGGCTTCGGCTACACGCTGGCCTACACTGTTGCCTGCGTTTTGCTGGGCCTGCTGATCGGCTTGCTGGTCGGCCTGGGGCGGCTGTCTACCAATCCGCTGGTCTCGGGACCGCTGCGCGCCTATGTCGAAGTGTTCCGCTGCACGCCGGTGCTGGTGCAATTGGTGTGGTTCTATTACGCGCTGCCGGTGCTGGTCGGCATCGAGATGTCGGCAGGCACCGCGGCGATGCTGGCGCTGGCCTTGTACGGCGGCGCTTTCTATTCGGAAATCATCCGCGGCGGCATCGTCTCGATCGATGTCGGCCAGACCGAAGCCGGCTGCGCGCTCGGCATGACGCGCTGGCAACTGATGCGCCGCGTGATCCTGCCGCAAGCCTTCAAGCGCATGACGCCGCCGCTGGTCAGCCAGTCCATCATGCAGTTGAAAAACACCTCGCTGCTGTCGGTGCTGGCGGTGCCGGACCTGTTGTATCAAGGCCAGATCATCGCGCATGAAACCTATCGTCCGCTGGAAATCTACACGCTGGTGGCGGTGGTCTACTTCCTGATCCTGCTCCCCGCGACGATCTGGGCCAAGCGCCTGGAAAATCGCCTGACGCAACAACAGGGAGCGTAAGAACATGGGTCACGCAACGAATGAAGTCATGATTGAAATCAGGAATCTGAAAAAAGCCTTCGGCGATCACGTGGTGCTGAAGGACATCTCGATGCAGGTCAACAAGGGCAGCGTGGTCGCCATGATCGGGCCGTCCGGCTCCGGCAAGTCGACGCTGCTGCGCTGCATCAACCTGCTGACCGTGCCCGAGCAAGGCAGCATCCGCGTCGGCGCCCAGGATTTCACTTTCGGCGATAAAGCATCAAAGCCGCTCAAGGATCGCGAACTGGCGAAGTTCCGCACCAACACCGGCATGGTGTTCCAGCACTTCAACCTGTTCCCGCACATGACCGCGCTGGAAAACGTCATGGAAGGCATGGTCACCGTGCTGCGCAAACCCAAGGCCGAGGCGCGCGCCTATGCGCTGGAACTGCTGCAAAAGGTCGGCCTGTCCGACCGCGCCGACATCTATCCGCAACGCCTGTCCGGCGGCCAGAAGCAGCGTGTCGCCATTGCCCGCGCGCTGGCCATGCGGCCGGGCGTGATGCTGTTCGACGAAGCCACCTCCGCGCTCGATCCGGAACTGGTGGGCGAAGTACTCAACGTGATCCGCTCGCTGGCCGCCGACGGCATGACCATGATCCTGGTCACGCATGAAATCGCCTTCGCCCGCGAAGTCGCCGACCAGGTCATCTTCATGCGCGACGGCGTGGTGGTCGAAGCCGGTCCGCCGTCGCAGGTCATCGACAATCCTCAGCAGGCGGCGACGCAGAGTTTCCTGACGCGTTTCAACGGATAACCGGCCATCCATGACCGCCCGCCTCGACCTGCTCGACGACACCGACCGCAAGCTGGTTGCATTGCTGCAGCAATCGGCGCGGGAAAGCGTCGCCAACCTGGCGCGCAAACTCGGCGTGGCGCGCACCACCGTGGTCGCGCGCCTGGCGCGGCTGGAAAAGAACGGCGTGATCGCCGGCTACACCGTCAAGCTGGGCCAGGATGTATTGGACAGCGGCCTGCACGCCTACGTCGGCATCACGGTCGAAGCCAAGACCGCGCGCGACGTGCTCAAGCGCTTCAAACGCATTCCGGAAATCGAGCAGTTGTGCTCCGTCAGCGGCGAGTTCGACTACGTCGCCTGGCTGCGCACCGGCTCGGCGGAGCAACTCGACAAGCTGCTCGACGAGATCGGCGAGATCGACGGCGTGATCAAGACCACCACATCGATCGTGCTGTCGCGCAAGATCGATCGCTGAACCTGAGCAGATTTGCGGCGCCGTCGCGCCACATTCACAGAACGAAAAAACGCCGTCGTCCCGACGCGGGCCGGGACGACGGCGTTTGGAAGCGAAAGGTTACAGCGGAATCTGCGGCGGCACATCCTCGGGCCTCACGCCCGACAGCTTCTGCAGATTTTCCAGCACGGTGGCCTTGATCTTGCCGGCGGCGCGTTCCTGCACGATCCACTTGTTGATGTATTCCAGCCAGGCCTTGTCGTCTTCCTTCGGCACGCCGATGTTGGTCGAGGTGGCTTCCAGCGGCATCGGCACGATCATGGTGCCCAGGCTTGGATTTTTCTTGAGCACGTTCAGCGCCAGCAGCCAGACCAGCACTTGCACGTCGACGCGGCCGGTTTGCAGGGCCAGGGTGGCATCGTCGGCTTTTTCCAGACGGACGATGGTGGCATTGGGGCAGACGCGGGTGATCATGCTGTCGTGCGACGAGCCGATGTCGACGCCGATCTTGACTTCAGGCTTGTTGAGTTCGGCCCAGGTCTTCGGTGCGAAGCCCTTCTTGGCGACGACGGTGAAGGCATTGTTGAACAGCGGCTCGGAGAAGCCGACAGTCTCGCGACGCGCCGGAGTCGGATTGAGGCCGAAGAAGACGTCGATCTTGCGCGTCTGCAGATCCAGCACCGAGTTGCCCCAGGTGGTTTCCAGCACTTCCAGCTTGACGTTCAGGCTGGCCGCCAGGTTCTTGGCGAAGTCGATCATGAAGCCGACCCATTCGCCGCTGGCCAGGTCCTTGTTGTAGTAAGGGGCCTGGCCGCGTACACCACCAATGCGCAGCACTTTGGTCCGCTTGATGCGGGCAAAGGTGCTTTCCCCGGCTGGCGCGCTCTGCGCGAATGCGCCGGGCAGATAGCTGGCGGCGGCGAGGCCTGCGATATTGGCGATGAAACTGCGGCGGTTTGGCATTGCTTCTCTCCCTGATGAATGTGGCACCGATGTGCCGGTTGGCTTTTTTACCGCCCGGTTTTCGGCCCGGCGGCATCCGGCAATTTTAATCCTAAGCAGTATCCGGCGCGCGCTTATTCAACGTTCCGCCCGTTGGGAACCCCGGTTTCAAAGGAGGCGCGCGGATGCTTTTTCGGCATGACGATCATTTTGAAGTACTACTCAGTACAAATTGACGTAAATATCGTCATAGACGCGTCAATTTCTGTCTTTTTATCGTGCCTGCCGTTTCCTACAATAACAACGGATTCAGGGAAATCGACCGTTAAAAAAAGGAGCTCCATCATGAAAATCGTCCTGCTCGGCGCCGGCCACATCGGCCAAGCCATCGCCCGTCTGCTGCACGCCAGCGGCGACTATGACATCCTCGCCGCCGACCGCGAGGCTTCCGCGCTCACAGCCATGCATGCGCTCGGCGTGCAGACCGCGCTGGTCGACTTCAACGACCATGACGCCTTGTGCAATCTGCTGTCCGGCCGCGACGCCTGTCTCAACGCCTTGCCGTACCACATGGCGACCGCCGTGGCCAAGGCGGCCAAGCTGAGCGGCACGCATTATTTCGACCTGACCGAGGACGTGCGCGCGACCAGGGCCATCGCCAGACTGGCGGCCGGCGCCGATACCGCCTTCATGCCGCAATGCGGTCTGGCGCCGGGTTTCATCGGCATCGCCGCGCATTACCTGACGAGCGGCTTCGACGACATCCACGAAGTGAAGATGCGCGTCGGCGCGCTGCCGGAGTTTCCCACCAACGCGCTGAAGTACAACCTCACCTGGAGCGTCGACGGCCTGGTCAACGAGTACTGCCATCCGTGCGAAGCGATCCGCGACGGCAAGATGCAAGACATCCAGCCGCTCGAAGGCCTGGAACATTTTTCGCTGGACGGCGTCGAGTACGAAGCCTTCAACACCTCGGGCGGACTCGGCACGCTGTGCACCACGCTGTCGGGCCAGGTGCGCAACCTCGACTACAAGTCGGTGCGCTATCCCGGCCATCGCAACCTGGTGAAATTCCTGCTGGAAGAACTGCGCCTGCGCGACGATCAGGAACAGCTCAAGTCCATCCTGCGCAAGTCGGTGCCGGCCACGATGCAGGATGTGGTGCTGGTGTTCGTCACCGTCAGCGGCATGCGCGACGGCATGTACGTACAGGATGTGTTCTCGCGCAAGATTTTCGCGTCGGCCCACAGCGGCGTGCATGAAAGCGCCATCCAGATCACCACCGCGGCCGGCATCTGCACCGCGCTGGATTTGTTCCGGCAAGGCCGGCTGCCGTCGCATGGCTTCATCCGGCAAGAGCAGATCACGCTGCCGGATTTCCTCGCCAACCGCTATGGCCGGGTGTATGGCGCGGGCGTGCAGGCGACTTTGCAACAACGCCGGCAAGACGTGTCAAACTATGCGGAGAAAGAGGCGGTATTGACCGCCTGACCGACCCGGAGGAACCATGGACACCAACCTGAACAAGCTGCTGGAACAGGTACGCGGCGCGGACACCGCCGCGCGCCTTTTTCGCATGCTGCACATCCCCGTCGGCGCGCTGAAGCCTGTCGGGCCGACGGTAACCCGCCTGGAACTGGCGCAGGCGCTCAACATGCTGCTGTTCGACAAGCTGCTGCACGAGGTGCCGGAAGGCGCCGCCTACGTCGCCGATGCGGTGCGCGACGGCCGCAAGATCTGTTTCGACCACGGCGCCCTGCGCACCGTGCTTGGCGCGCAGACCGGCGCGCTGCCGTCGGGCGAAGCTGCCTTCACGCGCTTGCTGCTGCCGCTCGGCTACCAATTCGTCGGCCTCTATCCGCTCGACCGCATCAACATGACCGGACGCGTCTACGCGCATGCGGACGATGCCGAGGGCATTGCGCAGTTCTTCGTCAGCGAACTGCACCCGGAACGTTTTTCCGCAGACTTTCAACACGTCGTCGCGCGCGTGCTGTCGACTTCAACCGATCCGCTCGATGCGCGCAGCAAGGCGGCGCTGGACCAATTGCAACAGCACGCAAGCCTGCCTTTCGACGAGGCCGCCGCCTTGCTGCCCGCCATGCTGGGATGCTTTGAACGCCAGCATGCGTTGCCGACGCTGGCGGAATACGAAAGCCTGTTGCAGGAATCGTCCGAAATGGCCTGGATCGCCACCGAAGGCAATGTCTTCAACCACGCCACCGACCGCGTCGACGACGTCGAGCAACTCGCGCAAATCCAGCGCGATCTCGGCCGCCCGATGAAGGACAAGATCGAAGTCTCGCGCAACGGCCGCGTGCGCCAGACCGCCTTCCGCGCCACCACCGTCGTGCGCGAAATGGCCGACACAGATGGCAAGCCGGTGGCGCGCAAGGTGCCGGGATCGTTTTACGAATTCATCTCGCGCGACCGCTACGTCGACGAGGACGCGCACCGCGAGCGGCTCGATCTGACGTTCGACAGCGGCAACGCACAGGGCATTTTCAAAATGACGGCGGGCGTTCCCGCCGCCTGATATCCGATAACACGATAAGGATCCAAGATGGACATCGCTTCCCTCTACGCCGAACTGGGTGTCGACCTCGCCGCCCAGTCGGGTCCCGACCTGCACATCCGCTCGCCGCGCGACGGCGCCACGCTGGCCTTGCTGCGCAATCACAGCGAACAGGAAGTGCAGCAGACCATCGCCGCCGCCCACGCGGCGTCGCAGGCCTGGCGCCAGGTGCCGGCGCCGGTGCGCGGCGAACTGGTGCGCCTGCTCGGCGAAGTCCTGCGCGAGAAGCGCGAGGCGCTCGGCCTGCTGGTGTCGCTGGAAGCCGGCAAGATCCGTTCCGAAGGCATCGGCGAAGTGCAGGAGATGATCGACATCTGCGACTTCGCGGTCGGCCTGTCGCGCCAGTTACACGGCCTGACGATCGCCTCCGAGCGTCCCGGCCACCGCATGATGGAAACCTGGCATCCGCTGGGCGTGTGCGGCGTCATCACCGCCTTCAATTTCCCGGTTGCGGTGTGGGCATGGAATGCGGCGCTGGCGCTGGTGTGCGGCAACAGCGTGGTATGGAAGCCGTCCGAAAAAACCCCGGTCACCGCGCTGGCGGTACAGGCGCTGATGCAACAGGCGGCGGCGCGCATGGAACAACAACGTCCCGGCACCGTCCCCGCTGCGCTGTGCGGACTGCTCATCGGCGGCGCCCAGGCCGGCGCCGCGCTGTCCGCTTCGCCCGACATTGCGCTGGTCAGCGCCACCGGCAGCGTGGCGATGGGCCGCAAGGTCGCCGTGACGGTCGCGCAGCGGCTGGGACGCAGCCTGCTGGAACTGGGCGGCAATAACGCCATGATCGTCGCGCCGACGGCCGACCTCGACCTGGCCTTGCGCGCCATCGTGTTCTCGGCCGTCGGCACGGCCGGGCAGCGCTGCACCAGCCTGCGCCGCGTATTCATCCATCGCAGCCTGTTCGACAAGCTGTGCGGCGACATCGAGCGCGTGTACGCCGACATCCGCGTCGGCGATCCGCTGGAGGCCGACACGCTGGTCGGCCCGCTGATCGACGGCGCCGCCTACGACCACATGCAGCAGGCGCTGGCGCAAGCGCAAAAGGAGGGCGGCCACGTCAAAGGCGGCGAACGCGTGACGGCATTCGGCGGCGACCACGCGCATTACGTGCGCCCGGCGCTGGTGCGCATGCCGCGCCAGAGCGCGGTGATGCATCGCGAGACGTTCGCGCCGATTCTCTACGCCGTGGCGTATGACGAGTTCGAGGAAGCGATTGCGCTCAACAACGCCGTGCCGCAAGGCTTGTCGTCGGCGATCTTCACCAACGACATGCGCGAGAGCGAGCTGTTCATGTCGGCGCAGGGCAGCGATTGCGGCCTGGCCAACGTCAACATCGGCACCAGCGGCGCGGAAATCGGCGGCGCCTTCGGCGGTGAAAAGAAAACCGGCGGCGGCCGCGAATCCGGCTCGGACGCGTGGAAAAACTACATGCGCCGCGCCACCAACACCATCAACTACAGCCGCGTGCTGCCGCTGGCGCAAGGCGTGCGGTTTGACATCGGTTAAAAGGCGCGACCGACGCGACGACGGCCGAAGAGAAGAAGACAGATGATCAGCCTTACCGAGCACGACCAGAAAATGCTGAGTGGAGATCAGGGTGAAGCATGTGTATTGGCGATGCGCATATTGACACGCTCCGCTTCGCTGATGGGCGCCAGGTCGCTTGTGGATATCACGAGCGCGCATATTGACGGCTGCCTTTACCACGGACAGGCCAGTCTTGATTTCGTGGACCGGCTGGTTTCCGGCGGCGGCAAGGTTGCGGTTCCCACGACCTTGAACGTCGGTTCCATCGACTTGATTCACCCTGAGTTGTTCAAGGGCGATCGCGCCTTAAAAACTGCAGGGACGCGCCTGATGGAGGCGCACGCCGAACTGGGATGCGAACCCAGTTTTACTTGCGCGCCTTATCAGTTGAAGAATCGTCCCGTATTTGGCCAGCAGATTGCGTGGGCGGAATCGAACGCCATTGTTTTCGCGAATTCCGTTCTGGGCGCGAGGACAAACCGCTATGGAGATTTTATCGATCTCTGCGCCGCGATAACGGGAAGAGCGCCGTACTGCGGGTTGCATCTCAGTGAGAATCGGCACGCGGACATCCTTTTCGAGGTCGTCGATTTTCCCGAGAAAAAGGAAAGCCGGGACATTTATTATGCCCTTCTCGGCTTCCTGATCGGCAAGCAGGCCGCCGGCCGGATTCCGGCGATACGCGGGCTGCCGCTCGATACCTCAGAGGATGAGTTGAAAGCGCTGGGAGCGGCCTCCGCCTCAAGCGGGTCTGTCGCGATGTTCCATGCGATCGGCATTACGCCGGAAGCGAGCGACCTGGAGACCGCATTCGGCGGCCGGCGACCGGGCGAAGTCATTACCTTGGATTTGCGTGATCTGTCCGATGCGCGAACAGCGCTGAGCAAAGGACGTCCAGGCGAAAAACTGGCGGCGGTCAGTGTCGGCACGCCGCATTTTTCCCTCGATGAGTTTTCTATTCTCGGCTCCTATCTGGATTTGATGGAGAAACCTTTCAAAGTCGATTTCTATGTCAACACGAGCCGGTTTATCTTGTGGCAGCTCAAAGAAAACGGTCTGGCGGAAAAATTGCAGCGACGCGGGGTAACCATTGTCACCGACACATGCACGTATATCACGCCGATCATGAATGACATCTCCGGTCTCGTGATGACAAACTCCGGAAAATGGGCGCATTACGCACCGGCCAATATTGGCGTGAGCGTCGCCTTCGGCACCTTGTGGGAATGCGTCGCTTCCGCCGGTTACGGCGAGGTATGGTTCGATGGACAGTAAATCCTTGCGTTTGGACGGACAATCCGTCGTATCCGGGCATGGCGAAGGCATGCTGTTGGTACTCGACGAGCCACTGAGCTTCTGGGGCGGCGTGAACGCGGAAACCGGAGAGATTATTCAGCAGGACCATCCGCAACGCGGAGCGCTGCTGCGCGACCGCGTCATGGTCATGGCCAGGGCCAAAGGTTCTTCTTCAAGCAGCAGCGTCCTGGCCGAACTGGTGCGAAATGGGAATGCGCCGGCCGCGATCGTCATGCGCGCGGCGGATTTGATCGTCGCTTTGGGCAGCATCGTTGCGTCGGAACTGTATGCAAGGAATCTGCCCATCGTGGCATTGTCGGACGCTAACTGGCTATACCTGCTTAAGTCCGATCGAGACTGCTTTGCCGAAGTCATTTCCGACGGCAAGCAATCCACGATCATCGTCAGTCCCGTCTGAAAAATCCGGCCTTGCTCTCGCGCGATTGCGCAATGCGTCCCGATCTTGAGTTTTTCGACAACTGCTTCCCAATGAAAACCGGCCTGCATCACTGCAGGCCGGTTCTTTTTCAATGCTCGTGCGGCGTGTATTAGTAACTTAGTAGCGTTCGAGCCAGTGCGCATAAGGCGCGGGCAAAGTCCACGACGCGCGTTCAACGCCCAACTCCTTGGCGGCGAAGTACGCCCAGTGCGGATTGGCCAGATGCGCCCGGCCCACCATCACCACATCAAGCTGCTGCTCTTTCACGACCCGCTCGGCGATCTCCGGCGTACCGAAACCCCAGGCCGACGAGACCGGAACGCCCGCCTCGCGGCGCACTCGCTCGGCCACCGGCCCCAGGAAAGCCGGTCCCCAAGGAATGGATGTTCCAGGAATCGTGAAACCCACGCTGACGCTGATCATGTCCATGCCGGCCGTCTTGAACCGGGCCACAAGACCGATTGACTCCAGCAAGGTCTGCTCGTCGCGGCCGTCGTATTCGAGCACGCCGAAACGTACCGTCAGCGGCAGGTTTTCGGGCCACACTTCACGCACTGCCTTCAAGGTCTCCAATAAAAACCGGCCACGGTTCTCGGCGCTGCCGCCATAGATGTCATCGCGTTGATTTGAATGCGCGGAAAAAAAGCTCTGCGCCAGATAGCCGTGCGCAAAATGCAGTTCCAGCCATTCAAAGCCGGCTTCTCGCGCACGCAAGGCCGCGTCGACGAAGTTTTGACGCACGCGGGCGATATCGTCCAGCGTCATCGCTCGCGGCAGCTTCGGCAAACCCGCGCCGTAGGCGATCGCCGATGGCGCAATGGTCTGCCAGCCGCGTGCATCATCTTCGGCGATGTGGTCGTCGCCTTCCCATGGCAAGTTGGCGCTGGCTTTGCGTCCGGCATGGCCGATCTGGATGCCCGGCACCGAACCGGCCGCCTTGATCGCCCGCACCACCGGCGCGAATGCCTGCGCCAGTTCCTCGGACCAGATCCCGGCACAGCCCGGTGTGATGCGTCCTTCGGGCGCGACCGCCGTCGCCTCGACAATCACCAGTCCGGCGCCGCCGCGCGCCATGCTGGCGTAGTGCGACAGATGCCAGTCATTGATCCGTCCATCGACGGCCTGGTATTGACACATCGGCGGCACCGCGATGCGATTGCGTAACGTGACGTCTTTGAGTTTGAACGGCTGGAATAATGCGGGCATAGAGACCTTTGCAAATGGTTGAATTTCTGCTCTTTAGTTCGAATATATACGAACAATAGAACAAGTATAACCCAAGGTGTATCATGCCGCTTATGCGTCCCTACAAACATCCTGCTCCCAGCGAACTCGCCCTCGAACGCGTGCTCTACGCCTTGAGCGATTCGATTCGTCTGGACATCGTCCGGCACCTGTCTCGCGTGGAAGCCGCGACTTGCGGTGAATTGGACGGCGGGCGCCCGAAGTCCACCGTCTCGCATCATTTCAAGGTATTGCGAGAGGCCGGACTGGTCTTGACCGAAACGACCGGCACCACGCACGTCAACCGGCTGCGCCGCGCAGACGTCGAAAGCCGCTTTCCCGGCTTGCTGACGGCAATATTGAATCAGCAAACACCCGAGTAATAGCAAGGAAGCGCCAGCCATACCGGCCTGAGTGCTTCAGACGTCGAGATGCCGCTCCCGCATCCATTTGACAATGTTGGGATCGCGGTGCGAGAAAAAGCTGCTCTCGCCCGTTTCCAGCGTAGCAATCCTGGCCATTTCATCGGCGTCGAGATTGAAATCGAACACGTTGAAATTCTCGGCCATGCGTTCGCGACGCACCGATTTGGCGAGGGTCACAATGTCGCGCTGAATCGACCAGCGCAAAACCACCTGTCCGACCGACTTGCCGTACTTTGCGCCGATGTCGGCGAGCAGTTTGTTTTGGAACAGGTTGTTCTTACCTTCGGCGAAGGGAGCCCAGGCTTCGGCTTGAACGCCGTTGTCGCGCATGAACGATAGGCTCTCGGCTTGCTGATGAAAGGGATTCACTTCGACCTGATTGATTGCGGGGCGTATCTCGTTGAACGCGATGATATCCATCAACCGGTCAGGATAGAAATTGCTGACGCCAATCGAGCGGAGCTTGCCTTCGCGATGCGCCTCTTCCATTGCGCGCCAAGAGCCGTGGACGTCGCCGAATGGCTGGTGAATCAGGTACAGATCCAGATAGTCCAATTGCAGTTTTCGCAGCGATTTTTCTATGGCCTGCTTTGTACGCTCATAACCGGTGTCCTGCACCCACAGTTTGGTCGTGACGAAAAGCTCTTCACGGGCAATGCCGCTGTTCCTGATGCCCTTGCCGACCGCTTCTTCGTTGAGGTACGAGGCTGCCGTGTCGATGAGCCGATAGCCGGTCTCGACGGCGTCGATTACGCAGCGCTCGCACTCCTTGGCGTCGGGTATCTGGAAGACGCCGAATCCAAGAATGGGCATTTTGTTTCCGGTGTTCAAAGTGACGTATTGCATGTTCGTTTCCTTTCCAAGGTGCGCGACCTGAGCTTGGCTTAAGGCTTGGCTTCCATCGCGATAGACATCATTGTGTAGCATGGCATTGCGTCAGTGCTTAACAAGCATTTTGTGATGAGCCAACGCCAGCTCAGAACTTCGCAGGCGCCTCCGCGCCGGAGAAAACCTGCGCGGCATCGGGAAGTCGCGCCCTGGTTGAGTTGTCATGTCTCATGTTCCTTTCATCTGCTCTTGATTCCGCCTAGCCAGCGCGTCACGCACGTGAGCGTTTGCCGTTCCTGGTCGGCTTGCATGGAAAAACCGTCGAGCAGCCGCGCTTGCGAAGCATGAGCAGCAATCACAGACAAGCTATTACCGAGACTGTATTCGTCGATGCGATGGCCGACCTGGAATTCGCCATGACCGGCAGCAATATGGAAGCCGTCAGAATATCCCTGCGCGAGATGGCGTTGCGTCGATTCACGGTCTCCCCATTTTCACGGTCAGCGTCCCACACGCGCCTGGAGGGATGCCGGATAGCGCTCACCCTGGACTTCGACGGTGGCGAGAGCCCGCTCAATCCGGGTTCGGTCATCGCCGGTCAGCTCAACATTCGCCGCGCCGAGATTTTCTTCCAGACGGTGCAACTTGGTGGTGCCGGGAATCGGCACAATCCACGGCCGTTGCGCCAGCAGCCAGGCAAGCGCAATCTGCGCCGGCGTCACGCCTTTCTCGCGGGCGATCTCCCCGATAAGGACAACCAGCGACTGGTTGGCCTTAAGCGCTTCGGCTGAGAAACGCGGCACGATATGGCGAAAGTCTTTGTCGCCGAAGGTCGCGTTGGCATCGATTGTTCCTGTCAGGAATCCCTTGCCGAGCGGGCTAAAGGGTACGAAGCCGATGCCAAGCTCTTCCAGAAGCGGCAGAATCTCGGCTTCCGGCTCACGCCACCAGAGCGAATATTCGCTTTGGAGTGCGGCAACCGGCTGCACCGCATGCGCGCGGCGGATCGAATCCGCGCCTGCTTCGGAGAGGCCGAAGTGATGAACCTTGCCCTCCCTGATCAGCTCCTTTACGACGCCGGCCACGTCCTCCATCGGCACGTCGGGATCCACGCGATGCTGGTAGAAGAGATCGATGTGGTCGGTCCTGAGCCGCTTGAGCGCCTCATCAGCTACCTGGCGGATACGTTCGGGACGGCTGTCGAGTCCCTCATCCGGAACACCATTCTTGAAGCCGAACTTGGTCGCAATCACGACCTGGTCGCGAAACGGCTCCAACGCCTCGCCCACCACCTCTTCGTTGAGTCCTGGCCCATACGCTTCAGCGGTGTCGAAGAAGGTCACCCCACGCTCGTAAGCGGCGCGGATAAGGTCAATCGCCTTCTGCCGGTCGGTTGCCGGACCATAGCCATAGCTGAGACCCATGCAACCCAGGCCGATGGCCGATACCTTCAGGCCTGTATTTCCAAGCGTTCGTTTCTGCATGACAAACTCCTATTTTGTTGAGTAACTGCTCATTCGGCAATTCTTACGGGTGGCGTCATCTCTCTCGATGATCAATACACTTTAATGAATAAGGAGTCATTTGATTAGACCGTATAATCTGCATAAACCTATAAGTAAGGCTTATCAATGGCGCATGAGAATTTAAATGATTTGCTGGCCTTTATCGCAGTCGCACGGGAAAGAAGTTTCACCAAAGCCGCGGCGCAACTTGGCATATCCCAATCGGCGTTGAGCCAGACGGTCAGGGGGTTGGAGGCCAGGTTGGGCATTCGCTTGCTGACCCGGACCACCCGAAGCGTTGCCCCGACCGAAGCAGGCGAACGCCTGATGTTGACCATCGCGCCACGGCTTGAGGAAGTCGAGAATGAACTGGCGGCGCTGAGCGAACTGCGCGATAAGCCATCGGGCACCATTCGGCTTACGGCCTCGGAGCATGCGTCCAACTCCATCCTCATGCCAAAACTGGCCGGCCTGCTACCCGACTATCCTGACGTCAGAGTGGAAATCAATTCGGAAAACAGGCTGATCGATATCGTGGAGCAACGGTACGACGCGGGCGTGCGGCTTGGCGAGCAGGTTGCCAAGGACATGATCGCCGTTCGCATCGGGCCTGACGTACGCATGGTTCTTGTCGGCTCCCCCTTGTACTTTGACAAGCGACCGCCGCCTAAGACGCCTCAGGAGTTGACAGAACATCTGTGTATCAATCTGCGCTTGCCGACCTTGGGCGGCTTATATGCCTGGGAGCTCAAGAAAGGCAAGCGCGAATTGAATGTCAGGGTGGACGGCCAGCTCGTCGTCAATGGCGTTTCCCAGTTGCTTAATGCCGCACTGTCCGGACTGGGCTTGGCCTTCATGTTGGAGGATGTGGTTCGCGAGCCCGTCGCGAAAGGCTTGCTCAAACCGGTTCTTGAAGACTGGTGGCCGACCTTTTCAGGGTATCACCTGTATTATCCTAGCCGCCGCCAGCCTTCACCGGCATTCGCATTGCTGGTGGATACATTGCGATATGAAGGTCGGTAAGGATCGTCGCCCCCACCCGTCGCCATGTCTCATTGGCCGCTCTCATCGTATCGCATCGCAGTAAGATCCTCTATCAAGGATGGACCGGTCGGGTGCCATCCGAGCCTGGCTTGAGTCTGCGCACTGGAGGCCGGAAAATCCATATCGGCAAACATTCCCATCCACCCGAAGTGCGCCTTCGCCTCTTCACGCGAAACCGAAATTACCGACACGTTCAGGCCGCGGCCGATCGCCTCCGCGATGACGCGTGCTTCCACCCCTTCTTCACCGACGGCATGGTAACGCGCGCCTGATTCCCGCTTCTCCAGCGCCATGCGGTAGAGACGAGCGACATCAAGAAGATGACCTGCCGGCCAACGGTTGCGTCCTTCGCCCACGTAGGCAGAAACCCGCTTCTCGCGTGCGATTGAGATGAGCGGCGTAATGAGGCCTTGCTTGAGTGTGTCGTGAACTTGCGGCAGACGCACCACGGACACATTGATGCCGGCGGCCAACAGTTGTGCACCCGCCAATTCCGAAGCGCTACGCGGATTGGGATGGTCAATGTTGAAAATGTCCTCGGTTGCCGTCTGCCCGGATGCCGGGCTGCCCATGCCGGTCCCGGAGGTAATCAGCAGCGGCCGATCCGACCCTTCGAGTGCGGAACCGAGCGCTTCAATGACGCACCTGTCCTTGTCGCAGTTCTCGACAAATCGGGAGAAATCGTGGTCAAAGGCTGTATGAATCACCCCCTCCGCCAGCATGGCGCCCCGGCGCAAGCTATCGGGGTCTTCAAGCGTTCCGCGGTGCACTTCCGCGCCGACGGCGAGCAGTTTTCTGGCGCCCTCGTCGGAGCGGGTCATGCCGATCACCTGATGCCCCGCCTGGATCAGTTCCGGAACCAGGGCCGAGCCGATGAAACCCGTCGCGCCGGTAAGAAAGATACGCATATGTGTGCTCCTCGTTGATCGAATATGCGTACTATCTGCCTAGTCCTTATACTATTAAAGTAGTGATAGTTTCCTATTATAGAAACCAACAGGATCAGCATGGCGGCCCACAACACCAACTCTTTAGGGACATTCCTGAAAGATCGGCGTACCCGTCTGGACCCAGCCGCCTTCGGGTTGTCCGGACGCAGGAGGACGCCCGGGCTGCGTCGGGAAGAAGTCGCCCAACGCGCCAACATCAGTCCAACCTGGTACACGTGGTTGGAGCAAGGACGCGGCGGTGCCCCGTCCGCGGACGTGCTCAATCGCATTGCAGAAAGCTTGCTGCTGACCGAACCGGAGCGCGAGCATCTCTTTCTCTTGGGACTCGGACGGCTGCCGGAGGTCCGCTACAAGTCCGTGGAAGGCGTCAGTCCCCGACTGCAACGCCTGCTCGACTCGCTGGACGCCAGCCCGGCTTTGATCAAGACCGCCGCCTGGGATGTGGTTGCCTGGAATCGCGCCGCCGTCATCGTACTCACCGACTACAGCACCCTGCCTGCGGATCAGCGCAACATACTTCGCCTGCTATTTTGCAATCCTGCCATTCGTGAAAAGCAGCATGACTGGGAGGCTGTGGCGCGTTTTGCCGTGGGAGCGTTCAGAGCGGATGCCGCGCGCGCCGGCGCGATATCGGAAGTCAGTGAACTGGTCGAGGAACTTTGCGCGGCAAGCCCCGATTTTGAAGCCTTGTGGAAAGAAAATGACGTGCGCGCCCATGGCGAGGGCTTGAAGCACCTTCGGCATCCGAAGCTCGGTGTGATCGATCTGGAATATTCTGCTTTTTCGGTCGATGGCCGACCTGATTTAAGCCTGATGATTTACAACCCCGTCTCAAGCTTGATGGCTCAGCGTATCAGGTCGCTCATCAAGACCGGCGAGGTTCAGCCGGACGAGATGGCAACGTGACGGTGTCTAAAGGAAGCGTGGTTAGTGCGTTTGTTCGAGACTCTTCATCACCTCCGATTGGACCGTCTCCCAAATCGATTTCTTCAATTCGATATAGCGCGGCGACAACTGCACTTCCGCCGTTCTCGGATGGGGGAGATCGTTTTGGATGTCTTGCACCACGCGACCGGGTTTGGCGCCCATGACCACCATCCTCGTCGAGAGCATCAAGGCCTCATCGATCGAGTGCGTGATGAACAGAATCGTCTTGCCGCTCTTCTCGTAGATGGAAAGCAACTGCTCTTGCAAGACTTGACGCGTCATCGCATCGAGCGCGGCAAACGGTTCGTCGAACAGCATCACGTCCGGGTCGTTGGCAAGCACCCGGGCAATCGACACGCGCTGCTTCATGCCTCCCGACAAGGCGCTCGGATAGCTTTTCTCACATCCGCGCAAGCCGACCATCTCGATATAGTGCTGCGCCGTCCTGGCGCGCTCGGCACGGGAAATGCCGCGCATCTTGAGGCCGAACTCGACGTTCTGCTGCACCGTCTTCCACGGGAACAAGGCGTACTGCTGAAACACCATGCCGCAGCCGGGATCGATATCGCGCACTTCGCGATTGTTGACATGCACCGAGCCTGCGCTGGCCCGTTCAAAACCGGAAATGAGATTCAGCAAGGTGGACTTGCCGCAACCCGATGCGCCCAGCAGGACGAGGAACTCGCCCTTCGCCACTTCGATGTCGACATGGTCGAGCACCTTGAGCGCGCCGAACGACTTGGAGACATCGCGGATGCTGATCATTGCATTCGCGCTTACGTTCGCGGACGCCGCCGAAGAAGTTACTGCTGCCATGACAAAACGCTCCTTTGAATCAGACGAAACACCATATCCGTGATCAGCACGGTAAAACTGATCAGGACCATGCCCAGCACCACCGTATCGGTCTGGAAGAATTCCTTGCCGTTCATGATCATGAAGCCGAGGCCTTCCTTGGCCGCGACCAGTTCGGCCGAAATCACACAGGTCCAGGACAGGCCGAGAATGACCTTCATGCCCGACAGGATTTGCGGCATGCAACCCGGCAAGATCACTTCGCGCATGACCTGCCAGCGATTGGCGCCCAGATTGCGCGCGGCGCGAATGAGCAGCGGGTCGATGCCTTGCGTGGCGTCGATGACATAGAGCAAAGCGGGAGTGACCGAGCCCATGAACACGATGCTGTACTTTTGCGTTTCGGTGATGCCGAACCACAGCAAGGTCAGCGGAATCCAGCTCATCGACGGCAGGGGCCGCAGGAACGACAGAATCGGATCAAGCACGGCGCGGGCGACGCGCGACGTCCCGAGCACGACCCCCAGCGGAATCGACACCACCACCGCCGCAAAAAAACCGACCATCACGCGCCGTCCCGATGCGGCGATATTGGAAATCAGCGAATTCTGATCCCACATGCGTATCGCCCGGGCCAGCACTTGCGAAGGCGCCGGCAAAAACACCGGGTCGACCGCCCCTGATCGACAGATCAACTCCCATAGCAGCAGGAAACCGAGCAAGGACGCTGCCGAGATTGTCAGCAATGCCCCGTTCTGCAGCCATTTTTTCTTTTCAGCCATGCCCTAGCCTCACAGGTAAGTTGCATTGACCCATTGCCGCACTTGCGGAACCGAATCGATTTGCTTGAGTTTGAGCAGCATTTCCGACAGTTTTTGCAAGCCGACGACGAAGTCGCCCGGATTGTTCATGAGCGCCTGCTGGTCGGCCTGGCTGAACCACTCGGTCTGTTTGATTGTGGTCAGTTGTTCTTCGTAGGTCAGCGAGGTCAGTTCCATCAGCAGCTTGGCCGCCTCCTCCGGTTTCTTTGTCATGAAGGCGTTGGCTTCAAAGATCGCCGCCAGGAAACCCTTGACCGCATCGCGGTTGTCCTTGGCGAAGGAGGTGCGCGTCAGCAGCACGTCCGGACCGGGCGACATCTTGTAGCTCTTGTACAAGGAGAAGGCGGAATCGTCGAGCAAGACCTTGGTGCCGGGCAGCGCGCGAATGCGATTGAATGTCGGCGTCCAGGCCACCGCCGCGTCCACCTGATTGGCGCGATAGGCGGTGAGCAGCTCGGTGGCGGGCAGATTGATGACGGATACGTCCTTGTCCGGATCGATCCTGGCTTGCGCGAGAATGTCCAGCAACAGCACGTGCGAGCTTGACGCATAGGTCACGCCGATTTTCTTGCCTTTGAGATCGTTGATGCTGTTGACGCCGTCGCGCACCAGCAGGCCTTCGGCCTTGCCGAAATTGTTGGGCGTGGCAATCAGTTGAAATTGACGCGCGCCGCTGGCCATGAGCGCCAGCGCGGAAACCACGCCGGTGCCGGCGATGTCGACGTTGCCGGCCATGACGGCCGCCATGCGCGCCGACGAGGTGGAGAACGCTTGCCAGCGCAGGTCGATATTCTGTTTCGCCATCATGCCGGTCTTCATCGCGATGTACGCAGAATAGTGGCCGAGCCAGGCGGATCCGCCATAGTTGACGACGGTGGCGCCAGCGGCGCGGGACAGGATGGGCAATCCCATCGAACCGGCCGCGGCCAACGTTGCGGCTTGCTTCATGATCCTGCGTCGAGTTTCATTCATTGCTTGCTCCCCTATCTTGGTTGATCCAAAAAATAAAACGATGGAAACGGCCCCCTGCTCGCCGTCATGCCGTTCGGTTAAACCTGTTTTTTCCAGCCGTGGTCCCGGCGCATGCCGGGACCCAGTGTCGTGAGGACGTCCGATACGACGCTGGGCCCTGACTTTCGTCAGGACGACGGTTGTCATAAACTGACAATGCGCTCAGGAGTTTTTTAAACTTAACTGAACCGCATTACCCTGCTGGCCGCTCCCTTTTCTCATTGTCGTTCTCACCGTCGTGATCACGCATTTACCGATACCTCACACGCTGGCGCCTCGTTGCGGATCGGCCTTGGTGTGTCGATATTACTAATCCGTGACAAGTTAAAAAAGGAGCAAATGGAGGCTTAAGGAAAACTAATATTAACTATGGCCGTGGCTAATCTAATACTCTCTTCACACATCGCGAAAAGCCGCAGCCGGCCCTGCCCGACGTCGACGGGCAAGGTGGCAATCGTGTGCAAAACCGTGGGAATTTGCGGCGCGGCGGCGTGAATACCAATACACTCCGCGCCGGCCTCTTCAGCGTCGCTGCACCGCCTGCAATGCAGCATCCATGATGGTCCGGATAACCGGAGCGGCTTCTTGCGCAAGGTCGGGCCGATAGCCAAACGGCGGCGTCTCGTCCATGTAAGTCGACTGGCACATCTCCAACTGGACCGCGTGGACGTTGTCCTGCGGCTGCCCGTAATGGCGCGTGATGTAGCCGCCCTTGAAGCGGCCGTTCACCACGGAGGTGTAGCGCTTGCCGCAGGCAGCCGGAGCCGTGCGCTCAATGGCCTCTTGCACCGCAACGGAGCAACTGCGTCCTTCATTGGTGCCGAGGTTGAAATCGGGCAGCTTGCCGTCGAAGAGACGCGGCAGGCGGCTCGCAATCGAGTGCGCCTCCCACAGCAGCACCGCGCCGTGCAAGGCGCGCAGCCGTGCGAGTTCGGCTTGCAACTGATCGTGATAGGGGCGCCAGTACGTGGCCAGGCGCGCGGCGATTTCTTCCTTGGCGGGCGCCTGTCCTTCCTGATAAATCGGCTCGCCGGGAAAGGTCTCGGTCGGACAAAGCGATGTGGTGGTTTGGCCCGGATACAGGCTCTCGCCGCCGGGAGGGCGATTCAGGTCGATGACATACCGCGAGTAGTTCGCGTGCAGGATAGTCGCCCCCATCGACGCGCCAAAATCGTAGAGCTGCGCCAGGTGCCAGTCGGTATCGGCCAGCAGACTCGCGGCCGGCGTCAGCCGATCAGCGATCTCGGCGGGAATGCGGGTGCCCATGTGGGGGATGGAGATCAGCAGCGGCTGCTCTCCACGCTTGAGATTGAAAACATCGACTGCCATTACTTCTCTCCGTTCATCATTCCGTCATTCAAACAATACGCGGCGACCGACCGCCAAGGGGCCGCAACTCGTCCGCGCTGCGCTGCTATTTCCATGAGAACGCATCCTTCGGCAGGGTCGGCAATACCGCCTGGATCGCCGGCGAAATCTGCTGCTCCAATACCTGCCTGGTAATGACCGATATTTCATCGGCCAGTCCGGTCCATTCCCCTTCCCGCGACAACAGGAAGAAATTGCGCCGCCCGAGCTGGCTTGCCGGCAAGGGCACCACCGTCACGTCGTCCAGGCAATGCCGCGATTGCCACAGGCACAACGGCGTCGTCACGGCGTAACCGATGCCC
Source organism: Herbaspirillum sp. RV1423 (assembly GCF_000577615.1). Taxonomy (GTDB): domain Bacteria; phylum Pseudomonadota; class Gammaproteobacteria; order Burkholderiales; family Burkholderiaceae_D; genus Herbaspirillum. Next base: position 60,011 of record NZ_CBXX010000026.1, read on the forward strand.
CACGCCACCAGGTTCAGCAACGGATCGGTCGCATCGAATTCGAAGCGGCGCGCCGCGTCCAGACCGATGTGGCGCAAATAGCGCTCAATCTGCTGGCCGATGACCGAGCGCTTGGTGTAGCGCATCAGCGGCAGGCTTTCAAACACTTTGCGGTAGTCGCCGTCCGCGACCGCCATGCTCCTGGGCACCACGGCCACAAACGCTTCCGAAAAAAGCAGCCGCTGCTCGATGCGCGAATCGTTGACGGTGGACTCGGTGCAAACCGCCAGATCCAGTTCGCGTCGCTGCAACTGCTCGCTCAACGTCGGCGTCAATCCCGACCAGAGCGATATCTCACGCGCGTTTTTCGACAAGGCCCGCACAATCGCCGGTCCCACCGTCGCGGAAAACGAGTCCACGCCGCCCAGGCGAAACTGTGCGATTTCCGATTTCGATGCATCCAGCAACCGCTCGTTGACGCGCTGCGCATGCTCAAGCAAGTCCTGGGCCAATTCCAGCAAGAGGCGGCCTGCAGCCGTCGGCCTGGAGGGACGGAACTCGCGATCCAGCAGCAGCATTCCGCTTTGCGTTTCCAGCGACTTGATCAACTGGCTGACCGCGCTTTGCGTCACGCCGAGCTTCCTGGCGGCCTCGATCATCGAGCCTCCTTCGCACACGGCGACAAACGCGTGCAACGCATGAAGGTCAAACGGTATTGCTGACATAACTCCCCCGCAGAGTGCCGCCGCAACGCCGCTGCCGATGAAGTCCGGCGCCGTCGTTGCATTGGCGGTGATGATGATGATGGAAAACGATTCGCATGGCGCTAATGTTAAACGCTCTTCTTCAAAACATTAGATTCTCTAATGCAGTAATTCGACAATACCATTTCGGGTGACACTTGCTTCCGTCCAATTTGAGAGGAAGCTATGAACGTTTATGATGCCATCGTGATCGGCGCCGGCGTGGTCGGCACGTCGACCGCATTCCATCTTGCCCGACTGGGTGCGCGCAATGTCCTGGTGCTTGACCGCAAGGCAATCGGCGAAGGCACGACGTCCCAATCCTCAGGCATCTTGCGCACGCATTATTCCGTGCAGGAAAACGTCGAACTGGCGCAGCGTTCGTGGAGCGCCTTCAATCATTTCGCGGAATACCTGGAAGACGAAGAAGCCTCCAGCGGCCTGGTGAAATGCGGTTACATGATCTGGGCCGCCGAAGGCGACAAGCTCGAGCCGTTGCGCCAATCGCTGCAAGGGCAGGAAGCGCAAGGCATCGCGCTGCAGTATGTCGATGCCGCACAAGCCAGGGCCCTGCTGCCGATCGCCCAATTCGACGATGCCGCGCTGATCTGTTTCGAACCCGAAGCCGGCTTTGCCGATGCCTACCTGGTTGCCACCTCCTTCGCGCGCGCGGCGCGTCGCCGCGGCGTCACCATCAAGGAAGGCGTGACGGTCGAAAAGGTCATCATCGAAGGCGGCCGCGTGGTCGGCGTCGACACCAGCGCCGGACGCTTCCTGAGCGACACCATCGTCAGCACGCAAAACATCTGGACGCCGGAGCTGGAACAATGGACCGGCCTGAAACTGCCGGTACGCCCCGAACGCCATACCGTCATTGCACTGGAAGGCCCGGAAGCCTATTCCTACACCATGCCGGTCTTCAAGGATCTGGCCTCCAAGGGCATGCTCTACGGCCGCAGCTACGGCGGCAACCAGATGCTGGTCTCCGAAGGCGTGGCGGGCGAAACGCTGGCGACCCCGGACACCGAACAAGGCGATGTCTCGCTGGATGACGTCGTTGAAATCGGCGCTCAGGTTGCAGAACGCTTTCCGTCGTTTGAAACCGCCGGCCTGGCGACGTCATGGACCGGCGTCTACGACGTCACGCCGGATTGGAATCCGGTGCTCGGCCGGTTGCCGGGCATCGAGGGCCTGATCGCCGGTTTCGGTTTCTCGGGACATGGCTTCAAGCTGTCGCCGGCGGTGGGCCGCGTTCTCGCGCAGGCCGCGCTCGGACTGCCGACCGACGTCTCGCTCAAACCTTATGCGCTCGAACGTTTCTCGACCGGCCAACTGCTGCTGGGAAAATACGGTTCGGGCGCCGTCTCCTGATCCTGACCGCACCAAGCAGGCACGCATTCATCATGCAAACCATCACGCTCGCCGACATCCCGGCACAGTTGTGGCGCAACGGCGCCGGGTTGACGCGCCCGATCGCGTCCGGCGTCGCAGGCCGCACTGCCGCCGGACAGTTGGCCGCCAGGGAGATTCCCAATATCGATGCGTTCGACTGGCGCATCAGTCTGGCGGACATCAAAGGCGACGGTCCGTTTTCGGTTTTTCCCGGCATCGATCGCTGCGCCGTGCTGTTGGGCCACAGCGGCATCACCCTGTCCGGACCGAGCGGATCGTCGTATCTGACGCCCCTGCGTCCGCTATCGTTTTCGGGCGAAGCCGAACTGGAGGCGCGCTGCGATCCCTCGCCGACGTCGACGACGCCGCAGATCCTGAATCTGATGGTGCGCCGCAAGACCATGCGCAGCGAGGTCGGCGTGATCCATGCAAGCTATCGCTGTCCTAAAGCCGCGACGCTGTTTGTCCTGGTCGCGGCGGGTCAATGGGAATTTGACGCGCCGGACCGATCGGCCACGACGTTGTTGTCGGTCGGCGAAGCGGGCATCGTGCATGAGCTTGCCGCCGGCGCGCTGATGAGACCCAGCCCGTCGCACAAGAACGCGAAAGCTGTCGTCGTGATATTGCAGCGGCCGGATTGATCGCCGCGGCGATCTTTCTCTTTCTCGGAGCCAGCGGCATCACTCCTATTTACGATCATTCATTTATCTACTTCTATGAAAATTCTTGTCGCAGTCAAGCGCGTCGTTGATTTCAACGTCAAAGTCCGGGTCAAATCCGACGGCACCGGCATCGATATCGGCAACGTCAAGATGAGCATGAATCCATTTGACGAAATCGCCGTGGAGGCTGCCGTCCGCCTGAAGGAAGCCGGCATTGCCAGCGAAGTGATCGCCGTCTCCTGCGGCCCGGCCCAGGCGCAGGAGACCTTGCGCACCGCGCTGGCGATCGGCGCGGATCGCGGCATCCTGGTGGAGTCGCAAGACGAGCTGCAGCCGCTCGCCGTCGCCAAGCTGCTGCACGCACTGGTCAGGCAGGAGTCGCCCGCGCTGGTCATCGTCGGCAAGCAGGCCATCGACGACGACAGCAACCAGACCGGCCAGATGCTGGCGGCGCTGGCCGGCATGCCGCAAGCCACCTTTGCCTCCACCTTGTCCATCGCCGGCAACGAAGCCATCGTCGCGCGCGAGGTCGACGGCGGCCTGGAAACCGTGGCCGTCACCCTGCCGGCCGTGATCACCACCGACCTGCGCCTGAACACGCCGCGCTACGTGACGCTGCCCAACATCATGAAGGCGAAAAAGAAACCGCTGGATCTGACCTCGGCGGCATTGCTCGGCGTGGATGTCGCCCCCCGCCTGACCACGATCAAGGTCAGCGAGCCGCCATCGCGCGCGGCGGGGATCAAGGTGCCCGATGTCGCGACCCTGGTTGCCAGACTGAAGAACGACGCCAAGGTCATCTAGTCCGTCGCGCTCATTCGCGCCTATTCATACCTGTTCACGCCTGTTCTCTGAAAGCACAACATGACCGCACTCATCATCGCCGAGCACGACAATCGCACGCTCAAAGCGGCAACCCTGCATGCCGTCACGGCAGCGCTGCAATGCGATGCCGACGTCCATATCCTCGTCGCGGGAAATGCCTGCGCTGATGTCGCCCGCGCCGCATCCGCACTGACCGGCATCTCGCGCGTGCTGCTGGCCGAAGCGCCGCATCTGGCGGACGGCCTCGCGGAAAATATCGCAGCCCAGGCAGTTTCCCTCGCTCCCGCCTATTCGCACATTCTGGCAACAGCGACCGCGGGCGGAAAAAACATCTTGCCGCGTGTCGCCGCGACGCTGGACGTGGCGCAAATTTCAGAAATCACCAGGGTCATCGCCCCGGATACCTTCGAACGTCCCGTCTATGCCGGCAACGTGATCGCCACCGTGCAGTCCGCCGACGCCGTCAAGGTCATTTCGGTGCGTGCGACCGCCTTCACCGCCGCCGCATCGGACCGTGCCGACGCCGCCGGAATCGTGGCGGTCGAGGCGGTGCCGGACAGCGGCCTGTCGCGTTTCGTCTCGCGCCAGACGACGTCGTCGGACCGTCCCGAACTGGCCGGCGCCAGGATCATCGTCTCCGGCGGCCGCGGTCTGGCCTCCGCAGAAAACTACGAAAAAGTCCTCGCTCCGCTGGCCGACAAACTGCATGCGGCGCTGGGCGCATCGCGGGCGGCGGTGGATGCAGGCTACGTGCCGAACGACTATCAGATCGGCCAGACCGGCAAAGTGGTGGCGCCCGATCTGTACATCGCCGTCGGCATCTCCGGCGCGATCCAGCATCTGGCCGGGATGAAGGATTCCAAGGTGATCGTGGCGATCAACAAGGATGAGGAAGCGCCGATCTTCTCGGTCGCGGACTACGGCATCGTCGGCGACCTGTTCGAGGTCGTTCCGCAATTGGCGGCTGCGCTCGGATAAGCATGAACACGGAAACAATCCTGGCCGGATACGGCCCGCGCGAAGCAATGGAATACGACGTTGTCGTTGTCGGCGGCGGCCCGGCGGGCTTGTCGTCGGCCATCCGCATCAAACAGCTCGCCGCCGCAGCCGGCAAGGACATCTCGGTGTGCGTGCTGGAAAAAGGCAGCGAAGTCGGCGCCCATATCCTCTCCGGCGCGGTCATGGATCCGCAGGCGATCACCGAACTGTTCCCCGACTGGAAAGAACG
>NZ_CBXX010000027.1 GCF_000577615.1 Herbaspirillum sp. RV1423
GCGAAATGCTCGGCGCCATCGCCGCCGAAAAGTTCGGCATCCCGTTCACGCTGTCGACCATGAGCATCTGCTCCATCGAAGACGTCGCCAGCGTCACCACCAAGCCGTTCTGGTTCCAGCTCTATGTGATGCGCGACAGCGGCTTCGTCAAATCGATGATCGATCGCGCCAAGGCCGCCAAATGCTCGGCGCTGGTATTGACGCTGGATTTGCAAATCCTCGGCCAGCGCCACAAGGACCTCAAGAACGGCATGTCGGTGCCGCCCAAACTCACGCTCGACACCCTGCTCGACCTGGCAGGAAAACCCGGCTGGGCGCTGCGCGCGCTGGGCGGACGCAAGACCTTCGGCAACCTGGCCGGCCACATCACCGGCGGCGGCAGCGGCATCCAGACGCTGAGCCAGTGGACCGCCAGCCAGTTCGACCCGACCCTGAACTGGGACGACGTCGCCTGGATCAAGGAACAATGGGGCGGCAAGCTGATCCTCAAAGGCATCCTCGACGTGGAAGACGCCAGGATCGCCGCGCAGACCGGCGCCGACGCGCTGGTCGTGAGCAACCACGGCGGCCGCCAACTGGACGGCGCGATCTCGTCGATCGAAGCCTTGCCGGCGATTGCCGAAGCGGTCGGCGACCGGATCGAAGTCTGGTTCGACGGCGGCATCCGCACCGGCCAGGACATCCTCAAGGCCACCGCGCTGGGCGCCAAGGGCACGATGATCGGCCGCGCCTTCCTGTACAGCCTGGGCGCCATGGGCGGCGAAGGCGTCACCAAAATGCTGCAGATCCTGCACAAGGAACTCGACGTCAGCATGGCGCTGACCGGCACCAAGGACATCAGGAACGTGGACGCGCGGATATTGGCGATGCGCTGAACCGGGCGGACGAGGGCGGTTGGACTCCCTGGAGCACCGCCCGCGGCGGCCAGCTCATTTTCCGATGAAGCGATAGAATGTCTGCCTTTCAACGCTTTATCGGGCGCCCGTCGTCGCGCGCCGATTCACCACCATGCATGTCCCACCGATGCGCCCCAGCCATCTGGCTCTCGTCTTGCTCGTCATCCTGGTATGGGGCGTCAATTTCGCCATCATCAAAGTAGGCCTGGTCGGCGTGCCGCCATTGCTGCTGGCGAGCCTGCGCTTCATCCTCGCGGCCTTTCCGGCCTTGCTGCTGGTGCGGCCGCCCAAGCTGCCGCTGCGCCTCTATCTGGCGTTCGGGCTGACGATGTCGGTCGGACAGTTCGCCTTCCTGTTCAGCGCCATTCATGCCGGCATGCCGTCCGGACTGGCGTCGCTGGTGTTGCAGTCGCAATCGTTTTTCACGCTGCTGCTGACGGCGTTATGGCTGAGGGAGAAGTGGCAGGCCAACCAGCTCGTCGGTCTGCTGCTGGCGGCCGGCGGTTTGCTGCTGATCGGCAGCGCGCATGGCGCTTCGATGCCGTTGACCGGTTTCCTGCTGACGATCGCGGCGGCAGCCATGTGGGCATGCGGCAATATCGTCAGCCGCGCGGTGGGACGCCACGGTCCGATCAATCAACTGGCCTTCGTGGTGTGGGCCAGCCTGGTGCCGCCGCTGCCCCTGTTCGCGCTGTCATGGCTGATCGAAGGCCCGGCCGCCATCACGTCGGCGCTGCACAACTTCAGCCTGCAATCCTTCGGTGCGGTCGCCTACATCGCATGGGCGTCGACCTTGTTCGGCTATGCGGTGTGGAATTTCCTCATGTCGCGCTATGCCGTCAATCGCGTCGCGCCATTCACGCTGCTGGTGCCGCTGGTCGGACTCACCACCGGCTGGCTGGCCTTCGGCGAGCAATTGCAAGCGGTGCATCTCGCCGGCGGCGCATTGCTGATGATCGGCCTTGCCGTCAACCTGTTCGGCGCGCCGTTGCTGGCGCGGTTGAAGCTTAAGATGTGACGGCGTTGGCAAGCGAAATCTCTATTCGTGTAAATCAGTCATGAATCAAATGACATTGATGCTGTTTTAATCCATAACGCAGAAGGCCACAATTCTCTCCATGCAGCGTTTCGCCGCCGTGACATTCCGTCACAGTCATATCAAGCAATGGAGAGAACCATGTACGCAATCACAGGAATCACAGGTCAGGTCGGCGGCGTCGTCGCGCGGCAACTGCTGGGGCAACACAAAGCGGTGCGCGCCGTCGTGCGCGATGCCGCCAAGGGCGCGCAATGGGTGGCGCAGGGCTGCGACCTGGCGCTGGCCGACATGAACGACGCCGACGCGCTGGAGCGCGCCTTCCACGGCACCCAGGGCGTGTTCATCCTGCTGCCGCCGACCTTCGATCCGGGCGCGGGCTTTCCGGAAGCGCGCGCCACCATCGCCGCAATCAGGAAGGCGCTGCTCGCTGCGCAGCCGCGCAAGGTGGTCTGCCTGTCGACCGTCGGCGCCCAGGCCAGCCAGTCCAATCTGCTGAACCAGCTCGGCTTGCTGGAGGAAGCATTGCGCGACCTGCCGATGCCGGCGGCCTTCCTGCGCGCCGGCTGGTTCATGGAAAACGCGCTGTGGGATGTTGCTCCGGCCCGCGACGGCGTCATGCCGAGTTACCTGCAACCGCTCGACAAGCCGGTACCGATGGTCGCCACCGCCGATGTCGGCCGCGTCGCGGCAGAGTTGCTGCAAGAGGAATGGGAAGGCAAGCGCGTCGTCGAGCTGGAAGGTCCAAAGCGCATGACGCCCAATGAGGTCGCCGCCTGCTTCGGCAAGCTGCTCGGCCGCGACGTGGCGGCCCAGGCCGTGCCGCGGTTCACCTGGGCCGACGCGTTTCGCGCCCAGGGCATGCGCAATCCGCTGCCGCGCATGCAGATGCTGGACGGCTTCAACGAAGGCTGGATCGAGTTCGAAGGCGGACGGGCCGGCAGCCGCAAGGGCGTGGTGGAACTGGAAACGGTGTTGCGCGAATTGATCGCAAACAGGCGCTAAGGCGTCGTCAAAGCGGCGATCAGGCCAGCGTCGTGGTCACTTCGGTCCTGACGCTGGTCATCAGTTTTTGCACCGGGCATTTGTCGGCGACGGCCAGCAGTTCCTGCCGCTGCGCGTCGGTGAGGTCGCCGCTCAGGTGTATCGATGCGGCGAGGCGGTAGACGCCTTGCCGTTCTCCGCTGGCGTCGCGTTCGATGCTGACCTGGATGTCTTCAACCGGGATGTTCTTGCGCTTGGCGTACCACACCAGGGTCAGCGCCTTGCAGGCGCCCAGCGCGGCATCGTACAGGTCGTGCGGGTTGGGGCCGGCGTCGGCGCCGCCTTCTTCCACCAGGCCATCGACCGAGATGAGGTGGTTGCGCACGTGGACGATGTGGCGCATGGCGAGCGACTGGTCGCGCTTGACTTGGATGGACATGGTCATTCCTTGAAGTGTGGGAAAACCCACAATGTAGCGCTTTTTCCATCTCCCGACGCGTTGTCGGCGCGCCGGCGCCATCTCGAAAGTTTATGCCGACGAGCCGATCAGCAGCCGGGCATCCCCGGGAGAAGCCTGCGGGCCGGGCAGGCGGGCGACGGCGTCGTCGTCCAGCTTGAACACGCTGACCAGTTGCGCAAGTTCGGCGGCCTGATCGCGCAGCGATTGCGCGGCTGCCGCGGCTTGCTCCACCAGGGCGGCATTCTGTTGCGCCATGTCGTCGAGATCGGCGACGGCGCGATTGACCTGGCCGATGCCGTCGTTCTGTTCGTGCGAGGCGGCGGCGATTTCTTCGATCAGTTGCGCGACCTGGCGCACGCCGCTGACGATATCCGACATGGCGCTGCCGGCATCGCCGACCTGGCGCGAGCCGGTGCGTACGGTCTCCAGCGAGGTCTCGATCAGTGTCTTGATCTCTCTGGCGGCCTGGGCGGAACGTTGGGCCAGGCTGCGCACTTCGCCTGCCACGACCGCAAAGCCGCGCCCTTGCTCGCCGGCGCGCGCCGCTTCCACGGCGGCATTGAGCGCCAGGATGTTGGTCTGGAATGCGATGCCGTCGATCACGCTCGTGATGTCGGCAATCTGATGCGAGGATTGCGTGATGTGGGCCATGCTGCTGACCGCGTCGCCGACCACCTTGCCGCCATGCTCTGCTGCGCGGGCCGCTGTCACGGCAAGCCGGTTGGCTTCGCCGGCGGAGCGCATCGATTGCGCAATGGTGCCGGCAAAATCCTCCATGCGCGATGCCGTCAGTTGCAATTTGGCGACCGTTTGTTCGGTGCGCGCCGCCAGATCGTGATTGCCGGACGCAATCTCGGCCGATGCCGTCGACACCGAGCCGACGCCGCTCCTCACGTTCGAGACGACGGTGCGCAATCGCGCGGACATGCTGCCCAGGGCTTGCAACAACTGGCCGAATTCATCGCGCCGCATGCTGCCGGCGCCGGGCTGTTCCGCCAGATCGCCGTGGGCGATTTTTTCAGCCAGCGCGACGGCATGGGTCAGCGGACGTGTAATGGAGCGGGCAATCGCCAGAGCGGTGAGGCCGCCGGCGAGCAGGAGCAGCAGCGCTCCCGCCAGCCCGGCATAGATCAGCGTGAGGCGCTGCTCCTGCACTTGCAGCAGCATGTCGTCGCGCTGCTGTTCCTGCAGCTTCACAAAGCCGGCCAGTGCGCCGAGATAGGAGGCGATGGCCGGCTTCAATGCATTGTCGATCAGGGTCTGGACGCCGCCGACGTCGCCTTTGTAGGAGAGCGCGCTGGCTTGCTTCGAGATGTCGAGGAGCTTGCCGCGAATCGCTTCGATGCCGGTCAGGGCGGCGCGGTCCGCGGCGCTTTGCGATTGGGCGGAGACATTCTTTTGCGCGGCGTGCATGCGCGCCAGGCCGGATTGCACGTCCTGTTCGTACTGCGCCGCCAGGTCGCCGTCCGAAGTGTGCAAGGCCGCGACCATGCGTTCGCTGGTCAGCTCGGCCGTGCCCAGCCACGTGACGGCGGTGACGATGCGCCGGTCGTAATCCTGCACCGAGGACAAGGCCCTGCCGGCCGAGTCGATGGCATAGTATTGCGTGATCGCGGTCACGCTCAGCATTGCCACCAGCAAGGCGGTGATGCATGCCGACAGCCTCAGCGACACGCGCATGTCATTCCATTTCATGAAGTCTTCTCCTGGCCGTATCGATGATGCGGCATGATTGCCCCTGATCGGCGACGTAATGGTTTAGCGGGTTTAGTGAGTGCGCAACTCCGTCAGGAATTTTTGCGCGCGCGGACTTTGCGGCCGCAGGAAAAAATCGTCCGGCGTACCGGTTTCGACCAACCGCCCGTGGTCCATGAACCAGACGCGATCGGCCACTTCGCGCGCGAAGCCCATTTCATGCGTGACGCAAATCATGGTCATGCCGTCGCGCGCCAATTGCTTCATGACTTGCAGGACTTCGCCGACCATTTCCGGATCGAGGGCCGATGTCGGCTCGTCGAACAGCATGGCGGGCGGATCCATCGCCAGCGCGCGGGCGATCGCCACGCGCTGTTGCTGGCCGCCCGACAACTGGCCGGGATAGGCCCCGGCCTTGCTCGCCAGGCCGACTCGCTCAAGCAGTTCCAGTGCGCGCACGCGCGCGTCGCTGCGCCTGGCGCCGCGTACGTTGACCGGCGCCATGACGATGTTGTCCAGCACCGACAGGTGAGGGAACAGGTTGAAACTCTGGAACACGAAGCCCACGCGTGCGCGGAAATGGTTCAGGTCCAGTTTCGGCGCATGGATGTCCTGGCCGTCGAAAACGATCCTGCCCTTCTGGATTTCTTCCAGCCGGTTGACGGTGCGGATCAGCGTCGATTTGCCCGATCCGGACGGACCGCACACCACCACCACTTCGCCCTTGGCGACATGGGCGTCGACATCCGCCAGCGCGTGATAGGCGCCGTACCATTTGTTGACCTGTTCGAACGAGATCATGTGTGGAGAGAGCGGGTCTTGCCGGTTCTGATTTTCTGCCATGATGAATATCCAATAGTAATTTCTAGACCGCCATCGGCGCCGCCACGGCAGCCGCGGGCGCCGTGCGCGCGCTGCCGCTGCGGCGTCTGGCGATGCGGCGTTCCAGCCAGCGCGCCAACTGCGTCAGCAGCGAGCAGAGCGCGAAGTAAATCAGCGCCAGCATCAGGAACACGGGGAAAGGCTTGGTCAGCAGCGTGCTGTTGATCTGGTTGGCGGCGAACGTCAGCTCGTTGACGCTGATGACGTAGCCGAGCGAGGTCTCCTTGATGGTCGAGACGAACTGGCTGACCATCGCCGGCAGCATGTTGTAGAGCGCCTGCGGCAGCACGATCTTGAACATGGTTTGCAGATAGCTCATGCCTAGCGCGCGCGAGGCCTCGGTCTGGCCTTTAGACAGGCCTTCGATGCCGGCGCGGATGACTTCGGCCAGGTAGGCGGCTTCATACAGCACCACGGTCACCAGCATGGTGGTGAAACCCGTAATGGTGGTGCCGATCAGCAGCGGCACGAAGAAGTACACCCAGAAGATGAACATCACCAGCGGCACGCCGCGCACGGTGTAGACGATGGCGGCGGCCGGCAGGCGCAGCAGCGCGAGCGGGCTGACGCGTCCCAGCGCCAGCAGCACGCTGACCGGAAACGCCAGCGCCAGGCCGGCGACGGAGAGAATCAGCGTGATCGCCAGTCCGCCGAGCGGGCCGTTGGGATACTGGCCGATCAGCAGCAGCGTCCAGTTGTCGCGCAGGATATGAAAAATGTCGATGATCACAATAGTCCTCAGCGCGTCTTGATGCGGTAACGGTTTTCCAGCACCGCGCCGCCGGCCATGATCAGCAGCGAAATGCCGAGATAGACCACGGTCGTCAGCAGGTAGGTTTCGATGGTGTGGAAGGACTGGCTTTCAATTTCGCGCGTGGCGTAAGTCAGCTCGGCCACGCCGATGGCCATCGCCAGGCTGGTGTTTTTGAACAGCAGCACGGTATGGCTGACCAGCGTCGGCAGCGCGATGCGCAGGGCCTGCGGCAAAATCACCAGGCGCGAGGCCTTGAGATAGGACAGGCCGAGCGCGCGGGCGGCTTCCATCTGCGAAGAGGGAATCGCGCGGATGCCGCTGCGCAGGCTTTCCGAGATGTAGGCCGACATGCACAGTCCGACCGCGATGACGGCGAACAGGAATTCGCTGTGGCGCTGGTTGAACCACAATTGCACGGAATCCGGCAGCAAGGTCGGCACGCCGAAATACCACAGGAAAATCTGCACCAGCATCGGCACGTTCTGGTGATACTCCACAAACAAGGCGACGACGCGCTCGGCCCAGCGGTTGCGCGTCATGCGCAGCAACGCCAGCAGGATGCCGACCGCCATTGCCAGCAGCCAGGCATAGCCGGTGAGCTGCAGCATGGTGGCGATTCCTTCGATGATCAGGCGCGGGTAATCTTCGCGCAGCAACACCGAAAAATCCAGTTTGATACTCATAAAAAAGCCTTCCCCCATTGCATTGCTGCCGCCTGTCCCGTTTGCACCGGACAGGCGGCAGCGAAGATCGTCATCCCGGCCGCTCAGTCGTCAGTCAACGTCGCGGCCGGCGGCCGATCAACCCTTGATCGGTTCGATCTTGAAGCCGCGATGCAATTTATATGCCGTGTTGGGGCCAAGCCATTTGTCGAAGACCTGTTTTGCTTCGCCGGTTTTTTCCATGTTCTCCAGCACGCCGTTGACATGCTTGATCAGCGCGGTTTCTTCCTTGCGCATGCCGATGCCCCAGGCTTCGTTCATGAGCGGCGGTTCGAGGATGTCGATCGGCGAACTGTCTTCGGTCTGCTGCTTGAACTTGACCAGCATCAGTTCAGATACGGCGAAACCCTCCACTTTGCCTTGTTGCATGGCGAGGAAAGCTGCCGGCGGATCCTGGAAAGTGGTCGTGCTGGCGGTCGGCAGCGACTTGCGCACGCCCAGCTCCGACGTCGAGCCCTTGGTCGCGCTGACGCGTTTTCCGGCCAGGTCGTTGAGCGATTTGAATCCGGACGAGCGCTTGGCGGCGACCTTTTGCAGGCTGACGTAGTAGCTGTCGCTGTAGGCGATCTGCTCGGCGCGTTCCGGCGTCCAGCCGAGGTTGGCGGCAACGATGTCGACGCGGTTTTGCTGCAGCTCGGGGATGCGGGCCGCGACCGAAATCATCTTCAGCTCCAGCTTGACGTTGAGGCTCTTTGCCACGGCCTTGCAGAAGTCGACGTCGTAACCCTGGATTTCGCGCGTCGAAGGATTGGGGAAGCTGAACGGCTCGGCGGTGCCCAGCGTGCCGCAGATCAGCGTGCCTTTTTGTTTGATGTCGGCGAGCTGGTCGGCTGCCGCAGAGAAGCTGACCGCCATCAGGACCGCAGCGACGACAGCAGACTGTTTGAGTTTGAACATGATTCCTCCGTTGGTTTTGGTTGAATTACTTTGGCGTCAATTGAGATACAGCATCGCGCAGTTGTTGGCAACCCGATTCGATCTGTTCGATCGAGGTGGCAAACGACATGCGCAAATAGGAAGGCTGGCCGTAGGATGCGCCGTCGATCGTCGCGACGCCGGCCTGCTCAAGGAAATACATCATGACATCGACATCGTTGCCGAGCGCCGCGCCTTGCTGCGTATGCTTGCCGACCAGGCCGGCGACGTCGACGAACACATAGAAGGCGCCGTCCGGCGGCAGGCAGGACAAGCCGGGAATCGCATTGATCAGCGCGACGATGCGGTCGCGCCTGCTGCTGAACAGATCGCGTCCCTCCTGCACGCATTGCTGCGGCCCGGACAGGGCGGTGACGGCAGCGGCCTGGCTCATCGCGTTGGGACAGGTGGTGCTTTGCGACATCAGCAGCGCCAGCGCTTTCATCAGCACGCGCGGACCGGCGCCGTAGCCGATGCGCCAGCCGGTCATGGCATAGGCTTTCGAGACGCCGTTGACCACCAGCGTGCGCGCGGCCAGCGCCGGTTCGACCTGCAGCGGCGACACATGGCGCGCGCCGCCGTAGACGAAGTGTTCATAGATCTCGTCGGTCATCAGCCACACTTGCGGATGGCGCAGCAACACGGCGCAAATGGCCCGCAACTCGTCGGCGGTATAGACCGCGCCGCTCGGATTGTTCGGCGTGTTCAGCACCAGCCAGCGCGTGCGTGGTGTGATGGCCGATTCCAGCGCGGCGGCGGTCAGCTTGAAGCCGCTGGAGGCATCGCAATGCACGATCACCGGCACGCCGCCGTTGATGGCCGCCATGTCGGGATAGGACACCCAGTAGGGCGTCGGGATGATGACTTCGTCGCCGTCGTTGAGCGTGGCGGCGAAGGCACTGTAGATGATGTGTTTGGCGCCGTTGCCGACGACGATGTCGTCAGCGCCGTACTTCAGGCCGTTCTCGCGCTCCAGTTTGGCGGCGATGGCAGCGCGTAGCGCCGGCGTGCCGGTCGAGCCGGTGTAGCGCGTGTGGCCCGATTGCAGGGCATCGACGCCGGCTGCGACGATATGCGCAGGAGTGGCGAAGTCAGGTTCGCCGATGGTGAAATCGATGATCTTGCGCCCGGCGGCGCGCAGGGCGTCGACGCGGGCTTTGGCGGCCATGCTCGGCGAAGGTTTGACGGCGGAAAGACGGTTTGCCAGGAGGGTGTCCCGGTTGTCCAGATTGTCCAATTACTGCTCCAGAAAAATAGCGGATGAAATGATTTCTACAGGCCGTAGGGTTGCAGCACCTTGTTCAGCCAGGCCTGTTCGACCTTGCCGTTGGCGATTTCAGCCTTGATGGCTTCCTCGATGGCGGCGGTCTGTTGCGCGGCCGCGATCAGCGCATCGGCCTGGTCGAAGGGGAATGAAACGACGCCGTCTTCATCGCCCACGACCAGGTCGCCGGGACGGATCGTCTGGCCGCCGACGGCGACCGGTACGTTGATCTGGCCCGGGCCGTTCTTGTACGGACCGCGATGGCCGACGGCGCGCGCGTAGCAAGGAAAATCGGCCGTGTGAAAAGCGGCGCTGTCGCGCACCGCGGCATCGACGACGAAACCGGCGCAGCCGCGCTGCTGCGCGTACAGCATGATGAGTTCGCCCACCAGCGCGTTGCTGGTTTCGCCGCCGCCGTCGACTACCAGCACATGGCCGGGCGACATCATCATCAGCGCCTTGTAGATCAGCAGGTTGTCGCCCGGGCGGGTCTTGACGGTGAAGGCGGTGCCGACCAGCTTGCGGCCGCGATGCAGGCGTTGCAGTCCGCGTACGCCGGACAGTCGCTGCAGGTTGTCGCTCAGGTGCGATACCACCAGTTCGCGCAACGCATCCAGCGTGGCTGCAGGCGCGACTTCGGGGGCGGGATGGATAACATAAGGGGAGGCTGACATTCATGATCTCCTGTATATCGACAGCTAATGTATTTATCGTTAGCTGGATGATAGGAGCGCCGGAAAACTAAAAAAAGCGATATTTAATTATGAATTTGCATCGCTTTTTGGAATGTAATGACGTTATGATAAGCGTATTGCACCATCTCAACGCAAGCGCCCATGTTTTCCTTCAAACAGCTCGAAGCCCTGTACTGGATCGCCGCCCTGGGCGGGTTCGCGGCTGCCGCGCGCAAGCTCAACACCACGCAGTCGGCGATATCCAAGCGCATCAAGGAACTGGAGGTCAGTTTCGATACCGCGCTGTTCGACCGCGACCTGCGCCAGGCGCGGCTGACCGAGAAGGGCGAGGAACTGTTGCTGGTAGCCAGGCGCCTGCTGGAACAGCGCGACGCCGCCGTCGAGCAGCTCAGCAAGCCGGAGGTGGTGGAGCGGCGTTTGCGCATCGGCGTCACCGAGCTGACGGCGATGACCTGGCTGCCGCGCCTGGTGCGGCTGGTGCGCGAACATTATCCCAAGGTCGTGATCGAGCCGGACGTCGATCTCAGCGTCACCCTGCGCGACAAGCTGCTTGCCGATGAAATCGACGCCATCATCGTGCCGGACGCATTTGCCGAGTCGCGCTTCTCGGTCCTGCCGATGGGCAAGGTCAAGAGCGTGTGGATGGCCAAGCCGGGCTTGTTGCCGCGTTTGCCCTCGGGCTCGCGCGTGCTGCGCATGCATGAGCTGGCGGCGCACACCATACTGACGCAGGGGGACAAATCCGGCACCGGGATCATTTATGACCGTTGGTTCAAATCGCAGGTCGTGTCGCCTTCCAATTCGATCAGTTGCAGCAGCCTGGTGGCGTTGATCGGTCTGACCGTATCGGGCATGGGCGTGAGCTACCTGCCGCACCTGTGCCTGCGCTCGCTGATCGAGCGCGGCGCGCTGGAAGTCGTGGAAACCACGCCGGCGCTGCCGGAAATACCCTACGTCGCGCTCTATCGCGGCGAGCGCAAGAGCAATTTCATTTCTTCCATCCTGATGCTGGCGCAGGAGTGCTGCGAGTTTTCCGACCTGTTCCAGATCGAGGAGGTCGGTGCGGAAAAAGGCATGCTTTCGGGCGCGTCGCCGTTCTGAATCCGGCCCGGCCGGCATGAGTGCCGATCTTGTGCGCCATGCTGCGCAGCGATCGCTTCCGAGGAGCCGCCGCTGCATCTGCTGCCGGGCGCCGCCGCCATCTTGCATGTCGGCAAGAAGCTGGGCGCCTTGCAGGAAGAGATGGCCAGATGGGCCGCGGTATCGGTCAACACCAGCTTCACCGAAGTGTAAGCGCCGCGCGAAACTCCCCGTAAGCGCAATGCACGCCGCCGACAAATTGCCACGCTTGAAGTTCATGGGCATAATGGCCCGGACAATACAAGAACGCATGGCCGGCGGCGCATCATAAGAACCTGCACGAAGCCGTTCCGCATCCGCAGCACCGCAGCGTCGCAACTCGCCGGGCGGATTTTCTGACAGGAGAACGCATGCCCAGGTCGAGGGGAAACCGGTACTATTTTCTGGCGCAGTTTCTACCGCTGGCGGCGCTGGTGCTGGCCGCCACAGCCTTCCTGTATCACACCCGCGTCGATGCCGAACTGCGGCGTATGCAACTGGAGCAGCGCGAACATGTGGCCCTCGGTGCGGCAACCCTGGCCAACGATCTGGATGCGCCGCTGCGGCATCTGAGCATTCTCGTCAGCGAGGTCCCCATCGTCCGGGCGATCAACGATCCCAGTCCGGCCAATATGGCGCTGATGGCGGAGAATTTTTCCACTTTGATGCTGCGCAATCCTTACTACGATCAGGTGCGCTGGATCGATGCGGACGGCATGGAAAAAGTGCGCGTCAACATGACCGGCATGGGACCGGTGGCGGCGCCCGCAGCGGCGCTGCAGAACAAGAAGGACCGCCCGTATTTCGCGGATACGATGGCTCTGCCGCACGGCGAGATGCTGGTCTCGCCGATGGACCTGAATGTTGAAAACGGCAAGATCGAAATGCCGCACAAACCCACTGTGCGACTGGCGGTGCCGGTCGCGACGACGTCGGGCAAGCCCGGCGGCATCCTTATCATCAACCTGCTGATGGCGCCGCTGTTGGATCGTTTTTCCAACCAGGTGGAGCGCGGCGGCAACCGCGCCATGCTGCTTAACGGTGAAGGCTACTGGCTGTATAGCAGCAACAGCGCCGACGAATGGGCCTTCATGTTCAAGCGCGAAGAGACCGTGGCCAAGCGCTATCCCAAGGTCTGGCGGATGATCACCGGACAACCGGCCGGCAATCTCATCGAAGACGGCATCTGGTCGTGGCAGCGCGTCGATATCGGCAGCGGCGCCGGACGTTACGGCCTGCACCAGCAATCGCCGTGGACGGTCGCGTTGTACCTGCCGGAAAAGCGCGTGATGCTCGATAATTACCGCGTTTTGCTGCGCCTGAGCCTGTTCGTCGGCCTGATCCTGCTGGCGTTGGCCATGCTGAGCTGGCAACTGGCGACCCACCGCGGCCGCCGCGAGACCGCCGTGCATGAGCGGGTCAAGGCCGAAGCCGAACTGAGCGCCAGCGAAGAACGTGTAGCCGAGCTGTTGCGGCATCAGGAGACGCGCTCCATCCTGGCTTCCATCGTTTCTTCGTCCGAAGACGCCATCATCGGCGTCGGCCTGGACGACGTCATCACCAGTTGGAACCCGGCCGCCGAGAAGCTGTTCGGCCGTCTCGCCGGCGAAGCGCTCGGCCAGTCGGCCTACATCCTGGTGCCGCCGGAAAGGTCCGGCGAAGCGCACCACATCACCGAACAGATCATGCAGGGCAAGACTGTTTCCAACTTCGAGACGGTGCGCTGGCACAAGGATGGTCGCCTGCTGGATATCTCGGTGACGGTGTCGCCGATACTTGATGGCGAGAAGAAGATCGTCGGCACGTCCTATATCGCGCGCGACATCACCGAGCACAAGCGCCTGGAGAAAGAACTCAACCAGTATCGCCAGCATCTGGAAGGCCTGGTCGAACAGCAGACCAAAACGCTGCGCGACACCAACAGCAACCTTGAGCTGGCCTTGTCCAGGTCAGAGTCGGCCACGCGCGCCAAGAGCAATTTCCTGTCCAACATGAGCCACGAAATCCGCACGCCGATGAACGCCGTGCTGGGGCTCACCTATCTGTTGGAAAAGACCGCCTTGCAGCCCGACCAGCGCGATCTGCTGCGCAAGATCATCGTGGCCGGCCATTCGCTGCTGGGCATCATCAACGACATCCTCGACGTGTCCAAGATCGAAGCCGGCCGGCTGGAGGTCGAGTCCGTGCCGTTCCGCCTGAGCACAGTGCTGGAGAACGTCGTCAACATCAATGCGCCCGCCATCGGCGACAAGAACGTTGAACTGGTGGTCGGTTTCAACGACGTCGGCATCGAACATCTGTACGGCGACGCCCTGCGGCTGGAGCAGATTCTCACCAACCTGACCAGCAACGCCATCAAGTTCACCGCCAGCGGCGAGATCAGCATCCACGTCGCGGTCGTCAGCGAAAACGGCAACCAGGTCATGCTGCGCTTCGCCGTGACCGATAGCGGCATCGGCATTCCGCCGGAAAGACAACAGGACATCTTCCAGGCCTTCACCCAGGAAGACACCTCGACCACGCGCCGCTACGGCGGCACCGGCCTCGGCCTGACCATCTGTCGCCATCTGACGCAATTGATGAACGGCGAGATCGGCGTCATCAGCGAGCCGGGCAAGGGCAGTCAGTTCTGGTTCACGCTGCCGTTCCAGATCATGCCGCAGGCAGCGGAAAAATCGCCGGCGGACGATCCGCTAAGCGTGCTGGTGGCCGACGACAACGCCGCCGCGCGCGCCATGCTGTCCGATACCATCAAGTCCATGGGCTGGCAGGTCGACGTGGTGGAGTCGGGACAGGATGCGGTTTCCAAGACCATGGTGCGCCTGCGTCATAACCTGCCTTACGACATCTTCCTGCTGGACTGGAAGATGCCCGGCATGGACGGCATCGAGGCGGCCAAGGCGATCCGCGAAGCGTCCTCGCCGCACAAGCAGCCGCCCATCGTCATCATGGTTACCGCTCATGCGCGCGACGACGTGTTGAATTCGCCCGATGCCGAACTGCTCGACGCCGTGATCACCAAGCCGTTGACGCCATCGACGCTGTACAACACGGTCATGCATGTGCGCCAGCGTCGCAGCAGCGCCAATAATAACGGCGGCAGCGGTCCCGCCGACAAGCCGGCGGCGGCAGGCGACGACCGCATCACCGGCGTGCGGGTGCTGGTGGTCGACGACAGCGAGATCAACCGGGAGGTCGCCAAACGCATCCTCGAAGCCGACGGCGCCGAAGTATTCACCGCCGCCGACGGCAAGGAGGCGGTCGACTGGCTGCGCGAGCGCCCGCAAGGCGTCGACATCGTGCTCATGGATATCCAGATGCCAGTCATGGACGGCTACACTGCCACGCACGAAATCCGCGAAACCCTGCAACTGCGCGACCTGCCCGTGATCGCGCTGACCGCGGGCGCCTTCAAGGCCCAGCAGGAAGCCGCGATGGCCGCAGGCATGAACGGTTTTCTGTCCAAGCCTTACAATGTCGACCAGATCGTGTCTATGGTTCGTCAGCACATCGCCCATCTGTCCGCGGCTGAACTGGAGCGGCGCAAGCACGTCGCGCCGGCGTATGCATCGGCAACTCCCGGCGACGCCTATCCTGCCGGGACGTCGGCGCGCGATGCGTCCGGCATCGATGTCGCCGTCGGTCTGGAAGCCTGGGGCAGCGAAGAAACCTACCGCAAGTTCCTCGGCAAGTTCGCCGAACAGTACGGCCGGACCGGCAGCGATATCCTGGCGTACATCCAGGCCGATGAGCTGATGCAGGCCAGGACGCTGGCGCACAAGCTGCGCGGCAGCGCCGGTACGCTGGCCCTGACCGAGGTGCACCGGCTGGCCGGCGAACTGGAAGGCCTGTTGTCCGGCGACGGCGCCGCGCCGGATTACAAGGTCAAGGCCGCCGAACTCGACGCCGCCTTGCGCATCGCCCGGCGCAGCATTGCCGAGTACACTGGAGCGGCATGAGTGCCGCCGGACGGGCCAGAGTCCGAAGAAGAACGATCGTTGCTTAAAAAATGTGAAGAATGACTACTCCTGCGTCCCCCTCGTCGGAAAAAATCGAATCTCCTCCATCGCCGCCCACCTTCGGCGAAGCCTTCCTGTTCTGGCTCAAGCTCGGCTTCATCAGCTTCGGCGGCCCGGCCGGGCAGATTTCGATCATGCATCAGGAACTGGTGGAAAACCGCCGCTGGATTTCCGAGCGCCGCTTCCTGCATGCGCTCAACTATTGCATGCTGCTGCCCGGCCCGGAAGCGCAGCAACTGGCCACTTACATCGGCTGGCTGATGCACAAGACGCGCGGCGGCATCGTTGCGGGCGCGCTGTTCGTGCTGCCGTCGCTGGTGATCCTGGTGGGTTTGTCGTGGCTGTACATCGCCTTCGGCAACCTGCCGGTGGTGGCGGGACTCTTCTACGGCATCAAGCCCGCCGTGACCGCCATCGTGCTGCAGGCGGCGCATCGCATCGGTTCGCGCGCGCTCAAGAACGGCGCGCTGTGGGCGATTGCTGCGGCGTCTTTCGTGGCGATCTTTGCGCTGGACGTACCTTTTCCCGCCATCGTCGCCGCGGCGGCGCTGATCGGTTACTGCGGCGGCAAGATCGCGCCGGCCAGGTTCGCGCTCGGCGGCGGCCACGGCAAAGGGAACACCTCTTTCGGCAAGGCGGTGATCGACGACGATACGCCCACGCCCGGGCATGCGAAGTTCAGTTGGCCGGGACTGGTGCGCGTCGCGGCGGCGGGCGTGTTGCTCTGGGCGATCCCGATGGGATTGCTGGCGGCGATCTGGGGGTGGAATCATTCATTCACGCAAATGGGCTGGTTTTTCACCAAGGCGGCCCTGATGACTTTCGGCGGCGCCTATGCGGTGTTGCCGTATGTGTACCAGGGCGCGGTCGGCCACTACGGCTGGCTGGCGCCGGTGCAGATGATCGACGGACTGGCGCTCGGGGAAACCACGCCGGGGCCGCTGATCATGGTGGTCGCGTTTGTCGGCTTCGTGGGCGGCTATGCGAAAGCGCTGCTGGGACCGGACCATCTGTTTCTGGCCGGCGCTGCTGCCGCGTCGCTGGTGACGTGGTTTACCTTTTTGCCGTCGTTCCTGTTCATCCTTGCCGGCGGCCCGCTGGTCGAGGCGACCCATGAAGACCTCAAATTCACCGCGCCGCTGACCGCGATTACCGCGGCGGTTGTTGGCGTGATCCTCAATCTGGCGACTTTTTTCGGTTATCACGTGCTGTGGCCGCAAGGCTTCGGCAAAGGCTTCGACTGGGTGTCGGCGGCAATTGCGCTGGCGGCGGTGGTGGCCCTGTTCCGCTTCAAGCGCAATGTGATCCATGTGATTGCGGCTTGCGCGGCAGTCGGACTGGTGTTGAAAATGTCGGTCATGCAATGAACGCGGCCTCCGGCATTCACGTCCGTTGATGGAAACGGCAGATGCCACTGGCATCGCAATCAGTAAAACTGGCGGCATCGTCGGCCAATATGCGCCGTTCGGGCTTCAACCCCGGCAGCAAAGCGGCGCCGCTGCTGTTCCAAGCCCATCTTCAACGATTTTCGACGGTTTCGCGCTAAAATACGGGATGTTTTTGTGTCGGTGCTCAGGCGGTGACAGCAGGAAACGCCGTCTTCCTACAGTTTGGCGAAAGGAAGCACCGATACAATACGAGGTTGTCGCAACGTCAATCCGGCGCCCAGGCGCTGCCGGGCATGCAAGCCAGGTACTACCCGTATCGTCCGCTTCGCCGTGCCCGGCCATCTTGATGGCGCGGCAGCTTCCGAGACGGATCAAGGCTCTACCAACACCAACCCCGCAAGGACATCACCGTGACTACAGACAAATCCACCATCATCTATACGCTGACCGATGAGGCGCCGCTGTTGGCGACTTACTCTCTGCTGCCCATCATCAAGACGTTTACCGCGCCGGCGGGCATCGATGTCGTCGGCAGCGATATTTCGGTGGCCACGCGGATTCTGGCCGAATTCTCGGATCGTCTTACCGACGAGCAAAAAGTCCCCGACAACCTGGGCACGCTGGGCAAACTGACGCAGGACCCGAACGCCAACATCATCAAGCTGCCGAACATCAGCGCTTCGGTGCCGCAGTTGCAAGCCGCGATCCGCGAACTGCAATCGCACGGCTACAAGATTCCCGATCTGCCGGAAGATCCGAAGACCGACGAAGACAAGGAAATCCTGAAGCGCTACTCGAAAGTGCTCGGCAGCGCCGTCAATCCGGTGCTGCGCGAAGGCAACTCCGACCGCCGCGCACCGGCCTCGATCAAGCGCTTCGCACGCAAGCATCCGCACAGCATGGGCGAGTGGAGCATGGCTTCGCGCAGCCACGTTGCGCACATGAAGCACGGCGACTTCTACCACGGCGAAAAGTCCATGACGCTGGACGGCGCACGCGACGTCAAGATGGAACTGGTCGGCAAGAGCGGCAAGACCATCGTGCTCAAGCCCAAGGTCGCCCTGAAGGCCGGCGAAATCATCGACAGCATGTTCATGAGCAAGAAGGCGCTGTGCGACTTCTATGAAGAACAATTCGAAGACGCGCGCAAGACCGGCGTGATGCTGTCGCTGCACGTCAAGGCGACCATGATGAAGGTGTCGCACCCGATCGTGTTCGGCCACGCCGTCAAGATTTTCTACAAGGAAGCCTTCGCCAAGCACGGCAAGCTGTTCGACGAACTGGGCGTGAACGTCAACAACGGCCTGGTCAATCTGTACGAAAAGATCGAGGCGCTGCCTTCGACCAAGAAGGAAGAGATCATCCGTGACCTGCACGCCTGTCACGAACATCGTCCTTCGCTGGCCATGGTCGACTCGGCCAAGGGCATCTCCAACCTGCACGCGCCGAACGACGTGATCGTCGACGCCTCGATGCCGGCCATGATCCGCATCGGCGGCAAGATGTGGGACGCCAACGGCAAGCCGCAGGACACCAAGGCGGTGATCCCGGAAAGCACCTTCGCTCGCATTTATCAGGAAGTCATCAACTTCTGCAAGACCAACGGCAACTTCGACCCGACCACCATGGGCACCGTGCCGAACGTCGGTCTGATGGCGCAGCAGGCGGAAGAATACGGTTCGCACGACAAGACCTTCGAGATCGCCGAAGACGGCGTGGCCAACATCGTCGACCTGGCGACCGGCGAAGTGCTGCTGTCGCAAAATGTCGAGCAAGGCGATATCTGGCGCATGTGCCAGGTCAAGGACGCGCCGATCCGCGACTGGGTCAAGCTGGCCGTCACGCGCGCGCGCAACTCCGGCATGCCGGCCGTGTTCTGGCTCGACCCGTACCGTCCGCATGAAGCCGAACTGATCAAGAAGGTGGAGACTTACCTCAAGGATTACGACACCAAGGGCCTGGACATCCAGATCATGTCGCAAGTGCGCGCCATGCGTTACACGCTGGAACGCGTGATCCGCGGCCTGGACACCATCTCGGTGACCGGCAACATCCTGCGCGATTACCTGACCGACCTGTTCCCGATCATGGAACTGGGCACCAGCGCCAAGATGCTGTCGATCGTTCCGTTGATGGCCGGCGGCGGCATGTACGAAACCGGCGCGGGCGGTTCGGCGCCGAAGCACGTCAAGCAACTGGTGGAAGAAAACCACCTGCGCTGGGACTCGCTCGGCGAATTCCTGGCGCTGGCCGTGTCGCTCGAAGACATGGGCATCAAGAACGGCAACAACAAGGCCAAGGTGCTGGCCAAGACACTGGACGACGCCACCGGCAAGCTGCTCGACAACAATCAGTCGCCATCGCCGAAGACCGGTGAACTGGACAACCGCGGCAGCCATTTCTACCTGGCCATGTACTGGGCGCAGGAACTGGCCGCACAGAAAGACGACGCGGAACTGGCCGCCAAGTTCGCGCCGCTGGCCAAGCAACTGACCGAGAACGAGCAGAAGATCACCGCCGAACTCAAGTCGGTGCAAGGCAAGCCGGTGGACATCGGCGGCTACTTCATGGCCGATCCGGCCAAGGTCAGCGCCGTCATGCGTCCAAGCGCGACATTCAACGCCGCGCTGGAAACCGTCAAGGCTTAAACCCGGCCAGGCAATGACAAGCGGATCCGTGCAATCGGCGGATCCGCGTCGGCGCGGTTAATGGGGTTCGGTCAAGCCTGTTGCTCGCCGACATAGTCGTCCTGATGTTCGTCAGGACGACAGTTGTTCGGGATTTGCCGGCTTCACTGAACGACATTCCCGGCATTTCCCCTGCTTTATTTTCCTGCCGCCTATGCGGCGACGGCAAACAGTTCCGGAGGCGTTGCATGCGCCGGCTGCGGACGGCCGTACAGGTATCCCTGCACTTCATCGCACGACCATTGGCGCAGCCATTCGCGCTGCTCCTGGGTTTCCACGCCTTCGGCGATGACTTCGACGCCGAGGTTGTGGCCCAGGCCGATGACCGCCTGGACGATGGAGGCGTCTTCCGACTGCGGATGCAGTTCGCGGATGAAGGATTGGTCGATCTTCAGCTTGGTGATCGGGAATCGCTTCAGGTAGGCCAGGCTGGAATAGCCGGTGCCGAAATCGTCGATCGACAGTTTGAGGCCGAGCCGGCGCAGCGTGCCCAGCAGTTCGATCGAGCGTTTGACGTTATCCATCATCACGCCTTCGGTGATTTCCAGTTCCAGGCTGTGCGGCGCGATGCCGGTGTCGGCCAGCGTGCGTTCCACCATTTCGAAAAAACCGGAATGATTGAACTGCCGCGGCGAGATGTTGACCGCCATGGTGAGGTCCATGCCGGTGGCAAGCTTCCATGCCTGCGCCTGACGGCAAGCCTGCTCCAGAATCCACTCGCCGATGCCGATGATCAGGCCGGTCTCTTCCGCCAGCGGAATGAACTTGTCGGGCGAGATCAGCTCGCCGTTGCGGCGCCAGCGGATCAGCGCTTCGAAGCCGATCAGGCGGTTGCTATTGAGCGATTGCTGCGGCTGGTAATGCAGTTCCAGCTCGCCGCGCTCGACCGCGTGGCGCAGTTGGGTTTCCATGTCCAGACGATGGTCGGCCTGGGCGTTGAGGTTTTCCGAATAAGCCACCAGCACATCGCCGCCGGCCTGACGCGCGGCCTGCAAGGCGGCGTCGGCGTTTTTCAGCAGACGCGCTGCTTCGGCGCCGTGGCGCGGATATTCGGCATAACCAAGGCTCAGGCTGGACACTACCTCGTGGCGTTCGCTGACGAAGGGCGTGCGCATCTGCATCTGCAGCGCCGCGAGCGCCTCCAGAAACGAAGGATGGCTTTGCGCGGTACGAAACAGGATGGCGATGTTGGCGCCGTCAAGGCGGTACACCTCGGCGCCGAAACTCTCCGCGCAGATGCGGATGCGCTCGGCGACATCCTTCATCATCTTGTCGCCGAAGGCATGGCCGAAGCCGCCGACCACGCGTTCGAAACGGTCGATGGTGCCCAGCACCACGGTATGCGCCTGCGCCGGCAACTGGCGCAGGCGGCGCTCGAACGAACGCCGGTGCGCCAGTCCCGTCAGGGGATCGTGATCGGCCTGATGCGCCAGTTGCGCTTCGATGCGCAGGCGCGCACGGATGTGATACAGCATGAAGCCGGCGGTCACCAGCGTCAGGAGATCGAACAGATGCACCAGCCGGATGATGTTCATGACATCGCGCGCCGTACCCATCAGTTGCGCATCTGCCCGGTTCGCGGCAATCGCCGTCATTGCATTGCCGTCATCCGTCTTTTGTGCCGAGAGCAGTTCAGTGCGGTGGCGGATGTCGCCGGCGGTATGCTCCATGACGATCGACAAGGCGATACTGGCGCCAATGACCAGCAGCAGCAAACCGTAGACGGACCAGCGCGAATGCCGCCGCAGGAACTGCCGCCACGATCCGGACCGGGCATGATCGCCCGGACGCTGCGGCAAGAGAAGCGAAGAAGGCATCCTGGGCGCCTGGAGTTCATGAGTCATGGTCGTTCCTTGTTGTCATGGCGCCGGATTTGCTGGTTCAGCGCACGTTCTATGCAACCGATCAGTTCGCCGGCGTTGAAGGGTTTGCTGAAAAAACCGATGGCGCCGCCCGCCAGCGCGCGTTTGCGGATGCTTTCCTCGGGAAAGGCGGTCACGAAGATCAGCGGCAGCCGACAGCCGTCGGACAATAACTGATCCAGCAGGTCCAGCCCGCTCATGCCCGGCATCTGGACGTCGGTGATCGCGCAGTCGACTGCATCGAAGCCGCGTTCCTGCAGAAAGGTTTCGGCGGAGGCGAACACCCTGGCCTGCATGCCCAGCGACCGCACCAGGCTGGAAACTGCCGCGCGCACGAATGGATCGTCGTCCACGATGCCGATAGTACGAATGTTGGGTGTCGTCAATTGATCCATCCTGTTGCATGGACAGGGCCGAAAAAGGTCCGTCGCTGGAAGCAAGAATAAGTCCTTTGCGACAGCGGCGAAATCATACGATGGTATTAGTGGAAGGCAACAATGTGGCGCGACGCGCCGGCGCCAGGTATCAGGTAGCGTCTCAGGAGGACAGCCCTAGCGCCTGGGCCATCTTGACCAGTTCGGCGAAGCTTTTCGCCTGCATCTTTTTCATCGCATTGCCGCGATGGATCTTGACGGTGATCTCGCTGGTGCCGACTTCGCCGGCGATCTGCTTGTTCATCAATCCGGATGCCGCCAGTCCCATGATCTCCCGCTCGCGCGCCGTCAGCGTGGCGAAGCGCGCCTTGAGGTCGGCAATGGATTTGCCGGCGGCGAGGTTGGCGCGGTCGCGTTCGATGGCCAGCATCACCGCGTCCAGCAGATCCTGGTCGCGGAACGGTTTGGCCAGGAAATCGATGGCGCCGGCCTTCATGGCCTTGACGCTCATGGGAATGTCGCCGTGCCCGGTCATGAAGATGATCGGCAGCGCATCGCCGCTGCGCTGCAGTTCGGTCTGGAAATCGAGGCCGCTGACGCCTTGCAGCCGCACGTCCAGCACCAGGCAGGCCGGTCCGGCATAGGCTTTGTGCTGCATGAATTCGGCGGTCGAGGCAAAGGTCTGCGTCGACAGGCCGGCTGAACGCAGCAGGCTGTCGACAGCCTTGCGCATCGAGGCGTCGTCGTCGACGACGAACACCATGGCTTTGTCGGCTTCGGATGGCGGGTTGTCGTTCGGTGTCATCATGGCGGCGGCATCACAGCGAAGGAAGCGAAAACTGCAGGGCTGCGCCATTGTCGACGCCATCGATGACGCGAATGCGGCCGCCGTGGGATTCAATGATCGAACGGCAAATCGGTAGTCCCATGCCCATGCCCTCGGTCTTGGTCGAGAAGAACGGATCGAACAGCCGGTCCCTGTGCGCCGGATCGATGCCGTGGCCGCAATCGATCACGGTCACCGCGACGCGATCGTCGCCGGACAGAGAGGTTTCCAGCACCAGTTCGCGCCGGTGCCCGGGAATATCCTCCATCGCCTGCATGCCGTTCATCATCAGGTTGATGATGACCTGCTGCAATTGCACGCGGTCGGCATGCACCAGCGGCAAGCCGCCGGTCAGGCGCGGCGTCAGGCGCACGCCGTGACGTGCCAGTTCACGCTGCACCAGCGCGGCGCTTTCTTCGACGATGTCGTTGACGGCCAGCGGCGCATAGGCCGGTTCGCTCTTGCGCGACAGCAGCCGCACGCGGCGAATGACTTCGCTGGCGCGAGTGGCGTCTTCCAGCATGCCTTGCACGGCCGCCTTGACCTCCTGGATTTCGGGCTGCGGCCGGTCGATCCAGCGCAGGCAGGCTTCGCCGTTGGCGTTGATCGCCGCCAGCGGCTGGTTGACTTCATGTGCAATCGAGGCGGCGAGTTCGCCCAGCATGGTCACGCGGGTGACGTGGGTAAGCTGGGCCTGGGCGCGGCTCAGGGCCTCTTCGCGCAGCAGCAGGCGGCTGGTGGCGGCTTGTCCCTTGAGCGCGAGGAAGGTGGTGATGGCGATCGCCACCAGGCTGACCAGCATGCGCGCGAACGAGCCGCCGACGATCGACATGCCGTAAGAGATCACATAAGCGGCAACGGTCAGCAACATGCAGCCGGCCATGATCAGCAGGGCGCCGCGGCGCGGCCACGCCGTCACGGCGACCAGCACGACCGCGACGTACAGGACCGCGATGGCGATGTCCAGCGGCGTCAGCGCGTCGATCAGGAAGATAACCAGCGCCAGCACGCCGGCCATAAATTGCAAGAGCGAGGAACGTTCCGGTTCTGACATGGGACTCTTTTGGATTTATTGTTGCCGGCTGTCCGCACGACCGGCCGAGGTTTGTCGCAGTGCGCCCAGTATACGACAAGCGATTTACCGGCGGAAGCCGTCCTAAACCAAAGTATAGGTGGCTGAAACCTATGTCGGATAGGCGCGCCGCGCGCCAGGGCATAAGCTGTTTCCACGCTAAGGATGGCGCGTTCCGACCGGCCCCGTAGCGAACCCCGGACTTGAAATACGACGATGCAAAACGGCTGCGTTTCCACAGGGAATCGTTTGCAGGCCTGTTCAGTTGTCCGGCGTTGCCCGTCAATCTGTCGGCGCTTTCGGCGAGGTGGAACATGAAGCATCTCTTTGCATCCAAAATAAAATCGCGGCGCAAGCTGGCGGAGTGGTCGACGCTGCTGGCGTTGCTGGTCGTCGGCGCTTCCCTCAGCGGCTATCTGGTCTGGTCCGAAAAGAAACTGAGCGCGGCGGCCGAGATCGACCGTATGCAGGGACAGGCCAGGATCATCGATGAAAACCTGGTGCATCAGTTGACCGGCGTGCGCAATGCGTTGGAAGAAATCCGCAGCGCCGTCGGCGCCGACATCGGCGACGCGCAGCGATATCCACAACGGCTGCCGCTGAAAGCGCTCAAGAAGTCGATGCCGGGCGTGCGCGCCATCATGGTGATGGACGCCACGGGACGCATACTGGCGTCCGACGACGACCTGATGGACAAGAAACTGGACGACCGCCAGTTCATCGGCAGCATCGCCGGCATGAGCGACCCCGCCACGCTTTATCTTTCGCAACCCTACGAAAATACGCCGGGCACCATCAACATCAAGGCGGCGCTGCCGATCCCGGCAACCGGCCGGCATCCACAGGGCGTGGTGCTGGCGATCCTCAATCCGGAATACTTCGAAGTGGTCATGCGCTCAGTCCTGTACGCACCCGACATGCGCAGCGCGATCACCGATCAGTCTGGCATGCGGCTGTTCTTTGTGCCGCATGACAGCGTCGGCATGAGCGGCGACAAGACCGACACCTTCATCAGCCGCCACCTGAGCCGCCATCTCGTGGCCACCGTACTGACCGGCAAATCCTCGCCCGTCGGCGATGAACGCCTGATGGTGCAAAGGACCATCGCCAGCGATGCGCTGGCGCTCAACAAGACGCTGGTGGTCAGCCTGAGCCGGAACGTCGGCGCCATGCAAAGCGGCTGGCGCCGCCTGGCCGAAATCTACGGCAGCGTGTGGACCCTGTTCGCCGTGCTCAGCGCCATCGCCTTGAGCGTCATCCAGCGCAGGCGGCGTTTGTTCGACGACTTGTCGACGCAACGCGAACGCGAACAGGCCGAGCATGCCGAACGCATCGACATGGCCTTGAAGGGTGCCGACCTGGGCCTGTGGGACTGGCACATTCCGGACGGCGGCTACATGACGGATGCGCGCGCCAAGGCGATGCTGCGCAGCGTCGGACGGGACCGGGCGCGGTGCTGGATCGAGTTCCTGCATGAGGACGACGCGGTCCGCGTGCAGAGGCTGCTGGAAGAACATTTCCGCGGCGACAGCGCCATGTTCGCTTCCGAACACCGCCTGCGCAAAAGCGACGGCGACTGGATCTGGGTCCAGAGCCGCGGCAAGGTGGTGCAGCGCGGTCCCGGCAACGCGCCGATCCGCATGGTCGGCACGCATATGGACATCAGCGAACGCAAGATCGCTGAGGCCGAGATCGAACATCTGGCTTTTTACGACGGCCTGACCAATCTGCCCAACCGGCGGTTGCTGCGCGATCGTCTGTCCCAGGCGATGATCAAGGCCGAACGCAACGGCCAATACGGCGGGCTGCTGTTCATCGACCTCGACAATTTCAAGGAACTCAACGATACGCTCGGCCACGACATGGGTGACCAGTTGCTCAGGCGCGTGGCCTCGCGCCTGCAACAGCAGACGCGCGAAGCCGACACGGTGTCGCGCTGGGGCGGCGACGAATTCGTGGTGTTGCTGGAACAATTGGGTTCGTCGCGGCAGGAAGCCGCCATGCACAGCGAGCTGAAAACGCGCAAGATCCTGCATGCGCTCAACGAGACCTATGCAATCGACGGCCATGTCCTGCATAGCGCGCCCAGCATGGGCATCGCCCTTTTCGGGCCGACCGGCGGGGCGCTGGAAGACCTGCTCAAACAGGCCGACATGGCGATGTACGAGGCCAAGTCGGCCGGCCGCAATACCTTCCGCTTCTTCGATCCGCAGATGCAGGTCAATGTCCTGAAGGCAGCCGAGCTGGAAGCCGACCTGCGCCGCGCGATCGTCCGCGAAGAATTGGTGCTGCACTATCAGCCGGTCATCGACGACGGCTTCGCCATCATCGGCACCGAAGCGCTGGTGCGCTGGCAGCATCCCGTGCGCGGCCTGATTCCGCCGGCCGAATTCATCGGCCATGCGGAAAAGTCGGAGCTGATCCTGGCCATCGGCGCCTGGGTGATCAGGAAAGCCTGTCAGCAATTGGTGGTCTGGAGCCGCGATCCTGGCATGGCCGACGTCAGCATCGCGGTCAACGTCAGCGCGCGGCAGTTCCGCCAGAGCGATTTCGTTGAACAGGTGCTGGGCGCCATCGAATCTACCGGCGCCAACCCGGCATTGCTGAAGCTGGAGATCACGGAGAGCATGCTGCTCAACGACATTGAGGAAGTCGGCGCCAAGATGACGGCACTGCGTGAAACCGGCATCGCCTTTTCGCTGGACGATTTCGGCACCGGTTATTCGTCGCTGTCGTATTTGCGGCGTCTGCCGCTGGACGTTCTCAAGATCGACCGATCTTTCGTTTCGGAGGTGGCCGGTTCGGCGCAGGACGCGACCATCGTCAAGAGCATTCTTGCGCTGGCCCATGAGCTGGGGTTGAAGGTGGTGGCGGAGGGAGTCGAAACTCTTTCGCAATACCATTTTCTGCGCCGGCACGGTTGCCGGGCATTTCAAGGCTATCTGTTTTGCAAGCCTTGCACATCGGTGCAACTGGAATGTTACGCCGCCTCTCCCGATATCCTGCGAACCGGCAAGCCGCGCTTCGCTGAATAGGGGCAGGGCGGCAGGGAAAAGCGATTACGCGCCGGCGTAAGTCGCGTCGCCATGGACGCTTTGTGCAGTTTGCAATTGTCGTTCAACGTCCTGGCGACTCAGTTGCGAGGGCGCTTCCGAGAGGACGGGATAGTCGTCGCCTTGCGACAGCAAGCCTTGGTGTTCGGCCTCGATCAGTTGCTGCTTGACCTGGGCGCGCGAGAGCGTCGAGACGAAAGGCTGTTCCACGGGATACGGCGCTTCGGCGAAGGCGCTGGCGGCGCTGCTGAAGGTGAGGACGGCGAGGGCTATATGCAAGGTTCGCAATGTACGCATGATGTTTCTCCAAAAAAGTCAGACGATGGTCGCAGTCAGCCATGCAGGCAGCATGGCTTGAGGGAAGCATTGAAGGGGGCTGCGACCATCGTGGAACGAAGTGTGCGCCGCGCCGGTCAACAGGATCATGACCAACGCATGACAATTTCGTCATATCGGCGTCAGGTTATTTTCAGCTTGCGTTCAGCTTGGCCGAACACCGGCGCGCCGCGTGCGGGGAGCGGCGGTGTACCATAGTCAGCATCGCGCCGCGTGTATACATGACAGGGGGAGACATCGATGAGGAAACGGTTCCATCTTGCGCTGCTATTCGCCGGCGTTGTCGCTTATGTCGCCTATGCAACACCCGCCGTCGCGCAGGCGACCGCGCCGAGCTGCGATTGCCAGCAAGCCGTGGGTGCATGTTCCGCTTCGATTGCAGTCAGGCCGGTCGAGGCGACCACCATCGGCTCGTATGCCTCCGAGCTGCGGTTTACCTCTTCCGCGCCGGCGTGTTCCAAGATCAATTACTACGTTGACGGCACGCCATACTTCAATGTGCTGGTCAGCGGCAACACCGGCGCCGACAACATCTGGGGGCAGAAGCAGATTACCCGCGCCAACATTACCGACATCAGTTGCCAGGTGTGCAAGCAGGTTGCGATGACGCCCGTGCCGCAGGAAAAGAAACCCGAGAATAGCGAACTCAAGCCGACGCTGTTCGACGGCCAGTGGTTCGGCACCGGCACCAATTCCTTCGGCTCGGCGCAGCGCTGGACCTTGAATTTTGCCACCACGGCGGCCGGCAAGGCGGCCATCACCGGCACCATGGAAGGCAGCTTTCCCACCATGCCGATCAGCGCCAGCGGCACGGTCAGCGGCAGCACGCTGAGCTGGGCAGACCGGCAGACCACGTGTTCGGCAAAGCTGTTGACTGATGTGTCGCTGGCGTTCGAATGCCACGGCCAGGGTTCGGTGCAACTGGTGATGCGCCGCCAGTGACCGCCATGAAAGATTCCGGCGGTCGCGGCATCGTCCCCAAGCTGACCGGCATCGCGCTGACCTTGCTGGCGACGTTGCTGGCAACGCTGGCCGGCGTCTGGGCCGGCTTTGCGCTATGGCACCAATTGCAGGCGCCGACGCAGGTCAGGGTCACGGTGGTCGCCGTGCTGGCGCTGGCCCTGCTGGTTGCGCTGAAGGCCTTGTGGCAGCGGCGCTGGAAGCCGCTGGTGTGGTTCGGCGTGGTGTTTGCCGGCGTGCTGGGCTGGTGGGGCACGCTGAAGCCGTCGCATGATCGCATCTGGGCTGACGACGTGGCGCGGCTGCTGCATGTCGAGGTTGACGGCAGCAAGGTTCGCCTGAGCAACGTGCGCAACTTCGACTGGCGCAGCGAGACCGATTACACCGTGCGTTGGGAAGAGCGCGAATACGATCTCGATCATGTGGTTTCGGCCGATCTGGTGCTCTCGTACTGGATGGGCCCGACGATTGCGCATACGCTGGTATCGTTCGGTTTCGACGACGGGCGCTACCTGACCTTGTCGGTGGAGATCCGCAAGGAAAAGGGCGAGAGCTTCTCGGCCATCGGCGGTTTCTTCCGCAAGTTCGAGACGGTGCTGGTGGCGGCGGACGAGCGCGACATCATTCGCGTGCGCAGCAACGTGCGCGGCGAAGATGTGTATTTCTACCGATTGCAGGTATCGCCGCCGACGCTGCGCGCCATGTTCCTCGGCTATGCCGGCGAGGCGCGCAAACTGGAACAGGCGCCGGCGTTCTACAACACGCTGACCAGCAACTGCACGACCATCGTCTTCGGCCTTGCGCGCGCCATCAATCCCGGATTGCCGCTGGATTACCGGCTGCTTGCTTCCGGTCATCTGGGAGAGTACGCCTATGACGTCGGCGGCCTCGCGCCCGGCGTCGACTATGCCACGCTGCGTGCGCGCGGACGCATCACCGAGCGCGCCCGCGCGGCAGGCGACGATCCGCGTTTTTCGGAATTGATCCGCGTCGGCATTCCCGGCATCGCGGCGCAGAAGCCGCCGCAATAATCATCGTCTGTGCATTCACTGCTGCTTGTCGTCGCGCTGCGGCCAGCGTGCCGCGCTGCCGACCGCCGCCGGCATCGCCTCGCGCATGGTCTCGATGAAATAGCGCAGGCGCGCCGGATAAAAGCGCGCATACGGATAGATGATCGACACCGGCAAGGGCGCCGCTTCCCACTCCGGCAGCAGCGGCACCAGACGGCCGCCGGCCATGTGGTCGCGCAGCAGCCAGGCCGAGCCGAGGATCAGGCCGACGCCTTCCACCGCCGCATTGGTGAGCGCATACAGGCTGTCGGAACTGAGCCGCGGCTGGAACGCGACTTCGGCGACCTCGCCGGTGACGGCATGCCTGAGCGTGACGTCGCGGCGATAGAACTGCGGGATCGCCAGCCACGGCATCGCCGCAAGGTCGCGCGGATGCGTCGGCATCGGATAGTCCGCCAGCAGCGCAGGCGCTGCCGCCAGCATGCGCGGCACTTCGGCCAGCCGGATCGCCACCACCGACGGATCGCGGACTTCGCCGACCTGGATCGCGCAGTCGATGCCGTGCGCAATGAAGTCGGCAAGACGGTCGTACAGCAGCCATTCCACGGTAATGCCGGGATGGCGTCGCATGAATTCGGCCAGCGGCCCGATCAGTTGGCTCTGTCCGAAGGCGTTCGGCACCACCACGCGCAACGAGCCTTCGGCCTGGACGCCAGCGCCGCGCAGGTCATATTCGAAGGATTCCCAGCCCGCCAGCAGATCGAGCGCGCGCTCATAGCAGCGTTCGCCGTCTTCGGTCAGTTTCATCGCATGCGTGGAACGCTGCAACAGGCGTAGTCCCAACGAGCGCTCCAGCAACTGCAGGCGGCGGCTGACGGTCGGCTGCGTGGTGCCGAGCTGCGCAGCCGCCGCCGACAGGCTGCCGGCCTGGACGATGCGCACGAAGGTCTGGATCAGTTCGATCCGGTCCGAGGCCGTGGGCGAAGGAGGATTGAAGTTGTCTTGCTTGCTCATACGTAGAGCGTATAACAATTCTGCAAGTTTTGCCACTACCGCAACGCAACATGGCAAGGCAAACTGCATCCCATCAACTTACAAGGGGTGTCTATCATGTCTTCCATTCAGAATACGCATATAAAAAATAGTGCTAACAACGATGCGGCCGCTGCGGCGGTTGCATCGAACGACCTGCCGGCCTCGCTGATGCTGTTGCTGGCGGCGGGAGCCGGCCTGGCGGTGGCTTCGCTGTATTACTCGCAGCCGATGCTGGGCATCCTCGGGGCCGACATTGGCGCTTCCGACCGCGCCGTCGGCATGGTGCCGATGCTGACCCAGCTCGGCTACGCGCTCGGCATTCTGTTGCTGGCGCCGCTGGGCGACCGCTACGATCGCCGCCGCATCATCCTGATCAAGGCCGCGGTCCTGACGGGCGCCTTGCTGCTGGCCGGCGCATCGTCCGGCATCGGCCTGCTGCTGGCGGCCAGCCTGGCGATCGGCTTGTCGGCGACGCTGGCGCAGGACATCGTTCCCGCGGCCGCCACGCTGGCGTCGGAAGCGCATCGCGGCAAGGCGGTCGGCACCGTGATGACCGGCCTGCTGCTGGGCATCCTGCTGTCGCGCGTATTGAGCGGCTTCGTCGCCGAGCATTTCGGCTGGCGCACCATGTTCGTCGCCGCCTCGGTCAGCATCGCCCTGATCGGCGTCGCCGCATGGCGCGGCCTGCCGCGTTTCAAGGCCACCACGCATCTGTCCTACAGCGCGCTGCTGGGCTCCCTCGGCAAGCTGGTGCAGAAGCATCCGGCGTTGCGTCGCGCCACGCTGGCGCAGGGTTTGTTGTCGGTCGGCTTCAGCGCCTTCTGGTCGACGCTGGCGGTCATGCTGCACGCCGCGCCTTTCCATCTGGGCAGCGCCGCCGCCGGCGCGTTCGGCCTGGCCGGTGCGGCCGGCGCCTTGGCGGCGCCGCTGGCAGGCCGCATCTCGGACCGCAAGGGGCCTGAACTGGTGACGCGCCTGGGCATCGGCCTGGCCCTCGTTTCCTTCGCCGCCATGGCGTTCGCGCCCGCCCTCTCGACCGGCGGCCAGTTGTGGCTGCTGGCGCTCGGCGCGATCGGTTTCGACCTCGGCGTGCAGGCCACGCTGGTGGCGCACCAGACCATCGTCTACAGCATCGAACCCGGCGCTCGCAGCCGCCTCAATGCGGTATTGTTCGTCGGCATGTTTATCGGCATGGCCGCCGGCGCCGCGCTGGGCAGCCTGCTGCTGGCGCAATGGGGATGGATTGCCGTGGTGGCGCTTGCAGCAGCGGCGGCGGCCAGTGCGCTGGCGGTGCGCCTGTGGCCGGGCCGTAACCGCGACAGATAAGCGGTTACTTTCATTGCCGACAAGAAATTGCCGAAGGCCGCCGGTGGCGGCTTTCGGCTTTGCCTGCGCCATCGATATCGTCTGCGGCACTTGAAGAAAGCGGGGATGTACCTGAAATAAATACGGTCGCGTTGTAAGATACAAGGCTGCGCCGAATTCAGGCACTCAAATAGGTTCATCATGTCGTCACCAGAAAACATCGAAACAGACGTCGTCATTCCGGAAGAAAACCTGGAATTCGTCAGTTCCTGCGCATTGCCGATGCCGTGGGCAACTTTCCAACTGCATGCTTTCGTCGACCACGTTTCCGGCAAGGAACATCTGGCCCTGGTGCTGGGCGACGTCGGCAACGGCGAGCCGGTGCTGGCGCGCGTGCATTCCGAATGCCTGACCGGCGACGCCCTGTTCAGCCAGCGCTGCGATTGCGGCGCGCAACTGGAAGCTGCCCTCAAGCGCATCGCCAAGGAAAAGCGCGGCGTGGTGTTTTACCTGCGCCAGGAAGGTCGCGGCATCGGCTTGCTCAACAAGATACGCGCCTACCAATTGCAGGACGGCGGCGCCGATACGGTGGAAGCCAACCTGCAACTGGGCTTCCCGGCCGACATGCGCCGCTACACCATCGTGAAGCCGATGCAGGAACATCTCGGCATCGCCGGGCTGCGCCTGATGACCAACAATCCGCGCAAGGTCAGTGCGCTCAAGGAGTGCGGCATCGACGTGCTCGAGCGCGTGCCGCTGGTGGAAAACCGCAACCCCTTCAACATCCGCTACCTGCGCACCAAGGCCACCAAGATGGGCCATCTGCTGCCGTCGCACGACAACGACTGAATGATCCGGCCGGCCATCCCATTTTTGCCATGACACAAGACACGCCCGCACTGATCCCGATTTCCCTGCTGACCGGCTTCCTCGGCAGCGGCAAGACCACCTTGCTCAATTACCTCGTGGCCCAGCCCGCGTTGAAAGACACGCTGGTCATCATCAACGAGTTCGGCGAAATCGGCCTCGACCATCTGCTGGTCGCGCACAGCCAGGACGATGTCGTGGTCGAGATGAGCAGCGGTTGCCTGTGCTGCACGATACGCGGTGATCTCAAGAAGACGCTCAAGGACATCACCTGGCGTTTTGCCGAAGGCGGCAAGCGCAAGTTCAATCGCGTCATCATCGAAACCACCGGACTGGCGTCGCCGATTCCGATCCTGCATACCTTGATGACCGACAGCTTCATCGCCTCCAAATACCGCCTCGACGGCGTCATCACGACGATCGACGCCGTCAACGGCAACCGGACGCTCGACAACCACATCGAAGCCGTGCAGCAGGCGGCGGTGGCCGACCGGCTGCTGCTGACCAAGAGCGATCTTGCCGATGCCGCCACGCTGCAGGATTTGCGGGCGCGGCTGAAGCAACTCAACCCCGGCGCGGAACAGATCCTGTCGCAGCAAGGGCAGGTTGCGCCGCAGAAATTGCTGGACGCCGGCTTGTTCAATGCCGCCGACAAAACGCCCGACGTCGGGCGCTGGCTGAACGAAGAGTCGTATGCCGAACCGGCGCATGATCATCATGGTCATCATCACGGCCACGATCATGGGCACGGACATGAGCATGATCATGCGCACCGGCACGACGTCAACCGCCACGACGACCATATCCGCGCGTTCTGCTTCAGCTTCGAGCAGCCGATCGAACCCGATTTGTTCGACGAATGGCTGAGCCTGCTGGTCGGCTTCAAGGGACAGAACATCCTGCGCATCAAGGGCATCGTCAATCTTGCCGGGCAGGACAAGCCGGTGGTGATCCACGGCGTGCAGCATATCTTCCATCCCACCGTGACGCTGCCGGCGTGGCCGTCCGACGATCGCCGCACGCGCATCGTGTTCATCACCCGGGATATCGAACGCGCCACCATCGAGCGCTCCTTCGCGGCCTTCATGCAGGCGCAGGCGATCGAACAGGAACAGCGCGCGCAAGGGAACGACACGGCCGCGTGGTAAAAATGCCGCAGTCGCAGCACGCCGCGACAAGGTAAATTTCCTTTCGGATACGATAACGCGCCACATTTTGTGGCGCGTTCCGCTTTCAGTCTTGCCCCGTTATGGTGAGACTCCGCGTGCAACGCCGGTTCTCTCCGTAGGACAAGCTTGCGCAATTCTAGTGAGACGTCGATCGTCGTCTGCGAGGCGGCGGTGCTCCTTTATCCAGCCGAAAAAAAATAATCCGCGACGCACATGCGGCCGGAGCTGTGCGTTTATGATGGTCAGGGTTTGGCCACGGAAATGAGTTCCAGCATGTATAAAGCGATCAAACGCATAGGAGCTTCGATCTCGGTGTCGCTGACGCTGATCATCGGCTTCGGCGTGACCGCGCTGCTATTTCTGGGCACCTGCAAGCTTGAGGACGACGCCTTCAGTCTCGATTTCGAACGGCGCGTGATGATACGCGTGACCACGCTGCAGCGTGGTCTCGAAGAAGCCGTGCAGGTGTTGACCGTGATCAACCGCCTGTTCGCCACGATCGACAGCCCGACGCGCGACCAATTCCATACCTTTACCGAACCCCTGCTGGAAAAATATCCGCACGTGCAGGCATTCAGCTTCCAGCGCTTCGTTGCCGGCAGCGAACGCGCCGGCTTCGAGCGCCACATGCAAGCGACGTATCCGGGGTTCGGCATCTCCACGATGGTTGACGGAAAGATCGTGCCGGCGCCGCCGCGCGAGCGTTACCTCGTGGTCGATTACCTTGAGCCGATGCAGGGCAACCGTGCCGCGCTCGGCCTCGACCTATCGGGCAACGACGTCGTCATGCGGGCGCTGCAACAAGCCATCGAAAGCGGCAAGCCGGTCTCGACCGGCGCCTTGCGGCTGGCGCAGGCTTCCACCGACGAGCGCGGCTTGCTGGTGCTGGTGCCGGTATACCGCTACGGCATGCCGCTGAACACGGTGGCGCAGCGCCGGGCGGCGGTTGTCGGCGACACCACGGCGGTGTTTCATGCGCGCGTCCTGCTGCAAAGGATATTCAATGCCGTCGGTCCGCTCAGGAGCGAGGATGTCGAGGTCAGCGTCTACATCGGCACCTCCGCCGACACCGCCGACCTGGTCTACCGCAGCGACAACGCCGGCACCGGGACGTTGCTGCCCTCGTGGCTGGGCTATCGCAAGCCGCTGCATATCCGTCGTACGTTCAACATCGCCGGCCAGCCCTGGCATCTGGAAGCGAAATCGGCGCCGATAGCGCTGACCGCCAATCACGCGAATTCGCTGTTGATCCTCTGCGCCGGCACCTTGCTGACCTTGCTGGCGGCTGCCTATCTGTACACGCTGTCGATGCGTTCGCGCCGCATCCAGCGCACGGTCGAAGAGCGCACCGCCGAGCTGCGCCTGACCAACGTCCTGCTGAAGGAAGACATCCACGCGCGCCAGCAGGTCGAGCGCGCGCTGCAACTGCGCCAGCGCGCCATCGAGGCCAGCGCCAACGCCATCATCATCATGCAGGCGACGGCGCCGGACTATCCGATCGAGTACGTCAATCCCGCCTTCGAACGCATCACCGGCTATGGCGCCGGCGAGGTTGCGGGGCGCAGTATCCGCGTGCTGCAGAGCAAGGACGGCGACGCCCAGGGATTCGCCGATATCTGGAACGCCATGCGCGAGCAGCGCGAAGGCAATGTCGTGCTGCGCAGCCACAACAAGAACGGCGGGGAGATGTGGAACGATTTCTACATCGCGCCGGTGAAGAGCGACGACGGCCAGGTGACGCATTTCGTCGCGGCGCTGTACGACATCACCTCGATGAAGCGCTACGAAACCGAACTGGAATTCCAGGCCAACCGCGACGTGCTGACCGGCCTGGTCAACCGCAACATGCTGCGCAAGCTGCTGGAAGAAGCCATCGCCTATGCCGAACGCTACCAGCGCTCGCTGTGGGTGGTGTTCGTCGACCTCGACCGCTTCAAGTTCGTCAACGATTCGCTCGGCCACAAGGCCGGCGACGTGTTCCTGAAAACCATCGCAGGCAGGTTGCGCGCCGCCGTGCGCGACACCGACACCATTGCGCGCCTGGGCAGCGACGAGTTCGTCATCGTGATCTCGGAATACACCGGCGTCGGCCTCGACACGCGCCATCTGCAACGCATCCAGGAAGCCGTGGCGGCGCCGATGACGATCGAAGGACATACCTTCTTCCCGACCTGCAGCCTGGGCGTGGCGGCCTATCCCGACGACGGCCGCGATGCCGAGACGCTGGTCAAGCACGCCGACATCGCCATGTACCGGGCCAAGCAAAACGGCCGCGACAACTACCAGTTCTACACGCCCGCGATGAACGCGCAGGCGCTGGAACGCCTGCGCATCGAAGGCGACCTGCGCAGCGCGCTGGAGCGCAACGAATTCGTGCTGCATTACCAGCCCAAGATCGACCTGCGCAGCGGCGCGGTGGTCGGCATGGAAGCGCTGATCCGCTGGCAGCATCCGGAACTGGGCATGGTGTCGCCGGTGCGTTTCATCAGCCTGGCCGAAGAGACCGGGCTGATCCTGCCGATCGGGTCGTGGGTGATCCGCACCGCCTGCGCACAGACCAAGGCGTGGCAGGACGCCGGCTGGAGCAAGTTGCGCGTGTCGGTCAACCTGTCGGTGCGCCAGTTCGTGCAAAAGGACCTGGTGTCGTCGATCGCGGCGGTGCTGAAACAGACCGGATTGGACGCCGATTGCCTGGAACTTGAACTTACCGAAAGCCTGGTGATGAACGATGTCGAGCACGCCATCGGCATCCTGAGCGAACTCAAGGAACTCGGCGTGCGCCTGTCGATCGATGACTTCGGCACCGGTTATTCCAGCCTGGCCTATCTCAAGCGTTTTCCCATCGACGTGCTGAAAATCGACAAGTCGTTCGTGCGCGACATCACCGTCGATGCCGACGATGCCGCCATCACGGTGTCCATCATTTCGCTGGCCCACAGCCTGAAGCTGCACGTCATTGCGGAGGGCGTCGAAACGCAGGCGCAACTGTCCTATCTGCGCCTGCACGGTTGCGACGAGATGCAGGGATACCTGTTCAGCCCGCCGGTGCCGGCCGAGCGCTTCGGAGAATTGCTGCAGGAAAAGAGCGATACCGTCACCAGCACACTGGCGATCAGCTCGCGCTGACGGCCAGGGCCGCTCCGGTTCAGAGTTCGATCACCAGCCGCGCATCGAAGGCGGGATTTTCCCATTCGATATCGTCCAGCGTCGCCGCCTGTTTCAGGTTGAGCGCATAGCCGCGCGGGTTGGTGACGACGCGGCAACCCGCCGCCACGTAATCGAAACTGTCGTGCACATGGCCGTGTATCCACAGGTCGGCCTGCGCCAGCAACGGCGTCAGGTCGCTGATGAAGCCAGGATTGAGCGGCGAGCCGGCAAAACGTTCATGGATGGAATGCGGATGCACGCCGTGATGCGTGACGACCACCGTCTTGCCGTCGAAAGGCCGGGCCAGTTGTTCCTCCAGCCAGGCGCGCGACTGCCGGTGCAGTTGCAAGGCATGCTGCGGCGTGAAGAGGCCGCCGTCCGGCATGCCGATCACGCGGTGGTCGAACAGGATGTTGCCGGCCTGTTCCATCGCCGCCTGCGGCGTCAGCGCTTCCAGTTCCTTCTGCTGCAAGGCGTAGTCGGTCCACAGGCAGCAGCCCAGGAAACGCACGCCGCCGACGACGACCGCATTGTTCTCCAGGTGCCGGACATGGTCCTTGCTGGCCCGGGCGCTGCGGCGTATGTCGTCGACCACCTGCGGATATTGCGCGTGGTAAGCCTCGTGATTGCCGTGCACGTAGAGCACCGGCGCCGGCCAGTCGGCGAATGCGTCGATCGCTTCAGCGCCGTGATGGATGTCGCCGGCGATGACCAGCAGGTCGGCATCGGTCGGTTCGATGGCGCGATAGTCGGGGAACCTGGGCGTCATGCGCTCCAAGTGCAGGTCGGAGGCGATCTGGATTTTCATG
Source organism: Herbaspirillum sp. RV1423 (assembly GCF_000577615.1). Taxonomy (GTDB): domain Bacteria; phylum Pseudomonadota; class Gammaproteobacteria; order Burkholderiales; family Burkholderiaceae_D; genus Herbaspirillum. The sequence goes on from NZ_CBXX010000027.1 coordinate 37,342, forward strand.
TCAGTGGGCGATCCAGGCCAGGATCAGCGTGATCGTGACCAGCGAAGTGGTGGTGGAAATCAGGATGGCGCGCGACATCAGCGCCGCTTCGCGCCGGTAGAGTTCGGCCAGCATGAAGGGGCCGGTGCCGATCGGCATGGCCGACAGCAGCAGCGCCGTGTCCGCCCACAATTTGGGCAGCGGCAGTATCCAGTAGGCGAACACCGCCGTGATGGCGGGATGCAGCAGAAGCTTGAAGCCGACCAGCAAGCCCACCGAGCCGGATTGCTTGTCCCGTATCGGCTGCGCCAGGAACAGGCCGAGCGACACCAGCGCGCACGGACTGGCGGCCGCGCCCAGCAGCTTGAACAACTGTTGCACGCCGGCCGGCAGCGCATGGCCGCTCGCCGCCACCAGGCTGCCGAGCACGGGCGCGATCAGGATGGGATTGCGGATCAGCGAGTTGCCGGTCTTGAGCAGGCTGCGGCCGATGTGCTTCTCGGCGTGCAGGCAGATTTCCAGCAGCACGATGGCGATCGCAAACAGCAGGCAGGCGGTCATCACCATCGCGATCACGGCCGGCGGCATGCCCTCGCGTCCGAACGCCAGCAGGCACAGCGGAATGCCGATGAAGCCGACGTTGGCATAGGAAGTGCCGAGGCTGTCGATGATGATGTCGGCCGCCGCCGCGCCCTGGCGATATTTGATCCAGGCCGTCAGCACGAACACCACGGCGATGCCGACGGCGAACACCGCGATGAAGCGCAGGTTGCTGAAATCGGCCGGCGTCAGCCGCGCAATCGAGTCGAACAGCAGCGCCGGCAGGCCGAGATAGATGACAAAGCGGTTCAGCTCGCTGGCGGCGTTGACGCTGAGGATATTGCGCTTGCGGCAGAGATAGCCGAGGAAGATCAGCGCAAAAATCGGGAAAACGACATTGAAGATGGCGAGCATGAAGTGAGCGCAAGGCGGCAGGTGGCTGGCGGCGTGGATGGACTTGTCCGGACGATTGTAATGCGTTTTCTCCGGGCAAGCTTTTTCACGCTTTTTTCAACTGCAAGTGGCCGGCAACAACCCCGGCGCCACCGGCCCTGGCGGCGTCGGGCGCCATCAGGCCGATGCTTTGCCGGGAGCTTTCTTGCGAGGGTGCTTGGCGGCAGCCGCTTTGCTCGCCCCGACGGAGCGAGTTTCGCCGGCGTCGGCAATCAGCAGGTTGGTCATGATGTCGGCGATGGCGCCGATGTCGCGTACGTCACCCAGGTGCTGGTTGATGGTGAAACCGTCGAAGGCCATCCAGATCACATGCGCGAGCAGGTCATCTTTGACCAGGTGGGCGCGCTCTTCCGGCAGGCATTCAGCGACCAGCCCGGTCAGGAAACTCTCCACATCCATCAGCAGCGTGTTGGGCTTGGCCATGCCCTGGGGCGAGACGGCCAGGGCTTCGATCAGCGCGTTGGCGAAGGAGTGGTCGGCGGCCGGGATATCGCCCCAGATGCCGGTGAAGATACGGCGCAGACGCGAACGCGGGGTGCGGAACTTGCGCACCGAATCGGCCAGTGCCGCAAGCTGCTGTTCCAGCCAGGGCTTGTAGATTTCATAGAGGATGGCCAGCTTGGAATCGAAATACACATAAAGGTTGGCCACGGTCATGTTCGACGTGCGGGCGATCTCGGCCATGGTGGTGGGCGTGTAACCCTTGCGCGAGAACAGGTCGAAGGCCGATTCCAGGATGGCTTCGCGCATCCCGCTTTTTTTGATTTGCGCCACGGTTCCTCTTGAAAGCTGGTGAAGATGCCGGCGATTCTAGCATGCAATGTTGTGCGGCCGCTGCGCCAGGCGGTGGATTTTTGGATCACCAAAGCGGTGAAATTGATAAATGATATTCGCTAATGCGCCTGATTGTGGTGCGAAACTCCTGCTTTCCCGCATTCCTTGAAAATATTGTGGTGCAGCATGACTGTGGCGGAATGGCAGCCGTTTTTATTGGCCAAAAACAATTGCCATGATTGAGATCAAAAATGCTTGACATTCATTTTTCGCGAATACAGAATGATGTTCGTTATTAAGGCTTTTTGTTCTGAGGCCCATGAGGAAAACGGGCCCGCCATCCACGATTGAGAGAGCTCATGAATAAAGTCATCAAGCTGCATTTGCACGACCGCTATCCCGAGCTGGGCAAGGGGCCGGTGCCGGTCGAGCCGTATATCTCGGCCCCGTACTTCGACAAGGAGCAGGCCAGGATCTTCAAGAAGACCTGGCTGCACGTCGGCCGCGTGGAGGAGATCCCCAATGCCGGCGACTACTTCGTCAAGGATCTGGATGCTTGTGAAGCGTCGATCATCGTCGTGCGAGACAAGAAGGGCGGCATCAACGCCATGCACAACGTCTGCTCGCACCGCATGAACCAGATCGTCTACGAGAAGCGCGGCCAGGCGCGCAAGTTCTTCTGCAAGTTCCATGGCTGGGCTTACGACCTGGAAGGCAATCTCACCGGCGTGCCGGAGGAAGAATCCTTCTTCGACTTCGACAAATGCGACCACGGCCTGTCCCGGGTTGCCTGCGATGTCTGGCAGGGTTTTATCTTCATCAACCTCGATCCCGAACCCGCGCTGTCGCTGGCCGATTTCATGAAGCCGATGTTCGGCGACATCGAAGGCTATCCATTCGACAAAATCACCACCGGTTTCCAATGGACCACGGTGGTCAACTGCAACTGGAAACTGGCGCTGGACGCCTTCCAGGAGGCCTACCATGTGGCCTACGTACATGGCCGTTCGATTGCCGACGCCATCGATACTGCCGCCGATGGCGCCATGCCGCCGCTCGATGCCCAGTGCGGTGAATTCCATCGCCGGCTGTCGATTGCGGGCAATCCCAAGTCGGTGTACGGCAATCCCAATGCGGTGACTGCCGGCGGCGAGGCGGCCAGGCAGACCATTGCCGACTCCGCTGCGAAAAAACCGATCGCCGCGGCCGCCCTGCGCGCCGGCATGGGCGCGGCCAGCTACCACTTCCGCAAGGAAGACCTGCCCCGCGGCATGAACTGGACCGGCCATGAAAACTGGCTGTTCGACATCAACGTGGTGTTCCCCGACTTCTACCTGTCGTTGCGTCCGAACTACTTCCAGGCCTATAACTTCCGCCCGATTTCGCAAGGCAAGACCCTGCTGGAAGCGCGTGTGTATTACCCGGAAATGAAGACCGCGGGCGGCCGCTTCTACCTCGAGTACATGAAGGTCGCGCTGCGTGACGTGCTGCTGGAAGACCTCAGCACGCTGGAGCGCACCCAGACCGCGGTGCAGACCGGCATCAAGAAGGAAATGCTGCTGCAGGACTTCGAGCTGCTGGTGCGCCATGGCGCCTACGTGGTCGACCGCATTGTCAACGAACAAACCAAGGCGTGAGGAACAGGACATGACCACTCCCCAACAACTGCCCGCGCAATTCGCGCACCTGTCGCCATTCATCGGCTGGAGCCTGGCGACCGAAACCGAACGCACCCGCATGCGCAACACCAGCGCCATGAGCGACATCATCGCCTTCAAGGACGCGATGCTGGCCGACGTGGATGCCATCGTCGCCTATCTCAACGCGTTCCCGCTGGAGGCCATGCCTCCGCGAGAGGCGGCGTTGATGCACATGCTGCTGTCGCTGGCCGAAGTCGCACCGGCGGTGGAGGCTTATAACCAGCCTGGCGTGGTCGACGGCTATGCGTTCTCGCGCTTCGCCGCCGACGAAAATTTCATCATGCGTCCGCCGATCTGAGGCGTTCCCGATTCACGCTATTCCAGCCAGGAGCACACCATGCCCAAATGCAGGATCTTCGCCATCGATGACAACCTGAAGGAAATCGTCGCCGACGGTTTGTACGGCAAGCACATGTTCGGCGCAACAGTCAGCGTGGCGGTGGTCAAGTTCGTCGAAGAGAAAGGCCGCGACCTGCCTGCCAAGTCGCACAGCCATGGCGAAGAGGCTTCGCTGCAACTGAGCGGCGGCTGCTCGGTGTTCGAGAGCAGCGACAGCGAACAGAGCGACTGGGAATCGGTGATGGACAGCGGCGACGCCCTGATCATTCCCGCCGGCACCATGCACTACGGCAGCAACCGCTTCGGCCCGGAAGGCGTGTCGCTGCGCCTGAACGTCGTGACGCCGGCCCGCAAGGAATACGGCCCGGAAGATTCCACCCCTTATTACCCCCTGAAGGGCAGGAGCAACTGACATGATCGCGCAACAACAACTCGCCGCGGGCGAGCGCCATTGCGAACGTCTCGAGATCGACTGGCAGGCGCCGGGCGCGCCTTCGCAATCGGCGATCGTCGACGGCGAGCACCTGTCCATCGGCATCTCCACCTATACCTGCGGGGAGCAAAGCGAGGCGGCGGCCGATCCCCAGGGCGAGGAAGTGGCGACCGTGCTGGCCGGCAGTTTCCTGGTGGAGGCCGCCGGCGAACGTTACGAATTGTCGCCGGGCGAAGGCATCATCATTCCGCCTCGCGAGCCGCGCCGCTGGACCTGCCAGAGCGAACGAGGCGCCTTGTACCGTGTCATCACCAGGCTCGACAATCCGCCGCCGCAGGAGCCGACATGAGCGCGCCGCACGTATTGATCGCGGGCGCCGGGCATGCAGGCGGACGCGTGGCGCAAGCGCTGCGTGCGGCCGGCTTCACGGGCCGCGTCACCATGGTCGGCGAAGAGTCGCATGCCCCCTACGAGCGGCCGGCCCTGTCCAAGGAATTGCTGCTGGGCCGGAAGACCGTGGGAGAAATCATGCTGGAGCCGCGCGAATTCTGGCGCGATGAACAGCAGGTCGCCGCCGTGAACGGCCGCATCGCGGCGGTCGGCGCCGACCGCGTGGCGCGCCTTGACAGCGGTGAAACCATCGCCTTCGACATCCTGGTGGTCGCTGCCGGCGGCCATGCCCGCAAGCTGACCGTCGTCGGCGGCGATCTTCCCGAGGTACGCACCCTGCGCAGCATCGACGATTGCCTGGCCTTGCGCGGCGCCCTGGCCGAAGGCCGCCGGCTGCTGGTGATCGGCGGCGGCGTGATCGGCATGGAGGCGGCCTCATCGGCGGCCGCGCTCGGCATGCATGTCACCGTGCTCGAAACGGGGCCGCGCATCATGGCGCGCTGCTTGCCGCCGGAAGGTTCGCGGTGGTTACAGGCGCTGCATGAAGAGCGCGGCGTACGGGTGGAGACCGGCGTCGCGGTCGAGGCCATCCGGCGTGCGGATGGTGTGTTGTCGGCGCAGGCGAGCCGTGCCGGCCAGGCACTGCAGTTCGATGCGGACCTCGTGCTGGCCGCAGTCGGCATCACGCCGGCCACGGCTTTCCTTGCGGGCAGCGGCGTGGCGCTCGACAACGGCGTGCTTACCGATGCCCGGTGCCGCAACCCGGCCGCGCCCTGGTGCTACGCCGTGGGCGATATCGCCAACAGCTTCAATCCGCTCTACGGCCGCCATGTGCGCCAGGAAACCTGGCGCAACGCAGAGAACCAGGCGCGCGCCGTCGCGGCGTCCATCATGGGAAGCGGCGAGGCGTATGAAGAGATGCCCTGGATGTGGACCGACCAGCACGAACGCAATATCCAGGTGGTCGGCATCTATACCCCGGGCGACCTGGTGGTGTCGCGGATTGCCCCGGGCGAACAGGGCGGGGTCCTGTTGTGGCTGCATGAGGGCAAGGTGGCCGGCGGCATGCTGGTCGACTGCGGCCGCGAACGCAAGCAGCTCGAAATCCTGGCGCGGCGCCAGGCCGAGGTCGAACCGGCAACGCTGAGCGACACCGCGATTTCGCTCAAGGAGCTGGCCCGCGCATGATGAACATGGAACAACGCCTGGCCGCGCTGGAAGCGGCCGAAGCCATCCGCCAGCTCAAGGCACGTTACGCCAGCCTGGCCGACCAGAAATACACCGCCAGCTATCAGCGGCAGCCGGCGGTGCGCATGCACAAGATCGCGCGCGCCCAGGCCGCCTGCTTTACCGAAGACGCAGTCTGGGAAGGCGGCGCCGAATTCGGCTCCAGCCTGGTCGGGCGCGAAGCGCTGGCCGAATGGTTCAATCGCTCGCCATGGTGCTATGCGTTGCATTACTACGGCAGTCCGGAAATCACGGTCGACGGCGACAGCGCTTCCGCCCACTGGCGGTTATGGCAAGTCGCCCTGCGCGAAGAAACCAAGCAGGCGGTACTGCTGGGCGCGTTGACCTACGAGGAATATGCGCGCCAGCAAGACGGCAACTGGCTGTGTTCGCGCATGCGCTTCGACCAGACCCAGATGTTGCCGATGGCGGGCGGTCCTTTCCCGCTGGTGACTTCCTTCGAACAGATCAACGATGCCGCGCGGCGCGCATCGCTACCCATCAACCAAGCATCCACATCATGATCAAAAGCATCCAAGCCAACACGGCAGCGCCAGGAGGGAACGCCTGCGGCGATTTTCCGATCGCAGAAAACCTGTGCGAGGTCATCAGCAACGAATGGGTCAACGCCGAATACAAGCACCTTGTATTGAAAGCGCCCAAGGTCGCCCTGGCGGTCCTGCCCGGCCAGTTCTTCCACCTCAGTTGCCCGCCCTCGGGCAACGATGCGCCTTACCTGCGCCGGCCGATGAGCCTGTATCGCGTCAGCGTCGAGGCCGGCACCATCGAGTTCCTCTACAAGGTCCAGGGCGCCGGCACGCGCGGCCTGGCCACGCTGGAGCCGGGCGGCACGCTGGACGCCTTCGGCCCGGTCGGCAAAGGCTTTGCGTTGCCCGACGGCGCGCGCCATGTGCTGGTGCTGGCGCGCGGCGTCGGGCTGGCCACCATGGCGCCGCTGGCGCAATACGCGGTGGCGCGCGGCGCCCGCGTGACCGCCATCCTCAGCGCCCGTTCGCCGGCGTTGGTGATGTCGGAAGATTACCTGCGTTCGGTCGGCGCCGAGGTTATCGTGGTGCATGACCAGGATGGCAGCAGCGACATCGTCCATATTGAAAAAATGGTGCGTGAGCTGCATGCCGGCTTGCCTTTCGACCTGCTGACCACCTGCGGTTCGAACCGCTTCCTGCTGGCGCTGCAACGGTTGGGCAAGGAATTGGCAGTGCCGGCGCAAGTGGCGCTGGAACAGCACATGGGGTGTGCGCTAGGCATGTGCTTTGCCTGCGTGCGGCCGTTCCGCAAGGGAGCGGATTCGGAAAAGATGGGTTACAGGCGCGTGTGCTGGGATGGTCCGGTGTTCGACGCGCAGGAGACAGTGACATGGTAGACATGAGCGTATCGATCGGCAAACTGAGCCTGAACAACCCGGTGATGCCGGGTTCGGGCACCTTCGCCGAGGGCATGGCCAAGGTGATCGACATCAACCGCCTCGGGGCCATCGTCACCAAGACCATCACCAACGACCTGCGCGAGGGCAACACGCCGCCACGCGTGGCCGAACTCAACAATTCCACGCTGTTTTCCATCGGCATCCCCAGCAAGGGACCGGAGCATTACCTTGAAGAGCTGGTGCCTTTCTATCGTCGCTACTCGCCGCCGCTGGTGGCCAGCATCTCGGCCAACACGGTGGAGGAGTTCGGCGAGCTGGCCGCACGCATCAGCGTGCCCGGCGTGGTTGCGATCGAAGCCAATATCTCTTGCCCCAACCTGAAGAAGGATGGGATGGCGTTCGGCATGGATCCGCAAGCCACCGAAGCGGTGATCCGCGCGATGAAGCGCTGCACCGACCTGCAGATCTGGGCCAAGCTTTCGCCCAATGTCGGCAGCATCGCCGTCATCGCGCGTGCGGCCGAGCAGGGCGGGGCCGATGCCCTGGTCAGCTCCAACGCCATCCTCGCCATGGCCATCGACATCGATAGCCATCAACCCAAGGTCGCCAATCTGATGGGCGGCATCACGGGTGCGGCGACCAAGCCCATCCTTCTGCGCATGGCTTACCAGGCGGCGCAGGCGGTGAAGATCCCGGTCATCGGTTGCGGCGGCATCAGCAGTGCGGAGGATGCCATCGAATACCTGCTGGCCGGCTGCAGCGCGGTGCAGGTCGGCACCGCCAACTTCATCAGCCCCAACGCCATGCCGCGCATTATCGACGGCATCCAGGCGTATTGCGAACGGCGCGGCGTGACTCGTGTGCGCGACCTGGTCGGCGCCCTGAAAGTGCATGAAGCCAAGTTGCTGGAACTGAGGGCCGGCCTGTGAGCGCGCCATCGGAGGCGGTCGAAGGCTGGGTGGCGCTGGGCAGCATGGCCGAGGTGTTCGGTACCCGCGCCTGCCGTTCGATGAAGATCGAGGAAGTACAGATCGGCCTGTTCCTGGTCGACGGCCAGGTCTATGCCATCGACGACATCTGCAGCCACGGCAACGCCAGGCTCTCTGAAGGCGACGTCGATGGTTTCGAGGTGGAATGCCCCTTGCACGCCGGCCTGTTCGACCTTCGTTCGGGCAAGGCGCTGACCGCGCCGTTGACGCGCGACGTGCGCAGCCACGGCGTGCGGCGCGACGGCGATGCCTTGTTCATCAAGCTGGCGGACTGATATGGCAGGCAATCGCAACCGTCGCCCGAAAGTGGCCGTGATCGGTACCGGCGGCACCTTTGCCATGCATGCGCGCCATTGCTTCGACTGGGTCGAATATGGCGAAAGCGGCGTGGTGCATCCGATCGAGGCCCTGATTCCCCAGCTCGACGAGCTGGGGCTGGACATGGACGTGGTGCTGATCTCGTTTCGCATGATCGGCAGCACCGGCATCGTGCCGGCAGACTGGCTGGAACTGGCGCGGCTGATCGAGAAGACCGCGCGCGAAGATGATGGCATCGATGGCTTCGTGGTCACCCACGGTACGGCCACGTTGGAAGAAACGGCCTGGTTCCTGCAGTTGGCGCTGGACTTGCGCCAGCCGGTGGTGGTGACCGGCGCGCAGCGCCCGCAGAACACGTCGGGCAGCGATGCCCAGGCCAATCTGCGCGCCGCACTCTGCGTGGCCGCGGCGCCGCAGGCCGCCGGCATCGGCACGGTGGCGGTCATGGATGGCATGGTTTTTGCGGCACGCGATGTCACCAAGGCCGCCAGTTTCGAGCTTCACGCTTTCGAGGCGGCGCCCTATGGGCCGTTGGGGCGGGTCGATGCCGATGGCGCCGTGGTGCTGCGCCGCGCGACGGTGGCGGGCAGCGAGCGAATGTTGCGGCCGCTTGCACAGTGGCGGGAATTGCCGCGGGTGGACATGGTGGTGTCGTATGCAGGCGCCGATGGCGCCGCCATCGACGGCCTGCTGCGCGCCGGCACGCGCGGCATCATCAGCATCGGGCTGGCGCCGGGGCGTCCGGCCAACGGCGAACGCGCGGCGTTGCAGTGCGCGGTCAAGGCTGGCGTGGTGGTGGTGCAGGCCACACGCGCACCGCGCGGCGTGGTGCCGCCGCAGGATTTCCTGCGCCGCGACGGCGTGCTGGCCGGCGGCGACCTGGCGCCCGCCAAGCTGCGCATCCTGCTGATGCTGATCCTGGCTCACGCACCAACGCCCGACACGGCCGACATACAACGCCTGCTGCTGGCCCATTGAGGCCAGGCGGGAATCACCATTCAATAAGGAGCGCAGCACCATGGAAATGATTAGCGAACGCATCGTCCCCGCACTACGCCAGGCCGTCTGGGAAGCGCTGAACGCGCCCGAAACCCTGCGCGGCTGCATCGCCGGCTGCGAGAAGCTGGAACTGGTCGGCGAGAACGAATACGACGTCGCCATGGCGATCAAGATCGGCCCGGTGGCGGCAAAGTTCAAGGGCAGGATGACGCTCAGGGACATCGTCGCGCCGGATGCCTACGCCATCGTCTTCGAAGGGCAGGGCGGCATGGCCGGTTTCGCCAAGGGGACGGCGTCCGTGAAGCTGGCCGAGCCCGCCGAAGGCGAGGGCACGCTGCTGCAATACGAAGTGCGTGCACAGGTCGGCGGCAAGCTGGCGCAACTCGGCGCACGCCTCATCGACAGCTCGGCCAAAAAGATGGCCGACGACTTCTTCGCACGCTTCGTCAAGGTATTCGACCCTGCCGCCGAAGCGCCCGATGTCGCGGCCGAAACACCTCCCGCCGACGCGCCAGCGAAGGCGCCCGGAGCCGTCAGGAGCATGTGGTCGCGCATGACGCGTTGAGCCCGGCGCCTTCCCCTCCTACGCAGCAAGCAGCACCCGCAGTTCAACCTTACGCCACGAACAGGAATGAAGATGAATAAATCTGCTGAAGTGAAGTCGATGCTGGTCGCCATCGGCGCCATGGTGGTTTGCCTCAATGCGATGGCTGATGTGAAGATCGGCTTGTCGGGTCCGTTCTCAGGCCCGATGGCCGCCGACGGCCAGGAGTACATCGACGGCTTCGGCCTGGCCGTGGAGCAGTTGGGCGGCAAGCTCGGCGGCCAGCCGGTCACGGTGCTGCAAGGCGATGACCAGATGAAGCCGGACGTGGGCTCCCAGGTCATGCGCAAATTCATCGAGCTCGACCGCGTCGATGCCATCGTCGGCCTGGGTTATTCCAACATCATCATGGCCAACCTGCGCCGCCTGAAGGAGTCGGGCGTGGTGTCGATCGCGGTGGCCGGCGGCCCTTCGCCGATGGCCGGCGCGGAATGCGGCGCCAACGTGTTTTCCATCGCCTATCCCAATGACGGCTCGGGCGAGGCCATCGGCAAGCTGATGCAGGACAGGGGCTACAAGAACGTCTATCTGATGGGGCCCAATTACCAGGCCGGCAAGGACATGCTGGCCGGCTTCAAGCGCTGGTACAAGGGCGGCATCGCCGCCGAGGTTTACACCCAGATCAACCAGACCGACTATTCGGCTGAAATCACGCAACTGCAGATGAGCAAGATGGACGCCATCTTCATGTTCTATCCGGGCAGCATGGGCGTGAACTTTACCAAGCAGCTCAAGCAGGCCGGCGTGATCGGCAAGGTGCCGGTGTACTCCACCTTCACCGTTGACGGCACCAACCTGCCGGCGCTGCGCGAGGCGGCCGTGGGCGTCGTCAGCGGCAATACCTGGAATCCGGCGCTGGACAATCCCGCCAACGCGAAATTCGTCAAGGCCTTCGAAGCCAAGTACAAGCGCATGCCCAGCACCTATGCCGCCAACGCCTACGACGCGGCCTACCTGCTGGATGTGGCGGTACGCAAGGTCAATGGCAACACCGGCGACAAGGCGGCCTTCGCCGCCGCGGTCAAGGCCGCAGGCGCCGAATTCAAGTCCGTGCGCGGACCGTTCCGCTTCAATACCAACAACATGCCCATCGAGAATTACTACGCCTTCGAGATCGTCAAGGAAGGCGGCCAGGTCAAGGGCAAGCTGGTGGCCACGCCGCTGGTGGACCACAAGGATGCCTATGTCGGCGCCTGTCCGTTGAAGTGAGCGGAGCCTGCCATGCTACTGTTCGCGCAATTGCTCAACGGGCTGCAATACGGGGTCCTGCTGTTCCTGCTGGCAGCCGGCCTGACCCTGGTGTTCGGCATCATGAGCTTCGTCAACCTGGCCCACGGTTCGCTGTACATGATGGGCGCCTACATCGCGGCTTCGGTCGCCAACGCCACCGGCAGTTTCATGCTGGGGCTGGTCGCCGCGCTGGCCGGCTGCCTGGCCATCGGCGTGGCGCTGGAGCGCGTGGCGGTGGCGCGCCTGTATGGCAAGGACCACCTGAACCATGTGCTGGCGACCTTCGGCATGATCATGTTCTTCAATGAACTGTCGTCCATGCTATGGGGCAAGCAGCCGCTGTTCGTCTCGGTGCCGGAATTCCTCGACGGCAGCATCGATCTGTTCGGCATGGCTTACCCGCTGTACCGCTTCGCCGTGATCGCCGTGGGCCTGCTGGTCGCGGTGCTCTGCTATTGGATGATTCACCGGACGCGCCTGGGCATGCTCATCCGCGCCGGCGCCAACAATGCCGCGATGGTCGGCGCGCTGGGCATCAACATCAAGTTCCTCAATGCCTTGTTGTTCGCGGTCGGCGCGGCGTTGGCCGGATTGGCCGGCGCCGTGGCAGGCCCGATCCTGTCGGTGCAGGTGGGCATGGGCGAGCCGGTCCTGATCGCCACCTTCGTGGTGATCGTCATCGGCGGCATCGGCTCGGTCAAGGGCGCATTTTATTCGGCCCTGATTGTCGGTGTGGTCGACACCATGGGACGGGCCTTCCTGCCCATGGTCCTGCGTGAAATGGTCAGCCGCCAGTTGGCCGATGCGGCCGGCCCGGCGCTGGCTTCCCTTTTGATCTACCTGCTGATGGCGACCGTACTGGCGTTGCGTCCGCAGGGCCTTTTCGTGGCCAAGCGATGAATCCTATTCTGTCCCGTCCCAGCCAGTGGTTGCCGCTGTTGCTGCTGCTGGCCTTCCTGTTCGTTCCGCCGGCAGCCGCCGCGCTGGGGGCGCAATTCTATGTCGGTTTCCTGGCGCGCATCCTGGTGTACGCATTGGCCGCCAGCGCCCTCAACCTGGTGCTGGGCTACGCCGGCCTGATCGGCTTCGGCCATGCGCTGTTCGTCGGCCTGGGCGCCTATTGCGTATCGCTGGCGTCGCTGGCCGGGGTGGAGTCGGCCTGGCCGCAGTTGCTTCTGGTGCTGCTCTCGTGCGCCTGTACGGGACTTGTCACCGGCGCCATCAGCCTGCGTACGCGCGGCATCGGCTTCATCATGATCACCTTGGCGTTTTCGCAGATGGGTTATTTCGTCTTCGTCAGCCTGAAGCAGTTCGGCGGCGACGACGGCATGTCCATCATCGCTACCAGCCGGCTGGGAGCGGGCATCGACCTGGGGGCGGCCACGCCGTTGTTCTACGCCGCCTGGCTGGTGCTGGCCGCCACGCTGCTGTGGATGCACAAGCTGCGCAGCGCGCCTTTCGGCATGGCCCTGCGCGGCTCGCGCCAGAACCTGGCGCGGGTCAATGCGTTGGGCTTTCCCGCCAAGCGCTTCCAACTGATCGTCTATGTGATATCGGCCGTGCTGTGCGGCTTATCCGGCTTCCTGCTGGCCAACCTGAACGCCTATGCGTCTCCCGGCCTGATGAGCTGGCAAGTCTCGGGCGAGCTGATCGTGATGGTGGTGATGGGCGGCATGGGAACGGTATTCGGTCCGTTGCTTGGGGCGCTCGCCTTCATCGGCATCGAAGAAATCATGAAGTCTTATACCGACCATTGGATGCTGGTGTTCGGCCCCATGATCGTGGTGATCGCGCTGGCCGGTCGCGATGGTCTGATGGGCGCGCTGGTCTGGCTCGATGCTTGGCGCTCGCGCCCGGCGCGCAAGGCGGCAATCGGCAACATCGCTCCGGCCAACGGAGGCGAACGATGATCGGCTTGCGTACCCAAGGCTTGACCAAGCGCTTCGGCGGCCTGCTGGTCACCGACGATGTCTCGCTGGATATCCGCCCCGGCGAGCTGCATGCCATCATCGGACCCAATGGCGCCGGCAAGACCACGCTGGTCAATCAGCTCTCCGGCGAACTGCGGCCCGACGCCGGCGCAGTCTGGCTCGGCGATGAGGATGTCACCGCGGTTCCGCTGCACGGGCGCGCCTGCCGCGGCTTGCTGCGTTCTTACCAGATCACGTCCATCTTCGAGGAATTCACCGTGCTGGAGAACGCCGTGCTGGCCGCAATCGGCGCCAAGGGCGGCGGCTATGGCTTCTGGCGCGCGATGATGGGGCAGGAGGACGCCCGTCGCCAGGCCGAGGACGCCCTGCACGCAACGCGCCTGGAAGCGCGCCGCGATGCGGCCGCCGGCGAACTCGGCTATGGCGAACGACGCCAGTTGGAGCTGGCCATGGCGTTGGCGGCGCAGCCGCGGCTGCTGTTGCTGGACGAGCCGATGGCCGGCATGAGCATCGAAGAATCGGCGGCGGTGGTACAACTCTTGCAATCGCTCAAGGGGCGCTATTCGATGTTGCTTATCGAACACGACATGGATGCCGTGTTCGCCCTGGCCGACCGCATCACGGTACTGGTATCGGGGCGCGCCGCCTTCTGCGGCACCCCCGACGAGATTCGCAACCATCCTGAAGTCCGCGCCATCTACCTGGGCGATGAACAAGGTGAATTCACGGGAGTCGCCCATGGCTGAACTGTTAGGCATTCGCGGCTTGCAAGCCGCTTACGGACAAGCCCAGGCCTTGTTCGATATCTCGCTGGAGCTGGCCGAAGGGGAGGTGATCACTTTGCTGGGGCGCAACGGCATGGGGCGCTCCACTACCGTCAAATGCCTGTTCGGCCTGTTGCCGGCCAAGGCCGGCAGCATCAGTTTCGGCGGCGAGCGCATCGAGCGCCTGCCCTGCCATGAAGTCGCGCGGCGCGGGCTGGGGCTGGTGCCGGAAGGGCGGCAGATCTTCGCCGACCTGACGGTGGAAGAGAACCTGGTCGCCACCGCGCGCGCCGGTTGCGGAAAACAGCGCCGCTGGAACCTGAAGCGCGTCTATGAATTCTTTCCGCGCCTGGCCGAGCGGCGCCAGAACATGGGGGCGCAGCTCTCCGGCGGCGAGCAGCAGATGCTGGCAATCTCGCGGGCGCTGATGACAAATCCTTCGCTGCTGGTGCTGGACGAAGCCACGGAAGGCCTGGCGCCGGTAGCGCGCGCCGACATCTGGCGCGCGCTGCATGAATTGAAGCGCGAAGGCTTGTCGATGATCGTCATCGACAAGAACATCCAGTCGCTGATGACGCTGGCCGATCGCCATTACGTCATCGAAAAGGGCCGTGTGGCCTGGAGCGGCGGCTCGCAGCAATTGCGCGACGACCCGGCGCTGGTGCATCGTTACATGGGGGTCTAGCTGCCGCGTGTGTTGCGCCGCAGCTTTCACCGGCGCGCGGTAACTGTTAGTTTTTTGGGTTTCACGGTTTTGACTGTATCGGAATTTGCATGAAGGCTTCCGGCTTCCACTATGCCCGTCCCTCTTCGGTCGAAGAGGCTTGCGCGCTGCTGGCCGAATATGGCGGCGACGCCCGCATTCTGGCCGGCGGCCAGAGTATGTTCGCCACCCTCAACCTGCGTCTGTCGGCGCCGGCCTTGTTGATCGACATCAACCGCATCGAGTCGCTCAAGGGCATCGTGGTGGCCGAAGATGGCAGCTACGTGCGCATCGGCGCGCTGGTGCGCCATGCCGAAACCGCAGCGTCGATCGAGGTGGCGCGCCACCTGCCGCTCATTGCCATGGCGATGCGCCACGTCGCGCATCCGGCCGTGCGCAACCGCGGCACCACCTGCGGCAGTCTGGCGCTGGCCGATCCCTCGGCCGAGATGCCGGCCTGCGCCGTTACGCTCGATGCATTGCTGATCTTGCAAAGTCGCGATGGAGGCGTGCGCCAAGTGCCGGCCGTGGATTATTTCTTCGGCCTGTATGAAACCGCGCGGCGCGACGACGAAATGCTGGTGGAGGTGTTGTATCCCTCGTGCCTGGAGGATGAGGTCTGCGGCTTCGATGAGCTGAGCCGCCGCCATGGCGATTTCGCCATGGTCGGTGTGGCGGCGAGGGCCAGTTTCAATGAAGGCGTCATCAGCAATCTGCGTCTGACCACCTTCGCCACCGATCCCCGGCCCATCCTCTCGGAAGCCGCCGCCGCGCTGGCCGAAGGCCAGGCCTGGAGCGAGGCATTGGGCGAGGCCGTCGCCGAGGCCGCGGTGGCCGAACTCAATCCCGACGAAAACCATTTCGGCAGCCCGGCCGTCAAGCGCCTGCAGGCGCGCGCCATGATCCGCCGCGTGCTGTCGTCCACCTTCAATGTTCCCCGCCAGCCTGCCGCCACTATCGGAGTCACTCATGGATGACGCGCTCATCGCCACCGATATCGTCACCGATGTCGCTGAAATTTCCTTCATCCTCAATGGCCGGCCTGCCGCCCATAGCGTGCCGGTGCGCCGCAACCTGGTCGATTTCCTGCGCCAGGACCTGGGCCTGACGGCCGCGCACGTCGGCTGCGAAGCCGGCGTGTGCGGCGCCTGCAATGTGCGTGTCGACGGCGCCGTGGTGCGCGGCTGCCTGATGCTGGCGGTGCAGGTTGACGGGTTGGAAGTGGACACCATCGAAGGCTTGTCCGATTCCGGCGAGATCGCCGGCCTGCAGCGCGCCTTCGTCGCCCGCAACGCCATGCAGTGCGGTTTTTGCACGCCGGGGATGCTGATGACCGCGTGCGAACTGCTTAAGCATAACAACTGCCCCAGCCGTGAAGAGATCCGCGACGCCATCTCCGGCAATTATTGCCGGTGTACGGGTTATCAGGCCATTGTCGACGCCATCGAGACCGCCAGCGGGGAGCAGCCATGAAGGACACTGCGCGCCAGGCCGAAGGCCAGTGGATAGGCCGCAGCGTCGCCCGTCCCGATGCCGAGCGTTTCGTCGCCGGACGCGGACGCTACCTCGACGATATTGCGCTGGCCGGCATGCAGCATGTGGCGTTTTATCGCAGCCCTTTCGCTCGTGCGCGCTTCCATTCGCTCAATGTGGACAACGCCGCGGCCATGCCGGGCGTGCTGGCGGTGTTCACCGGGGCCGACCTGGCCCGGGTGTGCGCATCGTGGACCACGCGCTTTGCGATGTGGCCATCGCATGTGTCGGCCCCGCAGAATCCGCTGGCCATCGATGAAGCGTATTGGCAGGGCGAGGCGGTGGTGGCGGTAGTCGCCGCGACCCGTGCCCAGGCGGAGGATGCGCTGGAGGCCATCGAGATCGATTGGGAAGAAGGAGAGCCGGTGGTGGATGCCGCCGCCGCCCTGGAGCCGGGTGCCAGGCCCTGCCACCCGGCCATTCAGCACAATCTGGCGCTGGATCGCAACACCAGCAAGGGCGACCTGGACGCCGCTTTCGGCGGTGCGGCGCATGTGGCCGGCCGGCGTTTCGAATTCGGCCGCCAGACCGGCGTGCCGCTGGAGCCGCGCGGCATCCTGGCCAGCTTCGACCGGCGCACCGGCGAGCTGGAGGTCTACCAGTCGCACCAGGTGCCGTTCCAGATGCAGGACATCTTCGCCACCCAGCTCAACCTGCCGTTGGACAAGGTCCGGGTGATGAGCCCGGATGTGGGAGGCGCTTTCGGCATCAAGCTGCACGCCTACGCCGACGAGATCGCCGTGGCCGCCATCGCCATGTTGCTGGGGCGGCCGGTCAAGTTCCAGGCCGACCGGCTGGAGTCGTTCGTGTCCGACGTGCATGCCCGCGATGCCAGCGCGCAGGCGCGCCTGGCAGTGGATGCCGACGGCCGCATCCGCGGATTGGACGTGGATTTGCTGTTCTGTTTCGGCGCCGTCTCGGCCTATCCTCGCTCCAGCATCGGTGAAGCCTTGCAGGCGCTGGACCTGTGCGGTTCGGCCTACCAGGTGCCGGCGTTTCGCGGCCGCGTGCGCGGCGCCTTCGTCAACAAGGTGCCCACCGGCGCCTATCGGGCGGTCGGCCAACCGATCGCCAGCGCCATCATCGAACAGTTGCTTGACGACGCGGCTGCCGGCATCGGCATCGACCCGGTGGAAATCCGCCGCAAGAACCATCTGCCCGCACGTCCCGATGACGCGCCGCTGCTGCCGTCGGCCGCCGGTATTCCGCTCGGCCCCTTGTCGCTGGATGCCTGCCTCGACCAGCTCTTGACGAACATGGATTACAGCGGCCTGCGCCTGGCCCAGGATAGCTTGCGCGGCAAAGGCATCTACCGCGGTATCGGGCTGTGCACCTTCGTTGAACTGACCGGCGTGGGCGCCGGGCTGTACGGTCCCAACCAGGTGCGCGTGGCGGGAAAGGAGGGCGTTCGCCTGACGTTGCAGCCGTCGGGAAAGATCGTGTGCCGCACCAGCGCTACCGATCAGGGCCAGGGGACGCGCACCGGCCTGACCCAGATCATCGCCCAGGCCATGGGAACGTCGCTGGACGACGTGGCGGTGGCGGCCGGCGACACCGGACGCGATCCGCTGGGTGGCGGGGCCTGGGCTTCGCGCGGCATTTCGCTGGCCGGCGAAGCCGCCTTGCTGGCTGCGGCGCAGTTGCGCGCCAACATCCTGGCCATCGCCGCGTCCCTGGCGGGCATTGACGCCGCCACGCTCGGCATCGAAGACGGCGTGGTGGTCGATGGCGAAGGCCTGCGCCTCTACACGCTGCAGGAGATCGCGCTGCGCGCGCACTATGATTCCACCGGCATCAAGCTGTCGAGCATTCCCGAGATGAGCGTCGAGCGCAGCTACGCGCCCGCCGGCAAACCATATTTCGCTGCCAACGGCATCCAGGCCGCGCATGTCGAAGTCGACATCGAGACCGGCCTGGTCAAGGTGCTGGATGTCTGGGTGGTGGAAGACTGCGGACGCATCGTCAATCCGCTGCTGACGGACGAGCAGGTGCGCGGCGGGGTGGTGCAGGGCATAGGCGCCGCGCTCTACGAGCATTGCATCTACTCCGACACCGGCCAGATGAGCAATGCCTCACTGGCCGACTATCTGATCCCCATGGCCTCGGAGATGCCGCAGATCCATGTCGGCCACGTCAGTACGCCCGAGCGTGAAACCAGCCTGGGCGCCAAGGGCGTGGGCGAGGCCGGCACCGTGGGCGCGATCGGCGCGATCTGGTGCGCCGTCAACGATGCGTTGCGGCCGACTTCGCAGGCGGTGTGGCGCCAGCCGTTCACGCCGGCGCATGTGCTGGATGTGCTTCATCATTCCGAAGCACGCCAGCAGCCGGTCAAGATGCGCCCGTTCTGAGGGCCGTTGCCAGGCTGTTGCGCAGCGCCGGCTTGCCGGCGCTTTTTTTTGCCTGTTCAGGGCATTCCGGCGCGCCCATAAAAAAACGGGACATGCATTGGCATGCCCCGCAAAAGAGGGACCTCAAAACAAACGAAAAAACTACCGGTGCTGCCGTGCTGCTTGCTCCCGCCGCTGCGGTCGCGGCCAGCCATGCGGGATGGCGGGCCTTGCCGCAGCAGCCGGTTCAGAAGGTGTGGCGGATGCCCGCCATCACGCTGGACTGGTTCTGGCCGGCGCCCACGGTACTGCCCGAGCTGACGGCAATGGCCGCGTTGCCGCGGTTCTTGATATACGCGTAGGAGGCATACAGGCTGGTGCGCTTGGACAGGTAGTAAATCGCACGGGCGGTGCCCAGCGTGCTGTCGTCCGGCGAGTTGCGGGTGTCCAGATGGGCGACCTGGCCTTCGATCTGCAATGCCGGCGACAGCGGATAGCTGGCGCCAAGGTACCAGAGGTTGTAGTTGATATCGACGGCGCGTTGCAGATGGCGGGCGATCAGGCCGCCGCCGAGCTTCAGGTCGCCAACCTTGAACCAGCCGTTGAACGAAGCGCGGTTGTCCTTGTAGTTGCTGCTGGTCAGCAGGTTGCCTGCGCCGGGACCGCCGCGCAAGGTGTCGTAGGCGGTGGCGACGCCCCAGGTGGCGGTGTCGTACTTGACCAGGGCCGTCCATTGCTTACAGGCCTGGAAGTCGCCGGCAGTTTCACCCGCGCAACTGGTGGCCGCGGGACCGCCGGCGGTCGAGGTGTCGCGGCCGAAGCTGTAGGTTGCGCCGACGGTGGTGTTGCCGATCTTGTTCATGTAACCCAGGGCATTGTCGCTGCGGGTGTTGGGCAGGTAGGAGTCCATGTTGGACAGGCCGTGGTTGGCGGGTCCCATGATGTCGGCGTTGATCATCGAGATGGCTGTCATGTTGTACTGGCGGCCCAGCGTGACCGTGCCCCATACGGAATCGGCGAGGCCCACGTTAGACTGGCGGCCGAACAGGCGGTTGCCTTGGCCCATGCCGCCGGTGGTGGGAACGAAGCCGCTTTCCAGGTTGAAGAAGGCGCGCAGGCCGCCGCCCAGCTCTTCCGTGCCGCGAAAGCCGATGCGCGAAGGCAGCAGGCCGGTCAACGGCAGCGTGCGCAGCTTGCCCTGGCCCGCGGCATTGGTGTGGTTGAGGTATTCGACGCCGGTATCGATGATGCCGTAGATGGTAACGCTGCTCTGGGCCACGGCCGCGGCGCTTGCCGCGCCGAGGAAGAGCCCGGTGCAGACCGCGGCTGACAAACTTTTTTTCACTTTTAGTTCCCCTTCAAGTTGATAGTCGAGACGTCTTTGGAAACCACCGGCGACGGTGGGCGTACTGGTGAATCAGACTGCAATGCGTTCTTTCTAATAATGAACATCATTATTTAATATGAATAAAATGAATCTCAATCGTTATTGTCGGTGTGAAGAGCACGCATGAGGCCGGCGGGAAATGGCGAAGGAGGGGACGGCAGACGCTGAACGAAAACAAATGGTGCAGATATCGAAGGATATGCACTCGAAAATTATGCCGGCGTATTTTTGTTTGCGGTTTTGGTGCAAATTTTATAAAAAATATTGAAATTAATCTGATAGTTACAAGATTCTCAAGTCTGAAATATCGTCCGGTCAGCGCACAAAATTTTTTCCGTTCTGTTGTAGATTCCTGACGAATCCGTACGGAGGCGGCAGGCCATCAGCGCTGCGGAATCTTCAGGAGGCGCGCGGAACGGGCAAAAATCCTTGACATCTATTGTCTTCAGATAACAGAATTAGATTCGTTATTGATGCCGATGGGAAAGGCCGCAATCCGCGGCAGGCGAAGACAGGGAGGGGAAATGAATCATATGCAGGCGAGTGCGGCGCGTTCGTTGCGACCGGGGCAGTACCTGATCAACCGCACCAGCTCCGAAGGCGTCATCACGTACGCCAATCAGGCCTTCGCCGACGCGGTGGGCATACCTGTGCAGGAACTGGTCGGTACGCCCTACACCAGGCTTCTCGATCCGGAGACGCCGGCCGAGGCCATCAAGGATATGCGTCAGACCACCATTACGCAGGGGCGCCGCTGGGCCGGACTGACACGCGTCAAGGCGCGCAATGGCGAATCCATCTGGGCCATGACCAATGTCTCCCTGGTGCGCGAGGGCGGCAGAGTGGTCGGTTCGACTTCGGTACGCACGTATGCGCCGCCGGAGCAGATTTCCTTCACCAGTGCGATGTTGACGCGGTTCAAGGAGCACCGCGCCCGCGGCTGGGCCGTCCGCGGCGGACGTTTCGTCAGAACCGGCGCGGTCGGCTTGCTGCAACGGCTGGTGCGGCCAAGCTTCGCCAAATCCCTGCTGGGACCGCAGGCGGTCACATTGGCCATGGGCCTGGCGGCGGGCGGCTTGTGGACCAGCGGGGCGCTGCATGCGCTGATCGTGGCGATCCCGCTGGTGTCGATGGCAATGCTTGCGCTCTGCCTGTGGCAGGCGGCGCGCCTCATGAGGCCGCTTGAAGAGGCAACCGACTTCGCCTATCGGGTCGCCGCCGGGGACCTTGAAGCGCCGCTGTCGGAATCGGCCGCGCCGCATGCCGGCGATTTGATACGGGCCTTGCTTCTGATGAGAAGCAGCATGGTCACCCTGATTGGGGAGGTGAGCCATGGCGTGGACGGCATGTCGCGTGCATGCGTCGATATCGCTGCCGGCAACATGGACTTGTCGCACCGCACCGAGAACCAGGCGGCTTCGTTGGAAGAGATTGCTTCCAGCATGGAGCAGTTGACCTCGACCATTGAGAACAATGCCGGGCATGCGGCGCAGGCCAGCCGCAGCGCAGGCGCGGCGGCCGGCGTCGCCCGCGAGGGCGGCCGCGCCTTCGACAGTATCGTGGCCATGATGGAGAGCATGGCGGCCAACGCCGCGAAAATAGGCGAGATCGTCAAGGTGGTGGAGGGCATCGCCTTCCAGACCAACATCCTGGCGCTCAACGCGGCGGTGGAGGCCGCGCGGGCCGGCGAGAACGGCCGCGGCTTCGCGGTGGTGGCCGCCGAGGTGCGCACGCTGGCCCAGCGCAGCACGGCGGCATCCAGGGAAATCGCCGGTCTGATCTCGGCATCGATTGCCAGTGTCGGCAACGGGACCGCGCTGGTGCACGGTTCGGCCAAGACAATCGCCGAGGTGGTTTCCGCGATCGGCGGCGTCAATCAACTGATCGAGGAGATGGCGCGCGCCAGCAGCGAACAGCATGAGGGCGTGCTGCAGATCGGGCAAGCCTTGTCGTTGCTGGATCAGATCACGCAGCAGAACGCGGCGCTGGTGGAAGAGGCAGCGGCGTCGGCGGCGTCGCTGGCCGGGCAGGCCGGCGACGTGAAGCTGTCGATGGGCGTATTCCGTTTCGGCGCCGCCTGAGCGGTGCCGGGAGGGCGCACTCGGCGGCAGAATTTTGAGGGGGCGAGCATGGAAAGTATGGACTTGCAGGTGTTGCGCACGGTACGCGCGTGGTGCGCCGAGGGATATGCGGCACGCCTGTTTACGGTGGCGCAGACCTGGGGCAGCGCGCCGCGCCCGCCCGGCGCCATGGTGGCGGTGCGCTCGGACGGTATGGTGGCGGGATCGGTCTCCGGCGGCTGTGTCGAGGACGACCTCATCGAGCGCGTGCGCCGTGACGGCGCGGCTGCCGTTGCGCCATCAATGGTCAGCTATGGCGTGACGCGTGAAAATGCGGCGCGCTTCGGGCTGCCTTGCGGCGGGACCCTGCAACTGGTGCAGGAGTCGGTCTCCGACCCCGGCTGGCTGGAGGAAGTATTGGCCGCTATCGAGGCGCATGGACGGGTGTGCCGGCGCCTTGACATGGACACTGGTGCGGTGGCGATACAGGGTGTGGCCGACGGATTGGACATGCGCCGCCCGCAGTTGGACGACGACGCCTTCACCACATGGTACGGCCCGCGCTGGCGCCTGTTGATGATCGGCGCAGGCCAGCTTTCGCAGGTGCTGGCAGGCATGGCCCTGGCGCTCGACTACGAAGTGCTGGTCTGCGATCCGCGCGAGGAATACGCAGACGGCTGGCAAATCGCGGGAGCCAGGCGCCTGGCGGGAATGCCGGACGACGTGGTGGCCGAGATCAGGCCTGATCCGCACACGGCCATCGTGGCGCTGACCCACGATCCCAAGCTCGATGACATGGCGCTGCTGGAGGCGCTGAAGTCGCCGGCCTTCTATGTCGGCGCGCTCGGCTCGAAGCGCAACAGCGAACGCCGCCGGGAAAGGTTGGCCATGTTCGATCTCGGGCCGGGCCAGATCGCACGCTTGCACGCGCCCATCGGCATGGCCATCGGCAGTCGCCTGCCGGCGGAGATCGCGGTGTCCGTCCTGGCGGAGATGACTGCTGTCAAGAACGCGGGCCTTGGCGCCGCCGGACAGGGGCAGGCGGCCGCCGAGCGCGGTGGGGTGCCGGGAAGAGGATGCCGGTCTGATTGCCGACACGCATGATCGCGGCAAATGCAGCGGATAACTGATCCGAATTTGACCGCAATGCGCACACGGTTGAAACTGCTGAGGACTTCATCAACCGTTGGCTCCTGGCGAGCGGGCCGTCTCGTGCGGCTGCATGGTCCGGGATATTGCCTGATTGCCATTTTCCTCACGGAGCAGACTTGGAACTTCGCCACCTCAGATACTTCAATGCGGTCGCCAGCACGCTCAGCTTCAGCCGCGCGGCCGAGCTGCTGCATATCGCCCAGCCGCCGTTGAGCAGGCAGATACGCCAGCTCGAGGAGATGCTGGGGGCCGAATTGATTGACCGCGAATCGCGGCCCATCGCTCTCACCATGGCCGGCAAATTCTTCTACGAGCAAACGGTGCAGTTGCTGGCGCGGCTGGAGCAGATCGAGGAGGGCACGCGACGCATTGCCGACGGCGGCAATCGCTGGTTCAACGTGGGCTTCGTCCCCTCCGCCATGTACGGCCTGCTGCCGGAGCTGATCAGGCGTTTTCGCGCCGGCCAGCCGGAGATCGAGGTCGGGTTTGCCGAACTGACGACGATGGAACAGGTGGAGGCGCTGAAATCCGGACGCATCGATGTGGGATTTGGCCGCCTACCCATCAACGATCCCGACATCGCCTGCGAGACGTTGGTAGACGAGCCGCTGATGGCAGTGTTTCCGCTGGGCCATGCCTTGCTAGGGAAACACAGCGTCAGCCTGGCGCAACTGGCGGGCGAAAAATTTATCCTCTATCCGGCGCGTCCGCGCCCAAGCTATGCCGACCAGGTGCTGGACATCTTCGCCTCTCGCGGGCTGCGACCCGACATCGTCAAGGAGGCCAACGAAATGCAGACCGCTGTCGGCCTGGTGGCCGCGGGAGTGGGCGTGGCGCTGGTGCCGGCTTCGGTGCGCGGCTTGCATCGCGCCGACGTGGAATATCGTCCGCTATCGAACAAGGGGATCTTCTCGCCGGTGATCATGAACTGCCGCGCCAGCGATCGCTCGCGAGTGCTCGACCAGTTGCGCGACATGGCCGGACGCATCGTGCAGGAACATCTGGCGCATCAGGCCTGAAGGTCGCCGTCGATGAATTCGGCCAGCACGCCGGTGAAGGCTTGCGGCGCTTCGATGTTGGAGAGGTGGGAGGCGGGCAGCGCAGCATAGGCGGCCCCCGGGATGCGCCGGCACATGAACTGCGCATCGGCCACGGTGGTCACCGGGTCGTGGCTGCCGGCGATGACAAGGGTAGGTACCTTGATCGACGCCACCTTATCGCGCAGGTCGGCCGCGGCCAGCGCTCGGCAGCAGGCTGCGTAGCCGTTGGCCGAAGAGGCCGCCAGTTCTCCCGACATGGCGTTTATCAGCGCCGCCGATCGCTCCACGAAGCCCGCCGTGAACCAGCGGCCCGCCGCGCCTGCCGCGACGCCGGCCATTCCGTCGTTCGTGACCAAGTCTGCCCGCATATTCCAGCCTTCCGCCGTACCGATGCGCGCGGCGCTGTTTGCCACCGTCAGGCTGAGCAGCCTGTGGCCGGCATGCACGCCCAGCCACAGGCCGGTGATGCCGCCCATCGAGATGCCGCAGAAATGCGCGCGTTCGATGTCGAGGCGGTCCAGCAGATCCAATACATCCTGGCCCAGTTGCGCCAGCGTGAAGGCACTGTCCTTCGACAGGCCGGCCACGGCGCTGCTGGCGCCATGGCCGCGCGTGTCGTAACGCAGGACGCGGAACCTGCCGCGCAGTGCGGCGGCTTGCGCCTCCCACAT
Source organism: Herbaspirillum sp. RV1423 (assembly GCF_000577615.1). GTDB lineage: Bacteria > Pseudomonadota > Gammaproteobacteria > Burkholderiales > Burkholderiaceae_D > Herbaspirillum. The sequence continues at coordinate 62,272 of NZ_CBXX010000027.1, forward strand.
CGACAGGCTGGTGCCCAGCGAATTGGACAACGCCAGTACCGGCGCGTCCTCAGGGCCTTCCAGCGTGTAATGCAAAGGGGGCGGATGTCCGGTGGTCTGCATGGTTCATCTTCCTTCGACTGCGGTTCAGACGGTGAAATGGTCGCGCACCACTTCGGCCTTGGGCAGATTGTCCCGTTCCTTGTGCAGGACGAAATCGAAGTCGATGGAATAGAACGGGCCATCCAGTTCGTCGCGGCGGATCGCAGCATCGTCGGTTACCTTGGTGAGTACAGGCACCAGGCCATCGCGGGTGGCGAAGGCGAAGTCATCCCACAGGAAGGGATCGCCCTCGATGTTGATCTGCGTGGTCAGGGTGCGGAAACCCGGCGCCTTGACGAAGAAGTGGATGTGGGCGGGGCGAGTGCCATGGCGGCCGAGCAGTTTCATCAACTGGTCGGTGGAGCCGCCCGGCGGCACGCTGTAGCCGACCGGCACGCGCGAACGGAAGCGGTAGCGCCCTTCGCTGTCGGTGCGGATGCTGCGGCGAAGGTTGAACGGCGACTGGTTTTGGTCGAAGAATGAGTAACCGCCCAGATGATTGGCGTGCCAGACTTCCACCAGCGAGTTGCCCACCGGCTTGCCGTCCATGTCGCGCACCTGGCCCTGCATGAACAGAACTTCGCCCGGCTGCGGGTCCTGGTCCAGGCGGGCGAACGCCTTCTCTTCCGGCGCGCCGGCCACGTAGAGAGGGCCTTCGATGGTGCGTGGGGTGCCGCCGTTGACGCCGGCCCGTGCATCAGCCTCGTCCATGCGCAGGTCGAGGAAGTGCTCGAGACCCAGGCCGGCGGCGATCAGGCCGTATTCACCGTTACGTCCGGCCTCGGTCAGATAATGAACGGCAGCCCAAAATTCTTCAGGCTGGACATCAAAGTCTTCAATCGTGTGGAACAGGTCATGCACGATACGGTTGACAATCTTTTGAACACGGCTGGCCTCCTCGCCGGAATCGGCGCCCTGGATTTTGCGTAGTACTGCATCGATGGCTTGTTTGTCCATGTTGGTCTCACTCTCTCTTTATGGTTTGGATGGAAGGGCGTGACATGGCGTCACGGACTGATGGGCGGGTTAGCGGTCATCCTCGTGGATGGACGATGGGTGGCGGCACAGCGCTTCCACGTCGATCTTCATGTAGGGGAACAGCGGCAGGCCGGTCAGCAGGTCGTGCAGTTCGGCGGCGTCGTCGACGTCGAAGATGCTGACGTTGGCGTAGCGGCCCGCTACCCGCCACAGGTGGCGCCATTTGCCGGAACGCTGCAGGCTTTGCGCCAGCTCGCGCTCGGCCAGCTTGAGTTCATCGGCAGCTTCTTTCGGCATGGCGTGCGGCAGTTGCACATCCATTGTGACTTTGAACAGCATATCGTCTCCTGTTTCATTGATCGTGCGGAATGGTTGTCCGGTCAGCGCTTGTTGTCGCGGCGCAGATGGGCGATGCGGTCTTCGTCCAGCGTGATGCCCAGGCCAGGGCCGGTCGGCAGCATCAGCTCGAAGTCGCGGTAAACCAGCGGCTCGGTGAGGATCTCCTCGGTCAGCAGCAGCGGTCCGAACAGCTCGGTGCCCCAGGCCAGGCTGGGGAAGCCGGCGAACAACTGCGCCGAGGCCATGGTGCCGATCGCACCCTCCAGCATGGTGCCGCCGTACAGGTCGATGTTGGCGGCGCGCGCTATCGCGGCGACCTGCTGCGCACCGGACAGGCCGGCGGATTGGTTGATCTTGACCGCGTAGACGTCGGCGGCCCCCTGGTGCGCGATATTGTAGGCATCGGCCGGGCCGTGCAATGCCTCGTCGGCCATCAGCGCAATGCGATTCTTCTGGCGCAGGCGCGCCATCCCTTCCACGTTGGCGGCCGCGATCGGCTGCTCGACCAGGTCGCAGCCCGCGTCTTCCAGCAGCCGCATGCCCAGCATGGCGTCGGTCTCGCTCCACGCCTGGTTGACGTCCACCCGCACGCTGGCCCGGTCACCCACGGCGCGCTTGATGGCGGCCACATGCGCGGCATCTTCGCGCACGCTGCATGCTCCGATCTTGAGCTTGAAGATGTTGTGGCGGCGCTGCGCCAGCATTTTCTCAGCCTCTTCGATGTCGCGTGCCGTGTCGCCGCTGGCCAGCGTCCACGCGATCGGCAGCGAGTCGCGCACGCGGCCGCCGAACAGCGTGGAGAGAGGGACGCCGAGACGCTTGGCCTGGGCGTCGCACAGCGCGGTCTCGATGGCGCATTTGGCGAAGCGGTTGCCTTGCACATGCTTGTCCAGGACCTGCATGCGCGCGGCCACCTGGGCGGCATCGCCGCCGTTGAGCAGCGGCGCCATGTAAGTCTCTATGTTGAGCTTGATGCTCTCCGGACTTTCCTCGCCATAGGCCAGGCCGCCGATGGTGGTGGCTTCTCCCAGGCCGGTGATGCCGTCATTGCCGGTAATGCGCACCAGTACCAGGGTCTGGCGGTACATGGTGGCCATGGACAGTTTGTGGGGACGGATGGTCGGTACATCCAGCAGGATGACTTCGACGCGTTCGATGGCAATGGAATTGGTGGTCATGGCGCTCTCAACAGGTATTGCCGATCATAGAAACAATCGTCCCCGCTTGTCCAAGACCGTTTGAGGCAGGATCCATACCCGTTGGGTATAAAGCGCCCGGAGGAGCTTCACGGCCGGCGTGACGCTCGTCCGTTCCGACGTGCCGCGGGGGCCGATTCTTGTGGGGCCGGCTTGTGTCCGCAGCGTTGGAGGGACGGCGTATCATAGCGGGCAGGCCGCCGCAGCCGGCGGCGGCCATCCGTGAATTCCCGCATGCAGATACCCGTTTCCCGTCCCGCCGATCCTTATGACGACGCCTTGCGCCGGCATTGGCGCGGGCATTCGGCTTACACGATATGGCAGG
>NZ_CBXX010000028.1 GCF_000577615.1 Herbaspirillum sp. RV1423
GACAGTAACAGGAATGAAGGGTGCCTGCGTCTCGCCGGTGCGGAAAGCCGGCTGCGCGCCTGACGTCGTTCAGTCCTTCATTGCAAATTCCACATCACCGTCGTCCTGACGCAAGTCAGGACCCAGCGCCGTGTGGCCGTTTTCACGACGCTGGGTCCCGGCGTTCGCCGGGACGACTGCAACAGGAATGAATGGCACCTGTGTCTCGCCGGTGCGGAAAGCCGGCTGCGCGCCTGACGTCGTTCAGTCCTTCATTGCAAATTCCACATCGCCGTCGTTCTGACGCAAGTCAGGATCCAGCGTCGCATCGTCGTTTTGACGACGCTGGGTCCCGGCGTTCGCCGGGACGACTGCAACAGGAATGAATGGCACCTGTGTCTCGCCGGTGCGGAAAGCCGGCTGCGCGCCTGACGTCGTTCAGTCCTTCATTGCAAATTCCACATCACCGTCGTCCTGACGCAAGTCAGGACCCAGCGTCGCATCGTCGTTTTGACGACGCTGGGTCCCGGCGTTCGCCGGGACGACTGCAACAGGAATGAATGGTGCCTGTGTCTCGCCGGTGCGGAAAGCCGGCTGCGCGCCGGATACCGTTGAGTCCTTCATTGCACATTCCACATCACCGTCGTCCTGACGCAAGTCAGGACCCAGCGTCGCATCGTCGTTTTGACGACGCTGGGTCCCGGCGTTCGCCGGGACGACTGCAACAGGAATGAATGGTGCCTGTGTCTCGCCGGTGCGGAAAGCCGGCTGCGCGCCGGATACCGTTGAGTCCTTCATTGCACATTCCACATCACCGTCGTCCTGACGCAAGTCAGGACCCAGCGTCGTATGGTCGTTTTATCGTACGGTCGTTTTCACGACGCCGGGACGACTGCAACAGGAATGAACGGCGTCAGAGATCGAGCACCAGCAATCCCGAGCGGGCGCGCGAGACGCAGGTGCAGATCTGGTCGTTGGCGGCCTTTTCCTTTTTCGACAGGCAGTTGTCCCGGTGATCCGGTTCGCCTTCCAGGAGCGGTACCACGCAGGTGCCGCAGATGCCTTCGCGGCACGAGGTGTCGATGCAGATGCCGGCCTGGCTCAGCACGTCGACGATGGAGACGCCGGGCGGCACCTGCATGACCTTGCCGGAGCTGGCCAGCCGGATGTCGAAGGCAGCATCGCCATCGCCCCCCGGCGCGGAAGACGCCGTTTCCACCGCCTTGAAGTGTTCCAGGTGGATGGCTTCTTCCGGCCTGCTGCGCGCGGCGCAGGCTACCACCGCATCCATGAAGGGCGCGGGACCGCAGGTATAGACATGGGCCTGCGGATCGGCCGCGTCCAGGCAGGCTTGCAGATAATGCGCCATGTCGGCGCCGCGCACGCCGTAGTGGAAGCGCACCTTGCCGGCAAACGGCGGCGCATCCAGCAGATCGGCGAACGCGGCGTATTCGCGCGCGCGGGCGAAGTAATGCAACGTGAAATTCCCGCCTTGCGCAAGCAGCCGGTAGGCCATGCTGAGCAGGGGCGTCACGCCGATGCCGGCGCCGAACAGCACATGTTCCCGGGCGCCGGCGTCGAGCGCGAACAGATTGCGCGGTACGCCGACTTCCAGCACGCTGCCTATGCGCACCGCATCGTGCAACGCCGCCGAACCGCCGCGCGACGCGGTTTCTTTTTTCACCGCGATGGTATACGCATGCACATCGTCGAGCGGACCGCACAGCGAATACTGGCGCATGACGCCGGTCGGTCCGGTGACGTCGATATGCGCGCCCGGTTCGTATTGCGGCAGCGCCGCGCCGTCCGGGCTGACCAGGCGAAACGAGCGGATGTCGCCGGTTTCGTCGGTGATGTTGTCTACGATGAGTTTCATGATGCGCCCAGGCCTTGCCGATTTACAAAAGAAACCCGAGTGCGTTCAGCGGATCGGCCGAGTTGATCAGGCGCACCACTTTCTGTTCCAGCTTGGCGCCGTCCGCGCCGAAGCGGATGCGATGCGTCATGTTGGCCACGAACAAGGTGTGGGACTGGCGCTTGTAGCCGACCAGGATCTGCGCCGAATTGACTTCGACCAGCTCGGCGCTCAGATGCACCGGCACGAAGCGCGACACCGTGCGCACCGTGGCCGAAGCGTCGGCGGCGGACATGGCGAAACCCGACGTCAGGCGTTCGATGCGCAGCTTGCGCATGCGCGCATCGTCGTAGACGTAGTTCAGTTGCGCGGCGAAATCGGTGGCTTCCGAGTCGATCGGCACGACATAGTGGCCGTCGTCGCTCCACAGCGAGGACCAGGCCGCGTAGTCTTTCCTGTCGAGCAGTTCGGCCTCTTTCCAGATGAAGGCGATCGCCTTGGCCAGCGGTTCGGTAAAGCCTTGCAGGCTGTCGGTATAGTTCATTCTTTCTCCATCATCTTTTTCCACATGGCATACGCTTCGCGCATGCCGCTTTCGTCGGTCGAGTGCGACACCTTGTCGCCGTTGTCGTCGACCCATTCGCGGTTGAGGCCGCGGTTGACCAGGATCGGCGCGTCGCGTCCGGCGTAGGAACCGATCTGCACGCGCTCCCACGCTTCCGCGTCGTCCGGGCTGCCGAAGCCGAACGGCCCCTGGAAATGTTCATGGATGCGCATCCGTTCGCGGTTGGCGATCTCGGGGCCGCCGTCCATGCCGAGCGCGATATGGCGGATCTGCGTTTCCGTCACCGACACCGGATGCAGCACGCGGAAGAACGACATCGACATCGCCACGTTGGGGAACAGGTTCAGGTTGAAGCCGGCGCCATGCAGCGAGCGCACGATGCGGCGCACTTTTTCGGGCGGCATGTCCTTCGACAGTTCGTCGATGACGTGGCTGAAGCGCTCCTGCAATTGCTCGCTGCCGTCGTCGATGTCGAGATCGACGTGTTCCGGCACCATCACCATGACGCTATGGCCGTTGCCCAGCGCGCGGGTGATCGACTGGTCGTCGGTCATGAAGGACAGCATTTCCGAGGTTTCGGCATCGACCGATTGCAGGAATGTCTTGTGCACCACCGGGAAGTGGTAGCCGTCGGTGGTGTTTTCGAGCTGGATTTTCCAGTTGCCCTTGAAGCTGAACTTGTGTTCGCCCTGGGTCTTGATCGGATAGCCGGCGCCTTGTTTCATGAACAGGTCGATCCAGTGCCGGGCATGGCCGAGGAAGTCTTCCAGCGGTTCGATGTCCTGGTTGAAGCTGGCGAAGATCATGCCGGCGTAGATGCCCACGCGCAGGCCTTGCAGCGGCAGGTCGGCTTTCTCGACGACGTCTTCGTAGCCTTCCGGATACGGCAGGCCGCGCAACTTGCCGTCCAGACCGTAGGACCAGCTATGGTAAGGGCAGGTGAAGCCGGTGGCGTTGCCCTTGTGCTTTTCGCACACGGTGGCGCCGCGATGGCGGCAGCGGTTTTCCAGCACATTGACTTTGCCGCTGCGGTCGCGCACCACGATCACCGGTTGGCGGCCGATTTGCGCGGTCTTGAAATCGCCGGGATTGCGCAATTCGCTTTCGTGGGCGACCCAGACCCAGGTTTTGTAAAAGATCTTTTCCATCTCGGCTTCAAAAATCTGCGGGTCGGTGTAGAGCGAGGGATCGACGACTGCGCCTTGCGCCAGATCGGCGTAGGAAGAGTCCGGTTTTCTCGGATGGAAGCGTAGCGGTGCATTCATTGCATTCTCCAAAGGGTGTTGCGTTGATTCGTAGCGGGTGTTCAGATGGCGGCCTGCTTGAGCGCCTGTTCCAGATGCAGGCCGAGAGCGCATATTTTTTCGTCCTCGCCCTTGCGACCGACCAACTGGACGCCGGCGCGCAGCGTGGCGCCTGCCAGCGGCACCGGGATGCTCAGCGCCGGATGGCCGCTCAGGTTGAACGGCCGCACCAGCGAACTCAGGGCCAGCACCGAGCCGCCGTTGCGCACCGATTCCAGCGTCGGGGGCAATTGCGGCAGGCTCGGCAGCAGCAGTGCGTCGGCATCCCGCAGCGCGGCGTCGACGTTGGCGGTGAACATGGCGCGCACCTTTTCCGCATCGGCGACGGCGGCGTCGGTGGTGGCGCCGGCCAGCGTCAGGCGTTTTTCTATATCGGCGCCCAGCTTGCCGCGGCCGGTCAGGTGGCCGAAGGCGGCGAAGGTCTCCGCGTTGATCAGCACCATGCCGGCGTCGAAGGCTTCCTGCATGCCGTCCAGCGTGACGGATTCGCCTTGCCAGCCGGCGGCGTCGAAGGCCTTGCGCATCGCCGCGACGATGGCGGCGTCGCTGTTCGTCGCGACCAGTCTGATGCGAGCGCCGGGTTGCGCGGCGCTCGCGCCTGCCCGGTCGAAGCCAGGCGCGATGGCGGCCATGGCGTCGATGATCAGATCCATGCTGCGCGCGAACGGCCCGACGCAATCCAGCGTACTGCGTTGCGGATAGGCGCCGACGCGGCTGACGCGGCCGAAGGTCGGTTTGAAGCCGATCACGCCGCAACAGGCCGCCGGCAAGCGGATCGATCCGCCGGTATCGCTGCCGATGGCGACATCGACCAGGCCGGCGCCGACCGCGACGGCGCAGCCGCTCGACGAGCCGCCGGGAATGCGCGCAGGGTCCTGCGGATTGACCGGCGTGCCGGTCCAGTCGTTGATGCCGGTCATGCCGTAAGCCAGTTCATGCATGTTGGCCTTGGCGGTGAGCTGCCAGCCGGCATTGAGCAGGCGGCGCACGACGTCGGCGTGCGCCGCGGCAGGCGCGGCGTCGGCCAGCGCCGCACTGCCGCCGCGCGTGGGCATGCCTTGAATGTCGATGCAATCCTTGATGGCCACGGTATGGCCGCTGCCGCCGAGGTTGAAGCGGGCGAGCAGCGCGTTGTGGCTGCCAGGTACGGTGGTGGACATGCTTATGCGTCTCCCTTGTGGTTGGTGTCGCCTGCGTTGAATGCGCCGGCCAGGTTCGCCGTCGCCGGATTCCACGGCATGCTGAACAGTCGTTGCGTGCGGAAATGGGACATCTGCCACGACGGGCCCTGCTTGCGGAAATCGATGGTCAGGCGCGCGCCGATCAGTTCCGAGCGGTCGTCCTCATAGGTGGATGCCTGCAGCATGACCCATTGGCCATGTGCGGCGTCGCCGTTCACGGTCACCGCATCGGCAGTCAGGAAATGCGCATTCATCTTGAAATGGGTCGAGCGCGGAGCGAGATAGTTGCCGAGGAAGGCGACGATCGCCGCGCGGCCGTCCTGCCGGCCGAAGGTCTCGGTGTAGAGCGCACCGATGCCTTCCCAGACGGCGTCGGCGGCAAACAGATCGCCGAGTTGCGGAAAGTCGCGGTCGCGGCAAGGCTGGTCGCACAGTTTCATGTAGCGCGCCAGGACATTGCGCACCGCGCGTTCGTCCTCGACCGCAGTCAGGCGCGCATCCAGCGCAGCCAGCTTCTGCTGCAATTGTTCAGGTGTCATGGCTGCATCCAGATAAATAAATGAAACGTTGCTTGATCAGGCTGGCCGGCGGGCTGGCGCTGGATGCACACGGGTTTGGGTGATCGTCGGAATGAATTTTAGAATCGACATGAAAATAGATCAAATTGATGTAAAATATTTTAAACATAAGCCTCACTAATTTTGGTGTTGCCTGTCTGATTTGGGCTGTTTTTGGGGCGCTTTTGGGGTGTTTTTTGGACTGTTTCGGACCGGAGGGGTAATGGCGACGTTCAACAACATGGATCTCAACCTGCTGCGGGTTTTCCAGGCGATCGCCGACGAGCGCAGCCTGACGCAGGCCGGCAATCGCCTGCATCTGTCGCAGCCGGCGGTCAGCTATGCGCTGGGCCGCCTGCGCCTGATCTTCGAGGACCCGCTGTTCATTCGCACCAAGGAAGGCATGCAGCCGACGCCGACCGCTGTCGAGTTGTCCAAGCCCATCGGTCGTGCGCTGCAAGCAGTGCAGGATGCGCTGCGCTATGCCGAACGGTTCGACGCCGCCGCCAGCACGCGGGTGTTTCGCGCATCGATGACCGACGTCGCGGAAATGGTCTTCCTGCCGCCGGTCTGCCAGAAGCTGCATGAGCTGGCGCCTTCCACGCGGCTGCATGTGGAACAGGTGGCGTCGGCGCATATCGAAGAAGCGCTGCGCACCGGCAGGCTCGATTTCGCCATTGGCAGTCTGCCGGCGCTCAAGCCGCTGACCCGATACGAGCTGCTGTTTCGCGAATCCTATGTGTGCATGACGCGCCAGCGCGACGGCTTGCCGCAGACCGGGAAGCTCACGCTCGAGGAGTTTCTGGGCATGTCGCATGTATTGGTGCAATCGGCTGAAAGCAGCCATCAGCAAGTCGAAGATTCTTTCCGCGCCCTGGGTATTCATAGAAAAATCGCTCTCGATATTCCGCACTTCTCGGTGCTGCCGCGCATCCTCGCCCGCTCCGATCTCGCGGCCACATTGCCGCTGCGCATTGCCAGGCTGTTCCAGAGCGAAGGCCACGGCGAATTCATGGTGTACCAGTTGCCGGTGGACATTCCCGCGGTGGACGTCACGCTGCACTGGCATGAAGACTTCGACAGCGATGCCGGCAGCAGTTGGCTGAGGCAATTGATCGTCGATCTGTTGCAGGAGTACGGACGCTCTTCCTGAGCGTCAACAGGTCCTGGGCAGCGTCGCCCGGCTTGCGCCGGACGACGCTTGCGGTACTACAGCATCAGCATGGCGTCAGAAACGATGGCGCATGCCGACGCGCAAGGCGGTCTGGTTGCCGGTGGCCGACTGGATGCCGCCGCCGAAAACCGGATACGCGTTGTAACCCTTGTCGCGGTCATACACCGCGCCGACGTAGAGATCGGTACGCTTCGAGATCTTGTAGTCGGCCATGGCGATCAGCGCCTGCGCATTGCCAACGCCCTGGTTGCGGCTCTGGAACTGATATGCCGCGCTCAGATCCCACAACGCCGTCAGCGCATACACGGTGCCTAGTTCATAAGTGCTGGCCTTGGCGCTGGTCTGGGTGTTCTTGACCTGCGTGATGACGCCGAACGGTTTCCAGGCGCCCAACTGATAAGTGGCGCCGATGCCATACATGCGGGTGGAGTCGGTGCCGGCGGCGTTCTTGATGTCGGTGTAGGCCAGGCCGGTGCTGAACGGGCCATTGTCGTAACCGGTGTAGGCGCTGATGGTGCGGCCGGCGGTGTTGTTGCCTGCCACTTCGCCGAAGCCGTACATGGCGCCGATGGTGAAGCCGCCCATGTTGGCGCTGCTGTACTTCAGGGAGTTGTTGGTGCGGTCGCCGGCATAGATGTGGTTGTTCAGCGCGCCGCCGTGCGCCGCGTCGGCATGCAGGCCCCAGCCCATCGAACCTGCCGGAGACAGTGCGCCCATCGCGTACTGGCCACCGAGATTGGCCATGAAATCATACTGGCGGCCGAGGCTGACGCTGCCCAGCTTTTTGTCGCTCAGGCCGACAAAGGATTGGCGGCCGTAGATCGCGCCGCCCTGGCCGAGACTGCCGTCGTCGGCATTGAAGCCGGTCTCCAGGGTGAAGAAGGCCGACAGACCGCCGCCCAGATCTTCGGTGCCCTTGAAGCCCAGGCGGCTGCCCTGGGCGATGCCGCTGTCCATGCGCAGCAGCGATGCCTTGCCGCCGCCGGTCTTGGGCGCGCTGGAATAATACGTCAGGCCGAGATCGATCAGGCCGTAGACGGTGACCGTATCGGCATGTGCCATACCCGCGCCGGCCGCGAGCATCGCGGCGGCTAGCAGTTTCTTTTTCATCTGAATTAACTCCCTGTAGTGTGTTGTGGATGAGGCGTACACCCGCGCTGTGCACATGGCGTGTGGACACAACGCGCCGCCTGTCCTTGAATCGCGACGACGTGATGCACGTTATGCAGGGCAGATGTTAAGGAGTGCGCTTGCGATTGATCAAATGAATGCGATCGATCAAAAACATAAGCAAGGCTGATTTTAAGATCGGAGGAAAGTGCATTAGATTGAAAAGCTTTTCTTTGCACCCGGCTTGTCGAAATCGGTGCAGGCTTCCATCAAGAAAACCTTCCAAAAAGTCTTGCGGCACCATGCAAGTGCGTGACGGCGCGACATGTCACCAATACTGCGCGCCGCACATTTTTTCGCGTCTGTCGTTTTTTATCAACGCAGTGAACGGGATAAAAGCCTTCAGCGCACCAGCGGCAACGCAAAGCAGAAACTGGTGCCGCGCGGTTCGCCGGGTTGCGCCCAGATATCGCCGCGATGGCGCGCGATGATGTTCTTGCACAAGGCCAGGCCGATGCCGTTGCCGCTCACCTTGGAAGAAAAGAAACCGTCGAACAGACGTTCGCGGTGTCCCGCATCCAGGCCGCCGCCCTGGTCGGCGACGCGGATCACGGCGGTGTCGCCCACGCGTTCGCTGCTGACGCGCACGCGGCGCATCTCCTGCGGGAAACGGTTCATCTCCTCGATGGCGTTGAACGCCAGATTCAGGATGACCTGTCCGATCAGGACCTTCTCGCAACTCACCATCAGCTTCTCCGCGCACGGCGCGATCTCGACGGCGACCTGCGTTTCGGCCGCCTTGAGTTCGATGAAGTAGCGCGCCTCATTGATCGTCTCGTTGATGTCGATCAGGGTTTCGGTCTGCTCCAGCTTCACCACATATTCACGCACGCTCTTGATGATGGCGGCGGCGTGGTCGACCTGGCGCGCGGCGTTTTCCAGGCCCCAGAGAATGTTTTCGCGCGAGATGTCGTCGCCGTTCAGGCGCAGCATCGCGCCCTCCAGAAAGTTGCGGATCGCCGCCAGCGGCTGGCTCAGCTCATGCGCGATGGCGGTCGCCATTTCACCCATGGCGTTGTGGCGGGCCAGGTATTCCAGCGCCGCCTGGTTGCGGCGCCGCGCCTCTTCCGCCTCGACCTGGTCGGTGACGTCGCGGAAATGCAGGAGGTGGCCTTTCAGGTCGTTTTCGATTTCGATGTAGCGGCAGGAGGCCTGATGCCAGCGCCGCTGGCCGTTCCTGAGAACGATCTGGTAACGGATCGGAAATGAAATGGCGTCGGGCAGCGCCAGCGTCAGCAGTTCCAGCAATTCGTCGCGTGAAGCCGGTTCGCACAGATCGGTGAAGCTGCGCGGGGTTTGCTGGCCGGGCCGCACGCCCAGCAATTTGCGTCCGGCGTCGCTGATGTATTCGATGCCGCCGTCGTTGCGCAGGACGGCGATGCCCTCATCGGAGTCCTGCATGAATTCCTTGAGCCGGCTTTCGAGGCGCTTCATTTCACGCTTGATCTGTTCCTCGCGTGCAATATCGCGGAACTGCACCATGATCACATCCTGATGCGACAGCTTCACCAGCGTCGCCGTCGCCTCCGACAGAATCTCTTCGCCGTTCTTGGCGCGATAGCACCATTCGATCACGTTGGTTCCGTGCAGCACGGCGCCATGCAGCCACTGGCGGCCGATCTCGCGCCGGTATTCGTGCGAGCGCCGGCTCATGTCGGGCGCCTTCAGCGGCAGCAGCTCCTCCAGCGTGAAGCCCAGCACGTCGCAGGCCGAAGGATTGGCCCAGAGTATGGATTTGGACTCGGCGTCGTGCAGGATGATGCACATGGTGAGCGCCTCCATCATGCGTTTGAAGTCGTCCAGCTCGAACGACGCGGCGGACGGACTGAGCGGCGATTCCTGGGATGATTGCGATTCGGAAGGCATGGGAAGTGGGCGAGATGAGCGGGGCTGTCTGATTATAGTCGGTGATCCGCGCCGGCATCGACGGAAAATCCAGGCTCGGCTCCACGCATGTCCGGATATTGTTTTTTCGCCTAGGGGATTTCTTTACGCGACCGCCTGATATCACCTAAAAATTCCCCGATCGTCCCGATTGAACCGGGCAAGCGCTGTCCCTACACTCGATTCTGGAATGCATCTCACGGATAGCGATGAGATGAAAAGCAACGCACTCTGGAGAATCGGATGTCCCCGTCAGCAACACCCATCACAGCGACAACAGCGGCAGCCAAGGAAGATGACATGGCGCAAGTATTCAGCGAGATCCGCGAGCGCCGCGACGAATTCGGCCGCCTGCGCCACGTACCCAAGGAATTCATTACCAGACTCAAGAAGCTCGGCGTGTTCCGGGCGGCGACGCCGGCATGCTTCGGCGGTTCCGGCCTGGCGCCGACGGCATTCCTGCAATTGGTCGAAAAAATTTCAGAAGCCGACGGCTCGGTCGGCTGGATCGCCAGCTTCGGCTCGGCCTCGGTCTACCTGGCGGCGCTGCCGAAATCGACGCAAGCCAAGTTGTATGCCGATTCTCCCGACCTGGTATTCGCCGGCGGCCTGTTCCCGATCCAGCCGGCCACGCAGGTCGAAGGCGGCTGGACCGTCAGCGGCACCTGGAAATTCGCCAGCGGCTGCAAGGGCGCCGACATGCTCGGCGTCGGCATCGGCGCGGCGGTGCCGGGACAAGCCGGCTCCAAGCCGCGCACCGCGGTACTGCCGCCCAGCCAAGTCGAGATCGTCGACAACTGGGACGTGATGGGACTGGCGGGAACCGGCAGCCACGACTTGCGCGTCACGCAGCAATTCGTGGCCGACGAGTGGACTTTCATCCGCGGCGGCGTGCCGACCATCGACGAACCCCTGTATCGCTATCCCACCATCGCCTACGCGGCGCAAGTGCTGGGCGTGGTGAACCTGGGCATCGCCCGCGCCGCCATCGACGAGATCGCCAACATGGCCGGCGGCCGCGTCGCCATCACCGGCGCGCCGAAGCTGGCGGACCGCTCCTACGTCAGGATCGAGGTCGCCAAGGCCGAGGCGCTGCTGCGCTCGGCGCGGGCTTTCCTGTACGACGCCACGGACGAGGTCTGGCAATCGATCCTGGCCGGCAATCCGGTCACGCCGGAACAAGTCAGCCTGTTGCGCCTGACCGCAGTCGAAGTGGCGCGCGCCGGCAACCAGATCGTGCAGAGCATGTTCGGCCTGGCCGGCACCACCGCCATTTATTCCAGCCATCCGCTGCAGCGCTACCTGCGCGATGCAGCGGTCGTGAAGCAGCACGCCTTCCTCGGCGAAGGCATCTACGACGGCGCCGGCGCAGTTGCGCTGGGCGTGCCGCCGATGCCGGGCTTCCTGTAACCGTACTCAATCCTTTCGGAGAAACCTATGACACAAATCGTCGATAAAGAGCCCTTGCGCGTGCTCTTCTGCGTGGGCGTGACGCAAAACTTCTTTGACCTCCCGGCCAGCCAGACCGGCGCGGTGTGGAAAGCCTACGGCGAGATGATGACGGCCCTGAGCCAGATGCCGGGCGTGACGATCCTGGGAACCATGGATGACGACCGCACCATGGTGGGCAAGTCCGATTCGTGGCCGTGGACTTTCTACATCATGGCCGACGTCGCGGATCTGGATACGGTGATCGCCGGTTGCAACTTGTTCCGCACCACCATGATCGGCGAAGAACGCCTGTGGAAATACGGTCGCATCGAAGCGCGCATCGGCCGCGCGCTGATCATCCAGGGCGGCTGATCGCATGATCGCAACCGCTTGCTCTATCCGGGAACATCCATGAACCAAAAAATTGCACTGGTCAGCGGCGCCGCCCGCGGACTGGGAGAAAAAATAGCACGCAAGCTGCATGCCGCCGGCTATCTGGTGGCGCTCGGCGATGTCGATCTGGAACACGCCACGGCGGTGGCCGCCAGTCTCGACGCCAGCGGCGCCACCGCGACGGCGCTGAGCCTGGACGTGCGTCGCAAACAGGACTTCATCGCCGCCTGCGATGCGCTGGAACTGCGCTGGGGCGGCGCCAGCGTGCTGGTCAACAATGCCGGCCAGTCGCGCATTGCGGCGCTGATGGATATCTCGCCGGACGAGTTCGACGAGGTCATGGCGATCAATCTCAAGGGCACGTTTCTTGCGTGCCAGGTATTCGGAAAACGCTTTGCCGAACGCGGCTACGGACGCATCGTCAACATCGCCTCGCTCGCCGGCCAGACCGGCGGCACCGCCACCGGCGCGCATTATGCGGCAGCCAAGGGCGGCGTGCTGACGCTGACCAAGGTATTCGCGCGCGAGTTGGCAAACCAGGGGGTGACGGTCAACGCCATCTCGCCGGGACCGCTGGATCTGCCCATTGTGCACGAGTCGGTGCCGGCGGAAAAGATCGAGGCGATCACGCAGACCATCCCGACGCGTTCATTGGGCAATGCGGATTTCATCGCCGATGCGGTGTTGCTGCTCGCGTCGCCCGATGCCGGTTCCGCCACCGGCGCGTGCCTGGATATCAACGGCGGTCTGTTCATGCGCTGACGTCGCCCTGCATTTGCATCCGTCTCTGCACCTGCATCGGCAACGTTCGCAATCGTCTCTTCGTCATTCACTTTTGGAGAATAAAACTATGTTCCACAAATGCTCGATTGCCGCTTCGCTGGCGATGACCGCCATCGTCGCGGTGTCTTCCCTGGCGACTTCTTCCGCCTATGCACAGATCAAGATCGGCGTGGTGACATCGTCGACCGGCCCGACTTCGCTGGTCGGCATTCCGCAAAAGAATACCGTGCCGCTGTTGCCGGCCAAGATCGGCGATCTGACCGTGGAATATATCTCCCTCGACGACGGCAGCGATCCGACCCGCTCGGTCACCGAAGTGAAGAAGCTGATCTCCGAATACAACGTCGACGCCATCATCGGACCGAGCGGTTCGCCCAACTCGGTCGCCGTGATTCCGTTCATGGCGGAAGCCGGCGTGCCGATGCTGGCGCCGGTAGGCACCGCGGCGGTGGTGCTGCCGATGACGGAACAAAAGAAATGGGTCTTCAAGACCACCCAGAACGACGACCTGATCGCCAAGGCCCTGGTCGAGCAGATGGTCAAGCTCAAGACCAAAACGATAGGCTTCATCGCCATCAACGATCCTTACGGTGAAAACTGGAACCGCGTCTTTACCGAACTCGCGGCAAAGAACAATATCAAGATCGTCGCCAACGAACGCTATCAGCGCACCGATACTTCGGTCACCGCGCAGACGCTCAAGATCATCGCCGCCAATCCCGACGCCGTGCTGGTCGCAGCGCCGGGCGGCGCGACCGTATTGCCGCAGACGACGCTGGCGGACCAGGGCTACAAGGGACAGATGTACCAGACGCACGGCGCCGCCTTGCCCGCCTTCCTGCAACTGGGCAAGAAGAAGGTCGACGGCACCATCCTGGCGGCGAGCCTGATGCTGGTCCTGCCGGAGATCCCCGACAGCAATCCGTCCAAGAAAGTGGCGTTGGAATATATCGGCGCCTACACCAGGATGTACGGCAGCGCGCCGGCGACTTTCGGCGCCAATGTGTATGACGCCGGCCTGCTGTTGCAGCGCGCGGTTCCGATCGCCGCCAAGAAGGCCAAGCCGGGCAGCAAGGAGTTCCGCGCCGCGTTGCGCGATGCGCTGGAAGGGACCAAGGAACTGGTCGCGACCCAGGGCGTGTACAACATGACGCCGGCCGATCACAGCGGTTTCGACGAACGCGGCCGCGAATTGATCCAGGTCAAGAACGGCAACTGGACGCTGTTGAAATAAACGCGGCGGCAACCGCCGCAGGAAGTACGGCCGGCGCGCATCGCGATGCCGGCCGCAGATCATAGGAACCCGTTTCCTCCCGGCCGGTCGGTCGGGAAGCGAGCGGGATCGAGAAGGACGCAGGAATGAATCTTCAAATCGTGGCGCTTCTGGGACAGGACGGCATCACCAACGGCGCCATCTACGCGCTGCTGGCCTTGTCCATTGTGCTGGTGTTTACCGTCACCCGTATTTTGCTGATTCCGCAAGGAGAGTTCGTCGCCTTCGGCGCGCTGACCATGAACATGATCCAGAACGGCCAGCGCCTGTCGGTGGTCTGGCTGCTAGCGGGCCTGTGCATCGCCGCGGCCTTCATGGATCTGGTCGACATGGTGCGCCAGAAGCGCAGCCGGCCGTCGTTGTGGCTGCCGGTCAAGCTGGCCTACGCTGCGGCAATGGTCTGGCTGGCGTTCACGCTGCCGCTGGCGACGCTGCCGATGCTGCTGCAGGTCGTGCTGACGCTGGCGTTGCTGGTGCCGACCGGGCCGCTGATGTACCGGCTGGTGTTCCAGCCGATCGCCAGCGCCGCGCCGCTGGTGCTGCTGATCGTATCGATCGCCTTGCATGTGGCGCTGGTCGGCGTCGGCCTGCTGGTGTTCGGCCCCGACGGCGCGCGCACCGCGCCGTTCACCGACAGCAACCTGACGCTGGGATCGTTCAACATCAACAGCCAGGCGCTGTGGGTCATCTGCGTCTCGATCGCGCTGATCGTCGCCCTGTTCCTGATGTTCGAGCGCACGCTGTACGGCAAGGCGCTGCGCGCCGCCGCGATGAACCGCATGGGCGCCAGGCTGATGGGCATCTCGCCGGTGTTCGCCGGCAAGGCCATGTTCTTCCTGGCGGCGCTCATCGGCGTGATGTCCGGCATCCTGATTGCGCCGATCACCACCATCTATTACGACTCGGGATTCCTGATCAGCCTCAAGGGCTTCGTCGGTTCCATCATCGGCGGCCTGGTGAGTTATCCGGTCGCGGCCATCGGCGCCGTGTTCGTCGGCCTGATCGAATCGTTTTCCACATTCTGGGCCAGTTCCTATAAAGAGATCATTGTGTTTGTGCTGATTATTCCGGTATTGCTGTGGCGTTCCCTGACCAGCCGCCATGTGGAGGAAGAGGAATGAAGCGGGGCATTTCTTCCAGGACGGCGGTGCTGGCCTTCGTGGTGTTGCTGGCCGTCGCGCCGTTCGTGCTGAGTCCGTTTTACGTCACCATGCTCAATAACATCGGCCTCAGTTCGCTGGTGGTGCTGGGGCTGGTCCTGCTGACCGGCGTGGCGGGCCTGACCAGTTTCGGGCAGGCCGCCTTCGTCGGCCTGGGGGCATATATTTCGGCCGCGCTGACCACCGGCGTGGTGGCCTTGCCGGCGGCGCTGTCGTGGCTGCACGCGCCGTGGGCGGCGCTGATCGTGGCGCTGGCCTGCACCGCGCTGCTGGCGCTGGTGCTGGGCAGCCTGACCCTGAAGCTGTCCGGCCACTATTTGCCGCTGGGCACGATCGCCTGGGGCATCAGCCTGTATTTCATCTTCGGCACCTTGCAAAGCATGGGCGGCCAGGCCGGCATGTCCGGCATTCCTCCGATCACGCTGTTCGGCCTGGCGCTGACCAGCGACCGCATGATGTACGGCCTGATCTGGGCGGCGGTGATTGCCGGCGCCTATGCCTTGCTCAATCTGCTCGACTCGCGCGAAGGCCGCGCCATCCGTGCCCTGAAGGGCGGCATCGTGATGGCAGAGGCGATGGGCATCGACACGGCGCGCTCGCGCATCGTGATATTCGTGCTGGCGGCGTTGCTGGCCAGTCTGTCCGGCTGGCTCTACGTACACATGCAGCGTTTCGTGAATCCTTCGCCGTTCGGATTGCAGTTCGGCATCGACTACCTGTTCATGGCGGTGCTCGGCGGCGCCAGCCACGTCTGGGGCGCGGTGCTGGGCGCCGGCGTGATCGTGGTGCTCAAGGAATGGCTGCAAGGCGTGTTGCCGGCGCTGCTCGGGCGCACCGGCAATTTCGAGAGCATCGTGTTCGGTTTGCTGATGGTGGTCATGCTGCAACGCTCGCGAGACGGCATCTGGCCGTTCCTGGCGAAATGGGTGCCGGTGCAGGACACGCTGCGCAACAGGCGCCGGCGGCTTGATCCCGGCGCCACACCGTTGCCGCGCCGCGCCATGCCCAATCCGGACGAAGTGGTGCTGGACGTGCGCGACGTGACGCGCCGTTTCGGCGGGCTGGTCGCCAACAACCAGATGAATCTCAAGGTCCTCAGCGGCGAAGTGCTGGCGCTGATCGGACCGAACGGCGCGGGCAAGTCCACGCTGTTCAACCAGATCTCCGGCGTCGACACGCCGACCTCGGGAACCGTGCTGTTTCGCGGATACGAGGTGACCGGCAAGGGATCGCGCCATATCGCCGGCCTCGGCATGAGCCGCAGTTTCCAGCATGTGCGCCTGCTGCCGCGCATGACGGTTCTGGAGAACGTGGCGATCGGCGCGCACATGCGCGGCAAGCGCGGCGTGCTGTCTTCCGTGCTGCGCCTGGACCGCGAGGAAGAGGCCCGGCTGCTGGCCGAGGCAGCGCGCCAGATCGAGCGCGTCGGCCTGAAGGAACAGATGTACGAAGCCGCCGGATCGTTGTCGCTGGGACAGCAGCGGATCCTGGAAATCGCCCGCGCCCTGGCGGCGGATCCTTGCCTGCTGCTGCTCGACGAACCGGCCGCCGGCCTGCGGCTTGGCGAGAAGCAGGCGCTCGGCGAACTGCTGCGCAAATTGCGCGCCGAAGGCATGGCGATCCTGCTGGTGGAACATGACATGGATTTCGTGATGGAACTGGTGGACCGCATCGTGGTGATGGATTTCGGACAGAAGATCGCAGAGGGTTTGCCGGAAGAGATCCAGAGCAATTCCGCGGTGCTGGAAGCTTATCTGGGAGTCGGCGATGGCGAATAAGGTCCTGGAAGTACGCGATCTGAACGTCGCCTACGGCAAGGTGCGGGCGTTGACCGGCATCGATCTCGGCGTCGAGGAGGGCAAGATCGTCACCGTCATCGGCCCCAACGGCGCCGGCAAGACCACCTTGCTGTCGGCCATCATGGGCGTCCTGCCGTCGCAGGGCGCGATGCTGTTCGACGGCGTCATCCGCCATTCGCCGGAGGTCGAGCAGATGGTCGCCGCCGGCATGACGCTGGTGCCGGAAAAGCGCGAGCTGTTCAGCGAAATGAACATCGAGGACAACCTCCTGCTCGGCGCCTTTCATCGCTATCGCACCGGCTTGCGCGACCAGCGCGAGACGCTGGAGGAAGTGTATGCCCTGTTTCCGCGCTTGCGCGAACGGCGCACGCAATTGTCCGGCACCCTGTCCGGCGGCGAGCGCCAGATGCTCGCGGTCGGCCGCGCGTTGATGGCCAAGCCCAAGCTGCTGATGCTGGACGAACCCAGCCTCGGGCTGGCGCCGCTGATCGTGCGCGAGATTTTCCGCATCATCGCCGAACTGCGCCGGCGCGGCGTGTCCATCTTGCTGGTGGAGCAGAACGCGCGCGCCGCCCTGCAGGTGGCCGACTACGGTTACGTGCTGGAAAACGGCGAGGTCAAGATGCACGGCCCGGCCAGCCAGTTGGCGCACGATCCGCGCGTGATCGAGGCTTACCTGGGACTGAGCGGAAAACACCAGGACCGGCTGGCGGGCTAAGCGCAAGCACGGCGCCGCGACAGAAACAAACCATACCGATTCCAACCGGTGCCGGCGCGCCGGCAGGGAGAGGTTTTGCCAGAAAATATTGCAGCAGAGGATATTTATATGACTACCCCAGACGCCATGCGCATCTGCATTGCCGGCGCCGGCGCCATCGGCGGCACGCTGGCGGTCCGTCTGAGCGCGGCAGGCAACCATGTCAGCGTGCTCGCGCGCGGCAACACCTTGCGGACTATACGCGACGCCGGCCTGACCTTGCACGACCAGCACGGCGTCACGCATGCGATGCCGGCGGCCAGCGACCGGCCCGAGTTCGGTCCGCAGGACGTGATTTTCGTCTGCGCCAAGAGCCAGGATATGGCGGCGTTGCTGGCGCAACTGTCGCCGCTGATCGGCGAACGCACCGTGGTCGTTCCCACCAGCAACGGCGTGCCGTGGTGGTATTTCTATCGCGAAGGCGGCCGCTTCGACGGCGAACCGGTGTGCGCGGTCGATCCGCACGGCCGCATGGCCGCCTCGGTGGCCGGCGAGCGGCTGATCGGCAGCGTCCTGTTCATCACCTCCGAAGTCGCGGCGCCCGGCGTGATCAGGTCGAGCAATCCGCATCTGATGGTGCTGGGCGAGCCGTCGGGAGAAATGAGCGAGCGCCTGCTGCGCGTGCGTGCGGCGGTCGAAGCGGCCGGCATCGAGGCGCGCGCCACCGATCGCATCCGCGACAAGCTGTGGACCAAGATCATCGCCAACATCAGTTCCAATCCCTTGTCGGTGATCACCCAGGCCACGCTGCAACAGCTATACGGCCTGCCGGAGTTGCGCGACGTGGTGACGCAGATCATGCGCGAGGCCTTGCTGGTGGCTTCGTCCTATGGCGCGCGCGTGGATATCGATCCGCTGACATTCGTGCAATTGGGCGAAGCGATGGGACCGTTCCGCACCTCGATGTTGCAGGACTTCGATCGCGGCCGTCCGCTCGAACTGGCCGCCATCGGCGACGCCGTGCTGGAACTGGCGCAACGTTTCGACGTGCCGATGCCGATCACGCGCGCGGTCATTTCGCTGGCGCGTTTTCGCGGCGAGGCGGCACGGGAGGACAAGGCTGCTGCGGCAGCGGTATGAGCAGTTCAATTTCTATGAGGACATGAATCATGAGCACTATGGATTTCAGTTACGGAACGACCAAGCCGTCTCATTGCAGCGACGCCGAATGGACGCTGCGCGTTCGCCTGGCGCATTGCTATCGCCTGGTCGATTATCTCGGCTGGACGGAGATGATCTTCAATCATATTTCGGTGCGCGTGCCGGGGCCGGAGAATCACTATCTGGTCAATCCCTTCGCACTGAATTACAACGAAGTGACGCCGGTCAATCTGCTGAAGGTCGGCCTCGACGGCCAGCTCGTCGAGCCCTCCGACTACAAGGCAAATCCGGCCGGCTTCGCGCTGCACAGCGCGATCCACGGCGCGCGCGAGGATCTGCATTGCGTCATCCATACGCACACCACGCCGATCTCGGCGGTGACGATGAAGCAATCCGGCTTCGAGCACAACGACTTCTACGGCGCGCAACTGTTCGGCCGCATCGGCTATCACGACTTCGAAGGCATCACGCTGTTTGCGGAAGAAAAGCAGCGCATGCTGGCCAGCCTCGGCAGCAAGCATATTCTGGTGCTGCGCAATCACGGCGTGGCGGTGTGCGAACAGGATATCCAGCGCGCCTTCTTCCTGCTGTGGACGGTGCAGCGCGCCGCCGAGATCCAGTCCGCCGGACGCGCCATGGGCGGCGAGGACATCCAGTTGAGCGACGCCGTGCGACAGAAATGCGCAGACCTGACCGCGCAACTGATTCGCAACGACGGCTTCGCGGTGCTGTTCTTTGAAGCCATCGTCAGGAAGATGCTGAAGGCGCAACAACTGATCTAGGAGCGATCTCCCGCCGGTCCCGGCGGCACGGGCGCAGCGGATCGTACCGTATCGCTGCGCCGCCGTTCCTCTCCTCATATCGGCGTCAGGCCATCGTCCGCCGAACATCCATCCCGTTTATCGATGCCATGCACGTCATGAATTTGATTTATCGGATTCGCACGCCTACCATTGCCCGATAAGCTGTCCGCGCGCCGTCGCGCCGACGTCATGTCCCGTGCGCAGTCGTTGCGTCGGGATCGCCTTCATTCCTGTCCGGAGCACCCATGCCTAATATAGAGATGTTTGTCGTCGAAGGCCTCAGCGACCAGCAAAAGGAAAAGCTGATCGATGCATTGACCGCCGCCACCGTCGAGGCCATCGATGCGCCCATCGATTCGATCCGCGTGTGGTTGTCGGAAATACCGGCCACGGATTTCGGCGTCGCAGGAAAATCGCTTGCCGCGATCGACGCGGAAAAGCAGCGCGCATAGAACGCTCCGCTCTTCGTCGTACAGCAGCACCGAACTTTTTCATCATCGCCAAGCCAGGTCGCATCGCATCATTGAACGATCCGAGCGATCCGAACGATTCCATCCAGGAGAGCACTATGTCCATCATTCAGGTCTTCTTCATTGCCGGACGCACCGACGCGCAGAAAGAGCGCCTGATTCGCGGATTGACCGATGCCGTCGTCGAGACCACAGGCATCGATCGCAATGACGTGCGCGTCATTCTCAAGGACATTCCCAACACCGAGTACGGCATCGCCGGCAAGACAGCAAAATCACTGGGGCGCGGCGTAGGCCGTCAGCCGGCAAGAAGTTGAGGCGCCGCAGCGGCCGGAGCGCCGCCGCTCTCCAAAGTGGGGACGCGGTGCTGCACTGAATCCGGTCACTGCACTCATTCAAACCTCTCCGAAAGCACCGTCGAATCAGCCTGCGAACCCGATGCGGTTGGCGGAAAATTCTCGTGCTGAATTTCGTAAAAAACGGCCGCATTCTTCCCATTTTGAAGACGGCGGTTTTGTCGCGTCCGTCGACAATGCAAGCGGTCGCGTGGCATGGTTTGTGCACTGGATGAAGAGGAAATCGTATCGCTGTTCAATTCTCTCTCATCATTTTTCAGGAGTGCATCAACATGAAACTGTTCCATCAATTTGTCTCTGGTCTGCGGGCAAGCGCGTGCGCCGCTGCGGCGGCTGCGATCGTGATGCCGGCGTCTTCTTTCGCCGCCGACCTCAAGGTCGGTTTCATTACATCGCTGTCGGGTTCATCGTCTTCTCTCGGCATTCCTTACGGCAAGGGCTTCCAGGCGGCCGTCGCCTATATGCCCGAAGTCGCCGGCAAAAAAGTGGATGTGGTGCAGTTGGACGACGCTTCCGATCCGAGCACGGCGGCACGCAACGCGCGCAAATTGATCGTCGAGGAAAAAGTCGATGTGCTGATCGGTACGCCCGGAACGCCGTCGGCGCTGGCCATTGCCGGCGTCGCGCGCGAACTGAAGACGCCTTTCATCTGCATCGCCAACGCCAAGCTGGAAGGCGAAGAGGGCGCGTGGATGGTCACCGTGCCGCAACCCACGCCGCTGATGATCCAGGGCGTGATCGAGCAGATGAAAAGCGCCGGCGTGAAGTCGGTTGCCTATATCGGATTTGCCGACGCCTGGGGCGACATCGTCTATGACGCGCTGATGAAAGCCGCGCCCGCGGCCGGCATCCAGGTGGTCACGAACGAACGCTTTGCGCGCACCGACACCTCGGTGACCGGACAAGTCCTGAAGATCGTCGCGGCCAAGCCGGACGCCGTTCTGACCGGCACATCCGGAACCCCGGGCGCATTGCCTTACCTGGCGCTGGCGGCGCGCGGCTATCACGGCAAGATCTATGGAACGCACGCCATCATCAATCCAGATTTCATCCGCGTCGGCGGCGCCGCGGTGGAAGGCCTGATCGCGCCGACCGGCCCGGTGGTGGTGGTCGATCAGTTGGCGGCATCGAATCCGACCCGCAAGATCGGCCTGGATTTCCGCGCCATCTATGAGAAGACATTCAAGACGGTGCCGACCGATGCCTTCGGTCCCTATTCTTTCGATGCATGGCTGCTGTTTGCCGACGCCGCCAAGCGCGTGTCGCCGAAGATCCAGCCGGGCACGCCGGAATACCGCACCGCCTTGCGCGACGCCATCGTCAACAGCAAGGAAGTGGTCGGCACGCAAGGCGTCTACAACTACAAGCCGGGCCAGCCTTTCGGCTCCGACCAGCGCGCGGTGGTGATGGTCAGGCTGGAAAAAGGCCAGTGGAAATATCTCGGCAAGTAATGCCGCAAGCGATTGAATGCAAGCGCGACGCCGCGCACGCGGCGTCCAACTGAAAAGAAGGTGGGTACATGGGGTGGGATGTCATTTTGATCCTGCTGTCGGACGGTATCGCCAACGGCGCAATTTATTTGCTGGCCGGTCTGGGCATGGTATTGATATTTTCCGTCACGCGGGTGGTGTTTGTGCCGTTCGGCGATGTCGCGGTGTTCGCCGCGCTCAGCCTGGCGGCATTCGAAAGCGGCGTGCTGCCGGGCACGATCTGGCTGGTGCTGACGCTGGCGGCAATCGCGGTGCTGTGCGAAATCGGCGTGTTGCTGCGTCAGCGCGAACCGCGCAAGATCCCGCGCGCCGTGCTGTACTGGGGCATATTGCCGGCGGCGCCTTGCGCGCTGGCGGCAATCGTTTCGGCCAGCCATGCGCCGCAATTGCTGCAGATCGTCGCGGCGATCCTGCTGGTGGTGCCGGTGGCGCCGCTGTCGGCGCGCATATTGCTGCAGCCGATTGCCGACGCGTCGTCGCTGGTGCTGCTGATGGCGGCGCTGGTGATGCATTTCTTCCTGTCAGGACTGGGACTGATGTACATGGGGCCGGAAGGTTTCCGCACGAAGTTGCTGCTGGACGGCGCGCTCAATCTGACGCCGGATTTCAGCATATCGATGCAGACGCTGCTGATGGTCGCGGCGGCGCTGGTGCTGAGCGTGCTGTTCTTCCTGTTCTTTGAACGCACCGTCAGCGGCAAGGCGCTGCGCGCGACCGCGGTCAATCGCACCGGTGCGCGTCTGGTCGGCATTCGTCCGGCGCGCACATCGATGCTGGCCTATGTCTGCGCATCGCTGCTGGCGGGATTGATCGGCGTGCTGATCGCGCCGATCACCACGCTGTACTACGACTCCGGTTTTACGCTGGGCCTGAAGGCCTTTGTGGCCGCCATCATCGGCGGCCTGGTCAGCTACCCGTTGACAGCCGCGGGCGCGATCGCGGTCGGCATCGTCGAGAGTTTCGGTTCGTTCTGGAGCGGCGCGCTGAAAGACGTGATCGTGTTCAGCCTGCTGATCCCGGTCCTGCTGCTGCGCTCGTATTACGCCACCCATTCGGATGAAGATGAAGAGGAGATCGATCAATGACGGCGCGCATTCTACGTATTCTCGCCGCCGTCGCCATTGTGCTGCTGGCATTGGCGCCGGCCGGGCTGAGCAACTTCGGCGTCGGCCTGATGAACGACATCGGCATCGGCGCGCTGGTGGCGCTGGGGCTGGTGATGCTGACCGGCATCGGCGGCGTGACCTCGTTCGGGCAGGCCGCGTTTGTCGGTATCGCTGCGTATTCCACCGCCTGGCTGACCAGCGTCTGGCATGTCTCGCCCTGGCTGGGACTGCTATTCGCCCTGGTACTGACCGCGGCGGCGGCATTGAGCATCGGCATGCTGACCTTGCGGCTGGGCAGCCATTTCCTGCCGATCAGCACCATCGCCTGGGGGCTGTCGGTGCCGCTGCTGCTGAGCAATATGGACGCGCTCGGCCGCCACACCGGCATCACCAATATCGTACCGGTGAACATCGGCGGCTGGTCGCTGCAAAGCGCCGGCGCGATGTATTACCTGATCTGGCTGTGCGTCGGGCTGGCCTGCCTGTTTTGCCGCAACCTGCTGCAATCCCGGCAGGGACGGGCGTTGCGCAGCCTGCGCGGCGGCGGCGCTCTGCTCGCCAGCGTCGGCGCGGACGCCTATCGCCTGCGCCTCAAGCTGTTCGTGTTTGCCGCCTTGCTGTCGGCGCTCGCCGGCTGGCTGTACGCGCACAACAACCGCTACGTCAGTCCTTCGCCATTCGACGTGCGCGCCAGCATCGAGTTCTTGCTCATGGCGGTGATGGGCGGCCTCGGACAATTGCCGGGCGCGCTGATCGGCGCGGCCATCGTGATCCTGCTGAAAAACAGTTTGCAGGATGTGCTGCCGCTGTTGTCGGCGCGCGGCGGCCAACTGGAAGTGATCGTCTTCAGCCTGCTGTTTCTGCTGCTGCTGCATCGCGCGCGCGCCGGCTTTTGCGGTTTCGTCCTGCGCAAGCTGGGGCCGCGCCTGAAACCGGCCATGCCGCCGCACACCGAAGTGGCGCAGCCGCTGGCGCCGCGGCAGCAGCCGCAGGCCGGCAGCAAGATACTGTCGGTGCAGGGCGCGGTGAAGCGTTTCGGCGGACTGGTCGCGGTCAATCAGGTCAGCTTCGACGTCCGCGCAGGCGAGATCGTCGGCCTGATCGGACCCAACGGCGCGGGCAAATCGACCATGTTCAATCTCGTCACCGGCGCAGCTTCGCTGAGCGACGGCAGCGTGCATTTCCTCGGTGCGGATGTGACGCATCTGTCGCAGCGCGCCGTGGCGCGGCTCGGCATGGCGCGCACTTTCCAGCACGTCAAGCTGCGGCCGCAGATGACGCTGTTGGACAATGTCGCGCTTGGCGCGCATCTGCGCACGGGAGCGGGGCTGGTCGCCGCGGGCCTGTGTCTGGATCGCGACGAAGAGGCGCGCATATTCCATGAAGCGCGCGCGCAACTGGCGCGCATCGGCCTGGCCGAGCGCGAACATGAACTGGCTGGTTCGCTGCCGCTGGGCACGCAGCGCATGCTGGAAATCGCCCGCGCGCTGGTGGCCGACCCGGTGCTGCTGGTGCTGGACGAACCTGCCGCCGGCCTGCGCCACGCCGAAAAGCAGGCCCTCGGAGAATTGCTGCGCCAATTGCGGCGGCAAGGCGTCACGATTTTGATCGTTGAACATGACATGGACTTTGTGATGAAGCTGGTAGACCGGCTGGTGGTGATGAACTTCGGCAGCAAACTGATGGAAGGCGATCCTGCCGCCGTGCGGCGCGATCCGCAGGTGCAGGCCGCCTATCTGGGAGGCGCGGTATGAACGGCGCCGATGCAATCAAGCCCATCTTTGAAATCGACAAGCTGTTCGTCAACTATGGCCACGTGGAAGCGGTGCGCGGCATTTCGATCAGCCTGATGCCGGGCCAGATCATTTCCGTGATCGGCCCCAACGGCGCCGGCAAGACCTCGTTGCTGGCGGCGGCCATGGGTCTGCTGCCGTCGGCGGGCGATTTGCGGCTGGACGGCGAGTCGCTGGCCGGCGTGGGCGTGGAAGAGCGCGTCGAACGCGGCCTGTGCCTGGTGCCGGAAAAGCGCGAACTGTTCGGCGACATGTCGGTGCTCGACAACCTGACGCTGGGCGCATACAGCCGGCGCTATCCCGCCGCGCAATTCAGGCGCAAGCTCGAACAGGTGTACGCGCGCTTTCCGCGCCTGGCGGAGCGCCGCAGCCAGCGTTCCAACACCTTGTCCGGCGGCGAGCGTCAGATGCTGGCGCTGGGCCGCGCATTGATGGCCGAACCGCGCGTGCTGCTGCTGGATGAACCCAGCCTCGGCCTGGCGCCGCTGATCGTCGCCGAAATCCTGGCGATCGTGCGCGGTTTGCGCGACGACGGCGTATCCATCGTGCTGGTGGAACAGAACGCGCTGGCGGCCTTGCAGAGTTCGGACTACGGCTTCGTGCTGGAAACCGGCGAAGTCGCGCTGTCTGGAAATTCAGCCGAACTGGCCAGGGATGCGCGCGTCCATGCGACCTATCTGGGCGGCAGCACCGAGGATTGAGGCGTATCGCACGATCGGCGGCGCCATATGGAGGTCGCTGCAAAGATCATTTGGCGGGTCTGGACGGGAAAATGTTTGGACCTTTTACAGGGGCACGCTTGCGTGCCCCTTTTTTTGATCGTCGCGCAACGCCAATCGGTTTTGCCTGCTCACCATGCTCCCTGCATGCCATCCATCTCATGAAGGCAGGACGACAGTTTCTTTTCGATGGCCCGGCATCCTTCCCATATCACGCGGTATTTGAGGATGTCTTTGTTGATCCATTCCTGCGCCAGCAGACGTTCGCCGATGTGAAGTTCGGGGAGCAGATACAGAAAGTTGGCGCGCCAGATTTCCTGCGGCGTTTGCATCGGCATCATGAGAGCGGAATGGACAGTTCAATCAAGGTGCCGCAATTGTCTTCGCCCTTCTGGATCGACAGCGTGCCGCCGGCCTGCATCGCCCGGATACGCATGTCGATCAGACCCACGCCGGGAGTGAAACGCTCGGCAATGCCCTTGCCGTCATCCAGGATGGAGATATACAGCATGTGCTGACGCGATTGGGCGTTCATGGAGATGAGCAGATTTGTCGCGCGCGAATGCTTGATCGCATTCAGGAGCGCTTCCCGAATGATCCGGTAGATGGTGATCGAGCGGGTGCGATCGATGGATTGTTCGATCTTGCGCGTGAGGTTGTGTTGCAGTTTCGGATGCAAGGGGGAAATCTCGTCGTAGTGAGAAATCAGGTCTTCCAGCGCCGTAATCAGGCCGATCGACTCGACGATCTCGACATGGACCTTCTTGATGATGGCGCGGCTCACGGAATAGGCGCGATCGATCTCCAGCATGGACCTGTTCAAAATGGTCGCGATATTATTCTGGCCTTGCGCCAGCGTGAGGCATTCTTCCATTTTTCGTTTGGCGAATATCAGGCATGGGTTCAGTTCGTCGTGGAGACTGGCGCATAGACGACTATCCTCGCCGTCCATGCGATTGGCAAGTTCGGTGAATGCCGAACTGACATCCAACTGTGAATTGACGACTCCGGCAAGCTTTTCTTTTTCTGCGATATATAAAAGGTAAAGGACCGCGATGACAACATAGGCGGGAAATAATTTGCTCAGGTCATGCGTGCTTCCATCAAAAATGAAAGGCAAATGACATAGCAGCAGCAAGGCGGACAACCAGAATATCTTGTTCGCATAGTTGATGTACGGCGGCGCGCCTGCAACCGCGCCGATCCCTGCCGGCATAAGCAATACGGGCAATGCTGCGAGTATGGACAGCAGGGTGGGCGATTGCATACCGGATTATTTTCCGCTCAGGATATTCAACGCAGCCGCGCCGTCCATTCCCGGCGTGATACCGAGTTCGGCGGCAGCGTGGCTGACGGCGGTAACCCTGGCGGCTTTCATTTCATCGTAGTTGTTGACGCCGGTCACAATCGCGCACGCCTCGCGGGTCTTGTTGCAAGTTTCGACGTTGATATATCCGCATGCCAGAAATCCTTTTTCTTCCGTCATGATAAGAAGGGGCTTCTTGAGTTGGAAATGTAAATTCTTGTCTTGCATGTTCAAGTCCTTTGCTTGTAGATTGAGAGAAAAAAATGTTGCAATTGCTGCGGGTACTGCTACTGAAATAAATTTCATTTGGCCGTTTCTGCGTTGAGTAAATTTCGCGATGTATTCTCGATCACTTCACTGATTTTCTCGTTGTCTGACGTAGTGGTGAATGCCTTGATGAAGGTCGCTTCTGCGTCCTTATTGGCGCCATCGAGTTGCGAAATATCGATGTTGATGCAGATGAATCCAATCAAATTCTTGTCCTGATAAAGTGGGATCGTGGTGGACTTCACTTTTCGGCCATCCTTTGTCGTCAACGCGTAAGAGATGTAATTCGGCCCCTCTTCCTCGGTCGCGGCATAGCTCTTGATCAATTCGTAGCCGAAATTCGTGGTCGAATCGCCGACGCGGCGCCCCGTAATGGGATTCTGGATGGCCACAATGCTTTTCATCGGATTCCTGGTGTCATGCAAGACGATTTCTACATTGGTACCAGCCAAGGTCTGTCCGATGCCGTCAACAATACTTTTGTAAGAACGCAATGGATCATCTTGCGTCTTGATTCTGTATCCAGCGTAGTTCGGTTTCTTGAGCAAAGCCGCGTAGCGACTTTTCTGGTCGTCGTTCAACTGCAGTGCGATGCTATTGCCTTGTCCGATATAGATCAGTTCGCCGGCAGCGCGACTATCGGGAAAACGGGAGAAATAATCGACCGCTTGCATGAATCTTGCAACATCGAGATACAAGCCGCCGTCCGGTTTTACTCGCACCGGGTAATAGGCGCCATAGCTGGCAAGTGCCTTCCCTTTCAATAGGGTTCCTTTTTCCCGGGATTTTTCCCCTACAAGGAATATTGCACAAACAACAGCCAGGAGAATGAGCAGCGCCGGCAACAAGATCCAGGCTATTTGCTTGATGATGTTTTTCTCTTTCATGCTTCAATCACTCCAGAACGAATAGCCAGCCTGGTGATCTCCGCCGGCCTCCTCACCTTCAATTTCTCTTTGATGTCGGTGCTGATGTTATGCACGCTGCGCGGACTCAACCCGATCTCTGCCGCGATCTCTTCAGAGTTCCATCCCTCGGCCAATTTTGAGAACACAAGGAACTCCCGCTCATCGAGCGTAAAGCGCGGATTGGGATCGCTGCCGATCGCGATGTTGGCCAGCCGTTCCGCCAGTTTCGGCAAAAAATACTGCTCTCCCGCGGATGCGCTCAGGACGGCGTCGATGAGTTGCTGATTGCTGCAATTCTTCACCAATACGGCCATTGCGCCGATGCGATAGCCTTGCAGCAGGAAGGTCTCCGGGGGAAGCTGGCTGACGAAAATGATTTTTGCGTCAGGGAAGGCGGACTTGATGTCGATCGCCGCATCGATGCCGGTATTGGCATATCCGAAACGGATGTCCAGCAGCACCACGTCCGGCCGCAGCGTCTTGTATTTCGTCACCGCATCGTCGGCGGTGGCGGCCGTTCCGACGACGGCGAAGCGCTTCTGCTGATCGGACTCCAAGATGCTGACGGAGCCTTCGGTAATCAATGGATGATCATCTGCAATCAGGACGGTAATCACTCTGCGATCCTTTCAATTGGGGTGGAGCGATTTTGCATCGATTTTTCCCACAATTGCAGGCTTGCATTCGTGATGCAGAAAATTATGGCTTCAATCAATAAATATTCAATTTGATGGTAAACAAAATACAAGTGCAGCAAGAAATAATGTTTGCGAAACAGAATATCTATCAATTTCCATATGAATTATTTTTAATTACTTCAACTTTAAGAAAATCCTCATATCTTTCCGAGGTTTGATTTTTTATAGTCTCCCGCTTGATCAATGATTGAGCAGGCGCAGGGACATGAACAAGAGCGAATCGCGGAGCATTCTCCATCCATCCGGTTTCAAGCCGCTCGCGCTCGCCATTGCCTTGCTGTTCGGCGGCATCACCGTTGCCTACGCGCAGATCCAGGCCGACCCCAACGCCGCCGGCAACAAGCGTCCCGTCATCGACAACACCGCCAATGGCTTGCCGCTGATCCAGATCGCCACGCCCAACGCGGCCGGCGTCTCGCACAACCAGTACCGGCAATTCAACGTCGACAGGAACGGCGCCATCCTCAACAATGCTGCCGGCAACGCCAACACCCGGCTCGGCGGCTGGGTCGGCGGCAATCCCAACCTGCCCAACGGCGGCGCCCGCATTATCCTCAACGAAGTCACCAGCACCAATCCGAGCGTCCTGCGCGGCTATCTGGAGGTCGCAGGGCAGCGCGCCGATGTCGTCGTGTCGAACAGAAACGGCATCCTGGTGGACGGCGCGGGCTTTATCAATACCGCACGCGGCGTGATCACGACCGGCGCACCGGTATTCGGCAGCAACGGGTCACTGGACGGCCTGCGCGTCACGCAAGGCGCGATCGAAGTCGGCCGCGGCGGCTTCAATGACCAGGCCACCGCCCAGGTCGACCTGATCGCCCGCAGCCTCAAGGTCAACGGCGAGCTGTATGCCAATCGACTCAACGTCATCGCCGGCGCCAACCAGGTCGACTACGCCGACCTCGGCGTGCAGGTCGTCCAGGGCGCGGGCGATGTTCCCACGGTCGCGATCGACATCGCGGCCCTGGGCGGCATGTTCGCCAATGGTATTCGCCTGATCGGCACCGAAGGCGGCGTGGGCGTGAAGAGCTACGGCAAGATGGCGAGCGCCGCGGGCGATTTCAGCATCGACGCCGCCGGCAAGATCATCCTGGGCGCCGACACCAGCGCCGCCGGCGCGCTGCACATCGCCAGCGGCGACAGCATCGTCAATCAAGCCAGGGTTTCCTCGGACGGCAACATGGACCTGCAAGCCGCCAACGCCATCGACAACCACGGCCGCCAACTGCTCTCCGGCGGCAACCTGTCCATGCGCAGCGCCACGCTCGACAACAGCGGCGGCGCCGTCCGGTCCAACCGCAACGCCAGCCTGTCCCTGCGCAGCAACTACACCAACGCCCAAGGCGACACCATCACCACGCTGGGCGACCTTGCCATCGACACCACAGGAGACTTCGTCAACCGCAACGACCTGAGTTCCGGCGGCAACCTCGGCGTCCATGCCGCCAACATCAACAATGCCGCGGACGGCTTGTTCAGCGCCGGGCAGACCGCGCTGCTCAACGCCGATCAAGCCATCGTCAACACCGGCCGGGTCTACGGCCAGGATGTCGCCGTCGCGGCGCAATCCATCGCCAACGACCATGAAGGAACCTACGGCGACGGCACCCCCGCCGGCGTCATGGCCGCCCGCAACACCCTCAACGTCGGCGCCAGGACCATCGTCAACCGCGAACGCGCCCTCCTCAAAAGCGACGGCGACATGGCCATCGGCGGCGCGCTGGACGCGAACAACAACGCCACCGGCACAGCGACCGGCATCGTCAACAGTTCCGCCACCATCGACAGCGGCGGCAAGCTTGCCATCGCCAGTGCAACGTTGACGAACACCAATGCGCACTTCGCCACCGAAATCAGGCAAGACGACAGCAAGACGCGCAACTGGACCGAGTATCTGGTGGACGGCCGCCCAACGATGTACAGCAGCGCCGAAGCCTTTGTCGATCCGAACGACGCCGATCAGAAACTCATCATCAGGAGCACCGGAGAGGGCGTCGAGGACTACACCATCCGCGCCATCAACGAAACCACCAGCAGGACTGTCGTCACGCAAACCGCCCCTGCTCAGATACTTGCGCGCGGCGACATGCGCTTCACCGGCGGCACTGTCACCAACGATAAAAGCGCCATCGTCGCCGGCGGCAACCTGAGCGGCCAGATCGACGGCGCCAGCAACGGCGGCACCAATCCGCAGGGCGAGACGATTGTGCGTCAAAAAATCACATCTACGCACCACACGGTCGAATCATGCGGGGCGACCGGCAGCAAGCACTGCAACCACAACGACACCAGCACCCTCAACCGGACGCTGCCGACCACCCACTTCGATCTCGGCATCTGGAAAGCGCTCGCACACACACCGCCCGACAGCGTCGCCAATCCCTCCAGCGCGCCCGACATGGCGAAGGTCCCCGACAACCTGCTCTATCGTCCGGTTACCGCGCCCGGCCTGACCTACGTGATCGAAACCGATCCGGCTTTCATCAACCTGCGCAGCTTCCTCTCCAGCGACTACTTGCTAGGCCGGATGGGCATGAACCCGCAGACCGCGCAAAAGCGCCTGGGCGACGGCTACTACGAACAACAGTTGATCAACGACCAGATCCTGCAACTGACCGGCCGCAAGACCCTGGGTGCCTACGCCAGCGACGAAGACCAATTCAAAGCCCTGATGGACGCCGGCGTCGCCTATGCCCGGCAATTCCAACTGCTCCCCGGCATGACCCTGTCCGCTGCCCAAATGGCCGCCTTGACGACAGACATCGTCTGGCTGGTCGAACAGAGCATGACCCTGCCCGACGGCACCACGCAAAAGGTGCTGGCCCCTGTCGTCTACCTCAGCCAACTGCATGCCGACGACCTGCAACCGACCGGCGCCGTGATCTCCGCCGAGAACATCGATCTCATGATCAACGGCACCCTCGACAACGCCGGCACCCTCAAAGCCAACGGCAACCTGCTCGTCAACGCCGCGCAAGACATCAACAACACCCTCGGCACCCTCACCAGCAACAGCCAAAACGGCAACATCCTGTTGCAGGCCGGCCGCGACCTCAACAACCAGTCCGGCGCCATCAGCGGCAACCGCGTCGGCATGCTCGCCGGGCGCGACCTCAATGCGGCCACGCTTGCCAATACCACCACCGGTGCTGCCGGCACCCAGATCGGCCTCGACCGCAGCGGCAGCATCAACGCCGGCGCCCTGACCGCGCAAGCGCTGCGCGACATCAACCTCAACGCCGCCAACATCACGACCACCGGCGACGCCAGCGTGGTGGCCAATCGCAACATCAACTTCGGCGCGATCCATACACAAGATGAACTGAACGCCACTTACGACGATAAGAACCACCTCTATCAACGGCAAGAACGAGCCAACGGCACCGTCATCAACGTTGGCGGCAATGCCACGTTCATCGCCAACAACGACCTCAACGGCCAGGCCGTCTACGTCAACACAGCCAAGAACCTGACGGCCATCGCAGGCGGCAGCGTCAACATCGGCGCAGCCACGCAAAGCAGCAGCTACGACCAGGAAATCCATACCGCCTCGTCCGGCCCGCTATCCTCCAGAAGCACGCACAGCAAGGACAAAAAAACCAGCACCCAGGCCATCGGCTCCACCCTCTCCGGCGACAGCGTGACGGTGCAGGCAGGCAAAGGCATCGACGTGATCGGCAGCAACGTCGTCTCCACCACCGGCACCAATCTTGCCGCCGTCGAGAACATCAATATCGTCGCCAGCCGGAACACGGCGAACCAGACCTACAGCAAAGAAGACAAGAAATCCGGCGTCCTCAGCAGCGGCGGCATCGGCGTGACCGTCGGCAGCAGGACGCTGGAGAACGAACAAACCGGCAAGCAGGTCAGCAACAACGCCAGCACCGTCGGCGCCACCCAAGGCAACGTCCACATCGTCGCCGGCAAGACCTACACGCAAACCGGCAGCAACGTCATGACGCCGGGCGGCGACATCAACGTCGTTGCACAACGGGTCGACATCAACGCCGCCCACGACACCAGCGACAGCACGCAAGACACGCGCTTCCAGCAAAGCGGCCTGACCCTGCAAATCACCAACCCGGTGATCTCGGCGATCCAAAGCATCCAGCAACTGAAACAAGCCGCCGGGAAGACCCGGGACAAGCGCATGCAAGGACTGGCTGCCGGCGCGGCGGCATTGACCGTCGCCAATACCGCCGCGCAGGTCGCCGGCAGCGCCGCCCCCGCAGGCGGCATCGACCTGGCCGTCTCGATCGGCGCCTCCAGCAGCAAAAGCCACAGCGAACAACACAGCAGCACCGCCGTTGGCTCGACGGCAACGGCAGGCGGCAATATCAGCATCAACGCCACCGGCGCAGGCAAGGACAGCAACCTCACCATCAAAGGCAGCGACGTCACCGCCAACAACAACCTGACCCTCAACGCCGACAACCGGATCGACTTGCTCGCCGAGCAAAGCACCAACGAACAGCACAGCAACAACAGCAGCAGTTCGGCCAGCCTCGGCTTCTCGGTCGGCACCTCCGGCCTGATGGTCAACGCCAGCGCCTCCGGCAGTCGCGGCAAGGGCGACGGCAGCGACGTGACCCAGGCCAACAGCCACGCCAAGGCCGGCAACCAGCTCGCCATGAGTTCCGGCGGCGACACCAATATCAAAGGCGCCACCGCCAGCGGCAAGCAAGTCACCGCCAACATCGGCGGCAATCTCAATGTGGAAAGCCTGCAAGACACCAGCCAGTACGACAGCAAGCAGCAAAGTCTGGGCGGTAGCATCAGCGTCGGCATGGGCAAGATGAGCGGCAGCATCAACGCCGCCCGCAGCAAGGTCAACGGCAACTACCAGAGCGTCACCGAGCAAAGCGGCATCCTGGCCGGAGATGACGGTTTCAAAGTAGCGGTCAACGGCAACACCGACCTCAAAGGCGGGCAAATCGCCGGCACCGACAAGGCCGTACAAGACGGCAAGAACAGTTTGGCCACACAAACGCTCACCAGCAGCGACATCCAAAACAAGAGCGATTACAAGGCTGAGAGTCAGAGCATCAGCGCCGGCGGCGGCTACGATGGCGCCAAGAGCGCCATGAACGGCACCGGCGTCGGATTCGGCAAGGCCAGCGGTAGCGCATCAAGCACAACCAAGTCAGGCGTGTCCGGCATCGCGGGCGACACCACCGTCAGAAGCGACAAGGACAGCAGCGGCAAGCTCGCCAAGAACTGGGACGGTCAGCAACTGCAACAGGATGTGGAAGCACAGGCCAGGATCACGGAGGCCTTCGGCAAACAGGCGGCATTGGGCATTGGCACCTATGCCACGAGCAAGCTGAACGACCTCAACAGACAGATCGACAAGGAAACCGATCCAGCGAAGAAAGCGGAACTGCAAGGCGAAGCGAAGAATTGGGCCGAGGGCGGCGCCTACAGAACGGCCCTGCATGCTGCAGCAGGCGCATTGAGCGGTGGACTGGCCGGCGCAGCGGGCGCGACGACCTCGGCATTGGCCATGCCTGCCATTGCCGAGCAGATCGGCAAGATGGATATGCCGAATGCGGTTAAACAGGGCTTGAGCCAAGTGGCGGCTGCGGCGTTGGGTGCTGCTCTGGGCGGTTCGCAAGGATTGGCGTCGGCGGTAAATGTGGAAGCCAATAATCGGCAGTTGCATCAAACCGAATATGATCTTGCCAAGAAAAATGCCAAAGTGGTGGCGCAAAAACTGAAGATTGGCGAGCCAGAAGCAGAGGCTCGCATCATCGCAGAATTACAGCGCAACTCGGACAAGCAAACGGCAGATGCTTCGGCTGGAAAACATGACTATGAAATTCGCAGTCTGGTCGGTTGCCAATTGCTGAACTGTAATGGCTACAAAAATGACTCGCAATATGCGAATCACGATTACAACAAGCAATATATTGCATCGAATCAGGGAGTGTATGACGCAGGACAAACACAACTTAATAGGGGATTAACCGATCAGGAATTTCGTAATCAGAATATCGTTTCGGAACGAATTGGAAAAACAGTGCTCGCTGGAACGGCCTGTGTATTGGCCGGGCCAACGGCGTGTAAAGCTGCAACTACCGGCTTGGCTACTACCTTGGGAGTCAACTATTTGTTAGATAAGCCGGTAACAACGGCTGAAAGTTTAGGTGGAATTTACGGCGGTATTTTGAGTGGGATATATGGGCAGACATTGGCACAGTGGGCAAGTGGAACAAGTTCGTTTATGCAAAGCGCAACTTTACTCGTCACAAAACAAGGCAGTATTTATGGCGGTAAGCAAGTTGGTGTTTCAGTAGGAAACAATACGTCCTTTGGCGGTTCAGTGGACCCGCTATTTGACCCTGCAACGAATCCTGTCTGGGGTAGAACCAATACTTACAATTACTTCTTTGGAGATAAAAAATGAGTGCTGCGATTGGAATCATAGCTATTACGATCATTTCCTTTCCGATCACATACGTTCTTTTCGGAAAAAATGTAATTGACTCGTTCAGGAGTAAATTTTTTTATTGGCTGAAGTCTACTGTTTTCTTGAGTATTTTTTTATTGATATGGTCGGTATACGCGGAGCCAGAAGTGGTCCTATGGTTTCACGCTCTTATCAGCCTGGGTGCCGCTAGTCTGTTTAACCTGTGTAGGGCACATGTCGCTCTCATGATTCCTTGATGCTCGTAATTTGGATTGACGACGGAAGTCAATAGTCGGTAGCTTCACGAAGACAACAAGGCTAAAGAGAAGACACTTGCTAAACAACTGGCTGACAAGAGTAACGGGAAATATAAGCAAGCGCAGATTGAAGATGCTTTGCATGCGGCGAACAATGGCACGTTGGGAGAAACCATTCAAACGGGAATGACAGTCCCGTTAAATGCAAATACGCTTGCCGATCCCGTTCAAAAAATAGAAATATTGCGAGGTCATTTCAAGAATCCTCTTATAGCATTCCCCCCTGTCGATCCGTAGGATAACGCTTTCTGGTTAACGTCCGTTGGTCGGGTGATGGCCGGATTCCGTTAAGCGATTACTTCTGATTGACAATAAAAACAGGGGAAACATGATCAACAAACACCGCGCTGCACGGGCGGCCATCGCCCCGCTTTTATTAAGCGCGGCCATTCACAATGCCTGCGCGCAGGTGGATGACGACACTCAGCGTCGCGCCCGACGGGAATCCCAACTCCAGCAGCAACGCGAACAACTGCAACAGCAAGCCGAAGAGCGTGAGCGTTTGCAACGCGCTCCCGACGGCCGCTTGCCGGATGCAAGCAGCGACATCTACAAAGACACCGACCTGCCTGTGGAAGCGCGGTGTTTCGTGATCGACCAAGTGCAGCTCGATTTGCCGGATGACCTGTCGCCGGCGCAACGCCGGTTGGGCGCAAGCGATTTGTCGCAAGACCCTTTCCACTTTCTGCAAGAGGCGATGGCGGCGTATCGCGGTCGCTGCATCGGCCGCGAAGGCGTCAATCTTATTCAGCGACGCTTGTCGGCATTGATTCTGGCCGAATCGTATTCAACGACGCGCCTGGGTGTCGCCGAACAGGATTTGTCCTCCGGTAAACTGATATTCACTTTGATTCCCGGCATCATTCGTTCGATCAGTTTCAGCGCGCCGGACATTGACGGTAGCTGGAAGACGGCGTTTCCTGCGCGCCCGGGCGACCTGTTGAATGTGCGCGATCTGGAGCAGGGGCGGGAGCAGCTAAAGCGCATCACGAGCCGGGACGTCGATATGCAGCTCATCCCGAGCGCACATCCCGGCGAAAGCGATATCGTCATCGATGTCAAACGCGGCAAGCCGTGGAGGCTTGCCGTGAGCCTGGACGACAGCGGCGCCAAAGGCACCGGGAAGTTGCAGGCAGGTGTCAATCTGGCGGTCGATAATCCATTGGGCCTGAACGATCTGTTCCATATCGGCTTCAACACCGATGCCGACCGCAAGGGACGACAGCGCGGCACGACCGGCAACAATCTGAGCTATTCGGTTCCCTACGGCTATTGGACCTTCGGCATTGCCGCCGGCAGTTACGACTATCACCAGCAGATTGCAGGGATCTATCAGACTTTCATATCCAGCGGCAAGGGACGGAATCTGGAATTCAAGATAAATAAACTGTTCCAGCGCGACCAGCATCAAAAGAACAGCGTGCAATTCAGAGTCGGCAAGCGCTGGAACCACGCTTACCTCGACGATACCGAAATCGAGGTGCAACGGCGCAACGCTACCTATGCGGAACTGGCCTGGGTGCATAAGCATTACTTCAGCGCGGCGCAACTGGATCTGTCGATTGCCAACCGCTGGGGCGTGAGCTGGTTCAACGGCGATGCCGATCTTCCCGGTCGTCAGCCGGACAGCCCGACTACGCGTTATACCTTGCAAACCGTCGATGCGACGCTGGTTGCGCCGTTCGGGATCGGCGCGCAGCCGCTGACTTATATCGGCACCTTCCGCGGGCAAACCACGCGGTCGGCGCTGTACGCGTCGGAGCAATTCAGTATCGGCAATCGCTATACGGTGCGCGGCTTCGACGGTGAGTTGAGTCTGTCGGCGGAGCGCGGATTCTTTATGCGCAATGAAATCGAACTGCCCTTGGGCGACCGCCCGCAATCGCTGTATGCGGGCCTGGATGTGGGGAAGGTGTATGGTCCGGCGGTGCAATACCTGCTGGGCGACAAACTGGCCGGCGCAGCACTGGGCGTGCGTGGCGCGGTGCAGGGGCTTCATTACGATTTGTTCCTCGGCTGGGCGCTGTACAAGCCGCGGAATTTCCGCACCGCTGCTCCGGCGGCGGGGTTTAGTCTGGCGTATCAGTATTAGCAATCTTCAACGTTTGAAAAAGCACCCCGGCTTCTCGTGTGCGCATCGGATATTCAGGTTGGTGAGGCTCTGGCGAAATTCGATCGGGGCGCTACCGGTGTGGCGGGCATAGTTGTCACCGGCTGGAGGCAAGCGTCACGTCGGCAACTCCCGATCGTCCGTGGGCTTATTTCAACGCCAGGCTGTCGAGCGGCTCCGACGGCAGGGCGGCGCCGTTGCGGCCGATGCGTTTGATGCCGTACATGGCGTCGTCCGCTCTTTTTATCAAGTCATGCAGCGTGGTTCCATCCACCGGATAGACGGCGCTTCCCACGCTGGCCGAGATGCGGATGTTTTTTTGCCCCAGGATGAACGGCTCGCTAATGGCGGCAATGAGTTTGTCGGCGACAAGGACAGCGTTTCCGGGATCGGTAATTTGCACCAGGACGATGAATTCGTCGCCGCCCAATCTTGCCACGGTATCTTCGTCCCTGATGACATGACGAAACCGGTTGGCAACCTCGATCAGCAACATGTCGCCGATGTCATGGCCATAGGCGTCGTTCACGAGTTTGAAGCCGTCCAGGTCGATGAACAGGATCGCGAATTGCGATTCCGCCCTGGAGGCTTTTTCTATCGCCTGTTGCAGCCGGTCTTCGAACAGTCCCCGATTGGGCAAGCCGGTCAGTTTGTCGTGCAGCGCAAGCTCTTGCAGCACCTGGTTGGCTTCTTCCAGCAGGCGAATGGTCTCTTGGGCGATGCCGAGACGATGCCTCCAATAGAAAAAGGAGGCAAGCAGCACTACTCCGGAAATCAGTGGAACCATGACCGTTGTGCACGACGTGATTGAGTTAATGTCCATCCCACACATAAATATCTGATTCCGTGTCCGTGCGAATGCAAATATATCCTTGTCCGTAGATGTTCCGGATTTCAAAGGGAACCGGTTTCACCTTGTCGAGCTTCTTTCTGACGCGATAAATGATGGTGTCGATCCGATGCGGATCGTAGATGTCCGAGGAGATATTCAGGATTCGCAACAGGCGGTCCGTACTGATGGGAAAGTACGGACTCAGCAAAAGCGCCGTCAGCAGCGCGCTCTCCCGGTCCGAGAAGGTCACCTTGATATTCGTGGGGCCGGCCAGTGTTCCTGATTTCCGGTCGAACTTCCAGATGGTCTTTTTTTCTCCTACGGGGAGGGCGCTGATTTCGAGCCGACGAGACAGCGCCTCGATCGTGGCCGACAAGATGGGAAGACTGAGAGGTTTGGACAGGACATGATCGGCGCCGTCTTTAAGCGCCTGCACGTGATCGTCGGGAAGGAATTTCTCCGTGACGGCAACGATGCCCATCAGTGGAAATCGCTGTCGGAGCTGGAATACTTCCGAGTGCATCGCGCCGTCCCGAAAGCGCATGTCGAGCATCAGAATAGTAATCTTTTTTTTTTGAAGTTCTTCGTTCATTTCTGAAATCGATGAGGCGGAGCGAACTGCAATTCCTCGTTCAGTTAGGTAGTTGACCAAAGTTTTCCGCCAATCTTCGTGCTTCTCTGCTATTAAAAGACTCACCAAACTCTTTGCCCCCGCAGCCAATTACAAAGAGCATCGACCTGACGATAGATCAATGACTATTCAAAACCCATCCTGTGCCTCCAATAACATCAAAAGTTACATGGAACTCATTTGTTATTGAATTTTTAATCACATTTATACAGACTTTTTTTTCGGAAAGGTTCACAAAAAGTCGCAGAAATAGAGGCGGAATCGAAGCCCGGTGTGATGGCGGATCGTATCCTGCCTGCCGGGGACGAGCGTACGCTGCGGCAGGCGGCTTATGCCTTGCACAGGGGGACGGGGATTCGCGGAAAGGAGCGCTTTGATGCACGGCAGATGCCGGAATGAGGGCCGCCGGCTGAACGACGGATGTCAGGAAAGCCGGCGGCCGTGGATGCCGGACAATACCAAAGAGGGCAGGCCGGTTTCCTTTTGGTTCGCCGGCGCTGTCATGCCGCTACATCAGGATGATGTCGTACTGTTCCTGCTGATAATCCGTCTGCACCTGCAGCGAAATCGGCTTTTGGATGAAGTCGCCGAGCATCGCCAGATGCTGGGATTCTTCCTCGAGGAACATGTCGACCACCATTTGCGCCGCCAGGATGCGGAATTCGCGCGGGTTGAATTGTTTGGCTTCGCGCAGCACTTCGCGCAGGATTTCGTAGCAGACCGTACGCGAGGTCTTGACCTGGCCTTTGCCTTTGCAGGCCGGGCAGGTTTCGCACAGGATGTGCGCCAGCGATTCGCGCGTGCGTTTGCGCGTCATTTCCACCAGGCCCAGCGTCGAGAAGCCGGAGACCGAGATCTTGGTGCGGTCGCGCTGCAAGGCCTTGTTCAGTTCCGCCAGCACGGCGCCGCGGTGTTCCAGGTTCTCCATGTCGATGAAGTCGAGGATGATGATGCCGCCCAGATTGCGCAGGCGTAGCTGGCGCGCGATGGCGTGTGCTGCTTCGAGATTGGTCTTGAAGATGGTGTCGTCGAAGTTGCGGCCGTTGACGAAGCTGCCGGTGTTGACGTCGATCGTGGTCATCGCCTCGGTCTGGTCGACGATCAGGTAGCCACCCGACTTGAGGTCGACGCGGCGTCCCAGCGCGCGTTCGATTTCTTCCTCGACGCCGTACAGGTCGAACAGCGGCCGTTCGCCGCGGTAGTGCATCAGCTTGGGCAGCACCGACGGCGTGTACAGTGCGCCGAACTCCTGCAGCATCTGGAAGTTTTCGCGCGAGTCGACCTGGATGCTGGAGGTGTGGTCGCCGACGAAGTCGCGCAGCACGCGCTGGGCCAGGCTCAGGTCCTGGTACATCAGCGTCGGCGCGGGCTTGGTCTTGGTCTGGGCGATGATGCTGGCCCAGGTCTTGCGCAGGTATTCGACGTCCATCTGGAGGTCGGCGTCGGTGGCGTCCTCGGCCATGGTGCGGATGATGAAGCCGCCTTTTTCTTCCGGCGGCAGCAGGTTTTGCACCTTGCTGCGCAGTTGTTCGCGTTCGGCCTCGTTTTCGATGCGCTGGGAGATGCCGATGTGTTTGTCTTGCGGCAGGTAGACCAGCATGCGGCCGGCGATCGATATCTGCGTCGACAGCCGTGCGCCCTTGGTGCCGATGGGATCCTTGATCACTTGCACCGTGACGGTCTGGCCGTCGAACAGCAGTTTTTCAATCGGGATCTGCGGCGCATTCTGGCTATGCTGGCCGTCGTGCGGCTTGGCTTCCCAGATGTCGGCCACGTGCAGGAAGGCGGCGCGTTCGAGGCCGATGTCGATGAAGGCGGATTGCATGCCGGGCAGCACGCGCACCACCTTGCCGAGGTAGATGTTGCCGGCCAGGCCGCGCGACAGCGTGCGCTCGATATGCAGCTCTTGCACCGCGCCTTGCAGGATCAGCGCAACGCGCGTCTCCTGCGGCGTGATGTTGATCAGGATGTCTTCGTTCATGGTCTGGTGACCCTAAAAATATGAATGCTGGGATGAGCGGGGCGGCCGGGCCGGCGGCGACTTACAGCGTCGCCGCCGGCAGGATGCGCATGCCGGCTTGTTGCAACAGTTGCGCCGTCTCGAACAGCGGCAGGCCCATGATGCCGGAATGGCTGCCGGCAATGTGCCTGATGAAGATCGACGCCAGTCCCTGGATGCCGTAGCCGCCGGCCTTGTCATAGGGCTCCTGCGTCGAGCAATAGGCGCGGATCATGTCGTCGGTCAGCGTCTCGAAGGCGACGTCGGAGTATTGCGTGATTTGCCACATCTGTTCCTGGAACGCCACGGCAACGCTGGTCAGCACCTGGTGCGTGCGGCCGGACAGGCGCGTGATCATGTCGACGGCTTCCCTGACGTCGGCCGGTTTGCCGAGGATCAGGTCGTCCACCACGACTGTTGTGTCGGCCGCAAGGATGGGGCGCATCGGCAACTGCCGGTACAGCATGGTCTGGCGTGCGCTGATCAGCTTGTCGCGCGTGACGCGGGCGACGTAAGTCGCGGGTTTTTCGTCGGGCAGGACTTGTTCGTCGACTTCCCTGTCATTGAGCAGCAACTCGAAATCGATGCCGATCTGGCGCAGCAGTTCGCGCCGGCGCGGGCTTTTGGAGGCAAGGTAGATTTTTTTGTCAGCAAGTTTCATGAACACTTCTCAGTATCGATCAGGGTATCGGCAATACCCTGCCGATACGCTTGCTAATAGAACAATGATCTTACACGCGGTGGTACGGATGATTCTGCGTGATCGACCACGCACGATACAACTGTTCGGCCAGCAGCACGCGCACCATGCCGTGCGGCAGCGTCAGGCTGGAAATGCGCACCAGCATGTCGGCATTGGCCTTGATGCCGGGATCGAGGCCGTCGGCGCCGCCGATGACGAAGGCGACGTCGCGCCCGTCCTGTTGCCACTGCGTCAGGTACTGCGACAACTGCATGGTGGTGATGTCCTTGCCGCGTTCGTCCAGCGCGACGATGCGCGCGCCTTTCGGCAGGGCCGCTTCGATCTTGCTGCGTTCCTGCGACATCACG
Organism: Herbaspirillum sp. RV1423; assembly: GCF_000577615.1. Classification (GTDB taxonomy): domain Bacteria; phylum Pseudomonadota; class Gammaproteobacteria; order Burkholderiales; family Burkholderiaceae_D; genus Herbaspirillum. The sequence goes on from NZ_CBXX010000028.1 coordinate 41,634, forward strand.
GTTTCTGCGGTCCTGCTGCCGGAGCGTTCTATCGGTTTGATTTCTCTCAAAAGAATCCGGCACTCGGCCGGCATTCTCTTGGTGTATTCGTTAAATCCCGATTCTATCCAGCCCGGCATTTTGTGGCCGACGGCGGTGATGATGAGCTGCATGGCTCACGCTACCGGGGTCAGGCCTTGGCTTTTGGACGTGCCGGACGCTTGGCGGCGGCCGCTTTCTTCGACGCAATGGCGCTTTTTGGCATGGCGACCTTGACGGTCGTGCCGACCGCTTTTTTAGCTGGCGCCTTGCGCTTGACGGCAGCGCCGGTACCAGCAGCAGCCTTGTTCTTGGCGGCGCTGAGCGTGGTCGATGCACGTGGCGTGCGTGTGGTTTTCGGCGCGGGCTTGGCGTCGGTGGTGACCGACGTGGCGCGCGGCTTGCGTGCCGGCTTCTTCGGTGCTTCGTCGTCGATCGCCTGGCTGGCTTCAACCGCCTCGGCTTGCGCGCGGGTGCGGCGGATCTTGGTCGGCGTTTCGTCTTCGGCTGCTTTCTTGGCGGCAGCGGTGGAGGCGACGCGCTTGGCGGCGCCCATCTTCACTTCCTTGTCGCCCCAGATTTCTTCCAGGCGGTAGTAGGCGCGGATCGCCGGCTGCATGATGTGGACGATCATGTCGCCGAGGTCGACCAGCACCCATTCGCCGGTGTCTTCGCCTTCGATGCTGAGGACATGGCCGCCCTTGGCTTTGATCTTGTCGCGCACCGACGACGCCAGCGCCTTGGTTTGCCGGTTGGACGTGCCCGAGGCGATCGCCACGCGGTCGAACAGGCTGGTCAGGTGCGTGGTGTCGAAAATCTTGATGTCCTGGGCTTTGACGTCTTCCAGCGCGTCGACGACGGCGGTTTGCAGTTTTTTGATATCCATTAGTTTTGATAGAGATGATGTTGTTCGATATAGTCTAGCACCCTCGCCGGGATCAGCGACTCCGGTCTTTCGCCGCGTTGCAGCAAGGAGCGGATCTCGGTCGACGAGATGTCGACGTCGAGACTGGATGCCAGATAGGCTTTGCCGTGCGAGGTGGTGCGTATTTCCTTTTCAGTGCCTGCACGGCGCGTGAATTCCTGCATGACCACGTCCGGCACCTGGCTGGCGTCGATGCCGAAGCCGGGACGCGACGCCGCGCACAGGTGAGCGTAGTCGAATAGTTGTTGCCAGCCTTGCCAGGTATCCAGATGCTGGAGCTGGTCGGCGCCCATCAGGAACACGATCGACACCGCCGGTCCCAGCTCGGCCCGCAAGGCCTTCAGGGTGTCGATGGTGTAGGTCGCGGTGGCGCGGCGGATTTCCTGCTGGTCGATGACCACGGGAACGTGTTCGTGGTCGAACGCCAGCCTGACCATGTCCACCCGCTGCGCCGGCGTGGCTTGCAGGCCATGCTTTTGCCAGGGATTGCCGGTGGGAATGACGCGCAACTCGTCGGGCCGCAGCAACTCGACGAAATGCTGGCCCAGCGCGACGTGGCCATTATGCACCGGATCGAAGCTGCCGCCGAGAATGGCGATGCAGCGCCTGGCCTGCACGGGCAGAGCGGCCGCCACTAGATCCATTCCTTGTGCGGCAGGAAATCGGTATACAGCTTCGATTCAGGGCTGCCGTCTTCGGGCTGCCAGTCATAGCGCCATGCGGCGAGCGGCGGCATCGACATCAGGATCGACTCGGTGCGTCCGCCCGATTGCAGGCCGAACAGCGTGCCGCGGTCGAAGACCAGGTTGAATTCCACATAGCGCCCGCGCCGGTAGGCCTGGAAGTCGCGCTCGCGCTGGCCGTACGGCAAGTCCTTGCGCTGTTGCAGGATCGGCAGGTAGGCGTCGAGGAAGCGGTCGCCGACGCTGCGGATCAATGCAAAGCTGTCCTCGAACGGCAGCGTATTGAAATCGTCGAAGAAAATGCCGCCGACGCCGCGTGCTTCCTTGCGGTGCTTCAGGTAAAAATAGTCGTCGCACCACTTCTTGAAGCGCGCATGCAGGCCGTCGCCGAACGGCGCCAGCGCGTCGCGGCAAGTGCGGTGGAAATGCACGGCATCGTCGGCAAAGCCGTAGTACGGCGTCAGGTCCATGCCGCCGCCGAACCACCACACCGGCTCTTGGCCCTCGGCTTTGGTGGTGAAGAAGCGCACGTTCATGTGCACCGTCGGCGCATAGGGGTTGCGCGGATGCAGCACCAGCGACACGCCCATGGCTTCCCATTCGCGGCCGGCGATTTCCGGGCGGTTGGCGGCGGCCGAAGGCGGCAGGCTCTTGCCCATGACGTGCGAAAAACCGACGCCGCCGCGCTCCAGCACATTGCCTTCTTCGACGATGCGCGAGGTTCCGCCGCCGCCTTCGGGACGTTCCCAGGAATCGGTCAGGAAGGATTTGCCGTCGACATTTTCCAGCGCCGCGACGATGCGTTGCTGGAGGTCTTGCAGATAGGCTTTAACGGTAGAGGAGGAATGTGCGGTTGATGTCACGGCGCGTCGATCGGTAGGGGCGTGGATGTCGTTCTGCGTTCTGTTTTGATGTCACGCTGGAAAATTACCCCCGCGATTGTACCCTGACGGCGTCGTCAGCGGGTAGCCCGCAGCCGTTTTGGCGGCTGCGGGGCGGCCTTTGGAGGCGATTCAGGCGGGTTCAGGCCGGTTCAGCCTTGCGGTGTGGGTGGATTGGCAACGGTATTGGCGACGCTGACCTGGTACGTTGCAGGCGCCGGCCAGCCGGCTTCGGCGCAGGTTTGCGCGATGGCCTGGTTGGTGTCGTTGTAGACCTGGCCGAAATTCGGCGTCGATGCATACAGGCGCACCGCCAGCAAGGTGCCGCTGGCGTTGAATTCCAGGATCACCACGGCGACCGGCGGGTCGACCAGCACATTCGGGATCTGCGAGACCTTGGCGGTCAGGCGCGCAATCGCCTCGGCAGGACTGACGCCATAGGCGATCTGGCAGCGCAAGTCGACGCGGCGCGTCGGGTGGATGTTGTAGTTGGTGATGATGTCGGAGAACAGCTTGTTGTTGCCGATGATCACGCGCAGATTGTTGTCGGTGAGTATGGTCGTGGTCACCAGGCCTATATCGGTCACCGTGCCGGTCTGGCTTGCCGCCGTGATGTAGTCGCCGACCTTGAACGGACGCAGCACCACCAGGAAGATTCCCGCCGCGAAGTTCGACAGCAGGCCCGACCAGGCCACGCCCAGCGCCACGCCGACCGCGCCGATCATGGCGGCGAACGAGGTGGTCGGCACCCCGCAGACTTCGAGGATGCCCATCACCAGCAGCACGCGCAGGAGTACATGGATGGCGGAAATGGCGTAATTCACCAGCGTAGGCTCCAACTGGCGCAGGGTCAGCACGCGCCGCACCACTTTGGCGAAGGTGCCGATCAGCATGCCGCCGACGAACCAGATGACCAGCGCGGCCAGCACTTTCAGTCCGAACGGCACGAGATAGAGATTGATCAGGGTATCCAGGTTGAGCAGATGTTGTTGCATGCGTTGTCCTTCCTTGCATTCGAGACTTTGACCGGCGTTAGTTGCTTGCCGGTTCTTTTTGTTGCAGATTTATTGCGATTTTATGCAAAACAGGCGGATAGAAAGCAAAAAACCTCGCAAAACCTGGGTCTTGCGAGGTTTTTGCCGAGTCCGTCTCGTGTGATCGTGCGGATCAGCGTTTGAGCGCGCGCCAGCCGATATCGCGACGCAGTTGGGCGCCTTCGAAATGGATCAGGTCGGCGGCTGCGTAAGCCTGTTTTTGCGCGACCTTGACGCTGTCGCCCAGGCCCACCACGCACAGCACGCGGCCGCCCGACGTGGTCAGCTTGTCGCCGTTCAATGTCGTGCCGGCGTGGAAGGTGATGCAGTCGGCGGTTTCCGCAGGGATGTCGGTGATCAGGTCGCCCTTGCGCGGCGCATCGGGGTAACCGGCAGCCGCCATCACCACGCCCAGCGCGGTGCGACGGTCCCATTCCAGCTCGATGGTGTCGAGCGTGCCCTGGACCGCATGTTCCATCACGGTCAGCAGATCGGTCTTCAGGCGCGCCATGATCGGCTGCGTCTCCGGGTCGCCCATGCGGCAGTTGAATTCCAGCGTCTTCGGATTGCCCTTGTCGTCGATCATCAGGCCGGCGTAGAGGAAACCGGAAAACGGAATGCCGTCCTTGGCCATGCCCTGCACGGTGGGCACGATGATTTCGCGCATCACGCGCGCGTGCAGCGCCGGCGTCACGATCGGGGCGGGCGAGTAGGCACCCATGCCGCCGGTGTTCGGGCCCTGGTCGTTGTCTTGCAGGCGCTTGTGGTCCTGGCTGGTGGCCAGCGGCAGGATGTTCTTGCCGTCGACCATGACGATGAAGCTGGCTTCTTCGCCGGCCAGGAATTCTTCGATGACCACGCGCGCGCCGGCGTCGCCGAGCTTGTTGTCCGAGAGCATCATGTCCACGGCGCCGTGCGCTTCTTCCAGTGTCATTGCCACGACCACGCCTTTGCCGGCTGCCAGGCCGTCGGCCTTGATCACGATCGGCGCGCCTTTTTGCGCGACATAATCGTGCGCGGCCTTGACGTCGGAGAAGGTCTGGTATTCGGCGGTCGGGATCGCATGGCGCTTCATGAAGGCTTTGGAAAAATCTTTCGAGCTTTCCAGTTGCGCTGCTTCCCTGGTCGGTCCGAAGATCTTCAGGCCGCGGGAGCGGAACAGGTTGACGATGCCGGCCGCCAGCGGGACTTCGGGACCGACCACGGTCAGCGCGACGTGTTCTTTCTGGACGAAATCGGCGAGCTCGTTGAGATCGGTGATCGCGACGTTCTCCAGGCGCGCGTCAAGCGCGGTGCCGCCGTTGCCCGGCGCGACGTAGACGGTCTGGATGCGGGGCGATTGGGCGATTTTCCAGGCCAGTGCGTGTTCACGACCGCCGGAGCCAACAACGAGAATTTTCATGGGAGTGGACTGATAAGTAAGTTGGCCGACTTATGCCGCGATCATTGTTCGATCACGGCATTGCTGTAGATTTCCTGCACGTCGTCGAGGTTTTCCAGGGCGTCGAGCAGTTTTTGCATCTTGACGGCGTCGTCGCCGGTGAAGACGGTTTCGGTGGCTGGCTTCATGATGATTTCAGCCATTTCGGCCTTGAAGCCGGCTTTTTCCATCGCTGCCTTGACGTTGGCGAAATCGTTGGGCGGCGTCAGCACTTCGATGCCGCCTTCGTCGTCGGTGATGACGTCGTCGGCGCCGGCTTCGAGCGCGGCTTCCATGACGGCGTCTTCATCCGTGCCCGGCGCGTACAACAACTGGCCGCAATGCTTGAACATGAACGACACCGAACCTTCGGTGCCCATGTTGCCGCCGAATTTGGAAAACGCGTGGCGCACTTCGGCCACGGTGCGGATGCGGTTGTCGGTCATGCAATCGACGATGATGGCCGCGCCGTTGATGCCGTAGCCTTCGTAGCGGACCTCTTCGTAGTTGACGCCGTCCAGGGTGCCGGTGCCGCGCTGGATGGCGCGGGTGACGTTGTCCTTGGGCATGTTGGCGTCGGCGGCCTTGTCGATCGCCAGGCGCAGGCGCGGGTTGGCGTCCGGATCGCCGCCGCCCATGCGGGCCGCGACGGTGATTTCCTTGATCAGGCGCGTCCAGATCTTGCCGCGCTTTTCGTCCTGACGGCCTTTACGATGCTGAATATTGGCCCATTTGCTGTGTCCAGCCATGATGAATCTTTCCTGCCTTGATGGAACGCGCTTCGCCCGGATGGTTGCGAAAGTCACTGAAATTCGCAAATTGACGAAGGGGGTTCTAGTTATAATCGACCGAGAATTTTACCATATCGTCCGACCCCCAAGCCCACCAGCGGGCCTTCCTTTTATCGATTTCCTATTATGATCAATCCACTTTCCATCGCCAAGAATCAGACTCAGGAACTGGTCCTGCTGCCCAATCTGGTCAACCGCCACGGTTGCATCACCGGCGCCACCGGCACCGGCAAGACCGTCACTTTGCAAGTGGTGGCGCAGGCGCTGTCCGATATCGGCGTGCCGGTGTTCATGGCCGACGTCAAAGGCGACCTGTCGGGTTTGTCCAAGGCAGGCGCGCTGTCGGCCAAGGGCAAGGAGCGCCTGGCCACGCTGGGCCTGGACGAGCCGTCCTGGGAAGCGCTGCCGGTGACGTTCTGGGACGTCTTCGGCGAAAAAGGCCATCCGGTGCGCGCGACGATTTCCGACATGGGGCCGCTGATGATCGCGCGCATGCTGAACCTGAACGACACCCAGGAAGGCGTGCTGCAACTGGTGTTCAAGATTGCCGACGACAACGGCCTGTTGCTGCTCGACACCAAGGACCTGCGCGCCATGCTGCAGCACGTCGGCGACAATGCGGCGACCTTCAAGACCGAATACGGCAACATTTCCGCCGCCAGCATCGGCGCCATCCAGCGCGGCCTGATCGGCATCGAGGAGCAGGGCGGCGACAAGTTCTTCGGCGAGCCGATGCTCAATATCGAAGACTGGATGCAGACCGACGCCAAAGGCAAGGGCGTGATCAACATCCTTGCCGCCGACAAGCTGCTCAATGCGCCGCGTCTGTATTCCACCTTCCTGCTGTGGATGCTGTCGGAACTGTTCGAGCACCTGCCCGAAGTCGGCGACCTCGACAAGCCCAAACTGGTGTTCTTTTTCGACGAGGCGCATCTGCTGTTCGACGAAGCGCCCAAGCCGCTGCTGCAAAAGATCGAGCAGGTGGTGCGCCTGATCCGTTCCAAGGGCGTCGGCGTATTCTTCGTCACGCAAAATCCGCTGGATATTCCCGATACCGTGCTCGGCCAGCTCGGCAACCGTGTACAGCACGCCTTGCGCGCCTACACGCCGCGCGATCAGAAGGCGGTGCAGGCCGCCGCCGAAACCTTCCGCGCCAATCCGCAGTTGGATACCGCGACGGCGATCACCGAACTCGGGGTGGGCGAAGCGCTGGTGTCTTTCCTCGACGAGAAGGGCCGTCCGAACGTGGTCGAGCGCGCCTACATCCTGATGCCGGGCTCGCAGATCGGGCCGATCACCGACGACGAGCGCAAGGCCTTCATCGCGGCGTCGGTGGTGGCCGGCGTTTACGAAAAAGTCGTCGACCGCGAATCCGCTTATGAAAAACTCAAGGGCCGCGCCGCCCGGCAACCGGACGGCGCGCCTGCCACCGTGCCGGCCGGCCCCGCGTCTTCCGGCGGCGGCCTGGGGGATCTGCTCAAGGACGCCGCCGGCGGTATTTTTGGCAACAGCGCAGGCGGCAATAGCCGTCGCGAATCGCCGGTCGAAGCCATGGTCAAATCCGCAGCGCGCAGCATCGGCTCGCAAGTCGGCCGTGAAATCATCCGCGGCGTGCTGGGATCCCTGCTCAAGAAACGCTGATCGATGGCGGCATCCGGGGATCGCTCCTCAGACCGGCCGTCTGAAGTGCCGGGCCGCTTTCGTCCGCGCCTGACGCTGCATACGCTCACGCGCGGCGACGGCGTGCTCGGCTTGCGTCCGGGCGGCCTGTTCGGTCCGCGCGGCGGCAACGTCACGGTCGCGCAAGTCGACTGGACCTATCAGGCCGGAGCAGGCCTGCGGTGGGAAACCGCCGCGCAAACCAGCCTCATGGACCAAAGTGCCGCCGCCACGCAACTCCTGTTCGATCCGCAAGGACGGCAAGTCGTCATGCGCCGCGACCTGCACGCCGAAGCCGATGCGCTTGAAGCCATCCAGGCCGTCGGTCTGCTGCCGTTGCCGCCGGATGCGCTGCAATGGCGCGCGGCGGAGATGGCGACGCTGCATGAGCCGCTGTGGTCGCTGCTGCTGGAAAACGGTTTCGGCGATTTCTGGGCCGACCGGGTGCCGGAACTGCAACAGCAGGGCTGGCAGATCGTCGTGCGTCCCGGTTTCGCGCACGAAAGCGTGCCGGTCGAAGCCTGGCGCCTGATCGTCAGTCCCGAATCCGGGGCGGTGCTGGGCAAGGAAGTGGCGAGCGCCTTGCAGCAGGGGCGCAACATGGTCATCGGCGATATCGGCGGACCCGGGCGCGCGGCCTGGTGGCTGCTGACCATGGGCATCGAGATCGACGGGCAATTCTTCGACCTGGCGCCGATGCTGGCCGACCTGTTGCGACGCGATGCGCGCTGGGCGGACCTGGCCAAGATCGCCGCGATCGACGACCTTGCCCTCATCTCGCTGCGCGCGCCCGGCGGCAAGCGCGTCGATGCCCCGGCCGCGCCGCTCAAGATCATCGTTGCCGCCATGCTCGACTTGCTGGCCGATCCGCGCCGCAAGGACGGCGTGCTGCGCCTGTCGTCATGGGACGCCGGCCGTCTCGAAGACATGTGCCTGCGCCTCGGCGCAAGCGAGGCGATGTGCGGCGGCGCTCTGCATCTCGATGCCGATGCCGGCTTGCGCGCGCTGGCGCAGCGTCTGCGCAATGCCGGCGAACCGCCGCCGGTGGCGCCGCCTGCGGGACTGGGCGTGACCTTGCGTCCGTATCAGTTGCATGGCGTGGCCTGGCTGCAATATCTGCGCGAACATAATCTCGCCGGCATCCTGGCCGATGACATGGGGCTGGGCAAGACTGCGCAGATGCTGGCGCATATCCTCATCGAAAAACAGGCCGGCCGGCTCGACTGCCCGGCGCTGGTGGTGTTGCCGACTTCGCTGGTGTTCAACTGGCAGGCCGAGGCGAAACGCATGGCGCCCGGCTTGCGCGTGCTGGCCCTGCAAGGACCGGAGCGTGAAGACGACTTCGCCGCGATGGCCGGCCATGACATCGTTCTCACCACCTATCCGTTGGTGTGGCGCGACCTCGACGCGCTGATGCGCCAGCAGTTCCACCTGCTGATCCTCGATGAAGCGCAGACCGTCAAGAATGCCTTGGCGCGCAGCGCCGGCGCGGTGCGTCGCCTGCGCGCGCGGCATCGCGTGTGCATGACCGGCACGCCGATGGAAAATCATCTCGGCGAATTGTGGACGCAGTTCCATTTCCTGATGCCGGGTTTCCTGGGCGATGCGACCACCTTCGCGCGCCTGTGGCGCAAGCCCATCGAAGAAAACGGCGACGCCCTGCGCGCGCAGTTGCTGGCGGCGCGGGTGCGTCCTTTCATCCTGCGCCGCCGCAAGGAAAACGTCGCCGCCGAGTTGCCCGCGCGGACCGTCGCGGTCAAATTGCTGCGGCTGCAGGGCGTGCAGCGCGATCTGTATGAAAGCGTGCGCGTGGCGGCCGACAAGCAGGTGCGCCGGGCGCTGGATCGGCGCGGCTTCACCGGCTCGCAGATCACCATCATGGATGCCTTGCTCAAGCTGCGCCAGGTTTGCTGCGACCCGCTGCTTCTGAAGGGCGACAAGGCATCCAAGACCATCGAGCGCGCCAAGATGGAAATGTTGCGCGACATGTTGCCCTCGCTGGCGGCGGAAGGCCGCCGCATCTTGGTGTTTTCGCAGTTCACCGAAATGCTCGATCTGATCGAAACCGAACTCGACGCCCTGCAATTGCCGTGGCTGTCGCTGACCGGCAAGACGCCGTCGGCGCGGCGCGGGGACGTGGTGGCGCAATTCCAGCGCAAGGACGTTCCCATCCTGCTGGTCAGTCTCAAGGCCGGCGGCATCGGCCTCAACCTGACCGCGGCCGACACCGTGATCCTGATCGACCCGTGGTGGAATCCCGCCGTGGAAGAGCAGGCCATCGCGCGCGCCCATCGGATCGGGCAGGAGCAGGCGGTGCTGGTCTACAAGCTGATCGTCGAAGGCAGCATCGAAGAGCGCATTCTCGAACTCCAGGAGCGTAAGTCGGTGCTGGCCGAAGGCGTGCTGGGCAGCGACCGGGCGATTGCGCCCAAATTCGGCGCCGCCGAGTTGAACGCGTTGATTGCGCCGTTGAGCGCGGCATAGCTTCGGCACGCTATGCCGGGAGCGTTTACAATCATGCGATGTCTTCCGCCACACTCTCCCCCAATCTTTCCAAACGCCAGGCCTACCTCGGCGGTTTGCTGATCGCTGTCGTCGGCGCCGTTTTCTTTTCCGCCAAGGCCATCGTTGCCAAGCTGATGTATCGCTATCACGTCGATGCCGTCATGGTGATCAGCTTGCGCATGATGTTTTCGTTCCCGATGTTCGCCGTCGTGGCGGTCTGGCAGGCGCGCAACTCGCCGCCGCTGGCCTCGCGCGATTATGCGAAGATCGTCTTTCTCGGCCTGATCGGCTACTACCTGTCGAGCTTCCTCGACTTCCTCGGCCTGCAATACATCTCGGCCGGGTTGGAGCGGCTGATCCTGTTCCTGACGCCGTCGTTCGTGCTGCTGATTTCCTTCACGTTCTTCAAGCGCAAGGTCAGCCTGGTGGAATGGGGCGCGCTGCTGGTGTCCTATCTGGGCACCGCGCTGGTGCTGCAGCACGACATCAACGCCGGCGGCGGCAACGTTGTGCTCGGCAGCACGCTGGTGCTGGGCGCGGCGATGTCCTATGCCTTGTACCTGATCTTCTCCGGCGAGCTGGTGCGCCGCGTCGGCGCGATGCGGCTGGTGGCGTACGCCATGTGCGTATCGTCGGTCGCCTGCATCCTGCAGTTCTTCATCCTGCGCCCGGCCTCCGCTCTGGTGCAGCCGATCGAGGTGTATCAGTTGTCGCTGATCAATGCGGTGTTCTGCACGGTGTTGCCGGTGTTCCTGACCATGATCGCGGTGGCCCGCATCGGCGCGCCCAGTGCCGCGCAGGCCGGACTGGTGGGGCCGGTGTCGACGCTGTTTCTCGGCGCCATATTGCTGGACGAACCGATCACGGCGATCCAGTTGATCGGCACGGCGCTGGTGCTGTCGGGAATTTATTTGCTGTCGCGTAAAAAAACTTAGCCTTTCAATCGCCATCCAGGAGACCGAAATGACAAAAGCAATCAGAATGTTCAAGACCGGCGGACCGGAAGTCATGGAATATGTCGATGTCGAAGTCGGCGATCCCGGCCCCGGCGAAGTCCGTATCCGCCACGCCGCCTGCGGCCTGAATTTCATCGACGTCTATTTCCGCTCCGGCCTGTATCCGCAGCCGCTGCCGAACGGCCTCGGCCAGGAAGCCGCCGGCACCATCGAAGCCGTCGGCGCCGGCGTGACCGACTTCAAGGCCGGCGATCGCGTCGCCTATGCCGGCCGTCCCAACGGCGCTTATGCGGAAGCGCGCGTGATGCCGGCCGACATTCTGGTCAAGCTGCCCGATTCGATCAGCTTCGACACGGCAGCCGCCATGATGCTGCAAGGCATGACGGTGCAATACCTGCTGCGCCAGACCTATCCGCTCAAGGGCGGCGAGACCATCCTGTTGCACGCCGCCGCCGGCGGTATCGGCCTGATCGCCTGCCAATGGGCCAAGGCGCTGGGCGTGACCGTGATCGGCACCGTCAGCACGGAAGAGAAAGCCGCGCTGGCCAAGGCTGCGGGCTGCACTCACGTGATCAATTACAAGACCGAGAATTTTGTCGAACGCGTCAAGGAACTCACCGGCGGCAAAGGCGTGCCGGTGGTGTACGACTCGATCGGCAAGGATACCTTCATCGGTTCGCTCGACTGCCTGTCGCCGCGCGGCATGATGGTCAGCTTCGGCAACGCGTCGGGCCCGGTGACGCCGTTCGGCGTGAATGAACTGGCTTCGCGCGGCTCGCTGTTCCTGACGCGGCCGTCGCTGGGCAACTACGTCGCCACGCGCGAGGCGCTCAATGCCACGGCCGGCGACCTGTTCGCCATGGTCGAGAGCAAGAAGGTCAACATCGACATCAACCAGCGCTACGCCCTGAAGGATGTCGCCCAGGCGCACCGCGATCTGGAAGACCGCAAGACCACCGGCTCCACCATCTTGATTCCTTGAACAAGCGAGCGACCGTGAATAACTCCGACTCCGGTGAAAATCCGATGAATCATCCCGACGAGCAGCCTGCCGGCGTTGACGGCACGCCCAAGTTCGGCCGGCTGCTGCTGGTCCTGATCCTGGCCGTACTGATCATCGTCGCCATTACCTTCGGCAGCGAAGCGTTCTATTCCTGAACCGCGACAGTCCTTCACGGCCCGTTTCGGCCGACCGGCCGGGATCGGGCGGCGGGCACAGTTACAAAAGATATCAATTTCCTCACTTCAGAGCGTATTGTTGATTGTCATCAAGGCAACATGGCGACATTTAATCAAGATGGGACATTCTGAGTAGGGGGGAGTTATGTCAAACGCATTGTGGAAACGCATTTGCTTGCCCGCGTTCCCGGCTTGTCTGCTGATTGCCGTCTTCAGTGCGGCAAGCGCTGAAACCGGCGTGACCGAATAGAGCATCTTGCTCGGCCAGTCTCAGCTACGTCGACATCACCGCCATCGTGCACGATGAAAAACTGATCAACTAGGGTTGGCCGGTGCCGCTGGCGCAACTGTTGCGGACGCCTTCGGCTTGTCCAGCTTCAGCTCGACGTGGCGCGACACGCCGCTGGGGCCGGGGAAATCCGAAAACGCGCTGCGCACCATGTAAGGCATGGCCATCGGCAACGTCGCTTCGCGGCCTTCGCTGTCGACCGTGACTTCATACAGCTTCTGGTCGTTGTCGGCGCGCGTGATGGTCAGGTACAGGCGACGCTGCAATACCGGGAAAGTCGTGGTCTGCATCGGCGGCGACCAGAACGGATCGTAGAACGGTCCCGGTCCCCACGGCCCCCACGAACGATGCCAGCCCGGACCGTACCAGAACGGATCGTAAGCCGGCTCGGTCACCACCACGGTGCCGGCCTGCATGCCGTAGCTGAATGCGACCTTCAGTCTCGCGGTTTTGGCGCTCACGGCGTCGGCAAAGCCCAGGCGCAGCAATTCTGCGCGGATCAGTTGCTCGTAGTTGCGATATTCGAGGCTGCCTTCCTGGTCTCTGGTCGGCGTAAAGACGAAGGACTTGTCCTTCAGGTCGGCAGGCCAGGCGTGGAAAGCGGTAACGTCGCTGCTGATGGTGCTGGCGCATCCCGCAAGAAGGATGGTGCATGCGGCGAAGATGATGCCGAGCAAGCGTTTCATGATGTCTCCAGATGATCCGGCAGATCGATAAAAATAAATAATAGGCTTCAGGCTTCGGTGAAATGCATCCGGCTATTACTCTCGCCGTTTTCTGCCTATCCCGGGGCCAGCAGCCGTTCTCGAAGGGTTCCAAATTAAATGGCAACAGGCCCTACGGTTGATTGGTAAAATCGTGTTTTGTTCCTATTGCTTCCTTTTTCCGGGATATCCTCCATGCGCACCGATACGCCTCCGACGATTTACCGCAAAGACTACGCCGCGCCGACCTATTTTGTCGACACTGTCGAAATGGGCTTCGATCTTGCGCCCGAACTGACTCGCGTTGCCACGCGCATCGTCATGCAACGCAATCCGGCCGCCGCCGGCCGCGACATCGAATTGTACGGCGAAGAGCTTGAACTGGTGCAACTGCGCCTGAACGGCAACATACTGACCTCGCGTGACTATCGTGTGCAAGGCGGCATCCTGCGCATTCCCGGCGCGCCGGCCAAGGTCACGCTGGAAATTGAGACGACCACGCGCCCGCAGCGCAATACCTCGCTGATGGGTTTGTACGTTTCCAACGGCAATTTCTTCACCCAGTGCGAAGCCGAAGGTTTCCGCAAGATCACCTATTTCCCCGATCGTCCCGACGTGATGGGCAAGTACACCGTGATGCTGCGCGCCGACAAGAAGCAATATCCGGTGCTGCTGTCCAACGGCAACCTCGTCGAAGAGGGCGACCTCGGAGACGGCCGTCACTACGCCAAATGGGAAGACCCGTTCAAGAAACCGTCCTATTTGTTCGCGCTGGTGGCCGGCAAGCTGGTCTGCCAGGAAGAGAAGTTCAGGCTCAAGTCGGGCCGCGAAGTCCTGCTGCAAGTGTGGGTGGAAGCAGGCAACCTCGACAAGACCCAGCACGCCATGGATTCGCTCAAGAACAGCATCCGCTGGGACGAAGAACGCTTCGGCCTGGAGCTGGACCTGGACCGCTTCATGATCGTCGCCGTCGGCGATTTCAACATGGGCGCGATGGAAAACAAAGGGCTCAACATCTTCAACACCAAGTTCGTGCTGGCCAACCCGCGCATCGCGACCGATGTCGATTACGCCAATATCGAAGCCGTGGTCGGCCATGAATATTTCCACAACTGGACCGGCAACCGCGTCACCTGCCGCGACTGGTTCCAGTTGTCGCTCAAGGAAGGCCTCACCGTCTTCCGCGACCAGGAGTTTTCCGCCGACATGATCGGCAGCGACAGCGGCCGCACGGTCAAGCGCATCGACGACGTGCGCGTGCTGCGCCAGGCGCAGTTTCCTGAAGACGCCGGTCCGATGGCGCATCCGGTGCGCCCAGACTCCTTCGTCGAGATCAATAATTTTTACACCGTCACCGTCTATGAAAAAGGCGCGGAAGTGGTGCGCATGTACCAGACCTTGCTCGGCCGCGAGGGCTTCCGCAAGGGCATGGACCTGTACTTCAAGCGCCATGACGGCCAGGCCGTGACCTGCGACGATTTCCGCGCGGCCATGGCCGACGCCAACCGGCGCGACCTCAAGCAATTCGAGCGTTGGTACAGCCAGGCCGGCACGCCGCACGTCGCAGCGTCGATGCGTTACGATGCGAAGAACAAGACGGTGGAACTGACGCTGGAACAATCCTGTCCGCCGACGCCGGGCCAGAAGAAAAAGCTGCCGTTCCATATCCCCGTCGCCGTCGGCCTGCTCGACCGCAAGGGCAGGGACCTCGCGCTGATGCTGGCCGGCGAGAAGTCAGGGAAGCCGACTACGCGCGTGCTGGAACTGACGCAGGCAAAGCAGACCTTCACCTTCGTCAACGTCGCCGAGAAACCGGTGCCGTCGATCTTGCGCGGCTTCTCCGCGCCGGTGGTGCTGGAATATGAATACAGCGACGCCGAGCTGGCCTTCCTGATGGCGCACGACAGCGATCCGTTCAACCGTTGGGAAGCCGGCCAGCGCCTCGCCACGCGCCGCCTGCTCAACCTGACCATCGCGGTGCAGGCCGCGCGCCAGTCGGGACATGTGGTCTCGGTCGATGCCGTGCTCGGCAACCTGCAACACGACAATGCGCTGACCGACGCCTTGCGCGCGACGCTCAACGACGCCTCGCTCGACCCGGCCTTCCGCGAATTGGTGCTGACCCTGCCGTCGGAAACCATGATCGCCGAGCAAATGGAAGTCATCGACCCGCAAGCCATCCACGCCGCGCGCCAGTTCCTGCGCCGCACGCTGGCCAAAGAGCTGCGCGCCGACTTGCTGAGCGTCTACAAGGCCAATCTGGCCGGCGGCGCCTACAGCCCCGATGCCGCGGCTTCCGGCAAGCGCGCGTTGAAGAACGTCGTGCTGTCCTACCTGGCTGAACTCGACGACGAGCAATCCCACGCGCTGGCGCAAAAGCAATGCGACGGCGCCAACAACATGACCGACCGCCTGGCTGCGCTCGCCGCGCTGACCAACAGCCGCGCCGCAGGCAAGGGCAAGGCGCTGCAAGCTTTCTACAGCGAGTTCGAGCAGGAGGCGCTGGTCATCGACAAGTGGTTTACGCTGCAAGCCACCGCGCGCACCGCCGACGTCGAGACCGTACGCGCGCTGGCGCAACATCCGGCCTTCACCCTGAAGAACCCGAATCGGGCGCGCAGCCTGATTTTCAGCTTCTGCAACGGCAACCCGTCGGCCTTCCACGCGCTTGACGGCAGCGGCTACGCCTTCTGGGCCGAGCAAGTCATCGCGCTCAACGGCAGCAACCCGCAAGTTGCCGCCCGCCTGGCGCGCAGCCTGGACCGCTGGCGCAAGTACGCGCCGGCCCTGCAGGAAAGAATGCGCAACGCCTTGCAACAGGTCGCCGACACGCCCAAGCTGTCGCGCGACGTCGCAGAGGTGATCACCAAGGCGCTGGCGAACTGATCCGTCGCGCCATAATGGATTGCAAAGAATCGCGAATCGTTTTTTTAGAAAGAGCATCATGACCAAACGCATCAGTCTCACCCAACACCTGATCGAGCAGCAGCGCCTGCACAACAAGATCCCGTCCGAACTGCGCCTGCTGATCGAAGTCGTCGGCCGCGCCTGCAAGAGCATCAGCCACGCCGTCGGCAAGGGCGCGCTGGGCGAAGTGCTGGGCAGCGCCGGCAGCGAGAACGTGCAGGGCGAAGTGCAGAAAAAGCTGGATGTCATCTCCAACGAAATCCTGCTCGAAGCCAACGAATGGGGCGGCCACCTGGCCGGCATGGCGTCGGAAGAAATGGAGACCATCCATCTTATCCCCAACCGTTATCCCAAGGGCGAATACCTGTTGATGTTCGATCCGCTGGACGGCTCCAGCAACATTGACGTCAACGTGTCCATCGGCACCATCTTCTCGGTGCTGAAGGCGCCGGAGGGCATGAGCGATCCGTCGGAAAAGGATTTCCTGCAACCGGGCTGCAAGCAGGTCGCTGCCGGCTATGCCGTCTACGGCCCGCAAACCGTGCTGGTGCTGACCACCGGCGACGGCGTGCACTGCTTCACGCTGGATCGTGAAATGGGTGCCTGGGTGCTGACCCAGCGCGACATGCAGATTCCCGCCGACACTCAGGAATTCGCCATCAACGCCTCCAACGCGCGCCACTGGTATCCACCGGTCAAGCGCTACGTCGACGAAATGCTGGCCGGATCCACCGGCCCACGCGGCAAGGATTTCAACATGCGCTGGATCGCCTCCATGGTGGCCGATGTGCATCGCATCCTCAATCGCGGCGGCGTCTTCATGTACCCGGCCGATGCACGCGAACCGGACAAGCCAGGCAAGCTGCGCCTGATGTACGAAGCCAACCCGATGGCCTTCATCGTCGAGCAGGCCGGCGGCGCCGCCACCAACGGCGACCAGCGCATCCTCGACATCCAGCCGGAAAAGCTGCACCAGCGCGTCGCGGTTTTCCTCGGATCGAAGAACGAGGTCGAACGCGTGACCAGGTATCACAAGGAATAAGCAGGCGTCTGCCGACCGGACAAAAAAGGGACTTGCATGGCAAGTCCCTTTTTCATTGCATTCGTGTCTTATGCCGTCGTCCCGGCGACGGCGGCGGGATGCGTTCAGCGCCGCTGCATCAGGCGCACGCTATGGATCGCCGTGAAACCGACCGACAGCCAGATCGGGATATAGGTCCACAACTGCGCTGAAGTCAGCGACTCATCCAGCAAGATGAGCGCCACGAACACCAGCAGCATCGGCTCGACATAACCTAGGATCCCGAACAATCCCATCGGCAGCAGCCTGCTCGCGCGCAGAAAGCAATCCATCGCGACGGTGCTCAGTATGCCAAGCCCCGGCAGCAGCATCAGATAGATGTCCGGCCGTTGCCACACCGACGGCAGCGTCACGCTGCCATACAGCGTGAATATCGCCACCGGCGTCAGCAACAGCATCTCCATCGTAAACGTCACCAGCGAATCCAGCTTCAGGCGGCGCCGCATCACGAAGTAGGGCGGATATCCAGCGGCCACCACAATCGTCGGCCACGAAAACGCCCGCGTCATCCACAATTCATGCAACACACCGACCACGGCGCACACGACAGCAATGCGCTGCCACGCATCCAGTCGTTCGCCGTAATAAAAGCGTCCGATCAGCACCATCGCCAGCGGCAGCAAGAAGTAGCCCAGCGACACATCCAGCGCCCGTCCGTTCAGCGGCGCCCACAAGAATAGCCACAACTGCACCCCCAGCATCGCCGTCATTGCCGCAAAGAGCAGTGCTTGCCAGGGACTGCGCAGCAATGCAAGAACCGCATCGCGCAATTGCCGCCCATGCTGGCGCCAGACGATCAGCACAGCCACCGCCGGCAGCGTCCACAAGACGCGCCAGGCAAAGATATCGAGCCCGTCGAGCGGCGCCAGCCGGCTGGTATAGGCGGAAAGAAGGGCGAACAGCGTCGACGCCGTCACCGACAAAGCGATGCCGCGCGCCGTTTCGGAATGATTCATGGAGAAAAGTGGTAATGAACATGAGCACAAACAGTGCGACCGCGATTGTAACTTCAGAGGCGGGATGTCGCTCGTTATTGGAGCAGGAAAGCATGGGGTCTGGAGGTTTTTCGATGGAAGTTCTCTGCGAAACCTGTTTTTTGCTAGAATAGCGCTCGCGCTGATGTAGCTCAGTTGGTAGAGCAACTGATTCGTAATCAGTAGGTCGGAGGTTCGATTCCTCTCATCAGCACCAGTTTACAAGGGTTTCCGGCTTGCGCCGGAAACCCTTTATGCTATTTGCAGCCCCCTGTGTTATTTACCTGTTCTTTTAATGGCTGCACAAGCTCCGGTTTGCGGTGATAGATGCGCTTCGTTGTAGCAGCGTCCCCTTGCGAGTGCAGAACAGTCGGTCAGCTTTCTTTGACCACAAAGCGAGAGCCGCCTCGATTTCCGTCTTCAGGCCCGACGTCCGTGCATAAATAGTGCGCAAGCCTGTCGTGCTTTTGATTTTGCGTCGCAATTCGATTGCGCCGATATCGCGGGATTCGAGAATTTTTGCAACCGCTGCCAAGAGCCTTGCCGCCGTGTTGCGGCGGCCGGTCTTGGAGCCGGATTGTCATTGCCACTTCTGCGACGAGCTCGTGCCGCCGGAGATGTTGTTTTGCAATGTGGATTGCCGCGACGACTACGATAAGGAGCGGGCGGCGCGGCGCAGAGCAGGACGGTAGAAAATTCGCACGCGATCAGCTATGCACGGCTTGCGCTACCAGGCGCACGCCGAGCGCCGCACAGACACGGTTGACCGTGTCGAAGCGTGGGGCGCTGCCAGGGCGCAACGCCTTGTAGAGTGCTTCGCGCGTAATGCCGGCTGACTTGGCAATTTCCCCCATGCCGCGAGCACGCGCGATGTCGCCAAGTGCCGATGCCAGCAAAGCCGCGTCGTTCGCTTCCAGAATGTCAGTGAGGTAGGCCGCAATGGCTTCCTCGTTGTCGAGATAAGGTGCGGCGTCGAATTCTGGTAAATCGTCAACTTTAATTCGTTTGGTCATAGTCATTTCCTTCCGTTAATCCAACATCGCTGCGAGCGCCTTAGCGCGCTTGATATCGTTCTTTTGCGAACGTTTGGAGCCCCCAACGAGTAGCACGACCACATGCGCGCCGCGCTGCGTGAAATACACACGCCATCCAGCCCCGACATGAATGCGGAGTTCCGAGACGCCTTCGCCAACAGGCTCAACGTCGCCCATGAGTCCGCGCTCCAATCTTTTGATTCTCGCCACGACAAGGCCGCGAACCGAGGAATCTTTCAGGCCGTCGAGCCATGCCGTGAATTCTGGGAGTGATTTTATTGAGAACATGAGGTAATTGTAATCGATCGATTACAAATTGTCAAAGTGATGCCCTGAATTCTTCCTTGATTGCCGCGACCAAGGAGTGGGCGCAAGGACTCACGCAGAACGTCCGGGCAAGGCGACAAGGATGCCGGCGAGGGAGATATAGGCAGGCCGAGTGCCACGGGGCCTTACCTTGGCCGTCCTGAGTCGCCTATGGCGATGCCTAAAAATGTTGTCTAAATGAAATATTTAAGGCGATTTCACGCTGGCGCGCTCAGTTGCCCCCACCCCGCGCCTGCCGGTTACATAGGGCTGTTTTGACTCAAAAATGCGTCAGTCGGCAAGACCTGCCGGGCCTGGCTTTGATGCCAGACAGAGGGGCATCGTTTTTGACGCATTTTGACGCACCCACGAGGCGTTTTTTTAGTGGTGATCGCCTCTTGCGTCATAATCGTTTGAAATTCACTCTTAAGCCGTCTAACTGAACATAGCGTTAATTCGAATCCCCCGATAGAAAAGCCCGCATCGTGAACTGACCCCAAAGAGTTGGACAAAAGTCTAACCTTTGGGGTTTTTACATGGCGAAATACGAAACGAAGTTCAAGCATGAGGTAGTAAAGCAGTACCTGAGCAAGGGAGGCAATGCCAGAACGGTCGGAAAGGAGTTCGGAGTTGGTCACGGAACGGTCCGGCGCTGGGTACAAAGTTATCGCCATCATGGCCTGAAGGGGTTAAGCAAGAAGCACGAGCATTACAGTGCCGAATTCAAGTTGTCTGTATTGCGGCGGATGAAGAAGGGCCGGTTACCCAAATGTGCAATTGTGGTGACGATTGACGAAGTACTTTTTCACTGCGGCAAGGCAATCAATCGTGCCAGGTTATGGAGCGACGCCTCAAGACTCGATCGCCGCAGCGTGCCATCGCCCGGCGAAATGAAAGCGGCGCTCACCGGAGCCGACGCTGCTGCTGCACAAAAAATGGATGAAGGTTATTACACTTCCGTGCGCAATTCCCTGTATTGAGTTATCCGGCAGTTCCCGACAAAAAATGGAACGCCGGCTTCCGGCCGAGAACTGAGGAAATACTGTCTGGCGTATCTCGCTCTTTCCATGGCCAGGGCCGGGGAAATTCGCTCAGTGACTCTGCCGCACAAGGCAGCTTGTGATGGACACTCCTGACACCACGCTGTCAGGAGCACTCGCGTAAAACGACGACTCTCACATCCGAGGCGTATTGCCTCCAGAAAGGCCGTCATGAATTTGGTATCCATCCGCTTGATCACCGCCGACATTACTCGACTGCGGAAATTTTACGAACTCGTTGTCAATCGTTCTGCTCAAACATATACAGAAGACTTCTGCGAGTTAAGAACTCCAAATGCAGTCCTGGCCCTGGGCAGCACGCGCACCCTCCAGTTTTTCGGCGATGGGATCGCAAACCAGGGACAGAATCGCTCAGCGATTATCGAATTTCACGTAAGCGATGTCGATGCGGAATTCCAGCGATTGTCTGTCGTGATCGGTCCATATTTAGTTCAAGCGCCAACCACAATGCCTTGGGGTAATCGCTCGCTGCTATTCCGGGACCCGGATGGAAATCTGATTAATTTCTTTACTCCGGTGACAGCCGAAGCGCAGGCTCGACTGGGCCAATAAAGCACAAGTTGAGTTTTGTTCGTATGGCTGCTTCTGGCCGAGGCTGTGTAAAAACGCCAGAGAGCGTTATTCTAATCTGAAGTAAACGATTTGCCGCAATCCATGTCACACGAACAGATGACTCTGTTCGAGGTGCACCGATGAAACGCTTCATTGAAGGGCGGGATCGCCATCAACGTATCTTGTTGCCCGAACAACTGGACGACTACGTCGCCGACAGTAACCCGGTTCGTGTAGTCGATGTCTTCGTCGATGAACTGGACCTGGCGCACATGGGTTTCGCAGGGACGACGCCTGCACAAACCGGACGTCCCGCTTATCACCCGGAAGTGCTTCTCAAGATTTACATCTACGGCTACCTCAATCGACTTCAATCCAGCCGTCGCCTGGAACGGGAAGCGCAGCGTAATGTTGAACTGATGTGGCTGACCGGTCATTTGACGCCAGACTTCAAGACCATCGCCAACTTCCGCAAAGACAACGGCCGTGCCATTTCCAATGTATGCAGGCAGTTCGTCGTGTTATGCCAGCGGCTTGGCCTCTTCTCTGAAGCGCTGGTGGCCATTGACGGCAGCAAATTCAAGGCCATCAACAACCGCGACCGCAACTTCACCAGCGCCAAACTGCAACGGCGCATGGAAGAGATTGCAGCGAGTATCGACCGCTATCTGAGCGCACTCGACACGGCGGATCGCCAAGAGCCGGAACGCAAGCAACTCACGACAGCGCGACTGCATGAGAATATCGTGGCGCTCAAG
>NZ_CBXX010000029.1 GCF_000577615.1 Herbaspirillum sp. RV1423
CGCTTGTCGCGCCGCCACCGCATGATCGTGTCGCTCCTGTTTCTTCTTCGCCACCTCGCGGCCTGTGCCGGTATATCGAATCGCTCTGGCTTTCTTCTCCATCTCTTTCTTCGCGTCCTGATATGCCTGTATCGTTGCCACAAAGCGAGCGCGCGCGCGTGCGGATTCGTCTTGTCTCTGCTGCTGCTTGCGCTGCTCTTCATCGCGCTCGGCAGCCCGCGCACGGTCATATGCCTGTGCATTCCATTCGGCATCCATGAGCCGATCCGGTTGAGACGGCTCAGGCTTGCCTTGCGCCTTGGCCTCTTGCTTCTGTCTTTCGTATTCGTGCTGGAGGTCTTCAAACTCCTTTTCGCTCTGCCATCGCCGCTCGTCGTCCCTCTTTAACTGTCTCTGTTTGTCTTCTCTTTCCTTGCCTGACTCATAGAGGCCCGTCTGCTTGATCATTTCTTTGAACGCTTCCTTGGCCCGATGCATCCACTCCTCAGGCCCTCCTCGGCGACTACCCTCCTGGCTATCGCGCTCAGAGGGTGTCCGTTGCGACTCCTGCTGCTCGAACTGGCTGCTGAGTTCCATGAACTCTTTTTCCTCTTGCTCTTTGCGGCGCTTGCGCGCTTGCTTGTCTTCGCGCGATTCGCGCAAACCGGTTTTTTCCAGCGACCGTTTGATCTTGCGCATCCACCTTGGCGACTTCGGTACATTCGATGCACCCTGGTGCTTCTTCTGCTCCTGGCGAATCTCTTCCTGGATGCGGAGTTGATCATGAGTGTGCGGCGATTGGTATTTCAGTCTTGAGTCCGACGTGCCCAGATCATCGACGAGGCCGGAGAGTTGATCCAACGGCCCCCTTGGTTGTGAGGGCCCTGGCGCATCTTCCCGGATATCGCCGATGCCGGAACGCGCCCCGGCACCGGAGCCATACGCCGAATCATTCCCGCCGGTGCGAGCAGGTCCGGAGACAGACATCCTGTCCATCAGATCGCTCATGGTGTCGATGTCGGAATCCGAGTCCGATTGTCCGCCTCCTGACCGCAAGTTCTTCTTCCGACCAGGCAGCCCGCTCTGCTCATTGGACGGCAGCGCCCGGTCGCGTCCCCAAGCCAGCATGCCTCGTTGCTTGCCGGTCGGGCTTCCCAACGCCATAAACACATTGGGATCCCGGGGCGGTACAGGACCAGGCGGCCGGTTGCTCTCGTCTTCCTGATCTGATTCGTCCCCTCGCGCGGACGGCGAGTCCAAGAGAGACAAATCGAACGACGACATTCCCGGCGTCGGCGGCATCGGCGATGGTAATGGCCTTGGACCGGGCGGTGAATCCAGGAGAGACATATCGAACGATGACATCCCAGGCGTCGGCGGCATCGGCGATGGCAATGGCAGCGGCCTGGATTGAGGCAGGCCAGGCGGTGGAGCCATCGACGTCGAGGGGAGCGGGGGATTGGATTGCCCCGTTAACTCGTTTGAATGCATGTTCTGCCGGTGGCTGGCCAGATGATTCATTCGCGTAAACTGTTGGCCACAAATTTGACACTGATAGGGCTTTTCGCCGGTGTGGCTGCGCAAATGCCTATCCAAATCCGGTTTCCGCAGAAACGTTTGAGAACAGTGATCACACGGAAGGCGTCCCCTCTTGTGAGTGAGTTCATGCTGGCTACGCATTGCCGGATGGCCGAACGCTTCATCACAACCATCGTATCGGCACGTATAGCGTTTGTCGCCCGTATGCGTAGCCGCATGGCGTTCCAGTCCAGACTTCTCCCTGAACATTTTTCCGCAGTCTCTGTGGGAGCAGACATGAGGCATCTCGTCCGAGTGAGTGCGCTTGTGTGCGGCCAGGGAGGCTGATTGTCGATACCTTCGACCACATATTTCGCACTCATGAGGCCTCTCGCCCGAGTGAAGAAGCCTGTGTGAAGCCAGATGCGACGATTGTTTAAACCTGCTGGGACATTCGTCGCACGCATAAGGCCTCTCATTTGTGTGAGTGCGCTTATGTGTGGTCAACGCCTGCTTTGTCGAAAGGACCGCCCCGCATGTGTCGCATGTGTGATCGCTCATCGGAAGCAAATCATCGGACATGACCGACTCCAGATCGTCCGGTTTTCTCCGTACCCTGGGGGTTGGAGGCGCGAGAAAGGGATCGAAACCCTGGGAGGACGCAGCAGATGAAGCGGGCTGTGGCTGAAAGGAACTTGCGCCCGGCCTCGGCGGCATGACTTGTGAGCTTCCCTGCTGAGACGGCTGGCGGCGCTGACGCGCGAGAAATTCGTCAAATGCGCCTCGACCAGGAGCAGAGGCTCCCGTCGGCGGAAGCGGCGGCGCAGGTTGCGGAGACATCTGATCGAGAATATTGAATACCTCGCTGGCAGTGATGTCATCTCCTTCCAGATCTGCCAGTTCGGGCAGTTGTAACTCCACCATGTCGTCTGTGTCTGCATCAGACTGACGGGACGGTCTTTTCCCCTGGGATTGTGGCGGTTGCTTAGAACGCTTCATCTCACACTCCAAAACGTTGTTCGCACCGATTCAAATTCGAGGCACGGCGCGATGGCATAGTGAAATATCTGTGTACAACCTCGTTCCGGAGGATGTGACGCGAGCCTCTGGAAGGCTATGACGCCTGAGGCTGTTGGCTAGCGTGAAAAGAGCTGACGGGACTACCGTAAAAAGTTGCAACTTGATTGTAATGCGTTTTTTTCAATTTACAACTTTTCAGCGGCGCCAAGATGTCGCGTTCCGACGACGCGAAAAAATGAGGAATGTCTTCCGGCTTGAGAGCTGTTGCCTGGCGCATGGCTCCTCTGAATACATCGACGATCAACTTGGCTCAGGAAGAGCCGACCGCCGCGGACAACGCGGGCCACGGTTGATAAAGTTCACGATAACGCTGCAACCGAGGCTGCAACGCTGCATGCCGCGCGGGCCGCGGCGCGTAGCTGTCTTGCTGCTGCGGCTTGCGGCACACCACCTCTTCGATCCCGCCATCAGCCAGCCAGGCCAGCCTGGCGGCGCCTAATGCGCCGCCGGCTTCGCTGCCGACGTGGGTGACGATGCCCACGTCAAGCGCGTCGCTCAACAACTGCGCCCAGTAGGCGCTGCGCGCGCCGCCGCCGACCAGCGACAATTGCCGCACGCCGGAACCGGCTGCGCGCAAGGCGTCGAGGCCGTCGACCATGCCGAAGCTCACGCCTTCCAGCACGGCATACGCCAGCGCAGCGCGCTGATGCTCATGCGACAGGCCGTGGAACATGCCGAGCGCATACGGATCATTATGCGGCGTGCGTTCGCCGGACAGGTAAGGCAGGAACAGCGGCGCATTGGCCAGCTCTTCGTCATTCAGCGCGGCGACCTCTTGCAGCAAAGTCTTCTCGTCGACGCTGCACAGGCGGCAAAACCAGCGCAGGCAACTGGCGGCCGACAGCATCACGCTCATCTGGTGCCAGCGCTGCGGCAAGGTATGGCAAAAGGCATGGATGGCGCGCGCCGGATTGGGACGAAATGCGTCGTTGACCACGAACAGCACACCCGAGGTGCCGAGTGAAAGAAAACCGTCGCCCGGATTGACCGCGCCGATGCCGACCGCACTGGCAGCGCCGTCGCCAGCGCCGCCGGCCACCGCAACTTCGGGCGACAAACCCCAGGCCCTTGCCACCTCGGGCAACAGGAAACCAGCGGCCACGCTGCCGTCGACCAGTTCCGGCATCTGCGCGCGGCGCATGCCGCCGGCCGCCAGCAATGCATCGGACCAGTCGCGTCGCGCCACGTCGAGCCAAAGCGTGCCGGCGGCATCGGACGGATCGGAGATTTTCCGGCCCGTCATCTGCAGCCGCAACCAGTCCTTGGGCAATAGCACGCACGCGACTTGCGCAAACAGTTCCGGCTCGTGGCGCGCCACCCAGAGCAACTTGGGCGCGGTGAATCCCGGCATCGCCAGATTGCCCGCAAGCTGATGCAAATCGGGGGCGCGCCGCGTCAGTTCGGCGCACTCCTCGGTGCTGCGCGAATCGCTCCACAAGATCGCGGGCCGCAATACCCGGTCGCGCTCATCCAGCAACACCGCGCCATGCATCTGCCCGGACAGGCCGACGGCCCGGACGCCTGCAAAACGCTCGTCGCCCAGTTGCGCGCGCAGCTTGGCGACGGTGTCGCAGGCGGCCTGCCACCATTGCTGCGGATCCTGTTCGGACCAGCGCGGATGCGGGCGCGACACCGTCAGCGACGTACCGGCCAGCGCCAGCAGCTCGCCCTCGGCGTCGATCACGACCGCCTTGACCTCCGACGTACCAAGGTCTATCCCGAGATACATGGCGCTCCTTGTTGGTCAGGACTTACGCAAGACCGCCCCGGCGTCGGCATGCCTGGTCGGGGCAATGTTGCGTAAGTCCTGTTGGTTTCTTATTGGTTGTTGTCCATCGTCAAGCCGGCATTGTAGACGAAGCCGCCAGCCAGGCGTTCACGCCGGCCACACCTTCGCGCAGCAGGCTTTCCAGTTGCGCGCTGCCGGCCAGTTCGCCCCACAGCAGCGGATCGGCGCAATAAGCGCGCAACGGATCGGCGGCTTCAAGCATGCCGCGCACGGCAACCGGATCGAAGATGCCGTCCTGGTATTCGTAAGGCAGCGCGCCCTGCTTCCAGCGCTGCAGGAAAACCAGAAACAGCGCGGGCAACACTGCCGTCGCGCCGGGATGACGCCCCCGCGCCAGACTGTCGCTGATGGTCGGCCGGATGAAGCCGGGGATCTTGGAAAAACCGTCCGCCGCCACGCGCTGGTTGGTGTCCTGGATGGCAGGATTGCCGAAGCGCGCCAGCGTGGTGTCGCGGTACGATTCCAGGTCCAGCGGACTCGGCGTCAGGCACGGGATCACGTCCTGCGTGATGTAATCGTAGGCCATGCGGCGGATATCTTCACGCGCCGTGCCTTCATGGATATAGTCGAGGCCGATCAGGGTGCCGGCCCAGGCGATGCAGCTATGGCTGGCGTTGAGGATGCGTATCTTGGCTTCCTCGTAGGGCAGCACCGACGCCACCATCTCCACACCGACTTTTTCCAGCGCCGGCCGGCCGGCCTTGAAATCGTCCTCGATCACCCACTGGATAAACGATTCCGCCATCAGGGCGCAAGGATCGTCGAGGCCGACGGCATCCTTCACGCGCCGGCGCACAGCCTCGGTAGGCCGCGGCGTGATGCGATCGACCATGGAGTTGGGACTGGCGACGTTGTGCCTGACCCACTCCAGCAATTCATGATGCCCGCGCAACGCCAGGAACTGCCGCAGGCCGCCAAGGAAACGCTTGCCGTTGTGACGCAGATTGTCGCAGTTGAGCAAAGTCACGCCGCCGGCGTTGCCGTCCCGGCGCGCCTGCAGGATGGCCGTGATCGCGCCGTAGATGGTGCGGCGCTCGCCGTCGATGTCGGCCGCCAGGTCGGGGTTCTGCACGTCCAGCAGGTGTTGGTGATCGAGGTAATAGCCGCCTTCGGTCACGGTGAAGGAAATCACGCGTGTGCGCGGTGCGGCGCCGGTTTTCACGAGGCTTTGCAGTTGCGCATCCCAGGGCACGATGCTGCGGATCGCGCCGATCGTCTCATAAGCGCGCTGGCCCTGCGGCGTCACCGTCTCGAGCGTGTAGTGGCCTTCGCTTTTTTCCAGCGCCTGCAGCAGCGGCGCCATGTCGGCCCGGATATTCCCCAGCGCCAGTTGCCAGCGACGATCGTCGTCATTGCCGCGCTCGCGCAGGCGGTGCAGATAAACCGCCTGATGGGCCCGATGGAAAGAACCGGCGCCGATGTGCAGCCAGACCAGGTCATTGTTTGAATCGCGGTTCGTCATGTTGTCCTCTATCCTGTATCCGTGTCGCCCGTCAATGCACCGCGGCGGCCGGATCGCGCGCAATGGCAAGACGCGGCACGGCGCTGCCGTCCTGGCGGAACAGATGACAACGGCCGGCGTCGGCGCTGACGCCGATGATGCTGCCGGAAGCAATCTTGATGCTATCCGCCACGCGCAGGATCAGCGGCTCTTCGGAAGCCTCGCTGGCGGCATATAGGTAGGAAAAATCGCCAAGCAGTTCCAGTGCCGTGAAATGTGCGTGCAAAATCGGCTGTCCGGCGGCGATATGCAGATGTTCGGGACGAATGCCGAGCGTGACCTTGTCGCCCAACGCCAGGGCGCCGCCTTCGACCGCCGCCAGTTGCCGTGCGCCTCCCGGTAATTGCACCAGTACGCCTTCGTCGCTGACGGCGGCCACGATGCCGTCGATGAAATTCATCTTCGGCGAGCCGATGAAGCCGGCCACGAAGCGATTGGCCGGATGGTGATAAAGCTCCTGCGGCGAACCGACCTGCTCGATGCGGCCGGCCGACAGCACCACGATCTTGTCGGCCAGCGTCATGGCCTCGATCTGGTCGTGCGTGACGTAGATCATGGTGGTCTTGAGATCGTCGTGCAGCTTGGAAAACTCCAGCCGCATCTTCACGCGCAGGGCCGCATCGAGATTCGACAACGGTTCGTCGAACAGGAACACGCTGGGCTGGCGCGTGATGGCGCGGCCGATGGCGACGCGCTGGCGCTGGCCGCCCGACAGGGCGCGCGGCTTGCGGTCGAGCAGATGGTCGATATGCAGGATCTTCGCGGCGTGCTGCACGGCGCTGTCGATCTCCGCCTTCGACTTGCCGGCGATCTTGAGGCCGAACGCCATGTTGTCGTACAGCGTCATGTGCGGATACAGCGCATACGACTGGAACACCATCGCGATGCCGCGCTTGGCGGCGGGAACGTCGTTCATGCGGCGCTCGCCGATGTTGAGGTCGCCGGCGCTGATGTCTTCCAGGCCCGCGATCATGCGCAGCAGCGTCGATTTTCCGCAGCCGGACGGACCGACGAAGACGACGAACTCGCCGTCGTCGATGTCGAGGTTGATGTCGCGCATTACTTCGTTGTCGTCATAGCGCTTGGCGAGGTTTCTGATAGTGACGGCTGCCATGATGGTCTCCTTGTTGCGTTTCTGTTGTTGCGTTGTATCGATGTCGTGCGATCGCACTTGATGTCGCTTATGCCGCACGTTCCGCCAGCAAGGCGCCGATCAGCGCGGGCAATTCCCGCATATCGTCGAACACCCGTTCGGCGCCGGCATCGAGCAGTCTGTGATGCATGCCCTGCCTGTCGTGCGCCACGCCGGTGAAACCGAGCACGCGCATGCCGGCGGTGCTGGCGGCGCGCACGCCGGTGACGCTGTCGTCGACCGCCACGCAGTGCTGCGGCGCGATGCCGTAACCGGCCGCTGCAGCCAGATAGACATGCGGCGCCGGCTTGGGCCGGCCGACCTCGTGCGCGCTGTGGATATGGCCGTCGAACATCGCGAGCAAGCCGCAACGCTCCAGTCCCTTGACGATGCGGTCGCTGCTGCTGTTGCTGGCGACGGCCTTGGGCAAGTCGATTTGCAGCAAGGCGTCGGCAATGCCCGGCACCAGTTGCACTTCCTCGCCGCAAGCGATGCCAACGGCGAGATTGATGCCGGCGTATTGGCCGGCATTAAGGCCGAAACCGAATTCGAGATCCAGCTCATCCAGCAGCAGCTCGGTGAACATGCCCAGGCGCGACGCGATGGCGTGATGCAACCTGTCGCCCTCGTCCGGACTCCTGAGCAAGGGCGACAGATGTTCGTGCAGCACGCGCAGCGCGATGCTCTCGCTGTCGAGCAGGACGCCGTCGCAGTCGCAGACCAGATGGGTAATTGCAGGCTTCATGTTTCCTTTCATTGCGGACGCATCTCGTCAATCATCGTGAGGTCTACTTCACGGCGCCGAAAGTCAGGCCGCGCACCAGTTGCTTCTGCGCCAGCCAGCCGAGCGCCATGATGGGTGCGATCGCCAGCAGCGACGCGGCCGACAGCTTGGCCCAGAACAGCCCTTCCGGATTGGAATACGAGGCGATGAACACCGTCAGCGGCGCGGCGTCCACGCTGGTCAGGTTGAGGCTCCAGAAGGCTTCGTTCCACGACAGGATGATCAGCAACAGCGCGGTGGAAGCCAATCCGGGCATGGAGGTCGGCAACAGCAGGTACAACATTTCCTGCCAGGCGTTGGCGCCGTCGATGCGCGCGGCTTCGAGGATTTCCCTGGGCACGTCGTTGAAATACGTGAACGCCATCCACACCGCGATCGGCAGGTTGATCAGCGTGTAGATCAGCGTGAGGCCGGCGACCGAGTCGAGCAAGCCGCTGTTCTTGGCCAGCAGGTAGATCGGCACCAGCACGCCGACGGCCGGCATCATCTTGGTCGACAGCATCCACAGCAACAGCTTCTGCGTGCGGCCGGTCGGAAAAAACGCCATCGAATACGCCGCCGGCACCGCGATGATCAACGCCATCAAGGTCGAGCCGAGCGACACGATCAACGAATTCTTCACGAAAGCGAGATAGTTGCTGCGCTCGAAGACTTCACGGAAAGTGTCGAGCGTGGGCATGAAGATCAGGCTCGGCAGGTACGCCTGATGCTCGTTCTTGAACGCCGTGACCGCCACCCAGAAGATCGGAAAGAACAATACGATGGCGCAGGTCCAGGCCAGCAGCGCAACCCAGAGCGGACTTTTCTTGGCGTCGTTCATTATTCGTTTGCTCCTTTGAGATTCTTCGCCAGCATGCGCACCAGGAAGAACGACACGATGTTCGCCAGCACGACGGCGAAGATGCCGCCCGCCGAGGCGATGCCGATGTCGAATTGCTGCAGGCCGATCGAATACACCAGGTAGGTCAGGTTGGTGGTTTCGGTGCCTGGGCCGCCGGCGGTCGTCGTGAAGATTTCCGCGAACACCGACAGCAGGAAAATGGTTTCGATCATGATCACCACCGTGATCGCGCGCTTCAGGTGCGGCAGCACGATGTGGAAGAAGATGCGGATCGGTCCGGCGCCGTCGAGCTGCGCCGCTTCCTTCTGGTCGCCGTCGAGCGACTGCAGCGCCGTCAGCAGGATCAGGAAGGCGAATGGAATCCATTGCCACGAGACGATGATGATCACCGACAGCATCGGGTATTCGGCGAGCCAGTCGATCGGCTCCATGCCCAGGTGGCGCATGACGAAGGCGAGCATGCCGTAGACCGGATGCATGATCATGTTTTTCCAGATCAGCGCGGCCACGGTCGGCATCACGAAAAACGGCCCGATCACCAGCAGCCTGGCAATGCCGCGGCCGCGGAACGGCTGGTCGAACAGCACCGCCAGCAGGGTGCCGCCGATCACGCTGACGCCGAGCACCGAGCCGATCAGCAAGGCCGTGTTGGCGATCGACGGCCAGAAGGCAGGATCCTCCAGCAGGAAGCGATAATTTTCCAGGCCGACGAAACCGGTCTGGTCGGGCGCCATCAGGTTGTAGCGATTGAACGAAAAGTACACCGTCATCGCCAGCGGCACGATCATCCACAGGAACAGCAGCGCCACCGCCGGCGTCTGCAGCAGGCGGACCGGCAGGAAGCGCTCGGCGCTCGCGTGCTTGCCGCGGCGCTTCCTGCGTGCGGGCTGGCTGTCGGACGAAGCGGTCTCTGGATGCATGGGAGAGGTGTTGGATATCGATGACATGATGGCCTTGATGCTAAGTCAGGTTCGGGCCGGCGTCGTGCCTGGAACATTCCGGCGAAATCGAAAGCGCTGCCTGTCCGCTGCGCCGGCGGGAAGACCGGCGCAGCGGTTTTGCTTGAGTCACTTGATATAGCGCCCCTGTTTCATCATGCGCACGGTCTGCGCCTGCGCCGTCTTCAGCGCCGCGTCGGTCGTGCCCTTGCCCGCCAGCGCCCCGGCGATGGCCTGTCCGGTGATGGTGCCGATGGACTGGAACTCGGGAATCGTGGCGAACTGAATGCCAGTGTACGGCACCGGCTTCAAGGTCGGGTTGTTGGCGTCGGCGTTCTGGATCGCGTCCAGTACGAAGTCGGAAAACGGCGAGGACTTCTTGTACTCGGCCGAAGCGTAAGTCGACATGCGCGTGCCGGGCGGCACCAGCGCCCAGCCGCTGTCCTTGGCAACCAGCTTGATGTAATCCTTCGACGTCGCCCAGGCGGCGAACTTCTTTGCCGCGTCCTGCGACTTGGACGACTTCGGCACCGCCAGCGACCAGATCCACAACCAATGCGAACCCTTGTCGGTGGTCGCCATCGGCGCCGGCGCGAACGCGGTCTTGTCGGACACCTTGGAATCCTTGCCGTGGTACAGCATGCCGGCCGCCACGGTGGCGTCTACCCACATGCCGCATTTGCCGCCCGAGAACAGCACCAGATTTTCATTGAAACCGTTCGAGCTGGCGCCCGGCGGCCCGTATTTGCGCATCAGGTCGACATAGAAACCGACCGCCTGCTTCCACTCCGGCGTATCGAGCTGGGGTTGCCATTTTTCGTCGAACCAGCGGCCGCCCCAGGCGTTGACCATGGTGCCGACCAGCGCCATGTTTTCACCCCAGCCGGCGCGCCCGCGCAGGCAGATGCCATAGACGCCCTTGGCCGGCTCATGCAGTTGCGCGGCGAGCTTGCCGATGTCGTCCCAGGTCGGCTTCTCGGGCATCTTCAGGTTCTTTTGCGCGAACAGGTCCTTGCGGTAATACGTCATCGAGCTCTCCGCATAGAACGGCAGCGCGTACAGCTTGCCGTCGGTCGTCAGGCCTTCGCGCACGGTCTTGATCAGATCGGCCTCGTCGTAGTCGGCAGGCAGGCCTGTCATCGGCGCCAGCCAGCCTTTCTTGGCCCAGATCGGCGCTTCATATGCGCCGATGGTCATCAGGTCGAACTGGCCGCTGTTGGTGGCGATGTCGGTGGTCAGGCGCTGGCGCAGCACGCTTTCTTCCATGGTGACCCAGCGCAGCTTGATGTCGGGATTGGCCTTCTCGAACTGCGGCGAGAGCTTTTGCAGTTCGATCATGTCGGGATTGTTGATGGATGCGATGTTCAGTGTGACGGGCTCTGCGCATGCGATGCCGGCGAAACCCAGCAAGGCGATAAGGGCGGCAATGCGTGCAGAAGGACGTGCAACGGCGGCGCGAATTTTCATGCTTGTCTCCATTGTGTGCGGGCTGAAGGACGTCCGGAAAGGTACGTCTTTGCCTCGATTTAGTTATTGAGCAAAAAATCTGTTTGCGAGCAAATAATCAAACATCGGCGATCGAAAGTCAAGCATTTGCATTTTGGTTGAGCAAATATTCAAATTTGATAATAATGCGATGTCAATGTCATACGACGGCCTCCGCCGTCCGCAGCCGTCAGACAACGCCGCGCCGGTACAATGCCGGATCGCCCGGCCATCGGACGACGGCGGGTATATAAAAAAGGGAAATCGATGTCATCCAGTTCATCCAAACTCGACCTGGCGGCGCGCGCCGCATGGATGTATTACGTCGCCGGCAACACCCAGAACGAAATCGCCGAGCGCCTCGGCATCTCGCGCCAGATGGCGCAGCGCATGGTGGCCTACGCCGGCGCCTCGAATCTGGTGAAGGTGCAGATCACGCACCCGATCTCTTCCTGCCTCGAATTGGCGCAAGGCCTGCAGCAACGCTACGGCCTCGACGTCTGCCGCGTCGTGCCGGGCAGCGAAGCCGCTGGCGGCGACGACGCCCAGGGCACCCAGCAGATGCTGGCGGTGGCCGGCGCCGAGCTGATGGAACAATACCTGCGCCAGGAACAGCCGCTGATCGTCAACGTCGGCTCGGGCCGCACGCTCAAAGCCGCGATTGAAAAAATCAGCGAGATGGACCGGCCGCAGCATCAGATCGTCTCGATGATCGGCGCGTTCGCGTCGGACGGTTCGGCCAATCGCTACGACGTCGCCCTGCTCGCCGCCGAAAAGATGCAAAGCCGCTTCTACCTGCTGCCGGCGCCGCGCGTGGCCGAGAGCGAAGCCGACCGCAAGCAATGGTGCAATCATCGCGCCTACCAGATCGTTACCGGCCTGGCGCAAAAAGCCGACGTTACCTTCCTCGGCATCGGCACGATTGCGCTGCAAGGCGCGATGCATGAAGACGGTTTCATCGACGACGACGAAGTGGCGCAATTGCAAAAGCAAGGCGCGGTCGGCGAACTGATCTGCCACGCCTTCGACGCCGACGGCAAACTGCTGCGCTCGCCGCTGGCGGCACGCATCACCACGCCGCCGCTGAAGTCGCCGCCGGACAGACCGGTGATCGCCATGGCGGGCGGGCGCAAGAAAGCCGCAGCGGTGCGCGCGGCCTTGCGCGGCGGTTGGCTGACCGGTCTGGTGACGGACGAATATTGCGCGCAGTTCGCCTTGCAGGACGATTGAATTTCAGTCGTACGCGAACAAGAATCGACAACATCACAAGTACGGAGACAGTCATGCCCCATCCCATCGAATTCGTCGTCTTCGGCGAAGCCCTGACCGACTTCATCCGCCAGCCCGGCGGCGAATGGCGCGCCCTGCCCGGCGGCGCCTGCTGGAACGTCGCGCGCGTCGGCGCGCGACTGGGCGTGGCGACCGGTTACGCCGGCAGCGTCAGCAGCGACGTATTCGGCGAGGAACTGCGCATGCTCACGCAAGAAGCGGGGCTCGACATGCGCTACCTGCAACAGGTCGACAAATCGCCGTTGCTGGCAATGGTGACCTCGACCACGCCGCCCGATTATTTCTTCGTGGGCGACGACAGCGCCGATTTGCATTTCGATCCGGCGAAGTTGCCTGAAGGCTGGATGGACGACGCCAAAGTATTGCATTTCGGCTGCATCAGCCTGGCGCGCGAACCGCTCGCCTCGCGTCTGCTGGCGATCGCAACGGAAGGCGCGCAACGCGGCAAGCGCATCGCCTTCGATCCCAACTGGCGCAAGCTGATGGACCGGCCGGAATATCACGTGCTCATGCGCAAGCTGCTGGCGCTATCGCATTATGTGAAGGTATCGGATGAAGATCTGGAAAAATTATTTCCCGGCGATGCGCAAGCGCTGGCGACCTTGAAGGTCTTGGCGCCGCAAGCGGAAATTCTGCTCACGCGCGGCGCTCAAGGCATGTCGTGGATCAAGGGAGAGCGTGTCGTGGAGCAGCCGGTCTATCGTGTCGAGGTGATCGATACGGTGGGTTGCGGGGATGCGTCGATGGGCGGCTGGATTGCCAGTATTTTGCGGCAGGCGGATGCGCCGGTAGTGACACATTTGCAGTGTGCTGCTGCCGCGGCGGCATTGTCGGCGGCGCGGGCGGGGGCTTATGCGGCGACTTGGGATGAGGTGCAGGGGTTGGTTAATCGCTGAGTGCGGTTGCTTACTTTGTTCCGACCAACAATTAAGTCACCAATCTTGTTCGCTCTTCGATCAACCCTTCGCCGGGGGTAGCCCGGCAGCTACTCACTTTTCTTGCTCCGCCAAGAAAAGTAAGCAAAAGAAGGCGGCCGCTGGGTCGTAGCCCCTTCGGGGTTCCCGGCGTCGTCAGGCGCAAATCGGGAAGGGAAAAAACTCGCTGCGCTCAGACATTTTCCCCTCTTTTTCCGATTTGCACCTGCCGCCACCGGCTACTCTCAAGCGGAACGGCCAGACTGGCTCGCTTACGCATCGCCAGGGGACGGTGGTGGTTTTGATATCTCCGGTCTTATTTACTTCGTCGTTCCAACGCAAGTTGGAACCCAGTGTCGTTGCAGCGGTTGAGTGATGCGCTGACGTCACTGGGTCCCAGCGTTCGCTGGGACAACGGATTAAATGGAAACGACAGGCGGGCATAAATGACGATGCCGAAGGCGAGTGATCCCAGGCGAGGCGCAGCGAGCCAGTCTGGCCGTTCCGCTTGGAGCCAGCCGGTGATGCGATGCGAAAAATGGAAAAAGAAGGAAAAATGTCTGAGCGAAGCGAGTTTTTTTCCTTCCCATTTTTTGCTTCGCAGCACCGGGTACCCCCGAAGGGGGCTGGATCCCGCGGTCGCCTTTCTTTGCTTACTTTCTTTGGCGAAGCAAAGAAAGTGAGCGGCTGCCGTTTGCTGAAGCAGTGCTTCAGCCCCCCGGCAACCCAAGGTCGTCCGAAGAAAGAACAGAATCAGTTACGACAATAACGACAAGTCGAAACAAAACCTCAACTCACCTTCTCCAGCTTGGCCACACTCAAATCCAGCAACTTCATCCCAAACTTCCCGAAGTTGATATGCGCCCGCGTACTCCCCCCGCCACCCTCGATATTGACGATGACACCCTCGCCAAACTTGGCATGCGCCACATTCTGACCAATACGCCACCCCGAATCGGGACGGCTGAAATTCTGCGCGATCTTGTTGTTGCCGGATTCAGGCGCAGCATCCCAGGCCGATTTCGGATGCGCGAACCAGCTATGTTGCTGCTGAATTTTCGGCGACAGCCACTTGATCGCTTCCTCCGGCAACTCATCGAAGAAACGTGAACGCATGTTGTAGCGCGTCTGACCGTGCAGCATGCGCGTCTGCGAAAAGCTCATGAACAGACGCTTGCGCGCACGCGTGATGGCGACATACATCAGGCGCCGCTCCTCTTCCACGCCGCCTTCTTCCTTGGCGCTGTTCTCATGCGGGAACAAGCCCTCCTCCAACCCGGTGATGAACACCGCATCGAACTCCAACCCCTTGGCCGAGTGCACCGTCATCAATTGCAACGCGTCCTGGCCTGCCTGCGCCTGGTTGTCGCCGGCTTCCAGCGAAGCGTGCGAGAGGAAGGCCGAGAGCGGCGACATTACCGCCGCCAGCGGCGCGTCGGCATCGATGATCTCCACCCCGTCCGCCGTCGTGATCGCCGTGCCGGCAACGGCTTGCGCCTGCGGACCGAGGAAGGCCGGGGTGTCCAGGCCGTAGCCTTCTTCCGACACGAACAGGGTCGCGGCGCTGACGAGCTGCTCCAGATTCTCGATGCGGTCGGCGCCTTCCTTTTCGTTCTGGTAGTGCGTGATCAGGCCGCTGGCGTCGAGCACCACCTGCACCATTTCCTGCAAGGGCAAATTCTGCGTTTCAAAGCGCGCGCCTTCGATCAGCTTGATGAAGGCGTTGAGCGACGACCCGGCTTTGCCGGCGACGTAAGGCACGGCGGCGTACAGCGAACAATTGTACTGGCGCGCCGCATCCTGCAATTGCTCCAGCGCCTTGGCGCCGATGCCGCGCGTCGGGAAGTTGACCACGCGCAGGAAGGCCGAATCGTTGTTCAGGTTGTCCATCAACTGCAGGTAGGCGATCGCGTGCTTGATTTCGGCGCGCTCGAAGAAGCGCTGGCCGCCATAGACGCGATACGGAATCGCCGCCGAAAACAAGGCATGTTCCAGCACGCGCGACTGCGCGTTGGAACGGTACAGCACGGCGATCTCGCTGCGCGACCAGCCTTCGGCGATCAGGCTCTTGACCTGCTCGATGATCCATTGCGCCTCCTGCAGGTCGCTGCTCGATTCGAACACGCGCACCTGTTCGCCGTGGCCGGCGTCGGTGCGCAGGTTCTTGCCGAGACGCTTGCTGTTGTTGGCGATCAGGATGTTGGCGGCGTCGAGGATGTGGCCGTGCGAACGGTAGTTCTGCTCCAGCTTGATCAGGTTCTCGACGCGGAACTCGCGCTCGAATGCCGACATGTTGCCGACGTTGGCGCCGCGGAACGCATAGATGCTCTGGTCGTCGTCGCCCACCGCGAACACCGCGCTGCTGTCGACCTGGCCCTGGCCGGACATCAGCTTGAGCCATTTGTATTGCAGGTCGTTGGTGTCCTGGAACTCGTCCACCAGGATGTGCTTGAAGCGGCGCTGGTAATGTTCACGCAACGGCTGGTTGCGCGACAACAGCTCGTAGGTGCGCAGCAGCAGTTCGGCGAAATCGACCACGCCTTCGCGCTGGCATTGCTGGTCGTACAGGTCGTACAGCTCGACGAACTTGCGGTTGTAGTCGTCGTGCGCCTCCACATCCTTGGCGCGCAAGCCCTGGTCCTTGGCGCCGTTGATGAAGTACATCAGGTTGCGCGGCGGATATTTTTCATCGTCGACGTTCATCGACTTCAGGAGACGCTTGATGGCCGACAACTGATCCTGCGAATCGAGGATCTGGAAGGTCTGCGGCAGCCCGGCGTCGCGGTGATGTGCGCGCAGCAGGCGGTTGCACAGGCCGTGGAAAGTGCCTATCCACATCCCCCGCGTGTTGATCGGCATCATCGCCGACAGGCGCGTCAGCATTTCCTTGGCCGCCTTGTTGGTGAAGGTCACCGCCAGGATGCCCGAGGGCGAGACCTGCCCGGTCTGGATCAGCCAGGCGATGCGCGTGGTCAGCACGCGCGTCTTGCCGGATCCGGCGCCGGCCAGGATCAATGCGGATTGAGCGGGAAGGGTAACGGCGGCAAGCTGCTCGGCGTTGAGGTTATGGAGAAGATTTTGCATGCCGCGATTATACGACTGTGCGCTGCCGCAAGCGCGCATCGTTGCACTGCACAGCACCCGCGACCGGCTTAAATCCGGCGCCGCCAGCAGGTTTGCGCCAACCGGCGTAAAATTTTGCACTGCAACATGGCATTGATGCCATGGCGTCAACCACCCTCCCTTGCCATGTCCGAAGAAGCACTACGTCCCGCCGTCCCCGCCGCCGCTGAAGGCGCGCCCGCGCAAACCGCCGTCATCAGCCGGATTTTCTCCACCATCCTGTTCACCTTCCTTGCCTACATGACCATCGGCATTCCGCTGGCGGTGCTGCCCGGCTATGTCCATCTGGACCTAGGCTACAGTTCCTTCATCGCCGGCCTGTCGATCAGCGTGCAGTATGTATCCACCTTCATCACCCGCGCCCAGGCCGGGCGCATGGTCGACACCATCGGTCCCAAGAAGACGGTGATGCGCGGCATGCTGGCCTGTGTCGCCAGCGGTGCCTTCCTGGTGCTGGCGGCGTGGTTTGCCGAGCTGCCGTGGCTGAGCCTGACCATGATCCTGATCAGCCGCTCCTGCCTGGGCGTCGGCGAGAGCCTGGCCGGCACCGGCGCCATCATCTGGGGCATCGGCCGCATCGGCGCCGCGCATACCGCGCGCATGATTTCGTGGAACGGCATCGCCACCTACGGCGCGCTGGCCATCGGTGCGCCGCTGGGCGTGGCGCTGGAACACACCGCCGGCTTCTCGGCCATCGGTTTCCTGGCCCTGGCGCTGCCGCTGATCGGCTACCTGATTGCGCGCCGCCGTCCCGCAGTGCCGATCATGCGCGGCGAGCGCCTGGCCTTCCGCCTGGTCCTCAACCGCGTGCTGCCCTACGGCATCGGCCTGGCGTTGGGCACCGTCGGTTTCGGCGCCATCGCCACGTTCATCACGCTGTATTACGCCAGCCATCAATGGTCGAACGCAGCGTTTTCGCTGACGCTGTTCAGTTGCTGCTTCATCGGCTCGCGCCTGCTGTTCGCCAACGCCATCAATCGTTTCGGCGGATTCAGGGTGGCGATCGCCTCATTCATCGTTGAAACACTGGGCCTGACTATCCTATGGCTGGCGGGATCGGCGGAAATCGCCATGATCGGCGCTTCGCTGGCCGGTTTCGGCTTCGCGCTGGTGTTTCCTTCGCTGGGCGTGGAAGCGGTCGGACTGGTGCCCGCCGCCAACCGCGGCGCGGCGCTGGGAGCGTATTCGGTATTCCTCGACCTCGCGCTGGGCATTACCGGTCCGCTGGCGGGGCTGATCGTCGGCCAGTTCGGCTATAACGACGTGTTCCTGTGCGCCGCGGTCGGCTCGGTCTGTGCGGCGGCATTGACGCTGTCGCTATACCGGCGCTCGCGCCCGGCAAGCCATGATTGAGGGGCCCGACAGCCTGTGATGCTGTCGATCAGCCCTATGTGTTATTCATGAGGGTTGCGTTTTTGGCATAGAATTGGAACGTCGCATTCCATCACACCAAGGAGCAAAACAATGGCAAAGAAAAGCGTGGCATCGATCAATATCGGCATCAACGACAAAGATCGCAAGAAGATTGCTGACGGCCTCAGCAAATTGCTGGCCGACACTTATACGCTCTACCTCAAGACGCACAATTTCCACTGGAACGTCACCGGTCCGATGTTCAACACCCTGCACCTGATGTTCGAAGGCCAGTACAACGAACTGGCGCTGGCCGTCGACCTGATCGCCGAACGCATCCGCGCGCTGGGCTATCCGGCGCCGGGTTCCTACAAGGATTTCGCCAAGCTGTCGTCGATCCCCGAAGCCGAAGGCGTGCCTGCCGCCGAGGAAATGATCCGCCAGTTGGTGGCCGGCCAGGAAGCCGTCACCCGCACCGCGCGTTCGCTGTTCCCCGCAGTCGACGCTGCCGCCGACGAACCGACCGCCGACCTGCTGACCCAGCGCATGCAGTTGCATGAAAAGAACGCCTGGATGCTGCGCAGCCTGCTGGAAGGCTGATCTTACCTTGCAATAAAAAATGCCGGCGTCCAAGCCGGCATTTTTGTTTGCGCCTGCCGGTGCGTTCAGGCCGGCACCTTGCGACCGTCGCTGCGATGTTCGAAGAAATGGATGTCGCGGTCGGGACGCATCTTCAACGCCATGATCGCGCCGATCACCAGGAACAGCCCCGAACCGACGAACGGCAAATTCCAGTTGCCGGTCAGGTCGATCACCGTGCCGAAAACCACCGGCGAAATGATGGTGGCCAGCGCCGCGCCCGTGTTGAGCATGCCGCTGGCGGTGCCGGTATATTCCGGCGCGACATCCATCGGTACCGCCCAGATCGGACCGATCGTCAGTTCCAGCATGAAGAACGCGCCCGACAGGCACCATGCCACCACGTTCACGTCATGGCTCAGCATCACCGGCACCAGGAAGCACAGCGTGCCCAAAAGACTCAGCGCGATCACGCCCTGGCGCGCCATCGGCAGGCTGCCGGTCTTCTTCAGTACCTTGTCGCTGATCAGGCCGCCGGTGACGTCGCCGACCACACCGGCAAAGAACACGCCCGACGAAAAGATCGCCGACCTCTTGATGTCCAGATGGTAGGCGTTCATGAAGAAGATCGGCACCCAACTGAAGAACAGCGTGTTGGTCCAGACCTGGCAGAAGTAGACGAAGATGGTCGGCGACATGCGGCGCAAGATCTTCTTCCAGGGCGTATCGCCGCCGTTCGCCGTGACATTGACATGCTCCGGCAAGCGCGCCAGTTCGGCTTCATTGATCGCCCTGTGTTCGCGCGGATTGTCCTTGTAGTACAGCATCCATGCAATGATCCACAGCGCCGTCAATGCGCCGACGATGA
The DNA here is from genome assembly GCF_000577615.1 of Herbaspirillum sp. RV1423. Classification (GTDB taxonomy): domain Bacteria; phylum Pseudomonadota; class Gammaproteobacteria; order Burkholderiales; family Burkholderiaceae_D; genus Herbaspirillum. The sequence continues at coordinate 19,175 of NZ_CBXX010000029.1, forward strand.
CAAAAGCCGCGCGCCATGAATGCAGCACGATCAGCAATGCCACGATCGGCGGCGCGACGGCATTGCCAAGGCGCGAGAACGAATGCGTGATGCCTTGCACAAAGCCGCGATCCTTGCGCTGGAACCAGTTGGCGATCGCGCGCGCCTGCGCCGGCAAGGCCGCACCCTCGCCGATGCCGAGCAGCAGCCGCGCCAGGATCAGCGACACCAGTCCGCTGATGAAACCGGTGGCAATCGTCGCCACGACCCAGATCGAACCGCAGACGATCAGCGTCTTCTTGGCGCCGAGCCGGTCGGCGAACCAGCCGCCGATGATCTGGAAAATCGCATAGGTGTAGCCGAAGGCCGAGAAGGCCAGCCCCAGCGTGGTATTGGACAATCCCAGCTCATCCTTGATCGGGCCGGCCGCCGCGGCAAGGTTGACGCGATCCAGATACAGGATGAAGGACATCGCGCAAAAAATGGCGAGCATCGTCTTTTGGACGTGCGTGGCGCGTCCGGCTGGACCGGCTGTTGAAGCGGAAATGGGTTGCATAGTCTCCTCGCGGAAGGTGCGGCGCCTGGACGGCGCTCGTTATAGTGATTGAAAAACAAGGGACCGGGATACGGTCCGGTTACGTCCTGATCCTGCTCTCTCCCATGCGGCAAGCCAGTTCGAAGGCGTTCTCCATGGCGGTGATCTTGGCGATGCCCTTGCCGACGATGTCGTAGGCGGTGCCGTGCGCCGGCGTGGTGATCGGAATCGGCAAACCGCCTTCGACCGTCACGCCGACATCGAAACCGAGCAGCTTGGTGGCAATCTGTCCCTGGTCGTGGTACATGCTGACGATGCCGTCGAGCTGGCCGTTCCTGGCGCGCAGGAAAATCGTGTCGGCCGGGAACGGTCCGGTCGACGGATAGCCCTTCGACGCCGCCAGCGCGATGCCGGGCGCGATGACGTCGATCTCCTCGCGGCCGTAGTTGCCGTTGTCGCCGTTGTGCGGATTGAAGCCGCAGACGCCGATGCGCGGCGCGGGCTTGCCGGCGGCGCGGAAGGCATCGGTCAGCATGACGATGGCCTGCGCCACGCCTTCGACGGTCAGCACCGACGACACGTCTTTCAAGGGCATGTGCGAAGTCACCCGACCGGTCCACAAATCATCGAGGATATTGAGCTCGCCGCAGGGACCGTCGTAATCGAGCAGCTTGGCGAACCAGCGCATTTCGTCCTCCTCGTGCATGCCGCCCAGGCGCATGGCGCCTTTGTTCAGCGGCGCGAAGCACAAGGCGTCGGCCTTGCCATCGGTCACCAGCCTGGTGCCTAGCCTGAGCGAATCGAGGATGAAATTGCCGTTGTCGACGCCGGCCACGCCGGGAGCGTACTCGCGGCTGTCGCCTTCCCATTCCTGAATCGTCAGCCAGTCGGAAGCGCGCGGCACCGCTACATTCACGGCCTTGGCAGCGCGTTCTATCGCCGCGCGGTTGCCGATCAGCGTGACCTCGGCGCGCTTGCCGACGGCCGGCAGCGCCAGCAGTTGCACGACCAGCTCCGGGCCGATGCCGGCCGGGTCGCCGATGGTCAGGGCGATGCGAGGTTTCTTTGCGGATGAATGGGGTACTGCTGGCATGCCGGCTCCTGTTGGGTCTTGTCGTCAGGAGCAGACTATAAGGGCGCGGCCCGGCCGGCTTCCATCGCTATTTCGGCGAATCAGGATTCGCATTTTGCGAAACCGGCCCCGACAGCGCCTGCACCAAGGATGTCGCCGCCGAGGACATGGCCTGCTCAGGCTGATGGCAGATGACGAAACGGCGCGTGGCCCATTCGCCTTCGATGGGAATTCTGCGGAATTGCTCGCCGCCGGCCAGCAGCGCGGCAACGGCGGCCGGCATCAGGCCGATGCCGATGTCTTCGGCAATCATCGCCGCCATGCTGTGGAAGCTGCGCACCATGATGCGCATGTGCAGCATGCGGTTCATCTCGGTCGCCAGCCGTCCCAGCATCAGAGAAATCGCCGCGCCTTCGCTCAGGCCGATGACGTTGTGCGGCAGGATGTCGTCCAGCGTCACGCTGCCGCGCCCGGCCAGCGCATGCGTGCATGGCGTCACCAGCACCAGCCGGTCTTCGCGATACGGCGCGCTCGGCAGCATGGCGCCGCCGAGCGTGCTTTCATAAATGCCGATATCGGCGACGCCGCGCGTCACCGTCTCCAGCACGCCCTGGCTGTTGAGCTCGATCAGGTCGATCTTGATGCCGGGGTACAAGGCGTTGCAGCGCTTGATGTCCTTGGCCAGGAATTGCAATACCACCGAGGTGCATGCCGCCACGCGCACCACGCCCATGTTCCCCATGAGGAAAGCGTTCGCATCGTCCTGCATGCGCGCCACCGAATGGATCATGCTGCGCACATGCGCCAGCAAGGTGCGCCCCGCATCGGTCAGCGCCATGCCATGCGGCAGCCGGTCGAACAGGGTAATGCCGAATTGCGCCTCGAATTCCTGGATGCGCCGCGACGCCGCCGCCGGCGCGAGATGGATGCGCTCGGCCGCCTTGGTGACGGCGCCGAGTTCGGCCGTCGCTTCAAACAGGCGCAACGTGGTCAGGTCGAAATGGATGCGCTCGGAAGAAGGATCGGGACGGGAGGACATAGGTTTGGCTTTGGGCTGGAAAGAGGGCTGGACGCTGATGCCGTTCAGTTTAAACCTGAAAATGTCCATCCCTCCTCGCAACTTCATCACAACCGTCGTCCTGGCGAAAGTCAGGACCCAGCGTCGTATCGGACGTTTTCACGTCTTCACGTCTTCACGACACTGGGTCCCGGCGTGCGCCGGGACGACAGCGACAGAGAGCCTAGCCCTGCCCCTGGCTGATCAATCTTGCGAATTCGCGCGCCGCCGCTTCGGGATCCTCGGTCATGTAAACGCTGCTGATCGCCGCCACCATGTCGGCGCCCTGCGCGATCAGCGGCTGGCAATTCTCTTGCGTCATGCCGCCGATGACGACGACCGGCAACGGGATGTCCTTTTTCGACTCGGCCACGATTTCCGGCGCGGTCTTGAACGCGTATTTCTTCACGCGCGACGGATAGAAGCCGCCGAAGGCCACATAGGTCGCGCCTGCCGCATGGGCGTCGTGCGCCAGTTGCAAGGTGCCGTAGCATGATGCGCCGACGATCTTGTCTTTGCCGACCTTCGCGCGTACTTCCGCCACCGACGCATCGGTGCCGCCGACATGGATGCCGTCGGCGTCGAGCTCGATGCACAGGTCGACGAAGTCATTGATGATGAACGGCGTGTTGCGGCGCCGGCAGACCTGCAACAACGCGCTCGCCTGCTCCTTGCGCAAGGCGGCGTCGGCGGTCTTGTGGCGGTATTGCACCAGCGTCGCGCCGCCCTTGATGGCTTGTTCGGTTGCGCCGACCAGTTTGTCGGTGTCGTCCCAGTCCGGAGTGACGATGTACAGGCCGCGCAAATTCCATTGCTTGCCGGTTTCATTCATTTCTTTTCTCCCGCATAAAGAGGCACGCGATTGGGAATGCGCTGTCCTGCCGCAATCGCATATGAGGTTTCCAGCGCATGCTGGCAATACGCCTGCGCCGCCGCGATCGCATCGCGCATCGCCAGTCCCTGCGCCAACTGCGCCGACAAGGCCGCCGCCAGCGTGCAGCCGCTGCCGTGGAACTCGTCGGGCAGGCGGCGCCAGCTCCATGCTTCGCATGCGCCATCGGGACCGAACCAGCGATTGACCACATCCTGATACTGCGGACCGTGGCCGCCCTTGAGCAGTACGTGTTTGCAACCGCGCTGCATGAATATGCCCGCTTGTTGCTCGGGCGTGTATTCGCTGCCGCACAGACGGTTGGCCTCGTTGAGGTTAGGCGTGATGACGGTGGCGACCGCATGCAAGGGTTCGATTGCCAACGCCGCGTCGTCGGTCGACAAGCGGTCGCCCTTGCCGTTGGCCAGCACCGGATCGAACACCACCGGCAAATCCGGCTGGTGCGCGCGCAATTGCAGGATCAATTCCGCAATCGTCTCGGCGTTTCGGCGGTTGCCGGCAATGCCCAGCTTGACCGCCCTGATCTCGAACCGGTCGATCAGCACCTGCGCCTGATGGCGTATCAGTTCCGCATCCAGCGGATGCACCGCGAACACGCTGACGTTGTCCTGCACCGTCAGCGCCGTCGGCACCGACAAGGGATGGCAACCGAGCGCGCTGATGGCGGGAATATCCGCCTGCATGCCGGCGCCGCCGCTCGGATCGAAACCGGAAAACACCAGCACGCAGGGCGGCGCGGCGCGGTATGCGTTCACCGGCGGGTTCATGCCACCCGGCCGGCCATCGGCGACGACGGCGAGGCGGCAAAGCGCCTGGGAATGCGGCCTGCGAGGAAGGCCTCGCGACCGGCCTCCACCGCCAGCTTCATCGCCCGCGCCATGCGCACCGGATCGCGCGCGCCGGCAATCGCGGTATTCATCAACACGCCGTCGCAGCCGAGCTCCATCGCAATCGCCGCGTCGGATGCGGTGCCGACGCCGGCATCGACCAGCACCGGAATCTTCGATTGTTCGATGATCAGCGACAGGTTCCACGGATTCAGGATGCCCATGCCGGAGCCGATCAGCGACGCCAGCGGCATCACCGCCACCACGCCGAGATCTTCCAGCATGCGCGCCTGGATGGGGTCGTCGCTGCAATAGACCATCACGTCGAAACCGTCCTTGACCAGCGTCCCGGCAGCCTTCAAAGTCTCCGGCATGTTCGGGAACAGGGTCTTCTCGTCGCCGAGCACTTCGAGCTTGACCAGCTTGTGGCCGTTGAGCAATTCACGCGCCAGTTGCAGCGTGTAGACCGCGTCCTCGGCGTTGTAACAGCCGGCCGTGTTCGGCAGGATGGTGTAACGCGACGGCGGCACCGCGTCGAGCAAACTCGGCGCGTTGGGGTCCTGGCCGATGTTGACGCGGCGGATCGCCACGGTGATGATGTCGGCGCCGCTGGCCTCGGTGGCTTCGCGCGTTTCGTTGAGGTCCTTGTACTTGCCGCTGCCGACGAGCAGGCGGGAGTTGTAGGTCTTTCCTGCTATTGTCAGGCCCGTGTCTCTGGACAGTGCGGGCGTGTCGTTCATGTTCATTTCGTATCCTTTCGTGCGTTTGCAAACTTTTTTTGCGCGGGGATCATGCTGTTTTTGCGTAACTGATTCTGTTCTTTCTTCGGACGACCTTGGGTTGCCGGGGGCTGAAGCACTGCTTCAGCAAACGGCAGCCGCTCACTTTTCTTGCTTCGCCAAGAAAAGTAAGCAAAAAAAGGGTTGGAGCACTGCTCCAACCGGTTCGTCGCCCCCTTCGGGGGTGCCCGGTGTCGGCAGGCACAAATCGGGAAGGGAAAAAACTCGCTTCGCTCAGACAGTTTTCCCTTCTTTTTCCGATTTGCACCCGCCGACACCGGCGACTCTCAAGCGGAACTGCTGATCCGGCTCGCTACGCATTGCCGGATCGGTTCGGTGACGCGCAACTTTCTGCGGTCTATTTTTTCGTCGTTCCAACGCAAGTTGGAACCCAGTGTCGTGAAGCAGGTTGAGCGATGCATTAACGTCACTGGGTCCCAGCGTTCGCTGGGACGACGGACCGATGAGTACCCACTGAACGTCTGAGACTGCGATGCGAAGCGAGCAGTCCGGCAGTTCCGCTTGGAGCCAGCCAGTGGTGCGATGTGAAAAATGGATAAGAGGAAAACTTTGTCTGAGCGAAGCGAGTTTAGTTTTCCTCCCATTTTTTGCGTCGCACCACTGGGCACCCCGAAGGGGCTGGATCCCGCGGTCGCCTTTCTTTGCTTACTTTCTTTGGCGAAGCAAAGAAAGTGAGCGGCTGCCGGGCCGCCCCCGGCAACCACGGTCGTCCGAAGAAAGAACAACCTCAGTTACAGCAACAAACAAGTCCGAAGAAAACACGCCACTGGGTCCTGACTTCCGTCAGGACGACAGAGCAGGAATCAACCTCCGCCGATAGCTCGCACCACATCCACCCGATCCGCTTCAACCAGCAACCGCCCCGCCCACAACTGCGAAGGCACCACCTGCCGGTTCACCGCCACCGCCACCGCCTTCCCGGTCAGCTCCAGCGCAGCAATCAACTGCACCAGATCAGAACCTTCGGCGATCGCATGCGGCTTGCCATTCAATTCGATCTGCATCGCATCCACCGCAACAATCAGGTCTTCGAATAAATCTCGGCGCCCATTTTGACGAACTCCACCGACTTCACCTCCATGCCCTGCTTGAGCGCGGCGATTTCCGAGATGCCTTCCTTGGCGGCGTAGTCGCGCACTTCCTGCGTGATCTTCATCGAGCAGAAATGCGGGCCGCACATGGAGCAGAAATGCGCCACCTTGGCCGAATCCTTGGGCAAGGTCTCGTCATGGAATTCACGCGCCTTGTCGGGGTCGAGGCCGATGTTGAACTGGTCTTCCCAGCGGAATTCAAAACGCGCCTTGGACAAGGCGTTGTCGCGGATCTGCGCGCCCGGATGGCCCTTGGCGAGATCGGCGGCATGCGCGGCGATCTTGTAGGTGATGATGCCGTCCTTGACGTCGACCTTGTTGGGCAAACCGAGATGCTCCTTCGGCGTGACGTAACACAGCATCGCGGTGCCGTACCAGCCGATCTGCGCGGCGCCGATGCCGGAGGTGATGTGGTCGTAACCCGGCGCGATGTCGGTGGTCAAGGGTCCCAGCGTGTAGAACGGCGCTTCGTGGCACTGCTCCAGTTGCAGGTCCATGTTTTCCTTGATCAGATGCATCGGCACGTGGCCGGGGCCTTCGATCATCACCTGCACGTCGTGCTTCCAGGCAATCTGGGTCAGTTCGCCCAGCGTCTTCAGCTCGCCCAGTTGCGCTTCATCGTTGGCGTCGTAGATCGAACCCGGACGCAGACCGTCGCCGAGGCTGAAGCTGACGTCGTAGGCCTTCATGATCTCGCAGATGTCTTCGAAATGTTCGTAGAGGAAGGATTCCTTGTGATGCGCCAGGCACCACTTGGCCATGATGGAACCGCCACGCGAGACGATGCCCGTCATGCGTTTGGCGGTCAGCGGCACGTATTGCAGACGCACGCCGGCATGGATCGTGAAGTAGTCGACGCCCTGCTCGGCCTGCTCGATCAGCGTGTCGCGGAAGATTTCCCAGGTCAGGTCTTCGGCCTTGCCGTTGACCTTTTCCAGCGCCTGGTAAATCGGCACGGTGCCGATCGGCACCGGCGAATTGCGGATGATCCATTCGCGCGTTTCGTGGATGTTCTTGCCGGTCGACAGGTCCATCACGTTGTCGCCGCCCCAGCGGATCGCCCAGGTCATCTTCTCGACTTCTTCGCCGATGGAAGACGTCACCGCCGAGTTGCCGATGTTGGCGTTGATCTTCACGAGGAAGTTGCGGCCGATGATCATCGGTTCGACTTCCGGGTGATTGATGTTGGCGGGGATGATGGCGCGGCCGCGGGCGACTTCGTCGCGCACGAATTCCGGCGTAATCGTCGCCGGGATCGAGGCGCCGAAGGATTGGCCAGGATGCTGCCGGCCCATCAGGTCGGCCAGCTTGTTGCCCATCGGACCGGAGGCTTTCAGTTGCTCCAGGTATTCCTGGCGGCGCAGGTTTTCGCGGATGGCGATGAATTCCATTTCCGGCGTGACGATGCCTTTGCGGGCGTAGTGCATCTGCGTGACATTGCCACTGAGATTGCCACTGAGATTGCCGCCGGCTTTGGCGCGGCGCGGCTTGCGATGCAGGTTGAAGCGCAGTTCGGCCAGGGCCGGATCGTTCAGGCGCTGCCGGCCGTATTCGGAGCTCGGACCGTCGAGTTCTTCGGTGTCGTTGCGCTCCAGGATCCACGGCAGGCGCGGCGCCGACAGGCCGGCACGGATGTCGATCCTGACGTCGGGGTCGGTGTACGGACCGGAGGTGTCGTAGACGTAAATCGGCGGATTCTTTTCCGAACCGAACATCGCCGGCGTATCGGACTGGCTGATCTCGCGCATCGGCACGCGGATGTCGGGACGCGAACCGGTGACGTAAATCTTGCGGGAATTCGGTAAAGGCTGGACGGCTGCTTCGTCTACCGTGGCGGTAGCGGAGAGGAATTTCGGATTGGCGTTCATTTTGGCTCCTTTGCGGTTGGCTTGGAGCCAGCAAAGGAGGATTCGGAGGGACGTGTTGCGTGATGACGATGCAATACGGTAGTTCCGGCGCTTCCCTTCGCTGGCATTACCCAGATCAGGTTCAAGGGTATTTCTCACCCGCCTGTCGTTCCATCCGACAGCCAGGACCCCTAGCAGTACTTCGTTCAGTTTCAAACGTCGTGGGCCGGATTCTACACCCATCGGCAACTCGCTCTCAACTACACCCGGCTTTTCTTGCAGTAATTGTTTTTTAGCAACAATTACTGCAATTAAGTTAACAAAATACTATTTATAAAACGTAAATTTGTTATTTTATTTTCTATATTTCCCTTCAGGCGCCACCGAAAAGCTCCGATAAAGCCACTGAGACGTTTTGCCGGCGTTTGTATTACGACAATTATTTTCCGCAAGGAGATATTGTGGATTACTTCATCAGCCGCCCTGCCAGGCAGGGGAAAAATCATGCAGGTCTTGCAACATCGGATGCACGACCTGCCGTCCACCGACTGCCCATCGTCGGTGCACTGGTCTTGTCATGCCTGGCAAATGTCGATGAGGCCCAGGCCGCGACCACCATGCAGTGCGGGGTGATCGGCACTACCTCGGCCACTGGCAATGGTTGTACTTCGACAACCTCGGCCGATGCGACCTCCATCGCGATCGGTGCCGGCACAGGCGCCAGCGCAACCGCGCAAAACAGCAGCGTGGCCGTTGGCGGCAACGCAAGCGCGACGGGCCAGCAGACGGTTGCCCTGGGCAGCAACACCAGCGCCACCAATGCCTGGGCCATTGCCATCGGAAACAATGCCGGCGCTACCGGCCAGAGTGCTACCGCTATAGGCAATGGGGCCAAGGCCTACAGCCAGGCTGGCGTTGCGCTCGGCTACAATTCCGTGGCAGGACTCAGCGGCGGCGGCGTCCTCTACGATACTGCCGTTGGTCCGGCCGCCAGCGCCACCGGCGGCCAGTCAAGCGCTTTCGGTTTGAGCGCTAACGCATCGGGCGCCAATGCAACCGCCATCGGCAGCAGCGCCGCCAGCTCCGGCACATCCGCGTCCGCCTTCGGTACATCGGCGCAAGCGATCGGGAACACCTCCCTGGCCGCAGGTTCCAGCGCCACTGCATACAACACCAACAGCGTCGCCTTGGGCAATAGTGCTGTGGCAGGCGTCTCCGGCTCCGGCACGATCAATAACGATACCGCCGTCGGCGCCTCCGCCTCGGCTACCGGCGGCTATGCCGTGGCGCTGGGCGCGTTCAGCGTCAGCAGCGGCAATCATGCCATCGCCATCGGCCTGAGTTCCAACGCCAGCGCAGCCTCCGCCATCGCCATCGGCGAAAACAGCGCCTCCTCAGGCAACAACAACGTTGCCCTGGGCTTCGGCAGCAGCGCCCAGTCCGCCGGCACAACCGCATTGGGCGCCGCCGCATCTGCGACGGCGGCAGCGGCTACGGCAGTAGGCTTGAGCGCACATGCGACCGGCGCCAATACAGCAGCCTTGGGCAACAATGCCACCGCCGCCGGCGCCAATGCCGTCGCCATCGGCAACTCAAGCACGGCGCAGGGCGCCAATTCGCTGGTGGCCGGCAATCTGGTCAACGCCTACAACAGCGGCGACACGGCGCTGGGCAGCAATGCGGTCGCCGGGGTGTCCGGTTCTGGCACCCTGACCAACGACACGGCGCTGGGCATCAATGCGCGCGCCACCGGCGGCAGTTCGCTGGCCACCGGCGCTGGCGCGCAGGGCGACCGCCAGCGGCGCCATCGCCAGCGGCATGTCGGCCACCGCCAGCAACGCCGCGGCCATCGCCTTGGGTCAGTCGGCCACGGCCTCGGGACAAAATGCGCTGGCCACGGGCACGGGCGCGACCGCTTCCGGCAACGGCGCCCTGGCTCTGGGCTGGCAAAGCAACGCCAGCGCCGCCAACACCATCGCCCTCGGTTCGGGCGACGGCAGCGTCGGCAGCAGCGCCAGCGCCGCCGGCAGCAACGCGATTGCGATCGGCTACAAGAGCGACGCCTACAACAGCAGCAGCCTGGCGCTGGGCGTCAACAGCCAGGCCGGCGTCTCGGGTTCCGGCACCGTGGTCAACGATATCGCGCTGGGCAACAATGCCCAAGCCACCGGCGGCAGTTCTCTGGCGGCCGGCTCGGGGGCCGTGGCGACCGGCGCCAACGCAGCGGCGCTGGGCGTTTCCGCCTCGGCGGCCGGCACTTCGGCGGCGGCGCTGGGCAACGGCGCCAACGCGGCGGGCAGCAGCGCGGCGGCGATCGGCGCAGCGGCGTCGGCGGCCGGCAGCAATGCCTTCGCCGCCGGCGCGTCGGCCAATGCGTTCAACAACAATGACGTCGCCGTGGGCAGCGGCGCCGTGGCCGGCATCTCCGGCTCCGGCACCGCGGTCAGCGATACCGCCATCGGCGCTGGCGCGCAAGCCAAGGGCGGCCGCTCCTTCGCCGGCGGCGTGGCGGCGCTGGCTTCGGGCGTGTCGTCAGTGGCCTTGGGCGACAGCGCCACGGCGTCCAACCTGAACGCCGTGGCAATCGGCTTAAGCGCGAACGCCAACAATACGCACACGCTGGCGCTGGGCAACGCGGCCCAGGCTACCGGCGTGAGCAGCAATGCCATCGGCTTTGGCGCGACGGCTTCGGGCGACAACAGCGTGGCGCTGGGCGTGAACACCCAGGCCACCGCGACCGGCGCTACCGCAATCGGCCTCGGCAGCACAGCGGTGGCGGCCAGCGCCGCAGCCTTCGGCGATACCGCCACGGCCTACAACACCAATGCCGTGGCGGTGGGCAAGAATGCGGTGGCGGGCGTGTCCGGCTCGGGAACCATTGTCAACGATGTCGCCCTGGGCGGCTCGGCCAGGGCCAGCGGCGGCAGTTCTTTCGCGGGCGGCTTCCAGGCCGCCGCGTCTGGCGCTTCCGCCGTGGCGATCGGTGCCGGCAGCACGGTCGCCGGCGCGAATGCGATCGGGCTGGGCGTGTCGGCCACGGCCGGCGCCGCCGACACCATTGCCGCTGGCCGCAACGCACAGGCATCGGCGGCCGGCGGCATCGCCCTGGGCCTCGCCAGCGCCGCGTCCGGCGCCAATGCTGCGGCGATCGGCGCCAGCGCCAACGCCGCAGGCGCCAGTTCCCTTGCGGGCGGCATCGGCGCAAAAGCGTATAACGGCAATGATGTGGCGCTGGGCAGCAATGCGGTTGCCGGGGTCTCCGGCTCGGGCTCGTTGACCAACGATACCGCCGTGGGAAATAACGCCCAGGCCGTCGGCGGCAATTCGCTCGCCTCCGGCGCCAATTCGGTTGCTGCGGGCAGCCGCGCCACCGCCAATGGCGTGTCGGCGTCGGCCTCGGGCACCTCTTCCATCGCCGCCGGCGACAGCGCCAATGCCTCCGCCGCCAGCGCCAGCGCTTTCGGCGCGACCAGCATCGCCTCCGCCAGCAATGCCACGGCCCTGGGTTCCAACAGTACCGCGTCAGACGTCTCCGCCACGGCGGCGGGCGTCAATGCGGTTGCCAGCAACAATAGCGCGGCGGCGTTCGGTTCGCAGGCCCTTGCGGCGGGCGCCAATGCGCTGGCCGCCGGCGCTGCTGCAAAGAGCTACAACAGCAACGATGTGGCGTTGGGCAATAACGCCTTGGCCGGAGTCTCCGGCTCCGGCACGCTCGGCAGCGATGTGGCCGTCGGCGACAGCGCGCAGGCCATCGGCGGCAACGCCGTGGCGGCCGGTCGCAATGCCGTGGCCAGCGGCGGCAATGCCTTTGCCGGCGGCTTCTCGGCGACGGCGTCGGGCACGGCGTCGCTGGCGCTGGGCCAGGCATCGACGGCGTCCAATACCAATACCATCGCGCTGGGACTGGGAAGCACCGCCAGCGCCGCGAATGCCGTGGCGATGGGCGCGACCGCCAGCGCCACCGGCGCAGCGGCGAGCGCCTTGGGCGCCAATGCTTCCGCCTCCGGCGTCAACGCCGTCGCCCTCGGTCAGGGCAGCGGCGCGATCGGCGGCAGCGCCTTTGCCGGTGGCGACACCGCCAAGGCGTATAACGCCGACGACATCGCCATCGGTCATAACACGGTGGCCGGCAAACCCGCTTCCACCGCCGAGAGCCGCAATACCGCCATCGGCGTCAGCGCCCAGGCCAGCGGCGGCCAGGCGTTTGCGGGTGGCGACAGCGCATTTGCCCTGGGCAGCAAATCGTTCGCGGGTGGCTATTTCTCGACCGCATCGGGGGCATCCTCGGTCGCGCTGGGCGATACCGCGACGGCCGGCGCCGCCAATGGCGTCGCGGTCGGCGCCAACAGCAACAGCACGGGGACGAGTGCGACAGCGCTCGGTCCCTCGGCCAATAGCGCGGGAGCGTCGGCGATCGCCGCCGGCGCCGGTGCGAGCGCTTCGGCCGGCAATGCGGCCGCCTTCGGCGCCAGCGCCAATGCCGCCGGCAGCGGAGCGCTGGCGGGCGGCAACCTGGCCAATGCCTACAACGGCGGCGATGTGGCGCTGGGCAGCAATGCCGTGGCGGGCATCAGCGGCTCGGGCACCGTCAGCAACGACACGGCCATCGGCAGCGGCGCCAGCGCCAGGGGCGGCAACGCCGTGGCCAGCGGCGCGACGGCCACGGCCTCGGGCGCCAATGCGGTGGCGAATGGCTGGGCCTCGCTGGCTTCGGCCGCTTCCACGGTCGCCGTCGGCGATACCGCCAAGGCGACCGCTGCGGGCGCCGTGGCGCTCGGCCTGAGCAGCACGGCTTCCGCCGGCAACGCCGTGGCGCTGGGCAAGAGCGCCACGGCCAGCGCCAACAGCACGCTGGCGCTCGGCGACACGGCATCGGCCAGCGGCTTGAACGGCCTGGCCATCGGCACCTCGGCCACCTCGGCCGGCGCTTCGGGCAGCGCGGTGGGCGCGGCGGCCAATGCGGCCGGCGCTTCGTCGTTTGCCGGCGGCGCGGCGGCGGCTGCGTTCAATAGCGGCGGCGTTGCCGTGGGCAATAACGCGGTGGCGGGCGTTTCCGGTTCTGGCACGACCACGCTCGATGTCGCACTCGGCGCAAATGCGCATGCGACCGGCGGCAGCTCGCTGGCGACCGGCGCGTCGGCGACGGCATCGGGCCTCAATTCCATCGCCAGCGGCGTGTCGGCCGCTGCTTCCGGCGCCTCGTCCATCGCGCAGGGCGACACGGCGCAGGCGACCGGTTCCGAAGCCATCGCGCTCGGCAAGAACAGCAAGGCGCTGGCCGCGCAGACGGTGGCGCTGGGTGGCGCGAGTACGGCCTCGGGCACAGCGGCGACGGCGCTGGGCGAACTGGCCACGGCTGCCGGCAATAATGCGACCGCGGTCGGCAAGTCGGCTTCCGCCGCCGGCAATAACAGTTATGCCGGCGGCGCCAGCGCCAATGCCTACAACAGCGGCTCGATTGCGATCGGCAGCAGCAGTGTTGCCGGTGTGTCGGGTTCCGCCACCTTGACCAACGACATTGCGCTGGGCATCAATGCCAGCGCCACCGGCGGTAATTCCCTGGCGGCCGGCAGCGGCACCCAGGCCAGCGGCAGCAATGCGCTGGCCGGCGGCGTGTCGTCGGTGGCCTCGGGCGCATCGGCGATTGCATTGGGCAATACGGCCTCGGCATCCAATACCAACAGCATCGCCATTGGCGCAAGCAGCGTGGCCTCCGGTTCGGGAGCCATCGCCACCGGCGTGTCGTCCAGCGCGGCGGGCGTGTCCGCGCTGGCGCTGGGCAGCGGCAGCAATGCCGCCGGCGCCAATGCAGCCGCCCTGGGTTCCAGCGCCAATGCAGCCGGCGCGGGCGCGCTGGCGGGCGGCAACCTGGCCAACGCCTACAACAGCGGCGCCATCGCCTTGGGCAACAGCGCGGTGGCGGGCGTCTCCGGTTCGGGGACGATCACCAATGACACGGCGCTGGGCAACAATGCCAAAGCCAGCGGCGGCGGCGCGCTGGCAACAGGCGTCAGCGCGCAGGCCCTGGGGGCGGCTTCGGTGGCCAGCGGCAATAGCGCCATCGCGTACAACAGCAATGACGTTGCAATGGGCAACAATGCCCTCGCGGGCGTCTCGGGTTCAGGAACGATCACCAACGATACGGCGCTGGGCAACAACGCCAAGGCTACCGGCGGCAGTTCGCTGGCCGGCGGCACCGGCGCCCAGGCCAGCGGCAGCCGCAGCGCGGCGCTGGGCGCGTCGGCCACCGCGTCGGCCACCTCGGCGATTGCGCTGGGTGATACGGCGACCGCCTCGGGCGCTTCCGCCGCCGCCCTGGGCTTGAACAGCACCGCAGCCGGCAGCAATGCCGTGGCGCTGGGTTTCGGCAGCAATGCGGCGAGCGCGAACGCCCTCGCGGCAGGCGCGTCGTCGCGCGCCTATAACAGTAATGCGGTGGCGCTCGGCAACAACGCAGTGGCGGGCGTGTCCGGTTCCGGCACCATCGTCAACGACACGGCGCTGGGCAATGGCGCGCGGGCGATCGGCGGCTCGTCGCTGGCGGCCGGCGTGTCGGCCAATGCGGCGGGGGCGAATGCGGTGGCCACAGGTTCCTCGGCCAATGCCTACAACAGCGGCACGGTGGCCATCGGCAACAATGCCGTGGCGGGCGTGTCCGGCTCGGGCACGTTGACCAACGATGTGGCGCTGGGCAATGGCGCTGCCGCCACTGGCGGCGGCGCCCTGGCTTTGGGCAGCGCGGCGGCGGCATCCGGCAATCGCGCCCTGGCGGCCGGCATTTCTTCGGCTGCCGCGGGCGCTTCGGCAATCGGTCTGGGCGATGGCGCCAGCGCCGGCGGCGCGCAGGCTGTGGCGTTGGGCAAGGCAGCGGCGGCGACCGGCGCGAGCGCCTTTGCCGGCGGCAATGCGGCCAAGGCCTATAACGACGGCGCCACGGCGCTGGGTGCCGGCGCGGTGGCAGGCGTGTCCGGTTCTTCGACGACGGTCGACGACACCGCGATCGGCCTCAATGCCCAAGCCATCGGCGGCAGGGCGTTTGCCGGCGGGGTCGGCGCCAGCGCCGGCGGCGCCTCGTCCGTCGCCATCGGCGATGCGGCGGCGGCGTCCACCGACGGCGCGGTGGCGATCGGCCAGAACGCCAATGCGCAAGGCGGCAAGGCAGTGTCCATCGGCAGCGGCAATATCGCCAACGGCAACGGCGCGGTCGCCATCGGCGATCCGAATAACGCCACCGGCAGCGGCGCGGTGGCCCTGGGTGAAGACAATACGGCCAATGGCGACGGCTCCCTGGCCCTGGGCAGCAACAACAACGCCAGCGGCCAAGGCTCGATCGCGCTGGGCTTCCACTCTTCCGTGACGGCGGCGGGCGCAGGAGGAGTCGCGCTGGGCGACACGGCCTCGGTCAGCGTCAGCAAAGGCGTGGCCCTGGGTTCGGGATCGACATCCGACCGCGCGATCACGCCGGTGGCGGGCCAGACCATCCTCGGCGCGGTCTCGGTCGGCGATGCCGGCACCAATACCTATCGTCAGATCATCAATGTCGCCGACGGCACGCAGACGCACGATGCGGTCAATCTGGGGCAATTGACGGCGGCGATTGCCTCGGTGTCCAGCTCGACCACGGAATATTTTCACGCCAATTCGACGCAGGCGGATTCCCTCGCCTCAGGCACCGACGCCGTCGCCATCGGCCCGAACACCGTGGTCAACGGCAACAATGCGGTCGGCGTCGGGCTGGGGGCCAGCGCCGCCGGCGCCGATGCGCTGGCCATCGGACACAATGCGTCGGCCAGCGGCGCCCAGGCCCTGGCGCTGGGACGCAATGCCAATGCCGGCGGCGTGGCGGCGCTGGCGCTGGGCGATGGCGCGACGGCCGGCAAGGACAACAGCGTGGCGCTGGGCGCAGGCTCCACCGCCAGCATCGGCGCGCAAACCAATTACACGGCCTATGGCTTGTCGGCGGCGCAGACGTCGAGCGGCGAAGTCAACATCGGCAATCGCACCTTGAGCGGCGTGGCGGCAGGCATCAATAACCAGGACGCCGTCAACGTGGCGCAACTGACCGCGGTCAACAATACCCTGAGCGCGGAAATCGCCGGCGTCAGCGCCGGCGTCAACAAATATTTCCATGCCAATTCCACCGCCACGGACGGCACCGCCACCGGCACCGACGCCATCGCCATCGGCCCGCAGGCAAGCGCGACAGGCAATACCAGCATCGCCCAGGGCAGCAATGCCCAGACCGGTGCCACCGATGCCGTCGCCGTCGGCCGCAGCGCCAACGCGCAGGGTGCCGGCGCCCTCGCCGTCGGCGCCGCCAGCAGCGCTGGCGGCCTGGGTGCCGCCGCATTCGGCAGCAACAGCGCCGCCGCCGGAACCGCAGCGGTGGCGCTGGGGCGCAATACCAACGCGGGTGCCGCCGGTGCAGTGGCGCTGGGCGATGGCGCCGCCGCCAGTCTGGCCAATAGCGTGGCGCTGGGCGCGGGTGCAACGACTCTGGTCGGCGCGCAGAGCAATTACAGCGCGTACGGCCTGGCGGCGACGCAGACGTCGGCGGGCGAGGTCTCCGTCGGCAATGCGGGCGCAACGCGCAAGATCACCAACCTGGCCGCCGGCAGCAGCAGCACCGATGCCGTCAATGTGGCGCAACTGTCGGCGGTGGCGACCGGCTTGACCGGCTCTTCGCTGCAATGGGACGCGGCTGCCAACAGCGGCGCCGGGGCATACAGCGCCAGCCACGGCAGCGCGACCACCAACAAGATCACCAATATCGCCACCGGCGACGTCAGCGCCGCCAGTGTCGACGCCGTCAATGGCGGCCAGTTATATGGCATTGCCGGCGACACCAGCGCGGGATATACCGATGCCAACGGCAATGGCGTGCGCTACTCCCGCACCAACGATAACGGCCTGACCGTGGGCGACGCGCAAGCCTCTGCGGCGGGCGCCTCGGCGTTCGGCTACAACGCCGCCGCCAGCGCCGCCAACGCGCTGGCGCTGGGCCGCGACAGCATCGCCAACAAGGCCAACAGCATCGCCCTGGGCGCGGGTTCGGTCACCGTGGTGGGGGCGCAAACCAATTACACCGCCTACGCCTTGACGGCGCCGCAATCCTCGAGCGGCGAGGTCAATGTCGGCAACCGCACCATCGGCGGCGTGGCCGCCGGCATCGACGACAACGACGTAGTCACCGTGCAGCAATTGCGCGCCGCCGACAACCGGCTGACGGCGCTCAACAGCGGCGCCTTGCAGTGGGATGCGGCCGCCAATAGCGGCCTGGGCGCGTATAGCGCAAGTCATGGCAGCACCGTCGCCAACAAGATCACCAACGTCGCCGCCGGCGATGTCAGCGCCGCCAGCAGCGATGCCGTCAACGGCGCCCAGTTGTATGCCGTGACCGGCGACACCAGCTCGACCTATAGCGCCAATAACGGCGTCAGCGTGCGTTATGCGCGCACCAATGAAAACGGCCTGACGCCAGCCGATTCGCATGCCTCGGTGGCAGGCGCGACCGCCATCGGCTACAACGCGACGGCCAGCGCGTCGAACGCGCTGGCGCTGGGACGCGACAGCGTCGCCAACCAGGCCAACAGCATCGCCCTGGGCGCAGGCTCGATCACCACGATCGGCGCACAGACCAACTACACCGCCTATGCCATGACGGCGCCGCAAACGTCGAGCGGCGAAATCAATGTGGGCAACCGCACCATCAGCGGGGTGGCGCCAGGCATCAATGACAATGACGTGGTCACCATCGGCCAGTTGAAAGCGGACGACGCCAAAATCATCAACCTGACCACCGAGGCGCTGCAATGGGATCCTGCCGTCAATGGCGGCAATGGCGCCTACAGCGCCAGCCACGCCGGCGTGACGACCAACAAGATCACCAACGTCGCGGCCGGCGATGTCAATGCAACCAGCACCGACGTCGTCAACGGCAATCAACTGTTCCAGATCGCCAACGACACCAGCAGCACGTTTGTGACCAACAACGGCGCCGGCGTGCGCTATGCACGCACCAATGACAGCACCCTGGGCGCATCCGACGCGGTCGCGTCCGCCGCCGGCGCCACGGCGCTCGGTTACAACGCCAATGCCGGCGCCGCCAATGCGCTGGCATTGGGTGCGCACAGCACCGCCAGCAAAGCCAATAGCGTGGCGCTGGGAAACAATGCGGTCACGACCGTCGGCGCGCAAAATAATTACATCGCCTATGCGCTGGACAATCCGCAAAATTCGTCAGGGGAAGTTTCAGTGGGTTCCGCCGGCAGCGAGCGCAAGATCACCAATGTCGCCGCCGCCAGCAACGGTACCGATGCCGTCAATCTCACCCAGTTGCAAGCCGTCAACGATACGCTTGCCGCCGGCGTGGCCAACAGTCTGCAATGGAGCGCCACGGCCAATGGCGGTGCCGGCGCTTTCAGCGCCAGCCACGGCGCCGCCACGACCAACAAGATCACCAATCTCGCCAACGGCGATCTCACGGCGTCCAGCACCGATGCCGTCACCGGCCAGCAATTGAAGGCGACCAACGATCTGGCCACGCAAAACAGGGCCTTGATCGCCGGCTTTGCGGGCGACACCAGCGCCAGCTATACCAACAGTCACGGCCTGGGCATCAACTATGTACGGACCAACGATGTCGGCCTGACGGCCAGCGACGCCACCGCTTCCGCCCAGGGTGCAAGCGCGCTCGGCTATGGCGCGAATGCATCGGCGCCCAACGGGCTGGCGCTCGGTCGCGGCGCCGTCGTCGCCAACGCCAACAGCGTCGCCCTGGGCGCCGGTTCGGCCACCACCGTCGGCGCGCAGACCAATTACACCGCCTACGGACTCGCCGATCCCCAGACGTCGGTGGGCGAGGTCAATATCGGCAACCGCAAACTGACCGGCCTGGCGGCCGGCAGCGCCGATTCCGATGCGGTGACCGTGGCGCAACTCAGGGATGCCAATAACAATGTTGCCAGCCTGACCAACGATGTCGTCAAATGGGACAGCGCCGCCAACGGCGGCGCGGGCGCCTTCAGCGCCAGCCACGGCGCGGTCGTCGCCAACAAGATCACCAACGTCGCCAATGGCGCGGTGACCGCAGGCAGCACCGATGCCGTCAACGGCAGTCAACTGTTCGGCGTGGCCGGCGATACCAGCGCCGCATACACCAGCGCCAACGGCACCGGCACGCTGTATGCGCGCACCAACCGCAACACGCTGGCCGATGCCGACGCGTATGCCACGGCGACCGGCGCCACGGCGCTCGGCTACAATGCCGCGGCCAGTGCCGCCGATGCGCTGGCGCTGGGCCGCAACAGCGTCGCCAACCAGGCCAACAGCATCGCGCTGGGCGCCGGCTCGGTCACGACGGTCGGCGCGCGCACCAACTATATTCCCTACGCCATGGCGACGCCGCAAAGCTCCACCGGCGAGGTCAACGTCGGCAACCGCACCATCGGCGGCGTGGCGCCCGGCGTGGCTGACGACGAGGTAGTGACGGTCAAGCAATTGCGCGCCGATGACGCCAATCTGACGGAACTCTCCAACGCCACCTTGCAATGGGATCCGGCCGCCAACGGCGGCAACGGCGCCTACAGCGCCAGCCACGCCGGCGTGACCGCCAATAAGATCGCCAACGTGGCCGCCGGCGATATCGCAGCAGCCAGCACCGATGCCGTCAACGGCAGCCAGCTCTATGCGGTGACGGGCGATACGAGCAGCACATACACTACCGCCAACGGCGCCGGGGTGCGTTATGTGCGCACCAACGACAACGGTCTGGGCGCCGCCGACGCCAGCGCATCGGCGGCCGGCGCCAGCGCCCTGGGTTACAGCAGCAACGCCAGCGCCAACAATGCCTTGTCGCTCGGCGCCAACAGCATCGCCAATAAAGACAATAGCGTGGCATTGGGCGCGGGCTCGCTGACATCGGTGGGCGCCGAGACCAATTACATCGCTTATGGCCGGGCCGCGCCGCAGACCTCGGTCGGCGAAGTCTCGGTCGGTTCCGTCGGCAACGAGCGCAAGATCACCAATGTGGCGCCCGGCAGCGCCAGCACCGACGCCGTCAACGTCAGCCAGTTGTCGGACCTGGACGACCGCATCACCACCGTGTCCGGCAACAGCCTGCAATGGAGCAGCACCGCCAACAGCGGCAACGGCGCCTACAGCGCCAGCCACGGCGCGGTCGTCGCCAACAAGATCACCAACGTCGCGGCCGGCGATATCAGCGCCGCCAGCACCGATGCCGTCAACGGCGCCCAGTTGTACGCTTCGCTCGGCAGTTTCAGCAACCCGACCTACAACGACACCAACGGGCAAGGCATCAAGTACGTGCGCACCAACGACACCGGGCGGGTAGCCACCGACGTGGCGGCCACCGGCGAGGGCGCCACCGCGATCGGCTACAGCGCGTCGGCCGCGGGCACGAGTTCGGTGTCGATCGGCGACCAGGCCAGCGCGCAAAGCAACGGCAGCGTCGCCATCGGGCAAGGCTCCAAAACCACCGCCGGCATGGCGGTGTCGATCGGCAACCAGAACGTCGCCAGCGGCGACGGCGCGGTGGCGCTGGGCAACACCAACACCGCGACGGCCCAGGGCGCAGTGGCCATCGGCAACACGTCCAACGCTACCGCCCTGAGCGCCGTGGCCCTCGGCAACAGCGCCAACGCCAGCCAGACCTACGCCATCGCCCTGGGCAACAATGCCAACGCCAGCGCCGTCGATGCGCTGGCGTTCGGACGCAACAGCGTCGCCAACCAGGCCAACAGCATTGCGCTGGGCGCAGGCTCGGCGACCACCGTCGGCGCCCAGACCAATTACAGCGCCTACGCCCTGACCGCGCCGCAAACCTCGTCCGGCGAAATCAATATCGGCAATCGCACCCTGACCGGCCTGGCGCCGGGCAGCGCCGGCACCGATGCCGTCAACGTCAATCAGTTGACGGCGGTGGCTACCAACCTGGGCAGCGTCAGCGGCAATGCCCTGCTGTGGGACGGCACGGCACTGAGCGGCGCCGGCGCCTATAGCGCCACCCACGGCGCGGTCACGCAGAACCAGATCGTCAACGTAGCCGACGGCACCACGCAACAATCGGCGGTGACGGTGCATCAACTGACCAATGCCCTGAGCTCGTTTGCGGTAACCGGCACCATGTACTTCCATGCCAACAGCACGGCGGGCGATGCGCTCTCGACCGGCACGGATTCGATCGCCATCGGTCCGATCAGCGTCAGCGCAGGCGATTCCAGCGTCGCCATGGGCAATGGCGCAACGGCGCTCGCCACCGCCGCCAACGGCATCGCCATCGGCCGCAACGCGACCGTTCAACAGGCCGACGCGATGGCCCTCGGCACAGGCGCGACAACAGCCGGCGCGCAAGCCATCGCCATCGGCGTCAATGCCAGCGCCAGCGCAACCGGCAGCCTGGCGCTGGGCGCCAATGCCCAAGTCACCAGCGCCAACAGCGTCGCGCTGGGCGCAGGCTCGGTCGCCTCGATCGGCGCCCTGACCAGTTACACGGCTTACGGCTTGACCGCCCTGCAGAGCTCGGCCGGCGAAATCAATATCGGCAATCGCCAGCTTACCGGCATGGCGGCGGGCAGCGCCGACAACGACGGCGTCAATGTCAGCCAGTTGCGCGCCGTGGAAAACAGGCTGACCAGCCAGATCGGCAGCGGAAGCGGTGGCGGCAGCGGCGGCTCCGGAGGCAGCGGCAGCACCGGCAACACCGTGTGCGGCGGCCATACCTGCGGCGACGGCGTGGCATACGACAGCGCGGCCAACAACAGCGTCACCCTGGGCAACGCCAACGCGGCGCCGGTCGCGATCCACAACGTGGCGCCGGGCGTTGCCGATACGGATGCGGTCAACGTGTCGCAACTGAACGGCGCCGTGACGAAAGCGAATCAATACACCGATCAGCAGATCGAAAAAGTGACGCGCGACGCCAACGCCGCCACTGCATCGGCCATGGCGCTGGCGTCGCTGCCGCAACCGCCGCAGGCGGGGCAAAGCATGATGTCCTTCGGCGGCGGTACTTACGAAGGCCAGAGCGCCCTGGCGGTGGGCCTCTCCACCTATAACGGAAGCTGGGTCGTCAAGGCTGGCGCCACCACCAACAGCCGCGGCAAAACGGGAGCCGCTTTCGGCGCCGGCTTTGCCTGGTGAAGCGGCGCAGGTTTGCGAAAAACTCTTCCTGTTCATGCGTTTGACAAGAAGAGGAACTGCTAGAATTTTTACAGGTTTCACCCGGCAGACATGCACGGGACCCTATCAGACATGACAAAGGAGATTCGCATGAGATCGTTGAAAACACTCTGCACGATGTGGCTTGCCGCCGCTGCCCTCTTTCTTTGCAACATCAACGTCATGGCGCAAAACGTGCCGCTGGACGCCTTGGTGAGAACCGCCAGCCAATGGCTCAGCCTGTCCGACGTCAATCAGTCCGATCGCATGTGGGACGGCAGCGGACCGATCATGCAAAAGAACATCAGCAAACAGGATTGGGCCAAATATCTCGGCAACCTGCGCGGCGAGCTGGGTCCGTTGCAAGGCCGGGAATGGGCGCAAGTGGCGCGCGTGGTCAATCCGCCCGGACTGCCTGCCGGCGAATACATGAATGTCATGTTCAATTCGCGCTTTGCCCGGGCGGCGACGACGGTGGAAAAAATATCGCTGACCCTGGCAGGCGGCAAATGGGTGCCGGTCGGCTACGTCGTCGAGAAGATAGAACCGGCGCCGCCGACTGCCGCAGCCCCGGCCGCCCAGCCGGTCAAACGATAGGCCGGACCGGTCCCGTCGACTTCAACTGCGCGTCGGCCTGATCGGGTCGGCGGGCCGACCTGCTTTTGACCGCCTAACGAAACCTCTCCACCCGCCGCTGCGCCTCGTCATGCAATAATCCCGACGCGGCGATCGACAGCCGCATCAGGCGATCGGCCTCCTGTTCGCCGATGGCCGGCGCGGCGGTTTGTCCCGGGTCGGCGGCGCGGTTGGCGGCGCGCTCCAATTCGCTGGCGTAAATGATTTGCAGGCAGGCGTGGACGCCGGCGCTGATGTCGAGCGCGGTTTCGATGAAACGGGCGTAGGAACTGTGTTGCGCCGGACCGTCAATCCAGCGGAAGTCCTGATGCGTGGGCGGGTGTTGCCCGGCGGCGTCGCGGGCGATGCGGTCAGTGCTGCTGGTGTTGGTCATGGAGCCTCCATGTGGGTGCAGGATCACCCACCACATCTCGCCAGACGAGGGTGGCGGGCACGAGACAGGGTTGACGGACCGGTGTTACTTCGAAAGCCGGCATACCCGAAGGTATCCCTGCCAAGGCCCGCCGCAGAGGCGTGCACAAGCAGAGCAAAAGGCCGCTTGCGGCGGCCTTTAGCCGAAGTAACAACGAGCCGTCAAACTCGGTCCCTTCTTTTTCAGGGACGCATGCAGGATACCGTCCGCTAAAACGAGGGTCAATCGAATATTGCCGAATTGCTACTTTTGCGTGGTGAGCAATGAGACATCTATCCAACTCCGAACATACCTTTCCTAAAAATAAAGTAGGGTTCCACAAATTGAAACGCGTATGATTCGGTGTACAAGAACACTCGTTGAAGATAATGGATAATCGTGAGCGAATGAAAAATCTGTGCACGCTTGCTGGATCCTATCCGGCTGCGGCGGCGCTCATTCAAGAAGAAACTCAGCGTCCGCTCAGCGTTGACGCCATCAAGTCATGGACTTGCGATCCTGCCGCCAAACGCGCGCGCACCTGCCCCGACTGGGCAGTTGAGGTATTGGAGAATCGATTGAAGAGAGACAAATAAAGATACGAACCCAACGATGCGCGAACACGAAACATCGAATACATCGACCATTTTTATCATTCGGTTGTCCTCCCTCTCTGAAATTCCGGAACAGCGAACATGCAAAGATTGACTGACCAAGAACTACTCGATTTGCTCAACGACACGGAGTCTGACCGTGCCGAGCGCAAAGAGACCTTTAAAGGCGACGTTCCCAAAAAAGCGCGCCAAGCAGTATGCGCTTTTGCCAACGATCTGCCGGGACATAACCGCCCCGGTGTTTTGTTCATTGGCGCCAAAGACAATGGCGAACCCAGCGGCTTGGAAGTAACGGACCAGCTTTTACTATCGCTTGCCGATATGAAAACAGACGGCAATATTCTTCCCTTGCCTGTGCTTTCAGTGGAAAAGCGCATCTTGAAAGGCGCTGACATGGCCATTGTGACGGTGATGCCGTCCGACATGCCGCCACAAAAATACGACGGCCGCATTTGGATTCGCACGGGTCCTCGTCGCGCACTGGCTAACGAACAGGAAGAGCGCATCCTCAGTGAAAAGCGGCGCTACAAGAACTTGCCGTTCGACATCTATCCATTGCCCTCAGCCAAGTTAAGCGATCTCTCGCGAGTCATTTTTGAGAATGAATACCTGCCGCAAGCGTTTGCGCCTGACGTACTGGAAGCCAACGGCCGCAGCTATGAAGAACGACTCGCTTCCTGCCGCATGATCGTCGCGCCGGACGACACCACGCCCACCGTCACTGGCCTGCTGGCGATCAGCAAACGGCCGCAAGATTTTTTGCCAGGCGCATATGTTCAATTCTTGCGTATTGACGGTATCGAATTATCCGATGAAGTCATTGACGAAGAAGAAATCGGCGGCGGCATCGTTGACATGCTCCGTAGAACTGAAGAAAAGTTGAAGGCACACAATCGCACTGCCGTCGATATTACCTCTGCGGCAACACATCAGGTAGAGATGCCCTACCCGCAGGCCGCGATTCAGCAAGTCCTCTATAACGCGGTACTGCACCGCACTTATGAGAGCACCAACGCCCCGATACGGGTGTATTGGTTTAATGATCGCATTGAGATCAACAGCCCAGGCGGTCCTTACGGCAATGTCACGGTCGAGAATTTCGGCAGACCAGGCATCACCGATTACCGCAATCCGAACATCGCAGACGTGCTGAAGACCTTTGGTTTTATACAGGCCTTTGGTCGCGGCATCGCCACCGCCCGAAAGGCGATGGAGTCAAACGGCAATCCTGCACCTGAATTCGAAACCAATCAAAGCGCCGTAGTCTGCATTTTGCGAGGAAAATCATGAGTACTCCCGTGCTGACTTTTTTCAACAACAAAGGAGGGGTAGGCAAGACCTCTCTGATTTATCACCTGGCCTGGATGTTTGCGATGCTGCGCAAACGCGTGGTGATTATTGATCTTGATCCGCAGGCCAATCTGACGGCGGCTTTTCTCGATGAAAATAAAATTGAGGCGATCTGGGGACAAGAAAATAATGGCTCGACCATTTATCAGTGCATCAAGCCGCTGATGGGCGTTGGCGACATCGCGGAACCTGTTCTCCAAAATATCGCAACCGACTTGTATCTGCTGCCGGGCGACGTCAATCTGTCC
This sequence comes from Herbaspirillum sp. RV1423, assembly GCF_000577615.1. Taxonomy (GTDB): domain Bacteria; phylum Pseudomonadota; class Gammaproteobacteria; order Burkholderiales; family Burkholderiaceae_D; genus Herbaspirillum. The sequence continues at coordinate 44,692 of NZ_CBXX010000029.1, forward strand.
GGTTTTGAAGATGCGCTTTCCGCTGAATGGCCCAATAGCATGGGCGATAAAAACCTGTACCGGCCCCTGCGCATTCTGACTGCGTTCTGGCAGGTGATGCAAATGGCTGCCAACAAGGTGCAGGCAGATATCGTTCTGGTGGATATCGGCCCTAACCTGGGCGCCATCAACCGGTCGGTTCTGATTGCGACTGATTACGTCGCCATCCCGCTTGGCGCGGATTTGTTTTCCCTGCAAGGCTTAAAAAATCTGGGACCGACCCTGAGAAGCTGGAAAAATCTCTGGAAAAAGAGACTGGATAACTGGGCCGACAGCAGCGAAAAAAAGAGCTTCCAAGATTTCCATCTGCCGGATGGAAACATGCAGGCGATCGGCTACTTGTGTCAGCAGCACAGCGTCCGTTTGGACAGACCGGTACAAGCCTACGACAAATGGGTGCAACGCATTCCTGCTGTATACCGGGAATCCGTATTGGATGAACCCGCAGTCAGCGACATGCGACAAGAAGATGATCCTTACTGTCTTGCTACGATCAAGCATTACCGCAGCTTGATACCCATGGCTCAGGAGCATCGCAAGCCTATCTTTAATCTCACCTCGGCGGACGGCGCTATCGGCAGCCATTCCGGCGCGGTGCAAGATGCAAAGAAAGACTTTCGACAATTGGCGATCAAAATCGCTAAACAAATCGGAATCGACATCTGACCGGGAGCAATAATCCGCTCCCGGTAACGTTCACCATCTAACGAAACCTCTCCACCCGCCGCTGCGCCTCGTCATGCAATAATCCCGACGCGGCGATCGACAGCCGCATCAGGCGATCGGCCTCCTGTTCGCCGATGGCCGGCGCGGCGGTTTGTCCCGTGTCGGCGGCGCGGTTGGCGGCGCGCTCCAATTCGCTGGCGTAAATGATTTGCAGGCAGGCGTGGACGCCGGCGCTGATGTCGAGCGCGGTTTCGATGAAACGGGCGTAGGAACTGTGTTGCGCCGGACCTTCGATCCAGCGGAAATCCTGATGCGTGGGCGGGTGTTGCCCGGCAGCGTCGCGGGCGATGCGGTCAGTGCTGCTGGTGCTGGTCATGGAGCCTCCATGTGAATGCGAGATCACCCACTACACCTCGCCGGACGAGGGTGGCGGGCACAAGACAGGGTTGACAGACCGGCACTATCCCGCAAACCGGCATACCCGAAGGTGTCCCTGCCAAGGCCCGCCATGGAGGCGTGCAAAAGCAGAGCAAAAGGCCGCTTGCGGCGGCCTTTCGCCGGGATAGTCTTCGAGCTGTCAAACCCGTTCCCTTTTTTCTCAGGGACGCGTCAGGATACCGTCCGCTAAAACGAGGGTCAATCGAATATTGCCGAATTGCCACTTTTGTGCGGCCCGTTCAATTTCGGTCCCCAAGCCTGTTTTGGCGGCTCCTCCCTTATAATGGACGGTTTCGCAAAAACACACATCAAATCATGGAATTAGCCAAGTCGTTCGAGCCTGCCGAGATTGAGAAATTCTGGCGCGAAGAGTGGGAAAAGCGCGGATATTTCGCGGCCACTACCGCGCCTGAAAAACCGTCGTTCAGCATCCAGTTGCCGCCGCCGAATGTGACCGGAACGCTGCACATGGGCCATGCGTTCAACCAGACCATCATGGATGGCCTGACCCGCTACCATCGCATGCGCGGTTTCAACACCGCCTGGATTCCCGGCACCGACCACGCCGGCATCGCCACCCAGATCGTGGTGGAACGCCAGCTCGATGCGCAAAAGATTTCGCGCCACGACCTCGGCCGCGAGAAGTTCGTCGAGAAGGTGTGGGAGTGGAAGGAAAAATCCGGCTCCACCATCACCGGCCAGATGCGCCGCATGGGCGCCTCGACCGACTGGAACCGCGAGTACTTCACGATGGATCCGAAGATGTCGAAGGCGGTCACGGAAGTATTTGTGCGGCTGTACGAACAGGGACTGATCTATCGCGGCAAGCGACTGGTGAACTGGGATCCGGTGCTGGGTACGGCGGTCTCCGATCTCGAAGTGGTGTCGGAAGAAGAAGACGGTTCGATGTGGCACATCAGGTATCCGCTTGCCGACGGCAGCGGCCACATCACGGTGGCGACCACGCGTCCGGAAACCCTGCTGGGCGACGTCGCCGTGGCGGTCGATCCGACCGACGAGCGCTATGCCCATCTGGTCGGCAAGATGCTGAAGCTGCCGCTGACCGATCGCGAAATCCCGATCATCAAGGACGAATACGTCGACAAGGAATTCGGCACCGGCTGCGTCAAGATCACGCCGGCGCATGACTTCAACGATTATGCCGTGGGCGCGCGCCACAACCTGGACAAGATCAGCATCCTGACGCTGGACGCCAAGATCAACGAAAACGGCCCTGCCAAGTATCAAGGTCTGGATCGCTTCGAGGCGCGCAAGCAGATGGTCGCCGACCTCGATGCGCTGGGCCTGCTGGAACTGGTCAAGCCGCACAAGCTGATGGTGCCGCGTGGCGACCGTACCGGCGTGGTGATCGAGCCAATGCTGACCGACCAGTGGTTCGTCGCGATGAGCAAGCCGGCGCCGGAGGGCACCTACTTCCCGGGCAAGTCGATCGCCGAAGTGGCGCTGGAAAAAGTCGCCGACGGCGAGATCAAGCTGATTCCTGAAAACTGGACCAACACCTACAACCAGTGGCTCAACAATATCCAGGACTGGTGCATCTCGCGCCAACTGTGGTGGGGCCACCAGATCCCGGCGTGGTACGACGCGGACGGCAAGATCTATGTCGCCCGCACGGAGGAAGAGGCCAAGGCGCAAGCCGGCGGCAAGGCCGTGACGCGCGACAACGATGTGCTCGACACCTGGTTCTCGTCGGCGCTGGTGCCGTTCTCGACATTGGGCTGGCCGGAGGTGACGCCGGATTACAAGCTGTTCCTGCCGTCGTCGGTGCTGGTGACCGGTTTCGACATCATCTTTTTCTGGGTGGCGCGCATGGTCATGATGACCACGCATTTCACCGGCCAGGTGCCGTTCAAGACGGTCTACGTGCATGGTCTGGTGCGCGACGCCAGCGGCCAGAAGATGTCCAAGTCCAAGGGCAACACGCTCGACCCGATCGATCTGATCGACGGCATCGGCGTCGATGCGCTGGTCGCCAAACGCACCGTCGGCCTGATGAATCCGAAGCAGGCGGCCAGCATCGAGAAGGCCACGCGCAAGGAGTTCGCCGACGGCATCCCGGCATTCGGCACCGATGCGCTGCGCTTCACGTTCGCCTCGCTGGCGACGCTGGGCCGCAACATCAACTTCGACCTCGGCCGCTGCGAGGGTTATCGCAACTTCTGCAACAAGTTGTGGAACGCGACGCGCTTCGTGCTGATGAACACCGAAGGCCAGGACTGCGGTTTCGACGGACACGTCAAGGGCGTGTGCGACAAGGAAAAGCTGCAATTCTCGCCAGCGGATCGCTGGATCGTGTCGCTCATGCAGCGCACCGAAGCGGAAGTGGAAAAGGGCTTTGCCGACTATCGCTTCGACAACATCGCTTCGGCGATCTACAAGTTCGTGTGGGATGAATACTGCGACTGGTATCTGGAAATGGCCAAGTCGCAAATCCAGAACGGCAATGAGGCGCAGCAACGCGCGACCCGCCGCACGCTGCTGCGCGTACTGGAAGCCGTGCTGCGCCTGGCGCATCCGGTGCTGCCTTTCATCACCGAAGCATTGTGGCAAAGCGTGGCGCCGCTGACTGACAAGAAGCTCGACCCGGCGGGCGACTCGATCATGCGCCAGCCGTATCCGCAAGCGGATCTGGAAAAGATCGACGACGAGGCCGAAGCCTGGATGACGCAATTGAAGACGCTGACCGACGCCTGCCGCAACCTGCGCGGCGAGATGCAATTGTCGCCGGCGCTGCGCGTGCCGCTGATTGTCGAGGCTGCGGATGCGGGGTCGGTGAACTCTTTCCTGCCGTACCTGCAAACGCTGGTGAAGCTGAGCGATACGCAGGTTGTGGCGCAATTGCCGGAATCGCCGGCGCCGGTCGCCATCGTCGGCGATCTGAAGCTGATGCTGAAGGTGGAAATCGACATCGCCGCCGAGCGCGAACGCATGAACAAGGAAATCACCCGCATCAGCGGCGAGATCGTCAAGGCCAACGCCAAGCTGTCCAACGAGAGCTTCGTCGCGCGCGCGCCGGAAGCGGTCGTGGCGCAGGAGAAGGAACGCCTGGCCAACTTCACCGCCACGCTGGCGAAGTTGCAGGAACAATTGGCCAAGCTGAAGTAAGCCAGTCGCCGCGCTGGTTGCCGGAGCGCAAAAACAGAGCCGCCGTCCCGCAAAGGACGGCGGCTTTTTTATTCCTTGCCGGACGCGGCAAGCTTGTCTACACTAGACGAAAAAATTAGAACAACCGTGCTTTTATTCAATCAACCGTGGATGGAGACACCATGAAAACACGCATTATCCTGAACAGCGCCCTGTTGGCGCTGAGTACTTTTGCCGCAATCAACGCCTGGGCCGACGGCTCCCCGGTCGGCCTGTGGAAGAACATCGACGACGCCACCGGCAAACCCAAGGCGCTGATCCGCATCACCGAGAACGACGGCGAATTGAAGGGCAAGATCGAGAAGCTGTTCCGCGCACCGGAAGAGGACCAGAATCCCAAGTGCGAAAAATGCGAAGGCGCGCTCAAGGACCAGCCCGTCATCGGCATGACCATCCTCTCGGGGCTGAAGAAAGACGGCGACGAATACAACGGCGGCCATATCCTCGATCCGGCCAACGGCAAGTTGTACAAGAGCAAGCTGACCGTTGTCGAAGACGGCGCGAAACTCAAGGTGCGCGGCTACATCGGCATGCCGATGCTGGGCCGCACGCAGACCTGGGTGCGCGAAGAGTAGCCGGTGTCGTGAAGACGTCCGGTACGACGCTGGGTCCTGACTTTCGTCAGGACGACGATTGTGGTGGAGTGACGATGCGGCAATGCCGTTCAGTGAAGCCTGTTTTTCCGTACGCCGGGACCCGGTGGCGTGAGAACGTCTGGTACGACGCTGGGTCCTGACTTTCGTCAGGACGACGATTGTGGTGGAGTGACGATGCGGCAATGCCGTTCAGTGAAGCCTGTTTTCCCGTCCGTCGTCCCGGCGCACGCCGGGACCCAGTGGCGTAACGACGTCCGCTACGACGCTGGGTCCTGACTTTCGTCAGGACGACGATTGTGGTGGAGTGACGATGCGGCAATGCCGTTCAGTGAAGCCTGTTTTCCCGTCCGTCGTCCCGGCGCACGCCGGGACCCGGTGGCGTGAGAACGTCTGGTACGACGCTGGGTCCTGACTTTCGTCAGGACGACGGTTGTGGCGGATTGACGATGCGGTAATACCGTTCAGTGAAGCCTGTTTTTCCGTCCGTCGTCCCGGCGTACGCCGGGACCCGGTGGCGTGAGAACGTCTGGTACGACGCTGGGTCCTGACTTTCGTCAGGACGACGGTTGTGGTGGAGTGACGATGCGGCAATGCCGTTCAGTGAAGCCTGTTTTTCCGTCCGTCGTCCCGGCGTACGCCGGGACCCAGTGGCGTGAGAACGTCTGGTACGACGCTGGGTCCTGACTTTCGTCAGGACGACGGTTGTGGTGGAGTAACGATGCGGCGATGCCGTTCAGTGAAGCCTGTTTTTCCGTCCGTCGTCCCGGCGTACGCCGGGACCCGGTGGCGTGAGAACGTCTGGTACGACGCTGAGTCCTGACTTTCGTCAGGACGACGGTTGTGGTGGAGTGACGATGCGGCAATGTCGTTCAGTGAAGCCTGTTTTTCCGTCCGTCGTCCCGGCGTACGCCGGGACCCAGTGTCGTAACGACGTCCGCTACGACGCTGGGTCCTGACTTTCGTCAGGACGACGATTGTGGCGGATTGACGATGCGGTAATACCGTTCGGTGAAGCCCATTTTCCCGGCCGTCGTCCCGGCGCACGCCGGGACCCAGCGTCGTAACGACGTCTGGTACGACGCTGGGTCCTGACTTTCGTCAGGACGACGATTGTGGTGGAGTGACGATGCGGCAATGCCGTTCAGTGAAGCCTGTTTTCCCGTCCGTCGTCCCGGCGCACGCCGGGACCCAGTGGCGTGAGAACGTCTGGTACGACGCTGGGTCCTGACTTTCGTCAGGACGACGGTTGTGGTGGAGTGACGATGCGGTAAGGAGTTTTTTACACTTCGCTGAACGGCATTAGGCCAATGTCCACCTTTATTTTTTGTCCGCATCCTGATTTTCTTGTTTTATACTCAACATCACTTCCTGCGCGAAAAGCAGCACATAAGACTGCATCGGGGACGCTGCCTGGACTTCCTGCCATGGCGCCAAGTTGATGTTGAACCGGTATCGCGCTCCTGTGCAAGGAAAAGCATGACTTTCGTACTTGGGGGGACGCATGTCAATCTCGCGCCGTATTGCTTTGCTTTTCCTGCTGGCCTGCGCCGGCTTCTCCGATGCGCTAGCCGTCGACCCTGCGGCGACGCGGGTCGTCCCGATCGGTTTTGCCGCACCATTGGCCGAAATCAACGCCAGGAGCGGTCGCAACGCGGCGCTGCTGGCCGTCGAAGAGGCCAACAAATCCAATCCGCGCATCAACGGCCAGCCGGTATTCTTCGAATTGCAGGAACAGGATGACAAGGCAGACCCGCGCATCACCGAATACATTGCGCGCGCTTTCGTCAGCAGCAAGGCCATCGGCGTCATCGGACACTGGAGCAGCGCCACGACCGTGATCGCCGCGCCGATCTACAACACCGCCGGGCTGGCGCAGATATCGCCGGCGTCTTGGAGCCGCGGCTTCACGCAAAAATCCTACAAGACCGCCTTCCAGATCATCGGCAATGATGATGCCGGCCTGGCTTTCGCCGCGGATTATCTGGTCAGGGAACAGCGGCTCAGGCGTGTGCTCATCCTGGACGACGGCGCCTATCTGGGCATCAGCATGGCGGATTATTTCTCCAACCATGTGAAAGCGGCCGATGGCGAAATCGTTCATCGCACGTCGGTCAACGGCAAGACATCTGACTTCAACCTGCCGCTGCAAAAGGCGCAGCAGGTCAGACCCGACTTGATCTTCTTCAGCGGACGAGTGGCCCAGAGCGATGCGCTGGCGCGCAACCTGCAGCGGTTTCATCTGCCGTCGACATTGCTGATCACTGGCAGCGTCGTGAACAATTACTTTTTGCAGCATGCCGGGAAGATCGACAACACGATCCTCGCTATCGTGCCCAGCATGCCTTTGGAAAAACGTCCCGGAATGCCGGCTTTGCAGAAGAAATACGCCGACCGCTTCGGTACGGAGATGCCGCCGTTCGCGATCTATGCCTACGACAGCGTGAACCTGCTGATCGCCGCTGCGAAGAAAGCGAATTCCCTTGAGCGCGGCAAGATCGTCGCCACCCTGCACGACATGAAATACAGCGGCGTCAGCGGCAACATCGCCTTCGACGCCGATGGCGCGCTGCTCAAACCGAGCTATACGCTGTATCAGATCGAGGATGGAAAATGGCGGCCGCTGAGAATCTTCGGCGGCAGATGAGGTCAGGCGAAAACGCTGCCGCCTATGGGACTATGGGACAGGCTTGCGTTGCAACACGTAGCGATCCAGTTGCTTTGCGAAAGTGCGGCCGTCGCTGAGGCTGAACGCAGCCGGCCCGCCTGTTTCAACGCCGCTGCTGCGCAGTTCTTCCATGAAATTGCGCATGCTCAGGTGCTGCTGGATATTGTCTGCGGTGTACATTTCTCCGCGCGGATTGAGCACCGCTGCGCCCTTGGCGACGATGTCCGCCGCCAGCGGAATGTCGGCGGTGATGACCAGATCGCCTGCCTGCGCCAGTTTGACGATCTTCTGGTCGGCAACGTCGAACCCGGCCGGCACCACGACGGTTTTGATGAAACGCGACGGCGGCACGCGCAGTTGCCGGTTGGCGACCAGCGTCACGGGGATGTGGGTGCGATCGGCAAGACGGAACAACATGTCCTTGATCACGCCGGGACAGGCATCGGCATCAACCCAGATATGCATCAGCCGGCCTGAAAGCCAGAGACGGCGCGCCGGTCCTCAGACAAAGGACACCGTCAGGCCCGGCAAGGCGACGCCGGAGAATGCCGTGATCCAGGTCTGCCCCGCTTCAATGGGATAGGCGTCGGTCCAGGTGCCGGTGGTGATGATCTCGCCCGCCGTCAGTGGCGAAAATTGCGGCTGCTTCTTCAGCAATTGATGCAGGTGCCACAGGGCATGCAAGGGGCTGTCGGCTTCATCGTTGCAGAAGCCGGCGGCGCGCAGGGTGCCGTTGCTGTCGGTGCTGCTGGACAGCGACACGCTGGCGCCGGCAAGGATTTGCGCCAGGTTATGGCGCGTGGCCGACGACAGCACATGCGGCTCGCCGATGATCAGCGTGCCGTGCAGGCCGAAAGCGGCAATCGCGTCGGCGACGGTGAACTCCCAATTGGCGAAGGGACAGGCAACAATCTCGAAGCCGTGCGCCATCCATTCGATGCACTCCGCCAGCTCGTCCATGGTGGCGTCCGGCGACGGCGTCCGGCCGAGCTTGAAGACGATTTCCGGTTCGATGCGCGGCTGCTGGGCGCCGGTCAGGCTTTGCGTGCCGTGGTTGTCGTCGGCGTAGCGCACGGTGGTGTCATAGATGGGCGCCCAGATGGGGATGCGCACATCGTCGGTGACGCCGTATTTGTCCCAGGTCTTGTGCACGGTGAAGCCGATCTTGCGACCGACCGGCTGTTCTCCCTGCGCGATGCGAATGTCGAGGATACGACGGGCGATGTCGTAGGCATCGTCGACGGACAGCGATTCGGAGGAGGATAAAAGCGGCAGTAGACGTGTGTTTGCACGCGCATCGAGGAGTTGATGTGCGTACCGACTGGCTTGGCTCGACATAAGCATGAGAGGCTCGCCCACAGAAAGATAGTGATTAGCTATCCATTGTCGACGACGATTAATTTTTGCACAAGTGAAAATAAAGAAATTACAAGAAAATCATGGCGAATTTCTTGGCAAATTCCTAACGAATTGGTGTGAGGCGCGCCCGACTGTTGCACCGCGCGCACGCAATCATCCGGGCAATGCGAATTGGTCAGACCAGTGCCGGATCGGGCCTGTACACGGCGTCCCGAGAGCCTTTCAACCGCCCCAGAGATCGCCGTTGGGACTGGTGCGCGGCGCGGCGACGCCGAAATGGGTGTAGGCCGCAGGCGTGGCGATCCGGCCGCGCGGCGTGCGTTGCAGGTAGCCTTGCTGGATCAGGTAAGGCTCGAGCACGTCTTCGATGGTGTCGCGCTCTTCGCCGATGGCGGCGGCCAGATTGTCGAGGCCGACCGGACCGCCGCTGAATTTGAACAAGACCGCTTCCAGCAGCTTGCGGTCCATCAGGTCGAAACCGACCGGGTCGACGTCGAGCATCACCAGCGCAGCGTCGGCCATGTCTTGCGTGATCCTGCCGTTGCCTTTCACTTCCGCATAGTCGCGCACGCGGCGCAGCAGGCGGTTGGCGATGCGCGGCGTGCCGCGGCTGCGTTTGGCGATTTCCAGCGCGCCTTCTTCGACGATGGGCGCATTGAGCAGGCCGGCGCTGCGCGTGACGATGCGCGCCAGTTCGGGCGGGGTGTAGAACTCCAGGCGCGCGACAATGCCGAAGCGATCGCGCAGCGGATTGGTCAGCATGCCGGCGCGCGTGGTGGCGCCGACCAGCGTGAACGGTTGCAGGTCGAGGCGCACCGAACGCGCCGCCGGGCCTTCGCCGATCATGATGTCGATCTGGTAGTCCTCCAGCGCGGGGTAGAGGATTTCCTCGACCACGGGCGACAGCCGATGGATTTCGTCGATGAACAGGACGTCGTTGGCTTCGAGATTGGTGAGCAGCGCCGCGAGGTCGCCGGCGCGTTCAAGCACCGGGCCGGAAGTCTGGCGCAGGTTGACGCCCATTTCGCGCGCGATGATGTGCGCCATGGTGGTCTTGCCGAGACCGGGCGGACCGAACAGCAGGGTGTGGTCGAGCGCTTCGCCGCGCTGGCGCGCCGCCGAGATGAAGATCTCGAGCTGGCTGCGCACTTTTTCCTGGCCGACGTATTCATCGAGCTGCTTGGGCCGCAGCGCGCGCTCGATCGCCTCCTCGTTGGCCGAAGCCGGCGTGGCGGCGATGATGCGCTGTTCGGAAAAGTCGTCGGTCTGGATGCTCATGGTTTACCGTTCAGGCTTTGGACAGTGCTTTCAATGCGTGCTTGATGCCGTCGGAGACGCTGGCGCCGGCCGGCACCTGCTTGATCGCCAGGGTCGCTTCCTTGTCGGAATAACCGAGCGCCAGCAAGGCGTTGAGGATATCCGAAGTGGCATCGTGATGCACCGCGCCGCCGGCCGCGCCGAGATCGGCGCCAAGCTTGCCCTTGAGTTCCAGCAGCAGGCGCTCGGCGGTCTTCTTGCCGATGCCCGGCACTCTGGTCAGGCGGCCGGCTTCCTGCAAGGTCACCGCCTGCGCCAGGTCGCTGACCGACATGCCCGACAGGATCGACAAGGCTGTGCGCGCGCCGACGCCGGAAATCTTGATCAGTTCCTTGAAGGTGTTGCGCTCCTCGGCGCTGCCGAAACCGAACAGCACGTGGGCGTCTTCGCGGATCGCCAGATGGGTCAGCAAGACGACTTTTTCGCCGAGGCCGGGCAGATTGTAGAAGGTGCTCATGGGCACGCCGACTTCGTAACCGACGCCGTTGCAATCGACCAGCAATTGCGGGGGATTTTTTTCGAGCAGGATTCCGGAGAGGCGACCGATCATGATGGCAGGTAATCGAAAAGGATTACCGAATGATACAGTACTGTTCGGATAAACAGTATATCTATCCTCAGGGAATTGCTTGCCTTGCGAGAACGTCCCGGCTATCGTCTGGCCTGTTTCCGGCAAACGCGACTCACCCGTACATCCAAAGGACATTCATGGCAGGCAGCAGTTTTTTCGCATTGATCGACGACATCGCCAGCATACTTGACGACGTTTCCCTCATGACCAAAGTCGCCGCCAAGAAAACCGCCGGCGTGCTCGGCGACGACCTGGCGCTGAATGCGCAACAAGTCGCCGGCGTCAATGCCGACCGCGAATTGCCGGTGGTATGGGCGGTCGCCAAGGGTTCGCTGAAAAACAAGGCGATCCTGGTGCCGGCGGCGCTGGCCATCAGCGCCTTCGCGCCGTGGGCGGTGACGCCGCTGCTGATGCTGGGCGGAGCGTTCCTGTGCTTTGAAGGTTTCGAGAAGCTGGCGCACAGGTTTCTGCCGCATGATGATGACCATGACGAGAAAGCGGAGGATCATCGAGAAGTCCCCGCTGCCGGCGCCGACCGGGACGCCTATGAGCAGGACAAGATCAAGGGCGCGATCCGCACCGACTTCGTGCTGTCGGCCGAAATCATCGCGATCACCCTGGGCACTGTCGCGGACGCCTCGATCCAGCAGCAGATCACGGTGCTGGTGGGCATCGCGCTGATCATGACGGCGGGAGTGTACGGCGCGGTGGCCGGCATCGTCAAGCTCGACGACGGCGGCCTGTATCTGTTGCGCACGGGCGGCGACGGTTGGCTGGGCACGCTCAGGCAGGGTGTCGGGCGCGCTATCCTCCGTGCCGCGCCCGTCATGATGAAGAGCCTGACGGTGATCGGCACGGTGGCGATGTTCATGGTCGGCGGCGGCATCCTCACGCACGGCATCCCGGCGGTGCATCACTGGATTGCGGACGCCGCTGCGCCATTGGCGGCGCTGCCGGCGGTCGGCGGCGTGCTGTCGGCGATTGCCCCGGCGCTGCTCGACGCGGTATTCGGTGTGATCGCCGGCGCGGTGGTGCTGCTCGTGGTGGAAGCAGTAAAACGCGTGTTGAAAATGTTCGGAAAGAACTAGCCGATCAGGCGGCCGCCGCGTACGCGCAGGCCTTTCTTCGCCAATCCCGGCGCGAGTGCGCCGAGCGCGCTCAGGGCTTCGCCGCTGTGCGCATGGCAGATCGCCACGCCGAGCGCATCGGCTGCGTCGGTGCCCGGCAGACCCGGCAGCGCCAGCAGGCGCTGCACCATATCCTGCACTTGCTGCTTCTGCGCCTTGCCGTGCCCGGCGACGGCTTGCTTGACCTGCAGCGCGGTGTATTCCGCCACCTGCAGATCGGCATTCACCAGCGCGCAAATCGCTGCGCCGCGGGCTTGCCCAAGCAGCAGAGTGGATTGCGGATTGACGTTGACGAACACTTTTTCGATGGCGGCGCAATCGGGCGCATAAGCCTTGATGACTTCGCCGACGCTGGAGAGGATGACTTTGAGCCGTTGCGGCAGATCGGCGTCCGGCGTCTTGATGGTGCCGGATGCGATATAGGTGAGCTTGGCGCCCTGCTTGTGGATTACGCCAAAGCCGGTGGTGCGCAAGCCGGGGTCGATGCCGAGAATTTTCATAAGCCCGAATGCATCCAAGGCTGCAAAATTACGCGTCGTCCCAGCGCACGCTGGGCCCCAGTGGCGTCAAACGACTGTTGCATAGAGATCATTCCAGTAGGGGTTCGTCTTTTCGATCAACTCGATTTTCCAGGCGCGTCGCCAAGTTTTCAATTGTTTTTCACGGGCGATAGCGCCGATTACATCGTCAAAGACTTCAACATACACCAAATCCTTGATCCCATGCTTCCGAGTAAATCCGGATATCAAGCCTTGTTTATGTTCATAAACACGTCGCACCACGTCGTTGGTGACGCCGATATATAAAGTCCCGTTGCGTTGGCTCGCCAGAATATAGACAAAATGACTCATACGCGAATGTTACCGCGTGTGAATTAATTATCAACCAGGGATTTGTTTGTCGTCCCAGCGAACGCTGGGGCCCGGTGTCTTGTCAGCCGTCTTTACGACGCTGGGTCCTGACTTTCGTCAGGACGACGGTATTGGTTGATTTGACAGAATACAGGCGACATAACTCATGCGCGGACATTACCGAGCGTGAATTGACCATCAAAAAGGAACTTGTTTGTCGTCCCAGCGAACGCTGGGACCCGGTGTCTTGTCAGCCGTCTTCACGACGCTGGGTCCTGACTTTCGTCAGGACGACGGTATTGGTTGATTCGACAGAATACCGGCGACATAACTCATGCGCGGACATTACCGAGCGTGAATTGACCATCAAAAAGGAACTTGTTTGTCGTCCCAGCGAACGCTGGGGCCCGGTGTCTTGTCAGCCGTCTTTACGACGCTGGGTCCTGACTTTCGTCAGGACGACGGTATTGAATATCAGTGACGGAAGTGACGTGTGCCCGTCAACAACATGACCACGTCGCGTTCATTCGCGGCATCAATCACTTCCTGGTCGCGCATCGAGCCGCCCGGATGGATCACGGAGGTGGCGCCGGCGTCGACTACCACATCCAGGCCGTCGCGGAACGGGAAGAAGGCATCCGACGCCACCGCCGAACCGGCCAGCGTCAGGCCGGCGTTCTGCGCCTTGATCGAGGCGATGCGGGCGGAGTCGATGCGGCTCATCTGGCCGGCGCCCACGCCCAGCGTCATGCCGTTGCCGCAGAATACGATGGCGTTGGACTTGACGAACTTTGCGACGCGCCAGGCGAACATCAGGTCCTGCAATTGTTGCGGCGTCGGTTGCTTCTTGCTGACAACCTTCACTTCCTCCAGCAGCACGTTCTTCGAATCCGGCGACTGCACCAGCAGGCCGCCGCCGACGCGCTTGAAGTCATACGTGTTCAGGCCGCTGCCAAGCGGGATTTCCAGCAAGCGGACGTTTTGCTTGGCGGCGAAAATCTTCCTGGCTTCGGCGCTGAACGCGGGTGCGATCAGTACTTCGACGAATTGCTTGGCGACCGCTTCGGCCGCTGCGCCGTCGAGTTCGCGGTTGAAGGCGATGATGCCGCCGAAGGCCGAGGTCGGATCGGTCTGCAGCGCCTTGCTGTAGGACTCCAGCGGATTGGCGCCGACCGCCACGCCGCACGGATTGGCATGCTTGATGATGACGCAGGCGGTGGTGTCGGCGGCGTTGAAGGTCTTGACGCACTCCCATGCCGCGTCGGCGTCGGCGATGTTGTTGAACGATAGTTCCTTGCCTTGCAACTGGATGTAGTTGGCCAGCGCGCCGTCGACCTTCTTGACGTCGCGGTAGAACGCCGCCGATTGATGCGGGTTTTCGCCGTAGCGCATGTCCTGCACTTTTTCGAAATGCAGGTTCAGCGTTTCCGGGTAAGCGCTGCGCGTGGCGTGTTGCTTGTCTTCGCCCAGCGAGGTGAAATAGTTGGTGATGGCGCCGTCGTATTGGGCGGTGTGCGCGAACACTTTCTTGGCCAGCGCAAAGCGTTTCTCGTACGGCAGGTCGCCGCTGGCTTGCAGGTCGGCCAGCACGCCGGCGTAATCGGTCGGGTCGCAGATCACCACCACGTCCTTGTGGTTCTTGGCCGAGGAACGCAGCATGGCCGGACCGCCGATGTCGATGTTTTCGATCGCGTCTTCCAGCGAGCACTCTTCTTTGGCGACGGTTTGCTGGAACGGGTACAGGTTGACCACCACCATGTCGATGGTCGGGATCTCATGTTTTGCCAGCGCGGCGACGTGTTCGGGAAAATCGCGGCGCGCCAGGATGCCGCCATGCACTTTCGGATGCAGCGTCTTGACGCGGCCGTCCAGCATTTCCGGAAAGCCGGTGTAGTCGGCGACTTCGGTCACCTTGACGCCATTGTCGGCCAGCAGCTTGGCGGTGCCGCCGGTGGACAGGATGTTGACGCCCATGGCGGACAGCGCGCGCGCAAAGTCGAGCACGCCGGCTTTGTCGGAAACGGAAATGAGTGCTTGTTTGATCATGATGGCATGAAGGTAGATGAAGGAATTCTGTGGTGGACCGGCGGCGCTTGCGTTCCTGAGCGCCCCATGTAAGCGATTACAACAAGCCGTGCTGCTGCAGTTTCTTGCGCAAGGTATTGCGGTTGATGCCGAGAATTTCCGCCGCCTGCGACTGATTGCCGTCGGCACGCGCCATCACTGCTTCGAAGATCGGTTTCTCGACCGTCAAAACAACCATGTCATAGACATTCGATGGCAGTTGCTCGCCAAGGTCCTTGAAGTACTTGTCAAGGCTCTTCCTGACGACATCCTCGATACTTTCTTTACTCATTACGCGGTGCTTCTATTCTTTTCCAGTGTTGATCAATGGCCTTCAAACCAGTGCACAGCTAAGCTGCCAGCGGCTGATCGGCAAACCCGTATTGTAACCGCTCGCCATAGGCGGACTGCGATTCGAAGAAATCGCGCACGGCATTCCATTGCAGTTGGCAATCTTCCAGGCGGTTCATGCGCTGCCGGAATGCTTCGCCGCCCGGCAGATCGCGGACATACCATCCGATGTGCTTGCGCGCCGTGCGCACGCCGAGATACTCGCCGTAGAACGCGTAGTGCGCCTGCAAATGTTCCAGCATCAGTTCCTGCACCTCGGCCACCATCGGCGCCGGCAGATGCGTGCCGGTGCGCAGGAAATGATCGATCTCGCGGAAGATCCAGGGCCGCCCCTGAGCGGCGCGGCCGATCATGACGGCGTCGGCGCCGGTCACAGCCAGCACATGCCTGGCGCGTTCCGGCGTGGCGATGTCGCCGTTGGCGACCACCGGGATATTCACCGCGGCCTTGACCGCGGCGATGGTGTCGTACTCGGCCTCGCCGCTATAACCGTCGGCGCGCGTGCGGCCGTGCAGCGTCAGCATGGCGATGCCGCTCTGTTCTGCCATGGCGGCGATGGCCAGGGCGTTCTTATTTTCACGGTTCCAGCCGGTGCGGAATTTCAGCGTGACCGGCACGTCGACGGCGCCGACCACGGCGTCGAGAATTCGGCCGACCAGCTTTTCATTCTGCAACAGGGCCGAACCGCACCAACTGTTGCAGACTTTTTTGACCGGGCATCCCATGTTGATGTCGATGATCTGCGCGCCGCGATCGACATTGTGTCTGGCGCAATCGGCCAGCATGGCGGGATCGGCGCCGGCGATCTGCACCGCCTTCGGTTCCATCTCGCCGTCGTGGTTGGTGCGGCGGGAGGTCTTTTCGCTTTGCCACAGGCGCGGGTCCGACGCCGCCATTTCCGACACGGCATAACCCGCCCCCAACTGTTTGCACAATTGGCGGAAAGGACGATCCGTCACCCCGGCCATGGGGGCGACGAAAACGTTATTGCGCAGGGAATGCGGGCCGATGTTCACAGGTCGTAGACGGTGCGGTCTTGTGGTTGCAGGGGAAGGGCGCTATTTTAGCGCGATTGGCCCTGCATCCCAACAAGAATCGGTCGTGCAGCGCAATGCGGCAACAACTTGGCAGGACGGCAATGCGTCGGCCCGGCTCAGCGATCTATTTCGTCGAGCACTCGCGGCGATAAATGTGCGATGTCCGCCCACCGTATGATCTGCAGGCGCTCGCCGTCCCAATGCAGACGGTTGATGCCGGCATTGAAGATGTCGAAGTCGCGCGCAGGGGCGAAACCGGTCTGCCTGGTCCAGCGGTAGATGCATTCGAGAACCCCGCCGTGCGTAACGATGGCGATCTTGCGGTGGCCGCCGGCGGCCAGCCGTGTCACGGCGCCGACGACGCGCGCCGAAAATTCGCGCATGGTCTCGGCCGCGCGTTCGCCGGCCGGATAACGCGCATCGGGTTCGCGCGCCTTCCACGCGGCAAAATCCGCCGGGTAGCGTTGCTGGATATCGTGATGCAGCAAGCCTTCGAAACCACCATAGCAGCGCTCGCGCAACGCGGGGTCGAGCTGCACGCTTTTGCCTTGCCGGCTGGCCACGGCCTGCGCCGTGTCGCGGGCGCGCTGGAGGTCGCTGGCATAGATCGCATCCAGCGCTTCGCTGTCGAGCGCCCGGCCCAGAGCCGCCGCTTGCCGCTGCCCCTCGGCGTTCAAGGGGATGTCGATGTGGCCTTGCAGTCGCTTGTCGACGTTCCAGTCGGTTTCACCGTGGCGGATCAGCAGGATGTCGGTCATGGCTTTTGGCGCGTGCTTATTTGACGAGTGCGGGGTTCAGCGTATAGACGCCCGTGATGCTGGCCTCGGCCAGGACATGGCCTTGCAAGGCATTGCGTACATCGGTGCCGCTGAACTTTCCGGTGACCGTCAGTTGCTCTTGGTCCACCGCATACAGCGTGAAAATGTAACGGTGCGCAATGGCGTCGTTCCATGGCGGACACGGACCGTCGTAGCCGAAGTAGTCGCCGCTCATGTCGCCGTCGCCGGCAAACCAACTGGTGTAATCGTTGAGGCCGTGACGCGCGCCCGACAGCGGGTCGCCCGGAATCGCCGGGCCGGCCTTGCCGCGCGTGGTGACGGCGCTGCTGAACTGGCCGGCGGCCAGCGTGCTGACGCCGACCGGGATGTCGACCAGCGTCCAGTGGAAGAAATCGACGCGCGGCAGATCGGCCGGCACGGTCTTGCCTTCCTGATTGACGTCGTCGCCGCGCGACGGCACATCGGGGTCATGGCAGACCAGCACCAGCGACCTGGCGCCGGCAGGCACGTCGCTCCAGGCGAGGTGCGGGTTTTTGTTGGACGACAACGCCACGTGGCTTTTGACGTCAGGCACCGCAAAGGCGAATTCGCCCGGAATGGCGGCGCCGTCTTTGAAAGAATCGCTCCAGAGTTTCATGTGTGCTCTCCTTTAGAAATCAGTGTCAGTGTAAACGCATCGGTTTAATGCGCCGGTTTCACCTGCAACCAGAACGTGACAGGACCGTCATTGGTCAGCGAGACCTGCATGTCGGCGCCGAAGCGGCCGGTCTCCACCATGCCATGCCTGGCTTTCGCCTGTGTGACAAAGCGGTCGAACAATCTTCTGCCGTCTTCCGGTGCGGCGGCGGGCGTGAACGACGGCCGCGTGCCGGAACGCGTATCGGCTGCCAGCGTGAATTGCGGCACCAGCAACAAACCACCCTGCACATCGGTCACGCTGCGGTTCATCTTGCCGGCATCATCTGCGAAAACGCGATAACTCAGCAACTTCCCCAACAGCGCGTCGGCTTCCTTTTCAGTATCGCCGCGCTCGGCGCAGACCAGCACCATCAGGCCGGCGCCGATCGAGCCGATCCGCTCGCCTTCCACTACGACATCAGCTTTGCTGACTCGTTGCAACAGTCCGATCATGCCAACGTGACGCGTGCAAATTTGCGCTTGCCGACCTGCAGGACAAATACGCCGGCCTCGACCTTGAGGCCCTTGTCGCTGATCGCGGCGCCGTCGATGCGCACGCCGCCCTGCTCCACCATGCGCAATGCTTCCGAGGTCGAGGCGCACAGGTTGGTTTGCTTCAGCAACTGGCCGATGCCCAGCGGCGCGCCGGCCAGGCTGACTTCCGGGATGTCGTCCGGGATGCCGCCCTTGGAACGGTTGACGAAATCGGCCAGCGCGTCTTCGGCAGCCTGCTGCGAATGGAAACGGGCCACGATTTCCTGCGCCAGCGCCACCTTGATGTCGCGCGGATTCTTGCCCGCCGCGACGTCGGCCCTGAAGCCGGCGATGTCGGCGATCGAGCGGAACGACAGCAGTTCGTAATAACGCCACATCATTACGTCGGAAATGCTCATCACCTTGGCGAACATGGTGTTGGCCGGCTCGGTGATGCCGATGTAATTGTTCTTGGACTTGGACATCTTTTCGACGCCGTCCAGGCCTTCGAGCAGCGGCATGGTCAGGATGCATTGCGGCTCCTGGCCGAAATCCTTTTGCAGTTCTCGGCCGACCAGCAGGTTGAACTTCTGGTCGGTGCCGCCCAGCTCAAGGTCGGCTTTCAGCGCGACCGAATCGTAGCCCTGCATGAGCGGATACAGGAATTCATGCACCGAAATCGGCGTGCCTTCCTTGAAGCGCTTGGTGAAATCGTCGCGTTCCATCATGCGCGCAACCGTATAGCGCGAGGCCAGTTGAATCATGCCGCGGCTGCCGAGCGGGTCGCACCATTCTGAGTTGTAACGGATCTCGGTCTTCGCCGCGTCCAGCACCAGGCTGGCCTGCGCGAAATAGGTCTTGGCATTGACTTCGATCTGCTCGCGCGTGAGCGGCGGGCGGGTGGCGTTGCGGCCGGACGGATCGCCGATCATCGACGTAAAATCGCCGATCAGGAATATCACGTTGTGACCCAGATCCTGCAACTGGCGCATCTTGTTCAACACGACGGTGTGGCCCAGATGCAGATCGGGTGCGGTCGGATCCAGACCCAGCTTGATGCGCAAGGGCTGGCCGCTCTTTTCGGCACGCGCCAGCTTTTGCGCAAATTCGCTTTCGATCAGCAATTCGTCGACGCCGCGTTTGGCGATGGCCAGCGCTTCCAGCACGTTATCGGACAGGGGCAGGATTTGGGATGTGGGCTGTTCGGCGTTCATTGATATAACTAAAAAATAGATTCTTGTAGGACAGTACCGGATTGACGCTTGTTATAATGCGCACTTTCGTCTTTCTGCCGCACGCCATCTAGAAGCGCAATCAGCAGAGAATTCGCATTCATTGCCTGTCGGGAATCTGTAAAAGCATGCGTCACCGGGGAGTCCAATGACGAATGCTTGCTTTGAGCGGCAAATGCGCCGGCCAGTGGCGACCGAAAGGTCCGCCTCGCCGCCTTGCCCCGCTGCAACAGAATCCTGAACAAGCGTAAACGGTAGATTTTAACGTATTGCATGTTCCCTAAAGATAAATTCGCGCGCGCCGCTTCCCTATACCGCACCACCCATCGCTACTGCCACGAGAAATTTCACGGCGCATCCCGCAAGACCAAGATCCTGTCCGCAGGCGCGCTGTTCCTCGGCGCCTTCACGCTCGGCGCAGCCGGTTTCGCACCGGCCGAACCGGATACGTCCGACGCGCCGGTGCATGCGATTGTCAAAGACTTGGCCTTGCCTGATCTGCAACAGCAGGTCGCGCAGCTCGAAGACCGCGAAGAATATTACGTCAACGAAGACAAAGTCCGCGCCGGCGACACGCTGGCGACCTTGCTGACACGCCTGGGCGTGGACGACTCCGCCGCCGCCAGCTTCATCAAGTCGGATACGCTGGCCCGCGCCGTCATGCAATTGCGCGCCGGCAAACGTGTCACGGCACGCACATCGGAAGACGGTGAGCTGCAGCAGTTGACCGCCACCCTGAGCGACAGCCGCGACGGTCCGGTCAACAATCTGCTCATCGAACGCGACGGCGACAAGTTCAAGGCCAGCACCGCGCCGGCAGTACTTGAACGCCGCATCGAAATGCGTTCCGGCCAGATCCGTTCGTCGCTGTTCGCCGCTACCGATAATGCGCAAATCCCGGACAGCATTGCGACGCAGATCGTCGACATGTTCGCCACCAACATCAACTTCGCCTCCGACCTGCGCCGCGGCGACCGCTTCAATGTGGTCTACGAGACCTTCTACAACAATGGCGAACCGGTGCGCACCGGCCGCGTGCTGGCGGGCGAGTTCACCAATGCCGGCAACACTTACCAGGCAGTCTGGTTCGACGAGCCGGGCAGCAAGATCGGCGGCGGCTATTATTCATTCGACGGCAAGTCGCTGAAGAAAGCCTTCCTCAAATCGCCGCTGGCCTTCACGCGTATTTCGTCGGGCTTCTCGATGCGCATGCATCCCATCCTCGGCATCTGGAAGCAGCATACCGGCGTCGACTTCGCCGCCCCGACCGGCACGCCCATCCATGCTTCCGGCGACGGCGTGATCGATTTCGTCGGCAAGCAGAACGGCTACGGCAACATCGTCGTGATCAAGCACTGGAACAATTATTCCACTGCCTACGGCCACATGAGCCGTTTCGCAGCCGACATCCGCAAGGGCACGAAAGTCAGTCAGGGCGACGTGATCGGCTATGTCGGCATGACCGGCTGGGCAACCGGGCCGCATCTGCATTATGAATTCCGCATCAGCAACGTACCGCGCAATCCGCTGTCGGTAGAGGTGCCGAATGCGCAACCGCTGGCGGGCGCGCAATTGCAACGCTTCCGCTCGGTCTCGACCGACATGAACCGTCGCCTGGCGCTGCTGCGTCCGGCCGGAGAAAACGGCAACGTCGCACTGGCTTCGCGCTAAGCGCCACCGCTGCGAACCGGTGATGGAATCGCTGTAAAATGCAGCGACTCCATCACCGGTTTTTTTATGCCCATCGAATTCTCTCCGGCGCGTTCCGCTTCCTCCTCGCTGTACATCGGCCTGATGTCGGGCACCAGCCTGGACGGCGTGGACGGCGTGCTGGCGTCGTTGCCGGATGACGGCCAGCCGCTAGCGACGCTGGCGACTGCCTACGTGCCGTTTCCTGACGATTTGCGTGCCGCGTTGATGACGTTGCAGGCCAGCGGCGACGACGAATTGCAGCGCGAAGCGCTGGCCGCCAACCAATTGGCCAATCATTACGCGCAATGTGTTGCCGAACTGCTCGACAAAAGCGCCATCCCGTCCGCCTACATCCGCGCCGTCGGCGTACACGGACAAACCATCCGCCATCGTCCCGAACTGGGCTATACGCGCCAGGCCAACAATCCCAGCCTGCTGGCGGAGTTGTGCGGCATCGACGTGGTGGCCGATTTCCGCAGCCGCGATGTCGCCGCCGGCGGCCAGGGCGCGCCGCTGGTGCCGGCCTTCCACCAGGCAATTTTCGGCAGCGACGACGAAGCCCGCGTGGTCGTCAATATCGGCGGCATCGGCAACATCAGTATTTTGCCGACCGGCAAACTGGAAGCGACCTCCGGTTTCGACACCGGCCCCGGCAATGTCCTGATGGACGCCTGGATTACCCGGCATCTGGGACAGAACTATGATGCCGACGGCGCCTGGGGCGCCTCCGGCAAACCCGATCCCGCGCTACTGAATGCGTTGCGCAGCGAAGCCTATTTCGCGCTGCCGCCGCCCAAGAGCACAGGGCGCGATTTGTTTCGCCCGGAATGGCTGCAGGCGCGCCTGCACGACTTCTCGCACTTGCCGGCAGCGGACGTCCAGGCAACGCTGACGGCGCTCACCGCCACCACCATCGCCGACGCCATCACGGCGCAGGCCCCCGGCACGGGCGCCGTGTATGTGTGCGGCGGCGGCGCCTACAACGCTTACTTGCTGGAATTGCTGGAACAGGCTTTGCATATCGGCGCAGGGCGTTCAATTCCTGTGCTGTCGACCGAATCGCTGGGCGTGGCCCCCAATCATGTGGAAGCGCTGGCGTTCGCCTGGCTGGCGCAACGCTTTTGCCTGCGCCAGCCAGGCAACTTGCCGGCGGTCACCGGCGCACGCGGACTGCGCGTACTGGGCGGACTGTATCCGGCCGGCTAGGGCCCGCCGTTGCCAACCTGAGACACCCACACAGCCAGTATGCTGCATAGGCGCACGTCCGCATTAGAATGTATCGGCGTCGTGCCGACACGAAAAGGACTGGATACGGCGGTTACACTTGTTGCGGATGAAATCGGGGAAGGGAAACATGCGTCGATTGTCACGAACCGTTTCGATGTGCTGCCTGCAGTTGATGCTGCTGATGTCCCTTACGCCGAAAGCGGCGGCGCAGGAAAACATCCAGACCGCGCTGATTGGTCTGGCAATGCCTCTGGCCACACCGCGCGGGCAAACCCTGCGCGACGCGGTGCAGCAAGGCATCGACGATGCCAATAAACGCAACCTGGTAATCAATGGCAAGCGCACCGTGTTCAAGCTGTTTGCCGTCGACGACAAGAACGACAACAACCTGGCTGCGCTCAGCGCACGCGCCATGGTCAATGCCGGCGTCATCGGCGTGGTCGGCCATCTTTCCACCGACGCCAGCCTGATCGGGGCAAAAATATACAATGAGGCCGGCATCCCGCAGATATCGCCGACCACCACCGCGCGCGTATTCACCCAGCAAGGCTATCGCAACGTCTTCCAGTTGCTGGGACACACCGACATCACCGGCGATTACCTGGCCTATTCGGCCCTGAACCAGATCAAGGCCAAACGCATCATGGTCATCGACAACGAGACCGGTTTGGGCGACGCGCTGGCCAATAGTTTCATCAAGAGATTGCGCAGCAAGGGCGCCGATATCGTGGCGCGCGCCTCGATCAGCCAGAAGACGTCGGACTTCAACGCGGTGCTCGACGAGGCCAGGAAACAGCGGGCCGACATGATTTTCCTGGCAGCGATCGTGCCGCAAAGCATGGCGTTTGCCCAGCGCATGCAACAGCAGAACATGGCAGCCGCCCTGATGCTGGCCGGCGGCGCAGTCAATTACAACTTCCCGCACAGCGCCGACGAATACGACGCCAACACCTGGATTCTGGTGCACGGCCAGCCTGAGGAAAAACTGCCGGGCTTCAAGAGCCTGGAAAAGAACTATGCGGCCAAATTCTCCACCAACCTGATCCCCCAGTCATTGTTCGCCTACGATTGCGTCGGCGTTCTCGTTGAAGCGACGAAGCAGGCCGACAGCCTGGCTCCCGACAAACTGGTGGCGGCGTTGCACAAAGTGCGTTATGCCGGCGTATCGGGGAGCGTCTCTTTCGATGCCGAAGGGAGCTTGAACGATCCCGCATACAGCCTGTATCAGGTGCACCAAAAACACTGGCAAATGGTGCGCACGTTTCCGTAAGAACCTGTTCGTTTGTTGCAGCAAGGGGCTGTCAGCCGATGAGCAGGAAATAAGAAATACGGCCCGAAAAACCCTTTTGTTTGCCGCATGGAATGTTGCTGCGCATGCAACACTACATCGAGGCAATCAACTCCGGCAAGGAGCAGCAATGCGTATACTTTTTCGTGCAGCGGCAAGCGTCCTGTTTTGCTTGTCCTTCCCGTCCGCCATGGCGCAACAGAATGACAGCCAGACCGTCACGGTCGGCGTCGTCGCCCCACTGTCCATGGTGCCCGGACAAAGCATGCGCGACGCTGTGCAATTTGCGCTGGAACGCATCAACCACCAGGGGCTGCGCATCGATGGGAAAAATGTGACCTTGAAGATGTTCCTGGCCGACGACAAGAACGATCCCAACCTGGCGGTGCTGAGTGCGCGCGCTGCCGTCGCCGCAGGCGTGGTCGGCGTCATCGGCCACCTCTCGACCGATGCCAGCATCGCCGCAGCCAAAGTCTATCGCGACGCCAGCATCCCTCTGCTGTCGCCAACTGCAGCAGGACGCGAATTCACCAGCCTGGGCTACGCCAATGTCTTCCAGATGCTGGGACACAGCGACTATACCGCGCAATACTTGGCGGAGACCGCGATCAAGGTGCTGCGCGCCAAACGCATCATGCTGATCGACAACGACACGGTTCTCGGCAGGGAGCTTGCCAAAAACTTCAGCGCCGCCGTCGCTCGCCTCGGCGGCACCATTGTCGATACCGACAGGATCCATTTCAAGAGTTCGGATTTCAATACCGCCATGGCCAAGATCAAGCGTAGCGACGCCGATCTGGTTTTCTTTGCCGGCGTCGTGCCGCAAAGCAGCGCTTTCGCCACGCGCTTCCAGCAGATCGGCCTACGCACGCAGTTGCTGCTGGCGGGAGGCGCCATCAATCCGGACTTCCCACACAAGACGGAAGAATATCCCGACGGCACGCTGGTGCTGGTCCAGGGCAATCCCGTCGAAAAGGCGCCGGACTTCAAGCATCTGGAAAAACTATACCGGCAAAAATATACTTCGCCGCTGATCCCGCTCACCTGGCTTGCCTACGACGCCGTCGACATGCTCGTCGAAGCGATGAAGCGCACCAACTCGCTCAATCCGAGCGTGTTGTCGCCTGCCCTGCATCAAATGAAATTCAACGGTCTGTCGGGGACCACCTCCTTCACCGCCGACGGCAGCCAGGAGAATCCGCCCTACACGCTTTATCGCGCCGAGCAAAAAACCTGGAAGACGCTCAATACCTTGCCCTGAAATTTCCCCGCGGCCATACCTGCAACACGACTCAGTTGAGCCAGCCGCGACGGCGGAAGTACCAGAACGGCGCGATCGCCGACCCGACCATCATCAGGATCGCCAGCGGATAGCCTATCAGCCAGTCCAGTTCCGGCATGACCTTGAAGTTCATGCCGTAGATGCTGGCGATCAGCGTCGGCGGCAGGAAGGCGACCGAGGCCACCGAGAATATCTTGATGATCTTGTTCTGGTTGATGTTGATGAAACCGACGGTGGCATCCATCAGGAAGTTGATCTTGTCGAACAGGAAGGCAGTATGGCCGTCCAGCGATTCGATGTCGCGCAAGATCTGGCGCGCATCTTCGAACTGGTCGGAACTGAGCAGGCGGCCGCGCATCAGGAAGCTGACCGCGCGCCGGGTGTCCATCATGTTGCGGCGGATGCGGCCGTTCAAGTCTTCTTCGTGGGCAATGGTGTTGAGCACCGCGGCGGCGGCCTGATCGGAGAGGCTTTTCTTGAGCACGCTGTGGCTGACTGCTTCCAGGTTCTGGTAAATCCCTTCCAGCGCATCCGCTGAATATTCGGCGTCGGTTTCATACAAATCCAGCAGCACGTCGCGATAGTCGCCGATCGAACCCGGCCGCGAACGCGCGCGCATGCGCACCAGGCGAAACACCGGCAGGTCTTCGGCATGTACGGAAAACAATATATTGCGCGCCAGGATGAACGCCACCGTCATGGTGGCCGAGGCGTCGTCGTCGCCCTCGAACAGAAAATCGGTGCGCAAATGCAGGTCGCCGTTCTCGGCCTCGAAGTAACGCGCGGAAGCTTCGATGTCGCTGAATTCGTCCTCGTCCGGCAGCGTCACGCCGTAGATGCTCTTGACCCAGGCACGCTCGTCATCGGTCGGCTCGGTCAGGTCGACCCAGACCGGCGCGATGTTTTCCAGGTCGCTGCGGCTGTCGATGTTGACCTGATTCAGCCGGCCGTTCTGTAAAACAAAAACATTAATCATGTGAGCTCACTGTCAGGACAAGACGACCGGAAGACTGGCATACCATTATCACAAGGCGATGACGCCTGCATCATCCGCCGCGGCTGCGGCACCGCTGCAACAGCGCCTCCCGCGAAACGAACGCAAGTGTACGTTCAAGCTCAGCGGCAGGCAAGCGCCCCGACTGCCTGGAGGCGTCTCGCTGGGATTGATGAAATGCGTTCTACTTCCTGGCCGGCTGCCTGGCGGCGGGTTTTTGCACTGGTTTTTCCGCGGGCTTGGCCGGCGGCAGTTCGGCTGCGTTCATGCGCCGCAAGATCAGGCCGGTGCGATTGGCCAGGTAAGCCGAACCGGGATTCTTGTCGTAAAAACGCGGGCGCGGCAGCATCACCGCCAGGCGCGCCGCCTGGCTCGGTCCGAGATTGGCGGCGCTGATGCCGTAATAATGCAGCGATGCCGCTTCGGCGCCGAACACGCCGTTGCCCCACTCCACCACATTGAGATAGATCTCGAAGATGCGCTGCTTGTCCATCAGGAATTCCAGCATATAGGTGATGACGAACTCCTGCGCCTTGCGCAGGTAACTGCGTTCGCCGGACAGGAACAGGTTCTTGGCCAATTGCTGGGTGATCGTCGAGCCGCCGGCCACCACCTTGCCTTTCTTGTTGTTCTTTTCATAGGCTTTTTGCAGCGCATCCCAATCGACGCCTTCATGCTCGGAGAAGTTGGAGTCTTCCGATGCGATGATGGCGCGCTTGAGGTTGTTGGAGATGCGGTTGTACGGCACCCATCTGAACTGCAGTTGCGCGTTGGGATTCTTTTCCTGCAGCAGCGCAAGTTGGTGGCGCATGAAGCTGGTCGACGCGGGATTGTGATCGACCCACCACCAGATCTGCACGAAGAAATACAGTTGCAGCAGCAACAGCAAGGTAATCGGCAACAGGATCAGCCACAGGAACAGCTTGCGCAAGAGCTTCATTTTCTGGTGTTGTTATCTAGAACTCGTTTCATCAGTACCCGCGGAAGCGAACGCGCCCCGGGAGGCAATGCCATGCAGCTATTGGCAGAGCTACTTGCGCAATGCGGCGAAGACATCGGCCGTTTCCGGCCGCACGCCGCGCCACAGGAAAAAGGCTTCCGCCGCCTGCTCAACCAGCATGCCGAGGCCGTCGCGCGCCACCGCGCCGTGCCGGCGCGCAAACTCCATGAACACCGTCGGCTGCTTGCCGTACATCATGTCGTAAGCCAGCGTGCTGCCGGAAAACACGCTCGCCGGCAACGGCGGCATGTCGCCTTCGAGACTGGCGGAAGTGGCGTTGATGATGACGTCGAAAGTGCCGCTCAGGTCCGCGTATTCAACCGCCTCCAGTTTGCCGAAACGCGCGAACTGTGCCGCCAGTTCCTGCGCCCTGGCGTGGTTGCGATTGGCGATGATCAGCGCGGCGGGCTGCTGTTCCAGCAACGGCAGCAAGGCGCCGCGCGCCGCGCCGCCGGCACCCAGCAGCAAGACACGCTTGCCCGCCAGCGGCACGCCGGCGTTCTGCACGATGTCGGCCACCAGACCGGCGCCGTCGGTGTTGTCGCCGAGGATGAGGCCGCCTTCAAATTTCAGGGTATTGACCGCGCCGGCCAGACGCGCCCGCTCGGTCAGGCGATCGGCCAGCGCATGGGCTTCCAGCTTGAACGGCACTGTGACGTTGGCGCCCTTGCCGCCATTGGCGATGAACACCTTGACCACCGCCTTGAAACCCTGCAGTGGCGCCAGCAGGCGTTCGTAGCTCATCGACTGGCCGGTCTGCCGTGCGAACTGCACATGGATTTCCGGTGATTTGCTGTGGGCAATCGGATTGCCGATGACGACGTAAGAATCCATAATTATTCTCAGCTTAAGTTCAGCCTGGCCTCAGTTGGAACTGCTCAAGTCAGTCTGTAATGTTTCTTCACGCGTGAAGCGAAAGCGCGTGATGACTTCCCATATATCATCCTTGCCGCCGCTGGCGCGCATGTTCTCGGGAAAACGACCGAACGGTGCCGAGCGCCGCACGATCGCCAGCGCCGCAGCATCCAGCGCCGGGTTGCCGGAACCGCGCTCGACACGCACGCCGCCGTCCTTGTCGTAAATGCTGCCGTCCTGGAACACCGGAATATAGATCACCAGTTCACCGTACAACTTCTTGCCGTCCTTCTGCGGGAAATTCAGCGTGCCGACCTTTTCGATCTTTTCCTGCAAGGCCTTGTAATACAACGCATAACCTGCCTCGCGCGTACGCGCCGTGATCTGCGTCTTCTTCGGCCGCTTATTGTATTCCTCGATGTTCTTCGCGACCTCCGCTTCCATGCGCGCCACTGCCTTGGCGGTGTCGAGCAGGTCGCGGGCGTTGAGCTGCGGCTGGACTTCCTTGTGCGGATCGCGCTCGGGCGTGGCGACTACCGGTGCGTTCTTGTTCATCTGCGCCAGGATTTTCTGCTGTTGCGCTTCCAGCTCGGCTACCTTGCGCTGCGCCGCCTTGACGCTGTCGCCGGTCTCGACCTTGCGCATGTCGGGCAGCGGCGACTTGGCGCGACCCTGGCTGGCGTTGCCGCCGCCATCCAGATTGGCCTGCGCGATGGCGTCGGCCTTGACCGGCGCCTTGTCATGCTTGGCGTTGACCAGGATCACTTCCAGCCCGGGATCGGCCGGCTTGAGCCGGAACGCCTCGGGCGCAGCGAAACGCACTGCCAGCAAGGCTGCATGCACCAGCACGGAACCGGCCAGGGCAATTGTCAGGAAGCGATTTTCAGCGAAAAATTTCACAGACTCATCAGCAATATAAAAGCGCGATTTTACGACAAAGCCCAACTCATTCGGCGGCCGAAGCCGCACCGGCGGTCACGTCGCCGCCTGCTGCTCCGGCTTCTTGCCCGGTTTCTTCCAAGACACCGGCATCGGTCTCGCCTTCAACGCCTTCCGCAACGTTCTCCATGCCTTCCAGCAAGGCTTCGTCTTCCTCGTCCAGCGGCGCAGTTTCAGCGCCCGGCTGCGCAGCCGGAATTTCCAGCAGGCGCGCTTCGACGGTCAGGTCGACTTCATCCCAACGCAGCAGATCGAGCTTGACCTGCAAGCCGCGCGCGACCTGCGGCATGCCCGGCAGGCGGATCACCAGCGGGATGTCGACCAGGCGCAGGATTTCGTCCTTGAGCACCACGGCGTCGACCTGGCGCGCCTGTTCCTGCGCCAGCCAGCGCAGGCACCAATAACGCTCCATGCCGGACTGGAAATCGGCATAGCCGGAATAGGCCGAATCGAAGGCCGAGACGATAGCGAACAGATCTGCGTCGCGCGGCTTGAACGGCGCCGCCAGCGGCGCGGTGACGCCATGCTCGAGACAGGCCAGGATCTGCCATTGGTTGACCAGGTCGGTATAGCGGCGCAGCGGCGAGGTGCTCCAGGCATATTGATCGACGCCGAGGCCCTGGTGCGGCGCGGCGTGGGTCACCATGCGCACCTGCATCTTGGCTGCCCAGCCGCCACCGCCGCCGCCTTGGGCGCGGTAGATGCCGGGCACTCCATGGTCGGCCATGAGCTTGCCCCAGGTGCTGTTGGCGAAAATCATCAGCTCGGCGACGATCTTGTCGAGCGGCGCGCCGCGCTTACGACGGGTGATCGTGACGATGTCGTCGTCAACGTAGAAATTGAAATCGACGCGGTTGTTCTGCTCGGGCCGCAAGCCGAAACTCTCGCGCTTGGCCATGCGGCCCCGCTCAAGCACCTGCACCCATTGCCACAGCAACCTGATGTCGTCCTTGTGCGGATAGTCGCCGCTGTCGGCGGCCAGCGCCTCTTCGGTGACCAGCGCGTCGAGGTCGTTGTGGCGCAAGTTGGCGGAAATCGGCACGATCTCGGCGCGGGTCTCGGTCGAGATCACCGACCAGTCCTGCGGATCGAGCGTGGCATACAGCGACAGCGCCGGGCAGTTCTTGCCTTCATCGAGCGTGAAGGCTTGCACCAGTGCATCGGGCAGCATGGTGATTTTTTCGCCGGGCATGTAGACGGTCGACATGCGCTGGCGCGCAATGGCGTCGAGCGCATCGCCGCGCTTGATGCCGAGACCGGGCGCGGCGATGTGGATGCCGACGCGCACCTTGCCGTCGGCCAGCCGGACCACCGACAAGGCGTCGTCGATTTCCGTCGTGGTGACATCGTCGATCGAGAACGCCTTGACGTCGGCCAGCGGCAGATCGTCCGGCACCGAGGGGATTGTCACGTCGGGGAAACCGCTGCCCTTGGGGAAGAATTCGAACAGGAATTTTGCGTAATGCAAATCCTTCGGCGAGGCCAGTCCGCCGGTGGACAGCATCAAGCGCTGCGGCGTGGTTTGCAGCTCCTTGCAGGCGGCGTCCAGCGCCTTGAACTCGATGCCGTTCTTGTCGGGCCTGAACAGCAATTGCAGCGCGATCGCCTTGAACATCTCCGGCAACTTGCCGGCCTTGAGTTCTTCGACGTATTGCGCCTGCACCAAGGCCTGCTGCTTCTTCTTTTCCAGGCCGGCCAGCGCGGCTTGCAGCGATGCCTGCGGCGCCGCCTTGTAGCGGCCCTTGCCCTTCTTGTAAAAATAAATCGGCGCACCATGCAAGCGCAGCAGCAGGCCGGCCGCTTCGTGCGGCAGCGGCGCGTGGCCGAAATATTCGGCGCCGAGGTCGGCGAAGCCGAATTCGTCTTCGCCCGCGACTTCCCACAGGAAATCAAGGTCGATGTCCTGCGCGATGGCCTGCGCGTCTTCCAGCAACTTGGCCGGCGTCGGCGCGGCAAATTGCAGCATCACGTCCTTGGACTTGACCTTGCTGCGCTTGCCCGACGCCATCTCGACCTGATAGGCCTCGCCCTGCTGCGACAGCACGGCGCCTGCCTTGAAATCACCGGATTCTTCAAAAAATAAATTCATCGATTGCTTACGTCAAAATGCGTCAATATTCAATGCCATCAACTTGCCGAGGGCGGGTAAAAAAACGTCGGTCACGAGCATGAGGCTGCCGTGACGGCGAAACAACGAACGGCGCGCATACAACGGCAGTTGCACGTGTACATCAAGCACGCTGCCAATGCGCCGCACCAGCGGATGCCCGGCCTGCAGACGCGCAAACTGGATCGGCGCGCGCGTGACCAGCGGATCGGAAAACAGACTGCCTCCCAGCGGCCGCACGCCCAGGCACCGGAAGAAAGGCCAGGCCGCCGCGGAGGCCAGCGGCGTGACGGTGTGGCCGAACAACACCGGTTCGCCGTCGCAATGCAAAATGACGTCGCGCTCTTCGACCGGCTGACGCGGCGTCACACCCAGCACGCCGCATTCATCGCGCAAGGCATTACCCGGCCGCTGGCGCAGACGCTGCACGCGCAATTCCTCGCAACGCGCGCGCAACTTGAACGTCATCGAGCCGGGATCGGCCAGCCAGGCGCGCAACAGCGGCGGCGCCTGCACCGCGTTCGGATGATCGGACCAACGTGCGTGCGCGGCCTTCGTCACTGGCGACATTACCATCAGCTTAGTGCCCCGCCGCCGGCATGCAAGGGCGTTATCCCGCAAAAAGCCAGCACGCTGTCGGCGTAATCGGCGAATTCGCCGATACCGTGGTCGCTGCCCTGAATCACGGTCTGTTGCGCGCCGGGATAATGCGCCACCATCTCGCGCCAATCCAGTACTTCGTCGCCGGTGGCGGCAATCAGGAAATAGCGCTCGGGGTGGGTAATCCTGTCCACCGTCAACGCGCGCAACTGAGGGATGTATTCGCGCTTGAATTCGAACGGCGCGTCGGAATGGTATTGCGTGGTCACGCCGACATAGGATTCCAGGTCGCGCGGCGGCTTGACCGCCGGGTTCAGCAATACCGCGCGGCAACCGAGACGCTCGGCCAGCCAGGTGGCGTAAAAACCGCCGAGCGACGAGCCAATGATAATCAACTGATCTGCAGGAAATCGCTCGGCATAAGCCAGCGCCAGCCTGATCGCCTCTTCCGGCGAAGCCGGCAATTGCGGGCAATGATATTCGTCCAGCCGTCCCAGCGCCTGCAGACGTTCGGCCATATGGCGCGCCTTGAACGATTGCGGCGAGGAACGAAAACCATGCAGGTACAGGATCATGCCAGTGCGTCCAGCAGCTTCTGATGCACGCCGCCGAAGCCGCCGTTGCTCATCACCAGCACATGGTCGCCGAGACGTGCAGCTTGCCTGATGGCTTGCACCAGCGCGCCGAGGTCGTCGAAGGCTTGGGCTTTTGCGCCGAGCGGCGACAATGCCTGCGCCAGATCCCAGCCGAGCACTTCCTTCCCGACGCCCTTGGCGCCGTAGCCGAACACCAGGTCGGCATCCGCCAGGCTAGCCGGCAAGGCGTCTTTCATGGTGCCCAGCTTCATGGTGTTGGAGCGCGGCTCCAGCACCGCCAGGATGCGCGCCTGGCCGACCTTTTTGCGCAAGCCGGCAACGGTGGTGGCGATCGCGGTCGGATGATGGGCGAAGTCGTCGTAGACGGCGATGCCGTTGACGATGCCGCGCAATTCCATGCGACGTTTGACGTTCTCGAATTTCTCCAACGCGGCAATGGCCTGCGCGGCCGGCACGCCGACATGGCGCGCGGCGGCAATCGCGGCCAGTGCATTCATGCGGTTGTGCTCGCCGGTCAGCGACCAGCGCACGGTGCCTTGCGGCGCGCCGTTGAAGCCGATGTCGAAGCTGCCGTCGTCGTGCGTCCCGAGCGACCAGCCCGGCTGGCCGGCGTCAACGCCGAAGTTTTCATGTTCGCTCCAGCAGCCGCGCGCAATCACACGTTCCAGCGCGGGTTCGCGGCCGTTGACGATGAGACGGCCGATGCCGGGCACGGTGCGCACCAGATGGTGGAATTGGGTTTCGATGGCGGCCAGATCGGGGAAGATGTCGGCGTGATCGTATTCCAGGTTGTTCAGGATCGCGGTCTTGGCGTGGTAATGCACGAACTTGCTGCGCTTGTCGAAGAAGGCGGTGTCGTATTCATCGGCTTCGATGACGAAGAAAATGGAATCCTGCTTTTTGCCGTCCTTTGTGCCGGACAGACGCGCGGAGATGCCGAAATTCATCGGCACGCCGCCGATCAGGAAGCCCGGTGCGTAACCAGCATATTCCAGTATCCAGGCCAGCATCGCCGAGGTGGTGGTCTTGCCGTGCGTGCCGGCCACGGCCAGCACCCATTTATCGCGCAGGATGTGGTTGCCCATCCATTCCGGGCCGGAGACATACGGCAAGCCGCGATTGAGGATTTCTTCCATCAGCGGGTTGCCGCGCGACACCACATTGCCGATCACAAACAGGTCGGGCTGCAAAGCGACTTGTTCAGGCCCGAAACCCTGGATCAATTCGATGCCCTGGGCTTGCAGTTGCGTGCTCATGGGCGGATAGACATTGGCGTCGCACCCGGTGACCTTGTGGCCGGCTTCTTTCGCCAGAACCGCCAGACCGCCCATGAAGGTGCCGCAAATGCCGAGGATGTGAATATGCATAGTGAATCTTGAGTAGGAATCCCGAGATTTTACCTGAGCCCACCAGGCTCGACGGCGATATCTTCTGCACCGAGGTATCATTGCGACCATGCATCAGACCGATACCGAACTCCTGCGTGCGGAAATCGCCGCTGCAGCCGCCCGCATGATCGCGGAAGACGGCGCCGACTACGCCACCGCCAAGCGCAAGGCGGCGCGCCAGATCCTGGGCGACAGCAAGGCGCGTGGGGATATCCTGCCCGATAACGCGCAGATCGAGGAGGAAGTGCGCGCCTATAACGAATTGTTCTTCGGCGACACACAGCCGGCGCGGCTGTTGCATTTGCGGCAACTCGCGGTGCAACTGATGGAGGAACTCGGACGCTTCAATCCTTATCTGACCGGAGCCGTGCTCAACGGCACCGCCGGCGAGCATTCCGACATCCATTTGCAATTATTTACATCGAGCGCGAAAGACGTCGAAATTTATCTCCTGAACAAGAATGTCAATTTCGAGGTCAGCGAAAGCACGCATTTCAAGGGCGGACAGGCCGCGGTCGAAACGCTGAGCTACCTGCTGCAGCAGAAAGGCCGCGCGCCGGAAGGCGTGCATCTGGCAGTGTATGATCTCGACGACTTGCGCGGTGGGGTCAAGGCTGCGCCCGGCAAACGGGCCGAACGCGCCGATATCGATGCAGTACGCCGCCTTATCCTGGAAGAAAGCTGATGAAAAAGCGAAATTACCTGTTGTTCGTGCTGATTGCGATTCTCGCAGCCGGCATCGGCATGTATACCAGCCACAAGCAAACACAGACCGTGGCGCAAACTCCGGAAGCGCGCGCCGTCGCCAACCTGTTCGCACAGACCATGCCGGACGTCGCCGGCAAGCCGCAGGCCTTGTCGCAGTGGAAAGGCAAGCCGCTGATCATCAACTTCTGGGCCACCTGGTGCGCGCCTTGCGTTGAAGAAATGCCCGAGCTGGCGGCGCTGCAGGCGGAAGTCGCTCCGGTGCAAATCATCGGTATCGGCGTCGATTCCCAGGAGAATATCGCCCAGTTTGCAGAAAAATTCCATATCTATTATCCTCTCTACGTTGCCGGAACCGGCGCCACCGATCTGCTGCGGCAGTTCGGCAATCAAGCCGGCGGCCTTCCCTTCACTGCCTTGGTGGGACTGGACGGCAACCTGAAAAAGGTCTATCTTGGGCGCCTGAATTTCGACGAGCTGCGCCGCGACCTGGCCTCCCTGAAAAACATGTAACTAAAGTTTTCCTTGCCAAATGATGCCATTTGACGGCAAAATGCGCGCATCGTCGTCAAACGGAGCTTTATCTCCATGGCAATAAACCTTCTCCTCCTCAATGGACCCAACCTGAACTTGCTGGGCACCCGGGAGCCTGAAGTCTACGGATCAACTACCCTGGCAGACATTGAGCAACGTGCCGCCTTGCAAGCCGGCAAGGCAGGCGCGACGCTGAGCGTCTTCCAGAGCAATCATGAAGGCGCACTGATTGATCGCATCCAGGCCGCCGGGAAAGAAGGCGTGGACGCTATCGTGATCAACCCGGGCGGACTGACCCACACCAGCGTGGCCTTGCGTGATGCGCTGGCAGGCGTGGCCATTCCTTTCGTCGAAGTACATATCTCGAATATTCATCAGCGCGAAGAATTCCGTCATTTTTCTTATCTTTCCGGCATCGCCAAGGCTGTGTTGTGCGGCTTCGGCGTCGATGGCTACCGGCTCGCGATCGATCATCTGTTGCAGCAGCCATAAGGATCCGCACGCTCCTTCAGCAGCATTCTTTTATATCAGCATCGCCGCGCGGCATCAGGCGATGGTGACCCAATCAAGCAGTTATCTCCTATTTAATACTGAGGAATTCACATGGATTTACGGAAACTCAAAACCCTGATCGATCTGGTCGCGGAGTCGGACATCGAAGAACTGGAAGTGACCGAAGGCGAAAGCAAGGTTCGCATCGTCAAGTCGTCGGCGACGCCGCAAAACCAGGTCGTGATGATGCAGCCGCAGGGATCGTATCCGCAAGCCCTGCCGGCCGCTGCCGCACCGGCAGCGGCGCCAGTCGCACCGGCCGCGCCTGCCGCTCCGGAAGGCCATATCGTCAAGTCGCCGATGGTCGGCACCTTCTACCGTTCGTCGGCTCCCGGCGCACCGGCCTTCGTCGAAGTCGGCAAGGAAGTCAAGGAAGGCGAAACCTTGTGCATCATCGAAGCAATGAAGCTGCTCAATGAAATCGACGCCGACAAGTCCGGCGTGATCAAGCAGATCCTGGTTGAAAACGGTCAACCGGTCGAGTTCGGTCAACCCCTGTTTGTGATCGGCTAAATCCTGCCAGAATACGGATTGTACGAATGAGTGCGCCTGCCTGCGCAAGACAGCCCGAGCGCGCGGCAGGCGTACAGTACATCCGGGGCGGATCTGGTTATCTGTATGTAAACGCTTGACTATTGGCGACGCACATTTCCTCTTATGTTTGAAAAAATCCTTATCGCCAACCGTGGCGAAATCGCTCTCCGCATCCAGCGCGCCTGCCGCGAAATGGGCATCAAGACCGTGGTGGTGCACTCCGAAGCGGACCGCGAAGCGAAATACGTAAAGCTGGCCGACGAATCGGTCTGCATCGGACCCGCGCCGTCCGCCCTCAGCTACCTCAACATGCCGGCCATCATCAGCGCCGCTGAAGTGACCGATGCGCAGGCGATCCATCCGGGCTACGGCTTCCTGTCGGAGAACGCCGACTTTGCCGAGCGCGTCGAGAAATCCGGCTTCGTCTTCATCGGCCCGCGCCCGGAAAACATCCGCATGATGGGCGACAAGGTCTCGGCCAAGCAGGCCATGATCCGCGCCGGCGTGCCCTGCGTGCCGGGCTCGGAAGGCGCGCTGCCGGACAACCCCAAGGAAATCGTACAGATCGCGCGCAAGATCGGCTATCCGGTCATCATCAAGGCGGCGGGCGGCGGCGGCGGCCGCGGCATGCGCGTGGTGCATACCGAAGCAGCGCTGATTAACGCCGTGACCATGACCAAGACCGAAGCCGGCGCCGCTTTCGGCAATCCGGAAGTCTATATGGAGAAGTACCTGGAAAATCCGCGCCATGTGGAAATCCAGATCCTCGCTGACGAACACAAACAAGCGATCTGGCTGGGCGAACGCGACTGCTCCATGCAGCGCCGCCACCAGAAGGTGATCGAGGAAGCGCCGGCGCCGGGCATCCCGCGCAAGATCATCGAAAAGATCGGCGAGCGCTGCGCTGAAGCCTGCCGCAAGATGAATTACCGCGGCGCCGGCACCTTCGAATTCCTGTATGAAAACGAAGAGTTCTATTTCATCGAAATGAACACCCGCGTGCAGGTCGAACATCCGGTCACGGAGATGATCACCGGCGTCGACATCGTGCAGGAGCAAATCCGCATCGCCGCCGGCGAAAAGCTGCGCTATCGCCAGCGCGACATCGAACTGAAGGGCCATGCGATCGAATGCCGCATCAATGCCGAAGACCCGTTCAAGTTCACGCCGTCGCCGGGCCGCCTGACCGCATGGCACGTGCCCGGCGGGCCCGGCATCCGCGTCGATTCGCATGCTTACGCCGGCTACTTTGTGCCGCCCAACTACGACTCCATGGTCGGCAAGGTGATCTCCTATGGCGCGACGCGCGAGCAGGCGATCCGCCGCATGCAGATCGCGCTGTCGGAAATGGTGGTCGAAGGCATTTCCACCAACATCCCGCTGCACCGCGAACTGATGGTGGATGCACGCTTCATCGAAGGCGGCACCAATATCCACTATCTCGAGCACAAGCTGGCTGAACGTCCGGCCACGCCGCCGGCGGACAAACCGGCGAAGAAGTAAGCAATGGGCTGGACCGAAATTGTCATTGAAGTCACGCGCGACCAGGCTGAGGCGCTCTCCGATGCCTTGATGGAGGCCGGCGCGCTGTCGGTGTCGGTGGAGGATGCCGACGAAGGCACCGTTGCCGAACAGCCGCTGTTCGGCGAACCCGGCATGGAGCCGGCCGAAGCGGCATGGGAGCGCAGCCGCGTGGTGGCGCTGGCCGATGTCGACGCCGATCATGCCGCCATCGTCACCGATGCCGCCAAGGCCATCGGCCTCGATTACGCCCTGCCGTTCGCACTGCGCCCGGTGGCCGAACAGGACTGGGTGCGCCTGACGCAATCGCAATTCGACCCCATCCATATCGGCAAACGCATCTGGGTCGTGCCGAGCTGGCATGATGCGCCGGAGCCGGACGCGCTGGTGTTGGAACTGGACCCCGGCCTGGCTTTCGGCACCGGCAGCCATCCGACCACGCGCCTGTGCATGGAATGGCTGGAACAACATGCCGCCAATACGGCAACGCTCCTCGATTATGGTTGCGGCTCCGGTATCCTGGCGCTGGTCGCCAAAAAACTCGGCGCGCAGGAAGTGATCGGCGTCGACATCGATCCCCAGGCATTGGAATCGGCGCGCTTCAACAGCGAACGCAACGCCTGCGCGATCGACTACTACCTGCCGGAAGCCTTCGTCCGCCATTATCCCGAGAACAGGACTTTCGCCATCGTGGTCGCCAACATCCTGGCCGGCCCGCTGCAATTGATGGCGCCGATGCTGGCCGGGCGTGTCGCGCCGGGCGGTTCGCTGGTGCTATCGGGCGTGCTGGATCGCCAGGCCGACGAAGTCATCGCCGCCTACGCACCATACATCCGGCTCAGCGTCTGGGCCGAGCATGAAGGCTGGGTTGCGCTGGCCGGCCAGGCGCCGACGGAGTAGATAATGGCGCTGGCGACCCAATGTCCCTTCTGCCAGACGACATTCCGCGTCGCCCAAGACCAGCTCAAGCTGCGCGGCGGCCTGGTCCGCTGCGGCAACTGCAAGGAAGTCTTCAACGGCAATGACCATCTGGTCTCGCCCGAGATCGCAAGCCAACTGGTCGCCGCACCTGCCGCCTCCCAGCCTGGCCAGCGTACAGCGCCGACCGGATGGCCGCCGTTGCCCGGCGGCTCCCTGCCGCGCCAGGCGGAACCAGACGTTGCTCCCGCCTCCGCAGCCGGTCCTGCTGCGCCGCCGCCCTGGATGGCAACGCCCGATCTCTCTTCCGCCTTCGCCAGTATCGCCGCCGAAACCAAAGATGCGCCGTGGGGTACGCAAAGCGCACAAGACACGCTGAACGAACCGTCCGCTCCAGCATCGCCACCTTTGCCTGAACAAATCGCCGCCTCGCCGGAACCTTTTCCGCTGGCGGGGACGCCCACGACACAATCGCCGACGCCCGGTCAGGCCGACGATGTCGCGGCCGGGCCTATGCCCTCACAGCCCGAAGTCAGCATCAACACGCTGACGCAGGAGCTGTCATATCCGATACCGCTGACATCCTCGGCGCCGCTGGAAGAGCAATCCGATCCGATCACTGCCGGCCCTATCGATGACGCTTCCTCTGGAAACAGCCAAGCCGGGGACGAATACGCGCAGGCCGCTGAAGAGGAAAAGCCAGAGGCAGAATCAGACGACGAAGACACGGAAGAGATTGCGGAAGAAGAGACGGAAGACGAAGAAGATACCCCCGCCTTCGTCCAGAAGGCTGAACGTCGCGAACGCCTGCACAGGATTGCCCGCCTTGTCATGGGCATCGGCGCAGTCGTCCTGAGCATTGCGCTGCTGCTCCAGGCGACCTATGTCTGGCGCAACACTATCGTCGCCTGGCTGCCGTCGACGCGGCCGTTGTTGTCGTCGGCCTGCGCCGCACTGCATTGCGCGGTCGGCCTACCGACCAATATCGACCAACTGGTACTGGAGTCGAGCGAACTGCAACTGGTGCCGCCCAACCAGAATATCTATACGCTGTCGGTACTGCTGCACAACCGCGGCTACGGCGCCCAGGCCTGGCCTTATCTGGAATTGACCCTCAACGATGCCGATGAAAAGGCCATCACACGGCGCGTCTTTACGCCACGCGAGTATCTGGACCGGGCGCAGAATATCGACAATGGCTTGGCCGGCGAAAGCGAACAGCAGATCAAGCTGACGTTTGAATTGGCGCAGCCGGCCGCATCGGGCTACCGTATTTATCTGTTTTACCCCTGAACCTTCCCGGACCCGCGCGAGAACAAAAACCGCAAAACCGGCGAGATTCTTCTACAATGCAGCATTCTTAAACTTTCCTTGCACTTGCCATGAGTTCACTCATCTGCGGCTCCCTTGCCTACGACAACATCATGCAATATGACGGCCGCTTCTCCGAAGCACTGCTCGCCGACCAATTGCACAAGATCAATGTCTCCTTCCTGGTGCCGTCGATGCGCCGCGAATTCGGCGGCTGCGCCGGCAACATCGCCTACAACCTCAAGCTGCTGGGCGGCGAACCGCTCATCATGGCGACCGTGGGCCAGGACAGCGCGCCGTATCTGGCCCGCTTCGACAATCTCGGCATTTCCACCCGTTGCGTGCGCGTCATCGATACGTCGTTCACCGCGCAGTGTTTCATCACCACTGATGCTGGCAGCAACCAGATCACCGCCTTCCACCCGGGCGCGATGACGTTTTCGCATGAGAACAAGGTGGCCGACGCCGGTCCGGTCAAGTTCGCCATCGTCGCGCCGGACGGCCGCGACGGCATGCTGCAGCACGCCGAACAATGCGCTGCATTGAACATCCCGCTGATTTTCGATCCGGGCCAGGGCTTGCCGATGTTCAGCGGCGATGACTTGAAGCAGTTTATCGGACTGGCAACCTATGTCGCCGTGAACGACTACGAAGCGGAATTGCTGACCTCACGGACCGGCCTGAGCCTCGCACAGATTGCCCAGCAAGTTTCGGCCTTGATCGTGACGCGCGGCGAACTGGGCGCGGAAATTTATACCGACGGCCAAAAGATCGACATCCCCTGCGTGCCGGCCGACGCCATTGCCGATCCCACCGGTTGCGGCGACGCCTTCCGCGCAGGCATGCTGTTCGGCCTGACCAAGGGTATGGACTGGGCCACCATCGGCCGCCTGTCCAGCCTGATGGGCTCTATCAAGATCGCATCCCAAGGTCCGCAAAACCATGCCCCGACCCTGGCCGAAATCGACGACCGCTTCCACCAGGCCTTCGGTTATCGCTTTGCCTGAGTAATGCCGTGATGCAGGACGAAGGCAAGCGCCGCCCGCAACGCGCTCATTGAAAGGATCGATCATGAAACGCTTCGTTTCCACGCTCTTGCTTTCATGTACCCTGGCGGCGGCGCACAGCGCCATGGCGGCGTTGAAGCCGGGCGACAAGGCGCCGGACTTCAATGCACAAGCCTCGCTGGGCGGCCAGGTGTCAACGTTCTCGCTGGCCGAGGCGCTCAAGAAGGGACCGGTGGTGCTGTACTTCTACCCGGCTGCGTTCACGACTGGCTGTACTATCGAGGCGCATCTGTTCGCAGAGGCGATCGATCGCTACAAGGCGCTCGGCGCCACCGTCATCGGTGTCTCCAACGACAAGATCGAAACCCTGAACAAGTTCTCCGTCAGCGAATGCCGCAGCAAGTTCGCTGTCGCGGCCGACACAGATCAGAAGATCATGAAGTCCTATGACGCCGTGCTGCTGACGAAATCGGACTATGCCAGCCGCACCTCGTATGTGATCACGCCGGACCACACGATTCTGTATGAATACAGCAGCATGAACCCCGACAAGCACGTCGAAAATACCTTGCAAGCCTTGCAGCAGTGGGCAGCTAAAAAGAAATAAGAAGATGCCGCAGGCCGGCGACGGTTTCCCGTGCCGGCGCGGCGAGGGGATCTCAGGCAATGGACAGAATCAGGGTGCTGACAAGGCGCACCGCGATCTGCAGCAGGATCAATGCAGCCAGCGGCGACAGGTCGACGTTGCCGATCAGCGGAATCACCTTGCGCAAGGGACGCAGCAACGGCTCGTTCAAGGCCCGTACAAACGGCGCCAGCGGCGCATACGGATTGACCCAACTGAAGATCGCTTCGATGATCAGCGTGGCCATGAAGCCATAGAAAATCCACTGGAAGAAACGCACCAGCGACAGCAGGATGATGGGCTGGAAGTCGAATCCCGAGACAAATCCGAGCGCCGCGATGATCGACAGCAGCACCACCAGGAAAGCGCCGACCAGGCTGGCCCAGTCGTAACCGCCCACACCCGGCAAGACCTTGCGCAAGGGCTTGACCAGCCAGTCCGACAACTGGAACACGAATTGCCCCACCGATGCCGGCGGACGCACCTGCACCACTTGCATCCAGAAACGCAGCAACAGCACTCCTGCCAGCACGCTGGCAATGGCGTCAACGATCAACATGAAAATGCTATGCAACACGGTTACTCTCCATAAGAAGCTGTTTGCCAATTGGCATCCGCCATGCGGAAGGCCGTGCAATCGCATCGGGCTCGATGCACAGTGCACATACTAAACCATGCGGCGCTTTTCCCTATGTGGGGACGCGGAATAATTAAAAAAGACTGACGAGAAACCGGGCTCCGACACCGAAGCCGCGAAAAAAAACCGCTGCATGACGCGAGTCATGCAGCGGTATTGTGCCTGATTACTCAGGCACCAGGCCAGGTCCGATTAAGGACGTGTTGTGCCTGTCGGGAACGGCCAAGCTGCTGCCGGATTCAACACAGTCTTGACAGCAGGAGCTGCTGCAGCGGCTGGCTTAGCTGCCGGCTTCTTGGCTGCGGCCTTCTTGGCGACTGGCTTCTTCGCTGCCGGCTTGGCTGCTGCTTTGACAGCCGGCTTCGCTGCTGGCTTCTTGGCTGCAACCGGCTTCTTCGCTGCGACTGCCTTCTTCGCTACTGGCTTTTTAGCTGCAACCGCTTTTTTAGGAGCTGCTGCTTTCTTGGCCACTGGCTTCTTGGCTGCAACCGGCTTCTTCGCTGCGACTGCCTTCTTCGCTACTGGCTTTTTAGCTGCAACTGCTTTTTTAGGAGCTGCTGCTTTCTTGGCCACTGGCTTCTTGGCTGCAACCGGCTTCTTCGCTGCGACTGCTTTCTTCGCTACTGGCTTTTTAGCTGCAACTGCTTTTTTAGGAGCTGCTGCTTTCTTGGCTACTGGCTTCTTGGCCGCAACTGCTTTTTTAGGAGCTGCTGCTTTCTTAGCCACTGGCTTTGCTGCCTTAGCGACCGGCTTCTTGGCGGCGACTGCCTTCTTCGGAGCTGCTGCCTTCTTGGCTGCAACCGGCTTCTTAGCGGCGACCGCTGGTTTCTTTGCAGCAGGCTTCTTGGCTGCTGGTTTCTTTGCTGCTGTTGCCATTTTGTTTCTCCTTCTTCACGTGATGGAAAAAATCAAGCTTGATTTAAGAAACCCGTCTGTACCATCGCGATGATGCAGGCGGATTATTCATCGGCACAAGCAAGCTTCTGCTTGCGCTAATGAATTCGGCACCAGCTGAACTGCTGCATCCCCTCACCTATGCAGCACTTCAGCTATCTTGGTTGCGCCTCCGCCCCGCTTATCCAGGGGCTCGGAGCTCTGGGTTCACGCCTCCGCGAACGCCGCAACCAAAAAAAACGCCAGCGAATTACACGCTAGCGTCAGGAATAACAGTTCCGAAAAACCTTCAGGTTTTTCAAAGGAAAAGCCGCCTGACCCGACTTGATCGGGTTAAGCGGCGATAACAGAGAAGATCGATTCGGTCTTTTACTGTTCATTAAATTTGGTGAAAGCCTTCCGTTTTTTGACAGTCGGATATCTTGCAAGCTATCCGACTGTTGTGTGCCTCACAGATCTCGCTGAAGAGCGTTGACGAGATGGGCACATCATTCCCAGTTAAGCGCGCCTCCGGTTTGGTATTCGATGACTCGGGTTTCAAAGAAGTTGCGCTCCTTCTTCAAATCGATCATCTCGCTCATCCACGGAAACGGATTTTCTTCTTGCGCGAACAGTTGGTCCAATCCGATTTGCTGTGCGCGACGATTAGCGATGAATCGTAAGTAACCTTTGAACATCGGCGCATTCAAACCTAGCACGCCTCGCGGCATTGTATCCTCTGCGTAACGATATTCCAACTCTACTGCGCTTAAAAACAACGATTTAATTTCGTTTCTGAATTCCGGCGTCCACAAATGCGGGTTCTCCATCTTCACCGTGTTGATCAGATCGATCCCGAAATTGCAGTGCATCGATTCGTCGCGCAGGATGTATTGATACTGCTCCGCCGCGCCCATCATCTTGTTCTGGCGGCCCAGCGCAAGGATCTGCGTGAAGCCGACATAGAAGAACAGGCCTTCCATGATGCAGGCGAAAACGATCAGCGACTTCAGCAGTTTCTGGTCGTTCTC
Source organism: Herbaspirillum sp. RV1423 (assembly GCF_000577615.1). GTDB lineage: Bacteria > Pseudomonadota > Gammaproteobacteria > Burkholderiales > Burkholderiaceae_D > Herbaspirillum. The sequence continues at coordinate 88,317 of NZ_CBXX010000029.1, forward strand.
GGTAGTGCCGGTCTTGAATTCCGGATCGGTCAGCGTGTCGATGAACGGGATCAGGAACTCGTCCTTGTCGCGGATCGACTTCACTTCATGGTACGCATTGAAGATTTCGGCTTCGTCCAGGCCCAGTGATTCCACGATGTATTGGTAGGCGTGGGTGTGGATGGCTTCCTCGAAAGCCTGGCGCAGCAAGTACTGGCGGCATTCCGGTGCGGTGATGTGGCGGTAGGTGCCGAGCACGATATTGTTGGCGGCCAGCGAGTCGGCGGTGACGAAAAAGCCGAGGTTGCGCTTGACCAGGCGGCGCTCGTCTTCGGTCAGGCCGTTCGGGTTCTTCCACAACTCGATGTCGCGCTGCATGTTGATTTCCTGCGGCATCCAGTGGTTGGCGCAGCCGGCCAGGTACTTGTCCCAGGCCCATTTGTATTTGAACGGCACCAACTGGTTGACGTCGGTATGGCCGTTGATGATGCGCTTGTCGGCGGCGTTGACGCGGCGCGTCACATCGATCGGCGCATCGTCTTTGGTAACCAGTGCAGGATTCAACGCCACATCGGAAAACTGCGGACGCACAGTGTCGGAAGAGGCCGTTTGCAATTGAGGCTGAGGCGTTTGCGGGGCGCGCGGCGCGGACGGTGCCGGCGTCGCCTTCACTTCATCATCCCAGGAAAGCATGTTTGATCCTTTACTTGATTTACTTCTTAATTTACTTTGACATCCCGGCCCAAGGCCGGGGTATGGCTTATGACAACAGGAACGGTCTGCCGTTCAGCTTCGCAGGACAGCCGCACAGCCGGACCTGCCGGCGGCGCGGCTGCCGTTACCGACACATTACTGGCAAGCTTCGCACTCTTCGAAGCCTGCATCGCCAGGACGCATGGTGCAGACCGGACCGTCGGCTTCGATGGCGGCACCCGGCGCCGGCATGACATACGCCGCTGACGCTGCCGATGCCGCGGTTGCCGCGGCGGACGACACCGATGCTGCTGCCGCCGCGCTGACGCCGCCGCTGCCGCCGTCGACCGACACGGCGTTCAGGGCACCGGTCTTGGAGGTCGACTTCTCGGTGTGGGTCGCGCCGATGGTACGGAGGTAGTAAGTGGTCTTCAGACCGCGCAACCATGCCAGCTTGTAAGTCTCATCCAGGCGTTTGCCCGAAGCGCCGGCCATATAGATGTTCAGCGATTGCGCCTGGTCGATCCATTTCTGGCGGCGTGATGCGGCTTCCACCAGCCAGGACGGCTCGACTTCGAACGCGGTGGCGTAGATGTCGCGCAGGTCTTGCGGAATGCGGTCGATCTTGGCCAGGCTGCCGTCGAAGTACTTGAGGTCGGAAATCATGACTTCGTCCCACAGGCCGCGTGCCTTCAGGTCGCGCACCAGGTACTCGTTGATTTCGGTGAATTCGCCGGACAGGTTCGACTTCACATACAGGTTCTGGTAGGTCGGCTCAATGCAGGCCGACACGCCGATGATGTTGGAAATCGTCGCCGTCGGGGCGATCGCCACGCAATTCGAGTTGCGCATGCCGAATTCCTTGATGCGACCGCGCAATGCCGACCAGTCCAGGGTTTCGGAAGTGTCGGCTTCCAGATAGCCGCCGCGCTCTTCGGCCAGCAGCTTCAGGGAGTCTTGCGGCAGGATGCCGCGGTCCCACAGCGAACCGCGGTAGGAGCTGTAACGGCCGCGCTCTTCCGCCAGTTCGGTCGATGCCCAGTAAGCGTAGTAGCAGACGGCTTCCATCGAACGATCGGCGAATTCCACCGCGTCCATCGAAGCATAAGGCACGCGCTTGACGTGCAGGCAGTCCTGAAAGCCCATGATGCCCAGGCCGACCGGGCGGTGGCGCAGGTTGGAGTCGCGCGCTTTCTTGACCGCGTAGTAGTTGATGTCGATCACGTTGTCGAGCATGCGCATGGCGGTGCGAATGGTCTTTTGCAGCTTGGCGTGGTCGATTTCGCCGTTCACCAGATGGGCCGGCAGGTTGACCGAACCGAGGTTGCAGACGGCGATTTCGGCTTCGTTGGTGTTCAGGGTGATTTCGGTGCACAGGTTCGAGCTGTGGACCACGCCCACGTGCTGCTGCGGCGAACGGATGTTGCACGGATCCTTGAAGGTGATCCATGGGTGGCCGGTTTCGAACAGCATCGACAGCATCTTGCGCCACAGGTCCAACGCCTGCACCTTCTTGAACAGCTTCAGTTCGCCGCGCGCGGCCTTGGCTTCGTAGCCGGTATAGGCTTCTTCGAAGGCCTTGCCGAACTTGTCGTGCAGGTCGGGCGCGTCGGATGGCGAGAACAGCGTCCATTCGCCCTTTTCCATCACGCGCTTCATGAACAGGTCGGGAATCCAGTTGGCGGTGTTCATGTCGTGCGTGCGGCGACGGTCATCGCCGGTATTCTTACGCAGGTCGAGGAATTCCTCGATATCCATGTGCCAGGTTTCCAGGTAGGCGCAGACCGCGCCCTTGCGCTTGCCACCTTGGTTGACCGCGACGGCGGTGTCGTTGACCACTTTCAGGAACGGCACCACGCCTTGCGACTTGCCGTTGGTGCCCTTGATGTGCGCGCCCAGCGAACGGACCGGTGTCCAGTCGTTGCCCAGGCCGCCGGCGTATTTGGCCAGCAGAGCGTTTTCCTTGATGGCTTCGTAGATGCCATCGAGATCGTCGGCGACGGTAGTCAGGTAGCACGACGACAGTTGCGAACGCAGCGTGCCCGAGTTGAACAGGGTCGGGGTCGAGCTCATGAAGTCGAACGACGACAGCAGGTTGTAGAACTCGATGGCGCGCGCTTCGCGGTCGATTTCGTTGAGCGACAGGCCCATCGCCACGCGCATGTAGAACGCTTGCGGCATTTCGATGCGGGTGCCCTGGATGTGCAGGAAGTAACGGTCGTACAAGGTTTGCAGACCGAGGTAGCCGAATTGCAGGTCGCGCTCGGGCTTGATGGCTTCGGCCAGCTTCTTCAGGTCGAACTGGGCCAGCTTGGAATCCAGCAGTTCGGCTTCGATACCTTTCTTGATGTACTTGCCGAAGTATTCCAGGTATTCGGCCGGCGCGTCGGCTTGCGCCACTTCCTTGCCGAACACTTCCTTGCGGATGGTATGCATCAGCAGGCGCGCGGTGACCTGGCTGTAGGCAGGATCTTTTTCCATCAGCGCACGCGCGGCCAGGATGGCCGATTTGTGCAATTCCTCGACCGGCACGCCGTCGTACAGGTTCTTGACGGTTTCCGCCAGGATGGCGTCGGCGTCGACGTGTTTTTCCAGGCCGACGCAGGCGGCGGTAATCAGGGTGCGGACTTCGTTCAGGTCCAGCAGGCGGCTCTGGCCGTCTTCGACCACATGCAACTGCGGCGCAGCGACGTCGGTCTTGGTGGCGGCGCCTTGCTGGGCGCGCTCTTCCATGCGCTTGGCGCGGTACAGCACATAAGCGCGGGCGACGTCATGCTCACCGGATCGCATCAGGGCCAGTTCGACCTGGTCCTGGATGTCTTCGATATGGAAAGTGCCGCCGGTCGGCTGGCGACGCACCAGAGCCGAAACGACGCTGGTGGTCAATTGCTCGACCATTTCGCGCACGCGCGCCGAAGCCGCACCCTGGCCGCCGTTGACGGCGAGGAATGCCTTGGTGACGGCAATCGAAATCTTCGATGGTTCAAAACCGACCACCGCACCGTTGCGGCGAATGATTCTGTATTCACCCAAACCGGAAACAGGCTTGGCCAACGGGGAAGGCGCACCTTCCTCCAGGATGCCTGCTGCGGGAATGACGCCAAAATCTGTTGGGGATTTAGCGGAAATTTCTTGTGTAGAGCGCACTGAGCCTCCTTAAAACTGAGATTGACGGACAGCGAAGCTGTCCGCGTTGCCATTAGAACCCCTCTATATAAATATAGAGAGAGGTTCACGAAATACCAGGAACAGGGCTCGCAGGTACTGCCGCAAAATCCCGCGACACGAACGCAGCCTGTTCCGAACCGATTAAATAAAGCCTGAGATGGGAGGACTGCCGAGACATCGTTTGAATTGTTGCTTGCCTCAAGACCCGCCATCTTCAATGAAGCCCCCCGTGGAACCTGCCCAGACTCTTGTTGAGAGCCGTGATCCGGCGTCATGCGACGAACCGCGGACAGCTTCCTCCAACCCAAAGAACGATGAAAGATTTACTTACCAAAAACACTACATCTAGTCCAAAAGGAATGATTGAGACTAATTCTAGTGTCTGAAATCCCGAGATGCAACCGCTATTTCTGGATATTTTTATATGTTTTACGCTTGACTTTCGCCGACGCCAGAAGGGAAGCGCAATTGCGCTTGTTCTGCCTGGCAAGGGCAATCCGCCCGGAATCGCGCCCAGTCGAAAAACGGACCGGGGTCGGTCTTCCTTCCCGGCGCGACATGCTCATGACCGGCCACATCGACCAGAGGATAGCGTCGGCGCAAGGCATCGGTCAGCGTCGCCAGCGTCTGATACTGACTGTCCGTGAAGGGCTCGAAGTCGGTGCCTTCCAATTCTATGCCGATGGAGAAATCGTTGCAGCGCTCGCGCCCCTTGAACAGGGAAACGCCGGCATGCCAGGCGCGATCATTGGCCGACACGAACTGGACCAGGCCGCCATCGCGCCGGATAACGAAATGCGCCGAGACCCGCAAGGGCCGCAACTGCTCGAAATAGGGATCGGCATCGTAATCGAGACGATTGCAAAACAGGTCTCCGATGAACGGGCCGCCGAACCGGCCGGGCGGCAGGCTGATATTGTGGATCACCAGCAAATCGGCGGTTACGCCGTCGGCGCGTGCATCGAAATTCGGCGACGGCTGCCGCTGCGCCTGTTCGCACCAGCCATCAGCGGCGATCGTCCATACTTGCGGGTCGGCTGCTCGGGTCGGCGTCGGGCTGACCATCGATGCCGCCGGCTGGTCGCTGGAGGCTGCAGTCATGTCAGGAAGACGCCAGCCGCAAGTGTTCTTCGCTGCAGAACACCGCGCCGGAAGCGTTCGTGACCGATTCCGAAGCCGGGAAATGGATGCCGCAATGGGCGCATTGCACCATGGTTTCGGCCTGCTGCTTGCGTTGCTTACGCGCGCCGAAGGGATTGCGCCCGTCGGGAGAAGATGCGGCACCGGCCGTCATGGACTTTTTAGTGCGCTGGAGCCAGACCACGACCGCCAGGGCGATCACCAGCCAAATGAGATATTTCATACGAGTATCCGATGCAGCACGACTTCGAGCACGAAGCGGCTGCCAACATAGGCGAGCAGCAAAACGGCAAACCCGGTCAGAGTGAAACTGAGCGCAGTGCGGCCGCGCCAGCCCTGCCATTTGCGTCCCGCCAACAATAAACCGAACAGACCCCAGGACAACAGCGTGAAGATCGTCTTGTGATCCCACCGGAAGGCTTTCTGGAACAACTGTTCGGAGAACACGACGCCCGACAATACCGTCAGGGTCAACAAAACAAAACCGAACCCGATCAGGCGAAACAGGATCTTTTCCATCGTCAGCAGCGCCGGCAAACGATCCAGCGCCATCGAAAACCAGCCCGACTGCGCCGCTCCCGGCCGCGTATGCAGGCGCGACTCCTGCAACACCATCAACACGGCGTGGAAAGCGGCGATGGTCAGCGTGCTATAGGCCAGGATGGAAACCGCGATATGCCACAAGAACCAGTCTGACTTGCCGGCCAGTTCGACCATGTTGCCGGGAAAGACGCTCGGCAGGACCACCGCCACCGCCGCCACCGGCAGCACCAGCACGCGCAGGCTGTCGAGCGAAAAATTGCGATTTTCCAGCCAGTAAGCGGCAACCGACACCCACAGCGTGGCCGACAGCATGACGGCGAAGCCGACGCGCACCGCGTCGGGCGCCAACATGTCGGCCATCAGCGCACCGCCGTGCAGCAGCCATCCGATCAGCGTCCCGAGCGAAATCGGCAGGCGCCGCCCGGAAGGCAGGAAGGCGCAGCCCAGGTAAAGGAGCGCAGCCAGAATGAAAAAATAGGTTTGCATCGACTAAGTTTACACCATGTCGCCGCTTCGCTGACTGCGGGAAACGCACTGAGAGAGTGCCTGGCAAGCATCCCAAGGTCTTACCGGGAAGCAAATGAAAAACCATCATATCGTTTTGGTATAAAACAATATGATGGGGGCAATACGGCAAAAAGCAATGCTTCAGTCGACGGCGGCGGCGCGCATTTCGTCGCGATGATGGCGCTGCTGCTCCTCCATGACCAGTTGGCCGAGCTCGCGCTTCAAGGCGTTGAACTCAGGAGCCGCCGGGTCGCGCAAGCGCGGCAGCGTGACCATGATGTCGCGCTTGATGGTGCCGGGACGATAGGTCATGACGACGATGCGGTCGGCCAGGTAAATTGCTTCTTCAATGCTGTGGGTGACGAACACAATGGTCTTCTTGAACTCGTCCCAGATACGCAGCAATTCGTCCTGCAGGTTGCGGCGCGTGAGCGCGTCGAGCGCGCCGAACGGCTCGTCCATCAGCATGATCGGCGAATCCAGCGCCAGTACCCGGGCGATCGCCACGCGTTGACGCATGCCGCCGGACAAGTCCTTGGGAAAGCGGCTGCGGAAATCGATCAGGCCGAGTTTGTCCAGCAACTGGGTGACGCGGGTCTGGATCTCGGCCTTGCCGACGCCCTTGATTTCCAGGCCGAAGGCGACGTTCTGCTCGACCGTCATCCAGGGAAACAAGGCATATTCCTGAAACACCATGCCGCGGTCCGGCCCCGGTTCGGTCACCACCTTGCCGCTGGCGGTGATGCTGCCGCTGCTGGGCAGGGCAAAACCGGCAATGGCGTTGAGCAGGGTCGACTTGCCGCAGCCGGACGGCCCCAGCAGGCAGACGAACTGGCCGTCGGGGATGTCGAGATTGATGTCCTTCAGGGCCACCACTTCGCGCTCGTCGCTCTTGAAAACCTTGCTGACGCCGGTAACGATGATTTGGGATGCGCTCATGTCAGCTCTCCAGTCCACGATGCCAACGCAGCATGTAATTGTTCAGGCGGCTCATGCCGAGGTCGATCGCCAAGCCGAGCAGGCCGATGGTGATCATGCCTGCGATGATCTTGTCGGACCAGAAATACTCGCGCGCTTCCATGATCCGGAACCCTAGGCCGTTGCTGACCGCGATCATCTCGGCCACGATCACCACGATGAAGGCGGTGCCGATGCCGATACGCACGCCCGACAGGATATAAGGCACGGCCGCCGGCAGCATCACGCGCACGAACAACGTGCGCTGGTTCGCTCCGAGGTTGCGCGCCGCGCGCAGGTAGATGCTGTCGACCTGGCGCACGCCGGCGATGGTGTTCATCAGCACCGGAAAAAACGCACCCAGCGAAATCAGGAACAACGCCGGCGGATTGCCCAGGCCGAACCACAGGATCGCCAGCGGGATGTAGGCGATCGGCGGAATCGGGCGGATCACCTGCACCGTCAGGTTCATCAGGCCGTAGATGCGCTGGCTGGAACCCATCAGCAAACCGAGCGGCAAGGCCAGCCCGGCACCGATCAGGAATCCCGCCACCACGCGATACAGGCTGCCGATGGCGTCGGTGATCAGTTCCCCGGAAAACAGCCAGGCCGGCCAACTGCCGGCGGCCGGGTCGTAAGGTTTGGCGGGCGATACGTACTCGATCCACTTGAGCACCACCGCCCACGGCGACGGCAAAACCAGCGGATTGACCCAACCCAGCGAGGACGCCGCCTGCCAGATGGCGATCACCGCCACCGGCACCAGCAATCCCTGCAGGGCGCCCCCATTTTTTTGTTTTGCCATGGCCATCGCCCTTTGCTTGATTGATTACTTGATGTTCAGGCTTTTCTTGGCTTGCTCGAGCAGATCGGTCTTCACCCAATCCTTGGCGACCGGCGGCTTGGCCATCTTGCCGGTGCCGTATTTGGCCATGGTGTCGGTGGTGACCTGGATGTGCTCGACCGTGATGTCGTAGCTGTAAGGCGAGTTGCCGATGGCGTCGTAGAAGTCCTCCTTGGAAATCTGATTCTTGAAGATCACTTCACGCACGTATTTTTCGGCGACTTCCTTGTTGTCGATGAAGGTCTTGGTGGCTTCCAGGAAACAGCGCATGAACTTCTCGGCCAGCGGACGCTTCTCCTTATAGAACTTCTCGGTCATCACCATGGTGCGAACCGGCTCGCCGATCGGGGTGTCGTACGGCTTCATGACTTCGACGCCGAAACCCTTGTTGATCGCCTGCGAGGATTGCGGCTCGCTCTGCATCATGGCATCAATATTCTTGCCCAGCAGCGCCTGGTTGAGATCAGCGAAAGCCAGATAGACGATAGTCACGTCCTTGGCGGTCAGACCATTCTGGCCGAGTTCGGCGTCGAGCAGAACTTCATGAATACCGCCGCGGGTCACGCCGACTTTCTTGCCCTTGAGATCCTTGACCGACTTGATGCCGGAATCCTTTCCTGCCACCAGGCGCGCGCCGCCTTTTGCGAAACCGGCCACGACATAGATCGGTGCGCCGTTGGCACGACCGGAGATCGCTGCTTCCGACGCGGTAGTGCCAACGTCGAGCTCGCCTGCCAGGATCCCCTGCATCACGTCAGGGCCCTTCGCAAAGACTTTTTCGTCGACCTTGATGCCGCATTTTGGTGCGATTTCCTTGATGTAGGAGACTGCGCCATAGTGGGCGAATTTGAGGTTGCCGAGGCGGACCACTTCCTGTGCCGACGCGCTGAGCGATACACCTGCCACCAGTATGGCGACTGCCGTCGCCGCAATGATTTTCCTATTCATCTCTCTCTCCTTGTCGTTATGTTTGCGCCGCGGGCAAAACAGCCGCGGATTGATATGCGCCTTCCTCGCGGGAAGATCTGTCCATTCGTTCGATGCAACGCCACTGTATACAGAAATACAGGAACGAGAACAATACCGTAATTTCCCTTACTCTTGTGCGCGCCCCTGCCGAGATCGCCGCAAGCAGGCGGTCCGATCAGGTAAAATGGCCGTTTCCCCTGCGGCTTTCGTGCGGTTTTTGTCTCTGGAATTTCCCTGCGGCCGCCCCATTTTCTCAAGATAACGGTTCATCATGCTCGACAATCTGACCCAACGCCTTGCCAAAGTCGTCAAAACCATGCGCGGCGAGGCGCGCCTGACCGAAACCAATACCGCCGAGATGCTGCGCGAAGTGCGCCTGGCGCTGCTGGAAGCCGACGTTGCCTTGCCGGCGGTGCGCGACTTCATCGCCAAGGTCAAGGAAAAAGCCCTCGGCGAAGAAGTCATCGGCTCGCTCACGCCAGGCCAGGCGCTGGTGGGCGTGGTGCAACGCGAACTGGCCAGCCTGATGGGCGCCGACCTCGGCGCGGAAGCGTCGCAACTCAATTTCGCCACCCAGCCGCCGGCGATCATCCTGATGGCCGGCCTGCAAGGCGCCGGTAAAACCACCACCGTCGGCAAACTCGCCAAATACCTGCGCGAAAACAAGAAGAAAAAAGTCCTGACCGTGTCCGCCGACGTCTATCGTCCAGCCGCGATCGGCCAGCTCGAAACCGTGACCGCCCAGGCCGGCGCCGACTTCTTCCCGACCCAGACCACCGACAAGCCGGTCGACATTGCGTTGGCCGCGCTCGATTACGCCAAGCGCCATTTCCATGACGTCCTGATTATCGACACCGCCGGCCGCCTAGGCATCGACGAAGCGATGATGCAGGAAATCAGCGCCGTGCATGCCGCCGTCAAGCCGATCGAAACCCTGTTCGTGGTCGACGCCATGCTCGGCCAGGACGCCGTCAACACCGCCAAGGCCTTTAGCGACGCCCTGCCGCTGACCGGTATCGTACTGACAAAACTGGACGGCGACTCGCGCGGCGGCGCCGCGCTGTCGGTGCGCCACATTACCGGCAAGCCGATCAAGTTCGCCGGGGTGGCCGAAAAACTGGACGGTCTGGAAGCCTTCGACCCCAGCCGCATGGCCAACCGTATCCTCGGCATGGGCGACATCCTGGCGCTGGTCGAAGAGGCGCGTAAAGGCGTCGATGTCGCCGCCGCGCAAGATCTGGCGCAAAAGATCAAGGGCGGCGGCAAGTTCGATCTCAACGACTTCAAAGCCCAGCTCGGTCAGATGAAAAAGATGGGCGGCATGGCCGGACTGCTCGACAAACTGCCCGCCCAGATGCAGCAGGCCGCCGGCAAGACCAACATGGACCAGGCCGAAAAGCAGGTGCGCCGCATGGAAGGCATCATCAACTCGATGACCCCGCAGGAGCGCGCCAAACCCGAACTGATCAAGGCCACGCGCAAGCGCCGTATCGCCGCCGGCGCCGGCGTCCAGGTACAGGAAGTCAACCGCATGCTGTCCCAGTTCGACCAAATGCAATCGATGATGAAAAAACTCAAGGGCGGCGGCATGATGAAAATGATGCGCAGCATGAAGGGCATGATGCCGGGCATGCGCTGACCAAGTTGAAAGCCGCACCAGGCGGCTTTTTGAGAGGGTTGAACCCGGTTTTTGCAGTTGCCGTTGCTTATCGCGCCTTTTCGCCCCGAAAAGCGCTAAAAAACACTTGCATCGCCGGGAAAACCGCACCACTATTGTCGGTGCGTGATTCGCGCATTCAACTCTTTCCTTGTTAAGGAGGCTTACAGATGGCCACAGCCAAAAAACCAGCAGCCGCAGCGAAGAAGCCCGTAGCAAAAGCAGCACCGAAAGCAGCTCCGAAGAAAGCAGTCGCAGCACCGAAGAAGGCAGCGGCTCCAAAAGCCAAACCTGTAGCAAAAGCCAAACCAGTAGCAAAAGCAGCAGCACCGAAAAAAGCCGCGGCCAAACCGGCAGCAAAGAAACCCGCAGTCAAACGTACTCCCAACGCCGCATTCATGAAGCCGCTGACCCTGTCGACAGCACTTGCGGAAATCGTGGGCGCAAAAACTCTGCCACGTACGGAAGTAACCAAGAAGGTATGGGAATACATCAAGAAGCACAAACTGCAAAACCCCGAGAACAAACGCAACATTGACGCAGATGACAAGCTGAAAGTTGTGTTCGGCGGCAAGAAACAGGTATCGATGTTTGAAATGACCAAGCTGATTTCCGGCCATTTGACATAGGCAATACAGGTTTTTGCAGACTTGCTTGCAAAACAAAAACGCCCGCATCACGCGGGCGTTTTTGTTTTTGGCGTACAGCATTCTGGCGCTCGCAAGCCATACACCGACAGCGCATTCCTACAGATCGCCCTATCGCTGTCGCCGGCTGAACTTTGCTCCGCGCATCGGAGTCTAGGATACACGGACGTAACCCGAAAGGACTCCAGCATGACATTTCCTCAACAGAACATTACCCTCAGCAGCGTCCCGCCCAAGCATCCGACACTGCGCAAGACGGCCGCCGCACTCAGCCTCGCCCTGGCCGGCCTGCTGGTGGCTGCCACCGCGTTTGCCGCCGGCGCCAGCGGCAAGAAAAACACCTCGGAACTGGATGCGCAGTATCAACGTGAAAAGGCCGTCTGCACCAGCGGACAGTCGAACCAGGACAAAGCCACCTGCCTGCGTGAAGCAGGTGCGGCGTATCAGCAGGCCAAGCAAGGCAAGCTGAACGACGGCCAGCAGGCGCAGTATCGCCAGAATGCGCTGGACCGTTGCAAGGCCTTGCCGGCTACAGATCAGGAGGACTGCAAACGACGGATTGAAAACCCGGCGGATGTAGAAGGCAGCGCTTCTTCCGGCGGCATCCTGCGCAAGGACGTGACTATCGTTCCGGGAACTTCGCAGTAAGCAGTAAGCTTTACCTCACTTCATCGTTTTCATACGGCAGACTGGACTAGCGACGCCGACCGGAGGAATCAACGCATGACAGATTCTGTGTTGATTCCCTCTCTCTTTTTATACTCCCATTTTTTCCATGCATTCAGCACAGCGTTCGGATACCCCTCCTGGCCGCGGCTGCCATTGTACTTGCCCAGCGCCATGAAATAATCGCCGCCTTCCTGGTCGAGGTACAGGCGCAGGACCGAGCAGCCATAGCGCAAGTTGCTGCGCATGTGGAACAACTTGCGGCGGTCGCCATCGCCAATGGCGCGCGTCCAGAACGGCATGACCTGCATGTAACCGGTGGCGCCGGCGGAAGAAATGGCGTACTTTCGAAAAGCCGATTCGACCTGGATCAGGCCCAGCACCAGTGCCGAATCCAACCCGGCGCGCCTGGACTCGTACCAGACACTTTCGAGCAACTCGATGCGCCCCTGGCGATCGGGCAACTTGTCGCGCAGGCGTTCCGACATCTCGCCCAGCCAGTCAAGGTAGGCGATACGTTCTTCGATGGTATTGAATTGCGGTTTGGGCGGACGGGAGTCCGCTACCGCTTGCGCCAGAGCCAGCCGGACCGGGTCGGCCAGTTGTTCTTCTTTTTGATTGCCGGCGTGGGCCGTCACGTGACCGCCGCACGCCAGCAACAGGAACAGGCAAAACCGCCGCATGTTCCGCAGACCAAAGATCGTGTAAACCCGGCCGGTCAGGCCAGCTTACCCTTGATGAAAGCCAGCGCATCAACCAGCGGCACGGGCGTTGCCGCCGTGTCGCGGCGGCCCTGGTATTCGATCTGACCATCCTTCAGGCCGCGGTCGCCGATGACGATGCGATGCGGCACGCCGATCAGTTCCCAGTCGGCAAACATGGCACCCGGGCGCTCGCCGCGGTCGTCCAGGATGACGTCCACACCGGCGGCGACCAGCGCGTCGTACAGTTTGTCGATCTCGGCCTTGACGGTTTCGCTGCGGTCATAGCCCATCGGGCACAGCACCACTTCAAACGGCGCCAGCGCAGCCGGCCAGATGATGCCCTTGTCATCGAAATTCTGCTCGATGGCGGCGCCCAGGATACGGGTGACGCCGATGCCGTAGCAACCCATTTGCAGCGGCTGCGGCTTGCCGGCTTCATCGAGGTAAGTCGCCTTCATCGATTCCGAATAGGTGGTGCCGAGCTGGAACACATGGCCGACTTCGATGCCTCGCTGGACTGCCAGCACGCCCTTGCCGTCCGGTGAAGCATCGCCTTCGACAACGTTGCGGATGTCGGCGACGACCGGCTCGGGCAGATCGCGGCCCCAGTTGGCGCCGGTATAGTGGAAATCCACTTCATTGGCGCCGCAGACGAAGTCGCTCATGTTGGCGACAGTGCGGTCGGCAACGACCTTGACCGGCTTCTTGGTGCCGATCGGACCAAGGTAGCCCGGCGGCGTGCCGAACCACTCAACGATCTCGGCGTCGTTGGCGAAGCGGTAATTGGCCAGGCCGGGAATCTTGCCGGCCTTGACCTCATTGAGTTCATGATCGCCGCGCAGCAGCAGCAGCCAGACTTCCTTTTCGGTCGGAGCATCCTTCTCGACGGTGAGGACGATGGATTTGATGGTGCGCTCGAGCGGCAGTTTTAACAATTCGGCAACGGCTTCGCATTTGGCCTTGCCCGGCGTCGCGGTCTTGGTCAGCGCTTCGGCGGCGGCGGCGCGCGTGGCGCTGACGGCCAGCGCTTCAGCCGCTTCCATATTGGCGGCGTAGTCGGAAGTCGGGCAATACACCAGCGCATCTTCGCCGGTGGCGGCAATGACGTGGAACTCATGCGAGCCGGAACCGCCGATGGCGCCGTTGTCCGCCGCGACGGCACGGAACTGCAGGCCGAAGCGGGTGAAAATGCGCACATAGGCGTCGTACATGATCTGGTAGGACTTCTTCAGGCCGTCGACGTCGCGGTCGAAAGAGTAGGCATCCTTCATGGTAAATTCGCGCCCGCGCATCAGGCCGAAACGCGGACGGCGTTCGTCGCGGAATTTTGTCTGGATGTGATAGAAGTTGACCGGCAACTGCTTGTAGCTGCGCAGCTCGGTGCGGGCGATATCGGTGACGACTTCCTCGGATGTCGGCTGGATCGCGAAGTCTCGGCCATGACGATCCTTCACGCGCATCAGTTCGGGGCCCATCTTGTCCCAGCGGCCGGTTTCCTGCCACAGCTCGGCGGGCTGCACCACCGGCATCAGCAACTCGACGGCGCCGGAACGGTTCATTTCTTCGCGCACGATGGCCTCGACCTTGCGGATCACCTTCAACCCCATCGGCATGTAGGTGTAGATACCGGAGCCAAGACGCTTGATCATCCCTGCCCGCATCATCAGTTTATGGCTGACGATTTCGGCATCGGAAGGAGCTTCTTTCAGGGTGGAAATAAAAAATCGGGAGGCGCGCATGACGATGAGTTCTTTTTAAAAGAGGAAGGTTATAATCAACCTAATTTTAAAGGATTAGCTGGCTGATGCGCCCACTCTTTGCATATTTGATCCCTGTTTCATGCACATCGCACGCAGATGTGCAGGCCTTTGCCGCGCCCGATAAAGGTGCGCGCTGACAATTATTCAGCAATTGCCAGTTGAGGCCGGATGGGGCAAGAGAGGACGCCCTGCCGCAGAAAGTTTTGAGGTACACCATGCTGGATCGAGAAGGCTTTCGCCCGAACGTCGGCATCATCCTGCTCAACGCCCAGAACGAGGTCTGGTGGGGCAAGCGGGTTAAAGAACATTCGTGGCAATTTCCACAAGGCGGCATCAAACATGGCGAGACTCCCGAACAGGCGATGTTTCGCGAACTCGAAGAAGAAATCGGCCTGAAAGCGGAACACGTCAGAATCATCGGTCGCACGCGCGACTGGCTGCGCTATGAGGTTCCCGATCATTTCATCAAGCGGGAAATACGCGGCCATTACCGTGGGCAGAAACAGATCTGGTTCCTGCTGCGCATGGTCGGCCGCGATTGCGACGTCAACCTGCGCCTGACCTCTCATCCCGAGTTCGACGCCTGGCGCTGGCATGATTACTGGGTGCCGCTCGATGTTGTCATCGAGTTCAAGCGCGATGTTTATCAGCAAGCGCTCAAGGAGTTGTCGCGCTTCCTGTCGCGATCGCATGCCGGGCAGCGCCGCCCGGATGCTCCCGGCAAGAACACGCCGGCGCCCCTCGAACACGCAAGCAATGCCAAAGAGGTCAATCCAGCCGGATCGGCCATTCCGCCCATCAACAAGTGAACTTCATGCCCCCACGCTTCCGGAATACCCCTTCTTTGTCCCGCCGCCTTGCCCGATGCCTGGTCGCCGGCTTGCTGCTGGCATCGGCAACGCTCAGCTTCGCCCAGCAGTTGGGCAGTTTCGATGAAGAATTCGACGACGAAGAAAAGCCGTGGCAGGAAATCGCGGTGCAGTTGCCGCCCGCCCCGCAACAGGAGAACCTGGTTGATTTCTACGTCAGCCCCGTCGCAACATCAACGTCATACATCGACCTCAAATCGTTGTCCGTCGGCAGCGACAACGTGGTGCGCTATACCCTTGTCACCAAGACCAACGGCGGCGCCGTCAATATCAGTTATGAAGGCATCCGCTGCGAGACCTACGAGAAAAAGATATACGCATTCGGTCATCCGGACGGCAAATGGTCGCGTTCGCGTCAGGATAAATGGAGACGCATTAACGATGCCGGCTCGAATCGCCAGGATGCGGCACTGTACAAGAGTTATTTCTGCCAAAACGGAATTCTATCCGGCGATGCGAAGAAAATCATCGCTCGTTTGCGCGAAAAACGCCCTATCGATCCGTCGCGGGAATAACCTTCTCTTTTTTTATGCAAAACGGGCGCAGTCGAATGCTGCGCCCGTTTTTTTGCCGTTTTTTTCCAGTAACTTCCGGCAATCAGAGCAGAACCAGATTATCGCGATGGATCAGCTCCGATTCCTCGACAAAGCCCAGTATGGAAAGAATTTCCGAAGAAGGATGACGCACGATGCGGCGCGCATCGGAACTCGCATAATTGCTGATGCCGCGCGCGATCGCTTTTCCGGCCCCGTCCACGCAGGTAATCACATCGCCGCGGCCGAATTCGCCGGCGACTTCCGTGACGCCAATCGGCAACAGAGACTTGCCTTCCGCCGTCAGCTTCTGCACGGCGCCGGCATCCAGCACCACGCGTCCCGCCGTTTGCAGATGATCCGCCATCCATTGTTTACGCGCAGTCAGTTGCGCAGTCTGCGCCGTCAATTGCGTGCCGATCGCTTCGCCGGCCGCCAGGCGGCTCAGGACGCGGTCCTCGCGCCCCCAGGCGATCACGGTGTGCGCACCCGACGTCGCAGCGCGCTTGGCCGCCAGTATCTTGGTCAACATGCCGCCGCGGCCGATGCCGGTGCCGGCGCCGCCAGCCATGGCCTCCAGCGTCAGGTCGCCGGCCTTGGCTTCATGCACGAATTGCGCATCCGGATCGCGGCGCGGATCGGCGGTATAGAGACCGCGCTGATCGGTCAGGATGATCAACGCATCGGCTTCGATCAGGTTGGCGACCAAAGCGCCTAGCGTATCGTTGTCGCCGAACTTGATCTCATCGGTAACGACGGTGTCGTTTTCGTTGATGATGGGCACCACGCCGAAACGCAGCAGCGTGAACAAGGTCGAGCGCGCATTGAGGTAACGTTCGCGGTCGGCCAGGTCGGCATGCGTCAGCAGCACCTGCGCGGTGCCGAGCTGATAAGCACGGAAACTGCTTTCGTAGATTTGCGCCAGGCCCATCTGGCCGACGGCCGCGCAGGCCTGCAGCTCATGCACGCCGGTCGGGCGGCGGTCGAAACCGAGGCGCTGCATGCCTTCGGCAATGGCGCCGGAGCTGACCAGCACGACTTCCTTGCCGAGCGTGCGCAAATGCGCGATCTGCTCGGCCCACATGGCGATGGCGACGCTGTCCAGGCCCTTGCCATCATTTGTCACGAGCGAGGAGCCAACTTTGATGATCAGCCGCTTGGCTTGTTGTATCACGGATTGCATGTTGTTATCGGAAGGTCGCACCGGGCCGGCAGTTCATGATGTCCGTCCCAATTGCACGGGGCGGACACGTATCGAGAACAAGATAGTAAACGATTTACCGACCTGTGATCAGTCGATTACCTTGAAACGCGGATCGTCCGGATCGATCGAGGAAATACCGCGCGCTTCTTCGGTCATCTGGGTTTCTTCGGCGCGGTGTTCCTGGTTGCGCTTGGTTTCCAGATAACTGTAGATTTCGGTGATCAGGTCTTCACAGCCTTCGCGCGTCAGCGCCGAGATTTCAAAAACGGGACCCTTCCAGCCGAAACGCTTGACGAAATCCTTGACGCGTTTGGCGCGCTCGCCCTCAGGCACCACGTCCAGCTTGTTGAGCACCAGCCAGCGAGGTTTTTCAAACAGCGCTTCGTCGTATTTCTGCAGTTCCTTGACGATAGCCTTGGCTTCCTTGACCGGATCGACGGTGTCCTCGAACGGCGCCAGATCGACGATATGCAGCAGCAGACCGGTGCGCTGCAAATGGCGCAGGAACTGCACGCCCAGGCCGGCGCCGTCGGCGGCGCCTTCGATCAGACCGGGGATGTCGGCAATGACGAAGCTCTTTTCATGGCTTACGCGCACCACACCCAAATTCGGATGCAGCGTGGTGAACGGATAATCGGCGATCTTCGGGCGCGCGTTCGACACGGCGGAGATGAAGGTCGATTTGCCGGCATTGGGCATGCCGAGCAATCCGACATCGGCCAGCACCTTGAGCTCCAGACGCAACTCGCGGCGCTGGCCTTCCTTGCCTTCGGTCTTTTGACGTGGCGCGCGGTTGGTGGACGTCTTGAAATGGATATTGCCCCAGCCGCCTTCGCCGCCCTGCGCCAGCAACACGACCTGGTCGTGCTCGGTCAGGTCGGCGATGTGTTCGCCGGTGTTGTGATCGACGATCAGCGTGCCGACCGGCATGCGCAGGAAAATATCGTCGGCACCCTTGCCGTAGCAATCCGAGCCGCGACCGTTTTCGCCATTGCGCGCCTTGTGCAGCTTGGAATAACGATAGTCGATCAGGGTGTTGATGTTGCGGTCCGCGACCGCCCAGATGCTGCCGCCCTTGCCGCCGTCGCCGCCGTCGGGGCCGCCGAAGGGACGGAATTTTTCACGGCAAAAGCTGGCGACGCCATTGCCGCCGTCGCCGGCGATCAGTTCGATCTTTGCTTCGTCGATAAACTTCATGATGGTTACCGCTAACTTAAAAGTAAGAAGCTCTGCGTAAAATAAACTTGGTCAGGCAAGCGGCGGATGTGTGAGAAGACCGGTCGCCGGAACAGTGTCCGAACGATAGCGGCATAGAGTCGCGAAGTCGGAACACGGGTAGCTTAGGCAGAGATTCCTGAAGCTACAAGTGCAGTCGCCGCAAGACTGCGACGCTGCAAGGAAATTACAAAACAAACAAGCTGAAAACCAAAAAGGCTCTACCGGAGGCAGAGCCTTTTACTACTTTTGCTGCTTCTGTCTACAAAGGCTTGCGCCTTATGTAGCGACTAAAGCGCTGTACTCAAGCCGAAACTTAAGCAGCAACCACAGTCACGTACTGACGCTTGGCAACGCCCTTTATCACGAACTGGACTTTGCCTTCTGTCAGTGCGAACAGAGTGTGGTCCTTGCCCATGCCGACGTTTTCACCAGGATGAACCTTGGTGCCGCGTTGACGGACGATGATGCCGCCGGCATTGATTGCCTGGCCGCCGTAGACCTTGACGCCAAGTCGTTTCGACTCTGAATCACGGCCGTTGCGCGTGGTGCCGCCGCCTTTTTTGTGTGCCATTTATAGGACTCCTTGTATCTAGTTTGACCTACGCCAATCAGGCGTTGATCGAGACGATTTGCAATTCGGTGTAGTTCTGACGATGGCCTTGACGCTTCTGGTAATGCTTACGACGACGCATCTTGAAGATCTTGACCTTATCGTGGCGACCTTGCGCTACAACAGTAGCTAGCACCTTTGCACCCTCGACCAACGGCGCACCGAATTTAACGGTATCGCCTGCGCCCACTGCGAGCACTTGATCCAAAGTGATTTCAGAGCCAATGTCTGCCGGTATCTGTTCTACTTTAAGTTTTTCGCCAGCAGCAACTTTGTATTGTTTGCCGCCGGTTTTTATGACCGCGTACATGTGAAACCTCATCGAATGAATGAATGAATTTTATTTTTCTCCCAGCCGCCCTATGAAAAGCGGCTTTCGAATCGGGAAAACCTCCTATTATACATAGACTTAGCCGCTTCGTCAAAAGCTCTTGACTTTCGTGCGCAACACCGGGAGAAAATAGCAATACGGCAATTTCCCATAAGCAAAAAGCAGGAAGCGAAACGCCATTGCGGCACGTACCGTGTCATCGTATAATCACGGCAATCTTGATTTTTCACAGGTTCAGCCTTGTCCGCCGCTCTCCAATCCGCTACGCCAAACTCATTCATTGAACCGATAGCCGCCGACATGGGTGCGGTCAATACTGTTATCCGCCAGCAACTTTATTCCGAGGTGCCGCTGGTCAACCAGGTGGCCGAGTACATCATCAGCGCCGGCGGCAAGCGTATCCGGCCGGTGCTGGTGTTGCTGATCGCCAATGCCTATTCTTATCAGGGCGTCGCGCACCACGCGCTGGCGGCCGTGATCGAATTCATCCACACCGCCACCCTGCTGCATGACGATGTCGTCGACGAATCCTCGATGCGCCGCGGCAAGCAGACCGCCAACGCGCTGTTCGGCAACGCCGCTTCGGTGCTGGTCGGCGACTTCCTGTATTCGCGCGCCTTCCAGATGATGGTCCAGGTCGACAACGCCCGCGTCATGCAAATCGTGGCCGACGCCACCAACGTGATTGCCGAAGGCGAAGTGCTGCAATTGCTCAATATGCACAATCCGGACGTCAATGAAGCCGATTACCTGCGCGTGATCCGCTCCAAGACCGCCAAGCTGTTCGAGGCCGCCGCCCAGTTAGGCGCGCTGATCTCCGGCGCCGACGAAACCGGCATCGAAGCCGCCGGCGAATACGGCCGCTCGCTTGGCACCGCGTTTCAACTGATCGACGATGTGCTGGACTATTCCGGCAACGCCGCCGAAATCGGCAAGAATGTCGGCGACGACCTGCGCGAAGGCAAGCCGACGCTGCCGCTGATCTATCTGATGGAGCATGGCACGCCGGAACAACGCGAACTGGTGCGCAGTTGCATCGAAAATGGCGACGAACAGCATTTCGACCAGATCCTGGCGGCAATCACGAGTTCGGGCGCGCTCGATTACACGAAACAGGAAGCGCAAAAAGCCGCGCGCCGCGCAGCCGATGCCGTGAAGTCACTCCCTGGTAGCAAGTACAAAGATTCTTTGCTAGAATTATCGACTTTCGCAGTAGACCGAAATCATTGATCAACGATGATACGACAGTCGGGGTGTAGCTTAGCCCGGTAGAGCGCTACGTTCGGGACGTAGAGGCCGGAGGTTCGAATCCTCTCACCCCGACCAATCAGCCGATAATCGCAAGGGTTTCGGGCAACTGGTCAATATTACTGCGATGCAATGCCTCGTTCCGTCGTAGGCCATTCATGCATTGGCCGCCATCGCCAGTTCCCTCCGCCTCCAAAAAAATCCACCAACAGTATCCACGCAGTTTTCCCAAAATCATTCGGGCGTAGTCGAAGCGCATCGCAAATCCCTGAAAATCTCGCCTCGCCGATTCGAGATGACGCGTCTTCAGGCGTGCACTTGCTCTGAAACGTCCCGGTATTGTTCGGCGACCTTGAGCAGCCATGCGAGGAACACCTGCACCGCCTGCGACGCCTGCTTCTGCTCGGGCACGACGAAATAGTAATCCTTGGCGCCCGGCACCAGCATCTCCCACGGCACCGTCAACTGACCCGACTCGATATCGTCCATGACATAAGTGCGCGGCACCAGCGCCATTCCCGCACCGCGCCGGGCTGCTTCGATCGACATCGCATACATGTTGTAGCGTGGCCCTTTCAAAGCCCGTGCATCGGGACAGCCGGCCAGTTCAAACCAGCGCGACCAGGCTTCCGGCCGGCCTGTTTTGTGCATCAGTACATAGTTAAGCAAATCGGCCGGTTTACGGCAATGCTTGCCGCCGATCAATTGCGGACTGCAAATCGGGATCAGTTCTTCGGTGAACAGATAAGTGCTGGTGGCATTGGCCCAGACCGGATGATCGAAATGGATGGCGGCATCGAAGGGCGCTTCCGAAAACAGGAAAGGCTCCTCACGCGCAGTCACATGAATGGTGACTTCAGGGTGCAAGGTATTGAATTCGTTCAGGCGCGGCATCAGCCATTTCAACGCAAACGTCGGCAGTACCGCGAGCTCAAGCTGGATGCGCCCGGCGTCGTGCGCCATGGTCAACGTCGTGTCCATCTCCAGCTTGTCCAGGCTCTGCTGCACCATCAGGCTGTAACTCTTGCCGGCATCGGTCAGTTGCAACCTTTTTTTGACGCGGCTGAACAGCTTGACGCCGAGGTACTCTTCCAGCAGGGCGATCTTGCGGCTGATCGCGCTTTCAGTGAAAGACAACTCGTCGGCGGCGCGGGTGAAACTTAAATGGCGCGCTGCGGACTCGAAGGCCTCCAACATGCTGGTGCTGGGAATTTTTCTGCGCATCGATCTTGTTCCGGACGGTAGATCAATTGTGACGTGACGTCGTCCATTTTAGCATTGGCAATCGCGGCGCTCAGCATCAACACCGCGACAGACGAGAACGTAGCTGCCGACAAAGACAACTCGTCTTTGACACCGGAACAAGACATCAGGAGAACTTGCGTCGTCCATTCCATGCCAGCACCTCGCCGACGATACCGCGACGGAACGCCAGCACGCAGACGATGAAGATAAAGCCCGTCACGATGGTCACCGAGTCGCCCAGCGTGCTGAACCATTCGACATGCGTCACGGCGGCCAGCCAGTTGCCGATGTCGCCCAACTTGTTTTCCAGCACGATGATGATCACGGCGCCGACGATAGGACCGACGATGGTGCCCAAACCGCCCACCAGCGTCATCAGCACGACCAGGCCGGACATGCTCCAGTGGACATCGGTCAGCGTCGCGAAGCCCAGCACCAGCGCCTTGGCCGAGCCGGCCAAGCCGGTCAGCGCAGCCGACAGCACAAAGGCCAGCAGCTTATAGCGGTTGACGTCATAGCCCAGCGAGATCGCGCGCGGCTCGTTCTCTTTGATCGCTTTCAGGATCTGGCCGAATGGCGAATGGATGGTGCGCACGATCAGCGCAAAGCCGAAGGCGGCCAACGCCAGCACCACGTAATACAGCGTCAGGTCGTTGCCGAGGTCGATGACGCCCAGCAGCTTGCCGCGCGGGATGCCTTGCAGGCCATCTTCGCCACCGGTGAATGGTGCCTGCAAACAAACGAAGTACAGCATCTGCGCCAGCGCCAGCGTGATCATGGTGAAGTAGATGCCCTGGCGGCGGATCGCCAGCAGCCCCATCAACAGACCGATCAACGCTCCGGTGGCGGTACCCAGCACCAGGCCGATTTCGGTCGGCACGCCCCACACCTTCAACGCATGCCCGGCGACGTAAGCCGCCCAGCCGAAAAAGGCCGCATGGCCGAACGACAACAGGCCGATGTAGCCGGCCAGCAGATTGAAGGCGCTCGCGAACAAGGCGAAGCAAAGTATCTTCATCAGGAACACCGGATAAAGGCCGAAAGGCGCAACCAGCGCAGCCAAGAGCAAAATGCCGCAAGCGATTTTCTTGTTCATGATGTGCATCTCATTTTTCCTTGCCGAACAGACCGGCCGGACGAATCATCAATACGATCGCCATGATGATGAACACCACGGTCGATGAAATTTCCGGGTAGAACACGCGGGTCAGGCCTTCGATCACACCCAGCGCCAGGCCGGTGACGATGGAGCCGAGGATGGAGCCCATGCCGCCGATCACCACCACCGCAAACACCACGATGATCAGGTTCGAGCCCATCAGCGGCGAAACCTGGATCACCGGTGCGGCCAGCACGCCGGCAAACGCCGCCAGCGCCACGCCGAAACCGTAGGTCAGCGTCACCATCAGCGGCACGTTGATGCCGAAGGCTTCCACCATCTTGGGATTCTCCGTGCCGGCGCGCAGATAAGCGCCCAGGCGCGTCTTTTCGATGATGAACCAGGTCGAGAAACACACCACCACAGACGCCAGCACGACCCAGGCGCGGTAATTCGGCAACACCATGAAACCCAGGTTGGTCGCCCCCTGCAGCGCATCGGGTACTGAATAAGGCTGGCCGGAAACACCGTAGATCGAGCGGAAAATGCCTTCCACCATCAGCGTGATGCCGAAGGTCAGCA
>NZ_CBXX010000030.1 GCF_000577615.1 Herbaspirillum sp. RV1423
GCGACCGGCTCGACCTTGCCGTCGGAGTCGGGCGCGGCCAAGACCATCAACCAGTTCCAGAACGATCACGACATCCAGTTGATTTCGGCGCAGCAGATGCAACAGATGGCGCAGAGCGGCTATTACACCGACAAGGATGGCAAGAGCATCCAGGTGCCGCCGGACGTGCAGGCCGCCGCGCAGGCAATGATGGCCAACAACGGCGAATTGTTCAAGAAGATGGAGTCCGCCAAGAACGGTCAGTTCGACGGTCTGCTGGGCAAGGCCGATTATCAGGCCGCCATCGACGACGGCACGATTTCGTCGGGCAACGGCGGTCCTCCGGTATTCGACCGCACCGGTCAATACGGCATGCCGCAGGGCAGCAGCTTCCCGCAAAGCGGTTTCCCGCAGGGCGGGTTCCAGATGCCGTCGTTCGCGCCACCGTCGTACCAGCAGGCGACCGGCTCAACCTTGCCGTCGGAGTCAGGCGCGGCCAAGACCATCAATCAGTTCCAGAACGATCACGACATCCAGTTGATTTCGGCGCAGCAGATGCAACAGATGGCGCAGAGCGGCTATTACACCGACAAGGATGGCAAGAGCATCCAGGTGTCGCCGGACGTGCAAGCCGCCGCGCAGGCAATGATGGCCAACAACGGCGAATTGTTCAAGAAGATGGAGTCCGCCAAGAACGGCCAGTACGACGGTCAACTGGGCAAGGGCGATTACCAGGCAGCCATCGACGACGGCACGATCTCGTCGGGCAACGGCGGTCCGCCGGTATTCGACCGTACCGGTCAATACGGCATGCCGCAGGGGCAGGGCAACGGTTTCCCGCAAAGCGGCGGGTTCCAGATGCCGTCGTTCGCGCCGCCGTCGTATCAGCAGGCGACCGGTTTCCCTGGCAACGGTCAGGCTCTGCCGTCGGATTCGGTAGCGGCCAGGGATATCAAGAAATTCCAGGACGATCACGGCATCCAGTTGATTTCGGCGCAGCAGATGCAGCAGATGGCGCAGAGCGGTTATTACACCGACAAGGATGGCAAGTCGATCCAGGTGCCGCCGGAAGTGCAGGCCGCCGCACAGGCAATGATGGCCAACAACGGCGAATTGTTCAAGAAGATGGAGTCCGCCAAGAACGGCGAATTCGACGGCCAGTTGGGCAAGGGCGATTATCAGCCGGCGATCAACTCGGGCATCATTGCCGCAGCTTGACAGGGTACATAGCAGGGCCGCGGCAGGGTACACGGCAGCACGCACCGCAGCGGTCCACGGAGGCAATCCCCATCCGGCAACGGATGGCGGGATTGCCGCCGCAGGACAGGCGCAGCGGAATATCCGCACCTGTCTTGCGGTGAATTTTTTATCAATATGTTTCAGTTTTCTAGTTTGTACTATTTATGATTTCCGCACCTTCTCCCGTGAGCACCGGGCCTTCCAGAACAAGCGACCTGGCTGCGCTATGGCGTGACTACGACGACCTGTGGAATGCTCGCAACGAAGCCGCCGCCAAGGCGCTTCCCGCCGCCGAGCCGCAGTCTCCGCAATTACGCAATAACGCCATCGATGCGCCCACGCGTAGCGCGCCGCTCTGGCTGGTCGGTTCTACCGGCGTCAGATTGTCGTCGAACCGGCGCAGCAATAGCCATAAATCCGCGTCGGAACGTCCTAATCAAGATGGCCAGGCCGAAGTGCCTCGGTGGGAGCGCATGCTGCCCGAAGAGTTTTCAGCCATCGAAGCGATTCCCGGCAATAAGCCGATGGAACGTCCGATTGCCGCCGATCGCGCTTATCAGCGTCAGATCGGCGACATGCCGGATGTCGACGCCCAGGCGCGGCAGCTTGCAGAACCGACGCCGGCGCTGCCGGCAAGCAATGCCCGGTTGACGTCGGTCAGCAGATTGGCCGGTCGGCACCGTGTGCAAGCCTCGCGCTGTTTCGTCGATGCACCGAAGGAATGGGGTCAGACCCACGCTTGGTCGGGGGCCTCGCCGCTTGCAGCGGCAGCTTGAAAGAATGCAAGCCGGAGCGGTCTTTCGCGTAAGCGCGTAGACCGCTCCGGGGTGCTGTCGGACCCGACCCTTGAGGCCGGATGTGGAAGCACGTCAGTCGATTTTTATGGATGGATGCCATGGATAAGTACACCGTTCAAGATGAAAACTTCCTCAATGCCGGCGCCGCCGGGTGGTATGCAACTGGAGGCGATGTGCATGCCGGGCACAGCGACATGGTCGGCATGACGACGTTGGCTGATGATTTTCCCTGGCACAGGATCCGCAGATTGCATCGGAAGTAGCTTCTTTACGCCAGGGCTGCCTACACACCTTGCCGGCGAGGGGCATGCTAGCTATCGCGCGCGTGGGTTACGACGCGCGATAATGCGTTTGCGAGTGGATTCTCGCGATGTTGGCGACGCCTGCGATGCGCCGCTGGCGCCGTCGTGTCTTTTATCAGGAACCATCCTCGAATGGCGGCCTCGGTCGCCTGTCGCTGTTGCCGTCCAATATCGCGCAGCGATGCGAGTCGCACCGTGCGTCGTCGAGAAACGATGGAACGAAGCGGATGAAGCTGCTTGAGCGGCGCCGATGGGCGTTGGTCGTCTGCATGCGCGCGTCTGCTGCACCGAGGGCGGAAGAATCATTTTTTACAAAAGGAGATGCGCCGCGAATCCGCGCGGCGCAGGCGTCTTGCCTTTTGGCGCGCTTGACAATAGGGGGTAAAATGCAGGTTCTTTCCACTAACGCTGTCAACGTCGGCACCCTTTCCGGGCTGCTGTACCTGCTCCAGCTTTACCAGACCATGACGCGGAAAAGCGACGATGAGATTCGCGGCAACGACATTCACGGCGACATTTCCGCAACGGCGGTCGATCGTCTTTTGTCCGACCTGATCGAGATGACCGGACAAGCATCGATCAGTCCGCGTGTGCTCGAATTGCAAATCGGCGAAATTTTCACGCGTACCGCCGTGGAGCGCGGCGCGGAACACTTTCTTTCCGTGACGGCGTCGCTGCCGAAATGCGAGCAGCCGCATTATCTGCCGCTGCCGGTGATGCCGCCGGCAGCGACCTCCCAACGCTTGTCTTCGGTCGACTTCCTCTGGCACGCCGATGAAGGTCGCTACATCGTGGTCCGCAAGATTCCGCTCGGTTGCTTCAGCGACGAGCGCAGTGTAATGGACGCCATTCTCGAAACCGCAGACATCGCCGGCGAATACCTGATCGCGGTGCAATCCGGCCAGGCCGACAATCCCGCTTCCTGAGCGCGCACCGGCGCGACGCATTGCGCAGGAAGACGAAAGTCTGGCGAGGCCGGTGTGCATGACGGCGTCCAAAGCCGATGTTCAGTTATTCCCGCGCGTGCGGGAACTGCCATATTCGTTGCGCACCGCGGCGCGCACGCGCGAGACGCGCGAACGCACCGTGCCGATCGGAATATGCAACTGCTCGGCCACCTCCTCATAAGTGGCGTCGCCATCCAATACTGCTTCGAAGGTGGAGCGGATCTTGGGCGGCAATTCGCTCAGCAAACTATCCACTTTTTCAGCGATCTGGCGCAATTCGAACAACGTGGCGGGATCGGCGTGTTTGTCGACCAGTTGTTCCATGAAAGTCTCATCCACGGTTTCATAACGGTCCGCGATATTGCGGCGGACCTGGTTGCGCGCCAGGTTGAGGGCGATGCCGAACAGCCAGGTGGAGGGTTTGGACAAACCGGAAAAACGGTGTGCCGATTTGACGGCTTCGATGAAGGTGTTTTGCACGACGTCTTCGGCATCTTCGTGATTGCCGACATAGCGCTGTACGAAGCGCAGCAGATGCGTACGGTGTTCGGTGTAGAGCTCGACGATATCGATAGGCTGGATGGATACCGCGGCGGTTTCCGGCGACGCCTCCGCTTCGGCGTCGAAGCCGGCAGGGTCGATATATCCGGAAGCTGATTGGTTCATAGCGTTCTCCTTGAGATACTGGAACTCATTTCATCAATAGGCGCGAGATGCGTTCTTCCCAGAAAGGGCACTGGCAAGGCGTGCGACGCGTCGCGTGGCGGTACCACGCGCAAGGAGCGCAACGCGGCCAGCGCCCTTTCTGGGAAGAACCCGGCGGGAGCGGCCTGTTTGGACGGATTGCTGCGTTACGAAACTGGGTCAAGACGTCCAGTCTTGACCCAGTTTCGCGCCTTGCACTCCATCCCAAACAGGACAAGCTCACACTCACGCCTATTGATGAAATGAGTTCCAACATTGTTGGTAAAAAATCGAGGCGTTGCCACTCACTTTCCCAAATCTCAAACACCGCCTCAGCAGGTATGACCGCAAGATAGCAGCGCTCACGGCAAGTGCAATCGTTCGGTGAGAATTCGTGAGACATTGAAGAAAAATGAGAAATGTCGCAGCGATCCGACGGAACCGATGCACGAGCGCAAGCCACTAGCGAGGATGTGCGTGCTGCAGGGAGGTCGACCCGGCGGGAAGAAAATATTCCGTTACCGGTGGGAACAGACTGTTCGGACGCATCACCCGCGTATGCCGGCGCCTTGTCATGGACAAGGCGCCGCACTCCGGCGATGGTTTGGGGACACTTGCCTGAAACAAGCGTCGTGACATAAGCCGATCCAAGCGTATGCGAAATTCGAACGCCCTGTCCAGAATTAATTTTTTCAATCCGGACGGAACTCTGTGCGTCGCAATGCCACGTGCGACGGGCCTTGTAGCCATCTTTGCAGTTCCCGTCATACGTTCTGCCGGCAGCGTTCCGTGCTTGCTGCGATGGCTGGCGCGACGACGGCAATGGAACCTGGCGAAGTCGTCGCGCCACGAATGGCCATGAATATGCAAATCAATCGATTCAATGACGGTGCCCTGGAGAACGCCAATACACAACAGGTTCGTCCACAAGCCAAGTCGGGCCAAAAGTCCGGCCTGGACAGGGCCGGTCAGCAGTTGGGCGCTACCGATTTCGCGCCGACGGACGCGGTGAAATCCCAGGCCGGTTTCAAGGATGGCGTGAGCTATCGGTCGCGCGCTCTGTCGCAGTTCGTATCGCCGCGGCAAAAGAGTGCGGAGAAAGGCACTTCCCAGGCTTCGCGCAGGAACCGCAGCAGGTCGAAAGAAGTATTGGATGATGAGGATCTGGACGAGGAGTTGTTGGCGCCGGTCATGGACATTCTGGATTTTCTGCGTGAGAACGCCGGTCGCCAGGGGCAGGCTATGGCGGAAGACATGCTGGCCGAAACCTTCGATCCGGTGCAGCGTTACAACGTCCTGGCCGAGGCCTTGGAAACGATCGACAATGAGGCGATGAGCATGGCGGAAAAGATCATGCTGAGGAACGCCATCATGGAAATGATGAGCGATCTGTATGAGAAGTACTTGCATGAACTCAGGAGGGCATTGCAGGAAAACGACATCCTGATGAATTCATTGGAAGCGTTGGCGCTGGATGAGGCCGGCAAGCGGATGCCGTCGACGCGCGATTTGCGGTTTTTGATCGGCGCGAAGTCGAAAGGAAAAGAGGATTTGCCGCTGACTCCGCTGACCATGCTCAAGGCATTGATAAAGAATTTTGGCGCGCGTAAGTGCATGAAGGTCATGACGGGATTGCGCTCGCGAATGATGATAGGTTTTTAAGGAAATTATGCAGAAACATTTCAGAAAGAATATTCAACACGATGTGCTGCGCCGCCTGGCGGCATGCAGGGCATCTTCGTCCTTCCGCTTCGGTTTTGCCGACGCTTTGCGGCGCGACCTGCTCGAAGGCAGGTTCCGGCAGCATGACATCTGCTGCGGTGAACCGAGGCAGGTCAATTTCATGCGCTAGCAGGAAATCCACAAAACATACGGAAAACGGAAGCACGAGAAGCGCTGCCATATCGAAGTCAGCAGCACGAAGAAAAAACGGGAAGCGGTTTTTGTTGGAGTTGCTTGAGAAATCATGAGATCTGATCTACGAAGAAACCCGCTCAGAAGCATCGGTCGATACTGGCTGACGATGTCCGATGCTTCCGCTTTCATGCTGGTCAAGTCCTGCGTGTCGATCGCGGAAACCCTGCGTAGCGAGTTATCGGACAAGGCACGGATCCACGTCAAGATCAGCGGACCTGAACTGGCGGTGATTTTGTTGACAGCCGCCGAATCGGGATGGGGAAAAGGGAAAGCCAACCAATTGGTCTTGCAGATATCGGAAATGAAAAATCCCGACGCTACGCAACGCGCCCGTGTCTTCAACCTGGTGCGCGACGCCATGGCGCAACTGCCCTTGACCTTGTGGAGCCAGGAAAAACTGCCGGCGCGGCGCGAGCTGCTGGAGGAGCTCACGCGTCAGTTGCAAGGCATTTACGGCGACTTGCCGATGCTGCCCAACCGGGAGGAAATACGCGAACAGGAGTGGCGTGCAGCCATCATGGAAACCAGCAAACGCGAAGCGCGCGACAGACGCTAGGGGAGCCGCACTATGGAAGAGTTATTGATGAGACTGGCGGCTGACGCGCGCATACAGGAGGCGGTGGCCATGGCGACGCTGGACAACGGCATGCACCTGTTCGCCTATCCGCTCGAGCA
This sequence comes from Herbaspirillum sp. RV1423, assembly GCF_000577615.1. Lineage (GTDB taxonomy): Bacteria > Pseudomonadota > Gammaproteobacteria > Burkholderiales > Burkholderiaceae_D > Herbaspirillum. Next base: position 6,541 of record NZ_CBXX010000030.1, read on the forward strand.
AGGCATGCTCATTGCCGTAGGTATCGGTCCGGACACACAAATACGGCCTGAATCGGTGCTGAGCAGGCGCGCGGGCAACCTGGCGCGTTATGGCGCATGGCTACCGGCGATGTTCAACGACGGCAGCATGTACGTATTGCGTCGCATGGTCGAGCATGGCGACGACATGACAGTGTTGCCGGGGGATGCTTTCGACGCGGCCGAGGAGTTGCTCGGTGATTAATACAAGTTCTCCTATCGATCGGTCGGGCTTGACGGATGTCGGCGAACTTGCCGAGATCCCCCGTTTCGAGAGCGCGGAACCGATCTTCAAGTCGCGCCCGTTCCTGCTGCCCGGCGAGGAAGAAGCGTCGCTGCCCGAGGCCGACTATCCTATCGATCCCACGCTGGCGACGCTCAAGCAAATGCTGGGCGCGCGCCTGACGGTTGACAGCCAGGCCTGGGTGGGCGACCCGATTCCGCGCATGCGCGCCTTGCAGAAAAAAATGATCGAATTCTCCCTGACCCAGGACGAGTCGGAGCGCGGCCCGTGCATGGACGCCATCCGCATTGTCGATCTGGCGGTACGCTGGCGCCTGCGCTGGCAACAGATGCGGCGCAGCGACCTGGAAGGCAATCCTGCCGGCGCGTCCAACCAGAAGGAGGAAAACGATGAGGAAAAAGAAGCCGCGTGACACCATGCCGGAAGAATTGCAGTTGGCAATCGGCCTGGTCTGGGGGCATCTGAGCGCCTACCAGTACGAAGAGGCCTACTTGCTGGCGCTCGGTTGCCTGAAACTGTGGCCCCACGATCGCCATTTGCAACTGATGGCGGCGTATGCCGCTGCGGAAGTCCTGGAACCGGTCGATCGAGTGCGCCTCGAAGCGCTGCGTGCGCCGGAGACCGACGCCTGGATCGACCTGGTCTTGCGACGCCTGGAAATCCACGACGCCAAGTCAGTCTCCGCATCCCCGGCCTGAGTCGGTTTCGCCGCCGCGTCCATCTGTCGCACCATCGCGCTCGCGCCTGGCATGTGCCGTGCGGCGCGGTTCTGTATTGCTCCTGAATAGTATTGTTTGCCTGCACCGGGGATAGAAGAAATGAGTCTTGCCGCCACCAAATCGAACGAGCGCAGAAAGGGCCAGCCGACCCAGGTGATGGGTGTCGTGCTGTTGCTGAACAAATTGGCGGCCAAGATGGCCAAGCGCGCCGAATTGCTGGCGGCGGGGCTGGTCATCGGCATCGTCTTCATGCTGGTGTTGCCGATGCCGGTGTGGTTGCTGGATATTCTGATCGCGTTCAGCCTGTGCATTTCCGGACTGATCGTGGTGGTGGCCATGTACATGCCGGGCCCCACGGCGTTTTCGACGTTTCCTGCAGTGCTGCTGCTGACCACGCTGTTCCGGCTGGCGATCTCGGTGTCGACGACGCGGCTGATCCTGCTGGAAGCCGACGCGGGCCATATTGTCGAGACCTTCGGCAATTTTGTCGTCGGCGGCAATCTGGTGGTCGGCCTGGTGATTTTCCTGATCCTGACGGTGGTGCAGTTCATCGTGATCACCAAGGGTTCAGAGCGGGTCTCCGAAGTGTCGGCGCGCTTCTCGCTGGACGCCATGCCCGGCAAGCAGATGTCGATCGACAGCGATTTGCGCGCCGGCATCCTGACGCCGGAAGAAGCCAAGGCCAAGCGCGCCATGCTGGGGCAGGAGAGCCAGTTGCACGGCGCCATGGACGGCGCCATGAAGTTCGTCAAGGGCGACGCCATTGCCGGCCTGTGCATCGTGGTCGTGAACCTGATCGGCGGCATCTCGATCGGCATCATCCAGCGCAACCTCGATGCGGCCGAGGCGATGCGTGTCTACTCCATCCTGTCGATCGGCGATGCGCTGATTGCGCAGATCCCGGCGCTGCTGATTTCGCTCGGCGCGGGCATCATCACCACGCGCGTCACCAGCGACGACGGCCACGAAGGCGAGGATAGGACCAACGTCGGCCGCGATATCGTCGCCCAGTTGTTCGCCGAACCCAAGGCCTTGCTGACCGCTGCCGGCATCATGCTGCTGTTCGGCCTCATCCCCGGCATGCCTACCGTGATCTTCGTTTCGCTGGCGGTGGCCTTGTTCGTATCGGGCGTGGTCGGTTTGCTCAAGCCGCTGGCCGACGCCGAGATACAACGCGAAAACGAAGAGCTGGAGCGCAAGAACGCTGGCATTGTCGATCTCACCAATTTTTCCGCCACGACGCCGTTCATCCTGCGCATGCCGGAGGCGCTGCGCGCTACGCCGGAAGCGGAAATGATCCGTAACGCCGTGCGCATCATGCGCAACGGCATGCTGGAAAAACGCGGCATTCCCGATCTCAAGCCAATCGAGTTCGAGTTTTCCATTCTGATGCCGGAGAATCGCGTGCACTTCCTGATGGCCGAGGTGCCGCTGGTCGATCATGAAATCATGATCGGCTGGGGGGCTACGCGTGAGACGTTGGACCGTGTCACTGAACTGGGCTTCGAAGCATTTGAGCGCAACATCTCCGGGTCGCGCCGCCGCCGCGTCTGGCTGCGCCTGGAGGACTTGGACAGAATGGAAGAGATGGGCGTCCAACACCAGCGCTGGGAAACCGTGTTTGCCGCCGATATCGAGGTGGAACTGCTGCGCAATTGCCAGATGTTCGTCGGCGTCAACGAAGTCATCCGTTTTACGCGTTGGGCCGAACGCCGTTATCCCGAGCTCGGCAAGGAAGTGTTGAAGTCGGTGACCTTGCCGCGGCTGACCGAAGTGGTGCAACGCCTGACCAAGGAAGGCGTGTCGCTGCGCAACGCGCGCCTGCTGCTCGAGACCACGCTGGACTGGGCCCCCAAGGAGCGCGACCCGGACGTCATTGCCGATTACGTACGGCTGGCTTTCAAGCGCCAGCTCTGCTTCGAGTCCGCGCGCGACGGCCTGATCGAAGTGATCCTGCTGTCGCCCGAGCTGGAAGACCAGTTGCGCAACGCCATGCGCCAGACCAGCCAGGGCAGTTACCTGGACATCGATTCCGAGCTGGAGCAACGACTGCTGGATCGGCTCAACGATCTCTCGACCAACGTCTGCACGCCGATCACGCCGCCGGTGCTGGTCACCGCCGCTGACATCCGCCGCTCGGTGCGCAAGCTGATCGAGGAGGAGTTCTTCCCGGTGCCGGTATTCGCGTTTTCCGAGCTGACCCAGCATGCCAAGGTCAAACCGGTCGGCATGATCGAGGCTTGACGATCCCGCAAGACCTCATATTGCCTGTGCCCACCGGCCAGGGAACTTGTTGCCGGCAATCGACATATAGAGTTATCGGGATGCCGATTTGTGCGGCGCGCCTGGGCGCGAGCACGACGGCAAGGTGATCGGGCGTTTCGCGGTTGACATGCCCTGCGCCGGTTTCCTGTGTTCCAACGACGTCCTTGCAAGAAGGACCAACAGAATTCAAATTGGAGTAAATGATGGCGCAAAGTCATATCCCCGGCTCTTCATCGGCGCACGCGACGGGAGTCAACAGCGACGCCGGTCTTGACCCGGGACATCGGCCGCAAGAGCAGCAGCCGCACAGACACCGAGGATCGAATTTGTTCAATGCGACTCTCGGTCGTATTGCTAATTTTAGTATCGACCGGTATACCGACGCCATATCGGCAGCGATCGTCGGCAATCCGGGCAGACCCTTCGGTCATCCGACCGAGTTATTCGGAGAACCTGCGATCGATCACAGGGAGTTTTTTCTCGGCATCATGTCGAGCGCGCGCGCCAGCATCGCAAGAAATGAGGATGACCTCAATGCCTCTTTCGTACGGATGCGGAACTCATTTTTGCAACCGGCGGACCCGCTTGCGGCTACGCCATCGCAACGCTCCGATTTTGCGGGCAGCGATGCAGGGCGTAGCCGCAACCGCGGACCCTCGGACCTGCGTAGCCAGGCGTCGGGCTCTTCCGAGGCGCACTTCCATGGCGGTCAGGACTCGGATCTGGAACGATGGCGGCGAGAGGTGAGTCCGGAAGCGCCGGAAGAAACACCGCCGGAGCCGCGAGGCGAACGGGAGGAAGCCCCGCAGTTGCCGCCGCGCCATCGGCGCGATGCTGCGCGGCATCAGCCTGCGCCGGGCGGGTTCAGGCCGGCGCAGACGGAACCGAGCGCCGAGGAGCGGGAGGCCGCCCAGAGAATATACGATAGCATGCGCGCGCAAGGCATCAAACACGCGGCTCAGCTAGTCGGCGTGACGGCCGGCAGCGGCCAGCACCATGGTCCGACAAGAGGCAACAATCAGTTCCTGCCCGCTCCGCGTGAAATTCATCATCACGACACTACGCATTCTCATGATGGCTCAGGTGATGGCGACGGCGGCGATGAAGGCGAATATGACGACCCGGGAAACACCTGACGCCGCATGACGCATCCCGGCAATCCATGCCGGGACGCTGCAATTTCGCAATTTGTTTATTCGATAGTCTGATCAACCATGGAGCGTAGTCATGAGCTTTCCTGTCAAAGAAATGTCACCTCGCGATCATGCATTGCCGATGACGCATGACGAGGCGCTGAGCATCATAGAACACGCCCGCAAGGACAAGTTTCTCGCGCAGGAGCTGGAACAATTGCGCGAGAAATGCTGTTTGTTCGTCAGCGATGTGATGCATGAAGTCAACCAGGCGCTGGCGGAGAGGGACAGGCGCACGCCCGCGCTGCTGCGCAGCAAACCGGGCGACGCCTTGTCGTTGCGCGCGGCCTCGCGCGAACGCGAACAGGCCGCACAAAAGCGGCGCGAGCTGGCCGAGGCGATGGTCATCGGCGCGCTGTTCAATAGCGACAATCCCGACTGGAATCCGCTGGATCCATCCACCCACCGCAGCAGCGGTAGCGGCAGCTTGCTGCTGGCGCTGTTGCGAACCTCTCTGGAATAGAGGCGCAGACGATGGCGACTCGCGTCAAGCGAGGTCGCCGCATTGTTTCACCCGTCTCCTGTTTCTCGCCCTCCTGCCGCACCCTCATGCCGCGGCAGGAGGGCGCTCGTCCGTCGCCGCCTGTCTCGCAGCCATTGATGGAACTGCCGACGGCGGGGGTTTTACCTATACACGAGATGTCATTGCCGCTTGAGTCAGGTTCGCTTCGCCGACCCTGATGAGGCGTCAATGACCGGACTTGGATTTGAATTGGCAACTGGAGTAGAACATGTACGACATGTACGAATTGCGAGTGCTGAACGGTTATCATCGCGGCGCGACCTTGCCTCTGACAGGGGAAACGCTGACCATCGGTGCCGGCGACACCGCCGATGTGGTGCTGGCCGATCCCGGTATTGAAGAGACGCATGCGGAGTTGGCGCCATCGTCTTCCGGCTGGACGTTGCAGAGCCTGGATGGTGCGGTGCGCGGTGCTGACAGCAACCAGGCGGTAGCTTCCTTGGCGCTGGCGCCCGGCGATTTCGTGCGGGTCGATCATATCTGGCTGGCCGTGGTCCAGCAAAACAGTCCGTGGCAGGAGCCGCCGGCGGAGCCGGGCGATGCGGCCACGCCAGCGGATGCCGCAACCGACGAAGCGATGCGGGATGCCGCCTTGGCGGATAGCGCCGACAACACGGAAACCGCGGTACAAGCGGAACAAACCGGCCCGACGGCGGCCGCCGACGCCATGAATGCGCACGTTTCCGAGCGGGCGGCGCAGCCGGGTTTCCTGTCGCGCAAGCGCCAATGGCTCTTCGCACCCGTGGCGCTGACGGCGATCCTGTCGGCCGCCGCCGCTTACGCCATGACGCGCACCTACACGCCCTTGTCCGTCGACGGCGAGGCGAACACCGCATCCGTCGACGACATGGCGGCATGGCGGCCAACGGCCGTGGCGCAGGAAGATATGCACCGCACGGCCAAGGAGAACGGCACGGCCCAGCCGGAGCGGATGCTCAACCTGCCCCGGCCGGACCTGAGCAAAATAGACCAGGCCACCCGCTCCAGAAAGGAACAGGGCAAGACCGACCGCATGGCCGACATGAAAGCCGTGTCGATCAAATCCGGGCCGGCGCTGTCGCCGGAAGAACTGCGCAGCGCCTTTCGCAAGCGACTGGCCGAAGTCGATCTCCTCAAACGTTTCAACCTGCAACTGGAAGATCGCTTCTGGAGTTTGCAGGCGGCATTGGAAGAAGAGGATGCCGAACGCTTCCAGCGCATGCTCAGCGCCTTCGTGCGCAAATACAATATCGACTTCCCCGTCGAGGTGAAGATCGGCAGCGCCGAAGCGATGTTGCCGTTCAAGATCCAGCAGGTCATTTCCGGCAACAACGCCAGCATCGTGACCGACGACGGCCGGCGCCTGTATGTTGGCGATGAATATCGCGGCATGAAACTGGCCGGCATCGAAGGCAACCAGCTCAGCTTCACCGGCAAACGTTCGATCAACGTGACATGGTGACCACCGACGTCGATTTCATTGGCAGGCTCGACGACAAGCTGCGCGATCTGCGCAGCCGTTTGCCCGACTGGCGCGACAGGATCCCTTCCAAGCCCGGTTTCACCAGCCACGGCAAGGTATCGCAAGTGCTGGGCACACTGATCGAGGCGCATATGCCGCCGGTGCAGATCGGCGAGCTGTGCAATCTCATCAATCCGGACGCGCGCGGCAAGGACATGCTGGCCGAAGTGGTCGGGTTCACCGACAAGGCTGCCATCCTGTCGGCGCTCAGTCCGCTCGAAGGCGTCTCCACCCGCACGATCATCGAACCGTTGCGGCGTGCGCATTCGATCGAAGTCGGCGACCATTTGTTCGGCTGCGTGCTGGACGGTTTCGGGCGCTGGATGTTTCGCGCGCCGGCCGCGCTTGACAATGTATCGACCTGGCGCGCCATGTCGCCGGTCATGCGCGACGCGCCCAAGGCCACCGACCGGCCGCGTATAGCAACGCCGTTGGCCACCGGCGTGCGCGCCATTGATGGCTTGCTGACCATGGGCGTCGGACAGCGCATCGGCGTGTTCGCCGGCCCCGGTTGCGGCAAGACCACGCTGATGGCGGCGATCGCACGCGGCTGCGCTGCCGACGCGATCGTGTTCGGCCTGATCGGCGAACGCGGCCGCGAACTCAATGAATTCCTGCAGCACGAACTGGACGCCGAACTGATCCGCAAGACCGTGGTGGTGTGCGCCACCTCGGATCGCACCTCGATGGAGCGCTCGCGCGCGGCGTTTACGGCGACGGCAATCGCCGAGTCTTTCCGCGATCGCGGAAAGAATGTGTTGCTGCTGGTCGATTCGCTCACGCGGTTCGCCCGTGCCCAACGCGAAATCGGGCTGGCGGCCGGTGAGCCGCCGGCACGCGGCGGCTTTACGCCGTCGGTCTACACCATGTTGCCGCGCCTGATCGAACGCGCCGGCGCCACGCCGCAGGGATCGATCACGGCGATGTATACCGTGCTGGTGGATGGCGAATCGACCTCGGATCCGATCGGGGACGAAGCCAAGTCGCTGCTCGACGGCCATATCCTGCTCACGCGCAAGCTGGCGGAGCAGGGGCATTATCCGGCCATCGACGTGCTGGCCAGCATCAGCCGCGTTATGAGCAATGTCACGACGCGCGAGCATCGCAAGGCGGCCTCGCATTTCCGCGAGCTGATGGCGCGTTACCAGGAGATGGAGTTGCTGATCCGGCTCGGCGAATACAAGGAAGGCGCCGATCCGGTCGCGGATCGCGCCATGCAACTGCGACCGGAACAACTCGATTTCCTGCGCCAGGATACCAGCGCCAGCTCTAACTTCGACCGCACCATCGATCGCATCATGGAGATGCAGGCATGAATCCGGGCAATGTAGCAGCGGGACTGGGACCGCGTCGCGGCAAGCGCGAAGTGATCGAGGTGGCTGAGCGCAAGGTGCAGGACAAACGGCTCGACCAGTTGCTGCATGTGCGCAAGCAGAGGCTCAGCCGGTTGGAACGGGAGTGCAACGAAGCACGCAGCGTCTGGCGTCGGCGGCGCCAGAAATTGCACCAGGTCAAGCAGATCTGGCGCGATGCGGTTGAGAGGACCCAGTCGGAGTGGCGCACAGCACGCCAGGAGTTCACCAACATGACCATCACCAGCGGCCAGTTCCGCAGCGCCAAGGCGATCTACGAACGCATGAAAAAAGAAGCTGCGCAGCTCTATCTCGATTGCCAGAATGAATTGAGCCGCTGTCGCGACGCCGGCAGGCTTTTTTTTGCGGCGCGCCTGGCGGTGCTGACCGCCAACAAGCAACAGGAAAAGCTGAGCATCCTGCGCGATGAAATCCGGGCGCTGGAACAAGCGGCGGAGAACTGACATGTCGCTCAATCCCATTCTTTCCGCACTGCTGGATCCACCGCCGGCGACGGCGCCCAAAAAGACCAGGCCGCTTAACGTGCGGCAGATATCGGCACATGCGCCGTCGCCGCCGTCCGGTCCGGCACAGGCGAAAGCACCGCCAAAAGCACCGACGCGCGTTGCCGCCGAGGAGCGCGAGGCGCGCAAGCAGTCACAGCGCAACGAGCCGGGAAGCGCGCCTGGGGGAGCCGACGGCTGGCTGCCGACCGGCATGCCGGGGTTTTACGGACAAGGCAACGGCGACAACAGTGGCGGCGATCAAAACGGCGGCAATAGCGACGAGGCCGGTGCAGGAGGGCAATCCGGCGTCGACGGCGGCGACTACGATACCGAGACGATCGCGGACCTGCTGCCGACCGAGGGCGACAGCGGCATCTTCGAGATATTGTTCCCGGGCGGCGAGACCATGGGTGTCATGGTCGATGTACGCGCCGCAACGGCGGCGTTCATGATTTCACCCAATGGCGACAAGTTGCGCAACTTGCTCTGCAGGAAGCAAATGGAACTGGAACAAAGCCTGGCGCGACGTATGGACAAGCACGTCAGGCTTACCGTGTTGTAGAACTTGCTCTTGAATTCGTCAGGCCCGGCAATCATGGTTTTTTTGACATGGGTTCTGGTTTTTTCGCGACCAGCCTGACGCCGATAAATGCAGACCCTGGACCGGCCATGATGCATGCCGGCCAACGCGGCGCCTCCTACGACATCTCCATGCATGCTACCGATTCCGTCATTCTCGATGCCGAACCAGCCGTTGCGCGGGGCGGCGTCCTGTTGCGCAACGCGCCCCGCGTCAGCGCCGCTCATGCCCGCTTGACGCGCCTGATAGGGCAGGGCTTGCAATTGCCGTTGCCGCTTCCGGGGGCGCAGTTGACATTGCGCCTCGACCAGGGCGCCGAGTTGCCCTGGTCCGAGGTCTTGAGCCTGTCCGGCCCGATGGGCGTGTTCGAGATTGCGCAAGGTGCGCGTTTGCTGAATGCCCTGACCGGCATCGATCTGGCGGGGCTCGAACCTGACGGCGGCGTTTATCCGGAGTGGTTTGTGTCGGCGGTGAGCGGTCGGTTGACGGGGACGCCGTTCCAGGGCATCAACAGAATCAGTTGTGTCGATCGCACGGTGCATGCTGCGGCAAGCACTTTGCAACTCAGCATGTTCCAGCAAGGACACGAAATCGCCATGCCGCTGCGCGCCGCGGCGACGACCTGGCTGCAACTGCTCGCCGGCGCCAGGCGCTGGCCGTTGCGCTTGCCGCTCGCGCCTTATCTGGGGCTGGCCAGCGTCAACACCGTCTGCATCGGTCGACACGATCTGCCGCGGTCGGTGCTGTCCAAGCTGGAGGTCGGCGACATTGTTTTACCGCGACGCCTGTACTTTGCTACCGACGGTTCAGGTACGACCCGCCTGGCGGGCCGCCATTGGCAAGTGCGCTACCAGGCGCCCTGCAATTTGCACATCATCGCCCAGGAGAACAGATTGGACACCGAAGACACTTTCGAACGACACCAGGATATGGCAGAGGCGAAGATCGATGCTGATGCCGAAGCGCCATCTGTTGCATCCGATCCAGTGCCGGCGTCGCCGGCCGCAGCGGCCGGACCAGAACCTGAATATGAACCCGACAGCGCCACGGCGGCGCTGCTGGATGAGGTACACATGACGCTGAGTTTCGAACTCGGTCGCGTCAGCTTGCCCTTGGCAGAAATACGCAGCCTGGGGCCGGCAACGGTGCTGACCTTGCAAGGCGGCGGCGCCGACGCGATCGCCATACTGTGCAGCGGTCGCGCGATCGGACGTGGCGAAGCGGTGGATGTGGATGGCGCGCTAGGCATTCGCATCACCCAGTGGGGCGGGGCATGCTGAACAGCCAATACGACATTGTCTCGTTTTCGGTGCTGCTGGCGCTATTGGCGCTGGTGCCGTTGATGGTGGTTACCACTACCTCTTTCCTCAAGATTTCGCTGGTGCTGATGGTGCTGCGTAACGCAATCGGCGTTCAGCAGGTGCCGCCGACGCTGGCGATATACGGCATTTCATTGGCACTCAGCGTGTTCATCATGGCGCCGACGGCGCAGGAAATCGGCAAGCACGCACTGACTTTCGACACCAACACCAGCAGCGGACGCAGCACGCCCTTGCTGGCCAAGGCGCAGGAATCGTTCGAGCCCCTGCGCAAGTTCATGATCAAGATCAGCAAGCCCGAACAACGCGAACTGTTCCTGGCGTCGGCAAAGAAGCTGTGGCCCAAGGAGGCTTCCAAGGATGCCCAGCCCACCGATGCCCTGATCCTGATCCCGGCGTTCGTGGTGTCAGAGTTGCAGACCGGATATGAGATCGGCTTCCTGATCTATATCCCGTTCGTAGTCATCGACCTGCTGATTTCCAATTTGCTGATGGCGCTGGGTATGCAGCAAGTCAGTCCGCAAACCATCACGGTGCCGTTGAAGCTGTTGCTGTTTACGCTGGTGGACGGGTGGGCAAAATTGCTCAACGCCTTGGCCATGTCGTATGTATGAGCATGGATTCATCCGGCGGACCCATTCAGTATTGCCTTACAAGGAAATCAATCATGGTCGATACAATCAATTTTTTTCAGCAAGGTTTGTGGATGGCCGTCGTGATGGCGGGGCCGCCGTTGATCATCGCCACTGCCTGCGGGCTGGTGGTGTCGCTGGTGCAGGCCGTGACGCAGATCCAGGACCAGACGCTGCCTTATGTCGTCAAACTGGTGGCGGTCGCGCTCACGCTGGCAGGCATGGGGCGCTGGATCGGCGTGGAACTCATCAGCATGACCGATCTGGCGTTGCGGATGGTGCCCAATGCCGGCCGGTGAACGCTGACGGGGCGCCACGATGAACGCTTCGTTGCTGCTGGACATCCAGGCAGTGCTGGTCACCATGGCCATCATCACGCCGCGTGTGCTGGTGTGCCTGGTGATCCTGCCGGGGTTCGGCCTGAACGTGCTGACCGGCATGGCGAGAAATTCGGCGGCGATGGCGATCGCCTTGCCGGCGGCTTTGCCGACCTTCTATTTTGTGCAGAAGAACGCGCCGGATTTTTTGTTCTCCGGCATGCTGGCTTTCAAGGAGGCCATGATCGGGCTGATGTTCGGCGTCCTGATGGCGATACCGATATGGGTGGTGCAATCGATCGGTTCCATTTTCGACTTGCAGCGTTCGCCGATCCAGATCCAGGCAAACAATTCCGCTGTCGATCGCGACGCCAGCGCCATCGGCGCCATGCTGCTGCAGGCGGTGGTGGTGGTCATGGTGCAGGCCGGTCTTTTTTCGGCGTTGGCGCGCATCCTTCTGGAGAGCTATGCGGTATGGCCGGCTTACGCCTTGTTGCCGCCGTTCGATCCTGGCCATTTCGATGTACTGATCAAGCGTTTCGGCAATTTGCTCTGGTATATCGTGGTCTATGGCGCGCCTGTCATCATTCCGCTGTTGTTGATTGAATTCGGTTTCGCGCTGGTCGGCGTGTTCGCCTCCAACTTGCAGGTGTCGTTTGCGTCGGCGCCGATCAAGAGCCTGGCCGGCCTGATCATCCTGCTGGCCTACTGGTCCACGCTGTCGCATTACGTGGTCGACGATTTCGCGCATTTACTGGAGCTTGGCGCAAGCCTGATCGAGGTCCGCAAATGACGGACTTGGCCTGCTTGCTGTTATCGTTGCCGTCATCGTCATTCGCCGTGGGTGCGGATCAGGAGCGGCCATGAGTGAAGACAAGAACGAAGAACCCACCCAGAAAAAGATCGATGACGCCCGCGAGAAGGGACAGATCGCGGTCAGTCGCGACCTCGCCAAACTCGCCACGCTGGTGGCGGTGGCCGAGACCGCTTTCGCCACCGAGTCCTTATGGCGCGGCGTCCTGTTCAATCTGTTCAACACCAGCATACTCGACGTCAACCGTGATTTTTCGCTGTCCATGGCGCAAATGATGACTAGCGCCGGGGTGTTCCTGGTGATTGTCTTCTTCGTATGTTTCCTGATTTGCATCCTGACTGCAGTGGCGGGGCATTGGGGCCAGTTCGGCGTATTGATCGCCCCCGAGGCGATCACGCCGAAGTTCGACAAACTCAATCCCGTCAATGGCTTGAAGCAATTGTTTTCGAAGAAGAAGGTGGTCGAATTGCTGACCACCGTCAGCAAGGCGCTGTTGATCGGCGGCATCGTCTACAGCCTGATTCGCAGCCATCTCGGCACCATCATCGCGTTGTCGAATGGCGAGCCCAAGGACAGCTTCGAGGTTTTTCTCGCGCTGCTGCGCTCGATCTTCCATGTCATTGTAGTGGTATGCCTGCTGCTGGGCATTATCGATTACGCCATCCAGCATCATTTCCACAAAAAGGAACTGATGATGGACCAGGAAGAAATCAAGAAGGAGCACAAGGAATCCGAAGGCGATCCTCTGATCAAGAACCAGCGTAAACGCCTGGCGCGGCAATGGGCCAACGAAAGCCCGGAAGCAAAGACCGAAGATGCCAATGCGGTGGTGACCAACCCGACCCATTTCGCCATCGCCTTGTATTACGACGCCGACGAACTGATGGTGCCGGTGGTGCTGGCCAAGGGCAAGGACGAAGTGGCGCAGGCAATGATCCGGCGTGCCCGCGCTTGCGGTATCCCTGTGATACGCCACGTATGGCTGGCGCGCACCTTGTATGCTTCTTGCCGTCCCGACACCGTGATTCCGAAAGCCAGTTACGAAGCGGTCGCGCAAGTCTATGCAGTAGTGCATGAATTGATGGCCACCCATCAGCTCGACAAGGAAGTGGAGCTGGAAATGTTCGGCGAGGCGCCCAACGGCACACCACCTGTCGGTTAGAACACATTCCGCCTGTTGATGAAATGGATTTTAGCCGTCCGCGAAGGAAAAATATGAGTCGCCATGACCGGAAAAAATAACGCTATCACCGACGCCATCGCGTCCAGCGCCGGCGAAGCCGCCGCGCGCGAGACGCGCAGTCGCCAGGCGCACGTCGAAGCGGAGCGTCGCGCTCAGACCTTGCGCAGCAGCACGCCCGTCAGGCTGCAACAAGACGATTCCACCGGGGCGGAGCAGGCCGAAAACAATGGGGAGGATCCTGCGATCGGCGCCGAGGCGCTAGTGCCCGCCGGACTTGAAATCATCAGCGGCGCATATCCAGGCAAGGGCGCCGGATCCGTAGCATCGGGATACGGCAATGCGGACACCGGCGTGTTATCGGGCGCGGCTCACGCCAAGGCGGGAAGCGGAGATTTTTTTCAGGACGAGGTCGAGCGCAGCGACAATACCATCCTCGGCAGCGGCGATCGCGCGCACCACATGGCGCTCAAGAATTCCTACCACCCCTTTCCTCCACGGCCGCTACCGATCGGGCGCGCGTCGCTGTTGCCTTCGCTGCGGCCGGCGTCGCGGGCGGAGTGCCAGCGCCGTTGCGGCAAGGCGGGGTTCTGCGATCCCTCTTCCGAACTCGGTTGCGGCGGCGAATATTGCGGAAACCGCTACGAGATGATGTCGGAACAGCAAGTTTCTCCTGTTGCGTCGCCGGCACTGCCACGCGGTGCCCGCGACGATGAAAAAAATGAGATTGAATAAACGAGATCGGACAAGACCGCGTTGGCCGATAGCTGTGACGAAACATTCCGCATTTTCTCCGGCGCCGGTCGGTTTCCTGGGTGTGAGCCTGGGTCATGGTGGAACCCGCAACGTCGCCGCGACCACCTACCTCCGGACAATCAAGGTATTTTGTGGAGCCGGCAAAAATGAACGCAACAACTGAAGTGGCGGCGGTTTCTGGTATTTCTTCGCGCGGCGCTGAGCAGAAGAGCCAGTTCGCAGTGGAAATACAATCGTTCGACGCCAACGACGGCATGCAGTTTCGCGCGGCGCTGGAACGCAACATGCGCGAACAGGTGCCCAAAATTTCATCCGACAGCCATTCGCTCGGCACGGCCATCGCCAATCGCACAACCAATCTCGCTTCGGAGGTGAAGCAGGACCAGCTTCACGTTTCCAAATTGCTGGAACAGGCCACCCGAACTGGTGATTCGCTGCAATTGATGAAGGCCATGATGGCGCTCAACGATTTCCAGTTGCGTGTGCAGACCATTTCAAAAACTGTATCGAAGGCGGCATCCTCGGTCGATTCGTTGACCAAGTTGCAGTAATCCGGGGCGCCATCGCCCTGCCATTTCCTGATGTCGAACCCGATCTCCGGATCGGTATTTTTCTTCGTGAAAATGAAAAACCTCTTCAAGTGGGCATGTATTTTCGGACTGCTGGCATTGCTGAGCGCCTGTGGCAAGATGGTCATTCTGCAAGCCGGACTGACCGATGGCGACGCGAATGAAATCGTCCTGATCCTGAACCGCAAGGGGATGGAGGTCGAGAAGCAGAAGAACAAGGAAGGCGTGAGCTTGCTGGTCAAGGAACAGGACCTGTCGCGCGCCACCGAAGCCATGAATGTCGCCGGCTTGCCGCGCCGCGCCTTGTCCAACCTGGGGGAGGTGTTCAAGAAGCAGGGCATGATTTCGACCCCGATGGAAGAGCGCATCCGCTATATCCACGGCTTGTCGGAAGAACTGGAAAATACCTTGCAACAATTCGACAATGTGGTGTCGGCGCGCGTGCATGTGGTGCTGCCGGAACGCATCGCGCCGGGCGAGCCGATCCAGCCGTCGTCTGCCGCCGTGTTCGTCAAATACCGACCACCGCTCGATGAGGACGCCATCATGCCGCGCGTGCGCCGACTGGTGGCCTCGAGTATCCCGGGCCTGTCGGGGGATGAGGGACGCAACAAGGTCTCGGTGGTGATGGTGCCGGCCGAACCGCCACCCCCGGGAATCGAGTGGACCACGGTGGGGCCGTTCATTGTTGCAGTCGCCTCGGCGGGAGACCTGATGTTTACATTGTTGGCGATGACTTTACTGACTTTGCTGTGTCTGGGTTATGTCGGTCTGCGCGCCGCCATGCGTAATGAAAAAGTGGCGCAATGGGTGATGCAATTGACAATGCGCTGGGCGGCGAATCGTGCTGCGGCGCGTGAAAAAGCCGTCGCCAAGGCCGCCGCCAGAACAGCCGCGGCAGCTCAGTCGCTGATGGCGACCATGCCCAAAGCGACGCCGGCGGGAACATCGCCGCCATCTTCGGCAACGCCGCCTAAATCGCGATGACTGGGATACCGGACCGGCGCGTGCATTCTGAAAATAGCCCTGGCCTGGCGTCGAATGCGTTGCCGCCATTTTTTCTGGAGTGGTGGTTTGCACCCTGGATGTATGCACCCGAACAGCCACCCATGCCGCACATTGCCGGGTTGCTGGCGCAACGCGACGGCTATCGCTTGTGGTGCAGCCGCGCCGGACTCGTGCCGGAATTGCCGCGCGTTTTCGACAGCGCCTGGCATATCGCCGCGCTGCGTCACCGTAATGAACTGTTACGGTGCGCAGGCTTGTTCGGCGGCCTGTTTGCCGCGCGTGAGCGCGACCAGGCGGCGTTGCAGGGATTACCCAGGGATTTGCAGCGTTGGTGCATGAGCGTGGCGCTGGCGCAGCCATTGAAAGCCGCCGACATGAACCTGCCTGCGCAGGCGGGATTGGAGGGACGAGGCTTGCTGGAGTTGGGCAGGCGCCTGGAGCAGGATTTTCCCGGCCTGTGGTCGCGCCTGTTGCTGATGTTGCCGCGCGCGCAAGCGAACTTGCTTGCGGAGACGCTGGCGCGGGGGAGGACCGACGTTGGTGTAGATGCCGACAGCGGCGCCGTCGACGTGCGGGCGCAGCGCTGCTGGAGAATTTGCGTCGACCGGATGCGCTCGATGGACAATTGAAGTTGTCGGCTTTCCAAAGAAAGACGGATATGAAAGATTTTTGCATCCAGACCATCAAGGTCCCCGATGTGTTGCGCGCCGATCATGGGGTGCTGCATGCAGCCTCGTTGCTGGTGACTGCCGACGCCCGCCGCGCTGCCGAGCACATCGTGGCGCAGGCGCAGGAACAGGCCGACAAGCTGCGTGCGGCGGCGCAACTGGACGCGCAGCAGGCGGTACGCCGCGAGCAGGAAGAAGTCGCTCGCCGCGCCACATATTTGCTGCAAGGTTTGCAGCACGCGCAACGCGATATGCTGGCGCGCGTGGAGACCCTGGTGGTCGCGCTTGCACAGGAGACCTTCGATCGCCTGGTGTTGGAACTGACGCCGCGCGAGCGCACCGCCGCGATGCTGCGCCGGATCGTACAGGAGGCACCCAATAAACTGGTTGCGCCCGTGCTGGCCTTGCATCCCGACGATATCGGCGAGATCGGCGACGTCTCGCATAGCGGTTGGGAGCTCAAGAGCGTACCGGCCCTGAGACCGGGGACCTGCCGGCTCGAAGCCGCGAGCGGCGAATGGCGCGCCGAATTCCAGCTCGCCGTTGATGCGTTGCGGTCGGGGCTGGGCGTGGCGGCCGAGGTATTTGCGGCGCCGCTCGCCGATGGAGAGACGCCAGGCGTGCAAAGGGAGGAAGCGGGGGTCATAAATCTTGAGAATTTCGATGGTGACGAAGCCGGCGTTGCCGCCACTCACCAGAGTCATTAACAAGAGCCGCCGGCAAGCGCAAGGGCGCAGGCGGGGCTTTTGTCAAGGCTCTTAGTCATTCGCGAGGAGAAGACGTCATGTCCAGCAATCACAATCCTGTATTGCAGAATTTACGCCATTTGAATCAGAAATTCGAGGAAGTCACGGGGAAACTCAACGACTTCAACCGTCGCCAGGCAGACGGTGAAATGCCTGACCCGAATGAATTCACCGCCTTGCTGGAAAAGCAATCCGTCGCCAAGAGCGCCATGTCGGCGCAGTTCAATCTGTTGCAAAAACCGTTGAAGACGGTATTGAACGAAACCAAGTAGGGCCATGGCTGCCGACCACATCGAACAGTGGCTGGAAAACCTGCCGCTGGATGAACCCGTCGATATCGACGGCGAAACCGCGATCCTGAAGTTGAAACCGAATGGTGCAGAACTCGGCATTTTCCTGGCGCCGATGTATACCGACGTCATGCTGGTCGACGCCTTGCGCAGCAGTTTCCAGGTTGCGCTCGACTTCAATGCCGGCCTGTCGACCGAAGGCGAAGACTTGATGTTGACGCAATGGTTGCCCTACGTCGGTTCCTGGACGGAGGCGGCTGAGGCATTGGAGAGCATATTGAACCAGGCCGGCATGTTGCGCGCCGCAATGGCCTATGCCGGCCCGGGGCGGCAAGAAAAAGACGTCAGGCGCGGCGAAGAACGTGTGCGCAAACTATTTTCCGGGGGATGAAATGAAATTCCTTGAATTGCTCAAGTCCTGGGGCATGGGGGCGTTGCTGGCGATATTGCTGCTGTGGGGGACCACTTTGCACGCGGCGACGCCGGCGGCATGGAAGGACACAGGGTTTTCCATCAATGCCACCAGTATGACCTTGCGCAGCGTCATGGAAGAATTCAGCCGCACTTATGGCGTGCGTCTGGCGATGACTGCGGAAGGCGACCGCCTGGTCAGGAATCGCCTGAAAGCGGACAACGGCATCGAGTTCCTGAATCGCCTGGCGGCCACTCATAAATTTCACTGGTTCGTCTACAACAACACCTTGTACGTGGTGTCGGCCAGCGACAATACTTCGGTGCGGCTGGAGGTCGGTGAAGATGCCGTGCAGGACGCCAAGTCGGCGCTGATCGGCCTCGGTCTGTTCGACGACCGTTTCGGCTGGGGCGAGTTGCCGGACGAAGGCGTGGTGATTGTCGGCGGTCCACGCGCTTATGTCGACCTGGCGCGCGAGATTCTGTTGCCCGAAGAAAAGAAGGAGATGCGCAAAGGCAAGCAGATCATGATGTTCCGGCTGAAGTATGCGACGGCCATGGATCGCGTGATCAATTCGCGCGGCAAGAGCGAGACCATCCCCGGGATTAAAACGATCTTGAGCAACCTGTTGTTCGGCGCGCACGCCTCGGGCGAAAGAGTGACGGGATCGTCGCCGGGCACCTATTTCGACACAGATAGCCGCAAGCGTTCGCGCATGCCAAAAAACGAACGAGGCAGCGCCCGTGAAGTCGGCGGCGATCGTTTCACGCCATTGTTCGGCGCACCATCGGCCAATTTGAAAAACCGACTGCCGGTCGACGACGACGGTGGCGACGATGAGGCCGCCTCCGGGAAACGCGGTTCGTCCGGCAATGAAGACCGTTCGCGTCCGCGCATCGAAGCCGATGCGACCTTGAATGCGATCATGATTTACGACGATATCAAGAAGAAGGAAACGTATGCCTCGCTGATCGCGCAACTGGATATCCAGCCGCAGCAGATCGAGATCGAGGCGCTGATCGTGGATATCGATCGCAGCAAGTTATCCGACATGGGCGTGGAATGGGGTGTACGCGCCGGTGCTGTCAGCACCATGGTGAACGGCATGATGGTCGATTCGGCCGGGACCAACCTGCCGCTGCCCGGCGCCACCCTGTTGATCAGCAACGCGGCGCGCTTCTATGCCCGGCTGAAAGCAATGGAGTCCAACGGCGAAGCGCACGTGCTGGCGACGCCGACCGTACTGACGTTGGATAACGTCGCGGCGGTGCTGGATCTGAGCCGCAGCGCCTACGTGTCGTTGATCGGCGAACGCGTGGCGGATATGTCCGACATCACCGCCGGCACCATGCTGCGCGTGATTCCGCGCATCATCCGCGAAGGCGGACAGACGCGTGTGCGGCTGGAGGTCGACATCGAAGACGGCTCAATCGACAGCCCTGACAGCAGCAGCTCGTCGAGTTCCGGTTCCAGCGGCAATACCGGCACCATCTCGGCGAATGTCACGCGCTCCACCATCAGCACGCAAGCCATCATCGATGCGCAGCAAACCTTGATGATCGGCGGTTATCGCGCCGAGTCGCTGACCAAGAACAAACAGAAGGTGCCGGTGCTGGGCGATATCCCACTGCTGGGCGGGCTGTTCCGCAGCGAGTCGCAATCGACCAGCACGCGCGAGCGGCTGTTCCTGATCACACCGCGCATTACCGGTACCGATGGTACGGCCGCCGCCACGTCCTCGAAAATCTCGGAGCGCGCCAAAGCCGCTGCCAAGGAACAACGCGCCGTCGCGCTTGCAGCAAGCGGCGGAACAAACGGTGTCGTCACGGGCGATCCTGCCGCCGCGCCGAAGTTGCCGTTGCCGCCGCCCGGACCGGGCGTCGGCGCTGCAGCGCCGGTAAGCGGACCGCCCGCGATGGCGTCGACGGTGGAGGGACCATTGTTGCCGATCGGTAGCGGCGTGCACTTGCCGACACGCGTGCGCAACAAATGCGCCAAGCCGCGCGGCATCGGCCTGCTGTAACGGCAATGTCAAAACGAATATGAATCTTCATGCATATGCAATGCGATTTTTACACGCGGCGGAAGGATGGCAGGAGCGCGCCGATAGAAGCGGAGGGTGTCCGCGACCGCTTCGATGAAGAGCCGGCCGACGTATTCCGGTGAGGGAACCCCGGCGTCGCAAGCGCCAGGGAGGTGCCGTGCCGGAAGGGTGCTCCGGCGTTTTTTTGAATTGAAAAATTGGTCGTTCTTCGCATCGCTGCGATGACGCCAAGATAAGTGAGCAGCATTTCTCAAGGAAATTCGGCAGAAATGCGAGCTGGCGCAAACAGTTTTCGATAGTGGATTTTTTTTGATTGCTCGATTTTCCGAGTTCCCCTTGCAGGTCATATTTTTTGAGAATTTTTATCTGGGCTTTCGTTACCATCAGAAAAAATTCAATCGCAGCAGAAAAATAAAAATGCGAAAAATTTGACCACCGTGGAATCGCGAACAGGGGGATTGTTCAATCAACAAAATTGGGAAAACGGCAAGTGTGCAGACGTGCAGATATGACAACGAGGAGTCGCAGCGCCGTTTAGCGTCGTGGCGATGGGCAGGTGATTCCTGCAAGGTCATTCAAGGCTAGGCATTTTATTTTCGTCAGCGCAGCAACGGGATGATTTGGTCGGCATTGCAACAGCGTCGAAAAATGGTCTCCCGATCGACACCGAGTCGTTGCGCTTTTGATCTTTTTACTGTGCGGCAGAGAAGGGTAGGGTTATGTATTCCACATGCATATTCGGCGAACGCGGGAACAAAGCTGTTCGATTGCTGGCGTCCTCCATTATTTTCTTTTGCGTCGGCAGTCACGCCGTGGCGGCGTCCGATGCTCCCCCGACCATGCGGTATCAGGCCTCAGGGGCCTTCCCGACGTCCGGCGTCAGTTTCGATCTGCTGGCTGTCGATGGCAACCCAGACGATTGCGACGACGCCGGCATTGGCATAGTGGCCTCGGCCGCCGCAGCCGGTGAACGCGACGACAGCGACACCATCGTCATGGCCAAACTGGACGCCGACAAGAAGACGCGCATCGTCAAGCCGAAAGGCGCAGCCTCCTCGACCGGTTCCGATACCGCGACCAAGCCGATGGCTGGGTCGGCCGCCACATCTGCGGTGACGCTGCCGGTTGCCGAAGTCAAGCCGGCCGAACCGACGTGGGAAATCATCGTCGCCGACAAGACCCTCAACGCCGCCATGGCGCGCTGGGCTGCACAAGCCGGCTGGCAGTTGTTGTGGGAGCTGCCGGTGGACTATGCCGTCGAAGCGCGCACGACGGTGCGCGGCAGCTTTGAAGAGGCGGTCAATACGGTCGCCAAGAGTATGGAAAGCGCAGAAATCCCGATGAAAGCCGTGTTCTATCAAGGCAACAAGGTGTTGCGCATCATGTCCAAGGGGAGCGAATAATGTCTTTGAAACTAGCCGCATGGGTGCCTGCCGTCCTGGTGATGGGGGGATGTACCGGATTGCCTCACAAGATTGACAACGATATTTCCCAGGCCGACGACAAGGTGCGTAATCTGGTCAAGGATGTCGGACGCACCGCGCCCGGTGCGGTCATGCCGTCGACGCCGTTGGTGACGCACGACAGCGGCATCTGGCTGGGGAAAAATATCGTCAAGCTGGGCCAGCCGGCCTTGCCGCCGCTCTTTTATGAGCAGACCACATTCGACCGCACCATCAATTCATTGACCGAACTGGCCGAGCGCATCACTTTGCGCTCCGGCATTCCCAGCAAGGTGACGCCGGATGCGTTGGCGGTCGCCAATGCGGCGTTTCGCACACGTGTGAACTTGCCGGGCGGCGCCGGCGGCATGCCGCCGTTGCCGGCCGGCCTGCCTGGTGAAACCGGTAGCAACGGCGCGAGCGGTATGCTGCCGGCACCGCGTGCCACCGGCCCCAACATGGCGGGCGGCGCGGGCATGCCGACCTTTGCCGACATGCCCAACGGCGTGCGTATTTCCTACAGCAACGGTTCGTTGAAGGGCTTGCTCGATACGTCGGCGGCGCGTTTCGGCGTGTCCTGGAAGTACATCGACGGCACGATCCAGTTCTTCCACACCGAGTCGCGCAACTTCCAGATCAATGCGATCCCGGGCGATTCCACGTTTACCGCCACCGTGACCAGCGGCGCCACGTCCACCGGTGGGGTTTCCAGCGGCAGCGGCGGCGGAGGTGGAGGTGGCGGCACTACGACAGGCAGCGCGGTTTCGGCCAACAATTCGCAAAACACCGGCGTGGCGTCCAAACTGTCGGTCTACACTGGTATCGAAAGCTCGATCAAGGTGATGTTGTCGCCGTACGGAAAAGTGCTCGCCTCGCCTGCCACCGGCGCGATCACCGTGGTCGACACACCCGATTCGCTGGATCGCATCGCGGCGTATATCGAAGGCGAAAACAAGGCGCTGTCGCGCCAGATCGCCATCAATGTGACCGTGTTGTCGGTCAGCCTGACCGACTCCGACGAATACGGCATCAACTGGAGCGCCGTCTACAACACCCTGAACCGGCACTACGGCATTACCAACAGCTTTACGCCCGGCACCAGCGCGGTGGGTTTCACGGCGGGTATCCTGGGCGGATCCAAGTTCTCGGGCACCACGGCGGTGATCAACGCCTTGTCGGAACAAGGCAAGGTCAGGCGCCAGACCACGGCGTCGGTGGTCACTCTGAACAATCAGCCGGTGCCGGTGCAGGTGGCGCGCCAGACCAGTTATCTGCAATCGTCGCAAACCTCGATCGTGGCGCAGGTGGGTACGACGACCACGTTGATCCCGGGCGTGATCACCGCCGGCTTCAATATGAGCATCCTGCCGCACGTACTGACCAACGGCACCGTGATGTTGCAGTTCTCGACCGATATCTCGACCTTGCGCAGCATCCGCCAGATCGAAAGCAATGGCACGCGCATTGAGTCGCCGGAACTGGATACGCGCAACTTCCTGCAACGCGTGTCGATGAAATCGAACGAGACGCTGATCATCAGCGGCTTTGAGCAGACCGACGATAACCTCGATTACCGAGGCGTCGGCAACCCCAAGAATTTCCTGCTCGGCGGCGGGATCAATGCGGCCAGCAACAAGGAAGTCATCGTGGTGCTGATTACGCCTGTTTCGATGGCGGCATTGTGAAACTGAAACGACGGGCTTAGCCATGGCGCTCTATATTACCCAGATCGACAAATACAAATTCGTCTGCGGCCTGTTCTGGCAGTCGCTGTCGCGTCCGCGCGAACTGACCAAGGAAGCTGCGGACCTCGGTCGCAAGATCCAGTCGGACCTGATGGTGATCCGCATGGATCACTCGACGGCGCAGGCCGGTTTCGCGCAAAGCAAGGAGGGCGTGCGCAGCGGCATGTTTTCGCTGGCCGCCGTGGTGTCCAAGACGCTGGCGCTGGAAGGCGCGTTTTATGACGGCGAACAACAGCCGGTGCACAACTGGCTTGGCGCCTTCGAACTGCCGGATGGCCAATGGGCTTACTTCGCGGTGCGCGACGCCAATTTCTTGCCCAACGGCGATTTCGCCGGTAGCAAGGAAGAGGTGCTCGATCGACTGCACAGCGATTATGCCTTGGGCGGATGGAACGTCATCATCGGCGAGGCCGAGCTGGTCAACCTCGGTTTCCACAATTTCAATGCGCGCGACATCCGTAGCTTCATCCCGCGCAAAAAAGACGGCACGCTGCGCATCCACAAATGGTGGGGATTGCGCCAGATCGACGGCACACCGTCCTGGATCAAGGCGATGGCGGCGACCACGGTGGTGGCGGTAGTGGCGGCCGGGAGCTTGTACGGCTGGAATTACTACCAGAAGAAAAAGGAAGAGGAGGCGCGCGAACGCGCCATCGTCATGGTGCGCGAGAACATGCTGCGCGAAGCCTCGGCGGCGGCGCGACCGTGGTCGAGCAGGCCGGCGCCGTTGGCCATGGTGCGTGCCTGCCGGCATCAGTTCAACTATGTCACGGCGGGCGGCTGGGAACTGGAGTCGTATGCCTGCACGCAGGAACAGCAGACATATGCATGGTCGCGCGGCAATTCGACGGTGGCTTACCTGCATGAACAGGTGCCGGGCGTCGTGGTGGAACCGAGCGGCGAGAAGGCATCGCTGACGCGACCGCTGAAGATTTCGGCGGGGCCGGACGATGTCTTGCTCGACCAGCGCAAATTGCTGGAGTCCATCGTCTCTCCGCTGCAGATGATGGGCTTGCCGGTGAAGGTTGTTGCGCAGGACCGTAAATCGGCGCAGGGAAATGCAGCGCAGTGGCAACCGAGCTGGAAATCTTTTTTATTCACGTTGAATGCCCGCGGCGTCGAACCCGAGGTTATTGCAACGATTCTTAATCGTCCAGGGGTGCGGGTGGATAAAGTCATCTATCGCGGATCCGAATGGTCAATGGAGGGAACGATCTATGCGAAATAAACTGGTGATTCCATTCGCGGTGCTGGCGGCCTTGTACGGCAATGGCGCCTATGCCGAAAGCACCTCCGACAGCCTGACCAGGATCGAGGCCGAGACGCTGGTGCTCAAGGCGCGCGAAAAACAACTGGAGGTGCAGGCCAATATCGTCGGCAAGCAAAACGAGATCGCCGCCAAGCAAAGCCTGACCGCGGCGATCACCCAGACCACGGTGGTCGGTGATCCTGTGATCCGCGCCATCGAGGGCATCAGCGGGCGCATGTACGCGACCTTGCAATTGAGCGACGGCAGCGTCGTCGATGTGCAGCAGGGTGATACGCTGGCCAGCGGCATGAAGATTGTCTCGATCGGACCGCGCGAGGTGGTGGCGCAATCGAAGAACAACCAGCGCGTGCGGCTGGCCACGTATGCTCAGGTCAATAGCGGTTTCAATCCCAACTTCCCCAGTTCCGGCTTGTCCCTGCCGGTACCGCAATTGCGGGGAGCAGCAAGATGAAACTGCGCATCGCAAAGCACAACAACGATCAGGCGCAATCGCATGCGGTGAATATGACGTTTGACAATATCCAGGATGTCAATAGTGCCGATGTAATCAGCAATGCGGGAGTTTTCCAAGCCGGAGAAGAAGAAAAGAAGTTGTTGTGCCTGCTGGCGGATGGCAGGTTGCTGGTGGTGGCGGGACAAAACCTCAATCCGCATGTGCTGTCCTACCAAGGCAGGCTCGAGCGCATGGGACGCAAGTTTCATGTGGTGCACACCACCATCGAAGTGATCCGCCGCATCAACCAGAACGGTTCTTTCCTGCTGGCCGACCGCCATCAGGAACATTCGATGATGCAGGTGACCGCGAAGGACATGCTGACCAAGGCCTGTCGCGCGCGCGCTTCTGACGTGCATCTGCGGGTGAAAAGGAATTGCACCGAGATATTTTTCCGCATCCATAACGACCTGGTGCCAGCCGGCGGCCAGACCCGCGAATACGGCGAACGCCTGCTGGCGACCTTGTACGGGGCGATGACCTCGGTCTCGGATAGCTCGTACAAGCCGACCGAACGCCAGGACGCGAGCATTGCGGATCGCGACAAATTGCCGCCCGAATTGTACGGCGTACGTATCGCGACGGTGCCGACCAACGAAGGCACGGTGATGGTGTTGCGCTTGCTATACAACGATGCCGGCGACAATATCGACCTGCGGCCGCTGGGCTTTACCGATGCACATGCGGCGGCATTGCAGCAGCTCAAGGAGCAGCCGGTGGGCATGAACATCATCAGCGGCCCGACCGGCTCGGGCAAATCGACCACGCTGCAACGCGTCCTGTCCGGCGAAATCATCGAGGCCGGCGGCAAGATGCACGTACTGACCATCGAAGATCCGGTGGAATACCCGATCGAAGGCGCGGTGCAGACGTCGGTGACCAATGCCGGCACCGAAGAGGAGCGTTCGCGCCTGTTTGCGGCGGCAATTTCCAATGCCATGCGGCTGGATCCGGACGTCATCATGATCGGTGAGGTACGCGACAAGGCGTCGGCGCAAAATGCGCTGCGCGCGTCGATGACCGGGCACCAGGTCTGGACCACCGTGCATGCCAACAGCGCGCTGGCGATCATGGACCGCCTTGTCGATCTGGGGCTGCCGGTCAACCTGGTCGCCGACCATACGGTGGTCACAGGCCTGGTCAGCCAGCGCCTGGTCAAGTTGTTATGCCCCGATTGCAAGCTGTCGCTGGCTACGCACCAGGACCAGGTGGCTCCGGCGGTGCTGGCGCGCATCAAGCAATCGATATCGCCGACGCTGGAAAGGATGTGCATCATGGGGGCGGGCTGTCCCACCTGCTCGCATCATGGCACCATCGGCCGCACCGTGGTGGCCGAGATCATCATTCCGGACGATCAGTTTTTCCGTTATGTGCGGCTCGGCGAAAAGACCCAGGCGATAAATTACTGGTTACGCGAATTGGGTGGCCGGACCATGCTGGACCATGCCATCGAGAAGGTCGCGGCAGGCTTGATCGATCCGCGCATGGCGGAGAAGGTGGTCGGGCATTTCACGATCGGGGCGACGCAACAGGCTCCTGTCCTGCACGTAGTGGAGGGCGGCGGTGCTACCTGATCTCAATCGCTGGTGGGCCAGGCTGCAGTTCACCGATACGGTGCGGCTGCGCCTGTACCGCAAGATGTCGAAGATGCTCTCCAACGGATTGCCGTTGCTGAAGATCCTCGAAGAGCTGCGCGATCGCGCCTCGCAACAAGGCAAGAAGCCGGATGAACCGCTGGCGATCATCCTGGACGATTGTCGCCGCACGGTGCAAAACGGCCGCTTGCTGTCGGAAGCGCTGGAACGCTGGGTGCCGAAAACCGAGCAGATGATCCTGATGGCCGGCGAACAGTCGGGCCGGCTTGAGACCACCTTGCTGTCCGTGGTCAGCGTGGTGCAGGCAGGCAAGAAGATCAATTCGGTGATCCTGGGCGGCATCGCGTATCCGATCACGATTCTGTTCCTGGTGATGGTCTATATCTATTTGTTCGGCACCCAGGTGATTCCGCAATTCACGCGCATGGTGGACCCGACCACCTGGCATGGCGCGGCCAGGTCCTTATACCTGATGTCGGTCTGGGTGCAGCAATGGATGCTGTACCTGATCGTGGCGCTGCTGCTGCTCTTGGCGGCCTTGTTCTTTTCCATGCCGCGCTGGCGCGGTTCGCTGCGGGTCTGGTTCGACCGGTTTCCGCCGTACTCGATTTATCGACTGATGGTCGGCAGCGGCTTCCTGATGGCGTTCGCGGCGTTGCAGTCGTCCGGCGTGACGGTGGAAAAGTCGCTGGTGCGTTTGTCGGACATGGCGCAACCCTGGCTGCGCGAACGCTTGCACGGCGCGTTGCTGGGCGTGCGTTCCGGACTGAATTGCGGCGAGGCGCTGCGTAATGCGGGATATGAATTCCCATCGCAGGAGGTCATCGAAGATCTCTGCGTCTATGCGGAATACAAGGGATTCGCGGAGGCATTGAAGTTGCTGGCGGATGAGTGGATGGAGCAGGGGGTGGAAACAATCGCGCTCCGCATGAAGGTGTTGAATGGCTTTGCAATCGTGACTCTGGCGCTGGTGATCGGCTGGCTGGTGACAGGGTTTTTTGGCATCCAACAAGAGATCGCTGCGCTGGCCCGTAGCGTGCATTGATTGTTAATTTACAGAGGATTAATCATGGACCGTGACCTTACTTTAAATATCAAAAAAAGAGAATTGCGTTCGGATAGCGTGCTGGCGCGCCAACGAGGGGCATCACTGCTGGAAGGCATCGCCTACCTCGGGATCGCAGCGATTGTGGTGCTCGGCGCGGTGTCGTTGCTGACCGGCGCCTTCGGCAGCGCCAAGTCGAACCAGGCTACCGAAGAAGTGGTGGCGATCCGCACGGCGGTGCGCAAGCTGTATATCGGCCAGAGCTATCCGACGGCCTCGCTGCTCGCTCCTCTGCTGGCGGCCAATGCCATCCCGGGCACCCTGGCGCGTGACGTTACGGCCGGCACTGTGACCAACAGTTGGGGCGGCAGCGTGACCGTGACGGGAACTTCGACGGGATTTGTCGTGACATACAACTCGGTGCCGCAGGATGTCTGCGTGAACATGCTGAGCGGTTCCAACGGCTGGACGCAGATCGCGCAAGGCGGCACGACAATCACGACTTTCCCGGTGACGGTCAATGCCGCAACCGGCCTGTGCTCGGTGACCGGCGCTGCCGGAAACACGATCACGTTTACCGGATCCTGATGAGTCTCTGCAGGCGCAACGGCTAATCGCCGTAGCGGTATGGTCCCGACCAGTCGAATCCGTCGGGACCGTATCGGCAACACGTTGAAGCGATCGCTGCGGAACCGGGCGGCTGTTTCCGGCCGCGGATTCAGCTCGCTGATTGATCTTCTGTCCCGTGCAGGGACAAGCACAGGGGTTCGATATGTGGAATATCGCGATATTGGTGGTATTGGTTTCGGTGGCGGGCATCTACTCCACCAAAAACCTCCAGACCCTGGCTGCGACCGAGAGCCGGGTCGCCGGGAGTGTGGCCAGTGAAATGGCGATCTATCGCGATGCCGTCGTCAATTATTTCACCGTCTACAACCTGTATAACACCAGCGTCAGTTTCGGAGCGCTGAAGTCGAGCGGCATGTTGCCGAGCTGGTCGCTGATGTTCCAGAAGAGCGAGGCGCCGATCTGGAACAACTATCGCGACGCCGCCGGCGTGATCTATATCTATGCGACTGCGCTGCCCGACGACAATATCCTCGGCGAACTCGCCAGCCTGTCGCACAACTCCATCCTTGCCGGGGCTTACCGCTCCAGCCTGTCGAACCTGCAGTCGCCGGTGTTTGGCGATACCAATATTCCCGTAACGGCGCTCAGCGGCAAGTCGGTTCCCGATGGCGCTCCCGTATGGATTGCGATGACAAAATGAAGCGCACAATGAAGCGACCAACTCCACACCGTCGACAACGCGGCATGGCGATCCTCGAACTGCTGGGCGCGCTGGCGATCGGCGCCATCATTCTGCTTGGCCTGTCCAATGTGATGGACAATTCGCTCGACGATCTCAAAGGTCAGCAGGCGGCTTTGTATCAGTCGCAAATCGTCGCGGCGGCCGATAAATACATCAGCGCCAATCTTGCCTCATTGCAAAGCGCAACCTCGTCTTCCTCCACCGTGGTCGCGATCACGCTGGGTCAGCTCAAATCCGGCGCTTTCCTGCCGAACGGCCTGGCCACCACCAACGTATATGGACAGACGCCTTGCGTGCTGGTGCGCCAGCCCGATCCGATCAGCCATCCCGGCCAGTTCGATGCGTTGGTGATCACCACCGGCGGCCAGAAAATCCCGGAGCGCGATATCGCCGCCGTCGCCATGAATGCCGGCTCCGGCAGCGGCTATATCAGCACCACCGATAACGGCACCGCCAAAGGCGCGACCTGGAGCATGGCCACCACCGCCTATCGTTCGGTGGCGTGCAGCGGCGCTTCGGCGTTGACCGGCGGCAGCGCCGATGGCGGTCACCTGGTATCCAATCTGTTTACCGACGGCGCCGGCCAGCTTTCCAGCGATTTCCTGTATCGCAATGCGATTCCGGGCCATCCTGAACTCAATCGCATGAACACGCCGATACGCATGGCCAGTGCGGCGCTGGCGTCGGCCGGCGCCTCCTGCCTGAATTCCGCCGGTGTCGCCGAAGCCGGCATGGCGCTGGACAGTTCCACGCGGCGCTTGCTGACATGCAGCAGCAGCGGTGCGTGGATGCCCAACTCGCAATGGCGCGAGCCTGTGAGCAGTTACAGCGACCTGCCTGGATCGGGCAGCATGACCGGCGACGTCCGCATGGTGACCGGGCTGAGTCGCGCCTTTACCTATAACGGCAGCAACTGGGTCGCGCTGGCGGTCGACCAGAACGGCAATTTTTCCGTGCCAGGCACGATCACCACCGCCGACCTGAACGCGTCAAGCAACATCGACGCAAATGGAACTATCCATGCCGATGGCGACATTAGTTCAGGAGGGTCGGTGTCTGCAGGCTACGATTTGAATGCTGTGCACGCCGTCAATACTTTCGATGTCAAGGCTAGCCATAACGTCGTGGCGCAAGGCGTCCAGGCCCTCCGGTGGATGGAGAGCGAGGCGATTACGATATTTACCGTCATGACGCCCGGCACTCCCTGCCATTACCTTCAATATGATCCGATCGACGGGACCTCGTATATCAATTATCCGATGGGCACGGTCGTCATGGATTCCAGCTACCGGCCGCTGATTTGCGGCGCTGACAAAACAATGAGATATGCAAATGGTACTTACAGCCCTTAAATCCCTTATTCGAAACTGGAGATCGTTCCTGCTGCAACTGGCGTTAGCGATGCTCTCCTTGCTTTTCTGCCTCCCCGCCAGCGCATGCTGGCAGGAGGTGGCCAACTGGTATGGCATCAACATCCATCTGTTGTATGCGATCGCCAAAACCGAGTCGAACCTGAATCCGAGCGCGATGAACAAGAACAAGAACGGTTCTTACGATATTGGCTTGATGCAGATCAACAGCAGTTGGCTGCCGACGTTGAAAAAATACGGCGTGGAAGAGAAGCAGTTGAAAGATCCTTGCGTCAATCTCCAGGTAGGCGCCTGGATCCTGTCGCAAAACATGGAGAGGATGGGCGCCACCTGGGAAGCGGTCGGCGCTTACAATGCCCGCAGTCCGGAACTGCGCATCAAGTATGCGCGCAAGGTCTACAAGAATATTCCTGCAGAGGTGCTCGCTGAGCGCTGAGTTTTGCTAACCACGAATCTGCGTGCCAACGCACGTCAGAGCTGGTCTGTCGAGGCTTCAACCAACGGCCGGCAAGGTGGTGGTGTGCGGCACGTTATTGCATAATTCGAGGCGATAGCCTTGGCTGTAGGCGGTACGGATCATGACGATCTGTTCGTTGTCGACGACAAGTTTCTTGCGTAGCTTGTAGACGTGTTGCTCGATAGTCCTGCCGGCGACTTCGCTATCGGCGCTCCAGATCACGGCGCCGATAGTCTCTCGCGATATATACACGCCGGGC
The DNA here is from genome assembly GCF_000577615.1 of Herbaspirillum sp. RV1423. Classification (GTDB taxonomy): domain Bacteria; phylum Pseudomonadota; class Gammaproteobacteria; order Burkholderiales; family Burkholderiaceae_D; genus Herbaspirillum. Next base: position 37,185 of record NZ_CBXX010000030.1, read on the forward strand.
GATGAAAAAAACAACCATGCCATGCTGAACTCCCGCGAGGTCAGGGATATCTGCTTGCCGTAGAAGCTGAAGTGCGCAGTCTCGCGGTTCAGTTGGAATCCGGCGAATTCGATGGTGCGTCGTAAATTGGGCGGCGCGCTGCGACGTATCAAAGCGTTGGTCCTGGCGACCAGCTCGACGGGTTCGTAAGGCCTGAGCAGGAAATCGTCGGCGCCGTTGTCGAGCGCCAGCGCCACCAGATCGGCATTGCGCAGCGGCGACAGGATCAGCGTGGGGGTGCGATCACCGCTGCCGCTACGGAAGTTGAGCCAGGAAAAAATGCTGTCGTCATCACGCGGAATAACGGCAATATCGATGATGACGAGATCGAAGGCGGTGCGTCTGATGGTGCGCAATAACGAGGTTTCCGAGTCGAAATGGGTCACCTCGAAACCTGAGCGTATCAGGTGGGTTCGCACTTGTTCGAACACGGAAACGTTGCGGATGTAACATGCAATTTTCATGATTAGAGGGGGTAATCAATTTGCGTTACGTCGGTCGGTCCGGTAGATTCTTGTTGCTTCAAAGCTAGGATATCACTGGTGAACATTCTTGAATATCATCACCTCGCAATCGCGCTATACTACCCCCGATGTGATGGTTCGGTGATGGCGGGATGGTTGCGGCAAGACCTGATATCTTGCTCGATCGATTAATGTTAAATTTCATTTACAAGCTCCCTTTTACCCAAAAACATTAAGCCATTATCAGTTGTTTGGAACAAAACAATGAACGAGTTGGTAAGTGGAAAACCGGCCTCGATCTAAAACGATTTTCAAAAATTTTTAGGTGGTTGAATGGCAAACGATTTTTCTTTTATGCGCAATCTGCAGCAGGAGATTCTTGCGCTGGTGAATGCGCGCCAGACCTTTTCGGACATCCATATCGAGCAAGACGAACTTATCATGATCAAGACTCCGCGCGGCTGGCAGTCGGTGGGGGATAAACCTACGTCGATGGCGGACATGGCGCCGCTGCTCAGCGCAATCGACGAAGATTGGGAAGACAAGATCATCGACAAGGCGATCGATTGTCCGTATGTGCTGGAAAAGTGGCGCTTGCGATGCAATATTTACCGGATGGAGCGCGGCAGCCGCGTGGCGGTGTCGATGCGGCGCTTCCCGTTGCAGCCGTTGTCGCTCGATCAGACCGGCCTGCCTATTTATGTCAAGACCATGCTCGAGGCAACCAAAGGGATCATTCTGATCACCGGCCCGACAGGTGCGGGAAAGACGACCACGATCGCCTCGATGCTCGACTATATCAACACAACGCGTCAGGGCCATATCGTCACCATAGAAGAGCCGATCGAATACGAGTTGCGCCGCAAGCAATCGATCATTTCGCAAAAAGAGGTTCCTACCGATACTGTCAGTTTTTCCAGCGGTTTGCGTGAAGCGCTGCGCCAGAAGCCGGATGTGTTGATGGTCGGCGAAATTCGCGATTTCGACACCGCCGACACGGTTTTACATGCAGGCGAATCCGGGCATCTGGTATTGGCTACCTTGCATACGAGCAGCGCTGTGCGTGCAATTTCAAAACTATTAAGCTTCTTTCCTCAAGAACAGCGCAATCAACGCGCCGCCACTCTGGCCGACTCGCTTGTCGGCGTGATATTCCAGAGTCTGTTGCCATCCGAAGACGGCAAACACCACGTGATGGCGAGCGAAATGGTGTTCAACAACAACCAACAAATCGCACCGTATATCATCGATGCCAGCAAGATGCACCTGATCGCCGATTTCATGAAGCGCAAAGAAGATAACATGTCTCGCAGCCTCAACGAGGTCTTGTTGCAACTGGTGACCAAGAAAGCGGTGAGTGCACGCGATGCCTTGCGTGTGGCCTACAATCGCCTCGAACTGCACGATATGCTCAACAATAAACGATAGTACAAATGTCTGCAGTGCTGCTGCGTTTTCCAACCCGTCTCTCATCGCTTTATGTAACGCGGTGCATATTCCTTTGACGCCTTGATGCTCTCACGGCCTTGTCATCGCGCAGGGTCATGGATACGCAATAGAGATTGCTTCGTCATCAACGACGAGTGAACGAATCCGCTTCAGGAAACATCTGAGGCGCGGAGCGTGGCCAAGGGAATGCCCTTGTCGGTCCAAGCGCGACAAATTGCGCGCAACACCACGCCACACAGTTTCTTGGGGGGTTCTTTCCAGAAAGGGCGCTGGTCACGCCGGGCTCTTTGCGTCCTGGCATTCAGCGCCGCTATGCGATGCGTCATGCCTTGTCAGCGCACTTTCTGGCAAGAACACATCTCACGGCTACTGATGAAATGCGTTGTGGGGATACCGGGATAATTAGCAGAACAAGAAGTTGCGACGCAAGAGCTATCGCTGTGCGTACATCAGCGATTGCCATCGGCGATTTTTGCAGATGGCGGCAATACAATGCTTGCCGTAGTTGCAAGAGATGAAGTTCACGACATGCTCCTGAATGAATTCAATAACAATAAAAAATTCGCAGTCAAAAAGGCTTTGATTGCAATTGTTCGCGTGTTTTTATCTCCAATACTTTGTATCGTACCACAAAACTCTTTTTGTGGCGCGACAGAAATCCCCGCTTCCGTCGCACTCGGCTGAAACAGTTATTTCGTTGCATGCGACTCAATGAAGAATGGATATTTACGCTTTTCCTTCCATTCGAATCAAGCTCCTTCAATGTGCGGGCGCAGATAGATCGGTGCGTTGTCTTATGTGTCGATCCTGTGTGCCGCGCGCCGGCCTGGCTACTTATCTTGTGCCGAAGACGCATCATCGTTTGCTGAGGGTGAAACAGGCGTAGCTGCCCATGAAAAGGGCGGAACCATTGCGGTTTCTCTTTCCACATAAAGACAATCAACCGGATTTGCTCACCACGGGACGTCAACATGTCGAAAGCGATGTTCATTGAACTGGCCGCCAATTTCTGTCGGCTTGCGAAGTTACAACAACCGGAAAAGTTGCTCGAAGGACAAGCGGTCGAAGTGGATGGCGTGACCTTCCACCTGGGGTATGACGAGGATGCCGATCCGGAGAACATGGTGGTGTATTGCGATTTCGGCCAGCCGCCGCAGGATCGTCTTCTCAATGTTTATGAAGCACTGCTCGAAGTGAATCTGGCGATGTATGGCAGCCACGCGCCGGCCTTCATGTTGTCGCCGTCGCGGCGGGTGGCGTTGGGGTATCACTATCGTCTCGGTGAGGTCGTACCAGAGCAGTTGCTGCATTTGATTTCCAATCTCGCGGCCCAGGCAAAAGACTGGCGCGAACATTATTTCCTGAGCGACGTCGCATAAAGCAAAGCGCTTGCATCCCGTTGTTATTTCCTTAAGCAGGAGAGTCAGCATGCCAAACAGTATTTCCGGTGGTCGCAACGATCACTATTTTCATCTGCACAATGACGAGACGCAGATCAAGACCGCGCAACGCGCGACGTTCTTGCCTACTCCCGGCAACAAGCTTTCGAATAAATTTCTCCAGAGCGAGAATTCACTCGTCAGAGGCGCCGGCCGCTTCATGAAAAAGATGCGTCAGGCGGACTTAGGCTTTCGCGGCACCGCGGACAAAGCCAAGACCGAACTGTACAAATTCGGCGTTAATCAACGTGCGAATTTTGAGAAATGGTCTGCCGACGGCGATCAGCAAAAAGCGGCCGTGGAGGCGCAGCGGGTTTCCAGTCGGGGCCGGCTGACCGCAAAGGCTGACATCAAGAAAATCCGGCTGGACTATAAAAAGGAAATCAGCAAGGCTGAGCCGGACATGATGGACGTTGCGGTCAATGCATATACGAAGGAATTCCAGTCGTTATTGACGAACAAAGGCTATGTCAAGTCGGGCGGGCTTGCGGAAACGGAGCTGCCTGAGGCCGAGATCGAGTATATGGAAAACCAGGAGCGCCATCGTGTTAGTACCACCTATAACCTTCCACCGCTCGCGGGGATCTTTGTGGCTCCAATCGTCAGCACGCGACATGACAACGGCGACACTGGCATTAAGCGCGCGATCGGGCGCATCCCGCTGCATGGCGTAATCGGCGTCGCCAACGGCGTCCAGCTAGCCAAGCAAGGCGTCTACGGTGCTGCCTCCGCGCTGGCGCCCGGCAATGGCGAAATGCATGAGACTTTTCTGCGCAGGGCGCGGCAGGCCAGCGATATGCGTCGGATGAATGCGTCGTCCTTGCAGGGAAGTGTCGCGCTGGATCAGACCTTCAAAGAAGCGAATCGGCAGCGCAGCGCGTTTGTGCACGAACGGCTTGACCAGCGCGGTTATAAGGTCGTCGGCGACGGCGAGGATTTGCCGCCGGAAAAGACCCGATTCATGGCGCGCGCGTTCAATCCTTACGTCAAGGCGGCCAGGGAAAAGATGGATGCCGGAGACAGCGTCTCCTCAGAGAGCGGGGCAAAATCCAAGCCCTGGATACAAACCGTCGCGTCGGCCTACGCCAAGATCGCCAATATCAAGACAAACGTTTCCGTCAGTTACCATCAGAGCAGGATCGAATGGGCGGAAAAGGACATCGCAGCCGGCAATGCCCGGGCGAAAAGCAAGAAGGCCTATCACGAAGGAAAACGCTTCAAGGCGATGTTTCTGAGTGAAACCACGAGCGCGGCAGCCCAGGGAACCATGGAAGAGAAGATCGATGAACTCAGTCCGGTGTGGCGCAAACGGGAGTTGGCGCAAAGCGACGTGCTGCGGGACGACTACACCGGAAATTACGGAGAGGAGGGCGGCAGCCAGCTTGGCGAAGAAAGAGTGCCGGCGTTCAACGATGCGAAACGCTTGGAGGAATATGCGCGATCGCAACAGCGCGAGGCGCAACTATCGAGGCAACAACTGCCGCCTCCGCTTCCGCAGCGAGAATCGCCAGCTCCGCCGGCCGCAACAGGCGGAGTGAGGGAATACTATGCAGAGGAAACACGCAGCGAGCCTGGCGAACGCGTCCCGGCATTCAACGACACTGAGCGCTTGTTGCATTTTGCGCAATTGAAACAGCAGCGCGATGCAGGGCAAGCGTCGCCGCCGCGTCAAAGAGCGGTTCCAGAGCCGCAACCGGAACCGACGGCGGCTCCATGGGGGATGTCGGCCCCGGCGTTCTATGATGAGGCGGGCTGGCGGGAGGCCGCCGATGGCGCGGACGATCTGTATGCCGACAGTACGGTGGGACAAGGAGGGCATGTCACCTATGCACAGTCCAGGGAACAATTCTACGGTAGCCAGGCCGACAGCTTTGTCGACTTCGGCAGCGGTGAGGGCTTCGTGGAGTCCGACGTCATATCGCGGTCAAGCGAATTCGACGCCAATCGCGTCGCCAACGGACGCACGCCTGCGGACTACCGGCATCGCGATGATGTCTCCGTAGAGGACCGCGATGATGATTATCAGAACGTGGACTCGGCAGAGGTCTGGAGGTCTCGATGATCATCGCTGATGCTTCGACGGTCGCTGCCGGACAACGCCGGGACTGTGATCGCCAGGTGGCCGATGCTTGAGCTATCTCGAGAGCAGCCGCCAGACTGGATGCAGTTTGCGCGCACTGCCCATGTGCCATGGGGGGACATCGACGCCATGATAGAGCGTACCCATGCGTCGATAAGCGCGCACTGCACCTTGCTGGTCGCCATCCTGCGCGCCGGCAGTCCGATCGCCGCGCTGCTGGCGCGCAAGACGGGCTTGCCGCTGGACTATCTGCTGTGCAACCGCATCAATCCGCAGCCAAGTTTCATCGACGGGTCGGGGCGCGCACCGCGTGGGCACGACATCTTGCTGGTCGACGATGTGTGCGGCAGCGGCTGGACTTTCGAACGCGCCAGGGCCTATTGCGAAAGCTTCGGCAATCGCGTCAAGACGTTCAGTATTTATCGCTGCGAGGGGCCGGACATGTACCTGCCCGACTACAGCATGGCAATGGATGCAGGTACTTACTTGCGCTGGCCATGGGAATATCAGCGCGAACCGGAAATGCCGACGCCGCTGGCGGCGCAATTCGGCTGAGTCGACAGGTGGTCATCCGCAGGTGCGAAGCTCCTGCATGAACGGCTTACTCCATCCTCTGACGAATTCACGAGAGCGGGATACGACTACAAATCGGAACATCCGTTCGTGGAATTTTATCTTCGGCTTTCATCGTGCGATTGCGGATTCACATTCATTGTTGAAGGGGGGATGGCATGGCCGTCATAGCAGCAGCAAGTTTCCCCGTAGCGCATTTGATTGCTCAAATGCAGATGCAGCAGCAACCAAGTCTTCCACCAACTCCTTCGCCGTCTCCGCCGCCGCCCGCGATGTCGCTTCCGAGCGTCACTTACCCTCGTCGTGACGATCTGGACGCACACGCACGACTTGCCCGAAGAGCTTCTTTCATGGTGCGGCAACAGTTTGTAGAAGCAAGTGAGGCGGCCAGTATTCAGCGCTCGTCCACCGCGCCCCCGAAATAAGGGGCTGGCTTCTGATCTGCTTTAAAAATCCTGGGCAGAAATAAATGTCGGTGTTCGGAGCGGATTCTGTAGTTAATCCGCAGTACGCCGAACTCCAAAAATAGAAAAGCGCCCCGAAAGGCGCTTAGCTATTAACTTCCACGAACTGAATCATTGGCGGAGACGGAGGGAGGATTTGTCCGAATGCCATAAGTCCCTGTTTGATCGAATCTTTTTCTTTGGCTTTCACGTTGTGAAGTCAAAAAAGAGGTACCCCAAGGAGGTACACCTCTCGATCATATAACAAACTCTAATGCTTATCGACAGTTCGAATCCCAATGCTGCCGAGAACCTGTTTATCTCTTATTGTGGATAGTCTTTGGCATTCAATCCAGCGTCAGCTATACATTGAAAAATCATTGCATTGAACTGATTTGGGTCGAGTTGCTGATTTTTGATTTTTTCAAGTAGTTGCATCATGACTTTCTGAGATGCATCAGAAAAAGCTCGCTCACTATAATCGGGTAGTTTTTTTGCGAATCGCTCTAAATTGTTACCGCCTTGCATGAAAAACTGCATCTGCTTTTGATATTTTTCTCTGGCGTATGGTGGTGCATTTTCAAGGCTCATTTTTGCGGTTATGCCCGCAAGCTGTAATACTCCCGTGCATCGTGAAAGATCGGACAGATTTTCTGCGTTGGCAGAGTTGAATGAACTTAACACCGTGAGAAGAAAGAAAAATGTAATTTTCATATTATTAGATGATGAGTCCTACAAATGGGATGCCATTTAACGGTGCGTGAATTATAGTCGACTCATCTTGAAAATTGAAACCAACGCTTTTGACCAAGGGCGGCAATCTTCCAATCGCGAAAACATGGGACACGTTGTGTCCTATTTTTGGGAATATGCCGGTGGCACGTGCTCACCGCAAACGAAAATCTGAGACAAAGAAATTAAATATGGTGTAGGAGTAACACCAAAACTTATACTAAACATTTGTGAACAAAATCAACCGATTGTCAAAAATAAGCCTGCCATCGAGCAGGTTTTTTTTGCGGTCGGAAATGGGGATTGGGGAAATTTCCCCAAGGTCTTGCTCTTGACGTTGCTCTTTGTTTTTGATGTTGATTTTGACTTTTCTTTTTTCGCTTACCTCGTAGAGCCTACGCAACCCCAACGTGGGTTGCAATAGTAGGTGATCTAACCTCACGGTTAGATCATTTGACTACGTCAAAATTTCAGCTACGCTATTAGGGACGGTAAATAAAAACAACGACAAAACCGTAACACCATGTATGCGATATTAAGAACAAAAAAGCTAAAAAACCGATCCAAAATCACAAGTGCCAATCGACACAATTTGCGGCTACGCTGGCAAAGAAACATCGATCCAGATCGAACACATCTAAATCAAATTTTATATAACCCAATGGGTATCGATGAAAAAGATGCCAGTAGTTTCCAGAAAAAACTGACTGAGCATTATTCGAATTTGGGCGTTAAAGAAAAACAAAATAATACGTTGGCTTTCGAATATCTTGCCACTGCCTCACCTGAATTTTTTGAAAATAAATCTCCTGAGGTGATTGGAAAGTGGGCCAGTGATCAAGTTAAGTTTATGAAAAATGAATTTGGTGATCGACTCAAACTTGCAATTTTGCATTTAGATGAGAAAAGCCCACATATCCATTTTTATGTTTCAACAGAGTTGAAATCTATTAAAAAATATCGGAATCAAAAAGGGGAGTTTCATAAGGAAACTTGGTCCTTAAATTCTGAAAAAATTAATCCTGAATACCTGGCAGACCTCCAAACACGTTTCGCAGCGAATAATAAACAATGGGGATTAATACGCGGCGTAAAGGGATCGCTACAAAAAAACGTCCCGTTAAAAGTTTTTTATAAGGTGCTGGATCGGGTTATGGCTACCGGCTACAAGAAAAAAATTGATCAGATGATTGATCAAATTGAACTGAGTCTCGGTGAACGGCTCAACATTGAAACGATACGAAATAAAATCCGTGACCATATCGCTCCGTATATTAATGGCGTCATGAAAGAGCGACAGCTATACAAGGAATTTACGAAACTGGATTTTCATAAACTCCAAACGGAGCTAATTGAAGAGCGTAAAAAATTAAAATTGGGGCTGGACGAAGTAAATGCTAGACGAGAAGTTTATGCAGAAGTTATTAATAAAGATTTTCATAAAAAATCCATCACTGAGGATGTCATTGCTGAAAATCTGCGTCTACAAAATGAACTTCAGGAAATGAAAAATAAATATGAACCTGAGATTCATCCTGTCGCTGAAAAATCTATGAAAGATAAAATTCAGTTTCCAACACCGAAACCGCAAAACGTGTGATTTTTTCCGCCGTCAATTATATTTACTTCGTAAATACTTTTAGCTACGCTATCTATTTCTCTATATATTATTTTTATCTATTCTTTGTACTGATCTTTATTTGTACTTTATGGTAAATCTTGTGCAGATCTCTGGGGATTTGTCTTTGGGTTTCCTAAAATCGTGCATGCCCGATTTTGGAAAAGTCTTACCCTAACCCGCGAAATTTTCAGCGAGTCCTGACTTTTTCCAAAATGGGTAGCTGCACAATGCGCATGCCCCTCATATGGGTGGAAACGAGTAACCGTTCCTACTTAGAAGTTCGTGTTGTTTACTAACACTGTAGCGGGGTCTTCCTTGTCTTCCCTGTGGCTTCGCTACACGTCCATTCTGACCACTTTCCAGCATTGATATTTTACTGCTTGGTTCTTCGTCACTGGTTACTAAAAGCTTTCGCCGTCGATGTATTTATTTCTATAAGCTGGTCGCAAACTTTCTCACGGTTCGGTTTATCGTCAAACGGCAGTCGGATTTAATTTAACGAGCTTCTGCGTTACGAACTTGATGTGAGCTACTGCTGGATTTGGGGAATCGGGAAGATATTTTGATAGAGACAAATCCCTAAAGAGAACTATCGGATATCTTGACGCATACAGCAAATCTAATATTGACTATAAAAAATTTTCCTCAATTGTCAATAGCACGCGCTGAAAACAAAAAAGCCAACATTTCTGCTGGCGATTTTGTAGATTTGTATTTGCGTCGCGTCTCAGTGGATTTGACAAATATAAATATATTGATAATTTTTTATTTGTCAATAGAGGAGATGAATATGACTATCGAAGAGTTCTGGAATCAAGCATTCCTAGCAGCGTTAAATAGAGTTGCTGCTAAAGAGGCGAAAATTGAGGCTGATACAGCGACAGAGCTGTGCATATTACATTGGCAGGAGCTCAAATATAAATACTACCAACCTCCAATGAAATGGCAGCGACAGGATATAGGTGCGACGTTTATTCCGGAACATCCCAATGACCCTTATCCAGGTGCTAATCCATTTAAGGTTGATGGTGATAGCTAGGTCCCAATGATCGTATGTAGTCCAACGCCTCATCGTAACTGCCGAGGTCAGTCTTTAAAATATAGTCTGGATTTCCTGGAATATAAACTTCGTAAATCAATACTTGAGGATCATACGATTTGCCATTGCGATCTTTTTTTTCGATAGATCGAATGCGAACACCTTTCGAAGCGGGTGGGGGAGGTGGGGGAATTTTCATTTGTGATTTATAGTCAAGTTTAAAGAATCTCGTAATTATTGCGCCATATGGCTTGTCTGTTTACTAATTGCTCAATTAGTTTTTGCCTTAATGTGATTCAATCGTCGTTCCTTCACCTTGAGCTTGTGAAGGGTGGTCTTAACGATAAATTCTCGTGGATAAAGAAGGTTTTCAAACGGTAAATCAAAGTCCAATTTGCTGGCTACATTTAGGGATAGATATTCCACGCTGTGAGCTTCGGAATAGTCCCTTGAGTTCGTGGTGTCATGTTCATGTCCGATGAACTGGCAGCGAGTTTCTTCCGCAACCCCTTTTTGCTTGAGGTGGTTATTTGAGGTAGAGCGGAACGAATGGAAGACTCGGTTCTTGTCCTGGATTCCAATTGAGTCAAGATATTTTCCAAAACGCTCGCTAGGTGTTTCGCTGAAATTGCCAAAGGCATTTGGTGAAAGATAGGGGAATAACATTCCACCAAATGTCTGCATATCTTTTACAAAATCCAGAAAACCCAGTTCAATCAATCGTGGGTGAATCGGAATTGTCCGCTTGGCTGCAGGCGTTTTAAGTCGCTGGGATTCGTCTTCATCAGTAATGGAGATTGCCCAAATGCCTTGGATTTGATGGATATCTTGAATCAGGAGTTGGCAAAGCTCGGCAATCCGTCCTCCAGTAAATAAACCCAGAAGAGGAAGCCAATAGTCCGTTGGATTTTTCTGCGCGAGATATTTCTCTGGATTGAAAATCTTGGCTAATTCGTCGTCCGTGAACGGCTTCCAGCCCCGTTTGTCTTTGGTCTTTTTGGCGTCCTTCTTGGTAAAAAGTTTGTGACCACGGGACGGCAGCATAACGCCTTCAGGATAGGAGCCTGTAATCTGTGCGAGCTCAAAAAGGGCGGAAATGCCGCGCAAGTATTTTTGTTGGACGGTGTTATGGGTAATTCCATCGGCAAGCAAGTCATCGATAAAAGCTGACACGTCTTGGCGGTTGATTTCCCGAATGGGGTAATGCTCGGTTTGTTTGCGCTTGGCTACCCAGTTTTTAAAAATCTTCTGGTAGTTCCTATACTCGTACAATGTTTTGGGGGCGAGCTTGTCCCCCTGTCTTGTGGCAAACCGCTCAATGAGTTCGGGAATGGTTGCTCCACCTGTTTTGGGGGCTTGTGGGGCAGGTTTGAGAATGTCGGGCAGGGTGGATGGGTCGGCAGCACGTTCTTGAATCTGCCGCTTCATTGATTGTCCCAAATCGCTGTCCCAGAACTCCCTACTAGCTCGAAGAAGTGCCTCAATGTCGTTGGGATTGTTCGGATCTGCTTTCATGGCTACGCTGGCGCCATTGGGGGTTGAATAGACAACCTCCAGCTTGCGGACCTTATCTTGAATTTGAGCGAGCAGATTTTGCGGATTTTTATCGATCACCGACACCCCCATTTTTTCTCCAATCATCATAGCCGAAATCAGCAATGATTTTTCTCGGGCAATAAGGGGGTTTTTGGTTTGGAGGGAAATTCGGGACTCTTTCCGCAACCCGTCATGGGTAAATTGAAGGCGGAAATAGTAAATGCCATGGCGTGATTGGCTGATCTTGCTGGGGATTCTCATAAGCTCTTTCAGGAGAAAGAGGTACCCCTAAGAGTGACACCAACGTCGAAGAACCAATAAAAAAGCCCCTGTAAAAACAGGGGCTTAGTAATGCTTGGCGGAGACGGAGGAAGCGCCATTTTGGCTGGAAACGCCCGTCAGGCGGCATTTTCTCTTTTTTGGAATTGGTTTTCACCAACAGATTCACCATCACTATTCGCCGCACGCGACTTCATGAGGGCTTCGATCCAGGCATCCACCTCACTCTCGACCCAGCCGACCGAGTGCGCGCCAAGAGTGATAGGTGCAGGGAATGTGCCTTCCTTTACCTTCCGGTGCAGCGTCGTCCGGCTGATGGTCGTTTTCGCAATAACCTTTTTTGTGCTCAGAATGATATGGCTCATGGTCATTTCCCTGTTGCGAACATGATACGAAAAATTGAGGCCCGGCGATAGATCCAAGGGCAGTCGGCGGCGCAATGTCCCTCCCGGCCGCAGAGGCAGCAGATGGTCACTCCATCCATTTGACGCACCCGTCGGTTTCGCAGCAGCCTGTCACATGGCCGTTATAGGCTGATTCCATCAGGTGCAGCTTGCTGCCGCAGGCGGGGCAATCAATCGTCCCTTGCTTGCCGCGCGGCCCGGATTTTTTCCACTCGTTGACGACTGGCATCACTTTCGTGTGTCGGGCAAGTATGGCGGCCCATTCGGCGGCGTCGGTCGCCACTTCCTCGGCGGTTGGCAACTGCTGCATGTCGCAGGCGTTCACCTCGGTGCCGGTCTTGCCAGTACATGGAATGCGATTGAACCGTGCGAAGGACGAGCCGCCGGCGAGCTCGGTATAGTTGATACCCTTGCGGCAGCATTCATTGAGCAGTCCGGTGAAGTGGACGCAGATTTCCGGCCTCATGATGTTCTCCAGATTTGATGGCAGACATGGCATCTGTGGGAATAGCCAAAATTCCAGTGCTGATATGGCGACACGCCACAGCGTGGGCATTTGATGGCGCTCATCCGAATATCTCCTGCATCGCTTCGTCCTGGGCGACGCACATACCAACAATCATCGGCTGCACCCAGATCGGCGCCGCCGACAGCAGGAATGTTTCGCCCGACCAGGTGAGCAGCAGCGAGCGCGCAATCTCCGAAAAGATTGCCTCGGCGGCATCCGGTGGCACGCAGTTGCCGATATGCTCGCGCCATGCCTGATCGCTCATCCCGTCCAGCAGCAAGAATTCTTCCGGTTCGATCAGCGATTGCAGCGCCGCCATCTCCAGCGTGGTGAAGGGGCGATGCCAAGTGTCGTCAAGCGCGCGGATGACTGCCACCAGCTTCTGGTCGGCGGCCGGCATGCGCGGATCAGCGACCGACCAGCGGCCGTTATCGTAGCTGCCCGAGGACGGCACGGCGCCGGAAGGGCTTTCCCACGGGACCACGCCATAATGGCCACCCGTCAGGTAGTTGTCGCCCTTGCCGCGATTCATATTGGTACGGGGATCGGCCACAGCGAACGCGCCCTGACCGGTGGTGCTGCCGCTGATCACGGTGCCGGCAGCGGTGTCCCACGGCGTGACCGCATACTTTCCAAACACGGAGCCTTGAGGCCGAGGATCTGCGACAGCCTGACCACCAGAACTAGGGCCGTGGCCGCTGGTGATTGTGCCGGCTGCCTGATCCCAATCGACGACGCGGCAAACGTTCTTGTGCGTCTTCTCAATGTCGCCGGCGCGCGGGTCGGCGACGCTGAACGTTCCCTGACCTGGTGACTTGATGCCGATCATGGCGCCGCTGTGCTCGTCCCACTTGCGCACGCCCAGGAATCCGTTGCGATATTCCGGAACGATCAGGTAATCGCGCAGCACGCCGCCTTCGACCGCCAGCTTGTTCAGGCTGCGCCAGTCACTGCCGGCCTCGACGAACGCCAGGCGCACCCATGTCTTCCATTGCAGATTCGGCACGCGGTGCATCGGTCCACCGGCTTCGGCGCCCGGCAACGGCATGCGGCCGAGCACGGTGCCGACACCCTGCAGGCGCCGGGTCGGCGGCTCATACAGGTACGTCGGTACCTTGGCCGTGTGGCGCGCGACCAGCAGGAAACGCTTGCGGCTCTGCGCCAGGCCGCCGAGCACGCCACAGTCGTGCGTGGTTTCGGCGACCGCATAGCCATAGTGGCGTAGCAAGGCGACGATCTGGTCGAGCAGGTGCCGGCCGCGCGTGGCGATGCGCGGCACATTTTCAAACAGAATGAATTCCGGCGGGTCTTCCTTAAATGCTTCCAGCATCAGGAACATGCCGCGCAGCGTCAGTCTATTCAGCGCCTGGTACTTGTCGGTCTTGCTCTTCTTCTCATTGAGCAGGCCAGAAAATCCCTTGCACGGCGCCGACAGAAAAACGATATGAGGAAACTCATATCCGGCGGCGCGGCGGATATCTTCCGGCGTGGCCTCGCGCCAGCCAGCCGGCGGTTCCTTACCGTGGAATGCCTTGTACTGATCGCGGTCGAACATATCCAGCAGCGTGGCGGCGACACCGGTCATCTTCAGGAAGTCACGATTGGCAGAAGCGTCGACGTCGATCGAGCCGATGCAGCGCGAGCGTGACACCATGTTGCCCACGCGCGCGCGGCCCTTGTTGAAGCCCTTGGCGCCGCCGCCGATCGCGCCGAACAGGTGAAAGTGACGGATTTCGCGGATGTCGTCCGGCACGCCGGTGAATTTGTCTCTTTTCATTTTTTTGCTTTCATGGCGTCCGAGATGATTGCGCATGGCTGGCTTTCGTAGATGACGACAGGAGCAGCCTGCTGCGGTTGGGACTGCGCAGAGGCGTCGTAAATCAACGGCTCATCGCTTTTTCCATGAATCCAGTCTTTTTCGGCCTGCGTAAGTTCGACCGGCGTCGTCCGCAGCGGTTGGGATTGCAGGGCTAACTCTCCGTCAATTCCGGGGCGCATATCAGTCCCACTGGATAGCGAAAGATGCCAATTCATCAAAGCTGCGGCAGTTGTAATTATGTGATGCTCCGTCTTGACCATGTTTTCGGCGGCATGTGCGTGCAATGCCTTACCTGCGAGATAACCGATCAACCAAAACCAATCAGCGGCAGTCTTTCCGGCATCGTGGGCGCTCCCCCAACGCTGGCGTTGATGCTCAGACTCAATGCTGACGGCGCGCAGGAAGTCGCCAGATTGCGGTGTATTGATGATTGCGTTCAGCCGCGCAATTTCCGCATCCTTATCTGCTGGCGCTTGTTCCTGCGCTAACGCCTCTTTCGCAGTATTTTGTAGATGCCGGACGAATTGTTTTGGTGTTGCCGTAAGGTTCGTAGTGAAGGCTATATCGCGTAAGGCCTCGGTCAATGCTCGAATAGCGTCACTGATTTGCCTCTTGGAACCCTTAAATGGCTTGCACTCATGCAGTGCATTTAATGCTAAGTTGGCAGCAGCATTCAGGCTGATTGTTTCTTTTGCTGGCGCTTGTTCCTGCGGTGTGTCGTTGATGTTCATGCTTGGCTCCATTGATCGTCGGTAAGCTCGGGCCTCTGGTCTCGGTATCCGTCAACTCGGCAGCGTTGTTGCGGCATGAGGATCGTCGCATTCGTTTTTGGCCTGAGGCGCTTGCAGTCGGGGCATTCGATGCCGTATTTGGCTCGCAGGGCCTTTTTATGGTCCTTCAGAGCCTTGAAGTCATCACCCATCTCGCTCATGCTGCTTCCTTCAGTTCAACGATTTCGCCGTCCTGCACCCAATGCGCCGCCATGCTTGCCGGAAGCTTCGATGGGAGTGCCTTGAGAGTGGCGAACAGCAGGGCGGTTTCGATTTCTCCGCTGATGACCAGGGCGTGCACCCAGCCCAGCAACTTGCTGCGGCTCGGCAGGTCCAGCACGTCGACGCGATCGAGCATCAAAATCTTGATGCCGGATAGGCGGGCGACGGTCACGGCGATCATTGCGTCAGCACGCCATTTCTCCGATTCGGAGAGCAGGGCATACGGGCGGCCGGCTGCGGTGATATCCATTTCTGGAGATATCGACACCGGCCTCCAGTCCGTTGCGCCCGCCTCTTCAAGCAGCCCATCGTTGACCGGTTTCAGCGCTTCCTTGAGCAGATCGCCGGGGATGCCGTCCGGCGCCAGCGCGTCGGCCACCACCGTCCAGGCGGAGACGTCAGCGTGATGCTTGGCCGCGTCGGCGGTCTTCTGCTTGGCAGCAGCGACTGCGGCGGCGTGGCCGGAGGCGGCGGTAATCTTGGATTGCAGGGTGGTGCGGTCGGCCTTTAGCTTGGTCAAGTTGGCCTGTAACGCGTTCAGATCGGGCAGCGCTTCTTCTTTTTTCGGCGCGGCCAGGGCATCAAACTGGCCCTTGGCGGCGGTGGCGTCAGCAAGGTCGTGTTCGCAGTTCTTGACGGCGTTCTGCATAACCTCCAGGCCGCGTTCGAATTCTGGGAGTGACGCGATTGCGTCCACATCGGCGGTACCTTCCTGTGGTAACTCACCGTGCTCTTCCTCGTATTCGTCCATGACGGCAACGGCGTTCTTGTAGACCGTTGTGCCGATGTCCTGCGGAAGGTCGATCAGGCCGGCCAGCGCGTAGGCAAGCGAGTGCAGCAATCCAACGCGAGCCGTGCCGCTGGCGCGCTCGCGCATGGCCACAACCTTCGGTTCGTACTCAGCCAGTTCCTTGCGGGCATACTCCAGCGCTTCGGTGGCGCGCGGCACACGCCCGGCCTTTTCGGCCAGCGCCGAGCGCTTGGCTGCGGCTTCTGTGCGGCTACGGACCTGCGCCGACACCTGGCCGACTAGTTGATTGGCATTGGCGATTTCGATGTCCAGCACGGCCAGTTCATCGGTTGACGGCGCATCACCTTCCGGCGCATCCGGCGCCGGCGCGGCCCAGCCTTCGGCCTTCACTTTGCCGTAGGTTTCGCCGGTGATCGTGCGCCAAGCACCTTTTGCCTCGGTGGCCTTGCTCTTTGCGAAGTCGCAGGCGCTCGGGAAGCCGGTACGCAATAATGGCAGCGTGGCCTCGATCTTGGGGAGGTCGCAGGCGCGCTTCACCATGCGCTCCCTTACGTCGTCCTGCTTGATCTTGACGCCTGTCAACTGAAACAGGAATGTGCGTCGTTCGTCGGACGACATGGTGCTGAACTGCTGGCCATTCAGTGCAACGGCAATCGCGCCGCCGGTCGGCAGACCGTCGTCAGCCTTCACTTCGCCGCCCGGGACGTTGAACGCATAGGTGCGGTCGTCGTCGACGGTAACCAGCGCGCCACCAGCCTTGGCGCCTTCGGTCACCAGCGCGCCATATTCCTTTTTCAGTTTGACGCGCACCGTCTCGCCGGTGATCGCCATGCGCACGGCCTCGCCGATGCTGGACTTGGCGGCGCCGTTCGGACCGGCAAACAACGTCACCGGCGTGGTCAGGCGCGCGTCGATGCGGTGCGCGCCGAGAAAATTATCAATCTGAATACGAGCGAGTTTCATTGTCTGCTTTCCTTGAATTGGTGCTGGTGGCCGGTGCTGTCTTCATCCGGCTTGCCGTGCGTCCCTGCGGCATTCTTTCCCTACGACTTTGGGACTTCCGATGCCCGTCAGCCCGGGCAACTCCCCCAGCGTTGAACGTTATGCTGGCTGTAGTTCCGGCTGGCGGTCGCGGATGCCGAAGAAGACCGTGCGGCAGGCAGCGACGTCGGCAGAAGCGCGGTGCGCGCCTTCGAATTTCTGGCCGGTGAAGAATTCATAGGCTTCGGACAGGTTCGGTGACTTCGGCCCCTTCATGTTCTTGGCGCGCATCTTCTCGGTCGGTGGCAGATTCAGGATATTGGTGCTGCTCGCCTGGGTGCAGAACGCCGGCGCTGCCTTCCATTCGTCGGCGAATTGCTGATAGCCTGCTGCGCGCATCAACTCGATGCGGATCATGCGCATGTCGAATGATTCGTTGTGCGCGACGCGGCGGTCGGATTCCGCCCACAGGGCCATGAAGCAAGGCAGTACCATCTTCATCGGCACGCCCACGGCGTTCGCCAGTTCGTTGCTGATACCGGTCAGCGTGGTTATCTCCGGCGGGATGGTCCAGCCTTCCGGCTTGATGATGAAGCTCATGCACGCGATCACCTCGCGGCTGTCGGTGTCGATCAGTTCGGCGGCCAGTTCGATGACGCGCGGCTGGTCGGGATGGTCGGACGGCTGGCTCCAGACGGGCAGGCCGGTGGTTTCGGTGTCGTAAATCAGTTCTTTTGTCATGTCGTTCTCGCTGTTGTTTTGGATGTTGTGACTGCGGGTTATTCGAGGGTGACCGGCGCGTCGGCGGAGGTCTCTTCATCGTGCTCGGTGTCGCCCTGGGGATCTGCGTCGCCATCCAGTTCGAGGGGTTCGGTCTGGCCATCGCCAGCGGCGCCGCCGGAAAATGCTTCGTCGAGTGCGCGTTTCTTGTCTTTTTTCGCCCGTGCCAATTCGTGCTGCTTGGCTTCGTCCGGCGGCACCAGCGTGATTTGCACTTCGGTCTGGATCAGGTCTGAGAGGCGGCCGCTCTCGTCGGCGCTGGGGTGTGCCTGCACCGAAAACTTAATGTGGAAGGTGCCGCCATCCTTGAACAGGAATGTCACGTTCTTGATCTTGACGTCGATCAGACGGATTTCGGACGGGCCGCCGATGCCGGTATGTGCGATGAACTGGTAGCCTTCGAGGGCGACCGGCCACTTGATGGCGGGGAAACCGGGGAACTTCAGGACCGGCGTGTGCGACTCGCCGTCAATCATGTCGGCTTGAGCGTTGTCGTCCTTCGAGTAGAAGGAATCCTTCAGCAGTGGGTGGAAGTGCGCTAGCATGCTATTGGGCAGATCGGCAGATACGCCGATATCGGCGGCGCTGACCAGTTCTTCGCCGTGGCGCTCTTTGCGTAGGTTCAGGCTGGTGATCTTGACCAGCTTTTCTTCGAGACTAAACATTGCGGCTCCTTCTTGTAGTTGAGATAGACAGGGCAGGGGGCGTTATTCCATGTTGAAGCTGTCGCTGGACGGCGCGGCGGCGCGCTTGCCGACTGGCTTTGCAGCCGCCGGCGTCTGGAATTTCTTCAGGTGGTCGCGGGAAATGCCGCGCAGCTCGTCTTGCTGCTCCGCATTAGGGACGCCGCTGATCATGTCGATGGCGACCTGCAGCGTTTCGATGCTGGTGGCCTTGGCCATGGCGTCGGCGACTTGCGCGTAGCTCAGCACGACGGCGTCGCCATCCTGCGCCTGCGCTGCCTGCGAGCTGGTTTCACTCGCAGGCCCGGCGGCCGTGCCGGCTTGTGGCTCGCCAGGCTCTCCTGCCTGGCTCTCGGGGGGCTGGTCGACGACGTTGCCTTGCGAGGCCTCGGAGACGACAACGCCTGCGTTGGAGTTTTGCAGTTCAGGACGCAGGGTGTTGAGGTTGACCGCGTGACGGCCATCCGGCTGCTGTTCGAAGTCGATCGTGTCGTAGACCTCTTCGGACGACTTGCCCATGCCCATGACGACGTCGGGCGCATGGATGTTGCCGAAGAACGAACCGGCGCGGTATTGGAGCATCAGCGTTTTCATGCTGGTCTGCCACTTGCTGCCTGGCTTCGAATACCAGCCTTCTTCGACCGCCATCGCCATCGACACCGGCGCACCTTCAATCACCGGCAGACCGGCCGCGATTGCTTGTGGCAATGTGCCAATGCCTGGAGGGAACTGCATGCCATAGGGGATGGCCCATGCAGTACATTCGATGTTTTCGAGTTCGACCTGTTTGTCGACGAAATCGAATCCGCCTTTTTGCTTGTTCCAGCCTTGTTTTTCGCGATACTTCGCGGTCATCATTCCCTTGTTGACCATATGGAAGCGCAGCGGCGTAAAACGATGGGAAGCGTTCACCGCAGCGATGACAAACTTGCCGCTCCAGCTCAGACGGCCTTCAATCACATTGGCGTTCTGCATCACGGCGGTGATGGACACGCCGACGGCCTGGGCAGTTTCAACGGCGACAACGCAGTTGCCGAGCGCGGCCGGATTCTCGATCCAGGTGATGCTTCCGTCTTTGTCCTTCTTCGACGTGTGCGAGCGGAAAATAGCAGGCACAGCATCCGACGCGGCAAAAGCCTTGCCGATGCGGCAGGCCAGTTCGAAGCCGCGCAGGGAAAACATGTCGATCTTTTGATCGGGCATGCTGATCTCGCGCGGCGGCGGGTTCTTCAAGGTCTGGATGTTGGTGGTGCTTTGTTCTGGTGCTGACATGGTTTTCTCCGTGGTTGGATGTGGGTTATTCGTGATACATGCAGGTCGCCCAGCGGGCGCAGTACTTTGGGCTGCATAGCTGGGATTGGGGATTGGGCGGAAACAAGCCGGTCTTGAACATGACTGCGGCAAACTGGATCAGGCCGGGCTTGTCTTCGGTGCCGAGCATCACGCGCTTGGCGTCGAATACCCGGCTGACGCCGACGGCGGCAGTGCTGGTGGTCTGCAAGCCGGTGATCTGCGCGCCAACGGTCTCTTCGCCGTCGGTCTGCTCGGACATGATTTGATACGTGCCGAGTTGTGCAGAGCGGCCCTGAATCACCACCGCGCCCTTGGCAATCACGCGCGAACCGGTCTTCAGGTCGTTGATGACCTTGCCGCCGGCCGAGCGCACGACGCGCGCGCGGTCCATAGTGCCGGTCAGCTTCACGAAAATGCCGTTGCCGCAGTCAATCACCAGCGGCTCAAGCGGCATCTCGACGGACAGGTAATCCATCTTCGGCGCGATCTCGGTGCAGTACTTGACGCCCAGCACCAACCCAATTTTTTCGGCTTCATTGACGGTCAAATCATCCTGGCTATAGTCGACGTCGTGCTCTGGATTGCGCAGGGTATCGACGAACACGCCGGCGGCTTCATCAAGAGTGATCGGAGCGCCGGCCAGGCGGCCGCTGTCGAACGCGGCGGTGCCGGCGTGGATGGCCGTACCCAATTGCGCGCGCAGACCCGCAGGTTTCCGGATGCCGAGCATATGTTCGCCCTCCCAGCGCATAGAGCAGTCGAAGAGGGAACCCCAGGACGAGGCGCGGACCTTGAATTCGCTCATTTGCTTTTCCTCCTGAATGTCTTCGTGAGGTCTGATTTAATGGTGTGGCCGCGCCGAAGAAGCTCTTTTGCAAGCAGGACACGGTCGTGATGCCCATGCGATGCCTGACGCATCAGGCCGAAATAGCTGTTGCCTGTCTCAAAAAGATCGGAATCAGTCACCAGACGAACCCGCTGCAAGGCGTCATTGAACGTCCGTCGACGGAGCGTTCGGCGCCACGGTTTGATCACCTGGCCGACGAAATCGATTCCGCGCGCGATCGGCTGGAGAATCGTCTTCGTCGGATTGAGGCGTGCGCCAAGAGCATTGGCCAGATGGATTTCGATTTCGCGTTTGGCATCATTCAGCCAGGCTGACGACTCATGCAAAAGCACAAAGTCGTCTACATAGCGGATGTAGTAGCGGCAGCGCAGGCGGTGTTTGACGAACTGGTCGAGTTCATCGAGATAGACGTTTGCGAAAAACTGGCTCGACAGATTTCCAATCGGCAGGCCCAGGTGTGCGGGCTGGCCGAGCAGCCGCTTGTGTGGCGGCACAAGATTCATGCGGTCGGGGTCGCCGCGGTATTCGAAATTCTGCCGTGGATCATGGAGCAGCACTGTTTCTGCCAGGCCCATCCACCACGGCTCGTGAATACGGCGCGCAAGCTGATCGCGGACGATATGCTTGTTGATGCTGACGAAGAAGTTGGCAAGATCGCATTTCAGGTAGTGCGCTGGCCGACTCCAGTTCTGAGTGATGCTACGCACCTTGGATTCAAGGCGTTTCGCGCCGTACAGAGTTCCGCGTCCGGGGATGCAGGCACAACTGTCGGCGATGAAGCTGGCATAGAAGCGCGGCGCAATATGGTTGTGCAACAGGTGATGAACGATCCGGTCGCGGAAATCGGCGGCCCACACTTCGCGCGCCTTGGGGCGGGTGATGACGAAGCACAGTGATCGGCCAGGTGTGTAGCTGCTGTCGACGAGCTGGTCGTTGAGTTGGCGCAGATTACTTTCGAGATTGGCCTCGAAGGCCAGCGCAGTAGGGCTGTTACGCTTTGTGCGCCGGCAATCGAAATAGGCCTGAACAAGCTCAGAGAACGTAAAGTCAGGTGCGTTCCAATCTGCGGACGGCACGCGCGCGCAGCGCGTTGTTCGTGTGGTTGTTGTTCTGGTTGCCGTTGTTGAAGTTCTGATACCAGGCCCAGCCGTAACCATCGTGCTTTCCATGTCGCTCACCCGAATATTCAGATGAGAGACTGCGCCAGACCGATCCCGGACGCAGCCGGTGGTATCTGCGATGCGCATGTCGGTGGCCTCGTGAGCCAGCGGCACGACCAGATTGAAAGATCGCTCAGTCATGGCGGCCTTGACCTCCATGAAGCGGGCGATTTGCGGCACGGCGCCACCCATTGGCCTGCTTACCGATGCTTGTCGTTTTCTCCACGGCGATTGCATATGCCTGTTTGGAGATGATCCGCATATCCATCGACAAACGTAGCAACAACTCCGCGACTTGCAAGCGCTCCAGCAGTTCCATGAGATGCGGTTCCTTATCTTGGGCTGCGTTCGCGCGGAAGATCAACACCGTTATTTCGGTGCATTCGTTACTGATCTTTTCGCCGATGTTGCGCTTGAGGTCGCGCTGCATGTTCTTAACGGCGCCGGTGACGACGACGAGAAGATCGTAGGCGACCTTGTAAATCGGAAGTTGGGTATGGATGGCCATATCTGACTAAATTGTTGAATTACTCAATAACCAATCTGCGGACGGCACGCGCGCGCAGCGCGTTGCGCGTGTGGTCGCAGTACTGGTCGCCGCGGCTGAAGTGCTGATACCAGGCCCAGCCGGTGCCAGACGGTTCAACTGACCAATACCAAGCACTCGCGAATTCCTCTTTCAGGTTCGCAAACAACAGCGACTGCTCGCGGCGCGTCGGAAGTTCGCCGCCGATCGATGTCGCCCATTCCTTCGCCGGCGCCCACTCGATGGATTCAGCTTCACCAGGCAGCAGGAAAATATGCTGATCCGGCATTCCATCCTTACCCAAGAGAAGGCCGGCGTACTTCTCGCCGACCTTCAGGTTCTCTTTAAGAAATCGTTCCTTGCTCATTGCAAGCTCCTGTCTTGTTTTGAGGTGTTAAATGACAAAAGGACTAAATTGGCAATCTGCGGACGGCACGCGCGCGCAGCG
>NZ_CBXX010000031.1 GCF_000577615.1 Herbaspirillum sp. RV1423
CACGACCCCGGCGCGCCGCAGCGCCTGCACTATCTGGCGATCGAACCGCATCCGCCGACGCGCGAACGGCTGCGGCGCATGCAGTCGCGCTGGCCGCAGTTGGCGGACCAGCTATGCCGCGCCTGGCCGCCGCTGGTCCCGGGATATCACCGTCTTTTGCTGCAACAGGGGCGCGTGGTGTTGACGCTGATCGTCGGCGAGCTTGCCGCGAGTCTGGCGCAACTCGAAGCGCGTATCGATTTTTTCCTGCTGCAGGATGAGCAGGACGGCGCCAGGTGGAGCGCGCCGTTGCTCAAGCGTCTCGGTCATCTGGCCGCGCCGGAGGCGCAACTGCTGACGCAAGGGGCGTGGCGGCTGTCGCCGTCCGCGCTGGCGCAGGCGGGATTCGTCGCCGAAGAAAACGGCGGGCCGTCGGCGCGCTTCGCGCCGCGCTGGAAAGTCGAGGCTGCCGCCGGTCAGCGCGACCGCCGCGCCATCGTCATCGGTGCCGGACTGGCCGGCAGCGCCGCCTGCGAAAGCCTGACGGCGCGCGGTTGGCAGGTGACGCTGATCGAGCGGCATGCGCAGGCGGCGCAAGAGGCTTCGGGCAACCTCGCGGGAGTCTACATGCCGGCGATTGCGCGCGACGACAATCCGACCGCGCGCCTCACCCGCGCCGCCTTCCTGTTCGCGCAACAGGTGTGGGCGCGCGTCGGCGTCTTCGACAGCGACAGGCATATCGGCAAGGCTTGCGGCGTGCTGCAGGTTGCGCGCGACGCCGAGCAAGCCGCGGCCTTCGAGCAGGCGGCGCGCCATTGGCGCTATCCGCAGGACTACGCGCAATGGTGGTCGGCGCAGCAAGCCGGCGCACGGCTCGGCATGGCGACCGGCAGCGGCTGGTTTTTCCCGCGCGGCGGCTGGCTGCGGCCGGGTGCGGTGTGCGAGGCTATGCTGCAGGCTTGCGGCGAACGTTTGCAGCGGCGCTTTCAGCGCGAGGCGATCGCCTTGCGTCGCGTCGACGGCCAATGGCAGGCCCTCGGCGCCGACGGCGGCGTCATTGCGCAAGCGCCGGTCGCCATCCTGGCCAACGGCATGCAGTCGGTCGGTTTCGCGCAGGCGGCATCCTTGCCGCTGCAGGCGATACGCGGCCAGGTCAGCCATCTTCCCGCCGCGTTGCTGCCGGACTTGCCGTTTGCGTTATGCGGCGACGGCTACCTGACCGGCGCGGTCGACGGCAAGGTCAGCATGGGAGCGAGTTACGACCGGGACAGCGATGCCGCGCCGCGTCTGGAGAGCCACATCGGCAATCTCGACAAGCTGCGGCAACTGTTGCCGGAGTTGGGCGCGGATATCGATCCGGCCGCGCTGGCCGGACGCGTCGGCTTTCGCTGCGTATCGGCGGACCGCCTGCCGCTGGTGGGCGCCTTGCCCGATGCGGCCGCCTTGTCGGCCGCGGGTGAAGTCCAACTGCGCGAGCTGCCGCGCTGGCCGCAGTTGTTCGCAGCGTTGGCGTATGCCTCGCGCGGGCTGATCTGGGCACCCCTGGCGGCGGAGATACTGGCTTGCCAACTGGAAGGCGAACCGGCGCCGCTGGGCAGGGATTTGCTGGCCTTGCTCGATCCGGCGCGGTTCGCCCTGAAGGCGCGTCGCAGAGAGAAACCGGCCGGTTAGGCGCTCAAAGGCGTTCGGGCTCGGGTGCGTGCTTTCGGAAGGATTGCATGCGATGCAGGCAATAGGCAATCACGCCTGAAACGACTCCCGAAAAAATGCAAAGCCATCCCAATGGAATCAGGAAAAAGAAGGGTTCATGCAGTACGCCTTGCACGTCGATTTCAGTTCCTGCCAATCCGGACGATATAAAGCATACGACGCCGATGACGACCAGCGTCACGGTCAGCCGGAGCATTTTTCTTGAAGCAGGCGATGTCATGCGGGACTCCATCAATGATTGAATGGCGAGAAACGACAAGTTTCATCGCACTTGATCCGCTATGCGGGAAATGAGGCCTCGCCGGCAATCGTTGCAGGAAGGCCTCGTGTCATCAGCGCCCCCAGCCGCCGCGGTTGAAGCGCCAGCCGTCCGGATCCTGGCGCCAGCCCGGCGGCGCGTAACGGTAGCCGCGGCGTACGCGTTCCCAATGACCGCCGACCCAGACGTGGCGATGGCCGTTCCAGGCCCAGTAGCCGGGCGCCCAGACATAGCCGCGGCGCGGCGGCGGCATGCGTTCATAACGCGGCGGCGGCGGTGGCGTGCCGATGCGGATATCCACATCGGTACGCATCTGGGCCTGCGCGGCGGGCGCCATCAATGCGGATGAAGCTGCACCGGCGGCAAGCGCGACGGCGAGGACGATATTCTTGTAATTCATGATGTACTTGCTCCGTTGTCAAGCGACGAAAATCACAACGTGTCGCGATAGCTTGAATGTAGATCAGCCCGGCCGCGGCAACTGTAATTTTGTGTTTCCCGAAGCGCCAGGATTGCGGCAAATGGAAACGGCTGGAAACAAATTCGCTGTCGATGGTCTGTCAGAAATAAGCAACTGTTGCCTTCACCTGCACGTGTCTTGCCTTGTCCTTCATGGAGCGCGTGTGCGAGGATACGCCTATGTCACACGGGAGGGGAACATGAAGACGTTATCAGCAAAAAATGTGCGCACCGGCCTGCTGCGCGTTCGCGACGGCCACGAAGCGCGCGTCTCGTTCGTGGAATTGTTCTTCGACCTGATTTACGTGTTCGCGGTCACTCAGCTCTCCCATCGCCTGCTCGACGACCTCAGCGTCAATGGCGCGGTCGAAACCCTGGTGCTGTGGTTCGCCGTCTGGCTGGCATGGCAATACACTTCCTGGGTCACCAACTGGTTCGATCCCGAAACTTTGCAGATTCGCATCATGCTGTTCGCCATCATGCTGGTCGGCCTGCTGATGGCGGCGGCCATCCCGGACGCCTTTGCCGCGCGCGGGCTGGTGTTCGCCGCCGCGTATGCCACGATCCAGGTGGGACGCACCCTGTTCGTGCTGTGCTGTCTCGGCGGCCGCCATGCCCTGACGCCGAACTTCCGCCGCATGCTGGGCTGGCTGTGCATTTCGGCGGTGTTCTGGATCGCCGGCGGTTTGTCGCACGAACATCGCCTGGCGTTCTGGATCGTGGCCGTCGCCTGCGACTATTTTTCGCCGATGACCGGCTTCGCCTTGCCCGGCCTGGGCCGTTCCCGCACCGATGAATGGACCATCGAAGGCGGCCATTTGGCCGAGCGCTGCCAGTTGTTCGTCATCGTCGCGCTCGGCGAAGCGCTGCTGATCACCGGCGCCACCGTCGCCCACGCGGCGCAATGGGAAGCGCCGGTGCTGGTCGCTTTGGCTGTCGCTTTCGTCGGTACGCTGGCGATGTGGTGGGTGTACTTCGACACCAGCAGCAAGGACGGCAGCGAAGCCATCGTGCATTCCGACGATCCGGGCCGTATCGGCGCCTACTTCCACTACGTGCACGTGATCATCGTCGCCGGCGTCATCGTGTCGGCGGTCGGCACCGAACTGATGATCGCCCATCCGGATCAGCGCATTGCGCCGACCTCATTGCTGGCGCTGATCGCCGGGCCGATGCTGTATCTGTTCGGCAATGCGGTCTACAAGAAGGTGGTTTACCGCCGCTTTCCGCTGTCGCATCTCGTCGGTCTGGCGCTGCTGCTTGTTCTCTCGGTATTTGCACAGATCACCGATCTGCTGATGGTGGGCGGGCTGACGACCGCGATCCTGATCGTGACCGCTGCGTGGGAAAGTTGCTCGCGGCGCAAGGCGGCGCTGGGGTATCAGGACGAACATGCCTCCCAGTGGTGACAACGGAGAGGGCGATGACGGCGGCACGGGGCTTGCCGCCAGCCCGCCAGCGGCAAGCCTGGAGTAAAATGCCGGCTGCCGCCGGAAATCTGTAGACAAGCTTGCAGACCCGACGCGGCTTGATCAACGGACCATTGTGCAATGCTGCGACTGACTGAAATACACCTCCCCCTCGACCATCCCGAAGCCGACCTGCGTACCGCCATCCTGGCGCGCCTGGGCGTTGCCGATGCCGACCTGCTGAGCGTGAGCCTGTTTCGCCGCAGCTATGATGCACGCAAGAAATCCGCGGTCGTCCTGACCTATACCGTCGACGTCGAGGTGCGCGACGAGGCTGCCGTGCTGAAGCGGCATGCGGGCAAACCGCACATCGGCCCGACGCCCGACACCAATTACCACTTCGTCGCCAAGGCGCCGGTCGGCCTGAGCAAGCGCCCGGTCGTCATCGGCACCGGGCCGTGCGGCATCTTTGCCGGCCTGATCCTGGCCGAGATGGGATTCAACCCGATCATCCTCGAACGCGGCAAGACCGTGCGCGAACGCACCAAGGACACCTGGGGCCTGTGGCGCCAGCGCGAACTGAAGCCGGAGTCCAACGTGCAATACGGCGAAGGCGGCGCCGGCACGTTCTCGGACGGCAAGCTTTACAGCCAGGTCAAGGACCCCAAGCATTACGGCCGCAAGGTGCTGACCGAATTCGTCGCCGCCGACGCGCCGGCAGAAATCCTGTACGTCAGCAAGCCGCACATCGGCACCTTCCGCCTGGTGAAGATGGTGCAACTGATGCGCGAAAAGATCGTCTCGCTGGGCGGTGAATTCCGCTTCGAGCAAAAGGTCGACGACATCCTCATCGAGGACGGCCAGGTGCGCGGCGTCACGCTGGCCAGCGGCGAACACATCGCCGCCGACCATGTGGTGCTGGCCATCGGCCACAGCGCGCGCGATACCTTCCAGATGCTGTACGACCGCGGCGTCTACATGGAAGCCAAGCCGTTCTCGATCGGCTTTCGCGCCGAACACCCGCAATCGCTGATTGATCAGTGCCGCTTCGGCCCCAGCGCCGGCCATCCCATCCTCGGCGCCGCCGATTACAAGCTGGTGCATCACTGCGCCAACGGCCGCTCGGTCTACAGCTTCTGCATGTGCCCGGGCGGCACGGTGGTGGCGGCGACCTCGGAGCCGGAACGCGTGGTCACCAACGGCATGAGCCAGTATTCGCGCAACGAGCGCAACGCCAACAGCGGCATCGTGGTCGGCATTTCGCCGGCCGATTATCCGGGCCATCCATTGGCCGGCATCGCCTTCCAGCGCCAGTGGGAATCGCGCGCCTATGAACTCGGCGGCCGCAACTACGATGCGCCGGGCCAACTGGTCGGCGATTTCCTGGCCAAGCGTCCTTCGACCCAGCTTGGCAGCGTGATTCCCTCGTACAAGCCGGGCGTGCTGCTGGGCGACCTCAGCACTTCCTTGCCGGACTACGCCATCGACGCCATCCGCGAAGCATTGCCGTTCTTCGACAAGCAGATCCGCGGCTATACGATGCACGACGCCGTGCTGACCGGCGTCGAGACGCGCACGTCGTCGCCGGTGCGCATCCGCCGCAACGACGACACGCTGCAAAGTCTCAATACCAAAGGTTTGTATCCGGCCGGCGAGGGCGCCGGTTATGCCGGCGGCATCATGTCGGCGTCGATCGACGGCATCCGGGTGGCCGAAGCGGTGGCGTTGGCGATTGTCGGCTCCTGATCCTGGCGGCGCAACCGCACCAGCATCACTTTCGCCGCGTTTGAATGCAGCACGCGTGGTGAGTCGGCTTCATCGAACAGCACGGCGTCGCCCGCCCGCAGTTTGTCCGCGCCGGACAGGCTGCAACTTCCATTGATGACATAAAGCAGCGTCAGGGCGTCGCACGGCAGCGCAGTCTGCCCGGTGACGGCCAGGCGTTCCAGCGTATGCGTGTACGCCGTACGTCGCGTCATCACATTGAAGTCGACGATGTCGCCGTCGACCAGCGTCGAATGGACATCGGCGGCGCCGTCGAAACGCAGCACCGGATCGCGCGGCGTGAGTTGTTGCAAGGCGCCGCCGATGTCCAGCGCAATGCCCTTGCCTTCAAGGATCGCCAGCGATCGATCGATTCCCGGGAACAAAGAAAACGCGCCGCCTTGCTGCACGGTGGCGACGCTCACGCGCCAGTCGAAGGATTCGAGCGAACTGTCTTGCGGAAAGCGCATGATCTCGCAAGTCATGCCACCGCCGTTTTTCCAGCGCATCAGGCGTTGTCGGGATTGCGGGATGAGCAGCGGCATCGTGCGGGCAGGAAAGGATCAGTCCGGCTGCAGGATCAGGTGCGCCAGACGCGCCGCCACTTTGGCGGTCAGGCCGTCGCGGTCGTAGACTGGATTGCATTCGGCGATGTCGGCGGCGATCAGCTTGCCGCTGGCCTTGATGGTCGCGACCAGCTTTTCGACCTTCTCCAGCGCCATGCCGAACGCGGCCGGCGCCGATACGCCGGGCGCTTTTTCGCCGGGCAGCACGTCGAGGTCGATGGTCAGATAGACATCGGTGACGTCTTGCAGCCGCCTGCGCAGTTGGACATCGAGCTCGGCCAGGTTGCGGTAGGCGACGTCGGTGTCCATCACATATTCCACGTTCAGTTGCTGCGCGCGCTTGAACAGCGCCGGCGTATTGCCGAGCTGGCTGATGCCGTAGCACAGGTAATGGAATTCCAGGTCGGCCCATTCGCACCATTCGGCCATTTGCCTGAACGGCGTGCCCGAGGTCGAACGCTCGGCTTCGCGCAGATCGAAGTGCGCGTCGAAGTTGACGATCAGCAGCTTGCGTTGCGGCATGGCTCTGCCGATGTGCCGCATGATGCCGAGGAAGCTGCCGTAGGCCACTTCATGGCCGCCGCCCAGCACCAGCGGAAACACGCCTTGCGCCTTGACGTCGGCGATCTTGGCGGCCAGGCGCTGCTGCGCTTGTTCCAGCTCGCCGTCGTGACAATCGATGTTGCCGGCATCGGCGAGCTGTTCGATGCGATGCGCCGGCAGGTTGGCCAGCATGCGCCGGATCGCGTCTGGGCCTTGCGCGGCGCCGACGCGGCCGTGGTTGCGCCGCACGCCTTCGTCGCAGGCGAAGCCGATCAGCGCGCCGCCGCCCTTGATGCTGCAGTCGAACGGCTTGACCAACTGATGCAGGCGGCGCGTATCGCCGGCGCTGTCGTGGTCGAGCCGGCCGTTCCAGAGTGAGTGATCCATGCTGAGGTATTCCTATGCCGTTTGCGGTGCTTCTGTGTTGTTGCGCGTCAGCACCGCCTGCAAGAAACTGCGCGTGCGCTCCTGGGTCGGGTTGACGAAGATCTGGTCGGGTTTGCCGGCCTCGACGATGCGGCCCTGGTCCATCACCACCACGACATCGGCGACTTCGCGCGCGAAGCCCATTTCATGCGTGACGACGATCATGGTCATGCCTTCGTTGGCGAGCGCTTTCATCACTTGCAGGACTTCTCCGACCAGTTCCGGATCGAGCGCCGAGGTCGGCTCGTCGAACAGCATGACCTTGGGCTGCATGGCCAGCGCGCGGGCGATCGCCACGCGCTGTTTCTGGCCGCCGGACAAGGTGGCGGGCATGGCGTCGGCCTTGGCGGCCAGTCCGACTTTGGCGAGCAGGTTGCGCGCCAGCGCCTCGGCCTCGTCTTTCGGCGTGCCGCGAATCTTGCGCGGACCGACCGTGACGTTTTCCAGCACCGACAGATGCGGGAACAGGTTGAACGACTGGAACACCATGCCGACTTGCGTGCGCAAATCGTTCAGCGCATGGTCGGCGATCATCTTGCCGTCGACCAGCAGGTCCTGGCCGCAGATGGTGATGCTGCCTTCTTCGGCGACTTCGAGGCCGTTGCAGCAGCGCAGCAGCGTGCTTTTGCCGGAACCGCTGGGGCCGATGATGACGATCACTTGCGAGGCGTCGACCTCAAGGTCGATGCCGTGCAGGATGCGGTGGCCGGAGAACGATTTGCCGAGTTTCGTGATATTGATCATGGGCGTGGACACGGGGGTAGACATCAAGCGGCACCTCCTGCGCGCAGGCGTTTTTCAACTTTTTGCAAGGCCATGCTGGTGAGGCTGGTCAGCACCAGATAGACCAGCGCCACCGCCAGGTAGACTTCCAGCGAACGATAAGACACGCTGATGATCTTCTGGCCTTCGTGCATCAGGTCGGCGATGGTCAGCAGCGACACCAGCGCCGAATTCTTGATCAGCGCGATGAATTCGTTGCCCAGCGGCGGAATCATGCGCACGACCGCCTGCGGCAGGATGATGGTGCGCATCGCCTTGCCCGCCGACATGCCGAGCGAACGCGCCGCTTCCATTTGGCCCTTGTCGATCGACTGGATGGCGCCGCGCACGATTTCCGACACGTAGGCGCCGGAATAGATGCCGAGGCCGAGCACGCCGCACAGGAAAGCCGGCAGCAGGATGTCGAATTGCGGCAAACCGAAAAACAGCAGGAACAGTTGCACCAGCAGCGGCGTGCCGCGGATGAAGGTGACGTAAACAGTGCAGATGCCGTAGCGCAGGCGCTTGCTGCGGTCGAGCCGTCCCAGGCCGACCAGCAGGCCGAGGATGCATCCCAGCACCAGCGAAGTGGCGGTGATTTCCACCGTCACGATCGCACCGTGCAACAGGTCCGGCCAGCCTTCAAGCACCGGCAAAAAATCTAGGCTCATCTGTTCTCCTTACGTCCTCTGTTCGATCAATGTCGCTTGCCGGGTTACTTGGCTGACGACGACAACCACTTCTGCACCAGCTTGTCGTAGCTGCCGTCGAGTTTGACCTTCTTCAACGCGACGTTCATTTCCTCGGTCAGTTGCGGCAGGTCCTTGCGCACCGCGTAGCCGTACAGCTCGACGCTGACCTGCTTGTCCAGCACCTTCATGCCGGGACGGGTCTTGGCGTATTCGATGGCGGCCGGCTTGCCGGTGACGGCGGCGTCGGCGCGGCCGATTTCAACCAGGTTGAACATTTCCTGGTTCTTTTCGACTTCGATGCGCTCGGCTTGCGGGTAATACTCCTTGAGGTAATTGGCCGACTTGGTGCCGACCTGCACCGAGACCTTCTTGCCGGCCAGATCGGAGGGTTGCTTGATCGAGGTGTTGCTGGCCTTGGTCAGGACCACCAGGCCACCCGGATAGTAAGGATCGGTGAAGTTGACAACGCGGCGGCGCTCTTCGGTGATGTAGATGGCCGAGGACGCGACGTCGAAGCGACGCGACACCAGGCCGGGAATCAGACCCTTGAAGTCGATGTCGGTCCATTCGACTTTCTTGCCCATGGTCTTGGCCAGCAACTCGATGAGTTCGATGTCGAAACCGGTGCGCTTGCCGTCCTTGAAGAATTCGAACGGCGGGAAGGTGGCGTCGGTGGCGACGCGGATGACGTCGACGGTCTGCGCCGAAGACAGTGTCGGAACAACGGCAAGACCGGCGATGAAACTGACGGCAGCGAGCATGCTGATGAAGCGGCGGCGGTGAATCATGGTTTCTCCCTGAAGTTGGACTGATTAAAACAACGCAAGACGTTCGCTGATGGCGGCGGCGGCCTGGACCGTGGCGGCAATCAGCTCGCGCTGCCGCTCTTCGGCCCGGATCGCGGGCGCCATCAAGGTAATCGCGCCGGCCGCCTGGCCGGGTTTGTAAAACACCGGGGCGCTGACGCCCCACACGCCCCAGTCGACTTCGCCTTCGCTGACCGCATAGCCTTGCGTGCGGATGGCGGCGAGTTCCTGTTGCAGGCGGGCGATTTCTTCATCCCGGCCCTGTAACTGGCGTTGCACGATGTTGTCGGCCATGGCCGGCGGCAGATGCGCCAGCACCGCCTTGGCCGAGGCGCCGCGCAACAACGGATGCGAGCGGCCCTTGGAGAACGAGCAGCGTAGCGATTGCTCGCTGTCGACCATGTCCAGGCAGGTCACCTGATCGTTGACCGCCACCATCAGGCCGACGCTCTCGCCGCATTTCTTGGCCAGTTGCAGCATCTCGGGCTGGGCATTGCTGACCAGGTAAGAGGTATGGTCGAAGCCCCAGGCCAGTTGCACGCTCAGCGGACCAGGCGCGTAAAAGTTGTCCTGTTCCTGCACCAGGCCCCATTTCTTCAGCGGCTGCAGATGACGATACAAGGTGCTCTGCGGCAAGCCGGTCAGTTCCTTCAGCTTGCGCACGGCAATCGGCTTGCCGTGCCGGGCGATCACCGACAACACCAGCAGCGAGCGTTCGCTGGTGGCGACGGCGGGTTCCTGCGCGAAGTGTGAAGGGGACGGCGAGTTCATGGGGGGATGATTCCTCATTTTTCTCATATTTGGAAATCAAATTCTCGTAATTCGGGAATTTGAGTATAAACGAGTCAATGCGGAACCGGCCCATCATCCACGGGCACTCTGCCGGGAATCTTGCCTACGCGATCAATCTCTGCATGGAGCGCCAGACAAAGTCGGCATGATCAAGGCCCTCTGTTTCTTCTGTCTGGCGGTGCGCTCGCTTAGCCGATGCGTAGTTCGTCGCGCTTCATGATTTGGTCAATCTCGCCGGCTGCGTGCGCCGGAGTGGCGAGCAGGCCACCTGCCATGAAAACGACCAGACTGGCAACTTCACTGGCGAAAGACATTTCGTGCGTCAGGAATCGGGCAATACATTTACCCATAGTTGCAGTAATGATAATAATTATCATTTCTATAATAAAATGCCAAGGCGCAACGGAATGAACATGTGGTTCAAGCCCTCACATTTCTTGTGCTTGCATTTCTTGGTGGGTAATTTTTAAGGAGTGGTCCATGCAGCTCATTCTCTTCTTGCGCCGGTTTCTGTGCGATCAACGTGGCGTGACCGCCATCGAATACGGCATCTTGGCAGCGGGCCTCGCCGTGGTGATTGGCACGCTGGTGTCGACCGACGGTGCGTTCTCCAAGGCGATTACGGAGATATTCAAAAACATTGTCAGCAATCTGCCGCAAGGCAACGCCAAATAAAGCCGTTCATGGCATCGGCCGTCGCAATGGTCACCGTGGTCACCGTGGCCAGCATCACGCTGCTTGGCTGGATTGCCTGGTGCGACTGGTCCCGGCGACACATTCCCAACGCTTTGGTCGGGTTGTTGGCGCTGTTGGCGGTCACGAACGGCTGCCTTTCGGGAGTGGCGCCCGGCTGGCCAGTTGCGTTGGCAATACTCGGCGCGGGTTCGTTGTTGTTTGCGTTGAAGGTGTGTGGAGCGGGAGACGTCAAGTTGTTGGCGGCGACGTCCCTTTTCTTTCCGGGAAAAGGGCTTGACCTGTTGCTTGGCGCTGCTTTGTCAGGGGGATGTCTGGCGCTGGTCTATAGCGCCTTGGCTGTCTGCAAAAAGCGTAGCGATCCGAATCTGCCATACGGGGTCGCGATTGTGGCAGCAGCATTGGTTGAAATTTTCGCGTCTTGAAATCAGGAAGATTATGAAAATAAAGTTCTACCTCTATCTAGGTGTCGTGTTGGTTCTCACCTTGTTGTCTGGATGGTGGATTCAGGCCACACGCCCCGCTGTTGCGAAAGTTCCTGAGCGCAGCAAGCCCATGTTTTTGGCATTGGCTAACAATCTGGACGTAGGGGCGTTCATCGAGGCGCGCGATCTGGTCTGGCTTACCTGGCCTGGTCAGGCGGATGAGTCGGTGCTGTCGCGCTATTTCGTCAAAGGCATCGCCAAGCCGGAGGATTTGGTCGGATCCGTATTGCGCGTGCCGCTCAAGCAAGGCGACTTCATCGACGTCACGTCGTCGGTACGTTTAGGGGAAGCTGCTTTTCTGGCCGCGGTACTCAAGCCGGGCAAACGCGCAGTGTCGATTCCTTTGGACAGAATCAGCGGGAGCGCCGGCCTCATCCGACCGGGTAATCGGGTTGACGTGATTCTCTCCGGCCGTCTGCTGGATGAAGGCAGCCGTAAAAAAGACGGCATGGCGCGGACCTTGTTGACCAACGTCCGTGTCATCGCGATCGATCAACATGTCGAAAATCTCGCCACGATACGGCCTGACGTTGGCAGCACAAGTACTCACGGAAAAGATTTCTATGTCAACGACAATCCCGATCGCGGTACCGCCACGCTCGAAGTCACGCCCAAGCAAGCAGAACTACTGGCGCTGGCCCGCGGCGTAGGAGACTTGTCGCTCAGTCTGCGCAGTCTGTTGTCCGACGACACCGACAACGCAGGCGATACGCAAAACGCTCAAATATCAGCCCGCGACATCGTCTCCGGATTTGGGCCGGAAAGCGTACCTGCGCCGCCACGAAACGATATGAGCGAGGTGGTGCAGATGCTCGGCACCGAACGACGTCCCAGCACTAACAATGGCGGCGGCAATAGTCCGGCGTACCAGTCTTCACCGTCGCTATAGTCGCTCGGGCAGCGTGTTGCTGCTTGCGTCACAAGACGGTCCGCACGTTATCTTGATAAACAAAGGGAGTGATAGTCCATGCGCAGAATGCCTCTCTGCATATCAGCGTTTTGCCTGACGATTTTATCCGTGCCGGCGCTTTCCGCACGCGTGAACGTCAATGCCAACGTCGACAGTCCGCGACAAGTACTTCCCCTTCATGTGGGCAAAGGCATCATGGTCAATCTGGGGCAAGCCGCTCGCACCGTATTCGTGGCGCAACCCGATATCGCCAGCTATCAGGTTCCTAACATCAACCGCCTGCTGATATTCGGTCGCAAGGCGGGCGCCACCAGTCTGTATGCGATGAATGCAGCGGGCGATGTGATCTACAGTGCCGAAATCAAAGTCGAGCTCGACACCCAGGCAATGGAGGAGGCGCTCAAAAAAGATTTTCCCGAGCTCGCCCTCGCGCTGACTCCGACATTGGACGGGGTCTCGGTGAGCGGCAAAGTACCCAATGCGCAAATAGGCACCCAAGTCATTGCACTGCTCGATGGGTTTATCCGTACCGACCCGGCCGACGCGGCGCAATCTGCATCGTCCGAGGGCGGCAGTAGCAGCGATAGCAGCAGCAAGGAGAAAGGTGCTGGTCGCGGTAAAGGCACCACCGGCGCGCGTCAGGGCCATGTCATCAACCGTCTCACCATCGACATGCCCAACCAAGTCAACATTCGCGTGAGGGTCGCGGAAGTCAATCGTAAGTTGCGCGACAAGCTCGGTTTCAAATGGCAGGCCCGGGGCGGACGCCTGGGCCTGACCGAAAGCCCCGTCAGTTTTGCCAACAACGTCGGCACACATACCCAGTTGGCGTCCAGCTTTGGAGGAGATGTCGCCGGTCTACTGGATGCCTTGGCGGAAGAAAAGCTTATCTCCATCCTGGCGGAACCGAATTTATCCGTGGTATCCGGTGAAACCGCCAGCTTCTTGTCCGGCGGACAAATTCCGTTTCCGGTCTTGCAGGACAAAAACGTAGGAATTGAATTCCGCGATTTTGGCGTATTGCTGGGAATCACTCCCACCATCTTGTCTGCGCAGCGAATCAGTCTGAAGGTGCGCCCTGAAGTCAGTCAACCTGATCACAACATCGGCATTACCATCAATGGGCAGCGTCTACCCGGCCTGGCCGTGCGACGTGCCGAAACCACAGTGGAACTCGCATCCGGGCAAAGTTTCGCTTTAGCCGGTTTACTGAAAAGCGAAGTAGTGGACACGGTCTCCAAGCTGCCCGGCTTAGGCGACATCCCGCTGTTCGGCGCATTGGCGCGCTCCAAGGAATTCGAACGCGGCGAAACGGAGCTGGTCATCATCGCCACCGCCTACATCGTCCAGCCCAGCGATAGTCCCCTGGCAATCCCCAATGCCCAGGCGGGACTGGGAAATGCCTTGGAACGCCTGTTGCTGGATAGTCGTCCCAACCCGCGGCCTGACGACGTCACGGTTGCACCGTCTGCGCCTGCCACGGACATGCCGTCGCTCGATTTTCGCTATTGATTTCCACAATTAACCAGGAGCCATGCCGATGAGCGATGCCTCTCTTCCTTGCCGCAACAACCGACCGTCTGGCACGCAACTGCTCATTGCGCATGCATGCCTGATGTTGTCGTTGCTGCTGTGTGCCTGTACTTCACCGATTTCCTCCGGCCCGGAACACAGCAACCTGCCGCACCCTGTCATCCTGGCCGAACGCAAAGAAGCCGTATCGTTGGAAGGGGGGGACCCGATCGGCAGAAACAGGGCGCTCGCCGCCGCAGTAAACCGTCTCGGCAACACCAATCTGCAAGTTGATCTCTATGCCGGTCCCGGTGTGACAAGAGCGCAGCGGACAGAGTTGGTGCAGCAACTGCGGGAGCTCGGCATTGCCGACGAAGCCATTCGCTGGCGCATTGGGGGCGAGCATCAATTTGAAGCGGAATTCCGCCAGACAGGGGCCGTCGCGCAAGGCTGTCCCGCGTCATCAACCTGGAGCGATGGGCGTTGGTTCACCGGGCAAACGCATACCCGCACATTCGGCTGCAGTGTCAATGCCAATCTGGCCGCGCAAATCGTCAACCCCAGGGACCTCGTACAGCCTGAACGATTGGCGGCTCCCAATCCGGTCACCACGATTGGCGCCGTGGAAGCTTATCAGCGCGGGGAAGCGGCACCGTTGAAGGACCAGGTTTTGGTGCCCGGCGGCGGCCAGAAAAAATAACGCAGGAGACCCGCATGCATTTCCAGACAAGGACCCGTCAAGATGCACCCCCAACGGCGCTGCTCATGCGCGATCAACAAACCAGCGCCACCTGGCGCAACCGGTTCGAGTCCGGCGGCGTCACCGTCAATCTCGTCACCCAGAATGTCATCCAGAGTGTGGCTGAGCACGCGACACACTTGCGTGAGGCCGGTCTGATCGTCATCGATCTGGCGGGCGACCCGGCGCCCACTGCCAGCCTGCGCGAGCTGCGCGAATTCACTGCGCCCAACGTGCCCGTGCTGGTGTTGGGTGAACTCAACGACCTTGCCTACGCCAGACAGTTGCGTCAACTGGGGGCCAGCGAATATTTCGCGCATCCGATTGAACCCAATGAACTGATCCTGACTGCACGTCGTCTGCTACAGCTCGACAGCGCCAACACCACGCGCAACGGACGGCTGATTGCCGTACACGGTCTGCGCGGCGGTGTGGGCGCCAGTCTGATTACCGCGGGGCTGGTTACCGTTATCTCGCAACAGCATGGCCGCAACTGCGCGGCGGTGGATCTGAATTTCTCCTCGCCAGCCGTCGGCAGTTGGCTGGGTTGCGATCAACCGGGGCGCCTCAATGCCTTGCTACAGGATGTGCAGCGCCTTGATCAGGCTTTGCTCGACCAGATTGTGCAATCACCGTTTCCACAGTTGAATGTCTATGACGGGAACCTTGACCATGAGGACGACGGTGAGGGCAACACCGTGCCGAACAGCACGGCCCTTCGCGGCCTGAGTCAACTGTTGGCGGAGCGTCATTCCTGCCAGGTATGGCGCACGCCGCCCGGTCCCGCCGCGCGCACCGTTCTGCTCGACGCAGACCTGTGCGTACTGGTTGCCGACGGCAGTTTTCCATCGCTGCGGGCCGCACTCGCCTTATTGCCTTGGATCAGACAATGCCGGCCGCTGTTGAACACCACGCTCGTATTCAATCAGACTCGACCGCATATGCCGTTGAGCGCAGATCAGTTTGCCCACAGCATCGGGCAGTCCATCCCGCATCGTTTTGCCTATCAGCGACGTCTTGGCGAACAAGCGATCGACAACCTGCCATTCAACCGGCCCAGTCATGTGCTTCATCGCGCATTGGCGCAACTGGCCGTGGATTTACTCAAGCTGCCCCCGGTATCGACGCGACGCTGGTGGCAAGGGGGGATGGAATGAACGTCAGAGAAGCAAGCCGCGACATTGAATATCCCAGTGGATCAGTTCATGTACATGAGATGCGGAATCGAAATGCCGTTTAAAGTCAGCAATGTCGACAAGGTGTTTGTCATGCCGCTGGGTTACTACATCGGGTCTTTTAGCAAAGAGCACCTCTATATCATTTTCGATGTGCTGTATCCAGGGATGCAAACCATTCGCGATGAAGAAGTACCTCGGGACGATCAGATCGGGATTGTAATGAGATTGAATGATGGACAAAGCACGCCCGAGTATTTTGTGGAGACGGCGAAAGATCGCCATCGCTTCGATCCAAACAAGCCGGGTTTGTGTTATCTCGCCGGTCAGAAAGGTCCCTATCAGGTCTATCGCAGAAGGCCGGGAGAAATCAGCTATGTGTTCCGTGCCGCCGATGGAGAACTGGTCAGGGGCGAGGACGACGACCGCAGTCCCATTAACACGTTTGACCGTCGCGTAGAGGGTGATCTGCAGTTTCGCTATTACACTCAAAAACCCATCGCCCTCGCCAATAACAAGGATTTCATCAGAATTGATCAAGTGGTGACCGACTTCATCAAGCGCAATAGTCGTCTTCAATCTGATTTCGTGTCAGGCGATACGCTGCCGCAAGAGAAAATGCCATTCGCAGATTCCACGCAAACAGACATCGTAATCGAAGCGGAACGTACTCATATCCGGAGGATGCGTTCGATATCGGACGTTGCGCTCAAGCTCCATCTACACCGCTATGAAACGGCTGCTCCGAATAGCGGCCTGACATATTCGTATGCGGCAAGCAGCGACGTGACGGGCATATTGCCTGCGGCAGCACAAGCCATGTTGGCGATCGAAGATGCCAGCAAGAACCAGGTTTTCTAGACAAGGAGCCGCACGATGATCCTCACCACCAGTGCCCGCGCCCATGCCTATCTGGCATTGCGCACGCAAATCCTGTCCCATATCGATGCAGAATCCGCGCTTGGCATGGACTTGCCGACGTTGGAAGTCAGCGTCGGTCAAGTGGTCGAACAAGGCGTGCGCGAACAGCGACTCTATCTCAACCGGACTGAACAACGTGCGCTCACGCGGGAAATCGTTGACGACATGGTGCGACTGGGACCGTTGCAACCGCTCATGGACGATCCCAGCGTGAACGACATTATGGTCAACGGCCCCAATTGTATCTATGTCGAACGACGCGGCAAACTGGAGCGCACCGATCATCACTTTCGCGATGCCGAGCATTTGATGAATCTGGCGCAACGCATCGCCAGCGCAGTCGGCCGCCGCATAGACGAAGCCTCGCCGATGGTGGATGCGCGACTGCCGGATGGCAGCCGCGTCAACATCATCGCTCCGCCGCTGGCCCTGGACGGCGCCTGCATCTCCATTCGCAAGTTCGCACGACAGGCACCGGATCTGGACGGATTGGCTGACTATGGCAGTCTGTCTGCCGCAATGGTGGCGTTTCTGAAAGTGGCGGCGCGTGCGCGGCTCAACATGTTGATCTCGGGCGGCACCGGCGCCGGCAAAACCACGCTGCTCAACGCCTTGTCGCACCATATCAGCCCGGACGAACGCATCGTGACGATCGAAGATGCCGCTGAATTGCGGCTGCAACAACCGCATGTCATCCGCCTGGAAACACGCCCGCCCAGTCTGGAGGGACGCGGCGAGGTGACACAGCGCGAGCTGCTGAAGAATGCCTTGCGCATGCGGCCCGACCGGATCTTGCTCGGCGAGGTGCGCGGCATCGAAGCCTTTGACATGCTGCAGGCCA
Source organism: Herbaspirillum sp. RV1423 (assembly GCF_000577615.1). GTDB lineage: Bacteria > Pseudomonadota > Gammaproteobacteria > Burkholderiales > Burkholderiaceae_D > Herbaspirillum. The sequence goes on from NZ_CBXX010000031.1 coordinate 17,444, forward strand.
TGAATACGGGGCACGACGGTTCGCTGTCCACCTTGCACGCCAATAGTCCTGACGATGCGCTGCTGCGACTGGAGAACATGTTGAACATCGGCGCAGTCAGCATGTCGTCTTCGCTGATTCGACGCCAGATCGCCAGCGCGCTCGATTTGCTGGTGCAGATCGAGCGCTGCGCCGATGGCGTGCGACGCATTACCAATATCAGCGAGATTATCGCCGGCGTGGATGATGTGACTTGTCGCAGCCTGTTCATTTACCAACGCGATCAGAGCGGACAAGGACATTATCGTTGCGTCCGGCGCGAACTCGTCTGCCAGGAAAAATTGCTGGTCGCAGGACTGCATGATGCCTGTCATGCCGCGCTCAATACACCCGCTGCGCCCGAGTCCGCCGATACCATCGCGGCGCCATTTGACAAGGCCTTGCAACATGAACTGGTTTGAATGGAGCTTGCCTCTGCTGATGTTGACAGTCGGCAGCTTCTCGGTGTGGTGGCGTCAGCGTCGCCAGGAGCAAAACGTGCGCGCGCGCATCTACGCCTTGCGCCATCGCCACGCCGCACCCATGCACACCGCGCCCGACCTGCATTGGCGCCGGTGGTTGCGCTTGCTGGGACCCGATGCGAATGCGATCGGACTGGTTGGCTTTGGTGCCGTGTTGTTTGGCGCCTGGTTTGGACTGCCATGGTGGAGCGTGCCGCTTGCGGCGCTCTTCGGCGCTTGGATGGCGCATGACTTGTTCAGACGACATCGATTGCGACAAGCGCGTTCCCAATTCATCCAGAATTTTCCCGACGCGGTTAATCATCTGACGCGCGCCATCCAAGCGGGCATTCCCATCGAACGTTCGCTGGCCGCGCTGGGGGAAACTTTCGACGCCGAACTGGGACGGCGTTTTCGCCGCTTCGGTCAGGAACTGGAACTCGGCGTGCCGTTCCGCGATGCGTTGAACCATTTATCTGCCGAATTGGACATTCCCGATGTCACTTTCTTTTGTGCCGCGCTGGCCCTCAATCGCGAAAGCGGCGGCCCGCTCGCCCATATTCTCGCGACGCTCGGCAAAACCCTGCGTGAACGCCGTGCCACCGCCAGTCGCCTGCGCGCCCTCACAGCCGAATCACGCGCCGCTGCCCGCATTCTCGGCGCGTTGCCGATCATCATCTTGCTATTGCAAGCCTGGCTTAACCCGCGTCAATTTTATTTTTTGCTGAACGATCCCATTGGCCATCTGATCCTGATTTACGCCGCGACCAGCATCGTGACAGGACTTGCCGTGATCTGGCGCATGGCGCGGCTGTAACGCGAGCGGCAAGCCGGTTTGTCGCTTAGTCGGATATATCCATTCAATACGACGCTGGCCTGAGAGCAGCATCCATCGACAAATCGCCACGCATTTGTAAACGACACAAGGAGATACCGTGACCTGGCAAGAGAGTCTGATTTTTTTACCCGTCGCCCTGTTTTCATTGGGATATGGCTACGTATTGTGGCGTCGCCGACAGCAACTGACATCGCGCATGCACAGGCTGGGCGTGCATGGCAACAGACCATTGCATGCCGATTGGATTGTCGCGTTGGCGGCGCCGCTGGCTGGAGCAAAAGAACGGCAGCGATTGACGAAACGGCTGATCAATGCCGGTTGGTCAGGCAAGCAGGCCCTGGATCTGTTCTTACTGGCAAAGCTGGGGGTTTTCATGCTGGCGCTGCTATTGGGTTGGCTGTGGCTGGACATCAATATCGCGCATCCGCTGGCACACCCGTTTGCGCTCTTCAAGTTGTTGGTGCTGCTATATGTCTCGGTACGCTTACCGGATTGGTGGCTCACCGACCGGGCCAGCACGCGCCGCCTGCGCATTCGTGCCGGCGTGCCGCAGGCGATCGATCTGCTCACGGTGTGCGCGGAAGCAGGGTTGAGCATGGAGGATGCCTTCGGACGGGTGGCGAAAGAGATTGCGTCGAGTGCGCCGGAGGTGTCCATGGAGTTGCGTCAGACCGCGTCTGAATTGCTGGTGATGCCGGATCGCGTGGATGCCTTGCGTCGCTTAGACGAACGTACCGATGTGCAGGAATTGGAACATCTGTCCAGCGTGTTGATTCAATCGACCCGCTTCGGCACGCCGCTGGCCGACGCAATGCGTTCGATTGCCGCGGATGGCCGTGTACGGCAAATCAGCGCGCTGGAAGAAAAAGCCGGCAAGCTGGCCGCCGGCATGGGCGTGCCTTTGATCGTGCTGGTGCTGTTTCCGCTGGTGGTGCTGATGACTGCGCCGCCGGTGGTCAATTTAATGCGCACTTTGTCGAAGGCTGCATCATGAAACACGTAAGGGCGCCGTTATTTCACGTGACCGGTCTGCTGACGATAATCTCGCTATCGGCCTGCACGACTTTGTTGCCAGTTTCGCCTTCCGGTGCTTCCGCTGCGTTGCCCGAGCACTATGATGGCGCGACATCGGACACGTTTGGCGTGGATCAGGCTGTATTGCGCGCCGCCGAGCGCAGCGGCAATGGGGGGCTGGCGATCCGACTTGCGGAACAACAGCTCGGTTCCCATCCCGAGCGCTGGCAGATACGCGTGACACTCGCGCGCCTGTGGTCGCGTGCCGGACGCCATGACGAAGCTGCACATGTCCTGGCCCCGTTGGGCGATGATCATCGCCCAACGGTGTTGCGCGAACGCGCCCGCATTGCGCTCGCGCACAGACAGGCGGCATCGGCCAGGCGCTGGCTGGAAGAGGCGCTCGATGCCACGCCGCAACTGCCGGAGGCAGGGAATATGTTGGGTGTTGCCTTGGACATGCTGGATGAATCGAGCGCCGCACAGACCCGCTATCGGATGGTGCTGAAAACAGGCGACGACGATGACGCTCGTTACAACCTGGGACGCTCTCTGCTGACCAGCGGGCAACCGGCTGCTGCCGTCGATGTCTTGCAGCCGCTCGTCCAGCGCAGCATGCAGACTGCGCAATCTGCTCTCTATGCGATGATGGCAACCGCGCTGGTACGTAGCGGCGATCCAGCGCGTGCGCGTGAATTGCTGAAAAATTGGTTGCCGGATACCTCGATCACGCAATGGCTGGCACAGGCGCAACGACCATGATCGTTTGCCATTACAGCCGCTTGCATCGTCGCCACGCGGGAAGCATTGCGGTGGAGTTCGCTGTGGTGATTCCCATCATTTTGCTGGTGTTGGTGTTGATCGTGGAATCGATGCGCATCCAGGTTGCGTCAATTTTGCTGGAACGCGCACTATATGACATCTCCTATCAAACCCGCATTGCGCGCGGCCGGGATTTTCCTGCGATTGCGCGACGTGTCTTGGCCGCCGGCAATTTTCATGTCTTTAATCCTGCGGATGTCACTGTGCAAGCCACCAGCGCCTCGTCGGTCGGCCTGCTGCCCGCGCAAGGGGCCAAGGGCGCAGGACGCCCGGGCGATGTCGTCAAGCTGACCTTGCATGCGAAGCTCGGTCTGTTTGGCGCACTCTTCACAGAACGCCTCGAACATCAGCTCACCCTCACGCTACTGAGCGTGAATGAATCGGATTACTAAAGATGATCCCAGAATTGCATCTGCGTCGACAGCGCGGCGTGGTGGCCGTCGAGGCTGTACTGATGTTGCCCCTCTTGTTGTTGATATTGTGGTTGAGCAATAACATCCTCATCGTCATGCAACAACAAACCCGGCTCAATCGCACCACTGCCGCGCTGGCCGATACATTGGCCAATCAGCCGATCCCCCAGGGGCAACGTTTATTACAACGACTGGCTTCCGAACAGCACATCTGGCTGCCGTTGTTTACCGACATGTTGCGCGATGGTGATCCGCTTCACTCCGGGGAACTCTCCCCTGGACTGGTCGTGACATATCTGGACAGCACGACATTGAGCGACAGAAACGGACCTGCCGTGCAGCGCCACGCCAGCGGTACGGTTTGTCCGCCCGCCGACAAACCCTCTCTGGCGCAGTTGGCCAGGGATGGACTGGCCACGCCGCTCAATGTTGCGCGCAGCGAATTGATACTGGTGGAAAGCTGCTGGCCTTTATCCCCGCACCCAAGCCTGCCTCAATGGCTATTGCCGCGACAATTGACAAGCCGCTTCGTCGCGCTGCGTCGCCAGTGGTCGTGATTATCAGGGATGGAGAATTCAATGAGCACCATATACAAGCAAACCGGCGGCATTGCATTACCTATGCTGGCCCTCATCGTAGCGCTGCTGGGCGCGTTTACTTCCATAGCAGCGTTGGCGCGCTATGAGGGTGTGCAGACACAGTTGCACCAGGCGCAACAGCAAGCCGTGCTGGCAGTGGCGAAAGAGGGCCGTGGTGGAAAAAATAACAATGAGGCGGCATTACAAGCGTTGGCGCAGGCCTATTTGCGCGTCAATCTGGACGCATTGGACAAGACCGGGAACATAAGCGACGCGACGCTGGTATCCGTTGACGCCGATCACGAGCAAATGACGGTGCGGTATCCAATGACGCCATGGTTCAATCACACGGACGACACCGGCAAGAAACTTTTGAGCGTCTCGTCTCAGGTGCGCGCCGAACGATTTTTCCGCAAGACGGAAACCGTGGTTGTACTGGGAGCGGGCGCGATGGGCGGCGCCGCTTTTGGCAGCACGTTCGTCAAAGAAGCGAGACGGGGGGTTAGCAACTACGTCAGGCAAATGTTCCGTGATCAGATTCAGGCACGCGATGCGTGGATCAGTTTGGTGTCGTATGGTGAGCTGGTCAATATTGGCTGGGATTACAAAGACAAACTCATTACGCCGATATCGCGGCGTATTCCGCCCGTTTTGGAGACGGTGGCGCGCGAATTTAACTGGTGGCAGGATCAAGATATGCTTTCCATCAACGGCGTCGCAGGAAGGCGCCGCGCGGTCTGCGCGCAGCGCCTTCCTTATACCGGACAATTGCAAGACATCGAGACTGCTCCCGTTTCGGCAGATAGCGGCTTTCATGTTGATTTGCAGTATGGAACGAGGGAGGTCATTCTCAACGGGAGAAAGTATGAAAACGAATTGGCGCGCTGGGCAGGCTTTGCGGGGGGCTATCTCGGCATATCCGCCGAGGCGTTTGGATTGCAAAAACCCGCTGCCGACACGAATCTCAAACGCGCGGTCGCAGCCGGTCAATGCGCAATGATGCCGATGCTCGTGGCATCCACCAATGCCGAGCAACTCGCAGAACGCCTGACGATGTACCAAACGATCGCGTACGGCGCACCGGATCAAGGCTTAGCTTGGGCCTTGCGGGCCTTGTCCCCAAAATGGCGTTCAATATGGGAGCGTGGCGCGGTACCGCATGACTATGGACCCGATGTCGACAAAAAAATCGTGCTACTGCTTACCAGCGGCATGACGGCCACTCCCGTAGCGGAACTCGGCCTTCTTGGCCTTTTGTGCGACCGTATTCGTCAGCGGGGTATTGAGGTCACCGCCTTGTTCAATGGCGATAAGGGATTGGCTAATTCCTATTGGACGGGGGGAGTTGGAACGGGCAACATTACCCGTCAGGCAATCGCGCGTTGTACGCCGACGCAAGATCCGGAAATTGGGAGAAATCCCAATATGAAAGTATTCAGCCTAAACGATCGCGGCAATTTATCCGAGGTATTTGATCGCCTGGGGCGTCGCGTCTACCGTGTACGTCTGATAGAGTAAAAAAACGGGCCGCCAGCAGTGCTGGGCGGCCCGTTTCAACCGGACGAAGCTGGCGCGGATTACTTCTTGGCGCGCGCAGTAGTCTTTTCGGCAGCTTGCGTGAATTGCTTGGCGGCGTTGCTCAGGTGGCCTTCCAGCGCTTCCACGGCTTGCTTGGTGTTCTTGGACAGTTGTTCGTAGCTGGCGTTGGCGTTGCCGATGGCCGACTTCAGCAGGGCAACGGCGTTTTCCGAACCGGCGGGCGCGTTTTTGGCGATTTCGTCAACCAGGGCGCTGACCTTGCGGCTGGTTTCTGCGACTTGGGTTTCAGCAGTCTTGGTCAGTTCTGCTTGCATCGCCGACAGGATGCTGGCCAGGTGACGGCCGTAAGCGGCTGCTTTTTCGGCAGTAGGCTGGGCTTGCGATTGCGCCAGGGCCAGCAGTTCTTGCGGATCCTTGATGGCGGCGAATTGCTTGGCGGCGGCCGAGGACTCTTCCAGCGATGCCTTGGCGGCGTTCAGGTTCAGTTCGATGATCTTTTCCACGCCTTCGAAAGTCTTGGTGGTCAGCGCATTGATCAGGTCCAGTTGAGCCTGGAAGTGGGTTTTGGTTGCAGCGGAAAATTGATCTTGGTACGAAAACATGGACTTCTCCTTTGGTTTCAAAAACAGTTGAGGACTAGCGGCTTCGATCTCGAAAAACTATTTTTGTGCGCCGCAACAATTACTATTTTACGCACTTGTTTGGTGAGGTCAAGAACTTTTTGTGCGTTGCACAAAAATGATCGGAATTGCAATTTTAACAACATAATTGGTTATTGCACAGCACCAATTTCCAATGCCGTCAGCCGGTCGCGACTTCCATCAGCGGCGGTAGTTCATGCACCACCACGCCCGTGTCGGAAACCTGGAATGGGCAGCCATGGCTCACTTCAATGCCGCGCAATGCATCCTGATAACCCTGTTCCCAACGCCATTGGATCGAACCGCGCGAGAAGTTGACGTCTTTGGAGGCCATGTTCCAATCGCGTCCGGCATAGGGCAGGCGCACGACATGGATGGTGCTGTCGGCGCCCAGCTCCGCCAGTTGCTTGCGGTCGGAGGGCTTGCGCAAATCCGGCGGCAGGCGTTCGTACAGCTCGCGCGCCATCTTGCGCAATTGATACTGTTTCAGGTAGGCGTCGATGTGGCGCTGCGAGCGTGAGGCGAAGGTGACGTCTTTCTGGCGCGTCTGCACTTCTTCGTAAGTGCGCGGTTCGGGACCGTCCGCATGCCACAGGTCGACCATCATGCACAGGGTGTCCTGGTGCGGTTCGTCGTTGAGTACGGCTTCCATCGGCGTGTTGGAATACAGGCCGCCATCCCAATACAGGTCACCGTCGATACGCACCGGCGCAAAGCCGGGCGGCAGGGCGCCGCTGGCCATGACATGGTCGACGCTGAGATCCTGCTGGTCTGAGTCGAATGTGACCAGTGTGCCGCAGGTGACCTTGACGGCGCTGACGGTCAGGCGAATGCCGTCTTCCTTGTTGTTGAGATAATCGAAATTGACGAATTTGCCGAGTGTCGCACGCAATTCTTCTGTGCTATAGAAGCTGGCTTCCTCCGGCGGCACCGGCAGGCCGATGGCGAAGGGGTTGAAGGCGCGCGGCGCGAAAAAGCCTGGCACGCCGCGCGCGAAAGTATCCAGCGTGGTCATCCAGGTCGCCAATTGCCGCGTTGCGTCGGGAACCTGCCGCAGGTCGACCGCATCGGGATGGGAGACGCCTTCCCAGAATTCGCGCAGGCGCGGAATGCGGTCGTCGCGTTGGTTGCCGGCAATAATGGCGGCGTTGATCGCGCCGATCGAGGTGCCGACCACCCAGTCGGGCGTCAGATTGTTTTCATGCATGGCCTGGTAGACGCCGGCTTGGTAGGCGCCGAGTGCGCCGCCGCCTTGCAGCACCAGGGCGATGCGGGGTCGGGAAGGTGTGGGGGAAGGGCTGGCAGCGGGTTTGCGTCGCATCTTGATCCTTGCGGTGAGAGTACAGGCAGACTGCGCACATGGAAGAACGTTCCACGGCTCGCAACACAAAATCATACGCCAGAATTATGACGCGCAATATGAGAGATAAGCGGCTGGCGCCTGTCGGCAAATCTTCAGGCGCTTTGGCCGGCCCGCGCCTTGCGCCAGGCGTCGAACAACTGACGCGGTTCCTTGCCGATGGCATCCGCAGCGACGTTGTGCAGGTGTTCGATGATCATCATGGCATAGACGTCGGCCAACGCGTTGACTTCAGGCGATAGCGCGCATTCCTCGCCGGTGGCGGGGCGCTGGATGCGCCAGTAGTTGATTGCTTCTTCCAGTTCCGTCAGGGAAATAGTGGTATCGCTCATTTTTCTATTGTACGCCCGCCTTCACGCTCGCCAAAAGTGCGGCGTGAAGCTATCGGCACGGTGCGGAACCTAACGCCGCCGAAGTTTTAGCGAACGATAAAAATGCCGAGACAAATCGTTGCCGCAGTCGATGAGTTTTGAGGAGCGAACTGGCGGATATCAAGGAAACCGGGATATCTGCGTCATGACGCCGGAACGCGTTGCATTCAGCCGCCGCCAAAACTATATTCACCAGCGCCGATCGCCAAAGTGGCCGCGTAGCAGAACGCCATGCGACCGCAGCAACAAGATTCCCGTTCGATCCAGCAGCCCGCTCGTTTCCCAGCCAGTCAGTCTTGCCGAATTGCGTTATCCGCCTCCTGGGCAGTAACGCGCGCCGAAGTCTCGGCGCCTTCGGCGATCGGCACTGACCGTCACTCATCACTGGGATACTTCATGACTATATACATCAAGAGCAGGAAACACGGCGCTGTCGGCCGTCTACTCAACTTGCAGGCTTCCATCGCCATTTCCACGCTGGCGCTGGCCGCGCCGCTCAATGCTTCGGCACAACAAGGCGAAGGCAATCTGCCGTCGGTCGAGGTCAAGGAGCGCAATGAATCCTACAAGGCCGAGCGCATCAGCTCGCCCAAATTCACCCAGCCGCTGGTCGACAGCACGCAGACCATCAACGTCATCAAGAAGGAACTGCTGCGACGACGCTGACTGAAGCGCTGCAGAATAGCGCCGGGGTCGGCACCTTCAACACCGGCGAAAACGGCAGCACCGCAACCGGCGATTCCATCTTCATGCGCGGCTTCAGCACCGCCAACAGTATCTTCGTCGACAATATCCGCGACCTCGGCGGCGTATCGCGCGATCTGTTCAACATCGAGCAGGTCGAAGTCGTCAAGGGACCGGCCGGCGCCGATAACGGCCGTGGCGCGCCGACCGGCTACATCAATATGGTCACCAAGCAGCCGATGCTCGAAAACGCCTACTCCGGCACCGTCGCTTACGGCACCGGTAACCAGAAGCGCGTTACCGCCGACCTGAACCGGCAGATCGACAGTCTCAACGGTGCGGCGTTCCGTCTCAACCTGCTCAAGCAGGACAGCGGCGTACCGGGCCGCGACCGCGTGGAAAATAACCGCTGGGGCATCGCGCCGTCGTTGGCGTTCGGCCTCGGCACGCCGACGCGGGTGTTGTTCAATTATCTGCATCTGGAGCGCGACAATGTGCCGGATGCCGGCATCCCGACCATCGGCGCGCCGGGTTTCTTCAATGCCACCACGGTCGGCAAGAATGCCCGCCTGGTGGCGCGCAGCAACTATTACGGCATGGCCGGCGATTACGACAAAAGCACCAGCGACATGTTCACTGCGACCTTTGAACATGATCTCAGCGCCGACGTGACAATCCGCAACGTCACGCGCTACGGCAAGACCAGGCAGAACTATCTGATCGGCAGTCCGTACACCATCAATGGTAGTGATGCCAATCCCGCCAACTGGACGGTGAGCCGGCTTTTGCAAACCAGAGATCAGGAAAACGAGATCTTCACCAACCAGACCAACGCAATCATCAGATTCCGTACGGGGCCCGTCAAGCACTCCATGACGACGGGACTGGAGTTCATTCGCGAAAAGCAGACGACGGTGCTTTATGCCGGCCCGACACTGGCCGCCGCCAACCTGTATGCGCCGGATCCCTATGCGCCCGCGAGCGTTCAGGTGCGTCCGAGCGGCGGCCGCAACGAAGGCACGACCAACACCATCGGCGCATATCTGTTCGACACGCTTGAACTCAGTCCGTCTTTCCAATTGAACGCCGGCATAAGGCTGGATCGCTACACGACCGACTTCAACGGCATCGCCGTCTCGACCGCTGCCAGCAATCCGGGTTTGCCCGTCGGCACGCTGGTGCCGACGACGCTGTTCCTGAGCGACCCCGGCGATTACCAAGGCGGTGAGCTGGTGGTGCACGACACCTACGGCGCGCACGAGGTCAAGCTACCGGCGGGCGATCTCATCCTGTATCCCTCCACCAGTCGCCACGAGGTCACGCCGGTCACGCAGGGCAGCCGGGTGAGCGCCTTTTTCTGGACCCAGAGCATGATCCGCGACGACCACCGGCGCGGCATGCTGTTCGACCTCGACCGAGCCATCCATGCCCTGCGTCAGCGGCATGGCGATAGCGAGGAGACCGTGGTGCTGGCCGGGCACTATCACAATCTCCTGCGGCTTTGGGCCGAGACCTAGGCGAATGACAAGTGCGCAGAAAGAGGGCAGAGAAAGAGGACGAAGGCTCAGTTATAAAAATGGAAGGCTAGCGCTGCATCCCCCACTTCTTCACCGTCAACCGCTCAATCGCATTGAATCCCAGATTCTCCACCAGCAAGCCGATCAGGATCACCATCGCCAACCCCGCAAACACCTTGTCGGTATACAGCTCATTGCGATTCTGAAAGATATACCAACCCAGCCCGCCCTTGCCGCTGGAGGCCCCGAACACCAGCTCCGCAGCAATCAGCGTGCGCCACGCAAACGCCCAGCCGATGCGCAAGCCGGCCAGGATGGACGGCAAGGCCGCCGGCACCAGCATGAAGAGCACAAACCGCAAGCCGCGCAATCCATAATTGCGCCCTGCCATGCGCAAGGTGTCCGACACGCCCAGAAAGCCGGCATATGTGTTCAGGGCCAGCGCCCACAATACCGAATGCACGAGCACAAAAATCAGGCTGTTTTCGCCCAGCCCGAACCACAGTAAGGCCAGCGGCAACATCGCAATCGCCGGCAGTGGGTTGAACATCGACGTCAGCGTGCTGAGCAGATCGCGTCCCAGTTGCGTCGATACCGCCAGCGTGGTCAGCGCGAATGCCAGCGCGATGCCGATCAGGTAGCCTTTGACCAGCACCTTGAGCGAAATCCACACCTTGCCGATCAGTTCGCCGGTGACGACGCCGTCGACGAAAGCATGTGCGGTCTGTATGAAACCCGGCAACAGCAGGTCGTTGTTCTGAATGCGCGCAACGATTTCCCAGATCGCGGCCAGCACCAGCAGGATGACGGTCTTGCGCACCCAACCTTGCCGCCAGACGCGTTGCCGCAGCGACAGGCTGCGTTCGAGCGGGACGTCGTCCAGCGGCGTCAGGGCGATTTCATATTCGTCGCGGATGGGGGGAGAGATAGAGATGCGCATGGCAGGCGGGTCGATAGGAAGGTGAAGATGCGCGGCTCTCAATATGAGAAGCGCACATCCTTGAAGTTGACTTGCGCGGCCGGCTCGGCATGACCTTCGTCGAACAGCAGGCGATGGATGCGCCGCGCGGTTTCCTGGAAGCCGACGCCGCCCAGGCTTTGCAAGTCGTATTGATGGCTGTTGATTTCGGCGCGCACGCGGCCCGGGTGCGGCGACAGCAGCAGGATGCGATTGCCGACCACCAGTGCTTCTTCGATCGAGTGGGTGACGAACAACAAGGTGAAACGCACCTCTTCCCACAACATCAGCAATTCTTCCTGCATCTTGCGCCGGGTCAGCGCATCGAGCGCGGCGAAGGGTTCGTCCATCAACAGGATTTTCGGTTGCATGGCCAGCGCGCGGGCGATGGCGACGCGCGCTTTCATGCCGCCTGAGAGCGTGTGCGGATAGGCATCGGCGAATTTGCCGAGGCCGACCTTGTCGAGGTAGTGCAGCGCGCGTTCGGCCGCTTCGCCCCGGCCCAGCGTGCGCGAGGCCAGCAGCGGAAACATCACGTTCTGCTGCACGGTTTTCCACGGCGGCAACTGGTCGAATTCCTGGAACACGACGATGCGGTCCGGTCCCGGCTGATGAATCGCGACGCCGTCGAGGCGGATTTCTCCGGTAGCCGGTTTAAGAAAGCCTGCCACGGCTTTGAGCAAGCTCGACTTGCCGCAGCCGGAAGGGCCGAGCAGTACGAAGCGGTCGGCCGGATAGACGTCGAAACTGACATCGTGCGTGGCTTGCACCACGGCGGTGGCGCTGCGGTACTGCAGGCCGACGCGGTCGACGTGCAGCAAGGGCGTGTGCTCGCCGACCGCGCGCAGGACCGGCGCATCATGATCAACTACCGGGCTGGGCATAAGCTTCTTCAAAAAAATAATCCTTCCACGACGCTGCGCGGTTTTTGAGTACGCCGATGTCATGCAGCTTGTCGGCATACACATAGCTGCGCTGCGGCGAGACGGTGAAGTCGATTTCCGGGTCTTCGACGATCTTGCGCACGAACTCGGGTGCCAGTTTCGACTTCTGCACGCGGATGAAGGTGTCGGCGGCCTTGGCCTTGTTGGCGCGGATGAATTGCGCGGCTTCAACCAGCGCGCTGTAGAAGGCCTTGTAGGTCTTCGGATTGTCGTCGTGGAATTTCTGCGTGGTGTAGAGCACGTTAAACGTCGCCGGGCCGCCGAGGATGTCGTAGGAACTGATGATCTTGTGCACGTTCTTGTTCTCCAGCGCCTGATACTGGAACGGCGGACTGGAGAAGTGCGTATCGATCTCGGAGCCGCCGGCAATCAGCGCGACGGTGGCGTCAGGATGCGGCAGGCTCACCGAAATGGCATCGAAGCGTTTGTAGTCGTTCTTGCCGAACAGGCGCGCGGTTTCGATCTGCAGCGTGCGCGACTGGAAGCCGACGCCGGCGGCGGGCACGGCGATGCGGTCCTTGTCGCTGAGGTCTTGCAGCGTCTTCACTTTCGGATTGTTGCTCAGCAAATAGTTGGGCATGGAGCCGAGCGAAGCGATCGCCTTGACGTTCTGGCGGCCGCGCGTGCGGTCCCACAGCGTCAGCATCGGCGGCACGCCGGCCGAGACGACATCGAGCGCACCGGCCAGCAGCGCTTCGTTCATGGCGGTGGCGCCGGAGATGCTGTTCCACTCGACCTTGATGTCGAGGCCTTGCTGCTTGCCGTGTTTTTCGATCAGTTTCTGGTCTTGCACGACATCGAGGATCAGGTAGCCGATGCCGAATTGCTGGGCGATGCGGATCTGGCCTTCGGCGCGGGCGTCGGCGCTAAATCCCAGCGCGGCGGTGATCGCGGTGGCGGCGATGAGTGAAGTGAGGCGCATCTTAGCTGCCTCCGGCGATGTGGGCGTCGTCGAAGAAGTAATCCTTCACCGAGGTCGGCTTGTTCTTGATGGCGCCGACGCGATACATGAATTCGGCGAGCGGGTAAGTGTTTTGCGGCGTGATCTTGAACTGCACTTCGGGATTCTTGATGATTTTCAGCAAGAGGTCGCGATCGATCTTGGCGTTGCTGGTGCGGATATACGTATCGGCCGCTTTTTCCGGATTGGCGGCGACGAATTTGGCGGCTTCATCCAGCGCGCCGACGAAGGCCTTGTAGGTCTTGGGATTGTCCTTGCGGAATTTCTCGGTGGCGTACAGCACGGTGGCCGACGACGGCCCGCCCAGCACCTGGTAGGAATTCAGCACGATGTGGGCCTTGGGATTGCCGGCCAGTTCCTGTTCCTGGAACGGCGGGTTGCCGAAGTGGGCGCTGATTTCGGTGCCGCCGTTGATGATGGCGGCGGCTGCGTCAGGGTGCGGTACGGCGACGCTGATCTTGTCGAGCCTGTTGTACTGGGCGTCGCCCCATTGCTTGGCCGACGCCAGTTGCAGCACGCGCGATTGCACCGAGACGCCGACAGCGGGCAGGGCGATGCGGTCCTTGTCGCTGAGGTCGGCGATGGTCCTGACGTTGGGATTGTTGCTGACGAGATAGTAGGGCAGGTTGCCGAGCGAAGCGACGCCGCGCACGTTCTGGCGGCCGCGGGTGCGGTCCCAGATGGTCAGCAACGGACCGACGCCGGCGCCGGCGATGTCGATCGCGCCCGACAGCAGCGCGTCGTTGACGGCCGAGCCGCCGGACAGCTTGATCCATTCGACCTTGATGTCGACGCCTTCGCTCTTGCCGTGCTTTTCGATCAGTTTCTGATCCTGGGCGACGTTGAGCAGCAGATAGACGATGCCGAATTGTTCGGCGATGCGCAACTGGCCTTCGGCGCGGGCCAATGACGGCGCCGCAAGGCCAAGGGCGACGCTAAAGAGACTAAAGCTCAGCGTGGCTGAGAGAAAACGTTTGGCGAACATGGATACTCCGTATGGATGCGGCAAACCTCGTGCAATGAGGGCTTAAGAACAAACTTCATCGAAAGCCGTTGTTCTTTATGAGATTGGAGTATATAAAGCCGCTCGCAGAATGAAAAACGCGTTTATTGCATATCTTTATGCGGTTTTTGCTGCATTTTGGCGGTGGTTGCTGCGAGTTGCGTTTTGGGGCGAACCGGCGCGAGGAATTTGTCGCCGGCCATCAGGCGGCAATACTTGCGGTTGCCGCAATGTCAAGCGTGGCGGGCAGTGCAGATGCCTTTGCGCAACGCAGTATCCCGCCGGGGAGATAGTGAGATAAAGTACGCGCTAGTCGGCGCTGAAATGCCAGATTGCGACAGATGCCTGTACGCAATCGAATGACAAGCATCAAATCAAATACGGGAAAACAATGAGTTCAGCTCAGATCAGGCCAGATTATTCCTTCCGGTCGCAAAAACTCCACATCATCACTCTGGCAGCATTGGGCGTCGTGTTCGGCGACATCGGCACCAGCCCGCTGTATGCGCTCAAGGAATGCTTCAGTCCGGAACACGGTATCGCGTTTACTCCCGATGCCGTGCTGGGCATCATTTCCATGCTGTTCTGGTCGATCACGATCGTGGTGTCGTTCAAGTACGTGCTGTTCGTCATGCGTGCCGACAACAACGGCGAGGGTGGCGTACTGGCGCTGATGGCGCTGTCGCTGCGCACGGCGGTGAGCGGTTCGCCGCGCGCCAAGCTGCTGATGATGCTGGGCGTGTTCGGCGCCTGCATGTTCTATGGCGACGTGGTGATCACGCCGGCAATCTCGGTGTTGTCGGCGGTGGAAGGGATGGACATCGCCGCGCCGGGGACCTCGCGTTACGTGATCCCGCTGACGCTGGCGATCCTGATCGGCCTGTTCCTGATCCAGCGCCACGGCACCAATCTGGTCGGCAAGCTGTTTGGGCCGATCATGTTCCTGTGGTTTGTCTCTCTGGGTGCGCTGGGCTTGCTCCATATCCTCAAGGCGCCTGGTATCCTGGTGGCGGTCAATCCTTATTACGCGGTGCATTTCATGATGGAGCACGCGCTGCAGGCTTTCATCGTGCTCGGTTCGGTGGTGCTGGTGCTGACCGGTGCGGAGGCGTTGTATGCCGACATGGGGCACTTCGGCATTCGTCCGATCCGCTTTGCGTGGCTGTACACAGTGATGCCTTGCCTGCTGATCAATTACTTCGGCCAGGGCGCAAACCTGCTGAGCCATCCCGAGGCGATCAAGAATCCGTTTTACCTGATGGTGCCGGAGGTGCTGCTGGTGCCGATGGTGGTGCTGGCGACGTGCGCCACGGTGATTGCGTCGCAGGCGGTGATTTCGGGCGCGTTCTCACTGACCAGCCAGGCCATCCTGCTGGGCTTCGTGCCGCGCATGCGCATCCTGCATACCTCGGAAGACGAGCGCGGCCAGATCTATATCCCGCTGATCAACTGGATGCTGCTGGTGCTGGTGGTGGCGGTGGTGCTGGCGTTCAAGAAGTCCGACAACCTGGCGGCGGCCTACGGCGTGGCCGTGACGACCACGATGGTGATTACCACCATGTTGGCGGCGGTGGTCATGCGCATTGAATGGAAGTGGCATCCGGTGCTGGTGACGCTGGTGATCAGCGCCTTCTTCACGGTAGACCTGGCGTTCTTTGCCGCCAACTTGCTGAAGATCGCCGATGGCGGCTGGTTCCCGCTGTTGCTGGGCGGTGTTGCCTTTTTCCTGCTGATGACCTGGTATTCGGGCCGCATGTTGCTGCGCACGCGCATCAAGGATGACGGCATTCCGCTTGAACCTTTCATCGAAGGCCTGCTGGCGCATCCGCCGCATCGCGTCGGCGGCACGGCGGTGTTCATGACCGGCAACATCAACACGGTGCCGGTGGCGCTGCTGCATAACCTCAAGCACAACCGCATCCTGCATGAACGCGTGTTCTTCCTGAAGATCAGCATCTGGGACGTGCCGTTCGTCGCCGACAAGGAGCGTCTGACGCTCAAGGAGCTGGGCGGCAACGTCTATCTGCTGCGCGCGGCGTTCGGTTTCAAGGAAGCACCGGAAGTGAACAAGGTGCTGGACCTGGCCGCGACGCAATTCGGCATGGAATTCGATCTGATGGACACGTCTTTCTTCCTGGCGCGCGATACGGTGGTGCCGAGCAAGTTGCTGGGCATGTCGCTGTGGCGTGAGCAACTGTTTGCATGGATGTACCAGAACGGCGCCAAGCCGTCGGACTTCTTCCACATCCCGGCCAACCGGGTAGTGGAATTGGGCACCAAGGTGGAAATCTAAATTAAAACGCGTCCGCGTTATCGGTGCATGCC
This sequence comes from Herbaspirillum sp. RV1423, assembly GCF_000577615.1. Classification (GTDB taxonomy): domain Bacteria; phylum Pseudomonadota; class Gammaproteobacteria; order Burkholderiales; family Burkholderiaceae_D; genus Herbaspirillum. Next base: position 33,891 of record NZ_CBXX010000031.1, read on the forward strand.
CAGTACGATGGCGCCGAGCGTGATGACGATGCAGGCGGAGGTGCGCCGCATCGTCAATTTTTCACCCAGGAAGATCGCGCCGATCAAGGCGGCGAACAGCACCGAGGTCTCGCGTAGCGCGGAGACCGTTCCCATGGGCGCCAGCATCACGGCCCAGATCACAATCCCGTAAGCCAGCAAGGACATCATGCCGCCGGCAAGGCCGAACCAGTTTTCCTTGCGTGTGCCGGCCATCGGCAAGCGGCGGTGCATCCACATGAAAATCAGCGCCAGCGGAAAACTGTCCAGCACGAACAGCCAGCCCGAATACGCCAGCGCATCGCCGGCGGCGCGCGCGCCGATGCCATCGGTCACGGTGTAGGCGGCGATGAAGGCGCCGGTGGTAAAGGCCGCGATCGGGCCGGAGAGGTTGTGGCGGTCCTTGATGTGCGCCAGACTGATGATGCCTATCGAAACCAGCGCCACGCCCAGCCACGTATACGTACTCATTTGTTCGCCGACGAAGATGGCGGCGCCGATCGAGACCAGCATCGGCGACGAGCCGCGCGCGATCGGGTAGGACTGGCCGAAGTCGCCGATGCGGTAGGCGCGGATCAGGAACAGGTTGTAGCCGGTGTGCAGGATCGCCGACAGAATGATGTAGGGCCAGGCGGCGGCTTGCGGCAGCGGCCGTAGCAGCACCAGCGGAATCGCGCCGATGCCGGCGCCGATGGTCATGACGGTCAGCGAGGCGAGGCGGTCGCCGCTGCTTTTCAATAAGGCATTCCAGGAAGCGTGCAACAGGGCGGCGCAGAGCACCAGGGCGACGATGGCGAGGCTCATGCGGGCAATCCGGTATGATGAGTCATGAAAAAAGAGGCGAAATCATAGGGGGCAAAGCCCCCTATGATACGCCGCCTCAATTGCGCATGCCGTCAACTCGCCGTCAGCCGGCGAAAGCGCGTTGTGCGAGAAGCGCGACGCGGCAGCGCCACAACGCGTGTCCGGAGGCGAGGTATTTGCGTTCGAACGGCGTGATCGGTGCATCGGTGGCGTAGGCCTCGCAGGATGTTTGCTGTCCGCTCAGTTGGGTCAGCGCGCTGGCGAATTCTTCGATGTAGATGCGCCAGTTGCTGCGGCATTCGATGGCGCCGCCGAGCGCGACGATGGCCGGGAATACCGCATGGCCATGCCAGCGCCGTGCGAGGTGGGCAGTCTTGGGCCAAGGGTTGGGATACAGCAGATATTGGCGCGCAGGAAAGATTCCCGCGTCCAGCAACAGCCGCCAGTAATCGACGAGGTCGGCGCGGATGAAACAGAGATTGTCCGGTTCCGGTCCGTTCCATTGCGTGTTGCGCGTGAGGCGGTCTTCGGACTGGTCGATGCCGATGACGAAATGGTCGGGATGCTGCGCCGCCAGATTCAGTGTCGATAGGCCGACGCCGCAGCCGGTGTCCAGGATCAACGGTGCCGAGCCGGCCTTGCACCAAGCGGCAACGCTTTGCTCAAAGGCGCGACGGTTGTAATCGGCGACAGGTTTGCGGAACGGCGTGGCGGCATGCTTTGCGACCAGTGTCGCCAAATGCTCGTGGATGCCGGTCTGGCTGCTGGCGATGGGCGAGGAGTTCATTCAGGCCGAGTGAAAAGGAGCGACGGATGTCGCGACAGGCCTGGAATTATAACGGGAGGAGAATCGAAAGGGGATGCGTGGCGGTGCAACGCGGCCCCGCCGGATGAACCGGCAGGACCGCATCACGGTCTGCTCAGTGGAGGGTCATCGGATGACGCATCATCAGATCGTATTTGCTGAGGAAGTTATCGATGTCTTCCATCGATGGTTCCGTCGCGATCAGATCCTGTACGTCCTTGCGGAACAGCTCGGCCGCAGGGCCGCCGATGTAGATTTCGCGTTGGCCAGACTTGTCCATGATTTCGTAACCGCCGAAGCGCAGGGCTTCGTGGTCATGGTCGGCACCGAATTCAACGACGCTGTATTGCTCACTGTTGTAGATCAGGTTCATAGTGGCTCCTTATGCAAATGCCTAAGCTTTGTGAAGGAAATGGCGTCATCTCAGGGAATTTCAAGGGTGGGGGCCGTGTTGCCCTTTAGAACCTGTTCTTGTTGCTCCCTAAGTGATTTACGGCGCAATCAGCGATAACTTTTGTGCGAATGACGGGATGACACGAGAAAACAACCGGACCGGCTGAATTTATTAGCGGCCAGGCCTGAAGAATGGAGGAAGGGAAAGCGAGAAGGTTCCGCACGCAAACCGTCATGGCTTGCCGGAAATCAATCGTGAGCCGGCAAGTCGGCAGTAAAACTACAGCATGGTGCGGAAAATGAGGAGGAAATGAAAGGCGGCATGAACGGGCGGCATGCGCTCGTCAACCGCCTTTCTTGGCCAGCTTGCCCGGTTCGACGCCGAGTTGTTTCAGCTTACGGTACAAATGGGTGCGTTCGAGGCCGGTGCGTTCGGCTACACGCGTCATGCTGCCGTTTTCGCGCACCAGGTGGTATTCGAAATAGGCGCGTTCAAAGGCGTCGCGCGCTTCGCGCAGAGGCAGATCGAAAGAGATGTTCGAGGCGTTGTCGGCGATCGGCGGATAGGCCGGCGCCGCAGCCATGCCGTGACCATGATGCAAGGCATCGGCGACGCTCGGCGGTGTGTAGGAAGACGGCGGGCTGGGATGGTGATCGGCGCTGTCGACGCCGGCCGTCACGGTCGGTCGGATATACGACACCGGACGCGCCGGTTCGCGGCTGTGCGACAGGCCCTGCTGGACCGCCTTAAGCAGTTTTTGCAGGGCGATCGGCTTTTCCAGGAAATTGAGTGCGCCGATGCGGGTAGCCTCGACGGCGGTGTCGATGGTGGCATGGCCGGACATCATGATCACCGGCATGGTCAGCAAGCCGTCGCGCTGCCATTCCTTGAGCAGCGTCACGCCATCGGTGTCGGGCATCCAGATGTCGAGCAACACCAGATCGGGAACGCTGCCCAATCGCAACTCACGCGCTTGCTGAGCGTTTTCAGCGGTTGCTACGACATGTCCCTCATCGCCCAAAATTTCCGAGAGCAACTCGCGGATACCCATTTCGTCATCGACGACCAGGATGTTAGCCATGTGCCTGCTTTCCTCACTAGATATTTTTGAGATTTCCCATGCAATCGCTGAGTTCTTTACAGCAAGCGCTGCCGCAAAATCAGTCTGGCAGGGCGTGTGAACGGGGACGGTACGCTGGGTACGGCACGCAGACACACAACAACGCCAGGAAAATTCCGCAACCTTACTTGTTATAGACCTATGTATCAACGGCAGCAATGAGGAAAATCTTAATCCTTATGCATCGGGTGCTAACTTTAACAGCAAAATCAGTATTTTTGCGCCTCTTGCATCGCTGCGATTTTGGATATCAATGCGACCTCCATGTTCGTCGACTATTTTCTTGACCATTGCCAAGCCAAGTCCAGTACCTTTTGGCTTTGATGTCACGTAAGGTTCGAATGCATTAGCTAAAATTTTCGATTCGAAGCCGGGGCCATTGTCGGTAATCGAGAGCCGGACAGCGCTACGGGCTGCGCCGTCCGAACCGGGGTATTTGACCAGTTCGGTGACGACATCGATGCGCGGGACGATGCCGCCGTTCTCCGCGACGGCGTCCTGGGCGTTCTGCAGCAGGTTGTGGATGACCTGGCGCAACTGGGTGGCGTCACCCATCACCTTGGGCAGATTGGGCGCCAGCCGGGCATGGATGATGTCACGGTCGTCGCCGGCCAGATAGAGATGCAGGATTTCCTCGGTCAGGGCGTTGAGGTCCAGCGCCGAGGGTTTGGCCGGCGGCGTCTTGGCGTATTCGCGGAAGTCGTCGACCATGCGCTTCATGGCGCTGACCTGGTTGACGATGGTGGCCGTGCTTTTGCTCAGGATGGCGGCGTCCTGCGGCAGCAGCTTGTCGGCCAGGCGCATCTGCAGGCGCTCGGCCGACAGTTGGATCGGCGTCAGCGGATTCTTGATTTCATGCGCCAGGCGCCGCGCCACTTCGCCCCAGGCGATGGAGCGCTGGGCCGAGATCACTTTACTGATGTCGTCGAACACGACGACGTAGCCGACGCCGCTTTCCACCGGCAGATGCGAGCCGCGCGCCAGCAGCGTGGTTTTGCTGCCGTCCTTGCTGTTTTTGGCGGCATCGCTTTCATGGTCGCCGTTGCCGCTGCGGTGAGGCAGCTCGATCTGCTGTTGCCAGTGCAGACTGTCTTCGGCGACGTCGGCCAACTGGGCGCGCTGCTCAGAGAAGGCCTTGATGATCGCTTCGGCAAACAGGCGCTGTCCTTCGATGGTATGCAGCGGCGTGCCGATGCTGCCGGTGAAGTCGTAGCCGAGGATGCGGCGCACCGACTCGTTGACGCTGACGATGCGGAATTCACTGTCGAGCACCATCACGCCGGCCGACATGTTGGCCAGCACCGATTCGAGGTAGGCTTTGGCATTTTCCAGCTCGGCGCGGTTCTTTTCCACCGAGGTCCGCGCTTCCAGCAGTTGGCGCGTCATGGTGTTGAAGGACTGGGTCAGCGTACCGAGCTCATCCGAGGTGCTGACGATGGGCCGCGGCGATAAATCGCCTTCGGCCACCGCCTTGGTGCCCTCGGCCAGCAGCAGCAATGGTTTTGCCAGGTCGCTGGCGATCAGGAAGGCGCTGGCGATAGCGCCGAAGATGGCCAGCAGCAGGGTCAGGGTCAGCGTCACGATGTAAATCTTGCGCAAGCCGGACCGCGCCACCGAGCGTTGCTGGTATTCACTGTAAGCCAGGCGCAAGGTTTCCGCATTGCTGGCGAGATAGTCCGGCACCGGCTGGAGGATTTGCAGGAAGCGGTTGTCGCTTTGCAGACCCATGGCCCGGGATGAAGTCGGTATCGAGATGACCACGTGCAGGCGCAGGTTGCCGTCCGAATCCGACTCGCCGTTGAGCGGGCGGGAGTCGTCGCTTTCCACCACCGAGAAGCCGCGCGTGAGCTTGGCCTGGCGCAGCATCGTCGTCGTCGGCAAGATCGGCGTCAGCACCCCGATGCGGCCGCCAACGGTCGCCAGCACTTGGCCGTTGGCGTTGAGCACGGTGATTTCCATGCTCTGATCGCGTTGCCGTGACAGATAGGTGACTTGTTCCGATTCCGACATGTCGGACAGTTCCTGCGCCATCGAGCGCGCGCGCGCAGTCAGGTCGGTCAACGACGAGTCGAGCGCATTGCGTCCGAGGTTGAGGCCGGATTCCAGCGCTGCTTCCATGCGCACATCGAACCACGACTCGATCGAGCGCGAAACGAATTGCACCGACACCAGATAGATCACGGCGCCGGGCAGGATGCCGATCAGCGCAAACAGCAGCACCAGCCGCGCCAGCAGTTTGGAGCCGAACTTGCCGCGCCGGTAGCGCTTGTACAGCCGCGTCAGCAGCAGCACCACCAGGCACAACAGGGCGACCGCTGCCAGCGCGTTCATGCCAAGCAGCCAGGGATAGTGCTGGTCGAACAGGGCGGAGTTTTCGGAGGCGGAGGCCAGCAGGAACAGCAAAATGCTGATGACGCTGCCACCGACTACCAGCAAATAACGCAGGGTACGGGTCATTCGACTTTGAAGGTGAATTCTTTCCAGTCAGAGGAAAGCCGCCAGTCGCTGTTGTTGAGCGCATTGATCTGGAACGGTTTCGGCAATTGCGCTACATCCAGGCGCATGCGCAATCCGACGTTATAGACGTCGCCCGGCTTGAGCGTGTTCTTGTCGGCGATGACCCAGCGCGGCGGACGGCGGATCAGCGACATGGCATCTTCCAGCGAGGAAAAGCTTTGCTGCAACTGGCCGGTGGTGGCGGCATGGTATTGCCGGGTCAGCACGTTATAGGAAATGCGCACCGTGCGCGATACCGAGACGGTCACTTCGTCGAACCAGTACCAGCGCCGCCGCGTGAGCTGGACGTCAGTGGTGAAATACAGCGGCACGCCGCGCACCAGCGCGTCTTCCAGGCTGCGGTTGAGTTCGAACGAATACGACGCGGACAGCCGGTAGCCGTCGTCGGTGGCTTCCAGCGTGGCCTGGGTGATATCGATTTCAGCGGCTTGGAGCGTGGTCTGGCAGAACAGCAGGAAGAAGGCCAACACGACGCGACGCAGCCACCAGAGCGGAAGCGTCGACGCCGCCGGCATGCGGGGGCGAAATGACGGCAGATGAGTGGAAATAAGGGCCGATTGCGTCAATTCATGGTCCAGTTTTTTGAAACAGCGCGTAAAACAGGCCGTCATGATCGGATTCTACGCTGGCGGTCGGCAGCAATTGACCTGGAGCGGATAGCCGGACGGCGTGGTTGCGTTGGGCGAATGCGGCCGCCTGATCTTCCGATTCCTGCGGCCACAACGAGCATGTTACCAGTAGCAATTTACCACCCGGCTTTAGCATCTGCCAAAGATTGTCGAGTATTTGAGCGGAAAGTGTTGCGAGTTGCACCGTGTCGGTTTTGCGGCGCAACCAGCGAATATCGGGGTGGCGGCGCACAATTCCCGAGGCCGTGCATGGTACATCGGCGAGGATACGGTCGAAGGGTTTGCCGTCCCACCAATCTTTGCCGTTGCGGGCGTCGCCGGCTTTCAGTTGCGCCGAGAGTTGCAGGCGCTGCAGGTTGTCGTCGATGCGGCGCAGCCGTCGGGGATCGTGGTCCAGCGCCACCAGATCAAGGTCGGCGCATTCGAGCAGGTGCCCGGTCTTGCCGCCCGGCGCGGCGCAGGCGTCAAGCACATGCATGCCGTCCCGCACATCCAGCAGAGGGGCTGCCAGTTGCGCGGCGGCGTCCTGCACCGAGACCAGGCCGTCGGCAAAGCCGGGTATCTGGGCGACCGGCGCCGGCTGGTCCAGCCGCACGGCGTCGGGACCGATCTGGCGCGCGCCGATGCCGTGCGCGGCCAGCAGATGCAGATAGTCCGGCACCGTCGACTTGCGGCGGTTCACGCGCAGCGTCAGGGGCGGCGGGGCGTTGCCGGCTTGGAGGATGGCTTGCCATTGTGCGGGATATGCAGCCTTGAGGCGGTCGATCCACCAGGTCGGGTAATTCCAGGCGCCGGGTGGGGTCTTTTCGACCTGCGGCAGCAGCGTCGCGCGTTCGCGCAGGAAGCGCCGCAAGATGGCGTTGACCACACCCTTGGCATGGCGCATATCGGCATCGGCCGCAGCGGCCTCGACCGCCTGGTTGACCACGGTAAATGCGTCATAGGCCGGATCGTCTTCGTCCAGCAGCAGGCTCAGGGCACAGGTCAGCAAGCCATGCAGGACGGCCGGTTGCGGCGGTTTGTCGGCGAGCAACGCCAGCAGTCCGTCGGCCAGGCCCAGCTTGCGCATTGAGAGGTAGGACAAATCCTGGATCGCGCCGCGGGCTTGCGGCGTCATGTCGGCATCAGCAAAAATGCGCGACAGCGCCTGCGGCAAGGCAGTGCCTGCGCGCACTTCGGCGATGGCTTGCGCCGCGCCGTGCAAGCCATGGGCCAGGGAATCGGTTTTCAGGGAAAGATAAGTCACATTGATGCTTGCCAAAGGTCGGTTTGACGCCGAGGCCGACGCGGAGCGCCAGTGTACCAGCCGTGCAACCCGGCGTCATTATGGAGTCAGTGCGGCGATATGAGGGAAAATTTACATCGGCCTGTTCATGGCCACCATTTTGGGCGGCGGCGCGCCGGATTCGGCATTGGGGGATTTACGCGCAGGGGGGATGGCGCGGTGCGATGGCGGCTGGGATCTGCGTTTCCAGTGCCGGCGTTGTTGCGCTACTCACCGAATTCGGCCGGAAGGCGAAATAAGCGCGGCTGACAAAGCACTGCACCGGATTCAATTCGCCCATGTAAATGCAGGAGCCGTCGGCTCCTGCATTGGTAATGGACTGGCGCTGCCGGGCTCAGACGCCCCACAGGATGTCGTGATTGCCCTTCTTCGCTTCACGCAACATGTCCAGCAGCGGGTAAGCGCGCGCCGAGAAGGTGACCGGTTCGATCTTTTCATGGCCGTTGTCGTCGCCGTCGGAATTATGATGTGCGAGCACATCGCGTTCCAGAGTTTCGGCGGCTTCATGCGCCTTGCTGTTGACGATCTGCTTTTCCAGCAAGGCGATCGCTTCGGTGCTCTCGGCAGCGGTGATGACGCCGCGCTTGAGGTCTTTGTGCAGCATGTCGAGGATGGGCTTGGCATGCGATTCATACATGACAACATCTGCAGCCGCTTTTGATTTGAACGTTACCAGCATATTTCCTCAGGATATCGATGTTGATGAGAGCCTATCCGCCTGCTTTGTTGCGGATAAGGCGTTGCCTACTACGCTGACAGCGTCTTTATAGAATACCTCGGACGCCCTGCGCTTGTCATCTTTGTCACATTCCGATGCACTTCAACCGGGTTTGAACGAAGTGAAAAAGGTCTCGGCATTTTCCGTGGAAATCGCTTTTTCGGGGCCGACGATCAACACCTGGTAAATCCGCTTGTCCTTCGCCGTGAGCCGCGCCATCAGCAGCATGGTCTGGCCGCGCGCCACGCCGGTGGCGGCAACGTCGATGATCTGGTTGCTGTCGGTAACCCGGCCCGGGATCGCGGTTTGCGAAGGCGAGCCGCCGATGTTGTTGAGCAGCGCCGTGCGCATCGATGCGAGTGCCTTGGACGTCTGCGCGGCATCGGCCAGTTCGGCGACGCCGACGGCAAAGGTGACGCCGTCGATTTCGGCGGCGGTCATGGTCATCGACACCGGCATGCCGTTCAGGTCGATCTGACGCGTGAATGAGGACGGCTTGGCCGGCAGCAGAACGGTGAACGGGAGCTTGTCGCCATGCGTTTCGCGCCAGTTGTATTTGGGCGAACAGGCCGCCAGCATGAGGGCGAATGCGGCGACGAAGAATGATCGGAATACCTGGCGCATGATAGGTTCAGGGAGAATGGGAAATCGAAGTTTGCCGCGAAAACGTCTGCACGCCATACACGACGCCGACGCACAACAGTGCGATGCCGGCCAGCACCTTCATGTCGGGCGCCGTGCCGCGCAGCAGGAAAGCATACAGCAAGGCCGCCAGCGTTTCGAATACGATCAGTTGCGCCACCAGCGCAGTGGGCAGCAACTGGCTGGCCTTGTTCCACAGCAGCGTGCCCATCCATGATGCCGACAGACCGATCGTCAGCATCATGGCGACGAAGATGCCCGGACGCGGCCCCAGCGGAAACGCAAAGTTGTCGCCGGCGGCATAGCCGTAGATGCCGTAGAGCGCGAAACCGGCCAGCGCCATCGGCAGCGTGGCAAGTCCCTGCGCGGTTGCCCACGTGACCGAGTTGATATCCCTGTGCGTGCGTAGATAGCGCGAATTGACGATCGGATACCAGGTCCAGCCGGCGATGGCGAACACCGCAATGATGCAGCCGAGGATGTAATCGGCGGTGGTGCGGCGGGTGTTGCCAAGGCTGCCGATGCCGTTCCTGAGATGTTCGAGTTCGCTGCTGTTGACCAGCATCAGGCCCATGCACAGGATCACCAGCGACGGCGCCAAACGGCGCCATGCCACCGACTCCGACGCATGGCCGGGACGCCAGTTGGCGCATACCGAAATCACGATGGGAAGCGTGCCGATCAGCATGGTCGGCAGCGGTGCGTCGGCCAACTGGATCGCGGTGGCTAACATGGCGTAATAGAGCAGGTTGCCGACCAGCGCCAGCTTGAAGGCGGTTTTCCAGTCTTGCCGGCTCAGCAGTCCGATGCGTCGGCGGTCGAACCAGGCCGGCACCAGTGCGATCAGTCCGAAGGCGACATAACGTCCCAGCGACAGCACTACGCCGGGATAATCGTTCAGCAGCAGCGGGGTGACGAAGACCAGGCCCCACATCAGGCCGGCGCACAGGGCGCAAAGAATTCCGATGAACATGAATCAAACCGGTAAAAGTAAACAGGTCTCGCCGCTGAATCTGGCGAGGCAGGCCGACAGTGTCGCCGTTTCCAGGCATTCGTGCTGGAATTGTTCCTCCGGTCTTGCGCCGATCGCGCAATGGCCGGCCTTGATCGTCTTCGCGCGGTAATTGTCTGGTTTGTGCGCAGGCTGTTGAAAGCGCCTGACGACCCGGGGCTATTGCTCGCGCAAGGCGCGGCGGTACTGGATCGCTTCGGCGATGTGCGCCTTGCCGACAACCTTGACTTGCGCCAGATCGGCGACCGTGCGCGCGACCTTCAACACGCGGTGATAGGCGCGCGCCGACCAGTTAAGCCGTGTCATCGCGGTACGCAGCAGGTCCTCGCCGGCGGCATCGGGTTTGCAATGCATATCGATTTCGGCGGGCGACAGCAGATGGTTGCTTTTTTGCTGGCGTTGCTGCTGCAAGCTGAAGCTCTGCGCCACGCGTGCCGCGATCTGTGCGGAAGACTCTCCGGCCGCCTGCTGCATCAGATCGTCGTGGGCAATCGCGCCGACCTGGATCTGCATGTCGATACGGTCCAGCAGCGGACCGGAAATCTTGCCCTGATAACGGGCCACCTGATCCGGCGTGCAACGGCACTCGCGATATGCAGCGCCGAGGAAGCCGCATGGACATGGATTCAATCCGGCAATCAGTTGGAAACGCGCCGGAAAATCCGCCTGCCGCGCCGCGCGCGAAATCGTGATGTGGCCGGACTCCAACGGCTCACGCAAGACTTCCAGGACTTTCCTGTCGAACTCCGGCAATTCGTCGAGGAACAGCACGCCGCGATGCGCCAGCGAAATTTCACCGGGACGCGGCGTGCCGCCGCCGCCGACCAGCGCCACGCCGGATGCGGTATGGTGCGGAGAGCGATATGGACGCGTCTTCCAGCGTGCCGCGGTAAACCCGCCGGTCAGCGATTGCACGGCGGCCGATTCCAGCGCTTCGTCATCGGTCATGGGCGGCAATATGCCGGGAAATCGCGCCGCCAGCATCGACTTGCCGGTGCCGGGCGGACCGACCAGCAGCACGCTATGGCCGCCGGCTGCTGCCACTTCCAGCGCGCGTTTGGCTTGCAACTGACCTTTGACGTCGGAAAAATCGAGGTAGGCGGGCCGGCGGGATTGCGGGGAAGGCCGGTGCCGCGACAGTTTTGCATCGGCATCGTGCGTCGCGAAATGGGCGCATACCTGCAGCAACGATTCGGCGGGGAAGATCGTGGCGTCGCTTACCAAGGCCGCTTCATCGGCGTTCTCGCGCGGCAGGATGAAGGTGCGGCGGCGACCGTCGCTGTGATTCGACTTGTGCATGGCGTAAGTCATCGCCAGCGCGCCGCGGATGGGGCGCAGGTCGCCGGACAGCGAGAGCTCGCCGGCGAATTCGTAATCGTCCAGTCCGTCGCCGGGCATTTGTCCAGAAGCCGCCAGGATGCCGAGCGCAATCGGCAAATCGAAGCGGCCGGATTCCTTGGGCAAATCGGCGGGGGCTAAATTGACGGTGATTCTCTTGGCGGGAAATTCGAAGCGCGCATTTTGCAGCGCGGCGCGTACACGGTCCTTGGATTCCTTGACCTCGGTCTCCGGCAGGCCGACGATGGTGAAAGAAGGCAGGCCGTTGGCGAGATGGACTTCCACCGTCACCTGCGGCGCCTGCATGCCCGCCAGTGCGCGACTTTTCAATACGGCCAGACTCATCGGCGACAGCGTCAGGAAGCTTTCTGACGCGCTTCCAATTCGGCCACGCGGGCTTCCAGCTCTTCCAATTTGGCGCGGGTCTTGGCCAGTACCTGGGCCTGGATGTCGAACTCTTCGCGGGTAACCAAGTCGAGTTTGGAAAACCCCTGGCTCAGCATGGCCTTGACGTTCTTCTCGATGTCCTTGGCGGGCGAGTTTTCAATGGCCTTATTGATTCTGGATTGAATATCTTCGAAGAATTGTGGCTTGTCCATGATGAATCCTTTATTGGTGATGACTATCTGGCAAGTGTAGCGCTTTCATTGCCCGGAAGGAAAACAAAAAACTGCAGAAAAGGGTTGGTTGTAGCCGCTCCCTATCTGAATGGCGTTGTGAGGAAACGTTCAGCCGGTTTGTTGTCTTGCGGAAATGGCGCCTGAGCAACGACAATTTCCTTATCCGGCATCGTGTTGCTTATGTGACATTTTTGTTCAATGCTGAACAGGGGGGAAATTCTCGCCCAGTCATGCGCCTCATGCACCATAAGGAACATGCTGTTTCCACAGGGAAAATGTCATTCATAAATTGTTTTGCACCATTATGGTTCGATAACGGTGAGGATTCATTTGAATGCACTTTTTTTGTGAAAAAAAGAAAAAATGCCTAATTGGAATGTTGATTTGCACTAAAAAAATGAATGTAAGGCCCTAGAAAAGGGTTGGCATGGCTCCTGCTATACAAGCTATGCAGAAATGAACAATTTGTTGTTAAACAGAAACCTAGAGGGACGCCATGAAAAAATTGATTCTTGCAACAGCAGTCGCAGCATCGTTTGTAGCCAGCTTTGCCCACGCGGAAGACGCACCCAAGCCAGATAACGAAGTCACCTTCAACGCTGCCGTAGTCAGCGATTATCGTTATCGCGGCCTGACACAAACACGCTTTGATCCCGCTTTGCAAGTCGGAGCCGACTACACGCACAATCCGACAGGCCTGTACGCTGGCACATGGCTGACCAACATCAAATGGATCAAGGATGCAGGCAAGCTTACCAATACCGACACCAAGGGTAACGTCGAATGGGATATCTACGGCGGCAAGCGCGGCGACATCGGCGGCGGCTTCACTTATGACGTCGGCGGCCTGTATTATTATTACCCAGGCAATACCCTGGCAAACAGCGGCGTCAAGAACGCCAATACCTTTGAACTCTATGGTCAGGTTGGTTACGGTCCTGCGTACTTCAAGTATTCGCAATCGCTGACCAACCTGTTTGGCAACGTCGACAGCAAGTACAGCCAGTACTTCGATCTTGGCGCCAACGTCGAAACTTTTTACGGTGTGATGCTGGGTTTGCATGTCGGCCGTCAGAACGTCAAGGGCAGCAATGCCGGCGTTTCCAACGACCAATATAGCTATACCGACTGGAAAGTGGGTCTGAGCAAGACTTTCGACGATCTGGCAGGTATTACGTTTGGCGTCGCTTATCTGGGCACCAACTTGAAGGATGGCGTACAAACTACACCGGCATCGGATGGGCTCAAAAATGTCGGTAAGAGTGGTTTCGTGGTTTCCCTTAGCAAAACTTTCTAATTGAGGTCGGTATGAAACTGATTACAGCGATCATCAAACCGTTCAAACTCGACGAGGTTCGTGAAGCTCTGTCGGCGATTGGCGTACAAGGCATCACCGTAACCGAAGTCAAGGGTTTCGGTCGTCAAAAAGGTCACACCGAGCTGTATCGCGGTGCGGAATATGTCGTGGACTTCCTGCCGAAGACCAAGATCGAAGCCGCAGTTGACGACTCGATCGTCGAACGCGCGCTGGAAGCCATCGAGGCTGCCGCACGTACAGGCAAAATCGGCGACGGCAAGATCTTCGTGCAAGATCTGCTGGACGTCATCCGCATCCGTACCGGTGAAACCGGCAAAGACGCTCTCTAAGGGGGAATAGTAATGAGTATCAAAAAAATGTTGTCAAGTGCGCTGGCAATCGGCACTTTGTTGTTGGCGGTAGGTTTTGCCGCTCCGGCGCAGGCGCAGGATGCGCCCAAGCCGGAAGCGGCGGCAGCGGCAGCACCTGCGGCGGAAGCGCCGAAGGCTGATGCGCCGAAAGCAGAGGCACCCGCTGCGGCACCGGCCGCAGCCGCGGCCGCTCCGGCTGCCCCAGCAGCACCGGCGGCAGCCGCTCCGGCGCCTGTTCCTAACAAGGGCGACACCGCATGGATGCTGGTTTGTACCGCATTCGTGATCCTGATGACATTGCCGGGCCTGGGCCTGTTCTACGGCGGCCTGGTCCGCAGCAAGAACATGCTGTCGGTGCTGATGCAATGTTTCGTGATCTTCTCGCTGATCTATGTTCTGTGGTTCGTCTACGGCTACAGCATTGCGTTCACCGAAGGCGGGGCATTCTTCGGCGGCTTCGATCGCTTGTTCCTGCACGGTCTGACTGGCGATTCCACCACCGGCACTTTCAGCAAGGGCGTCGTGATTCCTGAGTTGTCGTTCGTGGCCTTCCAGGGCGCGTTCGCGGCAATCACGGTGGCGCTGATCATCGGTTCGTTCGCTGAGCGCGTGAAGTTCTCCGCGGTGATCGTGTTCTCGATCCTGTGGTTCACCTTCTCGTATCTGCCGATGGCCCACATGGTCTGGTTCTGGCCTGGTCCGGATGCATTCACCGACGCTGCTGCAGGAGAGAAGGCAACTGCAATCTCCGGCTGGCTGTTCCAAAAGGGCGCTCTGGACTATGCAGGCGGCACGGTCGTGCATATCAACGCCGCGGTGGCAGGCTTGGTCGGTTCCTTCGTCATCGGCAAGCGTGTCGGTTTCGGCAAGGAAGCTTTCAAGCCGCATAGCCTGACGTTGACCATGGTCGGCGCCTCGCTGCTGTGGTTCGGCTGGTTCGGTTTCAATGCAGGCTCCGGCCTGGAAGCCAACGGTGGCGCTGCATTGGCCTTCGTCAACACGATCCTGGCTACTGCCGCTGCAGTGTTGTCCTGGAGCTTCGGCGAATGGATCGGCAAGGGTAAGCCTTCGATGTTGGGTGCAGCTTCGGGTGCGGTTGCAGGTCTGGTGGCAATTACGCCTGCGGCAGGTTTCGTCGGCATCGCCGGTGCGGTCGTGCTGGGCTTGATCGCTGGTCTGCTGTGCCTGTGGGGTGTTACCGGCCTGAAGAAGATCCTGGGTTCGGACGACGCGCTGGACGTGTTCGGCGTGCACGGCGTGGGCGGCATCCTGGGTGCGCTTCTGACCGGCGTGTTCGCTGCACCTAGCCTGGGCGGCACCGGCATTTACGACTATGTCGCCAATGCCGTTGCACCTGACTACTCGATCGGCGGCCAGGTCTGGATTCAGTTCCAAGGCGTGCTGACCACCCTGATCGTTTCCGGCGTGGTGTCCTTCATCGCTTACAAGCTGGTCGACATCGTGATCGGTCTGCGCGTGACGGAAGAAGAAGAGCGCGAAGGTCTGGACATCTCCAGCCACGGCGAATCGGCTTACCACTCGTAATTTGTTTCCCGGGGGCGTAAGCCCCCTTTCAGAAGCGCCCCAACCCCGGTTGGGGCGCTTTTTTCATGGGCCTTTAAAAAAACGACAACGCCACCACGTAGAAGGCCTCTCCAGCAGAAATTGCCGCATGGCGAACGACGTAATCGCAGGAATCCCGCTAAAATGGCCGGTTCTTGTTGGATTTGTCATCGATCGCCGGTCGCTTTTTCGTTACTTGCACGCGCAGAAAGTCTTTTATGGTTCCGCATCTTGTCACCGCCCTCAACGGCCCGCTTCTGGACCTGGAAAAGAAGATTCTGGGCGCAACTCCCGCGATTGAGCGCTGGTTCCGCATGGAGTGGCAGGAGCACACGCCGCCGTTTTATTGTTCGGTCGACTTGCGCAATGCCGGTTTCAAGCTGGCGCCGGTGGACACCAACTTGTTTCCGGGGGGCTTCAACAACCTGTCGCCGGAAATGCTGCCGCTGGCCGTCCAGGCGGCAATGGCCGCGATCGAGAAATATTGTCCGGACGCCAAGAACCTGCTGCTGATCCCCGAGAATCACACGCGCAATACCTTTTATCTGCAAAATGTCGCGCGACTGATGCAGATATTCCGCCAGACCGGCCTCAATGTCCGTCTCGGCACGCTGGAAGACATCAAGAAGCCCAAGCAGATCGACCTGCCGGACGGCAGCACCATCACGCTGGAACCGCTGGAGCGCTCCAAGAACGGCCGCCGCCTGGGTTTGAAGAACTTCGATCCTTGTACGGTGCTGTTGAATAACGACCTGTCGATCGGCATTCCGTCGGTGCTTGAGCACCTCGACGAGCAAAACGTGCTGCCGCCGTTGCATGCGGGCTGGGCCGTGCGTCGCAAGAGCAATCACTTTTCAGCCTACGACGACGTGGTCAAGAAGTTCTCCAAGCTGGTCGATGTGGATCCCTGGATGCTCAATCCGCTGTTCACCAAGTGCGGCGAGATCGATTTCCAGGAGGACGCCGGCTCGGATTGCCTGGCCGACAACGTCAGCAGCCTGCTGTCCAAGATTCGCAAGAAATACAAGGAATACGGCATCAAGGAACAGCCTTTCGTGATCGTCAAGGCCAACGCCGGCACCTACGGCATGGGTATCATGACGGTCAAGGACGCCAGTGAAGTGAAGGACCTCAACCGCAAGCAGCGCAACAAGATGGCGATCGGCAAAGAAGGCCTGGAAGTCAGCGAAGTCATCATCCAGGAAGGCGTGCATTCCTTCGAGCGCATCAACGAAGCGGTGGCCGAGCCGGTGGTCTACATGATCGACCGCTACGTGATCGGCGGTTTCTATCGTGTGCATGCGGACCGCGACGTCAACGAAAACCTGAACGCGCCAGGCGCGCATTTCGTGCCGCTGGCGTTTCAACAGCAACACGCTTTGCCCGATCTGCAGGCCAAGCCGGGCACAGCGGCGCCGAACCGTTTTTATATGTATGGTGTGGTGGCGCGTCTGGCGCTGCTGGCGGCGTCGCTGGAAATGGAAAAGACCGATCCGAATCCGGAAGTCTATTAATTTACTTGACGGATATTTCATGAAAATTGCTTTCCTCGCCGACCCGCTCAACACCTTCAAAATCTACAAGGACTCGACCTTCGCCATGATGCGCGAAGCAGTCCGGCGCGGCCATGTCATCTATGCCTTCAAGCAGACCGATATCGTGTTGGAAAGCGGCCTGGTGACCGCCAACGTCGCCAGGATCACGCTGACCGGCGAGGCCGACGACTGGTATCGTGCCGATGCGCCAGCCGCCACTTTCCTGTCCGAGTTCGACGCCATTGTGATCCGCAAGGATCCGCCGTTCGACATGGAATACATTTATACGACCTATTTGCTTGAGTTGGCCGAAAAACAGGGCGCGCGGGTGTTCAACAAGCCGGAAGCGATTCGCAGCCACAACGAGAAGTTTGCCATTGCGCAATTTCCGCAATACACAGCGCCGACGCTGGTCACACGGGATGCCAAACGCTTGCGCGCCTTCCACGCCGAGCACAAGGACATGATCCTCAAGCCGCTTGACGGCATGGGCGGCATGGGGATTTTCCGCATTGGCCAGGACGGCATGAATCTGGGATCGGTCATCGAAACATTGACCGACAATGGCAATCGCACCATCATGGCGCAGCGCTTCATTCCGGAAATTTCGGCCGGGGACAAGCGCATCTTGCTGATTGGCGGTAAAGTGGTGCCACAGGTGTTGGCGCGTATCCCGCAAGACGGAGAGGTGCGCGGCAACCTGGCTGCGGGCGGTCTCGGCGTGGCGCAGGCAATTTCGCCGCGCGAACGGGAAATTGCCGAAGCGCTCGCACCGGTGTTAGCGCAGCGGGGATTATTGCTGGTAGGATTGGATGCTATTGGCAATTATTTAACAGAAATCAATGTCACCAGTCCGACCTGTTTCCAGGAAATCACGCAGCAAACCGGCTTCGATGTAGCCGCCATGTTTGTTGACGCGCTGGAAACAGCCGTCGCAGGCAGCTAGCGCTGCGCCCGGTCTGGCAACGTACATATTTAGAAATTCATGGTCGGTATCCTTCTTCTCACGCATGCCCCGCTGGGTCAGGCATTCATCGCGGCGGCAACGCATGTGTTCCGGGGTGTGCCGGAACGCATCGAAGCAATCGACGTCATTGCCGACCAGAATCCCGCAGAAGTACAGAAGCTGGCCGTGGACGCAGTGCATCGCCTCGACGACGGCAGCGGCGTGCTGGTGATCACCGACGTCATGGGCGGCACGCCCTCCAATTGCACCGGTTACCTGTGCGGCATCGACAATGTCGAGGTCATCGCCGGCATCAGTTTGCCGATGCTGCTGCGCGCACTGACCTACCGCAACGACACGCTTGACGTCGTCATGGAAATGGCATTGGCCGGCGGCCAGAGCGGCGCCGTCAGGGTGGATAATCGCATTCGCGTCTCGTCTCAATAAAAGCACAAAGAAAGTACTCCAATGATTCAAAAAGAACTTGAGATCATCAACAAGCTCGGTCTGCACGCGCGCGCCTCAGCCAAATTCACGCAACTGGCCTCCAAGTATAAATGCGAGGTCTGGATGACGTTTAACAAGCGCCGCGTCAATGCCAAATCCATCATGGGCGTGATGATGCTGGCGGCAGGCAAGGGCAGCATGGTGCTGCTGGAAACCGAGGGGGACGACGAACAGGATTGCTTCAATGCATTGGAGGCCCTGATCCAGGATCGTTTCGGCGAAGGGCAGTAAACGCAGTTAAGTCGTAAGTCTTCGAATTTTCCTCGTTTGTTTTCCTCTTGTCTTGCCGCACGATTGCTAAATACAGCATTGTCCGGTAAGGTTTTGAGTGCTACCGCGATCATGAGAGTACAGGACGGCATAACAGAATAAACGCAGGAGACAAACGCGATGGCATCTTTCACCTTACACGGCATTCCGGTTTCCAAAGGCATAGCGATAGGCCGCGCGCATCTGCTCGCTCCCGCCGCCCTGGACGTCAAGCATTACCTGATTCCCGACGATCAGGTCGAGGCCGAAGTGCAGCGTCTCAAGAGCGCAATTGCCGCTGTGCATCAGGAGCTGCAGACCATCCGCAGCGAATTGCCGAAGGATGCGCCCCCTGAACTTGGCGCCTTCATCGACGTGCATGCGCTGATCCTGTCCGATCCGATGCTGGCCGAAGTGCCGCTCAATATCATCCGTCACCGCTATTACAACGCCGAATGGGCGCTGGTGACGCAGATCGATGGTTTGTCGGCGCAGTTCGACGAGATCGAGGATCCCTACTTGCGCGAACGCAAAGCCGATATCCAGCAAGTCGGCGACCGCGTGCTCAAGGTGCTGACCGGCAGCGCGATCAATTTGCCGTCCGCCGATGGCGGCGAGGACGCGCAGGCCAGCATCATTGTCGTGGCGCACGATATTTCTCCGGCCGACATGCTGCAATTCCGGGACGGTGCCTTCGGCGGTTTCGTCACCGATCTCGGCGGACAGAATTCACATACCGCGATCGTCGCCCGCAGTCTGGACATCCCGGCTGCCGTCGGCATGAACAACGCTTCGGTGTTGGTCAAGCAGGACGACGTGCTGATCATCGACGGCGACGCCGGTGTCGCCATCGTCAATCCGTCGCCGCTGGTTCTTGCCCAATATCGTGCGCGTCAGGAACGCATGCTGCGTGATCGCAAGAAACTCGGCCGGCTCAGGAAGACGCCGGCAATCACCCAAGATGGCACTGAAATTACCTTGCTGGCCAACATCGAATTGCCGAGCGACAGCGGTCCGGCGCTGGAAGCCGGCGCTAACGGCGTCGGTCTGTTCCGCTCCGAATTCCTGTTCATGGGCCGCGCCGGCCATCTGGAAAAATTCCCGTCCGAAGACGAACAACTCGAGTCTTACCGTCAGGCCGTGGTGGCGATGAAGGGGCGCCCGGTCACCATTCGCACGCTCGACGTCGGCGCCGACAAGCCGCTCGACGAAGATGAGCAGACCGCGTTGAACCCGGCGCTGGGCCTGCGCGCGATTCGCTATTGCCTGAGCGAGCCGCAAATGTTCCTGACGCAGTTGCGCGCGATTCTGCGCGCCTCAGCCTTCGGCTCGGTCAAGCTGCTGATCCCGATGATGGCGCACGCTTTCGAGGTCGATCAGGCGTTGGCGCTGATTGAGCAGGCCAAGGAACAATTGCGTCAGCGCAAGCAGAAATTCGACGAGGATATCGAGATCGGCGCCATGATCGAAATCCCGGCGGCCGCGCTGGCGTTGCCGATCTTTATCAAGCGCCTCGATTTCCTGTCGATCGGCACCAACGACCTGATCCAGTACACGCTGGCGATCGACCGCGTCGATCACGAAGTGGCGCATCTGTACGATCCGCTGCATCCGGCGGTCCTGTTTCTGCTGTCGAGCGTGATTTCAATGGCGCGCAAGGCGGATATCCCGGTCGCGGTCTGCGGCGAGATGGCCGGCGACGTGAAGTGGACGCGCCTGTTGCTCGGCATGGGCCTGCTGGAGTTTTCCATGCATCCCTCGCAACTGCTGTCGGTCAAGCAGGAAATCCTCAACAGCGACCTGACGTTGCTGGAGCCGCAGGTCAAGAAGGTGCTTAAAGCGACCGAGCCGTCGGCGATCGAGGCGGCGATGGCGCAACTGCGCGCCATCAACAGCGAGCAGGAGGTCAAGGCGGCCGCTGTGCGGCGCCGCTGATGCATTCAACGGGCATGCCGTCAAAGGTGGTTTGACGCCATGCCCTGACTTGGTTATTCTTACACCACTGCGCCGATTTGAATGGTTTATCCAAACCTCAGCTTGCGGGCGCCGGAACCCAGGTTCCATATAAATACGGCTAAAGCGAGCTTGGAGCAGTGCAAAACAAGCCCAGAATTTAGCCCGCGAGCGCAAGCTTCCGGGCTTTTTTGTTTTCGGGCGATAAATCTGCGCATAGATGGTTTAACTGCAAGATAACAAAGAGAATCCATGTCGATCGGAATCGTATCGCCTCAAATCATGCATTTCCCCGAGCCGCTGCCGCTCAAGAACGGGACGGCGCTGGCCGACTACGTGCTGATGTATGAAACCTACGGCACGCTCAATGCCGACAAGTCCAACGCCGTACTGGTATGCCATGCGCTCAATGCCTCGCATCACGTCGCCGGTTTTTACAAGGACGATCCCGACAACGTCGGTTGGTGGGACAACATGGTCGGCCCTGGCAAGCCGCTGGATACCGACAAGTTCTTCGTCATCGGCATCAATAATCTCGGTTCCTGTTTCGGTTCGACCGGCCCGATGCACACCAATCCGGCCACTGGCAAGCCTTTCGGTGCGAGTTTTCCGGTCGTGACGGTGGAAGATTGGGTCAGCGCCCAGGCGCGATTGGCGGATCAGTTGGGCATTGCGCAGTTTGCCGCGGTGATGGGCGGTTCGCTGGGCGGGATGCAGGCGCTGGCGTGGAGCACGATGTACCCGGACCGCCTGCGCCATTGCGTGGTGATCGCGTCGACGCCCAGGCTGTCGGCGCAGAACATCGCATTCAACGACGTCGCCCGCCAGGCTATCCTGACCGATCCGGATTTTCATGGCGGCGATTTCTATGCGTATGGCGTGGTGCCGAAAAACGGCCTGCGCGTGGCGCGCATGGTCGGCCATATCACCTATCTGTCGGATGACGACATGGCGGAAAAATTTGGCCGCGACCTGCGTACCGGCGAATACCAGTTCGGCTACGGCATCGACTTCGAGATCGAATCCTATCTGCGTTATCAGGGCGACAAGTTCTCCTCCTATTTCGACGCCAACACCTATCTGCTGATCACCAAGGCGCTCGACTACTTTGATCCGGCGCGCGACTTCGGCGGCGACCTGGCCAAGGCGCTGGCCTGCACCAGGGCGCAATTCCTGCTGGCGTCGTTTACGACCGACTGGCGCTTTTCGCCGGAGCGCAGCCGCGAGATCGTGAAGGCGCTGGTCAGCAACAGGCGCCGCGTCAGTTATGCCGAGATCGATGCGCCGCACGGGCATGACGCCTTCCTGCTGGACGATCCGCGCTACATGAAACTGCTGCGCGAATACTATCAACGCGTCTGGGCGGAAATCGCCATGGAGGAGAGCGCATGAATTTCCCTGAACTGAGCGTATTGCGCCCCGACCTGGCATTTATCGCGCATTGGATCCGTGCCGGTTCGCAAGTACTGGACGTCGGCTGCGGCGACGGCGTGATGCTCGACTACCTGCAAACCGACAAAGCCTGCAGCGGCTACGGCATCGAGATCGACGACGCACGTATTCCCGAATGTGTGGCGCGCAATGTGTCGGTGATCCAGCAGGACCTGGAGGGCGGTCTCGCCATGTTCGAAGACAATGCTTTCGATACCGTGCTGTGCCTGTCTGCTTTGCAAATGGTGAAGGACGTGGAAGGCATCCTGCGCGAAATTGCGCGGGTCGGCCGCGAAGCCACCGTGTCGTTTCCCAATTTCGCCTACTGGTCGCACCGCGTCGCGCTGCTGCGCGGTCGGATGCCGGTATCGAAGTCGCTGCCGTACGAATGGTACGACACGCCCAATCTGCGCTGCGCGACCATCAAGGACTTCGAGGCGCTGGCCAACGACGTCGGGCTGGACGTCCTGGAATGCGTGGCCTTGCATGAGGGCAAGCCGGTGACTTTCCTGCCAAACTGGCGCGGCAGTCTGGCTGTATTCCGGTTGAAAAAGAAGTAGTCAAGGAAGTATTAAAAACAGGGCGCTCGTGTCGGAAAAGCAGACTGGTTCGGGCAAAGTCCTTATACTCCGCAGACGCCTTCGCTCTGGCGCGCCGGTGAGCGGAGTTCAGTTTCTTGCATTGCCCAATCTTCATCTATGACCCAATCCTCCATCTCGTGGCGCAGCTATCTCAACCGCCGCATGCTGATCTGCTTGTTCCTTGGATTTACGTCGGGCTTGCCGCTGTTCATCTTGCTGAGCCTGCTGCAGGCCTGGCTGGCCAAATCGGGACTCAATGTCAAGGCGCTGGGTTTGTTCGCGCTGGTGATGTTTCCCTACACATGGAAATTCCTCTGGTCGCCGCTGATGGACCGCTTCCATTTCGGCCGCATGGGACGCCGGCGCGGCTGGATGTTTTTTACCCAGATCGCCTTGTTTCTCGGCATTGGCGGCATGGGCATGCTCGATCCGCATACGCAGGTCGGCATGATCGCGTTCATGGCATCGCTGGTTGCTTTTCTCTCGGCCAGCCAGGACATCGTGATCGACGCCTTCCGGCGTGAGATCCTGCGGGAAGAAGAGCTGGGCCTGGGCAGCGCGATCCACGTCAACGCCTACAAACTGTCCGGCATGGTGCCCGGCGCCTTGTCGCTGGTGCTGGCCGACCTGATGCCGTGGCAGACCGTGTTCTGGATCACCGCCGGCTTCATGCTGCCGGGCTTGTTGTGTACGCTGGCGGTCAAGGAGCCCGTGGTCTACGGCACGCCGCCCCAGAATCTGCGCGAAGCGGTGGTGTTGCCGTTCCGGGAGTTCGTCACGCGCGGCGGCTGGAATAAGGCGTTGTGGGTGCTGGCCTTCATTTTCCTGTACAAGCTCGGTGACAGCATGGCAACCGCGCTGGCGACCAAGTTTTACATCGATCTGGGCTTTTCGATGACCCAGATCGGCGTGGTGTCCAAAACCACCAGCCTGTGGGCCAGCGTGGTCGGCGGCATCGTCGGCGGGGTCTGGATGATCCGCCTGGGCATCAACAAGGCATTGTGGATATTCGGCGTGATCCAGGCCATCGCCATCCTGGGGTTTGCCTGGCTGGCACAGGTCGGCGCCAGCACGCCGGTGCTGGCGGCGGTGATCGGTTTCGAAGCGTTCGGCGTCGGCTTGGGGACGGCGGCGTTTGTCGCCTACATCATGCGCGAGACCGATCCACGCTACACCGCGACGCAATATGCCTTGTTCACCAGCCTGGCCGCGGTACCGCGCACCTTTGTCAATTCTTCGGTGGGTTACATCGTCGCCAACATGGGCTGGTTCAATTTCTTCGTGCTGTGTTTCGTGCTGGCGCTGCCCGGCATGCTGATGCTATTCAAAATTGCCCCCTGGAATCATGTCGAGCATCTCCCTGAAGCGACAGTCGCGCAGGAAATTGCAGATTGATAAAAAATAATGGATCGGTCTTCGTATTTTAGTTGACAAGGGAAAAGTGTTCGCCTATAGTTTTGAGTTCCCTGCGCGGAGAGGTGGCCGAGTGGTTAATGGCAGCAGACTGTAAATCTGCCCTCTTACGAGTACGCTGGTT
Organism: Herbaspirillum sp. RV1423; assembly: GCF_000577615.1. Taxonomy (GTDB): domain Bacteria; phylum Pseudomonadota; class Gammaproteobacteria; order Burkholderiales; family Burkholderiaceae_D; genus Herbaspirillum. The sequence continues at coordinate 57,763 of NZ_CBXX010000031.1, forward strand.
CGAATCCAGCCCTCTCCACCATTTAGGGAGCCGTCTGGAAGCGTTGCGGCTGTGAAGTGACAGGTTTTTCGATAGTAGTTCCTCGCGGGTGTAGCTCAATGGTAGAGCTGAAGCCTTCCAAGCTTATGACGAGGGTTCGATTCCCTTCACCCGCTCCAAGTTTTGTCCGGTTGCGCCGTTCGGCAGTTGGCGCAATCGGCAGGTAAGCCCTTGTAGCTCAGTGGTAGAGCACTCCCTTGGTAAGGGAGAGGCCACGTGTTCAATCCACGTCAAGGGCACCAGTTGTATTTGTAGTCGTCGCTACAGCAATTAGCGCTGCAGCATCAGCAATCGGTCGGGCGCGTTGCCTGAACATTCTCATCAAATCGTTAGGAGTCTAAGATGGCAAAAGGCAAGTTTGAGCGGACCAAGCCGCACGTGAATGTGGGCACGATTGGCCACGTTGACCATGGCAAGACCACGTTGACGGCAGCAATCGCGACGGTGTTGTCGAAGAAGTTCGGCGGCGAAGCGAAGGCCTACGATCAGATTGATGCGGCACCGGAAGAAAAAGCGCGCGGCATCACGATCAACACCGCGCACGTCGAATACGAAACAGCGAACCGCCACTACGCGCACGTTGACTGCCCAGGCCACGCCGACTATGTGAAGAACATGATCACGGGCGCAGCGCAGATGGACGGCGCGATCCTGGTGTGCTCGGCCGCAGACGGCCCGATGCCGCAAACACGCGAACACATCCTGCTGTCGCGTCAGGTGGGTGTTCCTTACATCATCGTGTTCCTGAACAAGGCGGACATGGTCGATGACGAAGAGTTGCTGGAACTGGTCGAAATGGAAGTGCGCGAACTGCTGTCGAAGTACGAATTCCCAGGTGACGATCTGCCGATCGTCAAGGGTTCGGCCAAGCTGGCATTGGAAGGCGACACTGGTCCGTTGGGCGAGCAAGCGATCATGGCGCTGGCCGAAGCACTGGACACCTATATTCCGACGCCAGAGCGTGCCATCGACGGCGCATTCCTGATGCCGGTCGAAGACGTGTTCTCGATCTCGGGTCGCGGTACTGTGGTGACCGGCCGTGTTGAGCGTGGTATCGTCAAGGTCGGCGAAGAAAT
>NZ_CBXX010000032.1 GCF_000577615.1 Herbaspirillum sp. RV1423
TGATGAAGCGAGTTCAAGAAACCACCATGACAACGAACATCTTAAAAATCGACGACCTCAGCGTGGCCTATGGCGGCATCCAGGCGGTCAAGGGCGCGAGCCTGGAAGTCAACGAAGGCGAACTGGTGACCCTGATCGGTGCCAATGGCGCGGGCAAGACCACCACCCTGAAAGCCATCACCGGCACCTTGCCCAACTGCAAGGTGCAAGGCCACATCAGCTACCTGGGCCAGGCCCTGAAGGGGCAGAGCTCGTTCCACCTGGTGCAGCAAAAGCTGGCGATGGTGCCGGAAGGGCGGGGCGTCTTTACGCGCATGAGCATTCATGAAAACCTGCTCATGGGGGCCTACACCAGCGACGACAAGGCGCAGATCCAGCAAGACATCGAACACTGGTTCACGGTGTTTCCGCGGTTGAAGGAGCGTGCCAGCCAGATGGCGGGGACCCTGTCGGGCGGGGAGCAGCAGATGCTGGCGATGGCGCGGGCCCTGATGAGCCACCCGAAGCTGCTGTTGCTGGATGAACCGTCGATGGGTTTGTCGCCGATCATGGTGGAGAAGATCTTCGAGGTGATCCGCACGGTGTCGGCGCAGGGGATCACGATCCTGTTGGTGGAGCAGAACGCCAAGCTGGCGCTGGAGGCGGCGCATCGCGGCTATGTGATGGAGTCGGGCTTGATCACCATGACCGGCAATGCCAGGGAGATGCTTAATGATCCGCGCGTCAAGGCGGCTTATCTGGGCGAGGGGTAAGGAAGGACGGGAGGCGTGTATTCTGCCGAATATAGCATTCAGATACATCCTTTAAGGAACCATGCGACCTGTTAAGGGATCGACAGTATGGCCTCGCAGCACAGGGAACGCCTGAGCGTCAATATGACATCCAGGCACGGTGCGGCGGGTTTCAGTCTTATCTTTATCGCAAGGAGCTCTCCATGAATAAGAAATCCATTGTCTCCTCGGTTCTCGCCCTGACGCTCGGCCTCGGTGCTTTGCCCGTTGTCCACGCTCAGCAATACGGTCGCGACGACGACCGTCCGCGCCACGGCCATGACGAGGGTCGCGGCCCGCCTGACCACCGCGGGCCACCTGACCGACGTGACGATCATCGTGATGACCGCCGCGGGCCTCCAGGGCATCGCGACGAGCGCGGCGCCGGTCCCAATCAAGCTTTCCATCGCGGCGACCGTCTGCCGCCGGAATACCGCAATCGCCAATACGTCGTCGACAACTGGCGCGACCATCACCTGAGCGCTCCTCCGCGCGGCTATCACTGGGTGCAGACCGGCGGCGACTACGTGCTGGTCGCCATCGGCACCGGCATCATCCTGCAATTGTTCCTGGGCAATTAAGCATTCCGTCGCCACCGCAAACGACGTATAAACGACACTCGCCCCGTGCATGGAGCGAGTGTCGTTCTTGGTTCCGGTAATCCATACGCCATTGAATTTAATTCTGCAAAATAAATATTTGTTAAATTAAATTCGCAATATTTGTAGTAAATGCAGAATTAATATTGGTTAATCACGCATAGAATCGCAGCAGGCAAAAACTGTGTTTTGCCGATTCTTTCCGAGACAAACCAACATGAACAGCGCCTCCGACCCTTTCGTTTTTTCTCCAGCCTTCACCGCTTTCCATCACGAAGTCATGGCCGAACCGACGCCTCTGCGCGCCGCGATCACGGCCGTCTATCGACGCGACGAACGTACTGCCGTGCAATGGTTGCTGGCCCAGGTGCAGAGCAATGCGACATGGACCGAGGCCACGCAAAAACTGGCGCGCAAGCTGGTGCAGGCGGTGCGCACCAAGCGCACTCGCTCATCCGGCGTCGACGCGCTGATGCATGAATTCTCGTTGTCGTCGGAAGAGGGCGTGGCGCTGATGTGCCTGGCCGAAGCATTGCTGCGCATTCCTGATCATCAGACCGCCGACCGCCTGATCGCCGACAAGATCAGCAAGGGCGACTGGCGCAAGCATCTCGGCGAATCGCCGTCGCTGTTCGTCAACGCCGCCACCTGGGGGCTGCTGATCACCGGCAAGCTGGTCGGCACCAGCAGCGAAAGCGGCCTGGCTTCAGCATTGACGCGCCTGATCAACAAGGGCGGCGAGCCGCTGATCCGCAAAGGCGTGGACCTTGCCATGCGCATGCTGGGCAACCAGTTCGTCACCGGCCAGACCATTGCCGAAGCACTCGACAACAGCCGCGACAATGAAAAGCGCGGCTATCGCTATTCCTACGACATGCTCGGGGAAGCGGCGCTGACCGAACACGACGCCGCCTTCTATTACAAATCGTATGAAGACGCCATCCACGCCATCGGCCGCGCTTCCAACGGCCGCGGCATCAAGAACGGTCCCGGCATTTCGGTCAAGCTGTCGGCGCTGCACCCGCGCTATTCGCGCGCCCAGCATGCGCGCGTGATGAGCGAACTGCTGCCGCGTTTGAAGCAATTGCTGATGCTGGCCAAGTCCTACAACATCGGCCTCAACATCGACGCCGAAGAGGCCGACCGTCTCGAACTGTCGCTGGACCTGATGGAGACGCTGGCCTTCGACCGCGACCTTGACGGTTTCGAAGGCATCGGTTTCGTGGTGCAGGCTTACCAGAAGCGCTGCCCCTTCGTGATCGACTACCTCGCCGACCTGGCGCGCCGCAGCGGCCGCAAGCTGATGGTGCGCCTGGTCAAGGGCGCCTACTGGGACAGCGAAATCAAGCGCGCCCAGGTCGACGGCCTGTCCGGTTATCCGGTTTATACGCGCAAGGTCCATACCGATCTGTCTTACCTGACCTGCGCGCAAAAACTGCTGGCCTCGACCGATGCCATCTACCCGCAATTCGCCACGCACAACGCGCATACCTTGTCGGCGATCTATACCTGGGCGCAGCAGCATAAGATCGACGATTACGAGTTCCAGTGCCTGCACGGCATGGGCGAAACCCTGTACGACCAGGTAGTCGGCGCCGACCAGCTCGGCAAGGCTTGCCGTATTTACGCCCCGGTCGGATCGCACCAGACGCTGCTGGCTTACCTGGTGCGCCGCCTGCTGGAGAACGGCGCCAACTCGTCCTTCGTCAACCAGATCGTCGATGAGCAAGTCGCCATCGACACATTGATTACCGATCCCATCTCCGCTGTGCAAAAGTCGGGCGGCGATCCGCATCCGCAGATTGCCCTGCCGCGCAATCTGTACGGTGCAGAGCGCAAGAATTCGGCCGGCATCGACCTCAGCAACGAAGACAATCTGCGCTCGCTCGACCGCGAGTTTGCGCAGTTGGCCACGCGGCAATGGCAAGCCGCGCCATTGCTGCATGACGGTTCGACGTCGATCGGGGAGACGCAGCAGATCACTAATCCGGCCGATCGCCGCGATGTCGTCGGCCAGGTCATCGAAGCCACGCGCGACGACGTTGAAAACGCCTTGTGCGCCGCTGCCGATGTCGCGGCGCAATGGCAGGCGGTGTCGTCCGGCGACCGTGCGCAGATGCTGGAACGCGCCGCCGACCTGTTCGAAACCCATCAGGCCGAACTGATGGCCCTGGCTGTGCGCGAAGCCGGCAAGTCGCTGCCCAACGCGATTGCCGAAGTGCGCGAAGCGGTCGACTTCCTGCGTTACTACGCAACGCAATCGCGCCATGACGGCAATACGCTGGCGTTGGGGCCGGTCGTGTGCATCAGTCCGTGGAATTTCCCGCTGGCGATTTTCATCGGCGAGGTCAGCGCTTCGCTGGCCGCAGGCAATGTCGTACTGGCCAAGCCGGCGGAGCAAACGCCGCTGATTGCACATCGCGCCGTGCAATTGCTGCATGAAGCCGGCGTGCCGCGCGCTGCCGTGCAATTCCTGCCGGGCCGCGGCGAGACCGTCGGTGCGACGTTGACCGGCGACGCGCGCGTCAAGGGCGTGATTTTCACCGGGTCGACCGAAGTCGCGCAACTGATTAATCGAACTCTGGCTGCGCGCACGCTGGCAAAGCACGCCAAGGATGAACACGGCGACATTCCGTTTATCGCCGAAACCGGCGGCCAGAATGCACTGATCGTCGACTCCAGCGCCTTGCCCGAGCAAGTGGTGCAAGATGTACTGAGTTCCGCCTTCGACAGCGCCGGCCAGCGCTGCTCGGCGTTGCGCGTGCTGTGCCTGCAGGAAGACATTGCCGACAAGACCATGACCATGCTGAAGGGCGCGATGCAGGAACTGCGCATCGGCCGGCCGGATTGTCTGGCCACCGACATCGGCCCGGTCATCGATATGGAGGCGCGCACGCAATTGCTGACGCACATCGAACAGATGAAAAAGGGCGGCAAGGTATATCAACTGCCGCTCGACGAACGCCATGCACACGGCACCTTCGTCGCGCCGACGGTGATTGAAATCGACTCCATCGCGCAGCTCAAGCGCGAGGTGTTCGGTCCGGTCCTGCATGTGCTGCGCTATCGCCGCGACCAGTTGCCGCAACTGGTCGACGCCATCAACGCCAGCGGCTACGGCCTGACGCTGGGCGTGCATTCGCGCATCGACGAAACCATCGATTTCGTCGCCGGCCGCGCCCATGTCGGTAATATTTACGTCAACCGCAACATCGTCGGCGCGGTAGTCGGCGTGCAGCCGTTCGGCGGCGAGGGCAAGTCCGGCACCGGCCCCAAGGCTGGCGGTCCGTTGTACCTGAAGCGCTTGCAGCGTCATCCCGAAGTTGCCCTGTTCCCTGCCGGCAAGCCGGCCGCTCCCGAGCCGCTGAAAGCACTGCTGGAGTGGGCCGCCACCCACGGCCATGCGCGGCTGGCGCAATTGGGCGAGACCTATGTGCAGGAAAGCCTGCTGTACAGGACGCTGACGCTGCCGGGGCCGACCGGCGAGCGCAACACGCTGTCGTTTACGCCGCGCGGCAAGGTGCTGTGCGCGGCGGCCGATGTGGCGGCGCTGCTCAATCAGATTGCCGCCGTGCTGGCCACCGGCAACACGGCCGTGGTGCCGGCGGCGCAAAGCAAGCTGATCCCGGCCGGCTTGCCGGCGGTCGCGCGGCAGGCGATCGAAGTCAGCAGCGATGTTGCCGTGCAGGACTTGCATCTGGCGTTGGTCGATGCGTTGGTGATAGCGCAATGGCGCAGCACGCTGGCAGCCCGCGATGGCGCGCTGGTGCCGTTGGTGCCGACGGCGGAAGACTCTCCGGTTGCACTGTGGCGGCTGGTGGCCGAGCGCGCGCTATGCGTCAACACGACGGCCGCGGGCGGAAACGCCAGCCTGATGACGTTGTCCGTATAAGAATCGCCGTCGTCCTGACGAAAGTCAGGACCCAGCGTCGTAACCGCCTTCGATATGTCGTGCGGTACGACACTGGGGCCCTGATGTGTTCGCCGGAACGACGGCGTTTTTGCATTGCCTGTTCCGTCCCCCGCTTCCTTCCAGAGTAGACAGATTGTCATCTGCCGGCTTCTCCTCTTTCCCCTGCACGAGCTCCCTGCGCGCAGCGGCGTAAAATAATGCTTCTGCACGGACATTCCGCGCAACTTGCCGTCTCCTTGCAATCGGCTCGGCTGTCCCCATTTCATCAGAACAAGCAGGAAGCAATTCGGCAGAACCCCACATTTGAGGCATTAGCATGGAACAATTTCACGGCACAACCATCCTCTCGGTCCGGCGCGGCAACACCGTGGCGCTCGGCGGCGATGGACAAGTGACGCTCGGCAACGTCGTCATGAAGGGCACCGCGCGCAAGGTGCGCAAGCTCTACAACGGCAAGGTCCTGGTCGGTTTCGCCGGCGGCACGGCGGATGCGTTTACGCTGCTCGACCTGTTCGAATCGAAACTGGAAAAGCATCAGGGCAACCTCATGCGCGCCTCGGTCGAGCTGGCCAAGGAATGGCGCACCGACCGCATGTTGCGTCGCCTCGAAGCGATGCTGCTGGCGGCCGACCGCGACACCACGCTGGTGATCACCGGCAACGGCGACGTGCTGGAGCCCACCGACGGCATCGGCGCGATCGGATCGGGCGGCAACTTCGCCCAATCGGCCGCCAAGGCGCTGCAAGAAAACACCGATCTGGCGCCGGCCGACATTGTCAAGAAATCGCTGGTGATCGCAGGTGAACTCTGCATCTACACCAATCTGAATCACATCATCGAAACGCTGGATTAAGTCGGGAATTTTCCGACGCATTGCAAAGAACATCACAATGAACATGACTCCCAAAGAGATCGTCTCCGAACTCGACAAACACGTCGTCGGCCAGGGCCGCGCCAAGCGCGCCGTCGCCATTGCGCTGCGCAACCGCTGGCGCCGCCAGCAGGTCGTCGAGCCGCTGCGCCACGAAATCACGCCCAAGAACATCCTGATGATCGGCCCCACCGGCGTCGGCAAAACCGAGATCGCACGTCGTCTGGCCAAGCTGGCCGACGCCCCGTTCATCAAGATCGAAGCGACCAAGTTCACCGAAGTCGGCTATGTCGGCCGCGACGTCGACACCATCATCCGCGACCTGATCGACATCGGCATCAAGCAAACGCGCGAAGGTGAAGTACGCAAGGTGCGTGCGCGCGCCGAAGACGCCGCCGAAGACCGCGTGCTCGACATCCTGCTGCCGCCTGCGCGCGATTTCGGTTTTACGCCGGACGGCAGCAAGGCTGTTGCGGCCGAGGGCGGCGAGGAAAAAGGCAGCAATACGCGCCAGACCTTCCGCAAGCGTCTGCGCGAAGGCGCGCTCGACGATCGCGAAATCGAGATCGAGTTGACCGACGTGTCGCCGCAGATGGAAATCATGGCGCCGCCCGGCATGGAAGAAATGACCGAGCAGATCAAGACGATGTTTTCCGGTCTCGGCAACAACCGCAAGAAGACGCGCAAGATCAAGATCAAGGAAGCCATGAAATTCCTGATCGAAGAAGAGGCCGCCAAGCTGGTTAACGAAGAAGAGCTGAAGCAGAAGGCGATCGCCAACGTCGAGCAGAACGGCATCGTGTTCCTCGATGAAATCGACAAGATCGCCACGCGCTCGCAAGGCGCCGCCGACGTCTCGCGCGCCGGCGTGCAGCGCGACCTGCTGCCGCTGGTCGAAGGCACCACCGTGAACACCAAGTACGGCATGATCAAGACCGATCACATCCTGTTCATCGCGTCCGGCGCTTTTCATCTGGCCAAGCCGTCCGACCTGATTCCGGAATTGCAGGGCCGCTTCCCGATCCGCGTCGAACTCGATTCGCTGTCGATCGACGACTTCAAGCGCATCCTGACCGGTACCGACGCTTGCCTGACCAGGCAGTACGAAGCCTTGCTCGCCACCGAAGGCGTCAAGGTCGAGTTCGCCGACAGCGGCATCCAGCAGTTGGCCGAGATCGCCTATTCGGTCAATGAGAAGACCGAGAACATCGGCGCACGCCGGCTCTACACCGTGATGGAAAAATTGCTGGAAGAGATTTCGTTCTCGGCCGGCGAAGGCGGCGAGCAAACCATCGCCATCGATGCGGCCTATGTCAACGAGCGTCTGCGCGAACTGGCGGTCAATGAAGACCTGTCGCGCTATGTGCTTTAATTGCGCGTTGCAAGGGGGGCGGCAGCCATGGCGAACAAGACGTTGGGAACGAGACAGAAGCTGAGCTTCCGCATCGAGCCTTCACAGAAAATCGCCAGGCCGCGCAACCCCGTCGCCGTTGCCGCCAAGCAGCGCGTCGCCGGACCGCATCGCAAAACGACATCGGCGTTGCGGCAATCGGCGCAACGCGAAGTAAAGAAAAAGTTGGACGAGTCCGGGCACGATTAAGCCTGTGCCCGACGTTCCATCTGCAATAAAAAAACCACGGAGATCTCCGTGGTTTTTTTATGTCGGCGCAGCAATCAATGTTTGGCGCGAATCACCCCGGGGTTGTCGTCGCCGTCGTCCGGGCCGTTGGCGCCGAAGGAGAACACCTCGAAGCTGCCGCCGTCTTCCGACACGCGGTACTGGTAGGCGTTGCCCCAGGGATCGTGCGGCAGACGGTCGAGATAGCCGCCGGTTTTCCAGTCCTTGGGCACCGGCGCCCGGACCGGCTTGATGATCAGCGCCAGCAGGCCCTGTTCATTGCTGGGATAGCGGCCGTTGTCCTGTTTGTAGAGTTGCAGGCCTTTTTCCAGGTCGCCGAGGTCTTGCTCGGCCGTAACGATTTGCGGGCTGTGCGCATGGTTCACGGCATTGATCAGACGTGGCGCTGCGACGATGGCGATCACGGCGAGGACGGCAATGGCGGCAATCAACTGAAATTTCGATAAACCGCGCTGGCGTTGATGAAGTTGCGAATAATGGGGTCGCGTGGTCTTGCTGCGCATGGAATCCAGAATGACAGTAAATATGACAAGATGCGAGAGTATAAGCCACGTCGCGTATGCAACGTGGGCTGCTGTTGAGGAAATGACAGAATTTTTTCATAGAGTTTCCGTCAGGAAGTAAATTGACAGAGTGACATCAAAAATATATCCGGCCAGCGAGCCAACGGAGGACGACATGTCTGAACAATACATTCTGGCGCTCGATCAGGGCACCACCAGTTCACGCGCGATCCTGTTCGATCGCGCCGGCCATATCATCAGCACGGCGCAGAAGGAATTCCGGCAGATCTATCCCCATCCCGGCTGGGTTGAGCACGACCCGCAGGAAATCTGGTCTACCCAGGCCGGCATTGCCGCCGAAGCCGTCACCAGAGCCGGCCTGAACGGCGCATCGATCGCGGCCATCGGCATCACCAATCAACGTGAAACCACAATCGTCTGGGATCGCGGCAGCGGCCGTCCGCTGTATAACGCGATCGTCTGGCAAGACCGCCGCACCGCGGCGTTTTGCGACACGCTGAAAAGCGCAGGCCATCAGGAAACCATACGCGCCAAAACCGGCCTGCTGGTGGACTCCTATTTTTCCGGCACCAAAGTCCGCTGGATACTCGACAACGTGCCGGGGGCGCGTGAACAGGCCAACGCCGGGAAGCTGGCTTTCGGCACCGTCGACAGTTGGCTGATCTGGAATTTCACGCGCGGCGAATTGCATGTCACGGACGTCAGCAACGCGTCGCGCACCATGCTGTTCAATATCCATACGCTGGAGTGGGACGATGAACTGTTGGCGTTGCTGGATATCCCGCGCAGCCTGCTGCCGCAGGTGCGCCAGTCGAGCGAAATCTACGGCCACACCAAGACCACCGTATTTGCGTCGAAGATCCCCATCGCCGGTATCGCCGGCGACCAGCACGCGGCGCTGTTCGGGCAGATGTGCACGGAGCCGGGTATGGTCAAGAATACCTACGGCACCGGCTGTTTCATGGTGATGAATACCGGCGTGACGCCCATTGTCTCCCAAAACAATTTGCTGACCACGATCGCCTGGCAAGTCGACGGCCAGGTGCAGTACGCGCTGGAAGGCAGCATTTTCATAGGCGGAGCGGTCGTGCAATGGCTGCGCGACGGTCTTGGCATCATTCGTCATTCGCACGATATCGAAGCGCTGGCGCGTAGCGTGCCGGACAGCGACGGCGTGTATCTTGTGCCGGCTTTCGCGGGCTTGGGCGCGCCGCATTGGAATCCGCACGCGCGCGGCGCCATGTTCGGTATTACGCGCGGCACCACGTCTGCGCATCTGGCGCGTGCGGCGCTCGACAGCATCGCCTATCAGACCATGGACGTGCTGCAGGCGATGCAGGCTGACGCCGGCCTCGACATTGCCCAGTTGCGGGTGGATGGAGGCGCTACCGCCAACGATCTGCTGATGCAGTTCCAGGCCGACATCCTCGGCGTCGAGGTGATCCGTCCGCAAGTGACGGAAACCACTGCACTGGGCGCAGCTTATCTGGCGGGGCTCGCGGTGGGTTATTGGTCGGATCAGGATGAGATGCGCCGGCAGTGGCGGCAGGACGCCGCTTTCAAGCCGGCCCTGAAAGGCGAACAGGTGGAGATGCTGGTGCGCGGCTGGCGGCGCGCGATCGCAGCCGCCAAGTCGTGGGCTGATGACGCCTGAAGCCTTATGGCGCGCTCAGCGTCACCGCCACGCCGGCCTGCTCGCTGACGGCGGCCGACAAGGTGGCGTACAACTCGGAACCGTCGCGCGTGCTGAGCCATCGGGCGCCGTCGTACTTGTAATGGAAACCGCCCGACTTGGCCGCCAGCCACAGTTCCTGCATCGGCGCCTGGCTGTTGACGATGATCTTGGTGCCGTTGTCGACGCATTCGATTTCCAGGACGTTGCCGCTACGGCTGCATTCCACGTCCAGGTCAGTGTCGTCGGTGGCCTGTTCCAGCGCGGCCTCGATCGCGTTCAGCGCGGAGTCCGCGAGGGCCAGGAATTCTGATTCTGTCATGCTACACTCCGAGACATTGATGTAAACCTGTGATTCTATCGTGAAGTCTCCATTTCATTTTGCTGTCGTCTCGCCGTTGACGGGCGCCGTTTTGCTGGTCGCATTGCTGGCCGGTTGCGGCCAGAAAGGCCCGCTCTATCTCGGCAAGCCGCCGCCGGAGCGCGTCAAGACCGCCCCGGCGGAAAACATGAGCAGGCCTGCGATACCGGCGAATGCACCCGATGCAACCGACAACAGTACCGCTCCCGCGACCGATAACTCCAAATAATTTTTTTGCCGTTCTCCTCTTTATGTCTCACTTTTCTTACCGCGATGGCGTGCTGCATGCCGAAAACCTGCCGCTGACCGCGTTGGTCAGGCAGTTCGGTTCGCCTTTGTATGTCTATTCCAAAGCAGCGCTGACCGCCAACTATTCCGCCTACGCCGATGCCTGCAAGAAAGCCGGGCGTACCGAGAATGCGGGCAACGGCGGCGCGCTGATCTGCTATTCGGTCAAATCCAATTCCAACCTGGCGGTGCTGAACCTGCTGGGTAAACTCGGTTCCGGTTTCGACATCGTCTCGGGCGGCGAACTGCTGCGTGTGGTTGCCGCCGGCGGCGATCCGCACAAGGTGATTTTTTCGGGCGTCGGCAAGGGCCGCAACGAAATGCGCCTGGCGCTGGAACACGACATCCTGTGCTTCAACGTCGAGTCGATTCCCGAAGTGCATCGCCTCAATGAAGTCGCAGGCGAAGCCGGCAAGCGCGCGCGCATCTCGCTGCGCGTCAACCCGAACGTCGACGCCAAGACCCATCCGTATATTTCCACCGGCCTCAAGGAAAACAAGTTTGGCGTCGCCTACGAAGACGCGCTGGCCTGCTACCGCGATGCCGCCGCCTTGCCGAACATCGAAGTGGTCGGCATCGATTGCCATATTGGTTCGCAACTGCTGGACGATGCGCCCTTGCTGGAAGCGCTGGACAAGGTGATCGAACTGGTCGACCGGCTCGAAGCCGAAAACATCCATATCCACCACCTCGACATCGGCGGCGGCATCGGCATCACCTACGATGAGGAAAAGCCGGTCGCGGTCGGCGACTACCTGGGCCGCCTGTTCGCCCGCATCGACGCCTGGCGCAAGGAAAAATACGCCGGCCGCGCGATCACGGTCATGTTCGAGCCGGGCCGCTCCATCGTCGGCAACGCCGGCGTGCTGGTGACCGAGGTGCAATATCTGAAGCATGGCGAAACCAAGAATTTCGCCGTGGTCGACGCCGCCATGAACGATCTGATGCGTCCGGCGCTGTATGAAGCATGGCATGGCGTGCAAGTGGTCGAGCAACGCCAGGACGCTGCACAGACCTACGACATTGTCGGTCCGGTGTGCGAATCCGGCGACTGGCTGGCGCGCAACCGCGCGCTGGCAATCGCACCCGGCGACCTGCTGGCGTTGATGTCGGCCGGCGCCTACGGCATGACCATGGCTTCCAACTACAATTCCCGCGGCCGCGCCGCCGAGGTGCTGGTGGACGGCGACCAGGCGCACTTGATCCGCAAGCGTGAAAATCCGGCCGATCTGTTTGCACTGGAATCCGTCGCCGACTGACGACGTCAGGCAAGATCATGCGCGCCAACGGGGCGAGTTTCTGAAAAGGACTCGCCCCGTTGCCATTCGATGAATCGTCGGCGCTGAAGCGCCGGTCTGCAGATTTGACCGAAGAAAGCGAGAACGGTGTTGACCTCGATGCAAGACAATACGCGCAAAAGTTCGCCCGACAGGCGCCGCTTCAATCTACTGGACAACGCTTTTTTTGATCAGGATAGTCCTGCGCTGGCGCGCGCCCTGATAGGCAAGGTATTGCGCCGGCGCTGGAAAGGCCGGTGGCTGTCGGCCCGCATCATTGAGACCGAAGCCTATCGTCTCGACGAGCGCGGCAGCCATGCATCGCTTGGCTACACTCATAAACGACGCGCGCTATTCATGGAAGGCGGCACCATCTACATGTATTACGCGCGTGGCGGCGATTCGCTCAACATCAGCGCGGCCGGTCCGGGCAACGCGGTCCTGATCAAATCGGCATATCCCTGGATCGATGCGATCGCCGGTCCCGCCGCGCTGGCGGCGATGCAGGCGGAAAACCCCGACATGCAGGGCGCCATACGGCCGTTGCACCGGCTATGCGCGGGGCAAACCTTGCTGTGCCGGGCCTTGGCGTTGCGCGTACCTGACTGGGATGCGCGCTCGTTCGATCCTGATGAATTTTTTGTCGACGATGTGGGCGAATTGCCGGAGGCGCTCATTGAGACCACGCGACTTGGTATCCCGACCGGACGCGACGAACATCTCCCTTACCGCTACGTCGACCCCGCCTACGCCCGATACTGCACGCGCAATCCGCTGCGCAAGGGACAGACCGCGCCTTTGCATTATCGGTGGGTCGATCGCCACGGCAAAGCGACGGCCGTGCAACAATTTCCTCCCGGCGTCATTTCCGTTACGAACTGATCTCGCAAGCGCGAGTTTTCAGCTTGCCGGGATTCAACGCCACGCATCGGCCCTTGTCTTCAGCAGGCGCCGGTTTTTGGGTTTTCTTCCGATGGCGCGAAATTTGCTGACGAACCCCTGTCAAGGCGATAAAACCGGCCTGTAATGCCGCTATAATGCGCGTTTTCGATAGTCGCCCTTATTTCTTCCCGCCCTTTTTGCGCAAGGAAAATGCATGAATGCCCTGATCTGGTTCGTCATACTTTATTGGGTGATTTCCGTCGGCATCGGCCTGTACGCAACCAAGTTCGTCAAGAGCTCGAAGGACTACGCCGTGGCCGGACGCGCGCTGCCGATGTCGGTGGTGACGGCGACGGTGTTTGCGACCTGGTTCGGTTCCGAAGCGGTGCTGGGCGTGTCGTCGACTTTCCTCAAGGAAGGTCTGGGCGGCATCGTCGCCGATCCCTTTGGTTCTTCGCTGTGCCTGATCCTGGTCGGCGTGTTCTTCGCCAAGCCGCTATATCGCATGAACCTGCTGACCATCGGCGATTACTACAAGAAACGTTTCGGCCGCGCCGCCGAAATGCTGGTGACGATTTGCATCGTGATTTCCTATCTCGGTTGGGTGGCCGCGCAGATCAAGGCGCTGGGCCTGGTGTTCAACGTCGTTTCGGGCGACTATATCCCGATGCACTGGGGCATGATCATCGGCGCTGCCAGCGTGCTGGTGTATACGCTGATGGGCGGCATGTGGGCGGTGGCGATCACCGACTTCCTGCAGATGATCATCGTGGTGGTCGGCATGCTGTACATCGGCTGGGAAGTGTCCGGCATGGTCGGCGGTCCAGGCGTCGTGATCCAGCATGCGGCCGATGCCGGCAAATTCAACTTCTGGCCTTCGCCCACGCCCAAGGAGGTGCTGTGGTTCTTTGCCGCCTGGATCACCATGATGCTCGGCTCGATTCCGCAGCAGGATGTATTCCAGCGCGTGATGTCGTCGAAGAATGAAAACGTCGCGCGCAATGCTTCGGTGCTGGGCGGGGTGATCTATTTCTTCTTCGTGTTCATCCCCATCTTCCTGGCCTATTCGGCCACGCTGATCGATCCGGCGATGGTGTCCCGACTGCTGGAAACCGATTCGCAACTGGTGCTGCCGACGCTGATCATGGAAAAAATGCCGGTGTTCGCGCAGGTCATGTTCTTCGGCGCGTTGCTGTCGGCGATCAAGAGCTGCGCCAGCGCGACCCTGCTGGCGCCGTCGGTGACGTTCACCGAAAACGTCATCAAGGAAATCCGCCCGTGGAAGAACGATAAGGAATTCCTGTTCTCGATGCGCGTGGTGGTGCTGCTCTTCACGGTGGCGGTCACTTCGCTGGCATTGAACAGCCAGTCGAGCATTTACCAGATGGTCGAAAATGCCTATAAGGTGACGCTGGTCGCGGCCTTCGTGCCGCTGGCGTTCGGCGTGTACTGGAAGCGCGCGACGCGCCAGGGCGCTTTGGCCGCGATGATCCTTGGCCTGATTTCATGGATCACATTGGAATACACCGCGCCGGAAGGCTTGTGGCCGCCACAACTGGTCGGCTTGCTGGTGAGCATCGGCGGCATGGTGGTCGGCTCGCTGATGCCGCAACTGGTCGCGCCGATTTCGCAAACGGTGGCGTTGAGCGCCGACGGTCCGGGCAACTGATCCGGCTTTCTTCATTCCTCCAGGTTCTTCCATTCCATTTGCCCTGGCGCGGTTCGCATTCGGCGGATCGCGCGAGCGGCGGGTTTTTCTCCTTCGGGATTTTTCCGCGATCCCAGGCCGGCGAGCGCCTCTTTTTTGCCAAAAACACATTTAATTGCCGAAAAGGCAATTGGAACTAATCAGTATTAAATCGACCTCACCGTGCATGCCTCTGCAAAATCGTAAATATGACTTTGCCGCTGACGCATTGTTTCTGGACTTCGACGGCACGCTGGTGAACCTGGCTTCGCGGCCCGACGGCGTGGTGTTGGCGCCGGATCTGATTGCAATGCTGCGGCAACTGCAAGAAGCGGCGGATGGCGCGTTGGCAGTCGTCAGCGGCCGTCCGCTGGACCATCTCGACCATTACCTGGCGCCGCTGCGATTGCCGGCGGCAGGCGTGCATGGCCTCGAGCGCCGCGACGCCACGGGCCGCATGATCCGGTTGCCGGCGCCCGACACCGATTGCCTGATGGAGCGTCTGGGGCCGATGGTGGCGCGCCATGCCGGTCTGCTGCTGGAACCCAAGCGCGGCGCACTGGCATTGCATTACCGGCAGGCGCCGCATCTGGAGCAGGCTTGCATCGAAGCGATGGACCATGCCGTCACGTTCATACCGGGTTTCAGCGTCCTGCGCGGCAAGATGGTGGTGGAAGCCAAGGCCGCGCTGGCCAGCAAAGGCGAGGCGATCGCTTCCTTCATGCGCGAAGCGCCGTTCGCCGGTCGCCGTCCGGTATTCGCCGGCGACGATGTCACCGATGAAGCAGGCTTTGCCTGGGTGCAATCGGCCAGCGTCGGCGGACTCGGCATCAAGATAGGCAATGGTCCCAGCCAGGCGTTGATGCGTCTGGACAATCCCGCGGCCCTGCATCAATGGCTGGAACAAGCGGCGCGCGGCGCCGGCTAGCCGATGCCGCGAACGTTCGGTCCGGCGACAACAAAAAGAGGAAAGAGAGGAAAGGCAGCATGAGCACGTCATCCATCGATACCCCCAGCAACGACACCTCCACCGGCACCAGCAACGACGGCGCTCGACCTTCCACTTCATCGCTCGACCTCGGCGTGATCGGCAACTGTTCCTACAGCGCGCTGATCGACAAACTCGGCCGCATCGTCTGGTGCTGCCTGCCGCGCTTCGACGGCGATCCGGTCTTCAATGCCTTGCTCGATCCGAGCGAGAGCGGCAGCCTGTGGAGTTTCGAGCTGGAGAATTTTTCGCACAGCGAACAGTGGTACGAGTCGAACACCGCCGTGCTGAAAACCCGTCTGTACGACACGCTCGGGCAGGGCGTCGAGATCACCGATCTGGCGCCGCGCTTTCCGAGCCGCGGGCGCTTCTTCCGGCCGCTGACGCTGGTGCGCCGCGTGTCGCCGCTCAACGGCGCGCCGCGATTGCGCGTGCTGTTGCGGCCGCGCTTCGACTGGGGCCGCGAAATGCCGGAGATCACGCGCGGCAGCAATCATGTGCGCTACGTCGGTTCGGAACTGACCTTGCGCCTCAACACCGACGCGCCGATCAGCTATCTGCTCGACGAGACCGCATTCGTCATCAGCCGTCCGTTGAATTTTTTGCTGGGCCCCGACGAAACGCTGACCGGCGGCATCGGCGACACCGCGCGCAGCTTCGAGCAGGAAACCATCACTTACTGGCGCAACTGGAGCCGCAGCCTGGCGACGCCGCTGGAGTGGCAGGCGGCCGTGATCCGCGCGGCCATCACGCTCAAGCTGTCGGTATACGAAGACACCGGCGCCATCATCGCCGCCATGACCACCAGCGTGCCGGAGGCGCCGGGCAGCGCGCGCAACTGGGACTATCGCTACTGCTGGCTGCGCGACGCCTTCTTCGTGGTGCGCGCGTTGAACAGCCTGTCCGAACTCGGCACCATGGAAGACTATTTGCGCTGGCTCACCAACGTGGTGGTGCGTTCGGCCGGCGGCCATGTGCAGCCGCTGTATGGCATCGGCCTCGAAGAAGCGCTGCCGGAGCAGATCATCGCCCACTTGCCCGGCTATCGCCACCATGCGCCGGTGCGCGTGGGCAATCAGGCTTACGAGCATTTCCAGCACGACGTCTACGGCAACATCGTGCTCGGCGCGGCGCAGGCCTTCCACGATGTGCGTCTGCATCATCGCGCCGGCATCGAACAGTTCAAGCATCTGGAAGCAGTCGGTGAGCGCGCCTTCGACATGTACGACCAGCCCGACGCCGGCATGTGGGAGTTGCGCACGCGTTCGCGCATCCACACTTCATCGGCGCTGATGAGCTGGGCGGCATGCGACCGCCTCGCCAAGATCGCCGCGCGGCTCGAACTCGGCGAACGCGCCGTCTACTGGAGCGAGCGCGCCGCCATGATCGGCCGACGCATCCTGACCGAAGCGTGGAACGAAGAGCGTCAGACTTACGCTGAAAGTTTCGGCGGCCGCGACCTTGACGCCAGCGTTTTGCTGATGGTGGAAGTTGGCCTGATCGCGCCGACCGACAAGCGCTTCATCGCCACCGTCGACGCCTTGGAAAAGCATTTGTGCGACGGCCCCTACATGCGCCGCTACGAAGCGCCCGACGATTTCGGCCGTCCCGAAACCGCCTTCAACATCTGCACCTTCTGGCGCATCGATGCGCTCGCGCGCATCGGCCGCAAGGAACAGGCGCGCGAGATTTTCGAGGCCATGCTGGCCGCGCGCAACCACGTCGGGCTGTTGTCCGAAGACACGCATCCGGTCACCGGCCAGATGTGGGGCAATTTTCCGCAGACCTATTCGATGGTCGGCATCATCAATTGCGCGATGCGGTTGTCGGCGTCATGGGAGACCGTGATCTGATGAATGTACTCAGGATCTTATTGCGAGACCGTGATCTGCGAATTGCCAGTCCTTGGGCGATGCGCGGAATCCTCATGTACTAAAGTGCATTCAGGTTCTTCCGTTCCGGCCGCCATCGGCTGACGACCTCTGGTTATCGATCGCGAGCAAATTCTGTGGTTTTTTCATTACATGACAAAGGAATCCCATCATGTCCCGCCTGGTCGTAGTTTCAAATCGTCTCGCCGACCCGCGCAAACCTGCGGCCGGGGGATTGGCGGTGGCGTTGGGCGAGACCCTCAAGCGCACCGGCGGCGTCTGGTTCGGCTGGAGCGGCAAGGTCGTCGAAGACGGCACGCCGGGCGAAGGCGCCTTGAATGTCACTCAGGCCGGTTCCGTCACGCTGGCCGAGCTCGACCTGTGCGCCGAAGACCACGATGCCTATTACCGCGGCTACGCTAACGGCGTGTTGTGGCCGGTGTTCCACTATCGGCTCGACCTGGCGCATTTCGAATCGGGCCATCTGGGCGGCTATCGCCGCGTCAACCAGTTGTTCGCGCGCAAGCTGATGCCGCTGCTGAAACCCGACGACCTGATCTGGATCCACGATTACCACCTGATTCCGCTGGCCGCCGAATTGCGCGCCATGGGTTGCGGCAACCGCATCGGTTTCTTCCTGCACATTCCCTTGCCGCCGCCGCAGATCCTGGTGGCGATCCCCTCGCACGAATGGCTGATGCGCGCATTGTTCGCCTACGATCTTGTGGGCTTCCAGACCGAGGCCGACCTGCTGCACTTCTCGCACTATGTCAAGGCCGAGGCGACGGCGGAAACGGTGGGCGTCAGCCAGTTCCGCGCTTTTAACAGCACGGTGCAGGCCAAGGCGTTCCCGATCGGCATCGATGTCAGCGACTTCCAGCGCCTCGGCCGCGCCCGCGAAGCGCGCGAAACCTTCGAGAGCACGCGCAAGGAATATTCACGGCGACGCCTGCTGATCGGCGTCGATCGCCTCGATTATTCCAAGGGTCTGCCGCACCGCATCCGCGCCTTTCGCGAATTGCTGCTGCAATACCCGGAAAACCGCCATAGCGCGACGCTGCTGCAGGTGGCCTCGCCCAGCCGCGAAGATGTCGACGCCTACGCCGACATCCAGCGTGAGCTGGAAAGCCTGTGCGGCGCCATCAACGGCGACTATGGCGATTTCGACTGGATGCCGATCCGCTACATTCATCGCACCATCGCGCGCAAGCGCCTGCCGGGTTTGTACCGCGCCTGCGCGGTGGCGTTGGTGACGCCCTTGCGCGACGGCATGAACCTGGTCGCCAAGGAATTCGTCGCCGCCCAGGACGAGGCGGACCCGGGCGTGCTGGTGCTGTCGCGGTTTGCCGGCGCCGCCGAGCAGATGACGGAAGCCTTGCTGGTCAATCCTTACGACACGCCCGGCACCGCCCAGGCCATCCAGCAGGCCTTGCAGATGCCGCTGGAGGAACGCAAGGAGCGCCACACTGCCTTGCTGGCGAAGATTCGCGAATTCGACGTGCACTGGTGGCGCAACAGTTTCTTGCAGACCCTGGAACAATCACGCTGAAAATGACGTTTTCTTGGTTTCCTGATAAATAATCGCCGGATTTATTGCTGTTCGGCATCGTGCCGCGGCCGCCTGTCCGGCCTTGACAGGCCTGACTTGCAGCGGACTCGTAAAAATGCCTGAAAAACCTTTATAATTCAGGGTTTTGGACGATTTTTGCGGAGTATTTCATGCCAATTTACGCGTATCGCTGCGAAGCATGTGGTTTTGCCAAGGATGTGCTGCAAAAGATGTCTGACGACGCGTTGACCGTTTGCCCATCCTGCCACAAGGACAGCTTCAAAAAACAATTGACCGCCGCCGGCTTCCAGCTCAAGGGTTCCGGATGGTATGTGACCGATTTCCGCGGCAACGGCAGCGGTGTTGCCAACAGCACCGGCGCCACCGGCACCGCGCTGCCTGCGACCGAAGCGCCTGCGTCATCCGACACGAGCACGGCGGCGCCTGCTGCTTCAACCGCCGCCGCAAGTGCGCCGGCCGCCACGCCGGCTGCGGCATCCGCCCCCGCCGCACCGAGCACGCCCAGCGCGTCGTAAGCGAAACCTGACACCATGCGCAAATATTTCATCACCGGCCTGCTGATCCTGGTCCCACTGGCGATTACGCTGTGGGTGCTCAACCTGATCATCGGCACCATGGATCAGTCGCTGCTCCTGCTGCCGGAAAGATGGCGGCCGGAAGCGCTGGTCGGCTTCCATATCCCCGGCCTGGGCACCATCCTCACGCTGCTGATCATCTTCATCACCGGGCTGGCCACGCGCAACTTCATCGGCCGCCAGGTGGTGACATTGTGGGAAGGCCTGTTGACCCGCATCCCGGTGGTCAAGTCGATCTATTCCAGCGTCAAGCAAGTGTCCGACACGCTGTTTTCGTCGTCCGGCAACGCGTTCCGCAAGGCCGTGCTGGTGCAGTATCCGCGCCAGGGTTCGTGGACGATCGCGTTCCTCACCGGCATTCCCGGCGGCGAGGTGAAGAACCACCTGCAAGGCGATTACGTCAGCCTGTATGTGCCGACCACGCCGAACCCGACCTCGGGATTTTTCCTGATGGTGCCGCGCGCCGACACCATCGAGCTGAACATGAGCGTGGACGAAGCGCTCAAGTACATCGTCTCGATGGGCGTGGTGGCGCCGGAAATGCAGGCCGACAAGAAGATCATCACCAATCCCGGCCCGGCCGCCCATAATTGAAGGGGCGTCCAGCGCGCCGGCCGTTACCGGTTTCCGCGCTGTTCTGCCCCGCCTTCGCCTTGCCAGCATCAAACAATCTCAACGAACTGAATCAAACGAAACTGTAACCGGAACCTGAATATGTCCATGCGAACTCAATACTGCGGCCTCACCACTGAGGCACTGCTCGGCCAAACCGTCAGCCTGTGCGGCTGGGTGCATCGTCGCCGCGACCACGGCGGCGTGATCTTCATCGACCTGCGCGATCGCGAAGGCCTGGTGCAGGTCGTCTGCGATCCGGACCGCGCGGAGGTGTTCAAGAACGCCGAAGCCGTGCGCAACGAATTCTGCCTGCGCATCACCGGCGTCGTGCGCAGCCGTCCTGAAGGCACCACCAACGCCAACCTGACTTCGGGCAAGATCGAAGTGCTGGCGCACGAACTGGAAGTGCTGAACCCGTCGGTCACGCCGCCGTTCCAGTTGGACGACGACAACCTGTCGGAAACCACCCGCCTGACGCACCGCGTGCTCGACCTGCGCCGTCCGCAAATGCAAAACAACCTGCGCCTGCGCTACAAGGTGGCGATGGAAGTGCGCAAGTTCCTCGACGCGCAAGGCTTTATCGACATCGAAACGCCGATGCTGACCAAGTCGACGCCGGAAGGCGCGCGCGACTACCTGGTGCCGTCGCGCGTGAACGCCGGCGAATTCTTCGCGCTGCCGCAATCGCCGCAACTGTTCAAGCAGTTGCTGATGGTCGCCAACTTCGACCGCTACTATCAGATCACCAAGTGCTTCCGCGACGAAGACCTGCGCGCCGACCGTCAGCCTGAATTCACCCAGATCGACTGCGAAACTTCCTTCCTCAACGAGCAGGAGATCCGCGACCTGTTTGAGGGCATGATCCGTCTGGTATTCAAGAATACGCTCGACATCGACCTGCCGAACCCGTTCCCGGTGATGGACTTCGCCACCGCGATGGGCATGTACGGCTCCGACAAGCCGGACATGCGCGTGAAACTGGAATTCACCGAACTGACCGACGTCATGAAGGATGTCGAGTTCAAGGTGTTCTCGGGAGCGGCCAACAGCGAAGGCGGCCGCGTGGTCGGCCTGCGCGTGCCGGGCGGCGCCGAAATGCCGCGTTCCGAAATCGACGCCTACACCCAGTTCGTCGCCATCTACGGTGCCAAGGGCCTGGCTTACATCAAGGTCAACGAAAAGGCCAAGGGCCGCGACGGCCTGCAATCGCCGATCGTCAAGAACCTCCATGACGCCGCCCTGGCCGCGATCGTCGAGAAGACCGGCGCGCAGGACGGCGACCTGATTTTCTTCGGCGCCGACAAGGCCAAGGTCGTCAACGACGCCATCGGCGCGCTGCGCGTGAAGATCGGCCACAGCGACTTCGGCAAGAAGAACGGCCTGTTCGACGACGCCTGGCGTCCGCTCTGGGTGGTCGACTTCCCGATGTTCGAATACGACGAAGACAACCAGCGCTGGGTCGCCCTGCATCACCCGTTCACCTCGCCCAAGGATGGCCACGAAGACTTCATCTCGACCAATCCGGGCGCGGCAATCGCCAAGGCCTACGACATGGTGCTCAACGGCTGGGAACTGGGCGGCGGTTCGGTGCGTATCCACCGCGCCGATGTGCAGAGCAAGGTGTTCCGCGCGCTGAAGATCGACGATGAAGAAGCCCGCCTGAAGTTCGGCTTCCTGCTGGACGCGCTGCAATACGGCGCGCCTCCGCACGGCGGCATCGCCTTCGGCCTCGATCGCCTGGTCACCATGATGGCCGGCGCCGAGTCGATCCGCGACGTCATCGCTTTCCCCAAGACCCAGCGCGCCCAGTGCCTGCTGACGCAAGCGCCGTCGGCGGTCGACGAGAAGCAACTGCGCGAATTGCACATCCGTCTGCGCAATGCCGAACCTGCCGTCAAGGCATAAGGAAAGCATCAGGAAATTCTGCAGCATCAATTGAAGGCATAATGAAGGGCGCACGGGTTTACCCGGCGCCCTTTATTTTTATCCAGTGGAAACATGCCGCCATACAAGATTCCCGAGTCCGTCCTGGTCGTCATCTATACTGCGGAGCTTGATGTCCTGCTGATTGAGCGCGTCGACAAGGCCGGTTACTGGCAATCGGTGACCGGTTCCAAGGATGCGCCCGACGAGCCGTTGTCCGAAACCGCCCGACGCGAAGTCGGCGAAGAAACCGGGATCATCGTCAGCGACGAAATGAGTGTTGCGCCGACAGCCGGCAATCGCGTTCCGTGCGATCATCTACGCGACTGGCGCCTGTCGAACGTCTATGACATCTATCCGGTCTGGCGGCACCGCTATGCGCCCGGCGTGACGCGCAACACCGAGCATGTGTTCGGCTTGCTGGTGCCGCGCGGCATTCCGGTCACGCTGGCGCCGCGCGAGCACACGCGCTACCAGTGGCTGCCGTACCGCGAAGCCGCCGACCGGTGTTTCTCGCCGTCGAATGCGGAAGCGATTCTGCAATTGCCGCGATACTTGCTTCCTGCAGAATGAATTTGCAGGGGGCTTCTGTATGACATGCTGTATTGAACAAGGGGTTTTGCCGATCGTATGAAGTTACGCATAGCCACTTACAACATCCACAAAGGCGTGACCACCTTCAGCGGACGGCCGCGCATCCACGCGCTCAAGCAGGCGCTGACCCAGCTTGACGCCGATTTGCTGTTCCTGCAGGAAGTGCAGGGGCGGCACGACCGCATCGCCTTGCGCCATGCCGCGCACTGGCCGCAGCAGGCGCAGCATGAATACCTGGCCGGCGAGTCGCATCACGCTGCTTACGGCGTGAATGCGATCTACGACCACGGCCATCACGGCAATGCGCTGCTGTCGCGTTTTTCGATCGCGTCGGCGCGCAATCAGGACGTATCCGACCATGCTTACGAGTCGCGCGGCATCCTGCATTGCGTGGTCAACGTCGAGGGCACCGATATCCATTGCTACGTCATCCACCTCGGTTTGTTTGCCGGCAGCCGCAACCGCCAGACCGCCGCGCTGATCGAAGCGGTGCGCGCGTCCTCGCCGCCGGATGCGCCTATCATCATCGCGGGCGATTTCAACGACTGGGGCAACAAGCTTAGCGACTTCCTGCGGATCCGCCTCGGCGTGACCGAAGTCTTCGAGCAGCAAGCCGTGCCGTACGGCTTGATGAGCTACCTGCGCAAGCTCGGCGGCATGCGCCCGGTGGTGCTGCCGGCGCGCACTTTTCCGGCATCGATGCCGTGGTTGCGGCTGGACCGCATTTACCTGCGCGGCTTCGAAGTCGAATCGGCAGAGGTCTTGCGCGGCGGCTTATGGGCGACGCTGTCGGACCATGCCCCTATCATCAGCACCTTGCGCTTAAAATGACGGCAACGCCGACTTCCGATTGACCATTCCTTGCTTAATTCTTCGTTGATTCTTTTCGCTTCCCGGGTTTGCCATGCGCGTGATCAGTTATAGCGGCGGCAACGACGTCAGTCTGTTGCGCAGCGGCGCCGAATTTTTCCCGGCGCTGATTGCGGCAATCGACGAAGCCCGTACCGAGGTCTATCTCGAAACCTATATCTTCAGCATTGACGATACCGGCATCCTGGTGCGCGATGCCTTGACGCGCGCGGCAAAACGAGGCGTCATCGTCAGCGTCATCACCGATTGGCTCGGCACGGGCCGCGTCGAGACCAAGCAACTCAAGGCCAGCCTTGCCCAGGCGGGCGTCCAGCATCGCTCGTTCAACTCCTGGTTCAGGCGCGGCGTGGCGCGCAGCCATCGCAAGCTGTGCGTGGTCGATCGCAAATGGGCTTTTGCCGGCGGTCTCAACATCAACGACGATTTCTTCTCCGACGAAGGGCGCCATGCGCCCTTGCCGGCGCCGCGCTGGGATTTCGGCGTGCGCATCGGCGGTCCGCTGGTGGAGGCCGTGCATCGGGAAATGCAGGACCAGTGGATACGCATCGGCAAGATGAAGCTGCGTGCGCGCTGGGATCGTTTCAAGATGGCGCGCCGCGTCAGCGGGTATGGCGTCGAGAAAGGGCCCGCACTGGCCGGACTGGTGGTGCGCGACAACCTGCGCAATCGCCGCACCATCCAGCGCGCGTATTTGCAGGCGCTGGGGCGGTCGCGTGAGACGGCTTTCCTGACCAGTCCCTATTTCGCACCGGGCCGCAAACTGCGCCGCGCTCTGGAGGAGGCCGCCATGCGCGGCGTGCGCGTGACCTTGTTGCTCGGCGTCGGGCAGTTCTACCTGCAAGATGCGGTGGCGCATTCCTTTTATCCCAAGCTGCTCAAGGCCGGCGTGCGTATCGTCGAATACACGAGGACGCAATTGCACGCCAAAGTCGCGGTGATCGACGACGAATGGGCCACCGTCGGCTCCAGCAACTATGACGGCCTCAGTCTGTTCGTCAACCAGGAAGCCAACGTCGTCATCAGCGATGCCGGTTTCGCCTCGACGCTGCGCACCGAGATCGAAGTCGGCGTCAGCGAGGGGCGGCTGGTGCAACTGCAGGACTTCCTCCATTCGCCTTGGTACAAGAAACTCTGGTACGGCACGGCTTTCCTGTTTTATCGCGGCATCATCCACATCATCACTCTGGGGCAGGACGCCTAGCGTGATGGCCGGTGCAACGAAATTCCTATTTGATCAATAAAAACAATCAATTTCTTATTTTCAATTGTTTTAATTAAAGTTCATGCAGCGCCGTATCAAGCAGTTCACAGATGCGGGTCTTCTAACCTAGCTCTTTTAAGGGATGTGACATGAGCAATAAATTAACCACCGCTGCAGGCGCCCCGGTAGCAGACAACAACAATATCCAGACCGCCGGTCCGCGCGGCCCGGCTTTGCTGCAAGATGTCTGGTTCCTCGAAAAACTGGCCCACTTCGATCGTGAAGTGATTCCCGAGCGCCGCATGCACGCCAAGGGTTCGGCGGCGTACGGCACCTTCACCGTGACGCACGACATCACCAAATACACCAAGGCCAAGATATTCTCCGAAATCGGCAAGAAAACAGATCTGTTCCTGCGTTTCTCGACGGTTGCCGGCGAACGCGGCGCGGCCGATGCCGAGCGCGACATCCGCGGTTTCGCGATCAAGTTCTATACGGAGCAGGGCAACTGGGACCTGGTCGGCAACAACACGCCGGTGTTCTTCATGCGCGACCCGCACAAATTCCCGGACCTGAACCGCGCCGTCAAGCGCGATCCGAAAACCAATCTGCGCAGCGCCAACAACAACTGGGATTACTGGACGCTGTTGCCGGAAGCGCTGCACCAGGTCACCATCGTCATGAGCGATCGCGGCATCCCGCGTTCGTATCGCCACATGCACGGCTTCGGCAGCCACACCTACAGCTTCATCAATGCCGCCAACGAGCGTTACTGGGTCAAGTTCGCCTTCAAGACCCAGCAAGGCATCCAGAACCTGACCGACGCCGAAGCGCAAGACCTGGTCGGCCGCGACCGCGAAAGCGCGCAGCGTGACCTGTTCGACAGCATCGAGAACAAAGACTTTCCGCGCTGGAAGCTGTTCATCCAGATCATGCCCGAGAAGGATGCCGGCAGCTATCGCATCAATCCGTTCGACCTGACCAAGGTGTGGCCGCACAAGGACTATCCGGAAATCGAAGTCGGCGTGCTGGAGTTGAACCGCAATCCGGAAAACTACTTCGCCGAAGTCGAGCAGGCCGCTTTCTCGCCGGCCAACATCGTGCCGGGCATCGGTTTTTCGCCGGACAAGATGCTGCAAGGCCGTTTGTTCTCGTACGGCGATGCGCATCGTTACCGCCTGGGCGTGAACCACTTCCAGATTCCGGTCAACGCCGCGCGCTGCCCGGTCAATACCTCGCACCGCGACGGCAGCATGCGCGTGGACGGCAATCACGGCGCGACGCTGGGTTACGAGCCGAACAGCTACGGCCAATGGCAGGAGCAGCCTGACTTTCGCGAACCGCCGCTGGCCATCGAAGGCGCCGCCGACCACTGGAACCACCGCGTCGACGACGACTACTTCTCGCAGCCGCGCGCCTTGTTCCAATTGATGACGCCGGCCCAGCAACAGGTCTTGTTCGAAAACACCGCGCGCGCCATCAACGGCGCGTCGGAACCGGTCGTGCAGCGTCACATCGACAACTGCACCAAGGCCGATCCGACCTACGGCGCGGGTGTGGCGAAAGCAGTCGCCGCGCTCAAGGCCGGCAGCAAATGATGGCGCCGTGAGGCATACCAATCGGAAGGTCGGTATCGAGAACGCCGCAGTCCCACAAGGGCCGCGGCGTTTTTTTATATAGATAGAAAAATTTGAATAATTGCGACTCTCATACCGAAAATCCACCGTATCGCCATCGCTCCTGAAATGGACTAAGATGGACGTCCCCGGATTTCAACAAGCAAGTCAATCCACCCTCGGAAAGACTTCAGGATATTTAATCAAAGGAGTGAAACATGGATGACGTCGTCATTGTTGCAGCACAGAGAACAGCAGTCGGCAAGTTCGGCGGTTCCTTGTCGAAAATCGCCGCCTCCGATCTCGGCGCGCAAGTCATCAAGGCGCTGTTGGCGAAGACCGGCATCAAGCCGGAAAGCATCAGCGAAGTCATCCTCGGTCAGGTGCTGACCGCCGGCGTCGGCCAGAATCCGGCGCGCCAGGCAGTGATCAGCTCCGGGCTGCCCAATATGGTGCCGGCCTTCGTGGTCGGCAAGGTCTGCGGCAGCGGCCTGAAGGCAGTGCAACTGGCGGCGCAAGCAATCAAATGCGGCGACGCCCAGATCGTGATTGCCGGCGGCCAGGAAAACATGAGTGCTTCGCCGCACGTGCTGAACCATTCGCGCGACGGCTTCCGCATGGGCGACGCCAAGCTGACCGACACCATGATCGTCGACGGCCTGTGGGACGTCTACAACCAATACCACATGGGCATTACCGCGGAAAACGTCGCCAAAAAATTCGACATCTCGCGCCAGGAGCAGGACGAGTTCGCCGCCGCTTCGCAAAACAAGGCCGAAGCCGCGCAAAAGGCCGGCAAGTTCAAGGATGAAATCATCCCGATCGAAATCAAAGGCAAGAAAGAAACAGTGGTGTTCGACACCGATGAATTCGTCAAGCCGGGCGTCACCGCCGAAGCGCTGGCCGCCCTGCGTCCGGCATTCGACAAAGCCGGCACCGTCACCGCCGGCAACGCCTCCGGCATCAACGACGGCGCCGCCGCCGTGATCGTGACATCAGCCAGGCTGGCTGCCGAACTGGGCTTGCCGGTGCTGGCAAGGATCAAGTCGTATTCCTCGGCCGGTCTCGATCCGAGCATCATGGGCATGGGCCCGGTGCCGGCGTCGCAACTGACCTTGAAGAAAGCCGGCTGGACGCCGCAAGACCTCGACCTGATGGAAATCAACGAAGCCTTCGCGGCGCAGGCGATTGCCGTCAACAAGCAAATGGGCTGGGACACCAGCAAGATCAACGTCAACGGCGGCGCGATTGCCATCGGCCACCCGATCGGCGCTTCCGGATGCCGCGTGCTGGTCACGCTGCTGCACGAAATGATCCGCCGCGACGCCAAGCGCGGTCTGGCCAGTTTGTGTATCGGCGGCGGCATGGGCGTGGCGCTGGCGCTCGAGCGCTGATGCGGTGTCGGCGAGGACTGCGGTCCTCGCCTGACAAGTAAAGAAGTAAAGCCGAAAATGCAGAACATGCCGGCCTTGATGGAAAATCATCAAGGCCGGCATTTTTATTTTCCTTCATGGCAGCTATGGATTCCACCCGTATCGACAAATGGCTCTGGGCGGCGCGCTTCTTCAAGACGCGCTCGCTGGCGACCGACGCGGTCGAACGCGCCAAGGTCAAGCTCAACGGCGAGCGCACCAAACCTTCGCACAACCTCAGGATCGGCGACATGCTGCTGATCGACAACGGCGCCGCCGAATGGGAGGTCCGGGTCTGCGGCATCGCCGACAAGCGCGGTTCGGCCGCTGTCGCGCAGGGCTTGTACGGCGAGACCGCCGCCAGCGTCGAAAAGCGCCGGTTGCTTGCCGAACAGCATCGTTTCTTCCGCGAACCGGCGGCCGCCATCAAGGGCCGCCCGACCAAGCGCGACCGGCGTCTGTTGGACCAGTCTTCTTCCTGAAAAAGCGGTTGCCGGCTCCAATGCCGCTCAGTTCAATACCACCGTCGTCCCAGCGTCGTGAAGACGGCCGATACGACACTGGGTCCTGACTTTCGTCAGGACGACGGTTGTGATGGACTGGCAATGCAGTAAGGCGCTTTTACACTTCACTGAACGGCATTACCCGATGACGGGCAAATGCCGTTCAGCGAAGCTTGCTTTCCCGGCCGTCGTCCCAGCGCACGCTGGGACCCAGTGTCGTGAAGACGGCCGATACGACGCTGGGTCCTGGCGTGAGTCAGGACGACGGTTGTTTTGAGTTCGCAAATTCTTCTGGCGGCAGAACGGCCGCCGTCGCCACATCATTAGAAACAATTTGAAGGCGCTCTCATTTTTCGTTTGACATTTGGCATGCAATGAATAATAGTACGACCGTTCGCATAAAAAATTCTGCGCTGCCCAAGTAAGCCGAAGACAACGATAAACACCGGCGCAGCATACCCAAGTTGGCGTTTTTCGAGATATAGCAATGATTGAGACATCATCCTCATCCCTGACACGGCCGAAGTTCATGCGCAAGGGCGAGCTGACGCGCGCCGCCATTCTCGACATGGCGCTGGAGTTGTCCAGCCGCGACGGCCTGGAAGGCCTCACCATCGGTTTGCTCGCCGAGAAAATGAAGATGAGCAAATCCGGCGTATTCGCCCATTTCGGTTCGCGCGAAGATTTGCAGATCGAGGTGGTGCGCCTGTATCACCATCGTTTCGAGCAGGAAGTCTTCTATCCCAGCATCAAGGAACCGCGCGGGCTGCAACGCCTGCAAAGCATGTTTGCACGCTGGGTCAAGCTGGTCAGCGTGGAAATCGCGCTCGGCTGCATCTACATCAGCGGCGCCGTCGAATACGACGACCGTCCGGGCGCCATCCGCGACCATCTGGTGGCGATGGTGCAGGCATGGCGCGACGCGCTGTATCGCTGCATCAAGCAATCGATGGAAATGGGCGACCTGCGCAGCGACATCGATGTCGAGCAGATGGTCTACGAAATCTACGGCCTGATCCTGGCGCTGCATCACGATGCGCGCTTCCTCAAGATCCCGGGCAGCGTGGAACGCGCCCAGGCCGGCTTCGACCGCCTGATCGACAGTTACCGCAACCCGCAGACATCGGCGCCGGCCAAGGCCGCCGGCGGCAAAAGCGCCAAATCCCCTGCAAAAAAAGCAGCGTAGACGTTTTCAATTATTCCTGACTCATTTCCTGATCCATCAGTTCTGCCGGAGACAAAAAATGCCCCAATACAACGCCCCCCTTCGCGACATGCAATTCGTTCTGCATGAGCTGCTGAAGGTAGAAGACATCCTCAAAACCTTGCCGGCGCACGCCGACACCAACCGCGAACTGATCGACCAGGTGCTGGAAGAGGGCGGCAAATTCACCTCGCAGGTACTGTTCCCGCTGAACCACTCGGGCGATCGCGAAGGCTGCCATTACAACAAGGAAACCAAGAGCGTCACGCCGCCCAAGGGCTACAAGGAAGCCTACAAGCAATACGTCGAAACCGGCTGGGCCGCATTGTCCTGCGATCCGGAATTCGGCGGCCAGGGCTTGCCGCTGGTGATGAACAATTCGTTCTACGAAATGCTAAACTCGTCGAACCAGGCCTGGACCATGTATCCCGGCCTGTCGCACGGCGCCTACGAATGCCTGCACGCGCACGGCTCCGACGAGCAAAAGGCGCTGTACCTGCCGAAGCTGGTTTCCGGCGAATGGACCGGCACCATGTGCCTGACCGAAGCCCACTGCGGCACCGACCTCGGCCTGCTGCGCTCGAAGGCGGAGCCGCAAGCCGACGGTTCCTACAAGATCACCGGCAGCAAGATCTTCATCTCGGCCGGCGAACACGACATGTCGGACAACATCATCCATCTGGTGCTGGCGCGCCTGCCGGATGCGCCGCAGGGTTCCAAGGGCATCTCGCTGTTCATCGTGCCGAAGTTCATGCCGAACGCCGACGGCTCGCTCGGCGCGCGCAATCCGATCACCTGCGGCGCCATCGAAGAAAAGATGGGTATCCACGGCAACGCCACCTGCCAGATGAATCTGGACGGCGCCACCGGCTGGCTGATCGGCGAACCGCACAAGGGTCTGAACGCGATGTTCGTGTTCATGAACGCCGCGCGCCTGGGCGTCGGCATGCAGGGCCTTGGCCTGACCGAAGTCGCCTATCAGAACGCCCTGGTCTACGCCAAAGACCGCATCCAGATGCGCAGCCTGTCGGGCGTGAAGGCGCCGGACAAGGCCGCCGATCCGATCATCGTGCATCCCGACGTGCGCCGCATGCTGCTCACGGCAAAAGCCTATGCCGAAGGCGGCCGCGCATTCTGCTCCTACGTCGCGCTGCAACTGGACAAGGAACTGAACCATCCCGATGAAGAAGTCCGCAAGGAAGCCGCCGACCAGGTCGCGCTGCTGACCCCGGTGGTCAAGGCCTTCATCACCGACAACGCCTGGATCGCCACGTCCGAGTGCCTGCAAGTCTACGGCGGGCACGGCTACATCGCCGAATGGGGCATGGAGCAATACGTGCGCGACGCCCGCATCAACATGATCTACGAAGGCACCAACACCATCCAGTCGCTGGATTTGCTGGGCCGCAAGATTCTGATGGACAACGGCGCCAAGCTGAAGAAATTCGGCGCGCAAGTCCAAGCCTTCATCGAAGACAACGGCACCGACGAAGCGATGTCCGAGTTCATCTCGCCGCTGGCCGACATCGGCGACAAAGTGAGCAAGCTGACCATGGAAATCGGTATGAAGGCCTTCCAGAACCCGGACGAAGTCGGCGCCGCCGCCGTGCCTTACCTGCGCGTGGTGGGACATCTAGTCTACGCATATTTCTTCGCGCAAATGGCCAAGATCGCGCTGGAAAAGCAGGATTCCGGCGACAACTTCTACAAGTCCAAGCTGGCGACCGCGCGGTTCTACTTCGCACGCCTGTTGCCCGAGACAGCGACGCTGATCCGTCAGGCGCGCTCCGGCTC
Organism: Herbaspirillum sp. RV1423; assembly: GCF_000577615.1. GTDB lineage: Bacteria > Pseudomonadota > Gammaproteobacteria > Burkholderiales > Burkholderiaceae_D > Herbaspirillum. The sequence goes on from NZ_CBXX010000032.1 coordinate 31,220, forward strand.
GGCCAATCTGATGGCGCTGGACGCGGATCTGTTCTAAGTTACAAACGCCGCTGGGTCCTGACGTTCGTCAGGACGACGGTGCGAGATTTGAAGGTGTTTGATTCTGTCATCGACCTCAAATTAATCCGTCGTCCCAGCGAACGCTGGGACCCAGCGGCGTGAATGCCTAAAGTACCAGCCAGACGGCAAGTTTTAAGAACCTCGCCGTCACGCCAGTGTCATCACAGCGCAGCATGCTGTAAAAAATTGCGGGAAGGCGTAGAGTGTCGCAAACCATCCGTTTTTTTGCCGGGTTTTGCGTACCGCTTCCTGATTGGCCAGACTTCATTTCTGCATCACTAAAAGGAGACACGCGTGTCCAACTTCATCGTCAAAAAAGTAGCCGTCCTCGGCGCGGGTGTGATGGGCGCCCAGATTGCCGCGCACTGCATCAATGCCAAAGTGCCGGTCGTACTGTTCGACCTGCCGGCCAAGGAAGGCCCGAAAAACGGTATCGTCCAGCGCGCCATCGACAACCTGAAGAAACTCAGTCCGGCGCCCTTGGGCAACAAGGATGACGCCGCCCTGATCCAGGTCGCCAACTACGAAGACAACCTGGACATCCTGGCCGGCTGCGACCTGATCATCGAAGCGATCGCCGAGCGCATGGACTGGAAGCATGACCTGTACAAGAAGGTCGCACCGCATATCGCGCCGAACGCCATCTTTGCCTCCAACACGTCCGGCCTGTCGATCACCGCGTTGTCCGAAGGTTTCGACGTCGAACTGAAATCGCGCTTCTGCGGCGTGCACTTCTTCAACCCGCCGCGCTACATGCATCTGGTCGAACTGATCCCGACCGCGACCACCGATCCTGAGATCCTCAACAAGCTCGAAGCCTTCCTGACCACCACGCTGGGCAAGGGTGTTGTGCGCGCCTTCGACACGCCCAACTTCGTCGCCAATCGCGTCGGCGTGTTCGGCATCCTGGCCACTGTCATCGAAGCGGAAAAATACGGCCTGTCGGTCGACGTCGTCGACGACCTGACCGGCGCCAAGCTCGGCCGCGCCAAGTCGGGCACCTTCCGCACCGCCGATGTGGTCGGCCTGGACACCATGGGTCACGTCATCAAGACCATGCAGGACAACCTCAAGGACGATCCGTTCTTCTCTTCGTATGCCACGCCGCCGTTGCTGGCCAAGCTGGTCGAGCAGGGCGCGTTGGGTCAGAAGAGCGGCGCCGGCTTCTACAAGAAGGTCGGCAAGGACATCCTGCGCATCGATCCGGCCAAGGGCGACTACGTCCCCGGCGGCGGCAAGGCCGACGACATCATTGCGCGCATCCTGAAAGAGAAGGACCCGGTCAAGCGCATGAAGGCGCTGCACGATTCGACCAACCCGCAAGGCCAGTTCCTGTGGGCGATCTTCCGCGACGCCTTCCACTACATCGCCGTGCATCTGGAAACGGTCGCCGACAACGCGCGCGACCTCGACTTCGCCATGCGCTGGGGCTTCGGCTGGAGCGTCGGCCCGTTCGAGACATGGCAAGCAGCCGGCTGGCAGCAAATCGCCACCTGGATCAAGGAAGACATCGACGCCGGCAAGGCATTGTCGACCGCGCCGCTGCCGGCATGGGTGTTCGACGGACGTGAAGGCGTCCACACCGCGCAAGGTTCCTGGTCGCCATCGAAGAAAGCCAACGTCGCCCGATCCGAACTGCCGGTCTATCAACGCCAGGCATTCCGCGCGCCGCTGGTCGGCGAAGGCGCCGCCGACGGCAAGACCGCCGGCACCACCTTCTTCGAAGACGATTCGGTGCGCATCTGGCATCAAAACGACGACGTCCTGGTCCTGTCCTTCAAGACCAAGATGCATGTCATCGGCCAGGGCGTCATCGACGGCATCAACAAGGCTATCGACGAAGCCGAAAAGAATTTCAAGGGCCTGGTGATCTGGCACGCTGATGCAGCCGAGGGCGGCGCGTTCTCGGCCGGCGCCGACCTGCAATCGATGCTGCCGCTGTTCATGTCGGGCGGCGTCAAAGCCATCGAACCGGTCGTGCATCACCTGCAACAGGCGCATCAACGCCTCAAGTATGCCAACGTCCCGGTCGTCGCCGCAGTCGCCGGCCTGGCATTGGGTGGCGGTTGCGAATTGCTGCTGCACGCCGCCAAGCGCGTCGCGTCGATCGAGTCCTACATCGGCCTGGTGGAAGTCGGCGTCGGCCTGATCCCTGCCGGCGGCGGCCTGAAAGAAGCCGCCGTGCGCGCCGCCAGGGAAGCCAAGGGCAACGACATCCTGCAATTCCTCAAGGATTACATGCTGGCCGCGGCCACCGCCAACGTCTCCAAGTCGGCGCTGGAAGCACGCAAGCTCGGTTACCTCAAGGCGGACGACGTCATCGTCTTCAACGCTTACGAATTGCTGCACGTCGCCAAGGTCGAAGCGCGCGCCATGTTCGACTCCGGCTACCGCCCGGCGCTGGCGCCGCAGGTACCGGTGGTCGGCCGCTACGGGGTCGGCACCATCATGGCGCAACTGGTCAACATGCGCGACGGCGGCTTCATCTCCGCGCACGACTTCAAGCTGGGCCAGATGATCGCCGAGATCGTCAGCGGCGGCGAAGTCGAAGAGGGCAGCGTGGTCAACGAGCAATGGCTGCTGGATCTGGAACGCAAGGCGTTCATGGAACTGCTGAACCATCCGAAGACGCAAGAGCGAATCATGGGAATGATGCAGACAGGCAAACCTGTTCGGAATTAATTTCCGCCAATGCATCGAACCACGTAAAAAATCAGGAGCCATAAATGACCAAACAACTTCAAGACGCCTACATCGTTGCTGCGACGCGCACCCCGATCGGCAAAGCGCCGCGCGGCATGTTCAAGAACGTGCGCCCGGACGACCTGCTGGTACGCGTTATCCAATCGGCCCTCGCGCAAGTCCCTGGCCTCGATTCGAAACTGATCGAAGACGCCATCATCGGCTGCTCCTTCCCCGAAGGCGCGCAAGGCCTCAACATGGCGCGCAATGCCGTGCTGCTGGCCGGCCTGCCCAATACCGTCGGCGGCGTCACCGTCAACCGCTACTGCGCATCCGGCATCACCGCGATCGCGATGGCGGCCGACCGCATCCGCGTCGGCCAGGCCGACGTCATGATCGCCGGCGGCGCCGAGTCGATGTCCATGGTGCCGATGATGGGCTTCCATCCATCGATCAACATGGGCGCGTTCAAGGACGAGAACATCGGCATGGCCTACGGCATGGGCCTGACCGCGGAAAAAGTCGCCCAGCAATGGAAGGTCTCGCGCGAAGCGCAGGACGCGTTTTCGCTGGCCTCCCACCAGAAGGCCATCGCCGCGCAACTGGCCGGCGAATTCAACGACGAGACCACTTCGGTCGACATCGTCGAGCGCTTCCCCAACCTGGCGACCGGCCAGATCGACATCAAGACCCGCACCGTCAACAAGGACGAAGGCGCGCGCGCCGACAGCACCATCGAAGCGTTGACCAAGCTCAAGCCGGTCTTCGCCGCCAAGGGCAGCGTCACCGCCGGCAACAGCTCGCAGACCTCCGACGGCGCCGGCGCATTGATCCTCGTCAGCGAAAAGATCCTCAAGCAATTCAACCTGACTCCGCTGGCGCGTTTCGCCTCGTTCGCCGTGCGCGGCGTGCCGCCGGAAATCATGGGCATCGGTCCGAAGGAAGCCATCCCCGTCGCCCTGCGCGCCGCTGGCATCACCCAGGATCAACTGGACTGGATCGAACTGAACGAAGCCTTCGCCGCACAAGCGCTGGCCGTGATCCAGGACCTCGGCCTCGATCCGTCCAAGGTCAACCCGATGGGCGGCGCGATTGCACTCGGCCACCCGCTCGGCGCGACCGGCGCGATCCGCGCCGCGACCACCATCCACGCCATGCGCCGCAAGAACCTGAAGTACGGCATGGTGACCATGTGCGTCGGCACCGGCATGGGCGCAGCCGGTATTTTCGAGCGCATGTAACGTACGCAGAAGTCAAAAAAGCAAAGAACAGGCCGCACGTCTCCCAGGCAGTGCGGCCTTTTTCATCGGAGACATATGGACATCCAGATCACCAAAGACAACGGTATCCTGAGCATCGGCTTCAACCGTGAAGAAAAGAAGAACGCCATCACCGCCGCGATGTACCAGCAGATGGCCGACGCCATCCGCGACGCCGAAGCCGACAGCGCGGTGCGCGTCATCCTGTTCACCGGCAAGCCGCAAGCTTTCACCGCCGGCAACGACCTCGAGGACTTCCTCAAGAATCCGCCCAACAGCAAGGAGGCGCCGGTGTTCCAGTTCCTGTGGGAACTCAGCCACGCCGGCAAGCCGGTCGTCGCCGCCGTCGCGGGCGTGGCCGTCGGCATCGGCACCACCATGCTGCTGCATTGCGACCTCGTCTACGCCGCCGACAACTCCAGGTTGTCCATGCCGTTCACCCAACTGGGTTTGTGCCCCGAAGCGGCTTCCTCGCTGCTGCTGCCGCATATCGCCGGCTACCAGCGCGCCGCCGAAAAGCTGTTGCTCGGCGAAGCCTTCGACGCCGCCGAAGCGCACGACATGGGCATCGTCAACCGCGTGCTGACGCAAGACGAACTGCTGCCGTTCGCGCAGAAGCAGGCAGCCAAACTGGCTGCGCTGCCGGCCAGTTCGATCCGCATCACCAAGCAGTTGATGAAGAAGAACCGCGTCGCCGCGACCGAGGCGCAGATGACAGCCGAGATCGAACACTTTGCCAAGATGTTGACGGCGCCGGAGGCGAAGGAAGCGTTCACGGCGTTCTTCGAGAAGCGCAAGCCGGATTTTACGAAATTTTCTTGAACTGCCGATTTAGGATCGCATGGACGTCTTAGCCTGTACCGGTCGAAAACCAGCCACCAGCGCCATATACGGATGGGAATAGCGAGCCATTTCTCCTGCAAATTTTTTCGGATAAGCCTATTATCTGCAAACGCAATCGAGAGAGAATTGCTTTCCAGCTTTTCCTGAAGTCTTCTCCGCCGCTGTCTCTGACATAGTCTCCCCGGCACTCTCGATCGCGCCAGGCATGGACATCCGGACGGATTGACGTCTTCCCCGATGTTCTACCCAACAGGACGTCGGAGGAGTGAAAAAGATGACAACCAGCTTCAACCTCAACGGTAAGCAAGTGACAGTGCAGGCGGAACCGGACACCCCGCTGTTGTGGGTGATCCGCGATGAAATCGGTTTGACCGGCACCAAGTTCGGCTGCGGCGTGGCCTTGTGCGGCGCCTGTACCGTGCAGCTCGATGGCGCGCCGATACGCTCGTGTCAGACGCCGGTCTCGGCGGCGGCGGGCAAGAAGGTCGCCACCGTCGAATCCCTGTCCAAGGACAATTCCCATCCGCTGCAAAAAGCCTGGATCGCGCACGACGTGCCGCAATGCGGCTACTGCCAGTCGGGCCAGTTGATGAGCGCCGCCGCCTTGCTGCGCACCAACAAGAACCCCAGCGACGCCGATATCGAGAACGCCATGAGCGGCAACATCTGCCGTTGCGGCACCTACAACCGCATCCGCGCCGCGATCAAGAGCGCCGCCGCGGAAATGCGCAAGGCCTGAGGAGACTGCCATGACAACCACACGACGGGATTTCCTCAAGGTAACGGCGCTGGTCGGCGGCGGCCTCACGCTGGGCGTCAGCCTGCCGGGAGCAGTCAGCGATGCGCAGGCGGCCGGCACGCTCTACACCCCCAATGCCTGGGTCCACATTGCCGACGACAACACCATCACGCTGATCTCCGCGCGTTCGGAAATGGGACAGGGCGTCTACACCTCGATGCCGATGCTGATCGCCGAAGAACTCGGCGTCGACATTCGCAAGATCAATGTCGAGATCGCGCCGGTCGGCGAGGTCTACACCAATACGCTGCTTGGCGGCCAGCTTACCGGCGGTTCGACCTCGGTGCGCGAAGGCTGGGAAAAACTGCGCGTGGCCGGCGCGCAGGTGCGCACCATGCTGGTTACGGCGGCGGCGCAGAAATGGAATGTCGATGCCTCCAAACTGCACGTGAGCGACGGCAAGGTCATCGGTCCGGGCGGCCGCAAGGCGACCTACGGCGAACTGGCCGACGCGGCCTCCAGGCTGCCGGTGCCGACGGATGTGGTGTTGAAGGATCCCAAGGATTTCAAGATCATCGGCAAGGCCACCAAGCGCCTCGACACGCCGCGCAAGGTCAACGGCACCGCCGTGTTCGGCATCGATGTCAAGTTGCCGGGCATGGTCTACGCCTCGCTGGAGCAGTGTCCGGTCATCGGCGGCAAGGTCGTGAGCTTTGACTCCGGCAAGGCCAAGGCGATGCCGGGCGTGATCGATGTGGTGCAGATCCGCGACGGCGTCGCGGTGGTGGCCGACAGCTACTGGCGCGCCAAGAAGGCGCGCGAAACGCTGACGGTGACCTGGGACGAAGGACCGGTGGCGCGCATCGACAACGCATCGATGATGGACGGCATACGCAACGCCAAGGATGCGCCGACGCCGATCAAGAAGACCGGCGACGCCGACGCCGCCATGAAGACCGCCGCCAAAACCATGCAGGCCGAATACTGGTCGCCGCTGCTGGCGCACGCCACCATGGAGCCGCAGAATTTCACGGCCGATTACAAGGACGGCAAATGCCTGGTCGTCGGGCCGGCGCAATTCCAGCAGGGCACGCAAGGCAACGTCGCCGCCGCGCTGGGACTCAAGCCGGAAGACGTCACCGTCAAAACGACTTTCCTCGGCGGCGGTTTCGGTCGTCGGCTGGAATACGATTTCGCGGTGCAGGCCGCCGAGATTTCCAAGGCCGTCGGCAAACCGGTCAAGCTGCTCTGGACCCGCGAGGACGACACCACGCACGACTTCTACCGGCCGATGGCTCTCCACCGCATGGCGGGCGGACTCGATGCATCCGGCAAGCCGGTTGCGCTGACCTTCCAGTTGACGTCGCAATCGGTGACGCAGCGCGCCTTCGGCCTGCCCAAGGGCGCGCTCGATCCCTTCATGTCCGAGGCTTCGGTGGTCGGCTACGACATTCCCAACATGACGCAGGAACTGATCGAGCACGACAGCGGTTTGCGCGTCGGTTACTGGCGTTCGGTCAGCCACGCGCTGAATGCCTTCGCCAATGAAAGCTTCATCGACGAAATGGCTGCCGCCACCGGCAAGGACCCTTACCTGTTCCGCCTGGCCATGCTCGACAAGCAGCCGCGCTTTGCCAACGTACTCAAGATAGCGGCGACCAAAGCCGGCTGGGGCAACCCGCTGCCGGCCGGACGCAGCCGCGGCATCGCGCTGATGGAGGGCTACGACACGTACATGGCGCAGGTCGCGGAGATTTCGGTGAAGGACAACGAGATCACCGTACACAAGATGTGGGTGGCAGCCGACCTCGGCCGCATGGTCAATCCCGATACGGTGGAAGCGCAGATCGAATCGAGCATCGCCTTCGGCCTGTCGTCCACGCTCGGCGCCGAAATCACGCTCGACAAAGGCCGCGTGCAGCAGACCAATTTCCACGACTATCCGGTCATCCGCATGTTGCAGATGCCGCGCATCGACGTGACGCTGGTCAAGAGCACGGAAAAACCCGGCGGCATCGGCGAACCGGCCACCGCACTGGTCGGCCCGGCGGTGGCGAACGCCTTGTTCGCCGCGACCGGCAAGCGCCTGCGCAAGATTCCGCTGTCGCCGGACAACATCAAATCAGCTTAAGCATCCCTTTGAAAGCCGCGCACCCTGTTCCGGAATAACGGAGCAGGGTGTGGATGTCTGTCCGGCTTGGTCGGCGGCATGATCATGACGGATGGCTGCCAACGCCGATCACATGCGGATGTTCTTGCCGCAGATAATCCCCTCCATCGAAACGATTAATTGTTGGAGATTGGTCGAAGTAATTCTAGATTTTCGTTGTATCTCTGCTTTTGGGACTTTTCCTATATGAGGAGTGGAAGCAGATATCTATAGTCACGCGCTTGACCAATGATTGAGCGGGCGCGGGGAAATGAACAAGCATCTATATCGCATCGTATTCAACCAAAAAACGGGCGAATACGCGGCGGTTGCAGAAACAGCAAATGCACGTGGCAAAGGTCGTTCCAACGGCAATGCGGCTTCGTTCATTGCAGCGTTCTCCGCACTCACTGATTTATTCTCCTTGCGCTTGTGTCATTTGGCCGTCGGCATTGCCGCGCTCTTCGGCAGCGTTACCGTTGTCGACGCTCAGGTCGTGGCCTACCGTAACGCTCCCGGTAATCAACGGCCCACCGTGCTCCAAACCGGCAACGGTGTGCCGCTGGTCAATATCCAGACTCCCAGCGCGCAAGGCGTCTCGCGCAATGTCTATAGTCAGTTTGATGTCGACAGCAAGGGCGTCATTCTCAACAACGGTTCAAGCAACTACAAGACCGAGCGTGGTTATAAGACCGACCTTGGTGGTTATGTCCAAGGCAACCCCTGGCTGGCCACCGGCACCGCCAAGATCATTCTCAACGAAGTCAATTCAAGCAATCCCAGCAAACTGAGCGGCTATATCGAAGTCGCCGGCGATCGCGCGCAGGTCATCATCGCCAACCCGATGGGCATCACTTGTTCTGGCTGCGGCTTCCTGAACGCCAGCCGTGCGACCCTGACTACCGGCACACCAAGCATCGTCGGCGGCGCGCTCGATTCCCATCGCGTCACTGGCGGCACGGTCACCATCGACGGCAGGGGCCTCGACGCCAAATCGACCGACTACACCGACATCATGGCGCGCGCCGTGCAGGTCAACGCCAACATCTGGTCCAACAAGCTCAAGGTCAGCACCGGCGTCAATACCATCTCTGCCGACAATAGCGTCGTGACACCGACCAGTGGGGCAACGGGTGCGGCACCCGGTCAATTTTCCGTTGACGTGGCGAAGCTGGCAGGCATGTATTCGGGGCAGATCGTTCTGGTCGGTACCGAGCATGGTGTCGGCATGAACAACGCCGGCGCCATTGGCGCCGGGGCCGGCGATGTCATCGTCACGGTAGACGGTCTGCTGCAAAACAAAGGCAGCATCACCGCCACGCAAGATATCGCCGGCACTGCTACCGGGGTGATCAACCAGGGCAGCCAGTTCCAGGCGGGTGGCAGCACAACGCTGGCCCTCGGCACCGGTCAGCTCGACAATAGCAACGGCGGCCTGGTCCGTTCCACCACTGCCACCACGATCACGGCGGCCAGCATCAACAACAGCAACACCACCGGCGCTGATCTCGGCATACAAGGCCAGACGGTGACGATTGCCGCGACCACCGTCAATAACAAGGCGGGCACAGTTCGCGCCAACACCGATCTGATGATGGCCGGCGCAGGCGCCATCGACAATACCAACGGCTCGCTGTCCGCAGGCCGGATGCTGGACGTACACGACACCCGTGCCGCCGGTGTGCCCGGGTCTACGCTAAAAACGCAGGCCATCGTCAATACCGGCGGCACGCTCGTCGCCGGTAAGCAACTGGCTGTCGACAGCGCCGCCATGACCGGTGACGGCAAAGTGCTCAGCCTGGGCGATCTGTCGATCAAGCTCGACGCAGACTACCGCAACAGCGACACCACGCAAGCCGACGGCAACACCAGCATCACGACTGCCGGCAAACTGACCAATAGCGGCAAGCTGCTTGCCGGCAAGACACTCGCCGCCACTGCCAAATCTATCGACAACCAGACTGGCGGCCAACTCATCGCCAAGACCCATCAACTGCGCGCCACCGATAGCCATACCTTTATCAATCGCGGGCTGATCGACGGCAGCGACACCTTCATCGACAGCCCGACCGTCAACAACATCGGCACCGGCCGTATTTACGGCGACCACGTGGCTCTCTCCGGTGACACGCTCAACAATCTTCCAGAAACCGTCAACGGCGTCACCTCGGCACCGGTCATCGCCGCGCGCGTGCGCATGGATCTCGGTGTCGCCGTCATCAACAACAGCGACCATGCCCTGCTTTATTCTGCCGGCGACCTGGTCACCGGCAATGCGCTTGATGCCGGCCATCAAGCCATCGGCATGGGCGACAGCATCAACAACAGCAGCGCCACCATTGCCGCCGACGGCAATGCCACGATCAACCACAACATCGTCAACAACAACAACGCCCATCTGGAAACGATGGTCGAGAACAGCACCGGCCGTCGCATCGTCCAATATCGCCTGAACGGCGCGACCGAAAAGCTCGACGCCAACAGCGTCACACTCATCAATAAAGACAGCGGCCAGATTGTGACCGACTGGACGCAAATGGGCGATGAAGACAACTACCGGCTGATGCTCCCCTCTGGGCAAATGGTCAGCGAATGGACCATCTACGACGGCACCGAACAGATCGCCCGCACCAAAGTCACCCGTAGCGACCCCGCCTTGATCACTACTGGCGGCAACCTGCGGTTTAACAGCCAGGCCGTCAACAACCGCAACAGCCAGATCATTGCCGGCGGCGACAACACCGGCAACAACGTGCTCGGCACCAAGCCCGCCAACAATGGCGAGACTGGAACGCAAGTCGTCACCACCACCGGCCGGGCCAAATATACCTACATCAAAAGCCATCGTTTCAGTGCCGATGACCGCCGCTACGACGACCGTCCCTACGAAGGCCAATCGGTGCAAACCAGCTTCGTGTTGGACATCACCCCCACCAACGGCAGCGGCGCGCAACAAGACAAGACACTCAAGAACATACCCAGTGCAGTTCCCGGTAACGCCAGCATGGTGGTGCGCACCAGCAACCCCGATATCGCTTTGCCCAATAACTCGCTGTTCGTGCCCGGCAACAACCGCTATTTGGTTGCCACCGACCCGCAGTTCGCCAACTACCGCAGTTGGCTCAGCTCAGACTTCATGCTGACCCAATTGAGCCAGGATCCCAACCTGGTCATGAAACGTATCGGCGACGGCTTCTACGAGCAGCTCCTGGTCCAGCAACAGATTCAAAAAGCCATCGGCCAACGCTATGCAGGCAACTACACCAGCAACGAAGCGCAATACCAGGCGCTCATGACTGCCGGCGTGCAGATGGCGCAAACCTTCCATTACCAGCTCGGCGTGGCGCTCACCGCCACCCAGATGGCCATGCTCACCTCCGACATCGTCTGGCTGGTCAAGCAAACTGTCACGCTGGCCGACGGCAGCCAGCAAGACGTGCTGGTGCCGCAGGTCTACCTGCGCGCCAACCGCCTGCAAGTGACCGGCGAAGGCACGCTGATTGCCGGCAACAACGTCAATTACCAGACCGCAGGCGACATCCTCAACAACGGCACGATTGCCGCCAAAAATACAGCCGTCCTTGCCGGCAACAACATCAACAATCTCGGCGGACGTATCAGCGGCACCGACACGGCATTGCAGGCGCAGACCGACATCAACAACCTGGGCGGGGCCATCGACGGCAGCAACAGCGTCACCGCAATGGCCGGGCGCGACATCAACGTCAACAGCACCAGCGTAGCGACCGTCAACGCCACCACAACCGGCACCAATATCGACAGCGTCGCCAGCGTCACCGGTACCACCCTGACGATGGCAGCCGGGCGCGACATCACCGCCAACGCCGCCGTGATCAATGCTACCGGCAACGCCAACCTCTCTGCGGTACGCGACGTCAACCTCGGCACGGTCACGGAAGGCTACACCGAGCAGATACGCTGGGCCGATGACAAAGGCGCCTCCAACTGGGTCGGCACGCTCACCGGTCCTAACTTCCTCGACGCCGCCAACGGCGCGCACGGCACCAAAGAGGTTGGCGTCAATCGCGCCACAGTGACCGCCAGCCAGGAGGTCGCCACCCAAATCGCCGGCAACAACATCAGCATCAACGCCGGCCATGACCTCACCACCAAAGGCACGCAGGCGATCGCCGCCGCTGCACTGGCCGCCATCGCCGGCAACAACCTCAACATCGGCACCGCCAATGCATCGGCCAGCGCGCGCGACGAGCACCAGAAGAGTTCCAGCGGCATCCTCAGCGGCAAGACCACGCAAACGGACGACGCCAGCAGCTACAGCCGGCAAAGCGGCAGCACCTTCAGCGGCAACACCGCGGTGCTCGCCGCCGGCAACAGCGCCACCATCACCGGCAGCGACGTCGTCTCCACGCAAGGCACGCAAATCACTGCCGTCAATGACCTCAACATCGTCGCCGCGACCGACACCAGCAGCGAAAGCCATTACAAGAAAGAAACCACCTCGGGCATGTTCAGCAGCGGCGGCCTTGGCGTCACCGTCGGCAGCAAGATGCAAAGCACCGACCAGACCCGCACTACCACCACGGCAAGCGCATCGACCGTGGGCGCCACCAACGGCAATGTGACCCTGGCCGCCGGCAACCGTTACAGCCAGATCGCCAGCACCGTCATCGCGCCGCAAGGCGACATCAGCATCAGCGGCAAACAGGTCGACATCCTGGCCGGTGTCAACACCGAGCAGAACACGCAAGAGACCCAGTTCAAGCAGCAAGGCGTCACGGTGCAAATCACCAACCCAGTCGTGAGTGCCGTGCAGACGGTGATGAGCATGCAAGACGCCAAACAAAAGACTAAAGACGGTCGCAGCAAAGTGCTGGCCGATGTTGCCTCTGCGCTGGCAGTAGCCAACGCCGCAGCAGCAGTAAATGGCAGCGCCGCCCCGGCCGGCGGTATCGATCTCGCCGTCTCGATGGGCAGCTCCAGCAACCAGAGCAACACCGTGCAAAGCAGCACGACGTCGGCCGGCTCCACCGTGGCCGCAGGCGGCAACACCAATATCATTGCCACCGGTGCCGGCAAAGACAGCAACCTCATCATTCAAGCCAGCGAGATCCTCGGCAACAACATTCGCCTGCACGCCGACAATCAGATCAAGCTACAGGCCCAGCGCAACAGCAACGAAGAACACAGCACCAACAAAGGCAGCTCGGCCAGCATCGGCATCTCCTTCGGCAGCTCCGGCTTCATGGTCAATGCCAGCGCCTCCGGCAGTCGCGGCAAGGGCGACGGCAGCGACAGCGACCACACCAATACGCATGTCAACGCGACCAACCAGCTCGCCATGACATCAGGCGACGACACCGACATCCAGGGCGCCACCGCCAGCGGCAAGCAAGTCACCATCAATGTCGGCGGCAACCTCAATGTGGAAAGCCTGCAAGACAGCAGCCAATACAAGAGCCAGCAGCAAAGCCTGGGCGGCAGCATTAGCGCGGGCGTCGGCAAGGTCAGCGGTAGCATCAGCGCCAGCCGTAGCAAGGTCGACGGCAACTACGTCAGCGTCACCGAGCAAAGCGGCATCCTGGCGGGAGATGACGGCTTCAAGGTCGCCGTCAACGGCAACACCGACTTGAAGGGAGCCAAGATTGCCAGCACCGACAAGGCCGTCCAAGATGGCAAGAACAGCTTCACGACAGCAAGTCTGACCACCAGCGACATCCAGAACAAGAGCGACTACAAGGCAGAGAGTCAGAGCGTTAGTGCCGGAGGCGGATATGGCGGCGGCAACAGCGCCTTGAACGGCGGCGGCATCGGCATTGGCAACGAGAGCGGCAGCGCATCGAGCACTACCACATCAGGTATCTCCGGCATCGCCGGCGACAAGACAGTCAGAAGCGACCAAGACAACAGCAACGCGCTCAAGAAAACCTGGAATGGAAAGGACCTGCAGCAAGATGTAGAGGCACAGGCCAAGATCACTGAGACCTTCGGCAAGCAGGCGGCCTTGGGCATCGGCACGTATGCCACCAGCAAGCTCAACGCCCTCAACAAACAAATCGAGAAGGAAACCGATCCAGCAAAGAAAGCGGAGTTGCAAGGCGAAGCGAAGAATTGGGCTGAAGGCGGCGCCTATCGCACCGCCCTGCATGCGGCGGCTGGCGCATTGGGTGGCGGAGTGGCCGGTGCGCTGGGTGCGACGGCCTCGGCAGTGTCGATGCCTGCGATTGCAGCACAGATCGACAAGCTGGATGCGCCTAACGCAGTGAAGCAAGCATTGGCGCAGGTGGCTGCTGCGGCGTTGGGTGCTGCTGTGGGCGGCACGCAAGGAATGGCGTCGGCGGTGAATGTCGAGGCCAACAATCGGCAGTTGCATCAAACCGAAAAAGAACTCGCCCGAAAACTGGCTGCACAAAGCAAAGAAAAATACACAACGGCACAGATTGAAGAACAAATGCGTGGCATGACTGCCAACATCAACGGTAAGACAGAGGCCGGTATGCCGCGCAACATTCAGGCATGACTGATGCGCAAGCTGAACAGATACTGGCACAGCAGGCGTATCGACAGTTGCAGGATGGCGCAGCCGGGACATGGGATGCAGACGCCAGCAATTTCCTCAAGCAGGCGCATGGCATGTTACCCGCTGATGGCAGCAGTGGACCGGGATACATGTTCCAAGCCACGGCAGCGCAGAAGGCAGATGCCAATATGTATGCCAACCAGTTGCCACAAACCGTAGATTTTTACATCAAGAACGGTCTGAAGATACCGACCGCACAGCAAGCAGCAGATGCAACCAAGCGCGGTAACGACATACGGGATACGGTAGCCCAAGCTACATTGGCCACAGTTGCATTGGCTGCAGGGACAACACTTCCACCGATATTGAGTCTTTGTTTATCAAATCCGGTCGTATGTAACCAGCTTGCCATTGCTGGCGGTGAGATTGCTGCTGGTGACGCTCTGGGACTAGCAGGTCTTGCCATAGGTGGTGTCGCCGCTGGGAAAATGGGCTTGAAGTCTGTTCAAAGTGCTGAACAGGCCAATGCGAAGATGATCAAAGATGGGATGGATGCAGCATGGGCCAAAGGGACTCCGGTGATTAACGCTGAACTGATGCCAGGGACTAAGGTGCAGATGGTGTTGAGTGAAGCGCAGTATCAGAAATATGTCGATAGTAACTTTACAACGCCGCCTCTTGGTGGTTGGGCCACCTTCGATAGCGTGGCATCGCAGGCGACTGCCAAACAAGATTTGGCACTTCTCAATAAATTCAAACCCGATACCAAATATGTAATGGAGCTGGAAGTCGTGAAACCGATTACAGCGAATATCGGATATGTTGGAAAACTGTCCGAGCCTACGGGACAATTGCTGCAAGGAGGACGGACGCAGGCAGCGTTTGATTGGAGTGGTATCACTAATCGGTCAGAATATTTGAAGCCCATAGGGAAACCCATACTTTTACCTGTGTCGAAATAAGGAGCTTTACATGGATAAGGTAACGAATGTCTTGTCAGTTTGGGAAAATGGGCAGTCTTTTTCTCATGGCTGGCCTGTCGGTTTGGAAAAAAATTCCGAGTCTATTGGTGGAATGGTTTTTAAAAAATGGAGCTATCGTGGTGTATTGCATGAGATTTTTTTTGAAAATACAAATTACAATCGATACAGTTTTGAAATCCTCCCCGACGAAACCGGCTTTGTTGTCATCGATGGCATTCCCAGTACCCCCGGAAAACATGCCTATATTTTGCGCGGTGATGCCACGGTTCGCTTTGTCTTAACTCCCGCTTTTAACATGCGGGGTTTTGATGCGGAACGATTAGCAGTCGTTCGCCAACATGATGAAGAACGGGCGAAGCTATCCGGTCGCATGCTCAATACCGTCATACCACGAGAAGAACAAACCTGCTTTCACAATGCCGACACGAGCGACGGCAAATTAGAAATTTTCGGTGACGATGGGCTAGGCGACTGCTATTACACCTACGATTGGAATACTGGTGAACTGATATCGGCGCGTACTCTTCCTCGTCGTTCTTAGTATCTGCCGTGCAGACGGTGATGAGCATGCAAGACGCCAAACAAAAGACCAAGAACGGCCGCAGCAAAGTGCTGGCCGATGCTGCCAGCGCCTTGGCCGTAGCAAACGCCGCCGTCGCCGTGTCAGGCAGCGCCGCCCCGGCCGGCGGTATCGATCTCGCCGTCTCGATGGGCAGCTCCAGCAACCAGAGCAACACCGTGCAAAACAGTACGACGTCGGCCAGCTCCACCGTGGCCGCAGGCGGCAATACCAATATCATTGCCACCGGCGCCGGCCACGACAGCAACCTCGCCATCGGCGGCAGCGAAGTCAGCGGCACCAACGTCAACCTCCAGGCCGACAACCAGATCAACCTGACCGGCCAACGCAACAGCAACGAAGAGCACAGCGCCAACAAGGGCAGTTCAGCCAGCGTCGGCTTCTCCATCGGCAGCTCCGGCTTCATGGTCAATGCCAGCGCCTCCGGCAGTCGCGGCAAGGGAGACGGCAGCGACAGCGACCACACCACTACGCATGTCAACGCAACCAACCAGCTCGCCATGACATCAGGCGACGACACCAGGCCCTTATGGCCACGTTCAATTTATCTCGAAATGGTCAGTAATCAGAAAGAGATATTTAAACTGAACCCGCCAGTGATCGCCACCGTCCTGAACCCCTCCGGCCTGTCCAGCGGCGTGGCGATAAAAGCGTCATAGCCTACCTTCCAGAATGCACCGCGCAAGCCGATGACCGCACCGGCCAGACGCTCTCCAAGAAGATATTGCGCCGAGGGTCCGCTGACCTGGCCGGCGTCAATGCCGGCATACAGTTCCTGATTGCTTTGACCAAGCATCAGTGCCAGTTCGTTGCGCATCAACCAGCCGCGTTCGGCTTGCAGGATCAGTTCGCCGTCGAAGCCGCGCACGGTGTAGCGGCCGCCGATGGAAAACTGATCCTGGGCAGGCAATGCGCCGCGATTCCATTGCGCGCGGACGCTGCCGTTGTAGCGCAAGTGCCGATTGCCAATCTGGAATGGCGCATTGAGATTCGCATCGGCCAGAAACAGGCTGTAGCGCGTCGCCAGTTGCGGCAGTTCAATCGATGACTCCGGTTCCTTGCCTTGCTTGTCGAGTGCGCGCCGATAGGCGATATTGGCATCGACGGTGGCGTTGCCGATGAATTCACGATGGTTGATGCCGGCTTCCCAGGCGCTGGTTTGATGGCGTTGCGGCCCGACTTCGGTGTCGTCGATGAAATTGCGCGAGGTGCGCAGCAATCCCTTGAGCGACAGCGTCGTTTTACCCACGTTGTCGCGGTAAATCAAACGGGACAGTTTCAATTCTGCGTTTTCGCTTTGCCCGCTGTAGACAATCGGATTTGCCGGATCGGCGCCGGCGACTTGCTGGTGGTAGCGACTGCCTGACAAGGTGCCGCCCAGCATCCAGTAACCGGCCGGGACCGAGTAATGGACCGTGTAGCTGTTGACGCCCTGATCGCCATAGTGGCCGAGACTGCGATTCCAGCTCGCATAGAACAGATCGTTGAGTGTCCACCAGTTGTCATAAGACAGCGTGGCGCCCGCCTGGTATGTGCCGGTGGCTTTGGCGCCGCCATCGTCGAGCGTGACATTGAATCGGAATGGGAAACCTTGCCGGTAATCGATTACCAGGTCGCTGTCGCCGGGCTGCTCGGCGGTTTCAGTGGGAGTCATCCGAATATCGGCGCTTGCCGTCGGTACGCGTTTGAAATTCTCCAGTCCTTGTTCCATATCGCGCAGATTGAGGATGTCGCCTTCCTTGATCGGCAGGGCATTCCAGGCGGTGCCGCGCGGGCTGGCGTCAGGTGCAAAACGGATGTGGCGCACATGGCCAGGCAAGACGGTCAGGACCAGTTCGCCTGTCTTGAGGTTTTGCAGTGCGGCGCGTACCTGGGTGGTTGTGTAGCCGCGCGCGATCAGGGCATTTTGCATACGGGCGATGACGGTATTGACGCCTTCCGTCCCCAGGCAACGTCCGATTGCGCCGTCCTTGCCGGTGACGCTGTCCAATGCAAATTGAAAGCGTTCCGCAGCCTGGCCGATCAGGCTGATTTTGGAAATGGGGAAGCAAGGCGACTCCTCGACCGGAAAGACCGTCGATACGTCAAGCTCTTTGGACGGCGGCAACCGAACATCGGGCGCTTGCTCTTGTTGTCGACGCAACAAACGCTCGCGTTCGCGCTGCAGTTGTTCCTGGTTGGCGGATATCCCGGCGCCGGTGGATTGTGCCTGGGCGGCGCCGATGGCAAGCATCGCGACGATGCCGCCCAGCAGCCGCGTCGCGTTGCTTTGCATGAACTATTCCCCTTGTTGTCTGATTTGGCTGCGCTAGTGTAAAAAGCCGTCGACAAGGTGAATATAGGAATAGTCTTAAATATCGCGTCCCCCGGATTTATTTCGATGATCGGTCGAACGATTCAAAGCGCGTCATGAAAAATCACGCCCAGCGTATAACGGCTTCCCGAGCGCAAACGGCTTACGCCGTGCCGCATCCTGACGCGGTAAAAGCCGCGCGATCCTTGCACCGGCCTTTCATTGACCGCGAACAGCACGGCGTCGCCCTTGCGTAGCGGCACCACCTCGGCGCGCGACTGCATGCGCGGGCGCTGCTCGGTCATCACGAACTCGCCGCCGCTGAAGTCGCGGCCCGGTTCCGACAGCAGGATCGCCATCTGGATCGGGAACACATGTTCGCCGTACAAATCCTGATGCAGGCAGTTGTAATCTCCCGTTTCGTATCTGAGGATCAACGGCGTCGGCCGCAACTGGCCGGCGGCACGGCAGCGGGCGAGGAATTGCGCATGCGCGGCGGGGTAGCGCACATCGACGCCCATCGCTTCGTTCCAGCGATTGGCGTGCGGCGCCAGATGCGGGTAGGAGGCGTCGCGCAATGCGTCGATGGGATCGGGCAAGGGATAGTTGTAGTATTTGTATTCGCCGCGTCCGAAACCGTGGTGTTCCATCACCACGCGGCTGCGGTAGATGTCGTCGTCGGCATAGCGCGCGATCAGCGCATCGCATTCCGGCGCGGTCAGCAATGCCGGCAACGCGGCGCAGCCGTACCGGTCCAGCTCGGTCCCGATATCCTGCCAGTCCAGCGCATGGATACGCCGCGCGATGGCGTTGGCGCGTTCTGCAACGGTGTTCATCGATTCATCCTTTCACATGCTCGTCGGCACAGACCGGGCAGTGTAGAAGGGCGGTGCGACGGCGGCACTCCGTCGCTTGCTTTCAAATTCCCTTACAACATCTCGAGCGGGCGGCGTTTCTTCGGCGGCGCGAAAGCCTGGTCCAGTTCGGCGAGGTCGGCGGCGTCCAGCGCCAGGTCGAGGCAGGCGCGATTTTCCTGGACATGTGCGACGACGGAGGCTTTGGGAATCGAGATCACGCCGGGGCGGCGCAGCGTCCATGCCAGCGCGACCTGCGCCGGCGTGGCGCCGTGGCGTCTGGCCACCGCCGCCAGCGTGGCATCCTTGAGCAGGCGTCCCTGTTCGATCGGCGAATAGGCCATGATGGCGATGTCCTGTTCGGCGCAGTAAGGTTGCAGGTCGAACTCGATGCCGCGCCGCGACAGGTTGTACAGCACCTGGTTGGCTTGCGCATGGCCGCCATGCTCCAGCGCCAGCAGTTCGTGCATGTCGTCGTTGTCGAGGTTGCTGACGCCCCAGGCGCCGATCTTGCCCTGGCCGATCAGCGTTTCCATCGCGGCGATCGTGGCGGCGAAGGGATGCGTGCCGCGCCAGTGCAGCAGGTAGAGATCGATGCGTTCGACGCCGAGCCGTTTGAGGCTGGCTTCGCAGGCCTTGACCGTGCCTTGCCGCGAGGCATTGAAGGGTAGCACCTTGCTGACCAGGTAGACCTCGTCGCGGCGGCCGGCGATGGCTTTGCCGACGACTTTTTCGGCGCCGCCGTCGCCATACATTTCGGCGGTGTCGATCAGCGTCATGCCGAGGTCGATGCCGTGTTGCAAGGCGCGTACCTCATCGGCGGCGCGGGCGGCCGATTCGCCCATGTTCCAGGTGCCCTGGCCCAGCGCGGGCACGCGGTCGCCGTTCTTGAGGGTAATGCTCGGGATGGCTTTCATGGAAACTCCGTCATGCGCGATGTCGAAGTCTCCAATGTAGCGCAACTTGCGATGGCTTACTCTTTGCCCTTGACCGGCTTCGGATAATTCTTCAGCACGTCGATGGGCTGGGCATAGGCCGAGCTCCAGGTCTGTTCATGCAGTTCGGCGATGCGCCTGGCCATTTTTTCGTTGCGCATCACGATTTCCAGGTTGCGCGAATTGTCGAGATAGCCGCCGCTCCAGTTGCTGGTGCCGATCCAGGCCACCTGGCCGTCGATGGACATGGACTTGGTGTGGATCACGCGCGCGAACGGGATGAAACCGGAGGACGCCTGCGGCAGCGTGACGATGCGGATTTCCATGTTCGGCAGCACGGCCAGGCTTTGCAGGTAGCGGATCGCGGGTTGCTCCGTATTCCAGTTCGATACCATCAGCTTGACCTTGACGCCGCGCGCCAGCGCCGCACGGATGGCGTTGTCGATCACGGCGTAATAGGGCCGCGTCTTGTTCGGGCCGTAGCTGAGCGGCGCGTAGTCGAGCAGTTGCACGCGCACCTCGGTTTTGGCGGCCGCCAGCAGACGCACCAGTTCGGTTTGCGAATCGCCGACGCCGGCCGGATTGAAGGCATTGGGGCTGGCGACCAGATAAGCCGCCTGGCGGTCGTCGGCAGGAACCACGCCGGTGTTGAGCGGCGCGACGGTCTTGCCTTGCGCCACCAGCGCCTGCGCGTTCCAGTCGAACTCAAAGATTTGCTGCACTTGTTTTGCGATCGCCGCGTCCGTGATGCGCAGGCCGGTCTCATGGATATGGCTGAACGAACGCCAGTCGAAGTTCTGGCTGCCGACATAGGCGCTTTCGCCATCGATCACCAGATATTTGGCATGGATGATGCCGTTGCCGGTCAGTTTCGAATAATCGAGCTGGCGGAATTCCAGGTTGGGAATCTGCTTCAGCTTGTCGATGGTGGCCTGGTCGGAGGCGAATTCGCCTTTCTTTTCCATCAGGAAGCGGATCTTCACGCCGCGTTGTCCGGCGGCGGCAAGATGCGCGATGATGCCGTCGAGCGCCTCGCCGGGTTTGCCGGCGACGTAGAACTGGCCCAGCGCGATGTCATGTTTCGCGGCATCGAACATGCCGTTCCAGACCGTGAAGGCGTCGCGCAGGTCCGGTGTCGGCAATGCCGTCTCCTGCGGCACGGTGTGCACCAGTTCGAAGCCGGGGATGTCGAAGTCGGCCCTGGCGTTGCCGTGCAGGGCAAGGGCGATGCCGAAGGCGATAAGCAGTCTGCGCATGATGGAGGTTCGGTGGTTTGACGGCATGATAAAGCGGTTCAGGCGGCGTGCAATTTATTGTTGCCCGGATGTTCGGCGCTGCGTCCGACGCAGGCGCGCAGCATCAGGACCTTGAGATGATCGTTGATGCGTTCGATGCGTTCCTGGAACAGGTTGAAGAAGAACATGCCGGTCACTGCGATGCCGATGCCCAGCGCCGTGGCGTAGAGCGCGGTGCCGATGCCTTGCGAGACCTGGCCGGGATCGGACACGCCGGAGACGGCCAGCGCCTTGAAGGTGTCGATGATGCCCAGGATCGTGCCGAGCAGGCCCAGCAGCGGCGCGGCGGTCACGATGGTGTCGAGTATCCACAGGCGCTCCTGCACCGCGCCGCGATTGGCGATGTAGACCGATTCGCTGAAATCTTCCAGGTCCTTTTCCGAGGCGAGGTGATGCTTTTCGGCGAGGATCTCGGTGACCAGCGCCAGCGGCAGGCTGGGGCGCGCGGTCAGTTCGGCGGGCAGTTCGCGCACATGCTGTACGGCGTGCGACATGGCTTTTTCAAGTCCGACCGCCTGGCGCAGCGTGTAGCCGAAAAACAGGCCGCGTTCGACGATCACGAAGATCGCCAGCGCCGCGCAGGCGTACATCAGGTAAAAAGCGATTTCGTGGAGTATTTGCATGTTCATGATTGCCTCTCTTGCGGGTGTTCAGGGCGGCGGGCGGACCTCAGCCCGTCCGCCGCCCAAGGGGACGTGCGATCAGAAATCCGCCGTCAGGGTGACTGTGAAGGTGCGCGGCGCGCTCACATAAAACGATGGCGCCGTCGCCGGAGCCGCGGCGCCGATCGCCACCGCATTGGTGGTGAACTGGCTGCCGCTGCCCGAGCTCAGGTTCAGGTACTGCTTGTCGAACAGGTTGGCGATGTTGAAGCGCACGGTCGGTTTCTTGATCCATGCCGCCGACGGGAAGGTATAGCCGGCGCCGGCATTGAACACTGTGTAACCGCCGATCGCATCGTCGTTGACCAGCGTGGTGTAACGGCGGCCGGTGTACTTGGCCTGGCCGAACACGTACCAGCTATCCTGCGCATATTGCAGGCTCAGGCCGCTTAGCCAGTTAGGCGTATCGGGGAACTCCTTGCCGGCGGTCGGCATCGAGAAGTTGGCGGCCCAGGGCATGTTGTCCTGCATCTTGCTCTTGATGTAGGACAGCGAACCGTACAACGACAGGTTGCGGGTCAGCGCATAACCGGACTCCAGCTCGAAACCCTTGGAGGTCGAATCGCCGACGTTGTAGTCGGTGCGGCTGGCGGTTTCGGGATTGTAGGAAGAGGCGATGCGGTTATGGTAATCGACATAGAACAGCGAGCCGGAGACGTTCCACTTGTCGGTCGCGTAGCGGTAGCCGAGGTCGTAGTTCCAGGACGTTTCCTTGTCCACCGGGACGTTGCGCACGGTGCCGCCGGTATAGACGCCGTTGACGAAATTGCCGCCCGAGATCAGGCCGAAATAGGAGAAGTTGCCCGGCGCCTTGAAGTTCTTGGCGGCGTTGAAGAACACCGATTGCGCCTGGTCGATCTGGTATTTCAGGCCGAAGCTCGGCAGCAGGTCGGAGTACGACTTCTTCAGCGTATAGAAGCCGCCGGCGCTCTGGCTCGGATTGTTGGTGAAATCGCGGTCGATGCTGGAATAGCGCGCGCCCAGTTGCAGGTTCAGCTTGTCCTGCATCATGCTGATGCTGTCCTGGACGAAGGCCGATTTGCCGGTGCTGATGGTCAGCGTGTCGCGGTATTGCACATAACTGCCGTCCTGGTTCTTCAGCCAGGCGCCGGAATTGTTTTGCCACAGGTCGGCCGGATTGCCGTTGTTGTCGATGGTCGAGTACTGACCGGTTTGCTGGTGGCGGGCGCGCTCGTACCAGTAGCCGAACATCAGGCGATGGTTGTCGATCTGCTGGTTGTACTTCAGCGTGACGCCCGGACGGAAGGTGCGGGTGCGGCTGCCTTCATAGACGAACACGGTGTCGAGGGTGTCGCCGTCGCCGTTGATGTCGCGCACGCCGCGACCCAACTGGTTGCCGGCATTGCCTTCGGTCAGCGTTTGCAACTGGTTGCCGCCGGTGCCGAAGCCGTACCACATGTAAGGATTGACGTCGACGCTGGAAGTCGGCGTCAACTGGAAGTGGGCGTTCATCGTCGCCAGGTAATTGCGGAACGGATTCAGGTTATAGCCGTAGTACAGATCCTTGTTGCCGTTGTTGATGCCGGCGTTGGGTCCATAGTTGGTGTCGTTCTGCGCACCCGGACCGCCGGGCTGATGCACCGGCACCTTGGTGCCGAAATCGTAATCGCGGCCGAATTGCGCAATCTGCGCCTTGGTCAGCGAACGGTAGTTGTTGTTGACCGCGGTGTTGTACATGAAGCCGGTGTCGATGAAGCTGCCGCTGCCGAGATCGAGCTTGCTGTTGAAGTCCAGATGCTGCTTGTCGGCGCCGCCTTCGCCCTTGAACTTGTCCGCCGTGGTGTTCGAGTAGGAGAGGAAGAACTTGAATTTGCCGTCGAAGATCTTGCCCGAATCCATGCGCACATATTCCTTGCGCAGGTTGTTGGAACCGAAGGTCACCGAGGTGCGGAAGCGGCGTTCGTCTTCCGGGCTGCACATGGTCATGCCGATGTTGCCGCCGGAAGCGCCGACGTGCGGCGCTTCGGTGTCGGTCGAACCTTGCGTGACGAAGATTTCGCAAAGATTTTCCGCATCGGTGTATTCCTGCGGATAGACCGAGAAGCTGCCCGAATCGTTGACCGGCGCGCCGTTGATGGTGAAGCCGAGCTGGTCGCTGTTGAAGCCGCGCACGCGGATGTTGCCGCCGAACAGGCCGGTGCCGTCGTTGTCGTAGGTATTGACGCCGGGCAGCAGGTTGATCATCTGGTAGGGATTGCCGGTCGGGCTTTGCTTTTCCATATAACTGCGGTTGACCGAGCTGCGCGCCTTGGGCGTTTCTTCCGCCTGGATCAGGCCGCTGTCTTGCGCGGTGCCGGCGGTGCCTTGCACGGTGACCTTGCCGACTTCGGTGGTGTCAGCGGCAAATGCGGCCGGGCTGGATGCCATGAATATTCCGGAGATCAGCAGTGATAACCGGGTCAGTCTCTGTTGCATGTTCTTACTCCCCTGAAGGTTTTACGTTGTCATAAAAATGCGTGGACGCCCGGCGGCGCGGCAACCTCAGCCGGCCGACGGGATGAATTCCAACTCTGCGGTGAAACGATGGGCGCTTTCGCCTGCCCAGGTGGCGTCGGGAAAGGCGCTGAAACCGGCGCGGTTGATGGTCTTGCGCGCCGCCTCGTCGAGCAGCATCGAGTTCGACGACTGGTCGATGCCGACATCGACGACGGTGCCGTCGCGCCGGAGCACGAACCAGATCCTGACCTTGCCTTGCGGCCGCTGCTGGCTGGCTTCGCGGCCGGTCGGATAGCGTTTGATGCTGTTCAGATGCGCGCGCAATTTGCCGACGTATTCAGCTTCGACGCTGGTCGTGGTCGGCTTGGCTGCAACGGCGGGCGCCGGCGGTATCGGCGCTGCTGCCGGAACCGGCGCAGGCGGCACCGGCTCGGTCGCTCGCGCCGGTGCGGCGGGCAGTTCCGGTGTGCCGGTCTGGCTCGGCGTCACCGGACCGGGCAAGTCCTTCGGCGCGGCCGGCGCAGGTTTTTGGACGGGCTGGGGCGTCGGTTTGGGTGTGGGCTGCGGAGGCGGAACGACCGGCTTCGGCGGTTCGGGTTGGGGCGGCTTGGGAGGCGTCGGCGGTGGTGGCTCCTGCGCCACCAGGGCGATCTGCACCGGCGTGTCATCGGCATGCCGCTGCAGTTTGACGGTCTGTTGCACGCCCAGCAGCGCCAGCGCAATCAGCGCCAGCAGCGACGGCGTGGCCGCGACCGTTTCGCGGAAGCGGAACAGCAATGGCGGAGACGTGATCATGGCTTGCGCGTCGCGATGGAAATCGAATCGAAGCCGCCTTGCTTGAGCTTATCCATGACATCGACCAGGCGTTGCACTTCGACGCCGCGGTCGCTGTTGACGATCACGTTCAGCTTTTCGCCGTCCTTGAGCTGGTTGAGCCTGGCCGCCAGGTCCGCCAGCGGCGTGTCGACGCCGTCAACCTGGACTATGTCGTGCAGGCCGAGCGTGACGATGGCCTTTTTCTGCGGCTTCAGGTCCTGCGAGGTGCTGGAGCCGGGCAGATGCGTTTTGAGGCCCAGCGCCGGAATCACGTTCAGGCTGATCAGCACGAAGAACACCAGCAGGAACATCATCACGTCGATCATCGGAATGATCTCGACGCGTGCTTTTCGTTTCTTCGGTTCGTCCCAACTGCGCATGATCCTGCTCCCCATCAAATATCTGCCGCTAGTAAAATTCCATATCGCTATAATTTTTATAACGATGCGGAAGCGTAACGGGGAATTATTTCTGGCGTATTACAACGCGCGGACAAAAACGCAGGAACGGAAAGTCAGCGGTGTGGAAACGGCAGGAAGGACAGCAGGGTCTTGAACAGGTAGACCACGATCAGCGAGCCGACGAGGTCGCCGATCGACATCACGATCAGGCCCGCCCAGAAGTGGTAGGAGACGCCGCGGAAGGCGAACCAGATCAGTTGCAGCAGCGGGTTGGAGAGGGCATACAGCAGCACGCAGGTCATCAGCCTGGCGGTGGTCAGGTTGACCAGCGAGCGCCGCAGATCCATGCCTTCCAGCGTGAAGCGATAGGCCAGGTAAGGCGCCAGTGCAGAGATCAGCGCATAGCCGACGGTGGTCACCGGATCGTCCGGAAACAGGCTGTACAGGCTGGCTGCGAGCAGGGAGGCGGCGAAGATGCCGAACATCGCCGCTTCCGCGAACAGTAGCGTGCAGATCAGGCGCACGCCCGCGGGCAGATAGATCCACGCGATGCCCTGGGTGAACTCGGTCTGCTTGAACAGCCAGTCGTTCGCCATGTAGGAAAGCAGATAGCAAACGGCAGTCGCCGTGGCGGTCAGCAGGCCGAGGCGCAATCTGGACGAAGGTGTCGGAAACGGTTCCATAGCGGCGCGTATGTTACCCAGTTTCATGGCGTCTTGCTGGCGTATGGGAATTTGTGTGGCGAAATGGCAGCGGCGTGCGGCGTGCGAGCGATTGCAGATTGCCAATTGTTGCGCCAACAGCGTATTATCCGCTATAAAATTAAGAGCATAATCACGAAACCTAGGGAAAAGTAAAATAGCAGGGAAAAGTTGTATAAAGGCTGTACATAAAGACAAGACAAAAAAGTAGCCATGGAAAAAACAAATCGTCCCGCAGATATCTATCTGCGCTTTCTGCAACTGGCCAACGCCTTGCGCGGCTTGCCTTCCCTATCCTCGCTGGATCCGCTGGAAGACCGGATCCTGGCCTTTATCGCCCGCGCCGGCCAGGACCAGCAGCGCCTGTCGGTGCGCGACCTGATGGCGCAAAGCGAATTCGGTTCGCCGGCGATGCTGCACACGCGCCTGAAGTCGATGCGCGAAAAGGGCTGGATCGTCCTGGCCGACACCGACGATCCGCGTCGCAAGCAGGTCGAGCTGAGCCAGGCCGCCTGGCTGCATTTCGACAAATTGTCGAAATGCCTGGTGCAGGCGACCAAGGACATGGACAAGTGAACGCAACAATGCATACCAAATGGCATTGCCGCATCGTCAATCCACCACAACCGTCGTCCTGACGAAAGTCAGGACCCGGCGTCGTAGCGTAGGTCGTCACGACACTGGGTCCCGGCGTACGCCGGGACGACGGTCGGGAAAATGGGCTTCATTGAACGGCATTACCGCATTGTCAGTCCATCACAACCGTCGTCCTGACGAAAGTCAGGACCCAGCGTCCTAGCGGACGTTCTCACGTCACTGGGTCCCGGCGTGCGCCGGGACGACGGCGGGAATATAGGCTTCACTGAACGGCATTACCGCATTGTCAGTCCATCACAACCGTCGTCCTGACGAAAGTCAGGATCCAGCGTCGTAGCGGACGTTCTCACGTCACTGGGTCCCGGCGTGCGCCGGGACGACGGCCGGGAAAAGGAGCTTCATTGAACGGCATTGCCGCATCGTCAATCCACCACAACCGTCGTCCTGACGAAAGTCAGGACCCAGCGTCGTAGCGTAGGTCGTCACGACACTGGGTCCCGGCGTATGCCGGGACGACGGTCGGGAAAATGGGCTTCATTGAACGGCATTACCGCATTGTCAGTCCATCACAACCGTCGTCCTGACGAAAGTCAGGACCCAGCGTCGTAGCGGACGTTCTCACGTCACTGGGTCCCGGCGTGCGCCGGGACGACGGCCGGGAAAAGGAGCTTCATTGAACGGCATTGCCGCATCGTCAATCCACCACAACCGTCGTCCTGACGAAAGTCAGGACCCAGCGTCGTAGCGTAGGTCGTCACGACACTGGGTCTCGGTGTACGCCGGGACGACGGCGGGAGTTATGCTCGAGCATTTTCATCGCATCCTGTCATGCCGCCGTAACGGCAAGGACATATTGATCGGATAAGCTGCAATTCCCGATCCGGTTGCAATCACTCGTTCGCAGTTCTCATCGTCTTCTTATGCGCGCCTTTCTGACATTTCTCGGCCTCTCCGCACTGTTTGCAGCGCTGGCATGCATTGCCTTGCCCGGTCAGGCGGCCAATCCCGATGCGTTGTGGCAAATCGCCAGCCAGCAATGCGTGCCCAACAGCATCAACACGGGCGACCCCAAGCCCTGTGCCATGGTCGACCGCGAGCGCGGCTTCGTCATCCTCAAGGACATCGTCGGCGCCGCGCAATACCTGCTGATCCCAACGGCGCGCCTGGCCGGCATCGAAAGCCGCGATCTGCTGCAAGCGGATGCACCCAATTACTGGCGCTATGCGTGGGAGCAGCGCCATCGCGTCGGCGAGATGCTCGGGCGGCCGCTGGAGCCGAGCCAGCTCGGGCTGGAAGTCAACTCCGCCGCTGCGCGCAGCCAGTTGCAACTGCACATCCACATCGACTGCGTGCGTGCCGATATGCCCGGCGTGCTGCGCGCGCATCGCAACGATCCTTTCGGCCAATGGATGCCGCTGGCGCTGGACGGCCACACCTACAGCGTGATGCGCCTGCCGGGCGAGGCGCTGCAGACGCAGGACCCGTTCAAGCTGGCCGCCGCCCGCAGCGCCTATGCCGCCGGCGCGATGGCCGCGCAGTCGCTGTTGCTGACCGGCGCGCGTTTCGATGACGGCGGCGAGGGCTTTTACCTGGTCAACATGCCGGTCAATTTCGACAAGGGCGAGCCGGGCAGCGCGGAAGTCTTGCTGGATCACGACTGCGCCATCGCCAGGTAATTTCATCCGCCTTGCCTGAACACGGTGCGCCGACATGTCATGTCGTGTCGGCGAGCGCATTTGCCATTTACATCGGGGTGATCGGAGCCATCGCCGGTCGTGCTGCGCGGCGCAGAGTGTGCGAAGATCTTGGCTGATTTATATCGGCAGAAAAACGCCAGAACGACTAGTCCATGAAAACTTCCTCCGCGCCGCTAGAACTCGGTATCGACCGCACGCTGGAATTGCCGGTTTACCTGCAGATCTGCCAGCGTTTCAAGACCGCGATCGCGCAAGGCCATCTGCGCGCGGGGCAGCGCGTGCCGGCGGTGCGCGCCCTGGCGGTCGAACTCAGCCTGGCGCGCGGCACGGTGGAAGCGGCCTACCGCATCCTGGCCGACGAGGGGTATTTGCAGGTCCGGGGCGCGGCCGGCACCGTCGTCTCGCCGTCATTGCCGCCGCCGGCTGCGCCGCGCAAGCGCAATGACCGTCCGGCGACGCCGGGCCCATTGCAGCGCGATCACGATGAAGCCGGTCCGCGCCCGCTGCAACTCGGGTTGCCGGCGCTCGATGCCTTCCCGCGCAAGGTCTGGAACCGGCTGGTTGCGCATCGCCTGCGCGGCCACGAACAACGGATGCTGGCCTATCCCGAGCCGGCCGGATACCGTCCGCTGCGCGAGCATATCGCCACCTACCTGGGCCTGTCGCGCGGTGTGTCCTGCGTGCCCGAACAGGTATTCGTGACCGCCGGCTATCGCGCCACGCTGGAGTTGACCCTGCGCAGCCTGGCGGCGCCGGACGATGCCATCTGGTTCGAGGATCCCGGCTATCTGCTGGCGCAGCGTTTTTTGCGCAATGCCGGCGTCCGGCTGGTGCCGGTGCCGGTGGACCAACATGGCATGATCGTCGAGGAAGGCGTGCGCCGCAGCCCGGATGCGCGTTTTGCACTGCTAACGCCTTCGCACCAGAGTCCGCTGGGCGTGACGCTGTCGCTGGAGCGGCGGCTGGCGTTGCTGGCCTGGGCCGGAAAGGCCGGGAGCTGGATCGTCGAAGACGACTACGACAGTGAATTCCGCTATCAGGGCCGGCCCTTGCCGGCGCTCAAGAGCCTCGACCGCGACGACCGCGTGATCTATTGCGGCACTTTCAGCAAGGTCATGTTTCCCGGTTTGCGCCTGTCCTACGTGGTGGCGCCGGCCGGCGCGGTCGGGCGCTTCCAGTCGGTTTGCGAAAGCCTCAACGCAGGATGTCCCTATCTGTTCCAGGCCAGCGTCGCCGATTTCATCGCCCAGGGCCATTTCTCGCGGCACCTGAAAAGGATGCGGCTGTTGTATGGGGAACGGCACGCGCTCTTCGTCCGGACATTGCGGGAAGTGCTGGGGCGCCGGGTCGGCGTCGAGCTGCAGGCGGGCGGTTTGCGCGTCCTGGCGAAACTGGCTGCCGGCACGGACGACGGCATGATAGCCGAGCGTGCCCGCACGGCGGGCCTCGGCATCCATGCGTTGTCGCGCTGGTACCTCGATGCGCCGCCGCAACCGGGTTTGTTGCTGGGATTCGCCAATGTCGCCGATGCCGATACGGCAAAGCGCCTGGCGCTGGTCCTGAAGAAAGCCATCGACGGCTAGCGGCGCCAAGCTTGCGCCGCCGCTAGCGTTCATTCCACCACGTTGATGTTTTCGCAGAAGCTGTAACCCTGCCCGTGCTCGGTGCGCAGCGGTAGCTTTTCTCCGGTCAGGTTGTGCCAGCGGCGGCGCAGGCGGCTGATCATCTGATCCAGGCGACGCTCGTCATAGTCGATCCATTCGACGCCGAAAGCCCTGGCGATTTGCGGCCGCTGCACGACCTGGCCCATGTTGCGCGCCAGCAGTTGCAGCAGCACGATCTCCATGGTGTTGACTTCGTTGAAGCGGCCGTCGGGAGCATAGAGCCGGCGTTCCAGCAAATGCAGGCGCCAGGTTTCCTTGCCGAGGCGGCGTTTTACCGAGGATACATAAGCGGAGAGTTCCCTGAGCCGGATCGGCTTGATGAGGTAATGATCGGCGCCTCGTCTGAGGCCATCTATCTTGTCGTCGATGCTGCCGCGCGCGGTCAGCATGATGGTGCCGATATGCGGATGGGTGCGGCGCAGTTGCTCGGTGACGTCGAAGCCGTTGCCGTCGGGAAGCCCGGCGTCGATAATCGCGATGTCCGCCAGGTCGACCTGACGCATGAAATCGGCCACGCTGCCGGCTTCCGTCACGCCATACCCCTCGCTCTGAAGAAAATCGGCCACCTCGTTACGCAGGTCGGCTTCATCCTCCAGCAGTAGCACCCGAGCCATTTCAGGCCCTCCCCATTGTAAAAATTTCGGCGAGTATAGCACCATACCAACAAGTATGTCAGGACTCGTCAGAATTGGTCAGGCACGGTTAGCTCGTGTCTGAACTTGTCAGAAAGTCGCCTGGAATTTCTATCAAAATTCGGTCGCTTACAAATCTTTACAGCGAGGGCGACCGTCCCTATTGCCGCAGAGCGATGACCGGTCGATGTCTTTAAAAACAATCCGGTATCGTCATGCACCGCTCACGTCTTTTCA
The DNA here is from genome assembly GCF_000577615.1 of Herbaspirillum sp. RV1423. Classification (GTDB taxonomy): domain Bacteria; phylum Pseudomonadota; class Gammaproteobacteria; order Burkholderiales; family Burkholderiaceae_D; genus Herbaspirillum. The sequence goes on from NZ_CBXX010000032.1 coordinate 62,255, forward strand.
GCCGTTGGTTCGGCTTCGCCATTGGTCGTTCTTCGTTCGTCAGCTTAGTGCTTGGCGTGGCCGGCTTGCTGTGTTCGCCGTCGTCGATGGCGGCGCTGAACGTTTCCATCACCGTGCCGCAGCCGACCTATCCGCTGACGATCAATCCGGGCGATGCGACGCTGTTCCGCATCAGTCTCATCAACAGCAATCCCAACGCGCCCGTGACCAATGTCGGCTTCACCGACACCATGCCGGCGGCGCTCAAGATTGCCGCAGGCACGGTCGCCTACTCGTGCACCGACGGCAGCGGCGCGACCGTCGCGACGCAAGGTACGCTGACCGCGGTCGCCGGCAGCAGCGTCATCAGCCTGACAGGCGGCGCGGTGCCGATTGCCGTGACGACCGGCAGCGGCGCCAACGGCCAGTGCGTGATCGATGTCCCGGTGACGTCGACCGCTTCCGGCACCGCGCCGGTCAACACGATTCCGGTCGGCGCCGTGACCGGCACCGACGATACCGGGGCGGTTTCCAACGGCAGCCAGGCGCAGCAATCAATCAACGTCACCACGCTGAGCGCGCCGACCATCAGCAAGTCGTTTTCTTCTTCGGTGATCGTCAAGGGCGACCAGCCCGTCAAGTTGACCATCACAATCAGCAATGCGGGCAATCCCACCGTCAACCTGCCGCTGAACGGCGCTGGCGATTCGCCTGCGTTCGCGGTGCGCGACATCCTGCCGGCAGGACTGGCAGTCGCCCCTACGCCCAACGTCTCGACGACGTGCAGCGGCGCAGGCGTGCCGCCGACCTTCAGCGCCAATGCCGGCGACACCACCCTGACCGCATTCGGCGGCACGGTAGCCGGCGGCGGCACGTGTACGCTCAGCGTCGACCTGATCGGCACCACCACCAGCGGCGCGTATAACAAGGATGTCGTCAACACCATCCGCCGCAGCGCCGATTTCGGCAACCTGCGCAACCTGACGCCGGCCGCCGATGCGAGCGCGACCTTGTCGATCCGCTCCATCCTGCAAGTCACCAAGCAGTTCAATCCGACCACCATCAGCGCCGGCCAGGCGTCGACGCTGACGATCACGCTGACCAACGCCAGCCCGGTCACGCCGATCACACTGACGACGTTTACCGACAGTCCGATCGACGGCGTCACGCCATCGGTGGCAACCGGTTTACGGCTGGGTTCGCCGGCGGCGGCGCCGAGCACCACCTGCGGCGGCGCGGTCAGCATCACGGCGGGCAACCTCGGCGTGCAGATGACCGGCGGCAGCATTCCCGCCGGCAGCAGTTGCACGATCACCGTGCCGTTCGTCGGCTCGCTGTCGGCGGCCGGCACGCCGCAGGCTTTTACCAACACCATCGCCGAAGGCGCGGTGCAGACCAGCGACGCCAGCATCATCAGCCAGAGCGCGACGCATACCGTCACCGTGGTCGACCAACTGCTGGTCGATAAGACCTCGAGCCCGACCGCTGTCGCGCCGGGCAACCCGATCCGCTACACCATTACCGTCAATAATTACTCGTCGTCGCCGCTCAGCAATGTCAGCGTGCCCGATGTGCTGCCGACCGGCGTGATCGGCCTGCCCAGCCCGGCGCCGACGCTCACGGCTGCTTGCGGCGCCTTGACGCATGACATCCCGGCACTGCCGGCCACCAATGGTTCGCTGCATTTCACGATCCCGACCGTGCCTGCCGGCAGCGGTCCGTCGGCAGGCACCTGCGCGATCACCTTCTGGGCGATGGCGCCGAAGGGCTCCGCGGTCGGCGCGACGCTGATCAATAATATTCCGGCGCGCAGCGTCGGTACGGGCGGCATCCTCAACTCGAATGTCAGCGCCGTCACGACGTCCATCGATCCGACCGTGACCATCGGCAAAGTGTTCAATCCAGCCAGCGCCTTCGAAGGCACGGTCTCGGTGTTGACGCTGACGCTGACCAACGTCTCTGCGCAGCCGGTCACGGCCGCCGCGTTTACCGACACCTTGCCGATCAGTTCTGACACGCATCAGCAACTGACGGTGGCGAATCCGGCCGATGTCTCGACCACTTGCGCCAGCGGCACCGTTACCGCCATCCCCGGCGCCAACACCGTCAGCCTGAGCGGCGCCACGATTCCGGCGCGCGCCGGCAACGGCACCGGCGCCAACGGCACTTGCCAGGTGCAGGTCAAGGTCATCGGCGCGGCGGGCAACTATCTCAATGTGCTGCCGATCGGCGCGCTGACCGGCACGCAGCAGTTCCCGGACAACAGCTCGCCGACGACCGTCAGCAACAGCACGGCCTTCAATGCCAGCATGGCCTATTCATCCGCACTCCAGGCCGCCAAGTCATTCTCGCCGACGACCATCGCGGCCGGCGGCAAATCCACCGTGCGCCTGCATTTTGCCAACATCGGCACCGGCACGCTCAACAACGTCAGCGCCACTGACCCGCTGCCGACCAACATGACCGTGGCTTCGCCGTCGAACGCTTACAGCACTTGCGCCGGATCGCCGGTCATCACGGCGACGCCGGCAGCCGCCAGCGCGGCGGTCAGCGGCATCGTGCTGCCGCCGAGCGGCCAGTGCGATGTGCTGTTCGACGTCACCGGCACCGGCGGTGCGGGATGGACCAACACCATCCCGGCCGGCGGCGTCAGCGCCACCGGCGGCGTGATCAACACCACGCCGCTCACGGCGACGCTCAACAACAGTTCCGCCGGCGCGGTGTCGGTCACCGTCAGCGCGGTATCGGCGACGACTGCGACGTCCAGCTTGTCGCCGGGCGAACCGGCCGTGCTGACCATCATCATCCGCAATGACGCCTCGCTGGCGCTGAGCGATCTCAAGCTGACCAATTACTTCACCGTCGACGGCCTCGCGAGCGGCGCGCTCAACGGCATCCAACTGGCCTCGTCGCCAAACCTGGCGACCACCTGCCAGGGCGGCCTGGTTACGGCCAATGCGGCCGGAACTGCCATCACCTTGTCGAACGCCAACCTGGCGGGCGGCGCAGGCACCACCTGCACCGTCACCGCCAACGTCACGCTGGTCACCACCGGCACCGTGCAGGACCGCATTCCGGTCGGTGCGATTGCCAACAGCCAGGGTGTGAGCAACACCACGGCGGCAGTCACCAGCCTGTCGTCGAGCGGCAACGTCGGCGTCAGCAAAAGCTTCACGCCGGCAGTCGTCAAGCCGGGCGATCGCACCCGTTTGCGCCTGACGCTGGTCAACGCCGGCGCCGTGCCGCTGACCAACATCATCGCCAACGACAATCTGCCGGCCGGCATGGTTGTGCCGGCCAGCGCCAATCCGATTACCGATTGCACGGGCGCCACCATCAGCGCGCCGACGGCTGGCAAGGTCACCATCTCCGGCGGCTCCTTGCCGGCTGCGGTCGGCGGCGCGACGGTCAGTTGCTACGGTGAAATCGACGTGCAGGCCGCCGTTGCCGGCGCCTACCAGAACGTGATCGCCGTCGGCGACGTCACCGGCACCAGCGGCGGTCCGGTGCAGAACGGCGTGCCGGCCAAGTCGACGCTGCAAGTCAAGAACCCGGCGACAATCGCCAAGGCGTTCGCGCCGGCCCAGACTTCGCCGGGCGTCCCGTCCACCGCGACGATTACGCTGAGCAACAGCAACGCCACCGCGCTGACCGCGGCCGCATTCACCGATGCGCTGCCGGCCAACGTGGTGGTCGCGCAGACGCCCAACGCTTCCACCACCTGCGCCGGCGGCTTCGTCTCGGCGCCGGTGTCGGCGACCGCGGTGACCTTGACCGGCGCCACGATTCCGGCCAACGGTTCGTGCCTGGTCAGGTTCGACGTGTTGAGCAATATCGCGGGCATCTATGTCAACACGATCCCGGCTGGCGGTCTCAATACCGCCGAGGGCGTGACCAATGACAATCCGGCCAACGCCACGCTGACCCTGCTCGACCCGCCGACAGTCAACAAGCAGTTCAGTCCGGTGTCGATCGCCGCCAACGCCAAGTCGACGCTGACCATCGTGCTCGGCAACACCAATGCCACCGCGGCGACATTGAGCGCCGACCTGGTCGACACCTTGCCGACCTCGCCGGGCAATATCGTCGTCGCTGCACCGAACGGCCTGGGCGGAACCTGCACCACGGCGCGCGTCACCGCGGTCGCGGGCAGCGGCTCGGTGACCTACAGCAGCGGCTCGACCATCCCGGCCGGCGGTTGCACGATCACCGTCGACGTCACTGGTTCTGTCACCGGCACATACAACAACTTCATCCCGGTCGGCGGCCTCAAGACCAACGCCGGCAACAACGTGCAACCGGCCACCGCCAATCTCACCGTCAGCCCGCTTGGCTTCATCTCGGGCAAGGTGTTCAAGGACAACAACGTCACGCCTAACGGTACGTTCGAGATCGGCACCGACGTCGGCATTGCGAATGTCGGCCTGACATTGACCGGCACCAGCTACGGCGCCGACGGCGTGCCGGGCGGCGGCGACGACGTCGCGGTCAGCCTGGGCACCGTCAGCGACGCGCTCGGCAACTACGCCTTCACCGGTCTCGCGCCGGGCAGCTATACGGTCACGGAAACCGCCCAGCCGGCCGGCACCAGCAACGGCATTACCACCGCAGGCCCGATTGCGGGCGCCGGCGGCGGCACGCCCGGCAGCGCAACGCCGGTGGCGACCACGCCTAGCCGCATTTCCAACATCGTCCTGCTGAAGGATGGCAGCGGCCAGGTGTCGGTATCGCCCAACAACAATTTCGCCGAGGTGGCGCCGTCCTCGATCGGCGGCATCGTCTTCCTCGACCAGAACAACAATGGCGTGAAGGAGCTGGCCGACACCGCGCTGAGCGGCGTGAGCATCGAATTGCAAAACGGCGCGGGAACCGTCATCGCGACGACCACTACCGATGCCTCGGGCGCTTACAGCTTCACCAACCTGGCGCCGGGCACCTATTCGGTGCGCGAGCCGGCGCAGCCGGCCGACACCGCCAACGGCCTGACCATTGCCGGCGCTGTCGGCAACGGCGGCACCGCGGGCAGCGTCACCGGTCCGACCACATTGCCAAGCCGGATCAGCAGCATCATCCTGCCGCCAGGCACCAACAGCGGCGGCAACAACTTCGCTGAAGTGCCGAGCGGTCGTCAGGTATCCGGTCGCGTATTCGGCGACGCCAATAACGACGGCCTGTTCAACAATGCCGAGACCGGCCTGGCTGGCGTGCGCATCGACCTGACCGGCACCGACATCAACGGCAGCGCCGTGACGCGTACCACCACCACCGGCGCCGATGGTCGCTACACGTTCAGCGGCCTGACGGAAGGCACGTACACCGTGACCGAACCGACGCAACCCGCACGCACCGCCAACGGCATCACCACGGCCGGCTCGACCGGCGGTACCGCGACCGCGGTCGGCACGACGCCGTCAGTCATCAGCAACATCAGCCTGACCGGCACCAACACGATTTCGGTCGACAACAACTTCGGCGAAATCCCGATCCTGGTCGGCGTCGTCTCGGGCAAGGTGTATGTCGACACCAACGGCAACGGCGTGGTTGACGCCGGCGAAACAGGCATCGCCGGTGTCATCGTCAAGCTGACCGGCACCGACAATCTCGGCGCCGTCGTCAACCTGAGCACCACCACGGCCGCCGACGGCAGCTACAGCTTCGCCAACCTGCAGCCGAGCAACGGCAGCGGTTACACCATCACGGAAGTGCAGCCGCCGTTGTACGCCGACGGCCGCACCACCATCGCCGCCGGTAATCCGGGCGTGCCGGCTTCGACCAAGCCGGTGCTGTCGAACAATACCGACGTGATCCGCAGCGTCAACGTGGTCGCGGGCGACACGCTGACCAACTACAACTTCGGCGAAGGCGGTGCGTTGGCGCTGCGTCCGCCTATCGTCAACGGTTACGTGTTCCTCGATCGCGACCATAGCCGGGTGCGTCCGGACGACGGCTCGGCATCCGGCGTCGCCGGCTGGACCGTGCAACTCACGCAGGGCGGCGTGCCGATCTGCACCACCACGACCGACAGCAACGGCTTCTACCAGTTCGACAACCTGCATTGCCCCGGCTATGAAGTCAGCGGCTTGCCGACCGGTCCCGGTTTTGCCATCTCGTTCTCGAAGGAGGGCAACGTGCTGCCGCAAACGCCTACTTCCGGCGGCGGTCGCGGCGTGACTGCCAGCGGCGGCAAGATCACCGGCATCACGCTGTCCGCGTTGGATGAAGTGATCGAGCAGAACCTGCCGCTCGATCCGTCGGGCGTCATCTACGATTCGCTGACGCGCAAGCCCATCGCCGGCGCGCAGGTCACCATCAGCGGTCCGGCCGGCTTCGTGCCGTCGACTCACCTGGTGGGCGGCAGCGCCACGCAGATCACCAGCAGCGACGGCTTCTATCAGTTCCTGCTGCAGAACGCGTTCCCGAGCGGCCTCTATACGCTGACCGTCAGCGCGCCCGGCTATCTGCCGTCGGCCAATCTGCCGGCGTGCGTCGGCACCGCCAACATCGGCGCCGTGCCCAACCCTGCGCTGGTGCAAGCCAGCAACACCGCCCCGCCGGTATCGGTGCCGGCGGCCAATCCGGCAGCCTGCGTGGGCATCGTGCCGGGCGGAGCGACCACATCGCAGTACTACTTCAGCTTCTTCATCACCAACGGCGTGTCGGCGGACATCCTCAACAACCACATTCCGCTCGACCCGGCCAGCAACGACCTCATCTACGTGACCAAGACCTCGCCGATGGTGAACGTGGCGCGCGGCGACCTGGTGCCTTACACCATCACCGCCACCAACAAGCAGGCTTATTCGATCTCATCGACCAGCGTGCGCGACCAGATCCCGCCGGGTTTCAAGTACCGCAGCGGCAGCGCATCGTTCAATGGCGTCGCGGTCGAACCGGTGGTCAACGGCCGCCTGCTGACCTGGCCCAACCAGAACTTCGCGCCCAAGGAGAAGAAGACTTACCGCCTGATCCTGACAGTCGGTTCGGGCGTCGGCGACGGCACCTATACCAACCAGGCGTGGGTGACCGGATCCACCAATTCGGTGCTGTCCAACGTCGGCCAGGCGTCCGTGCGCATCGTGCCGGACCCGACCTTCGATTGTCCGGACATCATCGGCAAGGTCTTCGACGACCAGAACGCCAACGGCTACCAGGACCAGGGTGAACCCGGCATTCCGGCGGTGCGCGTGGTCACGCCGCGCGGCTTGCTGGTGATGACCGATGCGGAAGGACGCTTCCACGTCCCTTGCCCGGATATCCCGAACGAGGATCGCGGCTCCAACTTCGTCATGAAGCTCGACGTCCGCACGCTGCCGACCGGCTATCGCCTGACGACCGAAAATCCGCGCGACGTCCGCATCACGCGCGGCAAGGTCACCAAGCTCAACTTCGGCGCCACCATCCATCGCGTGATCCGCATGGAGCTCAACGACGCCGCCTTTGAAGCGGGCAGCGTCAGGTTGCAGCCGCAATGGCAGAAGCAACTGGACGCCTTGCCGCAGCAATTGAAGGCGCGGCCGTCGGTGGTCCGCCTGGCCTATCAGCCCGGAGCTGACGCCGAGCTGGCCGGCAAGCGCATCGACGCCATCCGCCAGCAGATCCAGGATCGCTGGCGCGCGCTGAAGGGGGAGTACACGCTCAATATTGAAACAGAGGACGCACAATGAAAACAAGACGTCAGCCCAAGTCCGGCGCGCCGCTGCGCGCGCGGAAACTGGCCGTCGTGCTGAGCGCGCTGGGCCTGGTCTGCCTGCCAATCCGCGCGCAGGAAGTCGCGGCCGGGCCGGGCCAGGTGCAGGAAGACGGCGCGCGCATCCGCGGCAAGATGATCGATCGCAGCCGCACGCTGGATGCGCCGGTCGCGCCGAATACGGAATACCAGTCCGCCGTTTTCGACGGCCTGTCGCCGTCGGCGCTGACGGACGGCGAACGCAAAATCATGCTGGAAACCGCAGCGCCCGACAGCGCCGCGCAAGACAAAGTCACCATCGAAGACGAAGTCAGGGGCAGTTACTTCGCTTCCGGCAGGGCGATCCTGTTGCCGCGCACGATCGATGTGCTCAACGGCCTGATGCGCACGCTGGAGGGCAAGCGCGACATCCGCGTCGAGATCGTCGGCCACACCGACAGCCAGCGCATCGCACCGGCCTTGCGGCCGACCTTCGCCGACAACCAGGCCTTGTCGGAAGCGCGTGCGCTGGCCGTGGCGTCTTACCTGAAACAAAACCTGCACTTGCCGGCCGAGGCGTTTTCCGTCAGCGGCAAGGGCGAGTCGCAGCCGGTCGCCGACAACGGCAACCCGGCCGGCATGGCGCAGAACCGCCGCGTCGAAATCCGGGTGTGGTACAGCAACGCGCCGGCCGCGGTGATGCGCGAAAAGGTGGTGGAAAACAATGCCTGCGCCGCCAACCCCGATGCGCCGGCCGAGGCGATGCCGTTTTCGATCACGGTCGACGGCCAGCCGGTCGATCTCGAGAAGAAGGCGCAGGAAGCCGATCGCCAGCGCTGCGTCGATGTCGGCCTCGAAAAGGCCGACATCCAGATCAAGTTCGACCCGCTCGACGTCACGCCGGTGCTCAACGCCTGGGTGCTGCAAAGCACGGCGGTGCGCGACAAGCCGGTGGTGTTTGGCACCTACGCCAACTATTCCTGGTGGATCAGGCGCGCCGAACTGCGCGTATTCGCCAAAGGACAGAACGCCCAGGAGACGCCGCTTGCCGTGGTGCCGTTCGCCATCGGCGATGCGGTGCAGTGGAAGGCGCCCGACAATGCGCCTTCCGAACTGGCCTACCTGATCCGTGTGGTCGACGGCGACGGCCGGTTCGACGAGACGTTGCTCAAGCCGTTGCGCCTGGCGGACCGCTCCGATCCGCTGGTCGACGCGGCGCGCCTGGAGCGCGAACGCCTCTCGGGCTGGGGCGAGTCCAGCCTGCATCTCAAGAACATTCCGGCACGCGGCGGTTCGGTCACGATCAGCGGCGAACATGTCAAGACCGGCGACAGCGTCAGCGCCATGGGCATGCCCGTGCCGGTCGACGACAAGGGCAAGTTCGTGCTGCGCCAGATCTTGCCGCCGGGACCGCATCAGGTCGATGTATCGGTCAAGGACGCACAGGGCAAGGGCGCGACGTTCCGCCGCAATCTGTCGATCGCCGACAAGGAATGGTTCTATTTCGTGGTGGGCGACCTGACGATGGGGCGCGACCGCACCACGGGTCCGGCGCAACTGGTGACGACCGACACCTCGCACTACAACAATGAAACCTGGATCGACGGCCGCGGCGCGTTTTACCTGAAGGGCAAGGTCAAGGGCGACTATCTGCTGACCGCCAGTGCCGACACGCGCGAGCAGCCGTTGCGCGACCTGTTCAGCAACTTCCAGACCAAGGATCCGAACTATCTGCTGCGCCGCATCGACCCCGACCGCTACTACCCGGTCTACGGCGACGACAGCACCATCACCGACGACGCGCCGACGCAGGGCAAGTTCTATGTCAAGCTGGAAAAGGACAATTCCTACGTCATGTGGGGCAATTTCCAGACCGCCTGGACCGGCACCGAGCTGACCCAGTACAGCCGCGGCCTGTACGGCGCCAACCTGTTGTGGAACGCCAAGGACACCACCAGGTACGGCGAAAAGGTCACCACCGTGAACGCCTTCGTGGCCGACCCCGGCACCTTGCAGTCGCGCGAAGAATTCCGCGGCACCGGCGGTTCGCTGTATTACTTGCACCACCTCGACCTGACCGAAGGTTCGGAACGCCTGTGGGTGGAAGTGCGCGACAAGGATTCCGGGCTGGTGATCCAGCGCACGCCGCTGTCGCCGGCGCAAGACTACGACATCAACTACCTGCAGGGCCGCCTGACCTTGCGCGCGCCGTTGCCCTCGGTGGCCGACGGCAGCACGCTGGTGCAGACCTCGGCGGCCAGCGGCAATCCGGTCTATCTGGTCACGACCTATGAATACGTGCCGGGCCTCAACGAGATCAGCGCCAGCGCCTTCGGCCTGCGCGCCAGCCACTGGTTCAACGACAACCTGCGCGTCGGCACCACGATTTACCGGCAAGGCGAAAACGACAACCAGCAAAACCTGCGCGGCGTCGACGCCACCTTCCGCTACAAGCCCGGCACCTGGGTCAAGGGCGAACTGGCGCATTCCAGCGGCATCGGCAGCGAGAGCCTGAGTTCGCTGACCGGCGGCTACGACTTCACCGCCAACCAGCGCAACGGCGCCGGCGCCACCGCGCGCCGCCTCGACACCGCCATCGACCTGGCCGACGTCAGCGAATTCCAGGGCCGGCTGTCGGCCTATTGGCAGGAGCGCGATCCCAATTTTTCCGGACCGGGGGCGACCCTGCCGAGCGGCGAAGGCCTGTCGCAGAAAGGCATCGCCGCCACCGTGCCGGTGGGCGACAGGACCGAACTGAGCACCAAGGTCGACTATCGCGATTCGACCAACAGCACCGCCAGCCAGAGCGCCAACTCCGCCGAAGCGGCGGTGCGCCACAAGATCGATGCCGAATGGGGCGTCTCCGCCGGCGTCCGGCACGACCAGCGCTCCGGCATCAACCAATATGGCGTGCTGACCAACGCCAGTCCGATCCTGAGCCAGAACGGCACGCGCAACGACGTGATTTTCCGCGTCGATTACCGGCCGCTGGAAGACGGCGAAGCGGAGAAGGCGGCGGAGTTGGAAGCCGCCAAAGCCGCAGGGGATAACGCAGCCGGCGGCAGCCTGGTTGCCGCCGTGCCGGCCACCGCGCTGGGAACGGCGCCTGCCGCCAGCGGCACCGGCCTCCTGACGGCCAACCAGAACGGACCTGCTTCATCGATCGTGCCGACCACCGGCATCTCCGGCGGCGTCGACGCCAAGGCCACGCGCGACGCCACCTCGGCGGTCGGCGTCGCCGCCGCGCGCGTGCCGGGGCTGAAGTACAAGTCCTGGGATTCCTACGCCTTCGTGCAAGGTACGGTCAGCCGTAACGGCGACCGTACCGACAACGATCGCGCCGGGGTCGGCGGCAGTTGGGCCGTCAACGACAAGCTGCGCCTGGGAGCGGAAGCATCGGGCGGCGACGGCGGCGCGGGCGGCAGGGTGTCGGCCGACTATCAGGTCGACGACCGCAGCACGGTCTACCTGACCTACACCATGGAAACCGAAAGCGCCGACAGCAACTATGCCGGCCGCCAGGCCACGCTCACTTCCGGCACCCATTACCGCTACAGCGACCAAGTCGGCATGTTCGGCGAAACCCGCTGGAGCAACGGCGCCGGGCCGAAGAGCCTGACCCATGCGTTCGGCGTCGACTTCGCGCCGAACACGCGCTGGACGCTGGGCGGCAAGTACGAAACCGGGACGCTGTCCGATCCCTTGTCGGGCGACCTCAAGCGCGACGCCGTCGGTTTGTCGGCGGCCTACAAGTACAACGACCTGAAGTATTCCGGCGCCATCGAATACCGCATGGATCGCGGCACCACGCTGGGCACCGTCAACGGCACCTGCATCACCAACGATGCCGGCGGCAATTGCGGCGGCACGGCG
>NZ_CBXX010000033.1 GCF_000577615.1 Herbaspirillum sp. RV1423
CATTCATCATGATCACGCTGGCCTTCGCGCAAATGGGCTACTTTGTCATCGTCAGTCTGAAGCAGTATGGCGGTGACGATGGCATGAGCATTGCCACCGCCAGTGACTTCCTTGGCTTGCAATTGAACACCCCGTTGTCGGTTTACTACTGTGCCTGGGGCTTGCTGGTGGCATTGACCTACTGGGTCTTGCGACTGCGGACCTCGCCTTTCGGAATGGCCTTGCGCGCGGGTCGCCAGAATGCCCGACGGGTCATGTCCGTGGGCTTGGCCTTGCAGCGCTACCAGCTTGCAGCCTACACAATTTCCGCTGTGCTGTGCGGTATGGCGGGCATGTTGCTGGCCAATCTGAATGCCTATGCATCGCCCAGCAGCATGGCCTGGACGGTGTCGGGTGAACTGATCGTCATGATCGTGTTGGGCGGGCTGGGCAGCGTCTTCGGGCCGTTCTTGGGTGCCATGGCATTTCTAGGCGTTGAAGAGCTGCTGAAAGCTGCCACCGAGCACTGGATGGCCGTGTTTGGCCTTGCCATTCTGGGTGTTGCCATGCTGGGTAAAACAGGCCTGACGGGTTGGCTGGAAAAGCTGATGAAAAAGGAGCGCAGCGTATGAAGGTACTGCTTCAAACCGATACCATCACCAAACGCTACGGCGCTATCCTGGTCACCGACAAGGTGTCACTGGATATCAAGGAAGGTGAACTTCACGCCATCATTGGCCCCAATGGTGCTGGCAAGACCACGCTGATCAACCAGCTGTCGGGTGAGCTGCGCTCGGACAGTGGGCGCATCCGCTTTGGCAATGCAGATGTGACTGACTTGGGGATCAATGCGCGCGCTCGCATGGGGCTGGTGCGGTCTTACCAGATCACCTCGGTGTTCGACGAATTCACGGTATTGGAAAACGCGACGCTGGCAGCGCTGGGTGCGCGCACCCATGCGTTCAAATTTTGGCGATCTTTGCTCGGTGACCGTGAGGCCTTGGCGGCGGCTCGGGAAGGGATAGAGGCCGCTGGGCTCAACACGCGCACTGATGCGCCGGCATCGGAGTTGGGATACGGTGAACGCCGCCAGCTGGAGTTGGCCATGGCACTTGCGGCGCGGCCAAAATTTTTGCTGCTGGACGAGCCGATGGCTGGCATGAGTGTGCAGGAGTCGGGTGCGGTGGTGGCGTTGCTCAAGTCGCTCAAGCGCAAGTACACGATATTGCTGGTCGAACATGACATGAACGCGGTGTTCGCCCTGGCAGACCGCATCAGCGTGCTGGTTTACGGTCGCCTCATGGTGACCGGAACACCTGAGGAAATTCGTGGCAATGCGGAAGTGCGTGCCATCTACCTTGGTGAAGAGGAGATCGCTTGATCATGAAGCCTTTGTTAAAAGTGACGGGATTGAAGGCGGGTTATGGCGCGGCACAGGTGCTCTTTGGTGTCGATCTATCCGTGGCCGAGGGTGAGGTGATCACCCTGCTGGGTCGCAACGGCATGGGCCGCTCGACCACCATCAAGTGCCTGTTTGGAATGTTGGATCCCAAGGCCGGTGAGATCGAGTTTGCTGGCAAACGCACAGAGTGTCTGCCATCCTACCAAATCGCCAAGCTGGGCTTGGGTTTGGTGCCAGAGGGGCGCCAGATTTTACCGAATCTGACGGTTGAAGAGAACCTGATTGCCACGACGCGCAGCAATGCCGCCAACGGTCTGAAGCACTGGAGCTTGGAGCGGGTGTATGGCTTCTTTCCCCGTCTGCAGGAGCGCCGCAGCAACATGGGCTCGCAGCTTTCGGGCGGTGAGCAACAGATGCTGGCTATTGGTCGCGCCTTGATGACAAATCCGCGTCTTGTTGTACTGGATGAGGCGACCGAGGGTCTGGCTCCGCTCATTCGTGCAGAAATCTGGCGCGCATTGGGGGAACTGAAGCTTGAGGGCCTGTCCCTGATCGTGATCGATAAAAACCTGGGTCCCTTGCTGGAGTTGGCAGATCGCCATTTTGTGCTGGAAAAAGGCGTGGTCGTCTGGTCGGGAACTTCCAGCGAACTGCGAGCTGAGCCACGCATCGTGCATGAGTACCTGGGTGTCTAAAAAAACAATCCCTGCAACTTGGCAGAGAGGAAAAATATGAACGATTCAAAGTCAAAGGCCATCAGCATCATTCGCGCCGAGCATCGCGCCTTGGCTGCGGTGATAAACAACATCAAGGCCATGCTGCTGGAGGTTCAGGCAGAGCGTATGACCATGGACTTCCGGCTGTTTTGGGCCATGGTCTATTACATTGACGCGTTTCCTGACCGCCTGCACCATCCGAAGGAAGACGACTGGCTGTTTACCCATCTAAAACAGCGCACGCATTTGGCCGACAGCCTGATCGATGCCCTGCAGAGTCAGCACCAGGCCGAGCCGGCCGCGCTGGCCGGCATGCGACGCGATCTGGGGAACTTCGAAGCTGGTGTGCCTGGCAGCATGGACGCATTGCAGGCAACGGTTGCTAACTACGCCGACTTCACATGGAAGCATCTGCGTGCGGAGGAAAACGAACTCCTGCCGCTAGCAGAAACCCATCTCTTGCCATCGGACTGGGATGCCATCGCCCATGCCTTTGCGCAAAACGCCGACCCTCTGGTGGGTTCGGCAGACCACGAGTTGTTTGACAAACTGTTTCACGACATCGTTAAACGCACACCCGCACCTTTGGGTTTGGGTGCAGCCTGATTCATTCTGGAGAAAAATATGGAAGACAACAATCGGTTTGACACCTTGGGGCGTCTGGAAGACCTGCCGCAGGCCTATCGCGACCAACTCACCCAACGCAACCTGGTTCCCCTATGGCCCAGCCTGCGTGGCGTGTTGCCGCCGAATATTCCAACGCGCAAGACACAGACCACGCATTGGCCGTATAGAGAGATTCGTGAGCTGCTGATTCAGGCCGGGGAGTTAACGCCCATTGAAAAGGCCGAGCGCCGCGTGTTGGTGCTGGCCAATCCGGGGCATGGTCTCAACAATATGCAGGCCAGCGCCGCCATGTACCTCGGCATGCAGTTACTGTTACCAGGGGAACTGGCTCCGGTGCACCGCCATACACCCAATGCGGTTCGCATGGTGGTGGAAGGCGACGGCGCATGGACTCTGGTGGGTGGAGAAAAATGCCCCATGCAGCGGGGTGACTTGATTCTGACGCCCACCGGCCTGTGGCATGAGCACGGGCATGACGGCCAAGATCCGGTGATCTGGCTGGATGTGCTGGATCTGCCCTTGGTCTACTACACAGAGACTTCCTACCATCTGGAAGGGCCCAGCCAGAGTGTCACATCCGGACAGGGCTACAAGGCCTATGCCCGTGGTGGCGTGGCTCCCACCAAGGTGTTCCAGCGCTCGGACAAGGCTTACCCCATGCTGCGCTACCCCTGGGCTGATGCCAAGGCGGCATTGCTGTCGCTGGCCGAGGAGCAATCCGGACAAGACGCCGTGCAGGTCACCTATGTGAACCCCGAGACCGGTGCGGATGCGGAAAACATTCTGGGCTTTTATGCGCTGATGTTGCGTCCAGGGGAAACGCTGCGCCTGCCAGCACGCTCGCCGGCTCAGGTGTTCCACCAGATCGAAGGCCAGACTGATGTGCAAGTGGAAGCCACCGGCTTCACCATGGTCGAGGCCGACACCTGCTGTGCGCCCGGCTATACCGCCGTGACCTTGAAAAACTGCTCCGCCACTTCGCCCGCCTTCCTGTTTGTGGCGGATGAAGCGCCACTGCATCGCAAGCTTGGCGTGTACGAGGACCGTGGCTGAGTCCCAACAATCATTCCTGCAAGTGCTCGCTTGCGTGGTACTGCAACCATCCCACTAGACACCCCTTCAATATCCTTAAAAAGTAGCACGATCATGACCCAATACCTGTTTAACCCTCCACCCGCAATGTCCGTTCCAGTCCGTGGCCTGGACGCTCGTTTTCCCATCAACCGCCTGTTCTTTGTCGGCCGCAATTACCACGCCCACGCGGTGGAAATGGGGCGTCCGGTGGACAAATCCGTGGAGCGCCCCTTTTACTTCACCAAAGCGCCACAGACCCTGACGGATTCGGGCGCAACCGTGGCCTACCCACCCGAGACTAGCAACTACCACTTCGAGATGGAATTGGTTCTGGCCATTGGTAAGGCGGGCTTTCGCGTGAGGGCGGAAGATGCCCATACGTTGATCTACGGCTACGCAGCCGGCCTGGACATGACACGCCGAGACTTGCAACTGGTGGCGCGCGACAAGGGTCGCCCCTGGGACTTGGGCAAGGATGTGGAGCAGTCGTCCGTCTGCTCGGAAATCGTGCCCATGGAAGGTATCGTGATTGAAAGTGGCGCCATCGCCCTGGAAGTCAATGGGCAGACCAAGCAGTCCTCCAATGTGGACAAGCTGATCTGGAATATCCGTGAACTCATTGCCGATCTCTCCCTGTTTTACCACCTGCAACCGGGTGATTTGATTTACACCGGCACGCCCGAAGGTGTCGGTCCGGTGGTGGTTGGTGACAAGATTACCGGTCGCGTGGAAGGTGTGGCCGAAGTGGCCCTGACGGTCGGCGCGCCCAAGTAAGCAGACGCGATGAAGCTCTACAACTTCTTTCGCAGCGGCACATCCCACCGGCTGCGGATTGCGCTCAACCTCAAGGGTCTGGGCTACGATTACGTGGCAGTGGACCTGCGCAAGAGCGAACACCAGGGTGCAGCCTTCAAGGCACTCAATCCGCAGGGCCTGGTGCCCGCGGTGGTGGATGGGGACCAAGTGCTGACGCAGTCTGTCGCCATTATCGAATGGCTAGAAGAGCGCTACCCCACGCCCGCGCTGCTGCCCGCCGATTTGAACGACCGGGCCCATGTGCGGGCGCTGGCGGCCATCGTCGGCTGCGACATCCATCCGGTCAACAACAAGCGCATTCTGGACACGCTGCGCGCCAGCTTTGGCGCAGATGATGCCGCCATCAACCAATGGTGCGGCACCTGGATCGGTGATGGTTTTGATGCTTATGAAGCCCTGCTGGCGGCCGATACCCGGCGCGCTGGTTTCAGCTTTGGCTACGGACCCAGCATCGCCGATGTGTACCTGATTCCCCAAATTGAAAGTGCGCGTCGGTTCAAGGTAGACCTGGGGCGCTGGCCATTGATCATGGAGGTGGATGCGCAGTGTGCCGCTCTGGAGGCTTTCCAGCGGGCGACACCCATGGCCCAGCCAGACGCGTCGTAAATGGCGTAGCGTCTGCCATTTCCAGAAGCACCGGCCATGCAATCCATCTTCTTCACTACCCAGGCGGACCGGATTGCATTGGCCCGGCAACGATATTTTGAGGAAGGCGAGCTGCCGTCGGGCGTTGTTAGCGATGCTGTGTTTCAGTCCTGGGCGAGATGCCTGAGACAGAAACAGGACCCGAGCGGACGCTTGGAGTTTCAGCCAGTGTCAGCCAGCCGGGCTCAGCTGGCTTTACAAAAGAACCGCTTGCTGCGCGATGCCTGGTTGGCAGAAGCCAATGAGTTGGGCGCGGTGTTGGGGGCCACGAATTGCGGTGCCATGCTGACCGACCCCAGCGGTGTACTGATTGGGGCCACCTGCTCCGGGCGCGTGCACGAAAAAATCACACCGGTGGCGCATCGCATAGGCGTCAACTTCGCAGAAGAGGCCATAGGAACGACGGCCCCCGGCATTGTGGCGCGCACCGGTAAACAGGTATATGTACAGGGGGCTGAGTACTTTTTCGAAAGTGTCAACTTCATGCACTACGCGGCTGCCCCCATTCGCGACATCCAAGGCAAGCTGGCCGGTGTGCTGGATATGTCCAGCGAAGGAATTGCCTTTAATTTTGATGCGGGATCGGTGGTTGGCCTCTACGCGTCTTCGATCGAAAACCGTTTTCTGGTGTCGCAATCAAGTGAGCACCTGATCGTGCGTTTCCAGATTTCTCCGGCCATGCTGGATACCCCGATGGCGGGTCGGCAAAGACAGCACGTGTGTCGCATCAGGCACGGGCTTCGAACTCTCGCAAATTCTGATGCTCGATATGGGGTCGCATCGGACCTCATCCGAGTTTTTCAAACATAATCCGCCATCACCGTTAGAGATCGAGATGGCCATCATGGTCGTCGAGGACAAAGTCACGCGTGCCCGTGCAGTCGCAGGGCGGCGAGCGTCTCTGTATTCGACGGATGAAATGATTCATGACATTGCCATTGAGGACTTGAGCGCGCCATTCATTCTCGGATTCCTCAACCATCTTGAGCGGCAGCGCCACAACTGCAGCCGCACCCGCAACGCTCGCTTTGCCGCCATCCGCTCCTTCATGGAATATGCGGCCTTCGAAGAGCCTGCCATCGCAGCACAGGCGCAGTCGGTGTTGGCAATCCCCATGAAGCGCTTCGAGCAGCCGCTTGTCGGCTTTCTGTCCCGCGAGCATATCGAGGCGATCCTCGCTGCACCAGACGCCGACACCTGGGTCGGGCAACGCGATCGGGTCATGCTGGCCACACTCTATAACACTGGCGCCCGTGTCTCCGAACTGCTCGGCATGCGTGTGTCCGATTTGGTGCTCGGGCCTACCTCGTGGATTGGCATCCATGGTAAAGGCCGCAAAGAACGATCGGTTCCGCTGTGGCCCGCTACCGCCAAGGACCTGCGGCGTTGGCTGCGGCAGTATCCCCGCGCACCGCATGAACCACTCTTTCCGGGGCGGGACGGCCGTCCACTGACTCGCATCGGTTTCACCGACCGTCTCAAACGTGCAGTCAGTCGCGCTTCACAGCAATTCCCTGAACTGGCAAGGCGCCGCATCTTTCCCCACATGGTTCGTCATTCGGTGGCCATGCATATGCTGCAAGCCGGTGTGGACATCACAGTCATCGCGCTGTGGCTGGGACATGAGAGCCCAGTCACCACGCATCGCTACGTCGAGGCCGACTTGCAGATGAAGGAGCGGGCACTGAAGATGCTTCAGGCGCCCTCGCGCACGTCGCTGCGATACCACCCAACGGACAATGTGCTCAGGTTCCTTCAGACTTTGTGATTATGGATGGTTCATCGCCGCCCGCACCCGCGAAGCGACGTTGCGATATTCGACAAATACGTCGCGGCGAAGTCGATCACCCGGTGGCCCTCTTCTGGCCCGTCTGGTCGAATCTTCCATAATCGCGAACCTTGGATAATTGCGACCGATGGCAATCGGACGAATCTGGTTCTCAATATGGTTGTTGTCCACCGGCAACTGAGCATCACCTGCGTATTCCACGCGATGGCGGACACGATTCCATGCTGATGGCGGACAGCGTTCCAGCGTCATCGCGGACAGCGGTCCACGGTGATGGCGGACAGCATTCCATTTTGAAGGCGGACACCCCAGCAGTTTTCTGAGTGACCCAAACGAGCGTACGCTGCCCGGTTTTTTTGACTGGAAACCAGCTATGCCCACACCAAGGGTCACCATGAGCAAAATCAGACACACATTGCAGCTGCTGCACAGCGGCAACCTCAGCATCCGCCAAATCGGCGCGGCGCTGGGTATTTCCAAATCCACGGTCAGCGAGATCGCCAGTTACACCCGCGCTGCCGGGCTGGACTGGGCGCAGACTCAGAATTTGAGCGACGAGGAACTTCAGGCGCGGCTTTACCGGCCACCGGTGACCCGACAGGCCCGCCATCTCGAGCCCGATTACGCCCAAATACACAGCGAACTCAAGCGAGCCGGCGTCACCCTGCAACTGCTTTGGGAGGAGTACCAGCAGCAACACCAGGGCGAGGCGTACAAGTACAGCGCCTTTTGCGAGAAGTACCGGCAATGGGCCAAGCGGCTCAAACGCTCCATGCGCCAGACCCACGAGGCAGGCGACAAACTCTTCGTGGATTACGCCGGTCAGACAGTCCCGGTGGTTGACGCCAACACAGGCGAGATTACCCAGGCCCAGGTGTTCGTGGCCGTTCTGGGCGCCTCGAACTACACCTATGCCTGCGCCACGCCGACCCAAAAGGCCGCTGACTGGATTGCCAGCATCATTGCCGCCCTTGAATTTATCGGTGGCCGGCCACGCCTGCTGGTACCAGATCAGCCGCGTGCGCTGATGGCCAAGCCTGACCGCTATGAGCCCACCAACCACCGCTTGCTGCAGGAACTCTCTGAACACTATAAGCTGCCCGTGCTACCGGCGCGTCCCGCAAAACCGCGTGATAAACCCAAGGTAGAGGTGGCAGTTCAAGTGGTGGAGCGTTGGATTCTGGCGCGCCTGCGCCACCAACGCTTCTTCAGCCTGGGCGCACTCAACAAAGCGATTGCTGCCTTGCTGCAGGACCTCAATCAGCGTCCTTTCAAGAAGCTCCCTGGATGCCGCGCCAACGCGTTCGCCAGCCTGGACCAGCCGGCCCTCAAACCGCTGCCAGCCACGCGCATGCAAATCGCCCGCTTCAAGAGCGCGCGGGTCAACATCGATTGCCCGCTTGTTGGCAAAGAGGTAGGCCGTGTTCGGATGGGCAGCACCAAAGACCGAGACCACGCGGGCCAAGGCGGTATCGGTGCCTGCTCGCATGTCCATGGGGGCTGTTGCCAGCCAGATGGTATCGATGCGGATCACTTGAGAATCGCGCGGGTCCATTGCGCCAAGTCGCCAGCGGCGCTGATGGGCCATGTCAGGATCATCGAGACTGCGCCTTTGCGCAGTTCTACCTTGATGTCGCAATCGGCAGGCTCTTGCATGGCGGTGGGTAGCTTCAAGGCGATGAAGGCGGGGGCGGGGGCAGGTGCAGTTAAGGCCACCGCGCCTGATGAACTTGCAGCGACAAGTTGGTGGCACCCACTTCGTTCATGTTCTTTGAGCCAGCGGTGCAGCACGTTGGCATTCATGCCGTGGCCTCTGGCTATGGCAGCAATGGAAGCACCGGGTTGTTGACTGGCCGCTACCAGTTCGGCCTTGAACTGGCGTGTGTAAGTCCGGTGGGTGCGCCGGGTCGAATATCTGGCAAGGTCTGGTTCTTTGAGCATGGTGTGCACGATGGGTTACGCTGGTTGGTGAAGTCTTTGGCGTTGGGTGCCTTGCTGGCAATCAGATCCTTCTGGCTGGCATAGGCCGAGTCGCCGTAGACGCGCCGCTCGTTACCGTGCAGCAGATCAGGCAGCGGATGCTTGTCATGAATATTTGCCGCCGTCACGACTGCGCTGTGGGCCAGGCCGCTTTGGCTATCCACGCTGATGTGGAGTTTCATTCCGAAATACCATTGCTGGCCTTTGCGGGTCTGGTGCATATCGGGGTCACGGGCCTTGTCCGCATTCTTGATTGAACTCGGTGCACCAATGATGGTGGCATCCACGATGGTGCCAGTGTTGACCTTGAAGCCTCGCGTTTGCAACTCCTGACCAACTTGGGCAAACAATGCCTCGCCCAGTTTTTTCTCATTGAGCAGCTTGCGAAACTTCGTAATGGTCGTGGAGTCGGGCACCGGCTCACGCCCCAAATCAATACCCACAAAGCTGCGCAGGCTCGCGCTGTCGTAGAGCGCTTCCTCACAGGCCAAGTCAGCCAGGTTGAACCAGTGTTGGACAAAATGAATGCGCAACATGCGCTCAAGACCGATGGGAGGACGCCCGTTGCCAGCCTTGGGGTAGTGGGGTTCGATCACTTCACACAACGCTGTCCATGGAACGATAGCCTCCATCGTCTTCAGAAACTCATCACGCCGGGTGAGCTTGCGGTAATTCTGGAAAGATTGGTCAGCCGCCATGGCAAGGGTCTGTTGTTTCATTGGTGCATCCTCGGCAAGTTGCCTACTCACATGCAAATCATTGGCCAGCTTGGAGCTTAATCGTCATTGCCCTAACTCAAAAGCAAGCAAGTCTCAATTGGGCTAAATGAGCCCATCCCTGAGAGCGAAAAAGGTGTCAGCAACATGCCCACTCGCAGCGAACATCTAACGCTCGTGTTTGCAACACGCAGTAGCGCCAGATTTGCCTTCATTTGTTGGCCTTGCCGACGTCAGCGCTGCTTGCATCGGTGCCCTTGCTGTACAAAAACTGACTGATGAGGCTTTCCAGCACAACGGCTGATTGAGTGCTGGAAATGGTGTCGTCCGCCACCAGTGTCTTTTCATCGGCACCGGGTTCGATTCCCAGGTACTGCTCACCCAGCATGCCGCTGGTCAGTATTTTCAGGGAGCTGTCCTTGGGGAACACATAACGGCTCTCCATGGTCAAGGTCACGCGGGCTTGAAAGGATTTGTCATCAAAGGTGATTTTGCCGACACGGCCCACCACCACGCCCGCACTTCGCACCGCCGCTTTGGGCTTGAGACCGCCGACATTGTCAAATTTTGCGTTGATCGAATAGTTTTTCTGAAAATTCAAACTCAACAAATTGGCGGACTGCAGAGCAAAAAACAGGATGGCCACCGCACCAATCAGCACAAGAATACCAACCCACACATCAATCTTCGAGCGTTGCACCACGTTCTCCCTTAAATAGTAAACATCATGGCAGTCAGGATGAAATCCAGACCAAGAATCGACAGGGACGCGACCACCACGGTTCGGGTGGTCGCGCTCGCCACGCCCTCGGGCGTGGGTTGGGCTTCATAACCCTGCAACAGCGCGACAAAGGTCACGGTAAAACCAAAAACGATGCTCTTGAGAACACCGTTGCCCAAGTCTTGCCAGACATCGACGCCCTCCTGGATCTGGCTCCAGAACGAACCGGCATCGACGCCAATCATGAGCACGCCCACCACCCAGCCACCGAGGATGCCCATGGCACTGAAAACGGCGGCCAGTAAGGGCATGGCGATGACGCCGGCCCAAAACCGGGGCGCCAGAATGCGCAGCACCGGGTCGACCGCCATCATTTCCATGACACTGATTTGTTCGCCCGCTTTCATGAGACCAATTTCGGCCGTCAACGAGGTACCAGCCCGGCCCGCGAATAACAGGGCAGTCACCACCGGCCCCAACTCCCTGAGCAGAGTGAGCGTTACCATCAGCCCCAATGATTCGGATGCGCCAAAACGTTGCAAGGTGTAGTAGCCCTGCAGGCCGAAAACAAAGCCGACGAACAACCCGGACACCCCGATGATGAGCAGTGAGTAGTTGCCCAAAAAATGAATCTGGTCGCGGATCAGTCCAAATCGTTTTAAGCTGCCGCCCAGCGTTGTCAACAGGCGATAGAAAAGGCGGGCACCATAACCCAGGTCGGCCAATTTGCGGCGAACGGCAAATCCGAGATCAGCTGGCTTGTACCAGTTCATGGCGCTTCCCCCCTCTGTTAAAACTGTTGGACAGCCGATGCGCCCAAACCAAAATCTTCCTTGATCGACGGGCCAGGGTAGTGGAACCGCACCGGACCGTCCGACAAGCCATTCACATACTGATGCACCAGCGGGTCGGTGCTACGACGCACCTGTTCGGGCGTTCCTTGTGTCGCAACTTTTCCATTGGCCAGAATAATCACGTGGTTGGAAATTGCAAATGTCTGCTCCAGTTCATGGGATACAAAAATGCTGGTTAACCCCATGGAGTCGTTCAGTTGGCGTATCAAGCGCGCCGACGTGCCGAGGGAAATCGGATCAAGTCCGGAAAACGGTTCGTCGTACATCACCAGTTCCGGGTCGAGCGCAATAGCGCGTGCCAGCGCAATACGCCGTGCCATGCCGCCCGACAGATCGCTGGGCATCAGGTCACGCGCCCCGCGCAAGCCGACCGCATTGAGCTTCATCAGAACAATGTCGCGAATCAGAGCTTCTGGCAAATCGGTGTGTTCGCGCAGCGGAAACGCCACATTCTCAAACACCGACAAGTCCGCAAACAAGGCGCCAAACTGGAACAGCATGCCCATGCGGCGGCGCGCTGCGTACAGGCCTTTCTGGTCGAGTTGGCCCACGTCCTGCGAATCAAACAACAGCTCGCCTGACTGCGCTCGATTCTGCCCGCCAATCAGTCGCAGGATGGTCGTCTTGCCACCACCGGACGCCCCCATGAGGGCCGTGACCTTGCCCCGCGGCACGGACAGGGAAATGTCGTCCAGAATGACCCGATCACCATAACCAAAGGTCAGGTTGCGCAGCTCGACAAGAGATTCTCCAGTGGAGGAGGTCATATTAGAAAAGAAGTTCGGGCGCATGATTTCACCCGAACTGCCGCTTGAAACGCCAAACGCCGAAGCTGAAGATCACGATTCCCAGCAGTACCAGACTCAGCAGCGAGTCCCACAACACGTCCAGCCCGGCTCCCTTCAACAGGATGCCATAGCCCATTTCAATAAAGTGGTAGAGCGGCGAGAGAAACATGGCCTCCCGCATCCCGGCGGGCATGGCTTCCGGCGGGGTCCAGGCACCGGAGAGGAAGATCATCGGCATCAACACGAGAATAGCCAGCATGGCCGCCTGGGCGAGGTTGCGGCTCAGGGTGGCAATGTAGAGGCCCAGCCCTGCAGTGGTGAAGGTGTAGAGCGTGGTTACGGCGAAGAACAGCACGAGGCTGCCCTTCATCGGCACATCGAAGATCCCGTGCAGCACGAAGAACAGGCTTACCGCAGTGCCCAGCAGGATGACCAGGGTCATGGCGATGACCTTGGGCAGCAGGATCTGGATCGGCGTCAGGGGAGACACCAGCAACTGTTCGATGGTGCCGCGCTCCTTCTCGCGCACTGCGGCGGCGGCGGGCAGCATGATGGCCATGATGGTGATGACGGTGAGCAGTTCGGCAATGGGCATGAACCAGGCGTCATTCTGGTTCGGGTTGTACCGGATGCGGTGCTCGTCGCGGATCATGGGCACGTTTTGCATTGAACGCTCAGTGACACCCAGGCGGGTCAGCGCCTGGTCGAAACCGTACTGCCCGATGATCTGCGCGGCGTAGCTGGAGGCGAGAAAGCCCAGCACGGTGTTGCTGGCATCGACCTGAACCTGCACGTCGGTGGGCTTGCCCTGAAGCAGGTCGCGCTCGAAGTGCGGCGGGATGTCGAGCGCCACCAGCGCCTGTCCCTGGTCCAGCAGGCGCTGCCCTTCGCGGTTGTCCAACACCTCTCCGCCCAGCCTGAAATAGGGCGGGCGGAAGCGATGAATGAGCTTGCGCGAGGCCGCGCTGTGGTCGGCATCATGCACCACCACCACGGCGTGGTTGAGCTGCATGCTGACGCTGCCCGCCATGTAGGTGTCGAAGACGAACAGGTAGGCGATAGCGACCAGCAGCAGCGTATCGCGCCCGAACTGGATCAGCTCTTTGGCCGTCATCGCCGCGAGGCGCGACCACCACAGGTAAAGCCGCGCGCGGTTTTCTGCCGGGCCGCCGTTCATGACTTTGGCCGCTTGTGAAACATGAGGAAGCTCGCCGTCCACAGCACGGCGGCGTAGATCAGCAGCGCCAGCACCTTGCCCCACAACTGTTCCAGGCCGACGCCCTTGAGAAAACTGCCGAGCACGATGTCGGTGTAATACATGGCCGGGAACAGGTGGGCTTCGAGTTTTGCGCCCGGCTCCATCGAGGCGATCGGCACCAAGAGGCCCGAGTACAGCACGGAAGGGACGATGGTGACGATGACGGTGAGCATCATCGCCGCCACCTGGGTGCGCACGAAGAGCGACACCAGCAGGCCGATGCCGGTGGTGCAGCTCACATAGACCACCGAGGCGAGGAAGAAGAACAGCGGATCGCCCTTGAAGGGCGCGCCAAAGAGCTGCGTGGCCATGAGCCAGAGAAGCAGGAAATTGATCACCGAGATGGCCACGTAGGGGCTAAGCTTGCCGATCAGGAACTCGCCGCGCGTCACGGTCGATGCATAGATGTTGTAGATGGAGCCGTTCTCCTTTTCGCGCACCACGCCCAGTGCGGTCAGAAATGGCGGGGTAATCATCAGCACGAACATCATCAGCACGGCCGCGATGGACCAGACGCTCTTGACCTCCTGGTTGTAGAGGTAACGCAGCTGCACGCCAACCGGCTGCGCCATGGCTTTAGCTGTTTCCGCAGACACGCCGAGCCGGCGCGAAATGTAACTTCCCAGCAGTTCGCTGTTGAAAGCCGCATTGATGGCGACCACGTAACCCTTGCTGCTGGAAGTGCGGAACGGGAAGGTGCCGTCGATCAGGGTCTGCACCGCCACCGCCCGCCCGGACATCAGGCTTTCCTGGAAGCGCGGCGGGATAATGATGGCCAGGCGGATGCGGCTGTCGGTGAGCAGGGGTTCGATCTCGCGTTCGCTCGCCACGTCGCCTTGGTAATCGAAGTAGCGCGAGTCGATGTAGCGGTGCAGGTAATCGCGGCTCATGGCGCTCTTGTCGTGATCGACCACCGCGAACGGGATGTGCTCCACGTCCAGGGTCAGGCCGTAACCAAAGACCAGCATCAAGGCTGCGGGCACCACGAAGGCCAGCGTGAAAAACAGCCGGTCGCGCAGAATCTCGCGCCATTCCTTGTAGGCCAGCGCGACGATGCGCCGGGCATTCATGCGGATGCCTCCTGCTGTTCATGCTGTTGTTCTTGTTGCAGGATGCGATGCACGAACACATCTTCCAGGGTCGGTGTGCGCGGGACGATATCAAGTAACTGGATGCCCCGTTCGGCAAACAGCGTGCGGATGCGCGCCTCGGCAGCGGTGACATCCCGAGCCAGCAGATGGATGCGTTTGCCGAACAGGGCCGCGTCGGGAAACTCCGCCTGCTCCAGCGCTTCCAGTGCCGATAGCACCGGTTCGGCGGCGATGTCGAGCACTCGTCCGGCCTCCTGTTGCAGTGCGGCCTTGAGCGCGGCCGGGGTGTCGTCGGCGATGACGCGGCCGGCGTGCATCAGCGCCAGATGGTCGCAATGCTCGGCTTCGTTCATGTAATGGGTGGTGATGAGGATGGCCACTTGCTCGACCCGTGCCAGATGCACCAGGATTTCCCAGAAACGGCGCCGGCCGATGGGGTCCACGCCGGAGGTCGGCTCATCGAGAAACAACACGCGCGGCCCGTGCACCAGAGCGCAGGCCAGCGCCAGACGCTGGCGGATGCCCATCGGCAACTTGCTGACAAGCTGGGCTGTGACCCCGGAGAGTCCCGCCAGCGCGACCACGCGGCCAATACGCTCAGACAGACGACTGCCCGGCACGCCGTAAATGCGCGCAAACAGACGCAGATTCTCCTGAACGGTCATGTCCTGATACAGGGAAAACGCCTGCGACACATAGCCGATGCGCTCCTTGATGGCCTGGCTGGCGTGGCGCATGTCCGCACCCGCCACCGTACCCGCGCCGCCCGTGGGTGGCAGGATGCCGGTGAGCATCTTGATCGCCGTGGTCTTGCCGGCGCCGTTGGCGCCCAACAGGCCGAAAATTTCCCCTTGGCGTACCTCGAAACTGACCCGGTCAACGGCGCGAAAGTGGTCGAAATCGCGGCTCAGTTCCCGCGCCGCAATGGCGACGCCGTCGCCCTTGGGCGGATCGCCATCCAGCCAGACCTGTGTCTGCCGGGCATCGTCCTGCCCGGCCAGTTGCCGCTGCTGCAACAGGGCGATGAAGGCGTCTTCCAGCTCGGGCGCCACGGCCTGCATATCGTTCACCATCAGCCCCTCAAGCTGCGCTTCGACCTGCGCACGGGCAAGTTGCGGCGTCGCCCCCGGTACAAACACGCGCAATTTTGGTCCTACTGCTTCCGCCTGCGGAAAGCGCGTTTGCAACCGCAACAAAGCCTCGACCTGCGGCTCGCCCACCAGCTCGACCAGCGCGCCCGGCACCTCGCGCAGGATCACGTCCGGCTCGCCCTCGATCAGCACCCGTCCGCCGAACATCAGGGACAGGCGGTGAAAACGCGCGGCTTCGTCCATATAGGCGGTGGAGACCAGCGCCGTGACGCCGCGCTCGCGCAGCAATTGCGTGAGGATCATCCAGAAATCCCGCCGCGACACCGGATCCACGCCGGTGGTCGGCTCGTCCAGGATGATCAGCTCGGGTTCGTGGATCAGCGTGCAGACGAGACCGAGCTTTTGCTTCATGCCGCCGGAGAGCTGCTTCATCGGCCGGTCGCGGAAATTGTCCAGGCGCGTCATGGCCAGCAGCTTGTGCTTGCGCAAGGCCAGTTCCGCAGGCGGGACATCGCGCAGTTCGGCGAAAAAATCGATGTTCTCCTCCACCGACAGTTCGGGGTAGAGATTGAGCCCCAGGCCCTGCGGCATGAAACCAAGCCGGCCCTTGACCCGTTCGGCTGCCGCTTCGGAATCGATCTTCTCGCCGAGGACGTGAAGCGTGCCTGCCTCGAAGGAGAGCACACCGGCGATGGCCTTCATCAGGCTGCTTTTGCCAGCGCCGTCGGGGCCGATCAGGCCGTAAATCTCGCCGCGCTCAATGCTGAGGCTGACACCGTCGACCGCCGTCAGCTTGCGATAGCGTTTGACGAAATCCTGCACCCGCACGACGGGCGCGTCCTTGCCTACCATCGCGGCTTGGCCCATGGCGCGTCCTCTTTCCAGCGGATCACGGCATCGGCCGGGAGGCCGGGCGTGGCGCGATGCTGCGGGTTCGCGTCCAGATAGAGCTTGACCGCGTACACCAGCTTGACGCGTTCATCCGGCGTTTGCACCTCCTTGGGGGTGAATTGGGCCTGCGAGGCGATATGGCGCACGGTGGCCGCGAGCGGTTCGTCCGGAAACGCGTCGGTATGGATGCGCGCCGGCAGGCCCAGGCGCACCTTGCCGATTTCGTTTGCCGGGATGAACACCTTGAGGTAGAGCCGGTCCAGATCAACGATGTCGAACATCGGCGCGCCGGGCGCGATGACTTCGCCCACATCAACCATGCGGGTGGTGATGACGCCCGCCGCCGGGGCGCGGATGGTGAGATCGTCCTGCACGCTCTGCGCCTCGGCCAGCGCCGCTTTGACCTGGTCGCGCTGTGCGGCCAGGGCCGCCAATTCGTCCTCTCTGGCGCGGATGCGCTCCAGGCCAAGCCTGGCCTGGGCGAGCTGTTTTTCGGCGCTGGTGACGCCGTGCCGCGCCGCATCTGCCTGGTTTTGCGCCACCTGGCTGGCGAGTTCCATTTGCTCGTAACGATGCCGGTCCACCGTGCCGGATTCCACGAGCCGCTTGAAACGGGCGGCATCCCGCTCCGCCTGTGCCGCGTTGGCGAGCGCCGTCGCGCGCTGGGAACGCGCGAGTGCCTCGCCAGCCTCGGCGGTCTGAACGGTCAGCGGCGCATCCTTGCGGAAAATCGCCAGCCCGGTCTGGGCCGCCTTGATCTGTGCTTCCAGCGCGACCACCGCCTGCCGCGCCTGCTCCACCCTGGCGTCCACCTGGGCGGCATCGAGCCGCAGCAGCACCTGGTCTTTTTGCACCGCATCGCCTTCCCGGGCGAAGAGCTCGGCCACGCGCCCCGGCATCTTGCCGGCGACGAGGTAATGATCGCCCTCGATGCGGCCGTTGGCCTGGATCAGGCCTTCTGGCAGCGGCGGCTGGCGCAGCAGCCACCACCCGGCGGCCAGGCCCATGGCGGCCAGCAGGGCCAGCAGCACCGCAATGGGCAAGCGTTTGAGGGATGTTTTCATGGCATCAATCTCCTCGGATTCAGAGTTCGCCCGTGGCGCGCTTCAGACGCAGCCCCGCCAGGGCGGCATCAAACAGCGCATTGGCGTGGTTGCTCTGGCTGCCCGTGCGCAGGGTCTCGGCATCCAGCACCTCGGTATGGGTGGACAGGCCGTTGGCATAGCGGTCGCGCGCTACGAGCAGGTTTTCCTCGGCCTGGGCGATGGCTGACTGGGTGACGATGAGGCGCTTGCGGGTCTCTTCCACATCCAGCCAGGTCTGGCGTACCTGCAACGCAATGATGGAGGCCAGCTCGTCGCGTTGCTCCGTCAATGCCGCGGCCTGGCGCTCGACAGCGCTGGCGCGGTGACCGGCCACGCCGCCATCGAACAGATTCCACTTGACCCCCAGGGTGAGCATCCATTGCCCCGGGTGCACCTGATAGCGGTTCTCCTGGTAGCCGTAGCCGCCGGAAAGCGCGACCTGCGGCGCGTTTTCGCCGCGCACGGCGGTGGCCTGATGATGCATCGCTTCAATCTGACGCGCCAGTGCCGCCAGCTCGCTGCGCCGCGCCAGTGCCCGCTCGGTCAGGGCGGGAGGCGGCTCCGGTGTCGTTGCCTCGGGCGAAAGTTCGTCGAGCGAAACGGGCTGATCCAGCGGCCGCCCCAGCAGGCGGTTGTAGGCGGCGCGCGCCAGATCCAGCCCATTGGCCACCTGCAATTTGCGCTGATTGGCATCGGCCAGGGCCACCCGCACCGAGAGCAGGTCGCTTTTGGCCACCATGCCCTGCTCGTGCAAGTTCCCCACGTCCCGCGCATGGGCCTCCAGGCTGGTGACGTGGCTCTCGGTGACCTTCAACATGCGGCTGGCGCGCAGCACGCTGACATAAGCATCCGCCACGCGCAGTTTGAGGTTCTGTGCGTCGGCGCTTTCGCCCAGCCGCGCCGCCTCCAGACCCGCCGTGGCGGCATCGATGCCGCGTGTGATGCGGCCACCCGTGTAGAGCGGCAGCGTCGCCATGGCCTTGTAGGCGGCGCTTTCCCGCTGGGCCAGCGGCATTTGCAGCGACTGGCCGAAAAAATCAACTTTGGCTGCCGGTGTCTCATTGAGGGCGGTGTAGCCTGCTTCCAGCGCGACATTCGGCAGACGGGCGGATTTGGCCGCCTCCAGCAGACTCGCGGCGGCGGCGGTGCCTTCATGTGACGCTTTGAGCCCACGGTCAACGGCCAGCGCGGTGTCCCAGGCCTGTTGCAGGGACTCGGCAGCGGCGTTGCCGGCGAGCAGGGCAGCGGCCAGAGCCGCCAGCGGCAACAGGCGGCGAACTTTTATCGAGCGGTTCATAAGGTTCCTTTGTCCAGGGTTGCTTCCTTCCGGTCCTTGTAGCGAAGCAGCAGATAAAGTAATAGCGGCACAACGACCAGGGTGAGCACGGTGGATGCCAGCGTACCAAAAATCAACGAGATGGCCAGTCCGCCGAACACCGGGTCGGTGAGCATCACAGCGCTGCCCAGCACGATGGCCAATGCCGTCAGCAGGATCGGTCGCAGGCGCACCGCGCCAGCTTCGAGGATGGCCTCGCGCAAGTCCATGCCCTGTCGCCGGTAATCCAGCACGAAATCGATGATGAGCAGCGAATTGCGCACCACAACCCCGGCCAGCGCAATGATGCCGATCATGGACGTGGCGGTGAAGGGCTGTCCCATGAGCCAGTGCCCCGGAAAGATGCCTGCCAGTCCCAGGGGGATCGCCGCCATGGCGACCAGCGGCAGGCTGAACGACTGGTAATAGGCCACCAGCACCAGAAAGATGAAGGTGAGCGCCAGGCCTAGCGCGCCCAGCATGTCGCGGTAGGTGTCCAGCGTCATGCGCAGTTCGCCGTCCCACAGCAGGCGGGGGCCCTCCAGGATGTCGGGCGCCACCGGGTTCAGGCGCAGGTTGCCGGTGGTCAGGCGGCTGCCATCGGCGAGCAGCAAGCCGTCCAGTCGCCGGTCAAGGTCGAGCACGGCATAGACGGGGGCGGTGGATTCGAGTTCGCCGCCGACGTAGGTGACGCGCTCGCCATCCTTGTGCGAGATCGCTCGGTCGACTGCGCCGGGGACGACTTGCACCACCTCGGACAGCGGCACGCGCTGGCCCTGCCGGTTGGTCACGGACACGCGTGCCAGCAGCGCGGGGTCGATCTGGTGGCGCCGGGGAATCCGCAAGCGGATGGGCACCGGGTTCTTCTCGCCGGCGATGCGGGCCCGACCAATTTCCTCGCCGTCGATCAGGCGACGCAGCGCGACGGCTACTTCGGCCACGCTCAGCCCGGACAGCGCGGCCTTTTCCCGGTCCACCGTCAGGCGGTACTGGTAGACGTCCTGGGCCTCGGAGTCGGTCACCTCCACCATGTCGCGCGTCTGCCGGAAGGCCGCCTTGACCTGCTCGGACAGCGCGCGCAGTTGCTGCAAGTCTTTGCCGTATATCTCGGCCAGGACGGTGGCGCGCACCGGCGGCCCCGGCGGGTCTTCCACCAGTTGCACCGTACTGCCGGGGTAACGCGCGGCCATGGTCTGCAGTGTGGGTCGCATCTCGCGCACGATGTCGATCGAGGTCTTGCCCCGTTCGGCCTTGTTCAGCAGGTTGACGCGGATCTCGGCGACATGGGCCCCCTGCTTGTTGCCGGCGCCACGCAGCAAGCCGTTGAAGTCGATCACGCCGGCCTCGCCGATCCAGCTCTGGTAGTTGCGAACGTAGGCGTTCTCGCGCAGCAGCGCACCGACTTCGCGCGCGAACTGGTCGGTCGTCTCCACCGGCGCGGTCGCGGGCATGTCCAGGGTGATGTTGAAGGTGTTTTTGTCGTCCTTGGGCATCATGGCCAGCTCGACGCCGAACCAGGACTGCGGCCCACCCAAACCGGCCGGGCGCACGAACTGCCAGGCCGGTTGCAGCAACGACACGGCAATGGCCAATCCCGCCAACAGGAACGCGAGCCAGCGGCTGCGCGAGCGATCCACCAGCGGCGACATGATGGCGCGGTAGAACCGGTGCAGGCGGTCCTGGGTATCGTGGTCTTCCAGGTCGTGCCCTTCGCCGGGCTTGAGCCAGCGGTTGGCGGCCCAGGGCACCACCGCGTAGGCCACCAGCAGCGAGGCCGCCATGGCGACCGGCACGTTGAAAGCGACGGGGTAGAAATACTGCCCCGGCATACCGCTGACCACCAGCAGCGAGCCGAAAACCAGCATCACCGCCAGCGTCGCCAGGTTGGTGGGGTTACCGATTTCGTTGGTGGCCTGCACCGTGACCCGGCGTTTGTCCTGCTTGCCAAGACGGCTGTAGTTGCGGTGGATGTTTTCGATCACGACAATCGCGCCATCGACCAGCAGCCCCAGCGATAGGATGAGCGCGAACAGAGAGACGCGGTTGATGGACAGGCCAAAGAGATAGGCAGCGCCCAGGGTCAGGGCCAGGATCAGCGGCACGGTCACGCCCACGATCAGTGCCTCCTTGAGTCCCAGAAACGCGGCCGTTACCAGGAACACGGCCAGCACCGCGATACCCAGGTGCTCGATCAGCCCGCTGACGGCGGCATCCGCCTTCTCGCCGTCGTTGCGGGTGACGACCAGTTCGACCCCTGCCGGTACGAATTGGGCCTTCATCCGCTCGATGCGCTCCAGCACATCGTTGGCAACAAAGACGGCGTTGCTACCGGCTTTCTTGGCCACGGCCAGCGTGACGGCCGGCATCTCCGCCTGCTGCGTCTTGCCAAAACGCCCGTCCGCCGGGCCGAAAGCGAGACGACTGAGGTGCGTGCGCTCTTGCGGCGGGCCGTCGATGACCTGCGCCACATCGCCCAGGTAGATCGGGCGTCCTGCGTGGCTGCCGACGATCAGGCGTTGGAGGTCTTGCGCCGAGGTCAGAAAGCCGTCCAGGAACACCTGGCGGTTTTGGCCCTGTTGCACCACCGTGCCCAGGGGCGCGGCGACATTGCTTGCGCGCAGGGTGGCATGCACCTGGTCCAGCGTGACGCCGAAGGCCTGCAGGCGCTGCGGGTCCAGCTCGATGCGCAGTTCCCGGTCGCGCCCGCCCTTGACGGAAATGGCAGAGACCTTGTCCAGGCTGCGAAGTCCTTCCATCAGGCGGTCGGCCAGACGCTTCAGGGCGTAGTCGTCGTAGATCTCGGAGGCGAGGGTGACCGTGACAATGGGAACGTCGTCCACATCCACGCTGCGAATGAGCGGCTCGCCCGCGCCCGCAGGCAGGCGATCGCGCTGCCCCAGCACCCGGTCGTAGAGTTTGACCAGGGATTTTTCCTTGTCCTCGCCGACCTTGAACTGCACCATCAGCACCCCCATCGAGTTCACGGCGGTTGCATACGTGTGATCAACGCCGGCAATCTGCTTGACGATGCCCTCCAGCGGGCGGATCATCAGTTCTTCCACCTCCTCGGCAGAGGCGCCGGGCAGTGTCACCCATATCTGGGCGCCGGGAACGATGATCTGGGGGTTTTCCTCGCGCGGGGTCAGCGTCACGGCCAGCAGCCCCAGCAGGGTGCAGGCCAGCATGAACAGCACGGTCAGCTTGGAGGTGGCAAACAGGTCTGCCAGGCGGCCGGCGCTGTTGAGCTTGTGCTTGCTCATTGCGCCTCCTTCGCGGCAGTGACGCGGTCGCCCTCGCGCAGGGCCGGTGTAGCCGCTGCCACGAAACGCTCATCGGCTGCCAGGCCGGCGCTCACCTCGACCTGATCGGGCCACTCGCGTCCTATGCGCAGCCAGCGAAAGCGCGCCCGGCCTTCGCCATCGACCACAAAGACACCGGTGAGCCCGCCGCGCTCGACCAACGCCTGTCTGGGCACCAGTGGCGCCTGGCTCGCGCCGAGCCCGAACGCCGCACGCCCGAACATGCCGGGCATCAGCCCCACCGTTTCGGGCAGTGCGATCTTGACCTGATAGCTGCGGCTGACGGGGTCGCCAGAAGGTACGACCCGGCTCACCGTGCCCTTCAAGGGCGCGGGCAGACCGTCGACTCTGACCTCCACCGCCTTGCCGGCTGCAATGGCAGCGACCTGGGCTTCGGCGACGAAGGTCTCGAACAGCAGGCCGCGGCCCGACTCCAGGGTCAGCAGCGGCGCGCCGGGCACGGCGAGGTCGCCCGTTCGTTTGTGGCGCGCCACCACCACGCCGTCCACCGGGCTGGTGATTTCGGCGTAGGCGCGCTGAGCCAGCGCCGTGTCGAGGCCGGCGCGCGCCTGGTTACGGGCTTCGCGCGCGGCCTCGAATTTCAGGCGCATCTTGCGCAATTCGTTGTCCGAAACGCTGCCGCGCTCGAACAAACGCTGGAAGCGCTCCAGGTCAATCTGTGCATCACGCAACGCCGCCTCTGCCGCGCCGCCCGCCGCTTGCCCCTGGCGGATGCCGCCTTCTACATCCGAGGCGTCAAGACGGGCCAGCAACTGCCCGCGCCGCACCCGGTCGCCCTCCTGCACCAGAATGTCGCGGATATAGCCGCTCAGCCGCGAGGCGACCTCGACGCGCTGGTCCGACACCACCGAGCCGACCACCGTGTATTCAAGCGGCGCCCCGGCGGACGCAGTCATGACCGGCAGGGGGCGGCTGGTCGCATCAGGTGCAGCCGCAGTCTGCGGCGCCTTGCCGCAGGCGCCCAGGAGTGCCGCCAGCGCCAACGGCGCCAGGCAGAGGAGGATGTTTTTTCTTTTTTTCACAAGAGGGACTTTCATGATGATGTCGAGGTACTGATTTAGGGTTTGTATGCCGATGCCTTGGCGCCAAGGTTGGCCGCGATCAGTTCAGCCAGTTCGGGCGGGCGCCCGTTGCCTGTGGCCGCCGCGATGGCCCGCGCTTCCCGCGTCGCCTGGCGGCACAAATCGAGCGCGGCGTCCTGCAGGGCCGTGCGTGCCTTGGAAGGGGGCATGGCATCGGCTTCCTGTTGCAAAACGTGGCTTGAAACAAGGTATTCGCCGTAACGCCGGGCCATGCCGGCGAGCGGCTCAGGGTAGCCCGCGAGGGTGGCGCCCGTGGCGCCGGCCGCCTCACCCAGCGGCGCTGCCAGTCGTTGCCGGGTCTGCAACAGCCGCGACGGATCGTCTCGGGCGTCTGGATCCAGGCCCAGTTGGGTGGCCTCCAGCTCCGAAGCCCGGTTGACCGCATCGGAAACCAACGCCAGGACGCGCATGTCAGCGCAGCGCACCAGCAAGCGGAAAGCCCCGGTGGTCAGGTAGTCACCCGCCAGCACGGCGGCGGCATTACCAAGCAGCGCGGACGCGCCGCTCGTCGCATCGACGTGGGCATGCAATTGCTGCAAGCCGATATGAATGAGGTCCAGCGCCGTGCCGGCGTCGATGCCCGGCTGCCCTGCGTGGAGGCTGCAGGTCACCAGCGCCCGGATCGGCGTATGTTGGCCAGACAGCAACAGGCGCAAGGCGCCGCGGACCGGCAAGGCCTCACAGGTCAGGGTACTCGCCACGGCGGCGTGGACGCTGGCGATCACGGTCTCGGGGAAGTTCATGGGATGGTCGTCATTCATGGGTTTTTGTTCTTGTCCAATGGGCCAGTTGTTCGGCCGCGCTGCGGTAGCCGATGTCGATGATTTCCTCGGCGCGGTCAAATTCCATGAAGCGCACCGCGCCCAGTGGCGGCTGAATCAGCACCTCTGGCTGGTCTTGCTGCAGGGTGGCGTCGGTGACGCGCGCCTGCATGATGTAGAGCGAGGCGAGCAGCACGTCGAAAATGCCTGGAAGCGGCTCCAGGGGTGCCTTGTGCAGCCAGGCCTCGAATTGCGCCAGCACCGGACTGCTGATGGCCTGCAGGCTCTCCAACAGGCGCGCCATGATGGGTGCATGGCCGTTGGAGTGGGCAACGGGGTGGGACAGTCGGCCCGCCACGATGTCGTGGTTGAGGTCAACGGCGATGACCAGATCGGCCCCCATGGCACGCGCCACGCTTACCGGCACCGGATTGACCAGCCCGCCATCGACCAGGATGCGGCCGTTGCTGCGCACCGGGGTCACGATACCAGGGACCGCGATGCTGGCACGCACCGCCTCAGTCAGGTCGCCCCTCGTGGCCACCACTTGCTCGCCATTGGTGATGTCGGTGGCCACGGCGGCAAAGGGCAGCAGCAGGTCCTCGATGCGGGCGCTGGGCACATGGGCGCGCACGAATTCCGCGACCCGCTGGCCGTCGATCAGCCCCGAGCGGGGAAACACCGGGTCAAGCAGGGCGACGATGCCCGGCCAGTCGAGATTGCGCAGTCTGGCGCTCAGGCCGTCAATCTTGCCCGAGGCAAAGACGGCACCAATGACCGCCCCCATGCTTGTGCCGGCCACCAGGTCGACCGTGATGCCCGCCTCTTTCAGGGCGCGCAGCACGCCGATGTGCGCCAGACCACGCGCCGAACCGCTGCCCAGCGCCAGGCCGATCCGGGGCCGAGCTGGCGGCGTCAGGCCCGCCGCCGGGGCCTGGTTGGTTTGTGGCTCGTTCATTGGCTTTTGCCCTTGTCTGGTCCATGCTCCGCAGGCCGGTGCCGCCCACCGACGCGCCGGCGCAGACGCCGGATACCGTACCGCAGTGAACGCCGGAGCGTCGTGGCCCGCGCGAGTCGCGCGCCATGGCGGGCCGGGAATTCACGCCCCACGGCGGCCTCGAAGACCTGAAAGCGCTTGAGATAGGCCTCGATCTCCTGGCGCCGCAGGCGCCAGGCGTCGATCCGGCCGTACTCGTCCACGAGTTCGGTGAACAGCACCCGCATGCGCCGCGCCCCCCGGTCTTGCAGCACCTCGTCGGCCCGCTCGGTGGCGATGCGCGCCAGCGCCAGGCTGCGCTCCAGCAGGCGCAGGATGTCCTGTGCGCCGTCAAGATCACCCAGGCGCCCGATCTCCCGCAGAGGCCGTCTGGCCTGGGCCGCCAGCAAGCGCCGCAGGTCGGCCGCCAGGGCGCCGGCCAGGCTGCGCTGCACGCGGCTGAAATGCGCCGGATCGTCGGCCAGGGCGCCAGCCCCGTGGCCGCGCAGGTCCTCAAAATAAAGCTGGTGGTCGCCGAAATAACCGGTCAGCTGTTTGGTCGCGGCCGCTTCGAGAGGCTCCCGCGGCGCCTCGCGCAGCGCCCGCGCCACCGAGCGCAGCGGTTGCCCGAGCGACAGCGGAAAACGCGAAAAGCGATAGACCGCGTGGGCGCCCGGCACCTGCCGGTAGGCCACCAGTTCCATGCGCAGGGAAGCGTCTTCCTCGCAAGCCTGCCGGGCTTCTTCGAAAATATCGAGCGGCATGACCGGCAGCCACCGCCGCCCCAGCGGTGGCGAGCGCTCATAGCCGCCCGCGTGCAGGATGCGCACCACCACATCGGCGCAATTGAACTCGCTGCGGTCCCACAGCAGGCGGCCTTGCCGAAACGCCTCCTCGATCCGGTGCGCCTCGGCGGCCATGGCCGCCTTGCGCTCCCCCGCCACGCCCGCCACCCGCAAGCCAAGCGTTTCGCGGCCATAGGCCATGCCATAGGTGTTGGTATGCACCTGCGACGGCGACGGCGGCTGCACGCCGTACAGGTAGTCGGCCAGCGTCACATGCTGCAGCAGGTTCGGGTCCTGTCCCGGCACGGCCACATAGTTGGCGCTGTAGACGGTGTCGTCCACGCGGATGGCAATGTGCCCGAACGGGTTTTCCAGCACCACGCGCTGCGGTGTTTTGGCGGTCGAGTAGGACAGCAGCAGTTCGATGTCGCAGGGCACCTCGGCCTGGAGCCGCGCCAGCGCCGCGTCGATGTCGGCGACGGCACTGCCGTGCTCGGCGCCGAAGTCCACAGGCAGACCCGGCGCAGGCAGGGCCGGGTCGAGCGCGAAGCGGGCGATGCGCCCGAGGCCGGCACGGTCGTGAAAGGCGAGCTGGGCGCGGCGCATTGCCGTCTGCCGCTGCGGGCTGGCGAGCACCGCGGCCGCCAGCTCGCCCGCCTGCGCCAGGGTGTCGGCCAGATCGGCCACCCCCAGCCGGACGAACAAGGCGGCGTTTTCCCGCTCATGGCCGCTCACCACATCGAGCAAGATGGTGGGGGTGCCTACGGCAAAGGCCTCGGCCGGCGTCATGCCCCCGGCCTTGGTGATCAACAGGTCCGCCGCGCGCATCCAGGCCAGCAGGTCGGCGTGCGGCACCAGGCCGCAGACCTTCAGCGCCACCGGCTCGGGCAGGCGCTTTTGCAGTGCCGTGAGCAGCGCCTGCTGCCGGGCGTTGGCGCCGCAGACGGCAATGATCTGCAGCGGGCCCGGGTGGTGGCGGGCGAGGCTCTCCACCACGAGCGCGTAGTCGCCGACGCCCTCCTTGCCGGAGGTGATGAGAACGGTGGGCGCATCCGGGGCCAGACCCAGCGCCGTGAGCGCCGTCTCCCGGGTTGCGCCGTCGGCGGCCGGGGCGCGCACCGGCATGCCGCTGGTGGTGACCTTGTCGGGCGGAACACCCGCCGCCAGCCAGCGCGATTCCAGGTCGGTGTGGGCGAGAAAAGTGCGGTCGATCCGTTTCGAGATGCGCGGAAAATAGCCCTCGAAGAAGTCCGTGTGCAGCCAGCCGATGTTCACCTGCGCCAGCAGCCCGCGCTCGCGCAGGGTCCCGAGCACCTGCGCCGATCCGTAGTGCGTGGCGAGCACCGTGTCGGGGGCCTGTGCCTCCAGGAAGCTGCGCACCTTGTCTTGCGGGTAGTCGTTGGACAGCCAGGCCAGCGAAGGCACCCGCTTGCCGCGCGCCTGCAGGGCATGGAACAGCGCGTCGAAGCTTTCCGGGAGATTGCCAGCGATGAACCAGTAGAGCCGCTCGTCCACCCGGCGCCAGAGCGGGTGCATGAACTCGCGGATGTCCTGCAGTACCACGCGCGCGTCCGGCGCCAGCCGGCCGATCTCCTGCTCGATGGCCTGCGCGGCGCTGATGTGGCCGTGGCCGATGGACGAGTAAAAAATGACGATCTTTCGGGGTGGAGTGGTCCCGGCATCGCCCGCCGCCAGCGGGTGCGCAGCCCGCTGCCGCACCCGGTGACGGCGCCGCACCAGCGCCCGCCATGCCAGGGCCGCCAGCAGGGCGAATGCGATCACCAGCGCCAGCGCGATGAGCGGGTCCACGCCCAAGGTCTGCGGTCCGCTCATTTCTCGCCCCCGCTGCGCCAGATCGAGAGCAGCAGCCAGAGACTGCCGATGACGGCACCGGCGAAGCCGAGCAGGCCGAAGAAGGGCAGCCCCAGCAAGGTGGGTCCGCCGGGCACGGTCATGACGATGGACGAGCCGATGATGAGCGCCGCAATGACGATGCCGACCACCAGCCGGTTGGCGGCGCTGTCGAGCTGGTTGCCGACACGTTTCAAGTGCGTGACATCGATGTGGATTTCCAGCCGCCCGCGCCGCGCCGCGCGCAGCAGCCGGGAGACATCCTGGGGAAGACCGGCCACCAGCGACAGCGCCTCGCTGACCCCGCGCCAGCCGCGCTGGAGGATGGCCGTGGGGGCATAACGTGCGCGCAGCGCCTGCTCCAGCAAAGGCATGGCCTCGCCGGCCATGTCGAAGTCGGGGTCGAGCTCGCGGCCCATGCCTTCGAGCGAGATGAAAGCCTTGACCAGCAGACTCAGATCGGGCGGCAATGCCAGCTGGTGCTGACGCAAAATGGCCACCAGATCGGAGAGCATGGCGCCGAGCCGGAGCTGCTTGAGCGCCACGCCATGGTACTGTTGCACAAAGGTCTGGATTTCCAGCAGCAGGCCATCCTCGTCCACCGCGCTGTCGCCGGTCCAGTCGAGCATCACGTCCGCGACGCGGCGCGGCTCGTGCTTGACCAGCCCCAGCAGCAGGCGGATCAACTGGTCGCGCCGCTCCTCGGTGAGTCGCCCGACCATGCCGAAGTCAATGAAGGCGATGCGGTTGCCGGGCAGGTAGAACACGTTGCCGGGGTGCGGGTCGGCGTGAAAGAAACCGTCCTCGACGATCATCTTCAGTACCGCGCGCGCGCCGCGCCGGGCGAGGACCTTGCGGTCGAGTCCGGCCTGGTCGACGTCAGCCAGCTTGCGCCCGGAAATACCGGCGATGAATTCCTGCACGCACACCCGCTCGCCGGTCCACTGCCAATAGACGCGGGGAATGACGATGATCGGGAGCACGGCAGACGGTTCAGGCGCAGCTTCGGCAGTGATGTCGCCGGTGCGCTCGTCTTGGTCGGCATAGCCGGAAAAATTCTCCGCAATGTGCTCGGCATTGCGGCATTCACCGGCGAAATCGAGTTCGCGGCGCAGCGACTGGGCAAACTGGCGCACCACTTCCTGCGGTCGAAAGGCGCGCAATTCCTGACTTTCCCCCTCAGCAAGTTCCGCCAGCCTCGCGAGCCAGCGCAGATCGGCTTCGATGATCGGGCGGATGCCGGGCCGACGTACCTTGACCACCACCTCACTGCCGTCTTCGAGGCGGGCGCGGTGTACCTGTGCGACGGAGGCAGCCGCCAGCGGCTCGGGATCGAAGGTGGCGAACACCTCCTCGGGCGGTGCGCCCAGGTCTTCGGTGAGCTGCTGACGTATCCCGGCGTAGGAAGCAGCGGGTGCGCTGTCCTGTAGCTTGCCGAATTCGGCGATCCATTCTGGCTCGAACAGATCGACGCGGGTAGCGAGCACCTGGCCGAGCTTGACAAAAGTCGGCCCCATCTCTTCCAGCGCCCGGCGCACCCGGGCGGGCGGAGGCATGTGCGCGAATTCTTCTGCATTGTTCCAGTGCAATGCCCGTCCGGTCCGCGCCAGCGCATCGGCAAGTCCCATTCGGCGCACCATATCGCCGAAGCCGTAGCGGATCAGGATCGAGGCGATGTCGTGCAGCCGACCGAGGTCACGCACTGCAGTCATGGCCTGCCACAGCATCAGTCGCCCTTGCCTTGGGGATGGCCAGGCATGACGTGATCGGCCACGCCGGTGAGCTCGCCAGCAGCGATTTGACGCAACAGGTCGGAAGTGGCCTGTGCCAGATGCAAGCCAGTCACGACCTGAGTGCGTCCTGCGGCGTCAAGCTGTTGCGTAATGACGGGCAAGGTTTTTCTCAACTGTCTGCCCACCGCAGAACCATGAATGCGGGTATGCATAACCAGGTCGTAGAGGATTTCTTGCGCTACATCCTTGACTCCCAAGGCCGATGCTTGCATGGTTTCGAGAAACATCGCTTCCAGGCTCTCCAGGTCGAATCGCGCGCGGGTGAGGTCTTCTCTGGAAAATGCCTGCGCCCGGGCCGCCGCTTCTTCCAGCGCCAGTTTGGAGGCCTCGGCCAGCTGCGCCAACGCAGCGTCCAGCCCGGCGACAGCCCGTTGGAGGTGTACTCGTGTGATGTTGGTTTGTTCCGCTGAGTGCTGCAACCCCCTTTGCGCCCCTGCTCGCGCGCCGCTCAGTACAGCACGCGTGATCTGCCGCAGGGATTCGATATCGAGCGAGCGCGCATTGATCTTGCGCAAGGTGAGCAGTCGCACAATTTTCTGCACATCGCGCCCCTGCTCGACGGCGCTGCACACGTCAGCTTCGAGTGTCGTTGTATCGTTGGCAACGCTCAAAGTGTTGCCTGTTTCATCTTGCACGATGGCGATCCTCGTAAAAATGAGTGCCTGAATAATGAGGTGTCAGTACGATGCCATGCATCACAAATATCCACCGTCGGAGTGGGAAAACGTCGCCAGAACACCTGTCGTTCACCCGCCCCGCCCACTCATGTGGACGGGGTGTACTTGCCAAGAACGACTTGTCGATGGCAACTCTGGCCATGCCGGCCATTTCCGTTAACGCATCCAGCTCTGCATCGCATCCAGTGCTTTGTCGGCAGCTTCCTTGGTGGCGGTAACTGCTTTCTGGGCTGCGTCTCTGGCGGCTTCAGCCGTTTGCTGGGCTGCTTCCTTGCTGGACTCGACAGTTTTTTTGACCGATTCCTCGGCCTTCTGCGCCGCTTCAACAGCGGCTTCTGCCGCACGCTGAGCCGCGTCCGACGTTTTTTGCAGCGCGTCCCGGATGTCTTGCCTGGTTTTGTCGACATCCGTGGCCGCGAACTCGGCAAGTCGGTCTGGGGCCGCCTTCAGGTTTGCCTGCAGGCGGGTGCGCAAGCCGGCGATCTTCTCGCTGGCTTGATCGGTCGTGGCCTGCAAAAGCGCATCGGCATCGGCAACAATCTGCTTCACGTCGGCTATCAGTTTGTCTTTGGTTATAGAACCGGGCTTGTTGAATTCAGACATGGAAAACCTCCATCAGTGATTAAGAAAAAATATCGGTATAACAATTTTTCAGGTTAGTAAGCACGCTCATGGCGGCCTAGCCCGTTCGAAGCAGTCCGCCTGCCAAGGGTTACTTCGTCACGGCATCTTTGACGTCTTTGACCGTTTCCTTGGTTACCTCAAGCGCTTTGTCGGCAGCCTCTCGGGTGGCTTGCGTGGCTTTCTGTGCGGCGTCTCTGGCGGCTTCGGCCGCTTTCTGCGCAGCCTCTTTGCCAGATCTAGCTGCCTTTTTCGCCGCTTCCCCGGCCTTCTGAGCGGCTTCCTTGGTCGCTACGGCGGCCTTTTTAGCGGCTTCCTCGGCCTTCTGTGCGGCCTCCTTGGTAGCTGCGGTCGCTTTGCGGGTGGCTTGTGCAGTCTTGCGGACTGCCAATTTGGCAGCTTCATCAGCATCTCGCGCGGCCTGATGGGCTGCTTCGGCGGTTTTCTGCGAGGCTTCACTGACGGCTTGTTCAGCCTTCTCTGCCGCCTGCTTGGCGGCTTCTGCGGCCTTGCGCGTCGCATCCTTTGCGTCCTCGGCCGCCTTCTTCGCGCCTTCCTCAGCCTTCTGTAGCAAAGACACCTTGGGCGTCTCAACCGGCTTTGCCGCGGTTTCTTCCGCGGCCTGCGCACTTGCGCCGATTACCAGTGCCGACAGGATCAACCATTTTTTCAGTTTCATCACTTCTTCCCCTTGCAGTTATGAAGCAGGGTACGTCTGCTCCGCACGTTTGCCTTGGACGGGGCGCTGTTGTCATTTTTCCTCGTTATCTCCACCAAGACCGTTGCGCAACACGCCGACGACATGCCGCGCAATGGCCTTGGGGTCTTCATGTTGTAGCTGGTAGCCCGGCAGGAAACGTCGCACCGCCTGGGTTTCAAAGGGATAGATCACCAGACCGATCATTGAAATAACGAGCGGCTGGGGGTCATGGCCCGGAGCGACCTCGCCGGCGAGATTGCGCAGTGCGTTGAATAGGTCTCGAAAGACTCGATCGGCCAGGCTTTGCAAGCGCTGCTCATTGCTGTCCAGCAATACCCACTGAATCAGGCGCCTAAAGTCCTTCTCCTTGGCAAGCATGCGCGTAAGCTGGGTTATGAACGCTTCAAGTCGACCCCAGGGATCCCCTGCGCCGTTCAAAAAGAACGTTAAGGGCTCGACCTTTTCTTTGAATGCATATCCGACGGCGTCCAGACAGAGTTGCTCCTTGTCCGAAAAGTAGTGGTAGAGGCCAGCCGGCGCCACGCCCACTCCTTGTGCGATATCGCGCATCGACACCCCGTCAAATCCGCGTGCTGCGAAGAGCGAAACTGACAGACTGAGTATTTCTTCTCGTGTATTCGTGAAAGCTTGCTTCGCCATTCGATATTACCTTTGCTTTTTTATTTAACGAACGTTCATTAAACACGAATTCTTGCTATCCTGCAACCCGAACCGACAATCAAAGGGCAGTTTTCTTCGCTATGCGCTGTTAGGAGTCTGGGTCTAGGCGGCACATGCATTTCCAGCATTCTGCAATTGAGTACCCAGAAACTTGGCAAACCTGCGAACGGCCCGGATGTAGGTCGATTGCGTCTTGGGCAGGCCTCAAGCAGCTTGATAACGAACCCGGCCATCATTGTGGTGACCCGGCTGTAGCGTTCTGCCCAGGGCACCGTCAATTCTTCGACTGTGCCGTCGCTGTACTTGAGTTGGGGGACTCGGGCTTTGATGATGGTCTCGAACTGGCAAGTATCGAGGTGTCGCCACTGGCGCTCGCTCCAGCCATTGATGTGTGCCCTCTTGGTTGCGTCTGTTGGGTCAGCCCACACCTGGCCCTTCTTCAAAACAACTTCGACCACCACGCACTGGTCCGTTAAGGAAAGGTCTACCTTCTTAACCGACCAGGGGGACTTCAGTCCAAGAAGATGCTCATACAGCGCGGTGTCTTTCATACTGCTATTGACAATTTTGAAAACTGGATTCTCCCGCAGTAACCAAAAAATTACAGTGAAATTGACGAAGAACCAAAAAAAGTAGCCGCAACTGTTTGCGCATTACATCCTTGAAAGGTTCTTATGAATATCGGAAAAATCATTTTCTCAACGCTTCTTGTGTTCGGTGCGTTGGTGTCGCATGCGTTGGAGATCAAGCCGTACTCTGCGAGTGCGTTGGATCAGGCGCAAAAGGCCGACAAACCGGTGGCGCTTCACTTTCATGCTGATTGGTGTCCGACTTGTCGCGCTCAAACGAAGGTCTTGCAAGATCTGAAGTCCGAAGCCGGATTGGATATCACG
The DNA here is from genome assembly GCF_000577615.1 of Herbaspirillum sp. RV1423. GTDB lineage: Bacteria > Pseudomonadota > Gammaproteobacteria > Burkholderiales > Burkholderiaceae_D > Herbaspirillum. Next base: position 32,979 of record NZ_CBXX010000033.1, read on the forward strand.
GTGTTGGTGGCGAACTACGACACCGAAAAAGACCTGAAACGCCGTTTCAATGTGCGAGCCCAATCCACTCTGGTGGTGCTGCGTGGTCAGAAAGAGACCTATCGCGTGGTCGGCGATACCTCACCAGGGGGTCTTCGCGGCGCCTTGAAATCAGCACTTTGACCCGGTGCGACCATGACCCTTTCATTGACTGTTCCACAAGTTGGGTTGAGCCTGTTTGCCGGTAGCCTGACCACTTTGTCGCCGTGCGTTTTTCCACTGTTGCCGCTGGTATTGGGAGGCGCTTTGCAGGGTAACCGCTTCGCACCCGTCGCCATGGGTGTGGGCATGACGACCTCATTTGCGTTGATCGGAATGGTCCTCGGTGCGCTAGGCCCGGCTCTTGGTATTGACGGCGACACCGTGCGCGCGGGTGGTGCTGCAATGCTGATTGCCTTCGCTATTGTGATGCTGGTTCCGGCCCTGGGTGAACGGTTCACGCAATGGATGTTACCGATTGCCAGTTCGGCGAATGCTGCATCGGCCAAACTCGACAGTGGCTCCTTGGTGGGCGCGCTGATGCTTGGAAGTGTTCTCGGCCTGGTATGGAGCCCCTGTTCTGGACCATTGCTGGGATCGGCCCTGACGCTGGTAGCCAGTGAAGGTGGTGTGGCGCGTGGTGGTTTGGTGCTTGGCATTTTTGGCCTGGGTGCAGCCATCCCATTGGTGGCGGTGGCTTACGCATCGCGCAGTGGTTTTATGCGCATGCGAGACTGGGTTCTAGCACGCATCGAAAGCGTGCGTTATGTTTTTGCGTTGTTACTCGGTGCCATGGGGGTCGCGATTTTGACTGGCGGCGATAAATGGCTTGAAGCGCAGGTTCTGAAGTGGTTGCCGGATGCCTGGGTTAATTTCACTGTAGGAATATAGAGACGACACGTTTGCTCGGGCATGTTGGAGTCAGCCAAGATGGGCGGCTAGATGGCTTTCAAATTCATGAAATTGATTTGCCCGTAAGCTGACACTCCCTGGCATCAGCCTGTTTGAAGGGGTGTTAGAGTCACAGTGCCGTGCCATGATCATCGGTAGGTCGGCAAGATGATCGAGCGGTTGACCATGACGTTGAAAGCCATGCCAGGGCGAACTTGCAGAGTGGGCGAAATGTTCAAGCTTTTTTGCAAAATCTTCGAACTGACATCACTCAAGGAATTCATGGCGGCAGCAGAGGCTTGAGCCGAACCGGACGGGGTGTTGAATGCACCCTGGTTTTGTGGCTGCGACTGTTGGGCGGCAACACCCAAAAAGGACACCAACAGAGCTGACGACCAGGTTTTCCAGAAGTGGTTATTGACCTGATCTTCAATGCCTGATTGACCCTGACCGTCGGCCGCCGACATGCCATGCAATGAAATCCGCGAGCCATTGGGCAAAATCAGTTCATCCCAAGCCGCCAGCACCCGTGATTGACCATAGGCGACATCAGCAGAGTACCTGCCGATCAGACGCGAGCCCTGCGGGATCACCACAGCGTCAGGGTCATTGGTGGCATAAACAGTTTGGCGGGTTTGGGCCACGATGGTTCCAGGCAGATCGGAATTGATGCCAGACAGCATGACCGCGGGGATGACGGAGCCAGCCGTCAATTCAAATTCCCCCAATTTGGGTTTGAGCAATTCTGGCAAGTAGCCGTTGTCAAATGCTTCTTTCATGAAAGCCTTGTTGCGCGCTTGGGCCGCCACTGCAGGATCAAGACCGGCGGAACCGCCACCGGCCAGAGTGGCAGGTAAATTTCCTGAGTTACTGCTGATACCTGCCACCCCGGCTGGCAAATTCGCCATGCGCATGGCCTCAGCCGTGGCAGACGCACGCGCATTCGCAGCACGCCCGTTGGCGGCTGAGAGCTTTTGATTCACACCGCCAACCACGCCCTCACCATCAGCATTCACTCCCATGATTCCTCCCGTAGCCGATTTGGCAGCCAGCGCGGCACCACCCTTGCTGATGTCAGAGGTTTCTGCGGAATCAGAAGCCATGATCTGCCCCTGAATGCGCTCATACTTGCGCTTTTGCAGCCACAACCGATGGGCCTCAGCGGGCGAGGGCGGTGAGGCACCACCACTGGCAGTTTGAGTTCCACCAGAACTGCCTTTTGGATTTGACGAGCGGCTTGTCAATGGCCCTGTCTGCTGACCATCAGCTATTTGAAGAGTGGCTTGATTGCCAACCGCTGCAGCGGCAACAGTTGCTCTGCGCTGGATGTCTTCTGCGTTTTCCTTGTACGGGGCCGTTTGGCCCGGTGCATCACTGGCGGTCAATTGCTTTTTAGACTCAGCATTGCCACCACTTTTGCCGCTGATCATCACGCCGATCAAAATCGCCGATGCCACCGTGGACGCGCCGCCCAAGAGTAAAAACTGCCCTTTCTTGGACAGTCGCTTGGTGCCAGGTGGTGGCGTATGAATTTCCAGCGGCTGACCCGGGCCATCAATGGCCGCCACCTCAACGTCCGCTGGATCGTCAGTCTGGGACTTTTTGCCAAATCTGAACATCATTTGGCGCCCCAGCTGAACAAACTGTTTGGCACTAATTTTTGGCATTTGACGGTTTGGGCGCTGGCACCCACACCCAGAACCAGACTGAGTTTGGCGGGTTTGCCATCGAGGATGTAATAGCCATTCACCAGCCGGGAATTCAGCAGCTCGGTTTCGTTGTTCGAGGTATTGAACACGGCTGGTGCATCGCTGGCTGCTGCACCCGGCGGCAATTGAATGAACGTGTGCGTTTCATTGGCGAACACCCGTGCCGGTTTGAACGCCGCCTCACCCATGCAGCTGTAGCCAAAATCAAGTGTTGTCGGATCAAGCTTGCCAACCGACCTGTCAGCCACGACCCGTTGGGCTTTGGCTTGTTCAGCGGCAAGCTTGGTGGCCGCAATCGATGCCTCAAGTTCTGCCTTTTGCCGTGCGAACGCCTGCGCCTCAGCACTCAGATCTCGGGTCATGGCCGCTGGGTCATACCAGCTCACCATAGGCACGTACTCGGTTTTGCTCGACACCAGGTGCATGTAATAGATGCGGCCTTTGTCAGTCGTCACCACCAGATTGGTTGACAGGCCTGCCTGTGTCGGTTTGATCATCATCACAGGTTTCGCTCCAGCCGTTGCGTTTTGCAATAGCCATCGCACCGTATCGCCAATCGACACGCTGGTTGCTGCCTCGCCATCTTGCAGCGCAACAGAGCAGACGTGTAAGGGGGCGCAGGTAATCGTGGGACGTGAATACCCATAGGGATATTCGACAGCGCCACCGGCACCGACGAGCGCATCAGCCACGCCCGTTTGTTCCCAGCGTTGCGCGGCGGCAAGCCTTGCGGCATCGGCGACAGGAAGTTTTCTTACCTGGACCTTGGCTGATGGCAGCATGGGTGTCGGAGCCAAGACTTCAGGGGATGCCGTGATTTGTTGCTTTGCAGGGGTGGGATGCAAAGCCAGGGATTCAACTGCTGGAACTGATCGCGGGGGTAATGGTTGAGTGGACATCTGGCCATGATCGTCCGCTTCAATGGTTTCGACGGTGGGCGGCTTGGTGTGCGAAGCAGCAGCATTTGACTGTGCAAATGCGCTGGCAGCTAAGGCAAGAGCGGTGAGGGTGAGGGTGAGGGTGAGGAGGGATTTTTTCATGATGACTGCCTTTACAGAGCTTCTTTGGTCCAGGAGATGGACTTGACGTAAATGCCAAATGGATTCCAGAGCGCGACTTTGGGGTTTTCTGCCAGCTTGGCGTCAACCCCGACCGTGACGACGGCTTTCCAGTGTTCTGCCACAGACGTCGCGCCGGGCCTGGCTTTGGTTTCCACCCAGGACACTTGGTAGGCTTCACCGCCTTGGGGAATGACCGACGAAATGTCCACGCGGGTGACCGAACCATCGACCGAGAAAGGCGAGTTGTCCTTGAAGAAGTCATTCAAGAATCCGGCCACGTCGCGCCCCGCCATGGCATACACCCGGTTGAGCGTGACCTGTTGGGCAACAGCATCGGGCAACATGGAGCGGACGTCTTTGATGAAGGCGGCCAGTTGGGCCACCATTAACCGCTTGTCGAAATCACTTTTTGCAACCGGCGCAGGACGGGCCACAGCAACCGGAGAGCCGAGTTGATCGGTGACAACCACAAACGGTTGAATCTTTGATTGGGACCCGATGAAAGCAATGCCCACCACAGCCACAACCGCGACAGCCAAGGAGCCAGCCGCAATCAGTTGCCAATTGCGCGCGCGTGAGATCAACCCTCCGTAGCGCTCATCCCACTCCCGGCGGGCGTTGAGGTATGGATTTTGTTTTGACATGCATGCGTCCTTTTTGAGTGCTGTTGCCAAATACCGTTTTGGCGCAAGCAGCACAAAAAAGGGAAAGCATGGAGCCCAGCTGGCGGGTAAGGGCACATTTACCAACGCCACCATCCACAAACAGAAAATGGTCTCCCGAGCCAGCCACCTGCAATGTGTTGAACTTGCATCATTTATTTGCGCGCATTAAAATAAATACGCGCCACAAATTTAATGCGCACATAAAGCCCATGCAAGAACAGAACCCCTACCGGACCGTGCGTCGCAACCCTGACGACTACAGCGAAGTGTCAGATGCACTGGGCCGCCACTTCCAGCTGCGATCGCACGACCTCAAAAACACGCGAGACCTGCGCACCCTGCTGCTGGACGCTGCGTATGAACTTCAGGCACAACCGGACCTCACCGACGCCCACATTTACCTGCACAGCTGCACACTTGCCAAAAAACGGGTGGAGATAGAAGTCGAGCAATTCAAACGCATCACTCAGCCACACATCGCGGGACGCATCATGCTTCACGACATCCGGGCCACGGCACAGCACAGCGAGAGGCTCGCCATGGATGGCGCATCCACTGTCAGCGACCCTTTCAGAAAACCCACCACAGCCAGTCAGGAAGCTGTCCTGGCCTACTTTCTGCAGCGCCACCTTCAATCCCTGCCGGGGGTCAGCATAAGCACCATAGCCGCCGACACAAAGGCCAGCCTGCCAACCATCTATAAAGTGCTCAACACCTATGACCACTGCATAGAAAAAGACCCGGAAGACAAAACCCTTCGCCTGCATTACTTTGCCCAGAGCGACTGGCTCCACTGGATCCAGCGCACCAACCAGCTCTCCAGTGCCTACTTCATTGATCGCTCGGGCGCACCGCGCAGTGCCAACCGTCTGGCCAAGGAACTAGCCCGATTGCAGCGCGACGACCTCGCCGTTGGCGGCCTCATGGGGGCACTGCACCACTTGCCGACTTTGGACGCCACCAACTCCCCGCAGTTGGACATCCTCGTGCACGGCACCCGAAGAACAGATCTGTCGTTCATCACTGAAATTGACCCCGGCTTGGAGCGATACAAAGGCCGCACTGAAATGGCCCATGTCGTGGTCCACTTCATCGACCGACCGGCCTCACTCTTTGTGTATCAGGACGGCCAAAACTGGGGGGCACTGCCCGATTGCATCGCCAACATGCAAAAAGCCGGTTTGACCCACCAAGTCAATGATGCACTGCAACTGATGAAGCAAGGACAAAAACCATGAGCCAATCCCTCAACGCCCACGTCGTCTTGCACAAGCTGGCCCTGGCACTACCCAAAAAGCACCACAGCAACATCATCATCGTCGGCAGCCTCTCTGCTGCCGCTCAACTGATCCAGGATGCCGACACCGAACTGCGCACCAAGGACATCGATGGCATGCTCACACCCAACGCCACCGCCGTCATTTCTGCCAAGGAAATAGCCACCACATTGATCAATGAAGGGTGGGAGCCGCGGGTGAACACCGAAAAGTACGATCACCCCGCTGATGGCACAACCCCACAGGATAAATTGCCCGTGGTGCGCCTCAAGCCACCTGGCCAAGGCAAAGACGAGTGGTTCCTGGAGTTGCTCGGCGCCCCGCCAGAGCTGGCTCCCGACGCGGAAGGTAAAACCCGTTACAGCGAACGGGTGGAGACCCCTCACAGTCACTTCGAAATTCCCAGCTTTGCGTACCTGGGTGTAACCCAGTTCAAACCGGTGAGGCACGCAAGTGGCCTTCAGCTGGCCAGCGTTGCAACTATGGCGCTGTCCAACCTCCTGCACCATCCTCAAATTGAGGAGAAAAGGATGTCTGACCCCATGGATGGGCGCCTGATCAAACGCGCGAACAAAGACCTCGGCCGCGTCGTTGCCATGGCCCACCTCTGTGACCAACTCGACGAAACCGCCGTCGAACAATGGCCCCACATCTGGCAGCAGGCGGTGCAGGAGTTGAGAGCACCCGAGAGTACCCGAGCCAAACTGGACACCATCAATACTGGCATGCAGGCTTTGCTCGACAGCTATGAGGATCAGCTTGAGGCATTGCACAGCGTGAACTTCGGACTGCTTTCCAGCCAACCTATGGACATGCGCCAATTCAATATTGCCATCCGGCGCTACCTGCAACTTACCAAGGTCCGATGAATGCGTCGCAAGCCACCTGGCGTGTGACCTGATCATCATTCTGGCGTCCAATGCCAGGGACAAGGCTGACGCCAGAGAATCAATCAGTGTCTGGTGTCACCGCTCGAATTCTGGTTCTTTGGAAAGCTGATTTACGTTCGCCGACAGAAAAATATCGGGTCTCGCTTTTTCCACGTCGGCAGCCGGTGCAGCGCTGGCAATGTAGTCACGAACGGCCTGGGGACCGCCCTCGCCGAGCAGATCCCGCGCATCAGTGCCAACTTGACTTGTCGCAGTAGGCACGGCCAAAGCGAACCCCGTCACCTTGGCAGCTTCAAACGCCCTCGGGATGGCGCTTGATTTCAGTCTTCCCGCCGCGTCACGGCCGATGTCGTGGTCAGTCGCGATCACGACACCCGGAAATGAATCGAAAAGGCCCGCATTTTTGACCCATTTGGCGACTTCCATCACATTGTTTGACGACAAGGCGCAAAGCGTGTTGCCTGCACCGCTCTGTTGAATCGCAAGTCCTGTTGCCACCCCTTCACAGATCACGAGTGGCTTCGTTTTGTCAGCGACTGCCAGCCATGCCTGAATCGGAGCCAGGGAATCGCCGACGATTGCTCTCATCAACGAATCAGGAGCTGGGAAAGGCACAAAGGCGCCGACCGTTCGCGAGCCTTTGGCCATGATCTTGTCGGTGCTGAACGTAAGCTTGGGCATCAGGTGATGCACACCGCACACCTCCACCGTGTCTCGCCTGCCCATCGGATCAGGGCGAAACATGGGAACCATCATCGTGCCGGTATATCTATGATGCCCGGGATACACCCGCAACTGCGAGCCATCCAAAGTGGCATTACCTTTGACAAGGTGCCTATGATCAGCAGGCGGGTTTTCAGCAGCCATCCATGACTTGATGGTGTCTCGATTCAGATCCAGATCGGCCGGATGAATTTCAGGCGTTTTCACCGGGCGCGGTAAAGCAGGTGAAGACCGGGGTGGTGCAAGATCGCCATCCAGCCCCAAATCGCGTCCCGTGACAAACATGGTTTTCTTGCCATCACTGGTTTGCCTGCCTACCCGCCACGGTGCAGGCAGATCGATGTCGCCACGAAATGAAAAAGCGGTTGCAAGACCGTCGTTGGACACCAGCAGCTTGTAGACAGGTTTTTGATCCGAGCCATCGCAGTAACGTCCGTTCAAGCGCGACGGAATCAAACCCGCCGCCTGCAAGGCCGCATCAGCCGCTCGCCACACTTGTTCCGGGTCATACGAGCGCAGTTGCCCTGGTACAGACGAAAATTTGGGCACTTTGATCAATGCCGCCAGTTCTTGGTGCACGGTCAGCTGGTCAACATGCGCCCGCAGCGCCGGAGTCGATTTGTCGCCAATCGGGATGTCGCCTGCGGGAAGCCAAGGCTCACCCGCTGCAAGTCCTTTTTCTGCGTAGCGATGCCACATTTTCAAAGTACCGTCCCGTGCCAGGGACAGTCGGCCACCGGGCGTTCGGCTGGTTTCACCGGGCAGACGAAATTCGACCAAATGGTCCTTGACTTTGTGGATGTCGCAGCCTCGGGCAACAAGGTAGTTCTCAGTCTTTTGCAGTGAATCCATGGTGATTCCTCAAGAATCGAGCCCCATGCGCAAGCCTGGCGCGTGACCCAGATGACCATCACTCACCCAATGCGGCTTCCTGCGATCCGCAGCGTATTGCAAACGCTTTGAAAAACTGTTGAGCTTGTCTGCCACGCCACTTGGTTCTTGCTTGTAGTCAGCCTCAAATCGTTGTTGGGCAGACTTTGCATCGAATGAATTGGCAGGCATGCCACCAGTTTCGTTGCTGGTTGGCTGGCTTTTTCCGGAGCCGCCATCACGTGAACTGGCAAACGGATCAAAACGCGCATCAACAAAACCGGGAGCTTGGGTCTGGCCAAAACTTTGACTACCCGCGTTCAAGCCTTGCCAACCCACAGGACTGTCAGAAGGAGGCGGCGAGGGGGAGGGTGAAAATGCACCGAGGTGACTGCCAGTGCCGCCACCCGACTTGCCAGCCATGCCGCTTTGGACTGCAGCGCCCAAACCACCGGGTACGCCCTGGCCACCACTGCTCGCGTTCGCACTGGTTTGAAAAGGGTTGACAGGGTTGACCATGCCACTGATGCCACCACCAAATCCGACGCCAGCAGAAGAGCCACCAATGGCACCCGCAGCTCTTTGAACGGGCATTAACGCACCCATGGCACCGCCCGCAAGCCCCAGGGCGCGCGCACCAGCCGCACTTGCAGCAAGTCCCGCCGCCACCGGCGCGCCACCCACCATGCCAGCCGCAGTGCCAGCGCTTTGCAGAGACATGGCCACCGTGCCATTGAGCATCGACCCCGCCAGGCCGGGTGCCATGTAGCCAGTGACTCCATAGAACAGCGACGCGCCCCCCACACCCAAATAGTCACCAAAACTGGGGCCTTCAGGATGTGCGGCGTAGGCAGCTGCAATGGTGTCTTTCAGCGCTTGGGTAAAGCTATTGCCAAAGCCAATGATCAAATAAATCGTGAACAGCTTGACGCCAATGGAAATCGCATAGCCAAAGTATTTTTCAGACAAATTGTGCGTCCAGCGTGAGCCGGAAAACCCGAGCATCAAGGCACCCCCGCCAATAATCAAATAAGACTCAACCAATGTGATGAGCAGTTGAACGGCAATCAGACCGTAGCCAAGAATGATGAAAACAGAGGCAACGCCAATGATGATGGAGCTCAACATGAATTTGCCCAGGCCCTGGCCAGAGTTTGTCAAGGTGTTGATGATCATGCTGCCGGTGCTGGGCGCGGCATCATTGGAGAACTGCATCAGACTGGCGGCCACTTGCAAGCCTTGATCAAACACCGCCGATGGCGACAAAACCGAAGTCCCACCCACACCGGCACCGGCCGCCTTGAAGGAATTGATGATGGCAGGAATCCACTCGGGCGCCTTGATCAGCACCATGGCAAAAAATGACAGGGACATGACCTTGAACAAGGTCCCCACCATGATTTCCGAAAGCTCTGACTTTTTGAGCGTGAGCTGAATCGCCGACCAGGCGAATTCAAGGGCAGCCAAGCCAAAGAACAAATTGGTGGCGTAACCCAAAGCAGTCGTCATCCAGCCGCCGGATGCCCCTTGAACCTGACTCACCAGCGTGTCCATCATGCCAGCGGCATTCGCCCATGGCGTGATGCCGCACAGCAGCAGAAAAATGGCGACCCGCATCGATAGCACTCCGCTCAGTATTGGCCGGAATGGTTACGAAAGAAGTTGCGGTACAAAAGCTCGTCTTGGTACTTTTCGTTTTCCTGTTTGGCGATGGCATTCAGTCGGGCCTGTTCCGCCGCAATGATGGTGCCGTGCAGTGCTTGGGTTTCATTGATCATCATGCCGGCAATTTGATTGCCAGCCTGAATTGCTTGCAACCGGCCCGCCGCAGTCTGGGATGCTAACTGAATTTGCTGCAAAGCACTTTGCGTTGTCGAAAAATTGTTTGCGTTCAAGCCCAATTGCTGCAAAGCCGCCCCAATCTGGTTGTTCAAGCCCTTGTTCCAATTCACCAGATTTTGCTGTTGGTTCGAAAGCAAATTTCCGTTGCCGTAGGTTGTTTGCATGTCGGTGATGGAATTGACAGTGGCGTTCACAATGCCTTGCGTGTTTTGAATCGTGCTGACCAACGATGTCAAACGCGCCGCAATGCCGCTCCACGCCTGAATCGGAATGCCGAGCGTGTTCTGGTACATGTTCTGGTACATCTGGATTTGCTGCTGCAGCTGTTCCAGATTGCTTGAATAGACATTGACCAGCTCGGCGTTGTTCAGCCACTGGGTGGCTTCCATGGCACCCACAAACCCACCGCCACCGGCGTGAGCGGATGGTATCAACGCAAAAGCAAAGGCAGCCGCCACTGCGGCGCTGGAAAGCAGCTTCTTGGGCTTCATGGGATTTCCTTTATTGAATACTGTTGTCCCATACCGGCCAGACGCAAGTTGACGCAAAAAAGTGGCCCTCCCACGATCAAACAACCAGTAAAACCGTGGTGACACAGGGGAGGTCTGTGCGAGCGTCGGGCCAGATGCTCTTTGCTGACCTGTCACAGTCAATAGCTATCCCATAAACGGGCGGCATCGAACTGACCGCGTTCCCGCAACCAGGCAGACGGCCAGGTAAGCGCATCGAGCTTTTGCAGATGACGAATCCGCGCCAAATCCTCGCGTCCACTTGCCCCAACAAAGGCCATTTCCGGCGGAGTCAGTCCCAATTCAAAAACGCGGGAGCCGTCCGGGTGCAGGTGGTAATACTGGCGCTTAGGTATGGCATTGCTGACGATCTGGATTTGCCGACGGTTGAGTCCAATCGCTTGATACAGCCCGCACAAGGCTTCGGTTTGCGCTTGCGGGTTGGGCAACAGAATTTTTGAGGGACAAGACTCGAAAATCACATCGGCAATCCCGCTGCCAGACAGATCGCTCAGGGACTGGGTCGCAAAAATGACGGCCACGTTCGATTTGCGCAGCACCTTCAGCCATTCGCGAATCTTGGCCCTGAATGCAGGGTGCCCCAGCATGATCCAGGCCTCATCAAGCACCAACAAGGTAGGTTGACCGTGAAAACGCTGCTCAAGCCGGTGAAACAGGTAAGCCAGAACGGGCAGCACGATCTTTTCGCCGCGAGCCATCAGGTGTTCAAGCTCGAAGACCTGGAAGATGTCCGCCTGCAGTCCATCGCTTTCGGCATCCAGCAACCGCCCCGCTGATCCACGCAGCGAGTAGTATTCCAGCGCTTCACGCAGACGGTTGTCCTGCAGGGTCAACAGAAAGTTTGACAGCGTGCGTTGCTCCGCGCAGTCTGTGGAGGCCGCCAACTGGTTGACGGCGCGAAAGAGCTCTTTGCGCAGTTCTGGTGACATGGCCACACCTTGCAGTTCTGCCAGGCTTTCAAGCCATTCAGCCGCCCAGGTGCGCTCCAGTTCATTGTCAATTTGTCCCAAGGGGCAAAACGTGATGTTGTCCGATTCACCTGCAATGTCGTAATGCTGACCACCGGCAGCAGCCACCAAGGGGAACATGGAATAGCCCTTGTCAAAGACAAAGGCTTGCGCGCCCGGATAGCGGAAATGCTGCGCTACCAGTGTTGCCAACAGAGTGGACTTGCCCGATCCAGTCGGTCCGATGATGGCCGTGTGACCCAGATCGCCCGCGTGCAGACAAAGCCGGTAAGGTGTTGCACCATCAGTTTTTGCCTGCAACAGCGGCGCCGAATGCTCAGGATAAAAGGGACACGGGTGAGCATCCGGACCGGCCCAAATTGCCGTGAGGGGCAGTAAGTGCGCCAGGTTCAAGGTGTTGACCAGTGGGCGGCGCACATTGGCATACAGATTGCCAGGCATGCTTCCCAGATAAGCTTCCACCGCATTGACGGATTCGACCCGAGCTGAAAACCCGGCATTGGCGATCATCTTGGTTACGTATTGCGCGGCATCACGCAATTGTTGGAGGTTTGCGCTGGAGAGCAGGATAACGCTGGTGTAAAAGCCAAATCGCACCAGGCCGCTGCTGGCCTCAGCCATGGCGGCGACCGCATCCGCAGCCATATCGTCTGCATCCGCATTCACGTGGGTGACGCCGCCACCCTGGCTTGAGCGCATCAAGTTCATCAGTGACAGCCGCTTTTGCGCCCACTTTGAACGGTAGTTGCCAAGGGCCTTGTCCGCTTCACGCACCGGCATGAAAATGAAACGATTTGACCAGCGGTATTCCACCGGCAAGCGTGACAAGAAGTCCAGAATGCCGGGGAAACTGGCGCCAGGAAAGCCCGTCACGGCGATGCAAATAGCTGTTTTGTCGTCAATCCGGGGCTCGAATCCCGTCACAAAGTCGTGTTGGCCTAGTACCGCGTCAAGGTACATTGGCACCGTGCCCATGACAAAACTGGCGCGTGGTGCCAGAGCGACACAAGAAGCCAAATGCGCCAGAAGCTGACTCTCAACCGATCCGGTTTCAGTGTCGACAGTGTCCACCAGGCGACGGATCTTTAGCGTTCCTGCCAGCCGCGATTCAATTTCAGCCAGAACAGTTTTGAAGCGAGTCAAACTGCGCTCTGCCACTCCAGTCTTTTGAGCCCCGTCCACAAACAGCATCTCGGCTTTTGCCGCAGCATCACGGTCCGGATGCCAGCACAAGACCAGCGTGTAGTCACTTTGAAAGCCAGCCCAATCGCCTTCATGGGCGAGACGGCGGCAATCGTCCAGCAGTCGGGTGGTACGGTCCGGAAAAGCGCCGTCCAAAGGGTAACCAGGGGATTGACGGCGCACGGCATCCACATGCAAGCACCAGCCGTCATCAAGAGCCAGGGCCGCATTGATCCGAGCCGACACGGCCGCCAGTTCCTCTTTGGTGGCACTGTCCAGATCCGGGCCGCGAAATTCAAAACCCGCCAGCAGGCCACCAGATTTTGTGAGTACCACGCCGTTGTCGATCAGCGCCGCCCAGGGCAACAGATCCGGCAGGCCTTGGGCCTGGCTGCGAAATTCTTTCAAGAGCATTTTTCAGCCTCCGAATTTGCGCGGCGACGCAAACGGTGTTGCGGCACTCTTGTACAGCTTGCGGTATTGCAAACTGCGAGCAAAGGTCTTGGAGAGTTGGGGGTCAAAGTTGGCCGCGCGAGTCAGCACCCATGCGCCGACGGCCCACAAAATCAGACCAAAAATGGCGGCCCAGAGTTGAAACAAGGAAACAATGAACACACCGGCCACGATGCCCAGTGCCAGGATCAGCTCTCGCTCAGCGCCCAGCAGCAGCATGGGCCTGAGCATGGATTGATGCAACGGTACTGAAAAGTCAGCGCCGCTATCTTTGCTTTGATCAGCCATGATTTGCGATCAGAAACGACGGACCATCAGATCAAGGCGCCGCTGTTGACCAGACCGATCATGCTCAGGAAGTTGGCACCAAAGACGATCAGCGCCACACCGAGCACCACGTACAAAAGTTTCTTCGCAATTCCGCCCAAGTCGTCACCACCAAAAATCAGTGCCGCGCCTGCTGCCAGGAAGGCCACGGTCGAAATGCCGGTGGCCACCGGCCCAGTCAGGTTGTTGACCACCGTGGTGATCGGGCCGTCCCAGGGCAGGGCTGGGCCAGCGTGGGCCACCTGGGATACCAGTGCGGCCATGCCCGAGATGACGGGCGTGACCAGCTTTTTGAGTGATTTGATAGGCTTGGTTGTTTGGAAATGCACGATCTACTCCAGTTGGAAAAAAGACACCGGCCTGTTTGGCTGGTGCTTGATACCGCTGGACTGCAAATGAACAAATCGACGCGTCGCGCTCCCGTGCCATACAGCTCAACTACTCGGGTCTGGCGGAGTGAGAGGCCAGCAGCCGGACGGCAAAAGTTATCCACAAAACCACGGCATAGCACATACCGGCGAACACGGCATAGGACATACCGGCACGGCATAGCGCATACCAAACCACGGCATAGCAGGTACCGGCGCACGGCATAGCACATACCGCGACAAAGTAAAAATTGTCAAAATCTCAAGGCAAATCAATCGCTTGGGGGTGGTGCAAAATGCAGCTAATCTGTCTTTAATCTATCTCTAATCTGCGGCGTTCAAAACTGCCCCTGCATCGGGCTGACCCGGAGCGCCGTGGCACGCACACCCATCGGCTCGCCGGACACCATGATTGCCGCTCACGCCCTGAGCCAACAGGCCCTGCTGGTCACCAACCACACCCGCGAGTTTGCCCAGTTGCCTGGCTTGCAGCCAGGCAACTGGGTCACAGTTACTTGATTTGACGCTCGGGCTCAGGGCAGTCCGCGAAATCGACCACGCTTCAGCAAGTGCCTTGATTGACTTGCAGTTGGCATTTTTGACAGGTGCACCAAGTCTGAAGCATCGATTTTCCAAGTCCAGTTGGTGACTTCTTCCAGTTTTTCCAGGGCTGACTTGAGGTCCTGTTTGAATCCCTTGATGGCCGCATTTTGACTTCCGCACAGCCGGTGCAGGGTTTCGACTTTGACGGGGAAGGGCTTGGCATGGGAGCTGTAATAGCCGTGTAGCCACTGGGCAAGCGGCCGCTTTTTCAGCGCCATGCGCTGGTCAAATTCCACACTTGACCAGCCGTCGAGGCCATAGAGTTCGATGATTTTCGGGTTCATCTCAATGACGTAGCGGCCAGTCTTATCATCCCTGCCACCGTGGTGCAGGATGGCCCCGAAATATGCCCGGTGCGCATCTTTGATTTCCACCACGCTGGCCGCCAGCCGTGCGAATGCCCCTTTGAGCCATTCATGCTGGCTTTTGCCGTTGCCGCGTCCAATGCTCTTCAAGAATTGTGATGCGGTGAACTGAATCCGGCACCCAAGCCCGCCAGTTCTGGCCAGCTGCAGTGCTTGTTCCCAGACATCCAGATCCGCTTGATCCAGTTGTGGCCCTGTGTGAATGATCTTGATACCTTCGACGCTGGCTTTTTGCACGCGCTGCTGGAAAGATCGTGGGCCACGTCGTACCACACCAAAAAGTGCCGACCGCAGGACGCTGTTGGGAACACCCCGGCAAACTTCTGCCCACAGCGGCAACTGGACTTCCAAAGACTTTTCTGCAACGACGGTTTGCAGTGCCGCAGCTTGCTGCCCCCGTGCTTTGGCCAGTGCCAGGTTTTCTTCAAAGGTCCGCTTTTGGCGCATCAACCCGAGGCGCCTGTTTGATTCTTACGAGGCCGACCACGGCCACGCACCGGCTTGGTCAGTACGACCGTGGCCGGGGCTGCTTGTGCCAGCCCGGGGAGTGGGATGCGACCGGTGGTCGTGAGCGGCAAACCCAGGATAAACACCTGGATGTCTGATGACCGCCACCGAACGGATGCCCCAATTTTGACCGGGGGAGGGAAGCCGATTGGCGGCGTTTTGCGCCCGTATTGCCAATTCCAAATGGATGCTTCACTGATCTTGAGTATTGCCGCAACATCAGCAGCAGCCAGGAGTTCCAAACTTTGCATTCTGATCAACTTTTGAAAGTTGATCCCAGCGGGCTTCTTGGAGGTTTTGCGCGCCCACGCAGCCGGCGGACGGGATCGATAACCCGCCGACGCTTACGCGCAGGCGGTTGGCGGGCACGGGAAAAGCTTTGGCGTGAGTGTGTCGGTCACCGTGCACAGGACCGATTTGAAAATTGAACGCACGTGCAGTTCTGCTGCAACGATTGCTTTTATGGCCGACCAAAAAACCGATGATTGCGCCACAACCTGTGCGGTTGCAGCTCGCCGCAGTACCTTGGCAATTTTTTGTTGATGAGCATCCCTGTTCCTATTTTTTTGTTTGATGGCGTACTCTATTTGAGCCGCCTTGCCGATCCCTGCTTGTGTGGCAACGTGTGCCAATTTGACAAATACCATGCCAACCACAAGACATGCTGCCTGACCATAAAAATTGCCGGCAACAACGTCAAATTGTAAGATGCCGACAATCAGAAACTCACAAGCCAACATTGCTTTTCCATACGATTTTTGAACAAAGATATTCAAAATATGGGTGTCTAAAAAATAGTTGAATTGCATAAGGCGTTCGTTTTGAATTTGATTCAAAATTAGCCAAGTCGTCTCAGCTCAAAACCAATCGCACTCGACCAATTGGTTACTTCAGCTACTTCATCAATAATTCGGCCGGTGGAATTCCTGCGGATGGATATCACCATATTGACCGCTTCGCTGATTAACTCAGGTGCCGCAGGCACACCCGCTTCTTGAATTAACTGTCCGATTCGGACCAAGGCTGTACCAGTAGAATTTGCATGGACGGTGCCAATGCCGCCGGGATGCCCCGTATTCCATGCCTTCAGCAACGCCAGAGCCGACTTGTCCCGGACCTCACCCACAACAATTCGGTCAGGTCTTAATCGAAGCGTTGCTCGCAATAAACCAACTTGGTCAATATTGGCTGATGTTCTTAAAAATACCGTGTTTTTCACGCTGCATTGCAGCTCCAACACGTCTTCAATAATGACGATTCTGTGATCAGGTGATATGAAAGAAATCTCATTCAAGACGGCATTGGCTAAAGTCGTTTTGCCAGAGCCAGTGCCCCCGGCAATCAGGATATTTTTTCTGTCTGCAACCGCCGTTTTGATCAATGTGGCTTGCAGCTCAGTCATCACCCCGGTCCGAACATAGTCAGCCAGGCTAAAAATCAATGTTGCCTTTTTTCTAAGGGCAAAAGTTGGCGCTGGCACAACCGGTGGAATCAAGGCTTCAAACCGCGAACCATCCAAGGGCAACTCGCATTCCAAAATCGGGTTGTCAGGTGTGACCGTGGTACCCAGCATGGCCGCCACCGTGGCAACAATCGCCATGGCTCGTACACGGTCAATCTTGCCAATGCATTGCATCCCGCCTACATGGGAGTCAGTCCAGAGGTCGCCCGACGGGTTTAGCATGATCTCTACCACCCGGTCATCAGCCAGGGCGGCCAGGATGTCAGCGCCGAGGGCGCGCCGCAGTGCATCGTCCGACCTGCGGTGGAACTCATGGCTGGACGTGTTCTGGTGTGTGCTCATGCCGGCATACCGTCCATCCGCAAGCACAAAGCAGATCCATTTTCAGAGGTGCGCTAACCCGAGAATCCGACAGCACTGAAGGGGTATTGCCGTTGAATACTGGCTGTCGGCTGTCCAATTATTGGCCAGACACTTGCCTTATTTTGAGGTATTTATTCAGCTTGTGAAATTGTGGCCACTCTGTATATTTACAGACATCAACACATTTTCAAGGGATAAAAATGAAGGTAGCTGAGCTTGCCAATGGCATTATCAAAACGGCCTCTGCTGGCGAACAGAAGAACTTGCAAACCTTGAGGACTATTTGCAATAGTGACTCTGCGTTTGTTGCGGCAGTCAAGAAGTATCAAGCGTATCAAAAGTTGCTTCAAAAAGCTTTCTTACTCAGTCGAACCTGGCAAAAATTAGGCCAATCCCGTACCTGGAAAATTACTGTCAAGGCGCTGCAGGCCGCACTCAAGGCGATGGTGGCCGGGTTCAAACGCTTGACAGAATTTGCCGAGTTGCCAGATTCATTGAAAAGGCAGATTGAGAAACTAATCAAGACGAATAGTTTGCAAATATCGCCTGCTTGGTGAATAGCTTAATAAATCCGCAAAGGTGGTTCTTGATGGATACAAAACACTTCAGATCCTTGTCGAAAAAATGGGCTTTCAAACTGCGTGAAGATGCACGGGATATTGAGCAGGAAATTATTGTTTTTTATCTCACTCGGCAATCAGAAAACAAGAACCTTGACATCTTTCGACCCGGCCATGAAGGCGCACTGTTTGAGCTTCTGAAGCACAAAATCAGGGGCAACAACCTGGAAAGCTTGGGCGGCAGTGGCAGACGATTGGGTGGCGTGGGTGACGAAGACGATGCTGGCGAGATCGACATTCACGACGAGTTTGAGTCGCCAGATGAAAAGGCCGATCAGCTCGACAAGCGGCTGCAATTTGAGCAGGTGTTCTGCCAGGAACTGGACCAAATTGATGAACTGAACAATTTGGCCGGTAGCGACTTGGGCGATGCCTTTGGCTTCACGGGTGCAAATGGCCGGGCCGTTTTGTCCCAACTCAAAAGGCAAATTGTCGCCAGTGCCCAAAAGCGGTTCAACGCCAATTTGCGGGCTGTAAAGCCGTCCTCACGGGCGAAAGCCCGGCAGCAAACGGCGACGGCGTAACCGTCAGTCGCACGGCCGCCATGGCGGCAGGGTTGGCTGCAAAAGAAGACGTTTCAGGCAGTTTTGCCAGTTGCCCACCCGGTATTCTGGGTACCTTTTCCCCGGCTTGTCCGAACACCTTTTGGGCGTAGGTAGCGCCGATTTTTGAATCAAACCGGCCGGTGTTGTACATGCTCAGGGCGCCGCCGAGCGAGCCGGCTCTTCCATAGCTCGCAGCCAGAATGTTTGCCCCGGCAGCAATGTTGGTGCAGGGGTCGAACACCTGTTCCACAGTCAGCCCCAGCGCGGGCAAATTTTTGCTATTGATTTGCGCCAACCCCATATCAACACTTTCGCCACGGCCGACAGCCGCCACCGCAGCGGCCACGGCCACAGCTTTGGACGCAAAGGCCATTGATTTTCTTGTCGTGTTGTTGTTGACAACCCAGGGCTGGCCGCCGGATTCCTGCTTCACAACAGCGGCCATGGTGACCGGATCGACGGCGGGTGCACACATCATCAAGAGCTCAAGCACGGCGCCCCCAGTCAGCCAAATTTGGAGCCGATGATGAAAGCCGCCACGGTTGAAAACGCACCCAGCCCGACAGCGGCCAACACGTAAAGCGACATGAATGCCTCGCGGGCTGCAGCCAGGAGCTTGGCATCATCCAGGTCAACTTTGACCCGCCCAGGCGCAGCCTCCAAAGCATCCACTACCGCCTCAGCAACTGCAGGTTTCAGCGTCTCACCGACACGGCGCGGGAATTTTTGCAGTTCCCCACGCATGGCAGTCATCATGACCACAATCGACTCAAGGCTGTCATCATCGTGACCAGGTCCTTTCGCCAGCCCCGGCGCACCTTTGACCAATGCGCCAGACAGCGCTTCAAATTCGATGCGCATGGCTGCAGCAGGCACCTGGCGCAACAATACTGGCAAGAGCCAGATCCAGTTGGGATCACTCTCACCCATGCCGGCACGCACCGCCACGTCAACAATGTGTTGCACATCAGATGGCAGGCCAGAGGGCGCGAGCCGGGCCGCCAGTTCATCAATCAAGGTGCCAGCGCGGCGTGCAAGCGCCGCGGCGGGCGAAGGCGAGATGACCCCGGAAATGGTGTTGCCGATGCGCTTGTCTTCATCATCCACACCACTCATCTCGAAGACTCCAGGACAGCCAGCTTGCGCCCGGCAATGCCACGGTAGGTTTGGGCGACCGTGCGCGTGCCGATGGCCACACCAGATCCCGGCAAATTGCCCTTGTCGATCACCATGTGCAGGGGCATTGACCCGATCAACTCAGCCGCGCGTGGCATCATGGCTGGCAACTCCAGCTCCGACCATGCATAGTCCACGCCACTTAACAGGGTCTTGCGGATGCTTGATTTGTCCCAGAATTCAAAAGCCTTGCCAGGCCCGTGCTTCAGATTGATCAGCACCACCCCGTTTTGGTAAAACATGGGGCTTTTGCCAACGCGGGCCTCCAGCTGATTTGTGCTCGACGCATCAATGCCCATCACCCAGATCGGTGTCGGATTCATCAATGCCATCAGGCTTAACACTGACTCCGTGATGTAAAGACCGGCCGCAGACGGCAATGAAAAAACAAGGCGGATTTTGTCCGTTTCATTGATCTGGGTTTCAGCCAATTCGTTGATCAGATTCAGCCAGTCGTCTTCTGATTTGATGGGGCGTTGCAGGCCTATGACATGGATGTTGTTGACAGCCTCATTTTTGTAGCCGTTGTCACACACCACATCCGGGTTCATGGGATCGGCGTCAATGACAATCAATTTGTCAATCTTTGGCATTCCCGACACTTCATGGTTGATGAAGCTGTCTACCAGGCACCGGGAGACGAAGCTTTTGCCCACGCCGCCTTTGTCGCCGTCCACAAAATACGATTTGATCATGACCATCCTTTGAGTTGTTTAAATTCGTGCAAGAAGCTATTGGCTTGATTTCCACTTGGCGATGGCTTCGTCATACTGGAGTAGCGCGCGTTCGTACATGCCTCGTATCCTGTTTTCTGCGGCAATGATTTCGAACATGCCGTCGGGGATTTTTGCGTTGTCAGGGATAGTCTTGGAGACGGTCAAATAGTCATCAATATTCATCCTGGTGACGTCCAGCAATTCGCCTTTCACTTCGATGAATTTGAGCCTGGTGATTTCGTCTGGAAATACAGTTTGACTTGCCCCAATTGGTTGGGCTGCGCCATGTTTTCCACCTGACCGCGCCGTATCTGTGGTCACCGGCTTTGCCTGTTCATCAGGGTTGCGAGTCAGTTCGGTTGCCTTGGGCGCGGAGTCCGTCTCGGCAGCAAGAGCAGAGTAGGGCGTATCACCTTGAGCTTTGGCAGGCGTAAGCGGTTGAATTTGAAGACATGACGCTGATGGGGCCGGAGTCGCTGCACCGGGGGACCTGGGTTTTTTGCCTCTTTTTAATGGCTTCAGCCCGCGCTCTTCCCGAACTATGCCAAGGTGGCGAACAAGGTGCCCCTTGGTGATCTTTATGTCATGTTTTTGAAGCGCAGATGCGATTCTCTCCAGCGACATGCCCTGACCCAAAAATTCTTCAATGACCTCGAAGGCCGACCGCACGATCAGAGCGGGGTCATCCTTTTGGGCAAGTACAATTTCTTCACGAAGAATTGAATCTATTTCCGATTTGATGCTGTGCATGATCCCCATACCGACAGGGCGCAAGTTGTGGCGTGACAGGCGGCACGACAGGTGGCACAACCTGCTTGACAGGTACGCTGACAGGCGAATCAATTCACCAGCAGCGTGGAAGTAGCAGAGACTGAAGTGTGCGGGGTGGGGGATATCTGGTACGTTGGCGAATGAGTTGACTGGCCACTCCGGCCGTCGGTCTCGAACGGCAGGTTTGGAGCACGCCAAATTCAACACAACGATATGCCGGATACCCGACTGCGATAGGCGCACGCTAAGTGCCCATACCTGACGGCCAGACAACTGAAATTCCTGCCCGACAGCGGTCATTGAATCCGTTGAATTGAAAGTACCGACCCCCCGGCAAAGCCGGGAGCTTTCAAAATGTGAGCCGCTCAAAGTGGTGAATATTGAGTGGTTTCATGCGCCTTCAGTCACCTTGAACTTGGGGTACTCCTTGCCGCACGCGGCGGAGATTGCTCTCCGTCACTGTCTGCGAAGAGCTTGACAACGAGCTGTCGAATCCACATGTTGGAGGGATCCCGGTTGAACTTCGCATGCCAAAAGAGGTTGATTGCTATGTCTGGCAGGCGGACCGGATGGGGGGACGTAACAAGACCAAATGGCACTTCGCATCGCTCGGCAAACCGTTCCGGCAAAGTGGCGATGAGATCGGTAGTCTGAAGTATGTGACCCACAGCAATGAAATGCGGAACGACCAGGCGCATCTTGCGTTTGATGCCTGCGCGATCAAGCAAGCCATCCACTTCACCATGCCCGGTATTGGCGGCTAGGATGCCAACATGATCGAGTTCCGTAAATTGTTTGAGAGTCATTGGCGATTTAGCCAATGGGTGTCCCTTGCGAAACATGCAAACGTACTTGTGAAGAAAGAGCCGGCGCTGAAAAAAGCCGGTCTGCAAGTTGGGCAACAGACCTAGAGCCAAATCGACTGTGCCGGACTCCATATCTTCCTTCAGATTCCCAGCGTTAGGCCGTACGGTACTGATTCGCACATGGGGTGCTGCCTCAGACAAAGCATTCATCAGTGGCGGCACAAAGTACATCTCGCCGATGTCGGTCATGGCCAAGTTGAAGGTGCGCGTGCTGGCAAGTGGGTCGAAAGAGTTGCGTGTGGTGAATGCGGTCTGCAGCGCGTTGAGTGCGTAAATCACCGGTTCTGCCAAATGCAATGCATACGGCGTGGGTTCCATACCGCGTGAGGTCCGCAAAAACAGTTCGTCCTTCAACACGGCGCGCAAGCGCTTGAGTGCATTGCTGACGGCAGGCTGCGTCAACCCCAGCTTCTCTGCAGACGTGGAAACGCTGCGATCCAGCAGCAGTTGGTTGAAGACAACCAGAAGATTTAGGTCAATTTCACGCAGATCCATGCATCACCCCAATATTCACAACGGTGATTATATCTATTGGATTTTCTTTATAGACTTATATCAACGGTGTCTCCATAATACCTCCAAACAGGAGACAAAGGCATCAGCCTCAACATATGGAACTCGTCGTAAAACCTCTCAACGTGCGTCTGAATGTGGACAGCGGAAGCAATCTGCTGGACGTGCTCAGAGCCAACCAATTGCCAATTTCCTACAGCTGCATGTCAGGGCGCTGCGGTACCTGCCGTTGCCGTGTGCTGTCAGGTCAGGTGCGCAGCAGTGGACCTGAGGCCGGCAGACCACACACTGGAAAAGACGACTACGTACTGGCATGCCAATCGGTGCTGACCGACAACTGCGTGATCGAATTGCCCGAGGTCGACGAGGTTGTGGTACATACCGCACGCATTGTGAAGGGCACTGTCACTGCAATCGAAGAGGCAACCCATGACATTCGTCGCATTCGGGTCAAGTTGGCCAAGCCGATTGAGTTCAGCGCTGGTCAATATGCCACGGTGCAATTCACGCCCGAACACATCCGACCCTACTCGATGGCCGGCTTGAGTAGTGATGCTGAAATGGAATTTCAGATTCGCCGCGTGCCCGATGGCCGTGTCACCGCATTCATCTTTGAAGAACTCGAAGTTGGTGCTGCCATTCGCGTCAGCGGCCCTTTGGGTACTGCCTACCTGAGGCAAAAGCACACCGGCCCGATGCTCTGTGTGGGCGGGGGCACGGGTCTGGCACCTGTGCTGTCCATCGTGCGTGGCGCATTGGAGGCCGGCATGCAAAACCCCATTCATCTCTATTTTGGCGTGCGCAGTGCGAAGGATGTGTATGACCGCGAGCGCCTGAAGGCGTTGGCAGCTGCGCATCCGAATGTGATTGTTCACATTGTCGTCGCCACCGGCCCTGCCGGTGCAGGCCAGCGCAGTGGTCTGGTCACCGATGCCATTGAAAAGGATTTGAAAACTTTGGACGGCTGGCGCGCCTATTTGTGTGGTGCCCCTGCCATGGTGGACGCCTTGAACCTTCTCGTCACCCGCATGGGCGTGGAGTCCAGTCATGTCTACGCGGATGCGTTTTACCTTAGCGGTGTCTAAAGCCGCTGCATTCTCAGACTCATAACCACCGTAAGGAGGCAAGTAATGCGTGAACAAAAAACAGTATTCCCGGAAAACCCGACGTGGCCGGGGGAAGGAACCAGCAGGGTACCCTTCTGGGCCTATACCCGAGAGGATTTGTACAAGAAGGAACTGGACCGACTATTCTATAACGGCCACTGGTGTTACGTCGGCCTGGACGCTGAAATCCCGAATCCGGGGGACTTCAAGCGAACTGTGATTGGTGAACGCTCCGTCATCATGGTGCGTGATCCGGAAGGTGGCGTCAATGTGATCGAAAACGTTTGCGCTCACCGTGGCATGCGTTTTTGCCGTGAACGCAACGGTCATGCCAAAGACTTTTTCTGCCCCTACCATCAATGGAACTACAGCCTCAAGGGTGACCTTCAAGGTGTGCCGTTTCTTCGCGGCGTCAAGCAAGAGGGAAAAGTCAATGGCGGCATGCCCAAAGACTTCAAGGTGTCAGACCATGGTCTGACCAAGCTCAAGGTAGCCGTGCGGGGTGGCGTGGTGTTCGCCTCCTTTGATCATGACGTCGAACCTTTCGAGGAATTCCTGGGCCCGACCATTCTGAAATACTTTGACCGCGTCTTCGACGGCCGCAAGCTGGAGATACTGGGCTACCGGCGCCAGCGCATTCCGGGCAACTGGAAGCTGATGCAGGAAAACATCAAGGATCCGTATCACCCCGGCCTGCTGCACACTTGGTTCTCCACCTTTGGATTGTGGCGCGCGGATAACAAGTCCGAATTGAAGATGGACGACAAGTTTCGCCATGCCGCCATGATCTCCACACGCGGCCAAGGCGGCAAGAACGCCGATGTGGTGTCAGGGGTGGACAGTTTCAAAGACCAGATGAAGGTCAATGATCCGCGTCTGCTGGACATCGTTCCGGAACCGTGGTGGGGTGGTCCCACAGCTGTCATGACCACGATTTTTCCGAGCGTGATCATTCAGCAGCAGGTCAACAGCGTGTCCACCCGCCACATCCAGCCCAACGGTCATGGCTCCTTTGATTTTGTCTGGACACACTTCGGCTTTGCGAACGACACACCGGAGATGAAAGAACGCCGCCTGATACAGGCTAATTTGTTCGGCCCGGCCGGTTTCGTTTCTGCCGACGATGGCGAGGTCATTGAATGGTCACAGCAGGGCTTTGAGCAAAAGCCATCGCACCGCACGGTCGTGGAAATGGGCGGGTACGACATTGGTGACACCGATCACATGGTCACCGAGACCCTGATCCGTGGCATGTACAACTACTGGCGCAAGGTGATGGGGGAATAATCATGATGGACTTCAAAACTTACTTCGAACTGCTCAATCTCTACAGCGACTACGCCATGGTCTGCGATTCGGCTGAGTGGGAAAAATGGCCCGAATTCTTTGTGGAAGAAGGCACCTACCGCCTTCAGCCGCGCGAGAACTTCGACCAGGGCTTGCCGCTGTGCCTGCTGGCATTGGAGAGCAAGAACATGATTCGCGACCGGGTTTACGGGGTCAAGGAAACCTTGTACCACGACCCTTACTACCAGCGTCACATTGTGGGAACACCCCGTGTGGTGTCTGTTGAGCGAGACATCTATGGTGAACGCATCACCTCGGAAGCCAACTACACCGTGATCCGCACCAAGTTTGATGGTGACTCGACGGTCTTCAATGTCGGGTATTACCGCGATGTTGTCGTGAGAACGCCTGAAGGGTTGAAATTTCAATCGCGGCTTTGCGTTTACGACAGCGAAATGATCGCCAATTCCATCATCTATCCAATTTAAGGGCAAGTCATGACTGAAAACTGGACCGATGCAGCAGCGCTTGCTGATGTTCCCGAGGGTGATGTGATGGCGGTGCAGGTTGCGGGCAAAGAAATCGCCCTGTACGAGGTGGATGGTGAAGTCTTCGCAACTGACAACATCTGCACCCACGGTGCCGCACGCATGAGCGACGGCTTCCTGGAAGGCCGAGAAATCGAATGCCCGCTGCACCAGGGGCGTTTCGATGTGTGCTCCGGCAAGGCGATGTGTGCGCCGCTGACGGAAAACATCCGCACCTACCCCGTGAAGATTGAAAACCTTCGCGTGATGCTCAAGCTCGACCAAGACTATTTGCAGGAGGTAAGTTAAATCAAAATAAATCAACCCACCCAACCAATTCCTATTTTTTTAAAACCAAGAGGAGACAACAAACATGATTTATGAAAACTTAGTGAGTAAAGCAGGGCTGACGCAAAAGCACCTGATTCATGGTGACAAAGAACTTTTCCAGCATGAGATGAAGACCATCTTCGCGCGGAACTGGCTTTTTTTGACCCATGACAGTCTGATTCCCTCCCCCGGCGACTATGTCACAGCAAAAATGGGCGTCGATGAAGTCATCGTCTCCCGTCAGAACGATGGCTCCGTGCGAGCCTTTTTGAATGTTTGCCGCCACCGGGGCAAGACACTGGTGAACGCAGAAGCCGGAAATGCGAAAGGCTTTGTGTGCAGTTACCACGGCTGGGGTTTCGGCTCCAACGGTGAACTTCAAAGCGTTCCCTTTGAAAAAGAATTGTACGGAGATGCGATCAAAAAGAAGTGCTTGGGCTTGAAAGAAGTCCCGCGCGTCGAGAGCTTTCATGGCTTTATTTACGGCTGTTTTGATGCAGAGGCTCCCCCGCTCATGGATTATCTGGGTGATGCAGCCTGGTACCTGGAGCCCATCTTCAAGCACTCAGGCGGTCTGGAACTTGTAGGCCCCCCGGGCAAAGTGGTGATCAAGGCCAACTGGAAGGCGCCCTCGGAAAACTTTGTGGGTGACGCATACCACGTGGGCTGGACGCACGCATCGTCTTTGCGCTCAGGTCAGTCGATATTTACCCCTCTCGCGGGCAACGCCATGCTGCCGCCCGAAGGCGCGGGCTTGCAAATGACCAGCAAATACGGCAGCGGCATGGGGGTGTTGTGGGACGCTTATTCCGGCGTTCACAGCGCCGACCTGGTGCCGGACATGATGGCATTCGGCGGCGCAAAACAGGAAAAGCTCGCCAAAGAAATCGGTGATGTTCGGGCGCGGATTTACCGCAGCCATCTGAACTGCACGGTTTTCCCGAACAACAGCATTTTGACCTGCTCCGGCGTTTTCAAGGTCTGGAACCCGATCGACGAGAACACGACCGAAGTTTGGACGTATGCGATCGTGGAAAAAGACATGCCGGAGGAATTGAAAATCCGCTTAGCCGACGCGGTTCAGCGCACGTTCGGACCTGCAGGCTTCTGGGAAAGCGACGACAACGACAACATGGAAACCGAGTCGCAAAATGCCAAGAAATACCAATCCAGCAACAGCGATCTGCTTGCCAACCTGGGTTTCGGCAAGGACGTCTACGGTGATGAAGTATATCCCGGCGTCGTTGGCAAGTCGTCCATCGGTGAAACCAGCTATCGCGGCTTCTACCGCGCCTACCAGGCTCACATCAGCAGCTCCAATTGGGCCGAGTTCGAAAACAGCTCACGCAGTTGGCATGCCGAACTCACCCAGACCGCCGATCGCTAATACAGGAGTCAACCATGATGATCAACACCCAGGAAGACCAGCTGGTCTCCGCGCACGACGCTGAAGAATTTCATCGCTACTTCATCGGACACGATAGCGCTTTGCTGCAAGAAGTCAACACGCTCCTAGCCAGGGAAGCACATCTGTTGGACATTCAGGCATACAAGGCTTGGCTTGAACACTGCGTTGCCCCCGAGATCAAATACCAAGTGATCTCGCGAGAACTTCGCTCCACTTCCGAGCGTCGATACCAACTGAATGATGCGGTGAACATCTACAACGAGAACTATCAGCAACTGAAAGTTCGAGTTGAGCATCAGCTCGACCCGCAGAATTGGGCCAACAGCCCGAAGATGCGTTTCACTCGCTTCGTCACCAATGTCATGGCAGCCAAGGACACGGGTGCACCGGATCTGCTGCATGTCCGCTCCAACCTCATTCTCCACCGCGCCAGGCGCGGAAACCAGGTTGACGTGTTCTATGCAACGCGAGAAGACAAATGGAAACGTAACGAAGGTGGTGGCATCAAATTGGTCGAACGCTTTGTGGACTACCCGGAGCGCATTCTCCAAACCCACAACCTGATGATCTTCCTGTGAGCCCTGGGGATGCCTGCCTGGATGGCGGGCATTCGTGATTATTTTTAACGGAAATTTATTGACATGAACACACAGCAAGTTGTTGCCATCACTGGCGCCGGCTCGGGCATTGGTTTCGAGTTGGTTCGCTCTTTTAAGGCAGCCGGTTATCGCGTATCTGCACTCGTTCGCAACGAGGAGCAAGAGGCGGGTCTTCGCAGTGAATTCAAAGACGACATTGAGATCGTGGCGGGCGATGTCCGTGATCACGCCACCAATGAGAAGCTGGTTAAACAGACGGTTGCCAAGTTCGGGCGCCTGGATTGCTTCATCGGAAATGCCGGGATATGGGATTACATGCTGAGCATCGATGAGCCTTGGGAGAAATTCTCGGGCAGTTTCGACGAGATATTTGACATCAACGTCAAAAGCTATTTCAGCGGCATCAGCGCGGCCTTGCCGGAGCTCAAAAAGACGAACGGATCGGTGGTGGTGACGGCTTCCGTTTCTTCCTATGCGGTCGGTGCCGGCGGTTCTTGCTACATTGCCAGCAAACATGCGGTGCTGGGCATGGTCAAGGCTTTGGCCTACGAATTGGCTCCGCACATCCGGGTCAATGGCGTTGCGCCAGGTGGCACGGTCACTTCTTTGGCTGGCCCGGCAAGCGCCGGTTTCGACAAAACCAAAATGAAAGACATGCCCGGCATCGATGACATGATCAAGGGCCTGACCCCCTTGGGGTTCGCAGCAAGGCCCGAGGACGTGGTGGCACCGTATCTTTTGCTGGCCTCCCGGGAACAAGGGAAGTTCATCACTGGCACGGTGATCAGCATTGATGGCGGCATGGCGCTCGGCCGCAAGTGAATTTTTAACTGAAGCAAATTTATCAACCCCGTTCTCAGGAGACACCCCATGAAGACGAAATTGTTTATCAACGACGCCTGGATCGATTCAGGTGACAAAAAATACTTTGATCGGAAGCACCCTGTCAGTGGCGAGACCATGACCCAATGCGCGAATGCGACGGTGGCCGATGCGGGCAAGGCGGCTCAATCCGCCCAAGAGGCGTTCAAGTCCTGGAAGGCCGTTGGGCCTTCGGAGCGGAGGCGCCTTCTCTTGAAGGTGGCAGAGGTCATGGAGAGCAAAACGCCCGAGTTCATTAAAGTGATGGCCAAGGAAGTGGGCGCCTCCGCGCTATGGGCGGGGTTCAACGTGCACCTGTCGGCCAATGTGTTCCGGGAAGCCGCCTCACTGGCCACGCAAATACAAGGTGAAACCATTCCGACGGACAAGGCTGACACCCTGTCGATGACGCTGCGTCAACCGGTCGGCCCCATCTTGAGTATCGTGCCATGGAACGGCACCGCAGTGCTCGCGGCGCGGGCCATCGCGTATCCGTTGGTCTGCGGCAATACCGTGGTGTTCAAAGGCTCCGAGTTCAGCCCCGGCACGCACGCGTTGATCGCGAAGTGCGTACAGGAGGCCGGCCTGCCCGCTGGCGTGCTCAATTATCTGAACTCGTCCCCGGACCGCTCGCCCGATATCGCCGATGCGCTGATTTCGTCTAAAGAGATTCGTCGCATCAACTTTACGGGCTCCACTCGCGTGGGGCGCATCATCGCCCAGAAAGCGGCCCAACATCTCAAGCGCTGCTTGCTGGAGTTGGGTGGCAAGTCCCCGCTGATCGTTCTGGACGACGCTGACATCGACGCGGCAGTCAAGGCCGCGGTGTTTGGCAGTTTCCTGTTCCAAGGCCAGATCTGCATGTCCACCGAACGCCTGGTGGTCGACGAGAAGATCGCGGACGAATTTGTCGCGAAGTTCGTCGAGAAAACCAAGAAGTTGAGTGCAGGCGATCCGTGCGTGACCGGGGACTGCGTCATTGGTCCGATGGTGTCGTCCAACTCGGGGGACCGGATCAATGGCCTGTTGAAAGATGCCATCGACAAGGGTGCCAAGGTCGTGTGCGGTGGTATGGCCGAGGGTGCGGTCATGCCCGCCACGATCCTGGACCACGTGACAGCCGACATGCAGATCTACGATGAGGAAACCTTCGGTCCCATCACCGTGGTTATCCGTTGCAAGGGCGAAGCAGACGCCATCCGCATTGCCAATGACAGCGTCTATGGCCTGTCATCGGGCGTGTTTGGCCGGGACGTCAACCGGGCCCTGCGCGTGGGTATGGCGATCGAATACGGCTCGGTCCATATCAACGGGTCTACCGTGCAGATCGAGGCGCAGGCGCCTTATGGCGGCACAAAGGCCACCGGTTATGGCCGCTTCGATGGACGCGCGGTGATCGACGAGTTCACGGAGCTCAAATGGCTAACCATTGAACCGTTCGAACAGCAGTATCCCTTCTAAGCCGAAGCAACAAAGGAGTTAAACCATGAGCAAGCAAGCAGCAGTCATTGAACTAGGATACATGGGCATTTCGGTCAAGGATCCCGCAGCGTGGAAATCCTTTGCCGCGAACATGCTGGGGCTTCAAGTCCTCGATGAAGGTGACAAGGACCGCTTCTATCTGCGAATGGACAATTGGCACCACAGAATCGTGGTCCATCACAATGGTCAAGATGACCTTGAATACTTGGGTTGGCGTGTCTCCGGTCAACCGGAATTCGATGCATTGGGCCAAAAGCTCCAGGACGCAGGCTACAAAGTCCACGTGTGCGACAAAGCCGAAGCACAAGAACGGATGGTACTGGGCCTGATGAAGACAGAAGATCCGGGGGGCAACCCGACCGAGATTTTCTGGGGACCTCGGATTGACCTGAACAATCCCTTCCACCCCGGTCGTCCCTTGCACGGAAAATTTCTAACCGGCGATCAGGGCCTAGGCCACTGCATCGTGCGTCAGAATGATGTTGAAGCGGCGCGTAAGTTCTATAGCTTGCTGGGATTTCGTGGAGATGTCGAGTACCGCCTTCCTTTGCCCAACGGCATGACCGCTGAACTGACTTTCATGCATTGCAACGCTCGCGATCACTCCATCGCGTTCGGCGCAATGCCTGCGGCCAAGCGCATCAATCATCTGATGATTGAATACACCCATCTGGAAGATCTGGGTTATACGCACCAGCTTTTCATGAAGAACAAGATTGACATCGCATTGCAACTGGGTATTCATGCCAACGACAAGGCGCTGACGTTCTATGGTGCAACACCTTCCGGCTGGCTGATCGAACCTGGGTGGCGAGGGGCTCCCTCCATGGCCGAATCGGAATATTACGTCGGCGACATCTTCGGCCATGCTATCGAGGCCACAGGATATGGTTTGGACGTCAAGCTGAGCTAACCATGCAATAGATGCGCAATCGGTCGCATCTATTTTTGTTGCATGCAGTTTTATATAAACATAAGGAGACAATGATGATCAAAAAAGCCATTTCCCTCGCCGCGGTTGGGATGCTGATGCTCAGCCATGCATATGCCGAGGATTCCCGCTGGTCCTACCGCATCGGTGCCACCAACGTGGCCTTCGATGCGAGCGCCGAAGTCTCTATGAATGGAGGGAGAGTGCCGGGAGGCAGTGCCGACGCCAGCGACAACAACGCTTTGACGTTTGATTTCGGCTATGTCATCAACGACAGCTGGAACGCGCGGTTGATCGTTGGCATTCCTCCCACCACAAAAGTGACGGGCGCAGGAACGCTGCCCCCCATTTTGTTGGGCCGCATTCAATACGCCCCTGCGGTTTTGTCGGTGACCTACAACCTGCCTCAGATGGGGGGATTCGCCCTTACGTGGGGGCGGGGATCAACTACACCCGAATTTTAAAAAGCGAAGACGCCAATCTGACCTCATTCGATGCAGATCATGCTTGGGCACCTGTGCTCCACATCGGCGCGGAAGCCGACATCAACCGCGACTGGTTTGTCAGCTTTGATCTCCGCAAACTTTATTTGAAAACAGATGCATCTGGGTTTCTTGGCCCGCAAGTCGCCACGGCCCGCGTAACATTGAATCCGTTGTTGACCTCGATTGCGATTGGTCGGAGATTTTGATCGGCCCACTTTGATTCCCAAGTTCTATTTACACCACCATTTTTAAAGGATATTTGAATGACAAGAAAGACCAGCAAAGCGACGCGCCTGACTGCAGAGGATATTCAAGGCGCATGGGTCATTATGCCGACCCCCTCCACTCCGGATGCTTCGGACTGGCGCAGCACGCACACGGTTGATCTCGACGAGACGGCCCGGATCGTCGAGGAGTTGATAGCGGCCGGGGTCAATGGCATTCTAAGCCACGGCACTTTTGGTGAATGCGCGACGCTGACGTGGGAAGAGAAGCGGGATTTTGTTTCAACGGTCGTCGAAACCGCCCGTGGTCGAGTGCCCTACTTCTGCGGCACAACAGCCTTGAATACCCGTGAAGTTATACGCCAGACCCGCGAAGTGATGGACATTGGTGCCCAAGGAACCATGCTCGGCGTGCCGATGTGGGTGAAGATGGATCTGCCCACCGCCGTGCAGTTTTATCGCGATGTGGCGGAAGCGGTGCCAGATGCTGCCATCGCTGTTTATGCCAACCCGGAGGCTTTCAAATTTGATTTTCCTCGCCCGTTTTGGGCCGAAATGTCCAAAATCCCGCAAGTTGTTACAGCCAAGTACTTGGGCATCGGAATGCTGGACTTGGATCTGAAATTGGCTCCAAATATTCGCTTCCTTCCGCATGAGGATGACTATTACGCTGCGGCCCGAATCAATCCTGAGCGCATGACCGCCTTCTGGTCCAGCGGCTCCATGTGCGGTCCAGCGACTGCCCTCATGCTTCGTGATGCGGTGACACAGGCCAAGACGACCGGTGACTGGACCAAGGCCAAGGCCATTTCAGATGACATGCGCGCTGCCGACGCCACACTGTTTCCACGCGGCGATTTCTCGGAATTCTCGAAATACAACATTGGTCTCGAAAAAGCACGAATGGACGAGGCGGGTTGGCTCAAAGCGGGGCCGTGCCGGCCACCCTATACGCTGGTACCAGATGAATACCTTGCAGGTGCTCGAAAATCAGGCAACGCCTGGGCCGCACTGCATACCAAGTACGCCGAGGAATTGAAGAAAACCAAAACGGCAACCGGCTCGAAAAAGAAGTGAGGCGAGGCCAGGTCCTGAGTCAGATATCTCCGATCAGCA
>NZ_CBXX010000034.1 GCF_000577615.1 Herbaspirillum sp. RV1423
TGGCTTTCATGATGTTGGGCAGGGTGACGTAGCGTGGCTCGTTCAGGCGCAGGTCGGTGGTCACGATGGCAGGTAAAGTCAGCGCCAGTGTTTCCAGGCCGCCGTCGACTTCACGCGTCACGGAGACCTTGCCGTCTTCCAGCACGACCTTGGAGGCGAACGTCGCTTGCGGCCAACCCAGCAGCGCCGCCAGCATCTGGCCGGTCTGGTTGCTGTCGTCGTCGATGGCTTGTTTGCCGAGGATGATCAGTTGCGGTTGTTCTTTGTCGGCCAGGGCTTTCAGCAACTTGGCCACGGCCAGCGGTTGCAGGTCCAGATCAGGGGCGGTTTCCACCAGGATGCCGCGGTCGGCGCCGATGGCCATGGCTGTGCGCAGGGTTTCCTGGCATTGCGTCACGCCGCAGGAAACAGCGATCACTTCGGTGACCTTGCCCGCTTCCTTCAGCCGCGTGGCTTCTTCCACCGCAATTTCGTCGAACGGGTTCATCGACATCTTGACGTTGGCGATGTCCACGCCGCTGCCGTCGCTCTTGACCCGTACTTTCACGTTGTAATCTACTACCCGCTTCACGGGGACTAATACTTTCATGTGTAGCTTTCCAGGTTGTTGAAATCTCGACGCGTGCACCGCGCAGCATCTGCAGGCGGACGCACAGTTTTCATCCGGGCTTCGGGTCAGAACAGACTGCTGTCGATCAGCTCCAGTTCCAGCGTCAGCAGCCGGGCCATCTTCATGAGCGCTGGGGCGAGTTCATCACGTATCACCGCGCTATCAGGAATCGACCCTACGGCGCTGCAGTTCAGTCCCATCACGACGGCTGGATTGCCGACTGCCAGCGGCACGCTGACAGCAAACGTATCGCGCTGGTATTCTCCCGCCGCCAGGCAATAACCATAGCTATCCAATTCACCGAAAGCACGCTCCATCTTGGCTACGACCTGCGGGCCATCGGTGCCGCTCTTTTTCCAGATGCCGAACAGCAGGCGTTGTCGTACCGCCGCCGGTTGCGCCCATACGTAGGCACGGCCGATGGAGCTGAGCGCCATCGGGACGGCGCGCGCCACGCCCAGACGCAGCGTCGCGATCTTGCTGCTGTTGCAGTACTGTACGTAAATCATGTCGAGCTGATCGGCCATCGCCAGTCCGACCGACATATCGTATTTATCGGCAAAGGCCTGCATGACAGGGCGCGCGATCCGCGGCAGCGGACTGTTGGCCAGATATTTCTGCCCCAGCCGCAAACCGCGCACGCCGATCTGCACCCGTACGCCATCCAGTGCGCGATTCAGATAACCCAGCGCAACCAGGGTCGAGATCAGCCGCGACACCGACGCCTTCGAATAGCCAGTGCGCCGTACCAGTTCAGCATGCGTGAGAGGTTTGGAACTGCCATAAAATACCTTGAGCAGTTTCAGCGCACGTTCCAGGGTATGGGTCGCCGTGGCCGTGTCCGCATCCACGTTGTCGCCACCGGTGCGCGGTCCCGATGCAGACGCCGCCGCAAGTTCCTGTGCAGGCTTGCCGTCATCGGCGGTGGCTGGCGTCGTCCGCTTGCGCAGTGTGGCTGTATTGCGGGTGCCTTCCGTTGCGTTTGCCGATGATTTCCTGTCACCCTTGAGCACGGCTCGCCTCCGTCCGTCGCAGGTGTTGCATCAGCTTGAGCATCTGCGGGCCGACCTTTTGTTCGATGCGCGCCCTGCTCAGCGTTTTTTCCTGCCCGGCGCACAGCAGCACCATCGGCGTGCGCTGGTTCAGCGTCAACGGCGCCGCCACCACGGTGATGTTCGGCCCCCAGTCGCCGGTGGAAATGCAATATGCCTTTTCGGCGATTTGCAGTTCGGCGTCGGTGATCTTCTGGCGCACAACCATCCAGTCGTCCCGCTTGTAATAACCGCGCATATGGTCAAGCAAATAGCTGCGCTCATTCTGATGCAGGCAGGCCAGCAAGGCCCAGCCGACCGGTGACGCCGCCATCGGCATATGCTCGCCCACGCCGAGTCCGACGGTGGCCGGATTGGACGCGCTGTGGCGGTTTTCGAACAAGATCATATCCAGGCCGTCGCGCCCGGCTAGCGCCACGAACACACCGTTGTCGTCGGCCAGTTTCTGCATCAGCGGCCGCGCCTGCTGGATGACATCGGTATCGACATTGGCCGCATAACCGAGACTAAGTACCGACACCGCCAGACGATATTTGCGCCGACGTTCGCAATAGGTCAGGTAGCCCAGTTGAGTGAGCGCCTGCGACATGCGCGAGACCGTGGCCTTGGGCAGATTGGTGCGGGTTGCAATGTCCTGATTGGCGAGCCAGTCGGCATCGCCAAGAAAGGCATCGAGTACGGTAAAGCCACGCTCCACCGGTTTGATCGGCAGGCCTCTGGATTCATTGTGCGCACCGTTCGGATAGTCCGGCGGATTGGGTGCGCGCAGCACGATGCGCACATCCTTGGCGCGTCGGGCCGGTTTGCGTGGCGCGACGTTCATGGCGGGAATGCGCAAAATTCATCGCATGCAGGATAGGGGCAGTGTGTGTTGGGCGAACAAAGCAGGCGCGTCGCAACGCGCAAAGCGGAATACATATGCACTCGGTCTCCTTGCCGATGCGCCCGTCCACCAATCATGAAGGAACTCAGGTTGGTGAATCCTGTGTTGCGCACCGGTATTGTCTGGCATGGTTGATTCAACTGACGACGACAAGATGCGGTAGCCGCGAAAGGCGGTCAATCGTGTTCCATTTTATGTTCCGTATAGTGGAATTTGCAAATGTGTTTTGGAAATTGTTCTTCCGTGCTGCAGCGCATGAGAGCTTGATTCCAGGCTGGCTGGAATTCTCTTCGGTGCTTGTCATGCAGGAGGAAAACGGTTTTCCTGTCAATGATGACGGCGTGGTTGCGGTCATCACCGGCAGATTCATCGTGCAGCGCAAAAAAATCATTTCCGCGCCAGAGCGTGCCGATGCAGAAAATGGAAAGCGTGCACTAATTCCAAAATACGGAACGCGAAAAATGTTCGCTTGACACTGATCCGGCACTTCCAGACTATACGGACATCGCAGCAACGGAAGCACAGTAACGGCTCCCGTGGAAGTCAAACCAGCCAGCGAAAAGGATTCATCAGGAATCGCAACAAGAATCACAAGACAAAGAGACGTGTGCTTGTTTCCGAGCGGAGACAAGGACAAAACGACAGCGGCATCAAGTTGATACGACAGGACGAATGGGCATGCTCCGGCTGCAATTGGAGCAACACGCCTATCGCCGGGCGGGTGCGCGATGCCGTCAGATACAAGCGGTCATTGCAGTTCCGTCCATCGGGATGAACCGGTTTCATGTTGTCCCGCTGATGGATCTGCCCGATGGCATTCCCTGCGCAATCAAGTGTGGGGCAACACAGGAAAGCACGATGAGCACTCAAAAAATGATGGAAGGGAAAGTTGTTATCGTTACCGGCGCGGGCGGCGGCATCGGTCGCGAGATCGCCCTGATGATGGCCCAGCATGGCGCCAGCGTGGTGGTCAACGATATCGGGGTCTCGCTATCCGGCGAAGGCGCCAATGCCGGGCCGGCGCAACAGGTGGTGGAAACGATCAAGGCCAGCGGCGGCATCGCCGTGGCCAATGCCGATAGCGTGGCGGATGCCGCCAGTGCCGGGCAGATCGTCGAATGCGCGTTGCAGAACTTCGGCCGCATCGATAGCGTCGTCAACAATGCCGGCATTCTGCGCGATGCGCTGTTTCACAAGATGAGCAATGATGAATGGGATGCGGTACTGAAGGTGCATCTCTATGGCGCCTACTACGTCAGTCGCGCCGCTGCGCGGTATTTCAGGGAACAACAATCCGGCAGCCTGGTGCACATGACTTCCACCTCCGGCCTGATCGGCAATCTGGCGCAGGCCAATTATTCCGCCGCCAAGATGGGGCTGACCGCCTTGTCGAAGTCGATTGCGCTGGACATGCAGAAATTCAATGTGCGCTCGAACTGCATCGCGCCGTTTGCATGGAGCCGCATGATCAGTTCGATTCCGGTCAACACGCAGGAACAACAGGAGCGCGTCGACAAGATCAAGCGCATGACGCCGGACAAGATCGCACCGCTGGCGGTGTATCTGGCCGGCGATGCTGCCGCCGACGTCAACGGCCAGGTGTTCACCGTGCGCAATAACGAGATATTCCTGATGAGTCAACCGCGTCCGTTGCGTTCGGTGCATCGCTCCGAGGGCTGGTCGCCGCAAACGGTCGCCGAACACGCGATACCGGCGCTCAAGGCCAGCTTCATTGCACTGGACCGTTCCGCCGACGTGTTCCAGTGGGACCCGATCTAAGTTGTCGGCAGCGAACATCAGCATCTCAAGAGAGTTTTCATGGCCATCGATTATCACAAGCTGAAAAACTGGAACTTCCCGGTGCTGGAACACAGCTATACCGAGAAGGACAGCATGCTGTACGCGCTCGGCGTAGGTGTCGGCGCGGAACCGACCTGCGCCGGTCAATTGCAGTTTGTCTATGAACCTGAACTCAAGACGCTGCCATGCATGGCGGTGATCATGGCGCATCCCGGCCTGTGGATGGGTCATCCGGAAACCGGTGTGGATCTGCTGAAAGTGGTGCATGGCGAGCAGAAGCTGCAATTGCATCGGCCGCTTCCCGTGGCCGGCTGCGTCACCGGACATTCACGCGTGATCGCCGTGGTCGACAAGGGCCGCGACAAGGGCGCCTTGCTGGTGGTCCAGCGCGAGATCCGGGACAAGCAAAGCGGTGAATTGCTGGCCACCGCGGAACAGACCAGTTTTTGCCGTGGAGACGGCGGATTCAGCGAACACGGGCAATTGAGCGATGCAGCACCGGCATCGGACAACAGTCCGTTGCCGGATCGTTCTCCCGATCTGATTTGCGATCTGCCGACCCGGCCGGAAGGCGCCTTGATCTACCGGCTCTCGGCTGACCGCAATCCTTTGCATGCCGATCCGGAAACAGCCAGGCAGGCTGGTTTTCCGGCACCGATACTACACGGCCTGGCGACTTACGGCGTGGCATGTCATGCGCTGCTGCGAGCCTGCTGCGACTACCGTCCGGAACGTCTGCGGTCGTTGGCCACGCGGTTTTCGGCGCCGGTCTTTCCGGGCGAAACCATCCGTACGGAAATCTGGCGCGACGGCGGTCATGTGCGTTTCCAGTCGCGCGTGCTGGAGCGCGCCAAACTGGTGTTGAGCAACGGCAGCGCGCAGGTCAGCGACTGAAGACATCACGGTATCGGTACCGATTACGGAAATATGGACAGCAACAATTGCATCGACTCACGATTTGCGGAGACAACATGACAGACAAGACTTCAAGCATCCGATCCGATATCGCCTACAGCACCCCGGATCGCATCATGGTGCGCGGCAAGAATTTGTCCAGCGAGATTCTGGGCAAAATGAACCTGGGCGACTTCGCCTATTTCCAACTCACCGGCAAGACCGCGACGCCGGAACAGTCGCGCGTCTTCAACGCGGTGCTGATCACGTTGGTCGAGCACGGCATCACGCCCAGCGCCATCGCTGCGCGCATGACCTATGCCGGTGCGCCCGAATCCCTGCAGGCGGCTGTCGCGGCAGGCCTGTGCGGACTTGGCACCGTCTTCGTCGGCACCACCGAAGGCTCGGCGCGCATGTTGTATGAAGCCTTCGCGGGAGCGGGCGACAATCCCGATCTGCAAGCGCTGGCGCAACAAACCGTCGCCGCCTACCGGGATCGCAAACAGATCATTCCGGGTTTGGGTCATCCGTTGCACAAGCCGATCGATCCGCGTACCCCGCGCTTGTTTCAGATCGCCGAAGAAAATGGCATGAGCGGCAAGCATGTGGAGCTGCTCAAGCTGATCGGCGCCGAGGCCGAGCGTGTCTCTGGAAAGGTATTGCCGATCAATGCCACCGGCGCGCTGGGCGCGATCTGCTGCGAGTTCGGTTTCCCCTGGAAGATCGTGCGCGGCTTCGGCGTCATGGCGCGCGCCATCGGTCTGGTCGGTCATATTCTTGAAGAATCGCAGGCGCCGATGGCACATGCGATCTGGCACGACGTCGAGGCGCGCGCCAGCGCTCATCTGCGCGATTGAGTCCGCGATAGAAAGAGACCATGACCATGAACGACGATTCCATCCTGTGCAGCTTTACCGACGGCGTGGCCAGCATCACGCTGAACCGGCCGGACAAGCTCAACAGCCTCAACGAACAGATGCATCGGCAGATTGCCGCGTTTCTCGATCGCATCGAAGCCGCGCCGGAGTTGCGTGTGCTGGTGCTGACCGGGGCCGGGCGCGCCTTCTGTTCCGGTCAGGACCAGAGCGACCGCAAGCCGTTGCCTCCCGGCCAGCGGCGCGACATGGGGCAGGCGCTGGAGCAATACTACAAACCGCTGGTGTTGCGCCTGCGCGCCTTGCCGGCGCCGGTGGTGTGCGCCATGAACGGACTTGCGGTCGGCGTCGGCGCATCGCTGGTGCTGGCATGCGACATCGTCATAGCCAAACGTTCCGCCTACTTCATCCAGGGGTTCACCAAACTCGGACTGATGCCGGACGGCGGCGCCACCCAGTTTCTGCCGCAATTGGTCGGTCCTGCGCGGGCCATCGGCATGGCCATGCTGAACGAGAAACTGGAGGCCGCGCAAGCCGCCGAATGGGGCTTGATCTGGCGCTGCGTGGACGATGCCGAGTTCGAGCAGGCCAGCGCCGCGCTCATCGCGCAACTGGCGCGCGCGGCCACGCGTGCCCTGGCGCTGACCAAACTGGCGATCTATGAAGCATCCAGCCATGTGCTGACGCGCCAGTTGGATCTGGAAATCCGCTCGCAACGGGAACTGGGCCTCACGCAAGATTATCTGGAAGGCGCGTCGGCGTTTCTGGAAAAGCGCGCAGCAGCATTCCAGGGAATGTGAATCGGACCTGAACTTGCGGATTCAGGTAGGGCAGCACACAAAGCATCAGGCAGTACCGCATCAGTCGCACAGCAAGGATGGTCCGGCATTCGCCGCGGCGATCAATCATAAAGGCGCCGGCTCAGCATGGCGCTAACGATAAGATGAAAAGGAGATCACGATGTCACAGTTCAAGAAGGTTCTCAGCGCCAGCATCCTGGCCTGCTCAATGCTTGCAGCTTCGGCCTCGCAGGCGGCCGACGTCACCATCGGCGCCTTGTTTCCGATGAGCGGACTCAATGCGTCGTACGGCGACATCTTCGGTTCCGGCGCCAATCTGGCTGCGGAACATGTCAATGCCGACAATCTGCTGAACGGCAAGCTGACGATCCAGTATGAAGACAGCCAGGCGCTGCCGCAGCAAGGCGTGATCGGCATGAACAAGCTGGTCAACGTGCAGAAGGTGCCGTACGTATTGTCGGCCTTCACCGGCGTATCCAAGGCGATTTCCACCATTGCCATGCGTACCAGGACTGTGGCGGTCAACGGCGGCGGCGTCGGTCCGGATCTGGCCGAACTGGGCGTTTATTTCTGGAACATCATCCCGCTGGCCAACTATGAAGTGCGCGCGATGATTCCTTATCTGGTCAACGAGCGCAAGTTGAAACGCATCGTCCTGGTCTATGTGGACGATCCGCTCGGCCAGTCGATCAAGAAGGAAATGGAAAGCGCCTTGCCGGCGGCCGGAGGACAGTTGCTGGAGGCGTTGTCGGTACCTGCCAGCGCGCAGCAGTTCGGCGGCATCGCGGCACGCGTGCGGGCGGACAATCCTGATGCGATCTATGTCGCGTCTTACGGTTCGCAACAGTCGCAGATCGTCAAGCAGTTCCGTGACAACGGCATCAAGCAGCAGTTCGCCAGCTACACTGCATTTTCGATTCCGGAAATCAATGCCCTGCCGGAAGCGGCTGGTTCGGTCTATACCTCGCAGAATATCGACTGGTCGTCGCCGGATCCGGTCACCAGGCGTTTTGTCGACGACTACAAGAAGAAGTACAACAAGATGCCGACCGCCTACATTGCCAATTACTACAATGCGGTGCGCGTGTTTGCCTTGCTGGCGCAGCAGTTGATCAAGAAGGGTTTGCCGGTGACCGGCGAAAACCTGCTCAAGCAACGCATTGAAACCAAGACCTTTGATCTGGTGGGCGGCAAGGTGACGATTGCGGAAAACGGCACCGTGACGATGGCCATGCAGATCAACGAAATCGACGGCAAGGGCGGCAAGGTTGTCAGTACTGCCGCTGCGAAATAACCGCAGCCAGGCGGAAGGACACATCTATGCTGCTGTTACAGTTGTTAATCAATGGCGTTCAGGTGGGAGCGTTGTACGCACTCATTGCGGTCGGGTTCTCGCTGATCTTCGGCTCGACCCGCATCTTCCACTTCGCGCACGGGTCAACCTTCACCATCGCCGCCTACACGTTCTACTATGCGCTGTCGGTGTTGCAAACACATTGGTTGTTTGCGGTACTGGCGGCCACTGCGGCAGCGGTATTGTTCGGGCTGGCATTGAATCGCTTTGTCTATGTGCCTATCCAGAAGCATGAAGGCTCGTTTTTCACGGTGTTCGTGGCCTCCTTCGGCATTGGCATCATTGTGCAGAATCTGTGCGGCATGTTGTTCGGACGCAGTTTCGTCTCGGTCAACACGCCGCTCAGCCGCAGCATGGAACTGCTGCCCGGACTGTTTGTTTCTCCGCTCTCGGGCATTGCCATCGCCATTGCCGTGCTGTTCTATTTTGGCCTGCAAATGTTCCTGATGCGCACGCACACCGGCATGGCGCTGCGCGCATTGTCGGACAATCCGGAACTGGTGCGCGCCTATGGCATGAGTCCGCGCCGTCTGTCCAACACCGTGTTTGCGCTGGGTTCCCTGCTGGTGGTGCCGGCGGCCTTGCTGTCGGCCGCCAGCACAGGGCTCAACCCGGCCATCGGCCATCACGTCATGCTCATCAGCCTGGCCGCGACCATCGTCGGCGGAGTCGGCAGTCTGCGCGGCGCCGCCTGCGCGGGACTGGTGCTGGGCCTGGCGGAAAATCTGGCCCTGGTCTATTTCGAGCCGCAGTGGAGCGAAGCGATCACCTTCATCGTGCTGTTCCTGTTCATTCTGTTCCGGCCATCGGGCTTGTTCGGCCGCGCCGCCGCGCACTAGTTTCAGAGGAAAACATGCTTGCTTATCTACTCAATCTGGCGACGCTGATCTGCATCAATGCGGTGCTGGCGATCACCCTCAATTTCATCATGGGCTATGCCGGCATCTTCTCGATTGCGCACGCCATCTTCTTTGGCGTCGGCGCCTACACCGCGGCCTATTTCGCGCTGCATGTCAGTGCCTCGATCTTCCTGGCGATACCGGCGGCCATGATCGTGGCGGGGCTGCTGTCGTTGGTGCTGGCGCTGCCGGCGCTGCGGGTGCGCGGCGAGTATTTCGTGGCGGCTTCGCTGGGCCTGCAGGTGTTGGGCGTGACCGTGTTTTCCGAATGGAAGTCGGTGACCGGCGGTCTGGGCGGCATGATCGGCATTCCGCCGGCAGAGCTGTTCGGTCATGCCATCACCGACCCGGTCGAGTTCCTGCTGTTGGCAGTATGCTGCCTGATTCCGGTGCTGGCGGCGACCACCTGGCTGCTGCGCACCAGTTTCGGCCGCAATCTGAAAGCCATCCGCGATAGCGAATCGGCTGCGCATGCCTTTGGCAAGAACGTGGCCTTTATCAAGACCCTGTCGGTGGTGATCTCGGCGGCGCTGGCGGCGGTCGCCGGCACGTTGTATGCGTTTTACATGAGTTTCATCAATGTCGAGAGTTTCATGCTGGATACTTCAGTGCTGCTCATGGCCATGGTCATCATCGGCGGCACCGGCACGCTGCTCGGCCCGTTGGTCGGGGCGGTGCTGCTGATGGTATTGCCGGGCCTGTTCAGCTACATGTCCTTCCTGCCGCAAACGGAAATCGGTTCCATCCAGCAGATTGCCTACGGTCTGGCGATGGTGCTGCTGATGATCTATCGTCCCGGCGGCATTGTCGGTTCCGGAAAAGGAAAAACAGCATGAACGCATTGTCCAGCTTAGATCAGATGACGGCCGCAGAACGGCCGGTCCAGGCCGGCGGAGAAGTGTTGCTGAGCATCCGCAATCTGCACAAGAGTTTTGGCGGCCTCAAGGTCACCAACGATGTCTCGCTTGATTTGCGCGCCGGCATCGTGACCACGCTGGTTGGTCCCAACGGTGCCGGCAAGACCACCTTGTTCAACCAGATCACCGGCCATCTGGTGCCGGATTCGGGCCAGATCCTGTGGCAAGGCCAGCCTCTCATCGGCAAGAAGCATTTCCAGATCAGCCGTCTGGGAGTGGCGCGCACCTTTCAGGATTTGCGCCTGTTCAGTCACATGAGCGTGGAAGAAAACATCCTGACCGTGATGGAGCCGATATCGTGGATCTGGCAACCGGGAGGGCGCAGCGGCCGCAGCGAGCGGCGCGACAAGGTCAACGACATCCTCCGGCGCACCGGGTTGTCGGCCAAGGCGCACATGCGCGCCATCGATCTGGCCTATGCCGAACGCAAGTTCCTGAGCATGGCGCGCATCATGGCCGCCGACGCCAAGATATGGCTGCTTGACGAACCGGCCTCCGGACTGGATCGCGGTTCCTATGAACTGTTTGTCGAGTTGTTGCGCAGTGAAGTCGGGAAGGGCGTCACGGTATGCATCATCGAGCACAACCTGGACATCGTGCTCGCCATTTCGGACCGGATCGCCTTTCTCGACCAGGGACGTTTGCTGGCCGACGGCCTGCCGGATGTCGTACTCAAAGACCCGCATCTGGCAGCCATCTATTTCGGAGATATGTCGGCATGAATGCAGCAGCTCAAATACAACATCAAACCAGTACGCTGGTACTGGAGACGCGCAGCCTGGTGGTTGGCTATGGCGGCAGACCGGTGCTGCAGGATTTCAACTTTTCCTTGCGTCCTGCCGAGGTGCTATGTCTGATCGGCCATAACGGCGCCGGCAAGTCGACCTTGCTCAAGACCTTGTTCGGACTCGT
The DNA here is from genome assembly GCF_000577615.1 of Herbaspirillum sp. RV1423. Classification (GTDB taxonomy): domain Bacteria; phylum Pseudomonadota; class Gammaproteobacteria; order Burkholderiales; family Burkholderiaceae_D; genus Herbaspirillum. Next base: position 10,997 of record NZ_CBXX010000034.1, read on the forward strand.
GGCGCGCCAGGGCGGCGACATCCTGTTGGACGGCGGCCAGTTGCACGCGGTGGAGCCGCGCAGCCTGACGGCGGCCGGCGTGGCGCTGGTGCCGGAAGGGCGCGGCATTTTCCCCGGACTGACGGTGGCCGAGACCATGAAGATGGGCTTGTGGGCCGCCGATGTGCCGCAGCAGGAACGCAGCGAACGCCTGGACTGGGTGTTGTCGGTACTGCCCGCGCTCAAGCAATTCTATGACCGGCGCGCAGGCAATCTGTCCGGCGGACAACAGCAGATGGTGTCGATCGGCCGCGCGCTGCTGAGTCGGCCGCGCTGCCTGCTGATGGATGAACCGTCCATCGGTCTGGCGCCCAAGCTGTTCCAGGATTTGTTGCAACCGATCCGGCAATTGCAGCTTGATACCGGCATGTCGATCTTGCTGGTGGAGCAGAACGTCAAGGAAGCCTTGAAAATCTCAGATCGTGTGGTGGTGATGAAATCGGGCGCCATCATCCGCGAAGCCCTACCCGAAGAATTGAATGACAACGCCAAGCTCATGGAGCTGTATTGATATGTCCGCCATCCATTCCGCTATTCCGTCCATCGCCGGCGCCTCGCCGCTGCTGACCACCATGTCGGCGCTGCTGGCGCGCAACGTCGCTCGGCACGGTGATGACATTGCCTTCATTGACGGCGACCGTACCGTCACTTATCGGGAGTTCGATCAACTGGTCCAGCGCAGCGCAGCCTGGCTGGAGCAGCAGGGCATCGTCCCCGGCGACCGTGTCGCCGTGTGGCTGGTCAACCGCATGGAGTGGCTGGCGCTATATTTCGCGCTGGCGCGTATCGGCGCGTCGCTGATGACGGTCAACACGCGCTACCGTTCGCATGAGCTGGCCTACATCCTGGAACGTTCGCAAGCCTGCATGCTGATTTTGCAGCTCAATTTCCGCAAGATCGATTTTCCGGCTGTGCTGCGCGATGTACCGCTGGAGTCGGCGCGCGCGCTGCGTCAGGTGGCGCTGGTCGACGCCGCGGCGGACATGCCGTCGACCGTACTGGGCAAACCGACGGTACGCTTCGATCTGGACAACCTGCCGCAGCGCACCGTCGCCGATCGTGCCCATGCCGACGCCGACAGCATTCTGTTCACCACCTCCGGCACCACCAGTGGCCCCAAACTGGTGATCCATCCGCAACGCACGGTGACGCTCCACGGCCAGCGCGTGGCGCCGGCTTATGGCTTCGAAGAGGAAGGAACGCGCTTGCTGGCCTGTCTGCCGTTTTGCGGCGTGTTCGGTTTCAACGCCATGATGGCCGCTTTCACGGCGGCCAAGCCGGTGGTCATGATGGATACCTTCGACGGTCCTGCCGCCGCCGAACTGATCAACCGGCATCGCGTCACGCATGTATTCGGCAGCGACGAACTGTTCCGCCGCATCATCGAAAACGGCAGCGGCGAGCCGCCGTTCCCTTCCGCCCGGGTATTCGGCTTCGCCAGTTTTCATCCAGGCATCGTCGAGTACACGCAAATGGCCTGGACACGCGGTATCCCCATGATAGGCCTGTACGGTTCCAGCGAAGTGCAAGCCTTGTTTTCATTGCAATCGCGCGATCTGCCGCTGGAGGAACGTATCAAGGGCGGCGGCAGACCCGCCAGTCTGGGGCAGGGGGCAGAGATCCGTATCCGCGATATCGACAGCGGAAAGCTGCTCGGCCCGGGACAGAGCGGCGCCATCGAGATCCGTGCCGACACCAATTTCAGCGGTTATTTGAACAACCCTGAAGCCACCGCCAAGGCCATCGATGCCGACGGCTTTTTCCGTACCGGCGATGTCGGCTTTCTGCGCGAGGATGGCAGCTTCGTGTATCAAACGCGCCAAGGCGACGCCATGCGCCTGGGCGGTTATCTGGTCAGTCCGGCGGAAATCGAAGATATGCTCAAGACCCTGCCTGGCGTGGTGGATGTGCAGGTAGTGGCCGTCGAAATCGGGGACCAGACACGACCGGTGGCGTTCGCCATCGGTGCGCCCGGCAACACGTTGCAGGAAGCCGAGATGAAGCGCGCGGCGGCAGCGGTGCTGGCGCCTTTCAAGGTGCCGGCGCACATCTGGCAGGTGGATGAGTTTCCGACCACCCAGAGTTCCAACGGCACCAAGATACAACGCGTCAAACTGCGCGACATGGCCATGCAGCGACTGGCGCAGGCAGCCTGAACGGCAGGGCGGCATCGATAGAAATGCGCGGCGTGGGAATCCCGCCGCATCAGAACAATGAGTCCAACGAATCGGAGAACAGCATGAGTTCCTACTACCTGGAAGATTTCAAACCGGGCCAGGTTTTTGTCAGCAGCGGACGCACCATCACGGAAGCCGATCTGACTTTCTTTTCCATGATTTCAGGCGACTGGAATCCGATCCACGCCGATGCCGAATTTGCCGGCCAGACCCGTTATCAGCAGCGTGTCGTGCATGGCGCGCTGGGCATTGCGATCTGCACGGGCATGCTGCATCAGATCGGCATCTTCGAGAAATCGGTAATTGCCATGCTGGGCCTGCGCAATTGGAATTTTCTCAAGCCCCTGCTGATCGGCGACACGGTTCACCTGGAACTGCACATCACCTCGGTCGAAGCCGGCAAGAGCGGCCGCAGCGGCAAGCTGGAGCGGCGCTTTCATCTGATCAACCAACGCGGCGAGATCGCCCAGGAAGGCGACAGCGAAGTGCTGGTGCTGACCCATGAAGGCGCTCGCCGGCAGGCTGATGCCGCCAAGCCGGCCTGACAAGGAATGCACATGACGCAACTGGTGACCCGCAGCGACCACGACGGTCTGGCGACGCTGAGCCTGAACCGGCCGGAGAAAATGAATGCGCTGACCGTGCAGATGTTTGTCGAGCTGAACCAGCATCTGGCGCAACTGGAACAACAAGCCGACAGCATAGGCGCGGTGGTCTTGCGTGGCGCAGGCCGCTGCTTTTCGGCTGGCAACGACTTGCACGATCTGGCGGCCGGTCAGCCATTGCCGCAGCCGCATCTGCAGGCGCGTACCATCGATCGCCTGGCGCGTTTGCCCCAGCCTGTGATCACGGCGGTGCATGGGCACTGCTATACCGGTGCGCTGGAACTGGCGCTGGCCGGCGATCTGATCATTGCATCAGCCTCGGCCAGATTTGCCGATACCCATGCCAAGTGGGCACTGACGCCGCTATGGGGCATGAGCCAGCGCCTGCCGCGACGCGTGGGCGCCGCCCGTGCGCGCGAGATCATGCTGCTGGGGCGCACTTATAGCGGCGTCCAGGCACAGGCCATGGGGCTGGCCAATTTCTGCGTGGCGGATGCGGATTTCGATGGCGAGGTCGCGGCGCTGGCGCGTGAACTGCTGGCCGGTTCATGGTTCTCGCATCGCGCCAACAAGCGCCTGCTGCTGGAGACCGATGGCCTGTCACTCGACGCCGGACTGGCGCATGAAGTGTTCCGCAACGCCGGAAAAGGGCCCGATATGCAGGAGCGTATCGCCGCCTTCGGCAAGAAGTAGCCGGCGCCATGCCGCAAGCTCGGCTTGGTCCGAAGCATGCAAATAATCCACTCATTCCAATGTATCGATGACGTTCATGACCGATCTATTGCTTACCAGCCCTGCTAGCCTGCCCGGCAGACTACGCGTCCCCGTGATCGCCTCGCCCATGTTCCTGGTGTCCAACCCCGCCCTGGTGATCGCCCAATGCTGCGCCGGCATCGTCGGTTCGTTTCCGGCGCTCAATGCGCGCCCGCAGGAAGAACTGGGCAATTGGCTCACGCAGATCGAGACAGCGCTGCAGGCCTGTCATGCGGCCGAGCCTGATCGCATCATTGCGCCGTATGCGGTCAACCTGATCGTGCATCAATCCAATACCCGCCTGCAGGATGATCTGGCCACATGCGTGAAACATCGTGTGCCCATCGTGATCACTTCGCTGCATGCGCCGGATCTGGTGGTGGAAAAAGTGCATGCCTACGGCGGCATCGTGCTGCACGATGTGACCACGCTGCGCCACGCCAGGAAGGCCATCGCCGCCGGCGTGGACGGCCTGATACTGGTGTGCGCCGGAGCCGGCGGCCATGCCGGAGCGCTCAGTCCGTTCGCGCTGGCGGCGGAGGTGCGCGCCATCTTTGACGGGCTGCTGGTGCTGGCCGGCTCCATCAGCAACGGGGCCGGCGTGTTGGCGGCGCAAGTCATGGGTTGCGATCTGGCCTACATGGGCACGCGTTTCATTGCCTCCGAAGAATCTGCGGCGCAGCCGCTGCATAAACAAATGATCGTCGACGGCAGTGCCGCCGATATTATCTACACGCCCTATTTTTCGGGGGTTCCCGGCAATTATCTGAAACCCAGCATTCGCGCCGCCGGTCTCGATCCGGACAACCTGCAGCCGCAAGACAAATCGGCGGCCGATTTCGGCAAGCCAAAACGCTGGAAAGATATCTGGGGCAGCGGCCATGGCATCGGCGCCATCCGGGACATCCTGCCGGCGGCGGAGATCGTGCGGCAACTGGCCGAACAATATGCGCAGGCGCGCGCTCGCGTCGGCGCGTCACTGTGAGCCAGAGTGTTTTTTACCTGCGCCTTGGAGCATGGAGTCTGGTTCTTGGTATTCCAAGTGCTGAAAATTAGAACTCATTTCATAAACAGGTGTGAGATGCGTTCCTCCCAGAAAAGGCGCTGGCAAGGCATGCCAGGCGCAAGGAGCGCGACGCGGCCTGCACCCAAACAGGGCCAGCTCGCACTCACGCCTATTTATGAATTGAGTTCTAGTAAAACGTGCAGACGACGATGTGGAAATCTTCTACGACTGTCAGACAGCCTGGGATTTATTTCGCGAAGCATTGGCTGGTCAGATGCCGCCTCTGCTTCATTTTGCGCCTGACGCGGCGGTCAGGTTCGTCAAAATATTTGCATCTTCTGCTTTTATCTACGCGATATCCAGCCCGCTATTGCAGATGAAAACGCACCCGACCAAGACTGACGATGCAAGCCATGCCGGACAAGATGCTGGCGCACCAAAGCACCGTCGAAAACGGCGTGGACGACGCCGCCAGCACCAGCGCCACCACCGATGCGCCGGTGGTTTGTCCGACCAGGCGAGCGGTCCCCAGCATGCCGCTGGCGCCGCCGGTGCGTGAACGCGGCGCTGCGCTGATCATGGTGCGATTGTTGGGCGACTGAAACAGACCGAATCCGAAGCCGCACACCGCCAGTTGCAATGCGAGCATGGTATCCGCAGTAGCGGCATCGACCGTCAGCAACGACAGCAGGCCGAGCGCCATGATCGCCAGGCCGACGCCGCCCAGCAAACCGGCCGAAACGCGGTCCGACATCTTGCCGGCCAATGGTGCGGTCAGCGCCACCGCGATCGGCCACGCTGTCAGCAGCAAACCGGCATGTGGAGCACTCATGCCCAGATGATTCTGCAAGAAGAACGGCAACATCACGAAAGCGGCGGTCGATGCCGCAAACGAACAAGTCGAGGTGCCGATCGACAACGCAAACAAGGGGATCCGCAACAGATCGAGCGGCAGCATCGGCGCGGTTTTCGATTGCAAGCGCAGCAACAGCGTCAATGCAATCGCGGTCACGCATGCGCAGACTACCGCGATAAGCCAGTGTTGCAAATGGCCGACCGCATCCACGGTGTACAGCAGCATGCCGATGAACACCATGCACAGCACGGCGCTGCGCAGACTATACCGGTGCTCGGAAAGGGCATTGAATGGCAAGGAACGCAAGCCGATCGCCAGCGATATCAGCCCGAGCGGAATATTGATCAAGAACAGCCAGTGCCAGGAAGCGACATGTAGAATCACGCCGGCAATTGTCGGTCCCAGCGCCGTCGCGGTGCCGGCCACCAGCGCGTTATAACCGATCGCCCTGCCTAGCAGACGGCTGGGGTAGATGAAACGGATCAACGCGGTATTGACACTGAGAATGCCCGCCGCGCCCACACCCTGCAGCACGCGCGCCAGACTCAGTTGCAGCATGCTGTCGCTAATCGAGCAGGCCAGCGAGGCCACGGTAAACATCGCCAATCCAACCAGATAAATACGCCGATAGCCGATCACTTCGCCCAGCGACGCCAGCGGCAACAGGCAGACTGCCATCGCGATCTGATAACTGTTGATGATCCAGATCGCCTCGGATGCAGTGGCGCGCATGTCGGTGGCGATCGACGGCAAGGCCAGATTGGCAATCGAGCCGTCCATCACCGCAATTGCCACTGCCAGCACTATCGTGACAATCGCCAACAGGCGTCTTTCTTCCGGCAAACCGTCGACGCCATCGACCCCGGCCTTGTCCTTTTTATCTCTTATCGGAACTTGCACTCTGTTCTCTTTCTCTGAAATCGCCACGCCGACACGCGTGTCGCGACGAAGTATTTCATCAAATCGAAAATTTTTCCGTGCGCCCTCAGGCCGGAAAAACAATCCGATAGAGTCTGGCCGCATTGCCGCTGAACAGCGCGTCCTGCTCGTCGGGAGAACAGCCGGCCGCCAGCCGCTTGAATGCGTTCCAGACGCATAGATAATTGAACATGCCCTTGTCCACCGGGAAATTGCTTTCGAACATGCAGCGCTGCACACCGAACAGATCGAGGCAGCTTGCCACATACTGTTTCCAGGCGTCTGCCAACTGCTGCGACGATGGCGGCAAGGCTTGCAAATGAAAATCCCAACCGCCGACCGGCATGCCCAGACCGCCGATCTTCAGGAACACATTCGGCAAGCCGGCCAGCGCCGCCATGTCGCGCCGCCAAATGGCGAATACCTCGCGACGCTGTGCGGCATACGCACCGGCGCCGAGCGGGCCGCCGGCGTGATTCAACACGATGACGGTTTCCGGGCAAGCGCGCGCCAACGCATACACTTCCGGCAATTGCGTGTGATAAGCCCATATGTCCAGCGACAATCCGAAGCGGCTCAGTTGCGCCGCTCCCTGTCGAAACGCGGCATCGGACAGCAAGCCCGGCGGAGGCTGAATCGGATTGGAACGAATTCGTTCATCGGCATGCCAGGCGGTTGAATTGCGAATCCCGCGCAGCCTGCCGCCGCCGGCATGCTGCAATGCCTCCAGTACCGGTGCGACGTTCGCACCGAGACGCAGATCGGCGCAACCGACGATCGCCGCGCACGCTCTTGCGGCTCCATACAAGCCGGATGCCGATTGCGCGGCCACGCCGTTGATGAACTCAACCTCGCCGACCGGTTTCAATGCTTCCGGACCGTTCTCCCGGTACATGGTCCGACATTGCACGAATACGGTCGCGACGACATTGTGCCCGACATTAAGATCGGCCATCAGCTCGTCGAACAGATAGCGTCCGGTCGGCCGGTCCCACAAATGATGATGGGCATCGACGATCGGCAGGTCCGGCAGCAGCACCGGCTCCGTGTGCAGCGCCAGCCAGTCTTCGCGGATGGCCAGATGCGGCGAATGCCCCGGCTTATGCTCGCTCTGCATGTTTAGCCTTGGCGTGCAACTTGTTCGCAATTCAGTTTTTGCAGTGCGGCGTCGACCCAACGCCGGTCGCTATGACCGGCAACGATGTTGGCCATTTGTGCCGCTTCCGCATCGTTCTTTTTCTTGGCGTCAGCATACACCGTCGCCAGATCGGCAAACGGCACACACAGCAAGCCGTCGCTGTCGCCGATCACCAGATCGCCGGGCGCGATCACCATGCCGTCGATGGCGATCGGCACATTGATTTCGCCGGGGCCGTCTTTGTAAGGTCCGCGATGCGTCACTCCGGCCGCGAAGACGGGGAAACTGCCGGCCTGAATCGCCGCCAGATCGCGCACCGCGCCATTGACCACGATGCCGCCCAGCTTGCGCTGAATCGCATGCGCCACCATCAGCTCGCCGATGATCGCATTGCTCATGTCGGCGCCGGCATCAACCACTACGATGTCGCCCGGCTCAGCCAGATCCAGCGCCTTGTGTACCATCAGATTGTCGCCGGGACGCGACTTCACCGTGATCGCCGCGCCGGCCAGCTTGCCGCCGAGATGCAGCGGCCGCAAACGGGTTCCTGCTGCAGTCATGCGAGACATCGAGTCGCTGATGTTCGCGACCGGTATCTCTGCGAAGCGGCGGACGTCTTCGTCGCTGACCTTCCGGCGACGTTCAAAGATTCGAAAACCTGCAGTCATGATGTACTCCGTTGTTTTTCAGAATTCGCTGCAAGATCAGCGCAGCGTTGCGCAAAAGCGCTGCACGCGCGCACAAGCGTCGCGCAACTGCTCGGTCGCCGCCGCATAAGACAGACGGAAATTCCCCGCCTGCCCGAAAGCGCTGCCATGCACCAGCGCCACGCCTTCCGCCTGCAGCAAGGCAGATACAAAATCTTCATCGGTGTTCAGCACAGCGCCGTCTTCGGTACGTTTTCCGAGCAACTCGACGCACGACGGAAAGACGTAGAATGCGCCTTCCGGCGTCGGGCAATCCAGACCCGGCGCCGCGTTCAGCATCGACACCACCAGATCGCGGCGCTCCTGGAATACCTCGCGGCTCATGGCTATGTAATCCTGCGGGCCGGTCAATGCCTCTACGGCAGCCCATTGCGATACCGAACTGGCGCCTGAAGTAGTCTGCCCCTGAATTTTTTCCATCGCCTTGATCAGCGCCAGCGGACCGCCGGCATAGCCAATGCGCCAGCCCGTCATTGCATAGGCTTTGGACACCCCGTTCATGGTCAACGTACGCTCGTACAATTGAGGCGCCAACTGAGCCGGCGTGGTGAACTTGAAATCGCCATAGGTCAGATGTTCATAGATGTCGTCGCTCAGAATCCAGACATGCGGATGACGCAGCAGCACCTCGGCCAATGCTTGCAATTCTTCTCTGGTATACGCAGCACCGCTGGGATTGCACGGTGAATTGAACATCAGCCATTTGGTGCGCGGCGTGATGGCTGCCTCCAGCTCAGAGGCGGTCAGCTTGTAATTGCTGGCCCGTGATGCCTGTGCGAATACCGTCGTACCGCCGCATAGCGAGACGAGTTCCGGGTAAGACACCCAATACGGGGCTGGCACGATGACCTCGTCGCCGGGATTGACGGTTGCCATCAACGCATTGGCGATCACTTGCTTGCCGCCGTTGGAAACGATGGTTTGCGCGACCGTGTAATCCAGTTGATTTTCGCGTTTGAATTTGTCGACGATCGCTTCGCGCAATTCGGTAATGCCGGCCACTGCGGTGTATTTGGTTTCGCCTCTGCCGATGGCGGCAATCGCCGCGCGCTTGATGTTGTCCGGCGTATCGAAATCCGGCTGGCCGGAACTGAGGGCGATGATGTCGCGCCCGGCCGCTTTCAGTTCGCGGGCTTTCTGGCTGACGGCGATGGTGGCGGAAGGTTTTATACGCGCTAACGATGCGGAAAGAAAAGACATGGATCAGCTTTCATTGAAAAATAATGTTCGAAAAAATCAGGCGTGCCGGATATCGGCCACGAATCTCTGCGCGCGCGGATGCTGCGGCCGCTCGAAAAAGTCTTGCGGCGTGGCGCGTTCCAGCACTTCGCCGTCGGCCATGAAAATCAGTCGATCGGCGACTTCGCGGGCGAAACCCATCTCATGCGTGACGCAGATCATGGTCATACCCTCGCCAGCCAGTTGTTTCATCACCTGCAATACTTCGCCGACCATTTCCGGGTCAAGCGCGCTGGTCGGCTCGTCGAACAGCATCACCGGCGGCTTCATCGCCAACGCGCGCGCAATCGCCACGCGCTGTTGCTGCCCTCCGGACAACTGCCCGGGATAGGCCTCGGCCTTGACTGACAGGCCGACCTTGTCCAGCAGGCCGAGCGCGACTTCCTTCGCCTCTTTTTCATCCGTCTTCAAGACGCGGATAGTCGCCAGCATCACATTGCGCAGCACGCTCATGTGCGGGAACAGATTGAATTGCTGGAACACGAAACCGATGCGGCTTCTGAGTTTGTTGACATCGACGCCGTTGCCGTAAATGTCCTGGCCGTCGACGTAAATATTGCCGTCGTTGATCGGTTCCAGCCGGTTGACGGTGCGGATCAGGGTCGACTTGCCCGAACCGGATGGCCCGCAAACGATCACCACTTCGCCGCGCTTGACGGTTTCGTTGACGTCGCGCAGCGCGTGATAATCGCCGTACCATTTATTGACATTGTTGAATCGGATCATGACATGGCCCTCGGCTGAATTCTCAATTGACGTTTTTTTGTAATCTTCTTCTCGATCTTGCCGACTGCCGTGCTCAGGCTGTAGCAGATGACGAAATAAGTCATCGCCAGAATGAAATACACCTGGAACGGTTTGGTCAGCAATTGGGCATTGACCTGATAGGCCGAATAGGTCAGTTCGTTGACGCTGATGATGTAGGCCAGCGAGGTATTCTTGATCAGCGAAATCAACTGATTCAAAATGCTCGGAATCATGTTGAACAGCGCCTGCGGCAGCACGATGTCCGACAGTGTCCTGAAATAGCCCATGCCGAGCGAACGCGCCGCTTCAACCTGTCCTTTGGGAATGGCCTGAATGCCGGCCTTGATGACTTCGCCCAGAAATGCAGTTTCATAAGCCACTAACGCGCAGATGACGGTGGTGGTGCCGGAGATCGACTTGCCGGTCAGTAGCGGTACGATGAAATAGGCCCAGAAGATCAGCATCAGCACCGGCAAGCCGCGCAAGGTGTGCACGATGGCGGCCGACGGCAAGGCGATCCAGCGGATGCTGCTGGTGCGCGCAATGCCGAACAGGACCGCCAGCGGAAAAGCACAGACCAGACCGGCGACGGCCAGAATCAGCGTCAGCGAAAGACCTCCCAGCGGACCGTGCGGAAATTCGCCGATCAGCAGTTGCAGGCCGTAGGTTTTTAGAATATCGAAAATGCCGAACATGTCAGCGCTCCTTTACCTGCAGATGCCTGCTGTTGTAATACGCGCCCAGCGCCATGATGCCGAACGACAGCAGCAAATAGAATGCCGATGCCAGTGCAAAGGTTTCGAAAGTGCGATAGGTTTCGTTTTCGATCTGGCGGCTGGCGTATGTCATTTCGCCCACACCGATGGCCATTGCCAGACTGGTCGATTTGAACAGGCTCAGCGATTGATTGATCAGCGGCGGCACCGAGATGCGTATCGCTTGCGGCAGCAGCACGTCGCGCATGGCTTGCGCATAGTTCAGGCCGAGCGCGCGCGCCGCTTCCATTTGCTCGCGCGCCACCGAACGCAAGCCGCTGCGCAAGTCTTCCGACATGTATGCGGCGGAGTTGAGCGACAGAGCGATCAGGGCAAAGATGAATTCACCGTTGTGCTCGTTGATGAACTGAGTGATGGAATCTGGCAGCAGCTCCGGCACGCCGAAGTACCAGACGAAAATTTGCACCAGTCCCGGCACGTTGCGATGGTAATTGACATAGGCGGCAATCGCCCATTCGAGCGGGCGCACCGCCAGCGAACGCAAGGCTACCAGCATGATCGCCAGCGTAAATGCAGCAATCCATGCCAATACAAACAGCGTCAGCGTATTGACGACGCCGCCGATCAGCCATTTGAGGTATTGCCCATGCAGGACAACGCCAAAATCGAGGTTAAGCATCTGGGTTGCTTTCGCCAACAGGAAATCAAGGGAGGCTCTGCAGTGCATGGGCGCTGACAAGCTGCATGAGCGCTCCAATCCGCAGAACCTGTCGAACGAAACCGATCAGGACTGGAATGTCGAGATAGGAGTCAGTTTCTTTTCGCGCACAATGTTGAACTTGGTTTTTGGACCGAACCATTTAGTCCACAAAGCATCGATTTCGCCGGACTTTTCCATCTTATCCAAGGCCTCGTTCACCGCTTTCAGCAAAGCCGGCTCGTTCTTCTTCACGCCCAATGCGGTCGGTTCCCATGCCAGGCTGCCGTCGAGAAATTTGTATTGGCCATTGGATTCGTTGACGAAACGCACACCGGACGGTTGCGACAAGGCCAGGCCTTGCACTTTGTTCTGCGCCAGCGCCAGGAAGGCTGCGGGGGTATCCTGGAAGGTCAGAATGGTTGCCTTGGGCAAGGCGCGGCGGGCGAACAGTTCGGGAGTCGATCCCTTGTTGGCGCTGATGCGCTTTTCAGCCAGGTCTTCCACTTTGTTGAATCCGCCATTGCTGTGCGCAATCAGCTTGATCGGCGTCTGATAGTGGGATGAGGTGAAGTCGATCTGCTCCGCGCGCTCCTTGGTGTAACCCAGCGCGGCTGACACCAGATCGACGCGGCCCAACGCCAGTTCCGGCACACGCGCCTCGACCGATACACCTTTGTGCTCCAGCTTCACACCCAGTTGCTTGGCAACCGCGCCGCACATGTCGACGTCGAAACCGACCACTTGGCGGGTTTCGGGGTCTTGAAATCCCAATGGTTCGCTGCTGGTCAAGGTCGCACAGATCAAGGTGCCGCGCGCCTTGATATCGGCCAGCCTGTCCGCGTATGCGGAGGTACAGACAGCAAAGGATAAAACTGTCGCAGCCAGAGCGATCTGCGCTTTCATTTTCGGAGCCAAAGTCATCGTCAACCCTTTCATTTTTTGAACCATCGGATAAAGCATGAAATAAATCATAATGTCATTATGATTTTTAAACAAGCATAATTTTCTTTTTATTTTCATACACTTAGAACGCTCCCTGCCGCAGTGCAAAATCATCGCGAGAGTGCAATAATTGCGCCGGACGAGTGCAAAAAATCGACATCCGACACCAGATTGGTGCGACGCGTCAGACCATAAAAAATGGTACGCTCAAACCATTCTTCAATTTAAAAATAACCTATGAGTAAAGAGAAAGAAGCCCCGCCGGATCGCATCGTTTTAGGCGCAGAACGCAGCCTGGCGATCCTGAGCGCATTTATCGATGCGCCGGAATCGCTGGGTCTGAAAGAGCTGGAAGCAAGAACCGGATTATTCAAAAGCGTCATTTGCCGCTACATGCTGTCATTCATCAAACACGGCTATGTGGTGCAGCGGCAAGACAATTCTTACCAGTTGGGACCGAAAGCCTTTCAGCTTGGCAAGGCATTCGAACAGAAATTCAATTACGCGGACTTTATCCTGCCGGCGCTGCAAAAGATGGTAAAAGAAACCGGCGAAAGCGCCGCTTTCTATATCAGACAACTGGATAAGCGCCTGTGTCTGTATGCTGCAGAATCTGCGGAGTCGGTGAAGGCGACTGTGAAGGCGGGGTCGCTGTTTGAGATCGACAAGACATCCAGTTCGCAGGTGCTGCGCTTCTTTTCGGTGCCGGGCAATGCCGCCAGATCGGACGGCCGCTATGTCTGTATTTCTGCTGGCATCAACAATCCGCTGTCGTCGTCGATGTCGGCGCCGGTGTTCGGAGCGGGCAATGCTTTCATTGGCGCGCTGACGATCTTCGGCTTGTCGCTGCGCTTCGATCCGGCCACCAGCGAACTGATGCGAGCCAAGCTGCTGGCCTTTGCGCAAGAGTTATCAGCGCAGTTGGGCGCGCATGGAATTTATCAAAATGCGACCAGCGAAATATTTGATGAACTGGCGTCGGCGCAAGCTGCATGAGCTTGTCTTCCCCGGATTTTGCCGCTTGAGCGGCAATAAAAAGCGCATCGATTGTGAGTTAAACCTTGAAATTTGTCTCATGGTGCGCCATAACCGAGGCCTGACTATTCAGGCCGCCTGCATTGCATAGCAGGTGAGTTGCCGTTCAGCGATCCAGTTACGGCTGATAAGGCTGACAAGGCGGCAAACAGCATCCGAATAGAGTTCTCATGAGGAAAACGTCTAGGCGTCTTTCACGCTGATGCGATGGTCGGCGCTTGCCGGGCATGAGCAGGAAAAAATCTGTGGCGCATTACTCCATCTCGTGAGCCGTTTTGGGGACAACTCTCGTTCCTTTTGGGACAAACCGGAACAGATCGCACACACGCCGCTGCCGCCGGGGCAGAATCCAAACGTCCAACCACAAGCTGTACCTGAACAATGGAGTCTGTATGGAATCTGCCCAAGCGAGCCGCGCAATGACAGCGCGTGCATCATCCGTCCGCCATTTGCCGATCGGCCTCTTCGGCTCTGTCATGAGCGTCGCCGGGCTCTCCCTGGCGTGGCGTCTTGCCAACAAGGCCTATGGCGATCATGCACACATCGCGGTGTCGAACACCATAGGCGTCGTTGCGCTGGCGCTGTTCGTTGTCTTGACCCTGTCCTACCTGAACAAGCTCGTCAGGTTTCCCGACGTGGTGAAGCTCGAGTTTTCACATCCCGTCATCGGCAGTTTCTTTGGCACGGTAGGCATCAGTATCCTGCTGCTGTCGAGCGTGATCGGCAGCTACAGCACTTCCGCACAGTTGGTCGTGTGGACGATCGGAACGGTGGCGACATTGGCTCTTAGCGTGGTCATGATGTCGCGGCTCTTGAATGGAAATGCAGCACCCGCAACGATGGTTCCTGCCTGGTTGATTGCAGGTGTCGGCAGTCTCGACATCGTGGTGACGGGCGGCGCGCTTGCATCGGGATGGACGCACGAAGTGAATCTGTTCGCCGCAGCCGTGGGCGGCGTCAGCGCGGTCGTGTTCTTTATTCTGATTCTTTCCCGGTTGATTCATCATGAACCTCTCGCGGCGGCCATGCGCCCGTCCAAGATGATATTGGTTGCGCCGTTTGCGGTCGGCTTTATTGCTTACGTCAATCTGGTGCAAAGAGTCGATATGTTTGCGGCGCTATTGTTTTACTTCGGTTTGTTTTTGTTCGCCATTATCTTCTATCGTCTTCTGGTGAAACCGGCGCCGTTTTCGCCGGCGTGGTGGGGAATCGGTTTCCCGATGGCGGCATTGAGCAACGCTGCATTCATGTATTCCGCAGCCGTCGGCGGCAAAGGCCTGGCGTTGATTGCCGCGCTGCTGCTGTTCTTGCTCACGGCGTCGATTGCAGTGCTTTCATGTCGCACGGTACATGCGTTGCTCACCGGCCGCCTATTGAGCGCTTGACGATATCGGCTCCGACGCATTGGTCCGGGGGATGTCATCCGCACGGAAGCGCTCCCTGTAGTGCTTTGGCGTGGTGTTCAATCGCCGCGAGAAAATCATTCGCATCTGCGTCGCATTGTTGAATCCGCATCGGAAGGCGACGGTCTTGAGCGGAACGTCCGTCTCCTCCAGCAGCTTCCGCGCAAAATCGATACGCACCTGTTCAACAAAAACAGACGGCGTGACGTGCGCATGCTTGGCAAAAGCGCGCGAGAAGGTGCGCCGGCTGACGCCTACCGCGTCGGCAATTTCTTCAATGGTCAATGCATCGCCGATATGGTCGGTGACATGCTTCAAGACCTTGGCGACCAGCGAGTCTTCGTCCGGGCCGACCGCAAGATAAGGACTGTATTGCGACTGGCCGCCATCGCGACGGATGTAAACGATGAGGCGTTTCGCGACTTTCATCGCGAGTTCGTGTCCCCAATCCTCGGCGACAAGCGACAGACACAGGTCAATTCCGGCGGTGACGCCGCCGCACGTGAAGAGGTTGCCGTCGCGGACGAATATCTTGTCGGGCCTGACGTTCAGATCGGGAAACTGTTTGGCAAGCCGCTTTGCATGGTCCCAATGCGTCGTCACTTCGCGGCCCGCGAGAAGTCCGGCGTGGCCCAGCAGAAACACGCCGTTGCATACGGCGCCAAACTTCGCGGCGCTGCGCGCCCGTGCGTTCAGCCAGGTCAGAAAGGCGCCGTCCGGTCGATATTCCGGCACCCTTGGTCCGCCGGCAACAAGCAGCAGGTCGCTTTCCGAATCAAAATTCGGATAGTCGACATGGACCTTGAACTCTATTCCGCTTGAACACATGACGCTGTCGGAGCGCTCGCCAACGAGCGTAATCTCGTAATGGTCCTTCTTGGGCAGCAACAGATTGGCCTCCGCGAAAACGTCGAGGGGGCCGGCCACGTCAAGCGCTTGCACGCCGTCAAAGACAACCAAAGTCAATTTCATCGAATGATTCCTCTTTTCCCGGGCGATGTCCGTTTGCGGGGCGGCTCACCATGTTGGCCGCGGACTTATTTCTCCCAGCCGCGCGGCCGCGACAATGCGAAGTTGGCGTCGCTGCGCGTGCGTCCGTACCAGTCGCCGCCCATGCGCGAGAGCAGATTCAGTTTGACGGGATCGGGCAATTGCTTGTCGTTCAGGATGCTCTCGTCGAAATGCGCGGCCAGCACCCGGCCCAGCAGGATGTGGCACGAAGGCGCATCGGCGGGGTAGGGCGTGCAACTGACAAGTTCGCATTCCAGGCTGACCGGTGCGGCGGCGACGCGCGGCGGCCGGACCAGCGATGACGGTGCGGCGGCGATGCCGCATTGTTCGAACTCGCTGATGTCGGCGTCATACGAAAACGAGGTTTCGTTCATGGCGTCGGCCATCTCGAAGCTGACCAGATTGACCACCAGTTGCCCGGTCTCCTGCGCATTGCGCACGGTGTCCTTGATGCCGCCGTCACGCTGCACCAGCGGCGAGATCATGAGCGTCGGCGGTTTGCCGGTAATCATCTGGAAGAAGCTGAACGGCGCCAGGTTGCTGACGCCGGCGGCGGAGATGGTGGAGACCCAGGCGACCGGCCGCGGGATGACGGCCGAAGCCAGCCAGCTATAAGCCTGACGCGGATCGACCTGAGAAAAATCCAGAAACATAGAAGCTCCTTTGTCGGAATGAGGATAGGACGGGACGCGGATAACAGCGACATCGTATACTCTAGCCGGAATCATTCACGGCGGCACGCACAAGGTCACGGCAACCCAGCGCGGCAACCCGCCCCAGGCATAGACAAGGCATGACTCTCTCCAGCCTCATAGTACAGATGATCAACGGCCTCGCCGACGCTTCCGCCATGTTCCTGGTGGCGGCCGGGCTGTCGCTGATCTTCGGCGTGACGCGCATCGTCAACTTCGCCCACGGCTCGTTTTACATGCTGGGTATTTTTATCGCCTATACGCTGGTGAGCCTGATCGGCGCCAGCGGCATCGGTTTCTGGAGCGCGGTGCTGCTGTCGGCCTGCGCCGTTGCGCTGCTCGGCGCGGTAGTCGAGATCGCGATCCTGCGCCGCATTTATCGCGCGCCGGAATTGTTCCAGTTGCTGGCCACCTTCGCGCTGGCGCTGGTGCTTAAAGACGCCGCGCTGTATGTATGGGGGCCGGAAGATCTGTTCGGCCCGCGCGCGCCCGGCCTGGCCGGTTCGGTGGAACTGCTGGGCCGCCGCCTGCCGCAATACGATCTGGCGCTGATCTGCATCGGCCCGGCGGTGCTCGGCCTGCTGTGGCTGTTGCTCAACCGCACGCGCTGGGGCACGCTGATCCGCGCCGCCACGCAGGACCGCGACATGGTCGGCGCGCTTGGCATCAATCAGTCGCGGCTGTTTACCGGCGTGTTCGCACTCGGCTGCTTTCTCGCCGGACTGGGCGGCGCGCTGCAAGGGCCGCGCATTCCCGCCAATCTGGCGCTCGACCTGGAAACCATCGGCAATGCTTTCGTGGTCGTCGTGGTCGGCGGCATGGGGTCGATCGGCGGCGCCTTTTTGGCGGCCCTGCTGATCGCCGAAATCAAGGCGCTGTGCGTCGCGTTCGGGCAGGTGTCCATCGGCGGCGTCGCGTTCTCGCTCTCCAAGCTGACACTGGTGGCGGAGTTCCTGGTGATGGCCTGCATTCTGGTGGTGCGTCCCTGGGGTCTGCTCGGCAAGCCGCAGGCCGCCAGCCGCGTCGCCGGACCGCCGGAAGCGCCCCTGCGTCCGGCTGGCGCGACGCAGCGCAAGCTGTTGCTGGCCGGGCTTGCGCTGTTGCTGGCCGCGCCGCTGTTGTCGGCAAGCTTTCCCTATCTCACCGTGCTGCTGGTGGAAATCCTGATCGCCATCCTGTTTGCCGCCAGCCTGCATTTCATGATGGGGCCGGGCGGCATGCACTCATTCGGCCACGCCGCCTATTTCGGACTGGGCGCCTATGCGGCGGCGCTGGCGCTGACCAGGCTGCAATTGCCGATGGAAGCGGCGCTGATCGTCGGACCGCTGGCGGCGGCAGGCGGCGCGCTGTTGTTCGGCTGGTTCTGCGTGCGCCTGTCGGGCGTGTATCTGGCGATGCTGACGCTGGCATTCGCGCAGATCGTCTGGGCCGTCATCTATCAGTGGGACGACGTCACCGGCGGCAGCAACGGCCTGGTCGGGATCTGGCCGTCGGACTGGGCGGCTGCGCCGACGGCATTCTATTACCTGGCGCTGGCCTTGAGCGTCATCGGCGTGTGGCTGCTGCGCCGCGTGCTGTTCTCGCCGTTCGGCTACGCCATGCGCGCCGGCCGCGATTCGCCGTTGCGCGCCGAAGCCATTGGCATCGACGTCAGGCGCGTGCAGTGGATGGCGTTCGTCGTGGCGGGCCTGTTCTGTGGTGTGGCGGGTGCGTTGTTTGCGTTTTCCAAAGGCAGCATTTCTCCCGAAGCGATCAGCGTCGGCCGTTCGGTCGACGGCCTGGTGATGGTCATGCTGGGCGGCTTGCAGACCCTGCTGGGACCGGTGGTCGGCGCGGCGGTGTTCACCTGGTTGCAGGATGTCGTCGCGCGCGAGACCGATTACTGGCGCGCGCTGCTGGGCCTGACGATCCTGGCGCTGGTGCTGTTGTTCCCGGCGGGCATCGCCGGGTTTTTCAGCCGCCATGCCGATCGCGGGGAGGAGGCGGCATGAGCCTGCTGCAAGTCCGCGATATCAGCAAAGCCTTCGGCGGCGTCAAGGCGCTCGACGGCGTGTCGTTCGACCTTCCTGCCGGCCAGTTGCTGGCGCTGCTCGGACCCAACGGCGCTGGCAAGTCGACCTGCTTCAATATCGTCAACGGCCAATACCGGCCCGATGCCGGATCGGTGCGTTTCGACGGCCATGACATCGGCGGCATGAAACCGCGCGACATCTGGCGTCTCGGCGTCGGCCGCACCTTCCAGATTTCGGCGACCTTCGGTTCGATGACCGTAGTGGAAAACGTGCAGATGGCGCTGATCTCGCGCGAGCGCAAGTTGTTCCGGCTGTGGCGACTGGCGGCTTCATTCTTCCGCGACGAGGCGATGGAGCTGCTCAACCAGGTCGGCATGGCGGCGCAGGCGCAGCGTCCCTGCGGCGTGCTGGCCTACGGCGACGTCAAGCGCGTCGAGCTGGCGATCGCGCTGGCCAATCGCCCGCGCCTGTTGTTGATGGACGAGCCCACCGCCGGCATGGCACCCGGCGAACGCAACGACTTGATGGCGCTGATCAAAAAACTGGTGGTCGAGCGCAAGGTCTCTGTGCTGTTCACCGAACACAGCATGGATGTGGTGTTCGCCTTCGCCGACCGCATGATCGTGCTGGCGCGCGGCCGCATCATCGCCGAAGGCGATGGCGAGGCCATCCGCAACCATCCCGAGGTGCAGGCGGTGTATCTCGGCTCCGGCAAGACATTCGAAAAACGAAGAAGCGGCAAAACGGAGGACCTGTCGTGAACGCCGCGACGCAGGACGTCCTGCTCAGGGTGGAAGGCCTTAATGCTTTTTACGGTCGCGCCCACATCCTGTTCGATGTCGCCCTCGAGGTGCGGCGCGGCGAGGTGGTGGCGCTGATGGGACGCAACGGCGCCGGCAAGTCGACCACGATGAAGGCGATCATGGGCCTGATGGATCGCGCGCAAGGCAAGGTCGATTTTCTCGGCAAGGACATCAGCCGCGCCAGGCCGCACCAGATTGCGCGCATGGGCATGGGTTATGTGCCGGAAGACCGGCGCGTGTTCGCCGACCTGAGCGTGCTGGAAAACCTTGAAGTCGGCCGCCAGCCGCCGCGTCCCGGCGCGGTCGCATGGACGCCGCAAAAGCTGTTCGCGCTGTTTCCCAATCTCGGCGAGATGCCGCAACGCCTGGGCGGCCGGATGAGCGGCGGCGAACAGCAAATGCTGACCGTGGCGCGCACGCTGATGGGCAATCCCTATCTGGTGTTGCTGGACGAGCCGTCCGAAGGCGTGGCGCCGGTGATCGTCGAGCAGATGGCCGACATGATCATGACGCTCAAGCGCGAAGGCATGTCGATCCTGCTGTCCGAACAGAATCTTCATTTCGCCGAACTGGTCAGCGACCGCGCCTATGTGCTGGAGAACGGCCACGTCCGCTATCAGGGCACGATGGACGAACTGGCGGCAGACGCAGCGGTGCGCCACGCCTATCTGTCGGTGTGAATGTGCCGCGAAGCTCTTATACTTGAGGGCATGACCTCCCAAACTTCCCCTTCCTCCGCCTCCCGTCACGTTGTCGTCATCGGCGCCGGCGCCATCGGCCTGATGAGCGCACTGAACGCCCTCGACCAGGGCCTGCAAGTCACCATTGTCGATCCCGGCCAGCCCGGCGGCGAACATGCATCGAGTTACGGCAACGCCGGCTGGCTGTCGTCGCACTCGGTGCTGCCGCCTTCGGAGCCGGGCGTGTGGAAAAAAATCCCCGGTTTCCTGGCCGATCCGCTCGGCCCCTTGTCCATCCGCTGGCGCTATCTGCCGCGCACCTTGCCTTGGCTCATGCGCTATCTGGTTGCAGGCTCCACCGAAGCGCGCATCACCGCCACCGCCGCGGCGCTGCGTACCCTGCTTCACGGCGCCGCGCAGCTCCATCAGCGGATGGCGGAACAGGCCGGGATCTCCCATCTGATCGATCTCGGCGGTTTGCTGCACGTCTATCGCTCGCGCCGGCATTTTGAAGCGGACGCCAGAGGCTGGCGCATCCGCCGCGATCTGGGCATCGCCTGGCAGGAATTGTCGGCGCAGGAGTTGCGTGAGCGCGAACCGGACCTGGACCCGGGCTACGGTTTCGGCGTGCTGATCCCGGAGGCGGGACATTGCCGCAATCCCGGCGCTTACATCGCGGCGCTGGCGGCGCATGCCTGCGCGCGCGGCGCCCGGCTGACGACGGCCACCGCCAGCGGTTTTCGTTTTGAGCAACAACGGCTTGCAGCCGTGCTGACCGATGGCGGCGACATCGCCTGCGACGCCGCCGTCATCGCTGCGGGCGCACAGTCGAAAGCACTGGCCGCGCAAGCCGGCGACAAGGTGTCGCTGGAAGCCGAGCGCGGCTATCACGCCATGGTGCTGGCGCCGGAAGGCCGTCCGCGCACGCCGATGATGATCATGGACCGCAAGGTCATCGCGACCCAGACCGAACAGGGATTGCGCGTTGCCGGCCAGGTCGAGATCGCCTCGTTCGAAGCGGCGCCGGACTGGCGCCGCGCCGAGATCATGCGCGACATCGCCTTGCAGTTGTTCCCCGCGCTGCCGCGCGACCTTCCGGCCAGCCGCGTGCGCTACTGGCTGGGGCGCCGTCCCAGCACACCCGACGGCTTGCCATGCATCGGCCCGTCGACGCGCAGTCCCGACATCATCCACGCGTTCGGACACGGCCACATCGGGTTGGGCTCGTCTGCTCGCACCGGCCGGCTGGTCGGGCAACTGTTGGCGCGGCAAGCTCCCGAGATCGATCTGGCGCCGTTCAGCGCGCAGCGGTTCTGACTTAGCTGATTTAGGCGGGGAATGCTCCCGCCGCCCCATTCCCCGATAGCACGCCGGTTCGCGAGAACCTGGCACGGCATGCTTGCCTCACGGCAAAAACATGTCGATTCATCTCATCAGGAAAACCCCGATATTCGCGCAGTCTGATTTACCGGAGAATCCGTTCATCAGATTGAAGTACCGGAAAAAGCTGAGGATGAATTTGTTAGAGGGGTAGTGGTAGTGGGGTGAGGGAACGAGGTGCAGTATGGCCTCATTAGCCGGCGTGATGAGCGCAGGCGTTCAGGCGGTTCGCAGCAATGCGGGCCGCTTTTTTTTTGCGGTCCGTGCTTGCCCGTCTGGCGCGATCAGTGCGGCATGTTGTCGATCGGCAGCGCGGTCTTGTATTTGACTTGCTTGAGCGCAAAGCTGGAGCGGATGTTCTTGATGCCGGGAATCTTGGTCAGGTGATCGAGCACGAAATGCTCCAGCGCCTGCAAGTCGGGCACCACCACGCGCAGCAGATAATCCTCGTCGCCGGTCATCAGGTAAACCTCCATCACTTCGTCAAACGCGCTGACCGCTGTTTCAAACCGCGCCAGCGCCGCCGACTCCTGTTTCTCCAGGCTGACCTTGATGAAGACATTGACTTTCAACCCGAGCAGATGCGGATTGCCGAGCGCGACATAGCGCGAAATGATGCCCTCGTTTTCCAGCCGTTTGACGCGCGCCAGCGTCGGTGACGGCGACAGGTTGATCTTGGCGGAAAGCTCCAGGTTGCTGATGGCGCTGTTTTGCTGCAGCATCTTCAGGATACGTAAATCGATGGCGTCGAGTTCCATATGCGAAATTTATCTCCGTTAAATTTTCATTGACGGTATATTCTGCTGCTCATTGTAGGCCAAACCTCGCATTTCAGTAACTCATGCCGCGCCATCCGGCGTACATTCATGAGATTGACCAGGAGGAGACCGGAAAGTGGATATGTCATCAGCCAGCGGCATTGCCAAAGACATCGATATCGATGCGCAAGAGACCCAGGAATGGCTGCAGGCGCTGCAGGGCGTATTGCAGGAAGTCGGCCCGGACCGCGCGCGCTTCCTGCTGTCGCGCCTGTCCGCTGCCGCCCAGCAGTGGGGCATCAACTGGCGCGACGCCCGCAACACGCCCTACATCAACACCATCCGTCCCGAGCAGGAACCGCCTTTCCCGGGCGGCTCCGACGCCCAGGCGATCGAAGAACACCTGGCTTCCGTGATGCGCTGGAACGCGCTGGCGATGGTGGTGCGCGCCAACCGCGCCTATGGCGAACTCGGCGGCCACATCGCCAGCTACGCCTCCGCCGCCGATCTGTTTGAAGTCGGCTTCAACCATTTCTTCCGCGCGCGCGACGACAAGTTCGCCGGCGATCTGGTGTACTTCCAGCCGCACTCGGCGCCGGGCATCTATGCGCGCGCTTTCCTCGAAGGCGCGCTGACCGAGGACGACCTCGGCTTCTATCGCCGCGAGATCGAAGCCAAGAAACACGGCAAGCAAGGCCTGTCCTCGTATCCGCATCCGTGGCTGATGCCGGACTTCTGGCAATTCCCGACCGGCTCGATGGGCATCGGCCCGATCAATGCGATCTATCAGGCGCGCTTCCTGCGCTACCTTGAACATCGCGGCCTGCTGCAAGACCAGGACCGCAAGGTGTGGGGCGTGTTCGGCGACGGCGAAATGGACGAGCCGGAATCGCTGGCGGCATTGAGCCTGGCCTCGCGCGAAAAACTCGACAACCTGATCTTCGTGGTCAACTGCAACCTGCAACGCCTGGACGGTCCGGTGCGCGGCAACGGCCACATCGTCGACGAACTGGAAACCCTGTTCGCCGGCGCCGGCTGGAACGTCGTCAAGCTGCTGTGGGGCTCGGACTGGGATGGCCTGTTCGCCCGCGACAAGGATGGCGAATTGTTGGACGCGCTCAACCGCACCGTCGACGGCCAGTTGCAGACCTTCGCCGCCAACGACGGCGCCTTCAACCGCGAACGCTTCTTCGGCCAGACGCCGGGTACCCGCAAGATCGCCGAGACGCTCACCGACGAAGAGATCAACCGCCTGCGCCGCGGCGGCCACGACATGAAGAAGATCCATGCCGCCTACTACGCCGCCGCCAACCATCGCGGCCAGCCGACCGTGATCCTGGCGCAGACCAAGAAGGGCTACGGCATGGGCGCCGCCGGCGAAGGCAAGATGACCACGCACCAGCAAAAGAAACTCGACGAAGAAGTGCTGATCGCCTTCCGCAACCGCTTCAAGCTGCCGATCAGCGACGAGCAATGCAAGAACCTGGCCTTCTACAAGCCGGCCGCCGACAGCGCCGAGATGAAGCACCTGCTGGCGCGCCGCGCCGCGCTCGGCGGCCGCATGCCGCGCAGGATTTCCAGCGTCGCGGACGAAGCCAGGCTCAGCGTGCCGGCCATCGAGACCCACGCCACATTCGCGCTCGACGCCGAAGGCAAGGAAATGTCGAGCACCATGGCGCTGGTGCGCATGCTCAGCAGCATGCTCAAGGACGCCGACTTCGGCAAATACGTGGTGCCCATCGTCGCCGACGAAGCGCGCACCTTCGGCATGGCCAACCTGTTCCGCCAGGTCGGCATCTATTCCTCGCAAGGCCAGTTGTACGAACCGGAAGACATCGGCTCCATCCTGTCCTACCGCGAAGCCAAGGACGGCCAGATACTGGAAGAAGGCATCACCGAAGCCGGTGCGATCTCGTCGTGGACGGCGGCGGCGACCAGCTATTCGGTGCACGGCCTGCCGATGCTGCCGTTCTACATCTATTACTCGATGTTCGGCTTCCAGCGCATCGGCGACCTGATCTGGGCGGCGGCCGACCAGCGCGCGCGCGGTTTCCTGATCGGCGCCACCTCCGGCCGCACCACGCTCGGCGGCGAAGGCCTGCAACACCAGGACGGCAGCAGCCACATCATCGCCGCCGGCATTCCCAACTGCGTGTCCTACGACCCGGCCTACGCCTACGAGATGGCGGTGATCGTCGACGACGGCATGCGCCGCATGCTGGAGCGCAACGAAGACGTGTTCTATTACATTACCGTCACCAACGAAAACGAAGCGCAGCCGAGCATGCCGCAAAGCGGCGACGTGAAGGAAGGCATCCTGCGCGGCATGTACTGCCTCGAAGCGAAAGCCGGCGCGCAGGTGCGCCTGCTGGCCGCCGGTCCGATGCTCAAGGAAGCGCTGTCCGCCGCCCGCACATTGCAGGAGCAGTTCGGCGTGACGGCCGAAGTCTGGAGCGTCACCAGCTTCACCGAACTGGCGCGCGACGGTATCGCCGCGGAACGCCATCATCGCCTCCATCCCGGCGAGACCACGCGCCTGCCGTACGCGACGCAGCAACTGCAATCGAGCCAGGCCCCGGTCATCGCCGTCAGCGACTACGTGCGCGCCTTGTCCGAAAGCATCCGCGCCCACGTCCCGGCGCGCTACGTCACGCTCGGCACCGACGGTTTCGGCCGCAGCGACACGCGCGCCAACCTGCGCGACTTCTTCGAGGTCGATGCGCGCTGGATTGCTTACACCGCGCTGACCGAAGTGTTCGGCGCCGACGCCGCCAGACTCAAGGACGCCGCCGCCACACTGGGTATCGATCTGGACAAGCCGTTGTCGACGTCGGTCTGATGCCATCCCTGTTACGTCTGTCGTCCTGACGCGAGTCAGGATCCAGTGTCTTGGCGACCGTTTCAAGACGCTGGGTCCCAGCGTGCGCTGGGGCGACGATGAGGGGAGAGAAATTGGCTGACCTGCGCGATTTCTTCGAGGTGTATATCGCGCCGACTGAAGTGTGCGACGCCGACGCCGCCAAACTCAAGGACGCCACCGCCAAATTGTCTGTCGTCCTGACGCAAGTCAGGATCCAGTGTCTTGGCGACCGTTTCAAGACGCTGGGTCCCAGCGTGCGCCGGGACGACGATGAAGGGGAGGAGTTGGTTGACCTGCGCGATTTCTTCGAGGTCTATATCGCGCCGACCGAAGTGTGCGACGCTGCCGCCAAACTCAAGGACGCCGTCGCCAAATTGTCTGTCGTCCTGACGCGAGTCAGGACCCGGTGTCTTGGCGGCCGTTTCAAGACGCTGGGTCCCAGCGTGCGCCGGGACGACGATGAGGGGAGAGAAATTGGCTGACCTGCGCGATTTCTTCGAGGTGTATATCGCGCCGACTGAAGTGTGCGACGCCGACGCCGCCAAACTCAAGGACGCCACCGCCAAATTGTCTGTCGTCCTGACGCAAGTCAGGACCCGGCGTCTTGGCGGCCGTTTCAAGACGCTGGGTCCCAGTGTGCGCTGGGACGACGATGATGGGAGAGAAATTGGCTGACCTGCGCGATTTCTTTGAGGTGTATATCGCGCCGACTGAAGTGTGCGACGCCGACGCCGCCAAACTCAAGGACGCCACCGCCAAATTGTCTGTCGTCCTGACGCAAGTCAGGATCCAGTGTCTTGGCGACCGTTTCAAGACGCTGGGTCCCAGCGTGCGCCGGGACGACGATGAAGGGGAGGAGTTGGTTGACCTGCGCGATTTCTTCGAGGTCTATATCGCGCCGACCGAAGTGTGCGACGCTGCCGCCAAACTCAAGGACGCCGTCGCCAAATTGTCTGTCGTCCTGACGCAAGTCAGGACCCAGCGTCTTGGCGGCCGTTTCAAG
Source organism: Herbaspirillum sp. RV1423 (assembly GCF_000577615.1). Classification (GTDB taxonomy): domain Bacteria; phylum Pseudomonadota; class Gammaproteobacteria; order Burkholderiales; family Burkholderiaceae_D; genus Herbaspirillum. The sequence continues at coordinate 37,177 of NZ_CBXX010000034.1, forward strand.
ACGCTGGGTCCCAGCGTGCGCTGGGACGACGATGAGGGGAGAGAAATTGGCTGACCTGCGCGATTTCTTCGAGGTGTATATCGCGCCGACTGAAGTGTGCGACGCCGACGCCGCCAAACTCAAGGACGCCGCCGCCAAATTGTCTGTCGTCCTGACGCAAGTCAGGACCCAGTGTCTTGGCGGCCGTTTCAAGACGCTGGGTCCCAGCGTGCGCTGGGACGACGATGAGGGAGGAGGAATTGGCTGACCTGCGCGATTTCTTCGAGGTCTATATCGCGCCGACCGAAGTGTGCGGCACCGACGCTGCCAAACTCAAGGACGTCGTCGCCAAATTGTCTGTCGTCCTGACGCGAGTCAGGACCCGGTGTCTTGGCGGCCGTTTCAAGACGCTGGGTCCCAGCGTGCGCCGGGACGACGATGAGGGGAGAGAAATTGGCTGACCTGCGCGATTTCTTCGAGGTCTATATCGCGCCGACCGAAGTGTGCGGCACCGACGCTGCCAAACTCAAGGACGTCGTCGCCAAATTGTCTGTCGTCCTGACGCAAGTCAGGACCCAGCGTCTTGGCGGCCGTGCCAGGACACCGGACCCCGGCACGCACCGGGACGACGGCGATCGAGAGGAATTGTCTGAACAGAACGGCATTCCAGCCACGGACGGCGTTTCTTCATGGCCCACCATGATATCCCTGAGTGAGGTGAGGACTTTGACGCAAAAAACGCCATCTTCCCCGCCAAGCCAGTAAAATGCTGACTTCGTCCGGCCTCGCAGCCGGCAGCCACTGGTTTTGACACACTTACTCCCTCAGCATGGACACAATTCTCGCGCTCAAAGCGCTCATCATGGGCATCGTAGAAGGCCTGACCGAATTTCTGCCAATTTCTTCCACCGGACACCTGATTCTCGCCGGCAGCCTGCTCAGCTTCGCCGGCCCCACCTTCCCCAAAGAGAAAGTCGACGTTTTCGAGATCGTCATCCAGGCCGGCGCCATCCTCGCCGTCTGCTGGGAATACCGCGCGCGCATCGCCGCGGTGCTGGCCGGCCTGTTTTCCGACCGCAAGGCGCAACGCCTGGTGATCAACCTGATCATCGCCTTCCTGCCGGCGGCGGTGCTCGGCTTCCTGTTCAGCAAAAAGATCAAGGCGGTGCTGTTCGCCCCCGTACCGGTGGCGATCGCCTTCATCGTCGGCGGCCTGATCATCCTCTGGGTGGAACGCCACAACAAAGACCGCATGAGCTTTTCCTACACGCGCATCGACTCGGTCGACGACATGACGCCGCTGGACGCCTTCAAGGTCGGCTGCGCCCAGGCATTCGCGCTGATCCCCGGCACCAGCCGTTCCGGCGCGACGATCATCGGCGGCATGATGTTCGGCCTGTCGCGCAAGGCAGCCACCGAGTTTTCGTTCTTCCTGGCGATCCCGACGCTGTTCGCCGCCACTATTTATTCGCTGTACAAGGAGCGCGCCCTGCTGAGCGCCGCCGACGCACCCTTGTTCACGGTCGGCACCGCGGCCGCTTTCGTCTCGGCTTTCCTGTGCGTACGCTGGCTGCTGCGCTACATCAGCTCGCATGACTTCACCGTGTTTGCCTGGTACCGTATCCTGTTCGGCCTGGTGATCCTCGGCACCGCCTACACCGGCGTGGTCGCCTGGGTGGAATAAGTCAAAGGAACAATCATGGCAAATGCATGCAGCGCCGGTCTGGATATCGGTTTCGCGTCTCTCGACTACTTGCAGATCGGTTTCCTCGGCATCATCCAGGGCATCACCGAACTGTTGCCGATTTCATCGACCGCGCACATGCGCATCGTGCCGGCGGTGCTGGGCTGGCACGATCCGGGCTCGGCGTTTTCGGCGGCGATGCAACTGGCGGCGCTGGCCGCCGTGGTCAGCTACTTCTGGCGCGACGTCAGCGCGGTGACCGGCGGCAGTATCGCCGCGTGGAAACGGCGCGATTTCAACAACCCCATGTTCCGCCTCGCGGTCGCCATCGTGCTGGCGACCATTCCGATCGGCATCGCCGGACTCGCCCTGTCGCATGTATTGAACGCCTGCGGTTCGCCGCTGCGCGGCCTGTCGGTGATCGGCTGGTCGTGCATCGCCATGGCGATCCTGCTGGCGATCGCCGAACTGGCCTGCCGCCACCGCCGCAGCGTCGGCGACATGCGCTTGCGCGACGCGCTGATCGTCGGCATCGCCCAGGTCGGCGCGTTGATCCCCGGCGTGTCGCGCTCGGGATCGACGCTGACGGCGGCGCTGTTCCTCAATTTCAAGCGCGAAGAAGCCGCGCGCTTTTCCTTCCTGCTGGGTTTGCCGGCGATCGCGCTGGCCGGGCTGAAAGAACTGGCGGTGCTGCTGCATGCGCATATCCCCTTGCAAGCCTGGTCGCTGCTGCTGTTCGGCCTGGTGGTGGCGAGCGTGTCGGCATTTTGCGCGATCTGGGGTTTGATGAAATTCCTCGAACGTTTCTCGACCTGGCCTTTCATCGTCTACCGCGCCGCGCTCGGCGTGTTTTTGCTGGTCGCGGTCAGCAAGGGATACCTGCAATAAATGTCAAAAATCGTGTCAGAGCGCGTTCAGGGGCAGCAGGGCAAGGCACTGCACATACTCGAAACCGTATTCGGCTACTCCTCGTTCCGCGGCCAGCAGGCCGACATCGTCCAGCATGTGGTGCAGGGCGGCGACGCACTGGTGCTGATGCCGACCGGCGGCGGCAAGTCGCTCTGCTACCAGGTGCCAGCGCTGGTGCGCGACGGCGTCGGCGTGGTGGTGTCGCCGCTGATCGCCCTGATGCAGGACCAGGTCGACGCGCTGGCCGAAGTCGGCGTGCGCGCCGCCTTCCTCAATTCCACCCAGACCTTCGACGAAGCGATGCAGATCGAACGGCGCGTGCGCAGCGGCGACCTCGACGTGCTGTACGTCGCGCCGGAACGCCTGATGACGCCGCGTTGCCTGGAGTTGCTGGAAGCCGCCCACATCGCGCTGTTCGCCATCGACGAGGCGCATTGCGTATCGCAATGGGGCCACGACTTCCGTCCTGAATACATCAAGCTGTCGGTGCTGCACGAGCGCTTCCCCGACGTGCCGCGCATCGCGCTGACCGCGACCGCCGACCAGCAGACCCGCGAAGAAATCATCCGCCGCCTGCAGCTCGAAGACGCGCGCCAGTTCGTCTCCTCGTTCGACCGCCCCAACATCCGCTACCAGATCGTCGAAAAAGCCAACGGCCGCAAGCAACTGCTCGACTTCATCGAGAGCGAGCATGCCGACGACGCGGGCGTCGTCTACTGCCTGTCGCGCAAGAAGGTCGAAGAGACCGCTGAATTCCTCGTGCAGAACGGCATCAACGCGCTGCCGTATCACGCCGGCATGGACTACGCCAAGCGCAGCGCCAACCAGGCGCGCTTCCTGCGCGAAGACAAGATCGTCATGGTCGCCACCATCGCCTTCGGCATGGGCATCGACAAGCCCGACGTGCGCTTCGTCGCCCACCTCGACCTGCCCAAGAGCATCGAAGGCTATTACCAGGAAACCGGCCGCGCCGGCCGCGACGGCCTCCCCGCCAACGCCTGGATGGCCTACGGCTTGCAGGACGTGGTGCAGCAGCGCCGCATGATCGCCGAGTCGGAAGCCGACGACACCTTCAAGCGCGTGCTCGGCGTCAAGCTCGACGCCATGCTCGGCCTGTGCGAAACCCTGCATTGCCGGCGCGTGCGCCTGCTCGACTATTTCGGCCAGCACGGACAAACGGCCTGCGGCAACTGCGACATCTGCCTGACCCCACCGGTATCGTTCGACGGCACGGTCATGGTGCAAAAGCTGCTGTCCACCGTCTATCGCGTCGAGCAGCGCTTCGCGCCTGGTCATGTGCTGGAAGTATTGCGCGGCATCGATACCGACAAGGTCAAGCAATGGCGCCACGACCAGTTGTCGGTCTTCGGCATCGGCAGCGAGCAGGGCGAAGCCGAATGGCGTGCGGTGCTGCGCCAGGTCATCGCGCTCGGCCTGCTCACCGTCGACCATGAGAACTACAGCGCGCTCAAGCTGACCGAAGAAGCGCGTCCGGTGCTGCGCGGCGAACAAAAGATCCAGTTGCGCCAGTACCAGAAGCCGGTCAAGCAAAAGCGCACTTCGTCCAGGTCCAACTACGTCGAAACCGGCCTCACCGCCGAAGAACAAGTCATCTTCGACAAACTGCGCTGGTGGCGCGTCGAGACCGCGCGCAAGCACAACGTGCCGGCCTACGTCATCTTCCACGACGCCACCATGCGCGAAATCGCCAAGGCCAGACCGTCGTCGCTCGACGACCTGCGCGGCGTGACCGGCGTTGGCGAAAAGAAACTCGACACCTACGGCGCCGAGATCATCAGCCTGATTCAGGAATTGTCCGCGTGACCTGCTCTGCAGCAGGCGGCGCTATGATCAGATTTTGGTGAACACCAGATCCCACACGCCGTGGCCCAGCCGCAGGCCGCGGTTCTCGAACTTGGTCACAGGACGGTAATCGGGACGCGGCGCATACCCCTCGGCGGCGTCCGCCGTATTCTTCAAAGCCGGCTCCGCGCTCAGCACCTCCAGCATCTGCACCGCATACTCTTCCCAATCGGTCGCGCAATGCAGATAACCGCCCGGCGCAATGCGCGACGCCAGCAAGCTCACCAGCGGCCCCTGGATCAGGCGGCGCTTGTTGTGGCGCGCCTTGTGCCAGGGATCGGGGAAGAACACATGCACGCCCGCCAACGATCCCGGCGCGATCATGTTGGTCAGCACTTCCACCGCGTCATGCTGGATCAGGCGCATATTGGTCAGGCTCTGCTCGCCGATCTGCTTGAGCAGACTGCCCACGCCCGGCGTGTGTACTTCGACGCCGATGAAATTCTTCTCCGGCATGTCCGCCGCAATCTTCGCACTGGTGTCGCCCATGCCGAAACCGATCTCGAACACCGTCGGCGCAGCGCGTCCGAAAGCCGCATCGATATCCAGCGTCTCCTTCGCATACGGCAACAGGAACTGCGGACCGAGCTCCTCAATGGCGCGCGCCTGCGCCCCGGACAAGCGCCCGGCACGCGTGACGAAGCTGCGGATGCGATGTTCGGTCGGATCGTAAAAAAGCGGTTTGCCGGACTTGTTTTCTGACATGAATGACTCTGAAGCGGTGAATCGGGAGGCGGAATGTGTTGTTATGGAGTGTCAGTAAGGCAGCCGGGAAATCGCCCGGCGCCTTAGCACTCTGGAGCGGGTGAAGGGGATCGAACCCTCGTCGTAAGCTTGGGAAGCTTCTGCTCTACCATTGAGCTACACCCGCGTTGGGTACGGATTATACCGGGTTACGGGTGGTTATTTCTGACGTTGGAAATTGCTGGGGGCGTTACTGGTATGGCCGTGCGCCATTGAAAATAAAGTTGGCGATGTACTTTCAGCTACAACGCAAACGTTCATATCGTTTTGTTTTTCCGACGTGAAACGTACGCGCCGGTATCTTTTTTATTGTATTTATTTTTTTATTAAGTAAGTAATAATACAAAAAAGAAATGAATCGTTGGTACTGACGGATTCATATTATGGAGGGGGAAATGCAACAAGTCCTTAGGCGCAAAGAAAAGCTGTCTATATATCTAGCCAAGACTTCCGTCATTTCCGACAGTCAACTCATAAAACTAGAAAACGCCAAGAATCCTGTTTCTCTTCGAATGGCAGATGGATCGGCAACTCACAATACATATTTAGGGTCTTGAATTATCACTTCTTCGACAGATTTTCTCGCATGCTTCCCAAATGAAATATCCATATATCCCCTTTGTTTGAAATTTGAGATCTACTTTTCATAAACTTATGTTTTTTATATTAGCCCAGATAGAAATTACCTCGTTGAAACCTTGGTCAAATATAAAATCAATAACCAGAATACTTTGTTGTCAATTCCAGATTTCTCGATGATGGTACCCCCCCTCCACGGTCACGAAGGAAATCACATGCAGGCATCAAATAGATTAATGAGCCCATAACCATGTTGTGCCCGCACTCGAAAATCATCCATTGTTAATTCCTGTGCTTCATATAACTACATCACGAACTTCCAGAGAATACGATTATGCGTGTGCCAACTTATATATATGATCCAATACAAGTTGGTATTCATCTAAAATTTCGCTGGCCAGTAGATTGTCGAAAAGAAGTGCTTTACTTTGGTTTAAAACACGGGGTTTTTCTTCGAGTTGGACTTTTGAATTAATCCATTTCTCAATGGCATGTAGCTTCCCTTTTCGATCGGATAAATCTTGTAGTGTTAGTTCTGGCAAATTTGGAAATTCATTCTTTAGTATTTTCAATTTTTCTATAATAATTTCTGAATTTATAAAATCTTCAGACGTTATAAAACTAGAGTTTCCAGTTAGGTCTTCATAAGTTAACCATTCTCCATACATCTTAGCTTCCATATGTCTCTTCTTTTGCTCTTTCGCAGGAGCATCGGAGTCGGTAACTATTAGCAGTTTTCGTAGTGCAAGCTCAATAAGCGGAGCTATATTTCGAACATCCTTTACACCCTCGGCATGGCAGATGCTGATATTTTTATCGGCTTCAAGGATGTCTTTGTTACTAGCGTGCTGTTTCAAATATTTCTCTTTTGAAATTTGAAATAATTTTTTATCTCTCCAGCCTTCAAACAGCAAATTTTTTGGCTTAAGAATTTCCATCAATGAAAATCCGATAGCTTTGTATATGACTTCCTCGTCCTGGATTTTCGATGTTTCAGCATCACTTAGTGTAGTAATTTCTTCTTTTTTCTCGACTATCAAATGTCTACCAATGTTTTCTTTATCAATCATAAAGATTGAGTGAGTGCTATACACTACATAATTCGATTGAGAGATTTTTATCAATTCTCCCATAAGATTTCTGGCGCCAGTGGGGTGCAAACCGATTTCTGGTTCGTCAATAAGAATTAATGTATTTGATATTTTCTTTGTGCTTACTTTAGTTGAAATTAGCAACAAGAAACTGATGAATCGTTTAAACGCTTCGCTTCTTTGCAAGAAATCAAAGTTGATTTTTTGATCTTTTACTATCGGAAGAATCAATCCTCCATCTGGATGAAATTCAATAGATATATCCTTGTGATCCTTCCAAACAGAGCGAACATATGAGGTAGTTTTTTGGCTAACATTTTGCAGCAGATTTAGTAAATTTTGTCGAGTTTTTTGCCTGGCTTTTTGTAGTACTTCGCCAGGATTTGCGTAGCCAGCCATTTCAAAACAATTTTTTAGCGGGATGCAACTATCTGGATTCGATTGAAACGATTCCATATCGACTTGGCCAGGAAGGAGATTCTGTTCTTCATAACGCCAATATAAACACTCAGGCAATTGAGCCGCTACCATTTTCCCAATTTCACGACCGATCTCTGTTTCAATATCGTCGAATAACAAATCAGTGAATTCGGTCGGAGAGGCTAGTTCAGATTTCGAATGAAAGAAAATGGGAGAATTTTCGAGTGTACTGTCATTGTCCGAAGTAGTATTTCTCTTCCTCCAGCCATCATGAATTTTAATTTCCGAATTGTAAGTAGAGTAGAACGAGCTGTATCTCTTTGAATTAATAATATCAACTAAATAGAGACCATCCCCGCTTTTTAGATCACAGAACTCCTTAAGCGTCAGAGTTCTTCCTTCAAAAATAATAATAGGATTGACCAAATCCTTGGTGTTAAATTTTATGGCAACAAGTTCGTAAACTTTTCTAATCTCTTCTTCCGTTAAACTAAACCTAAAAAAGACATCACTATCTTGTATTGGTTCTTCATCATTTTTTTCAACTCGTTTATCTGCGACGTCAATTTTTTCTTCCTTGGAAAGAAGTGCTAGTGCTTTCAGGACATTAGATTTTCCTGATTCATTTATGCCGACGAGTACTCGAGCTCGATCCTGTGTAAATTGAATGTGCTCATATTTAATAGAGCGAAAATTATGGATACTTACGGATGTTAGTTGCATATTTCCCCCAATTAATTTTCAATCTGCGAATTTTCAATCTTTGTGAAATATGTATATTTCACACTACTTTTGTTTAATGGATTAATTTGTAGAGATAACCGGAAGAAAATGCCCATCCCAATCCGAGGAAAAAAATGACAAAAAATGTATTTCCTATAGTGCTAAAACGTTCTGTGATTAATGCTAATCTCATCCAAAATCGACCGTCAGCATTTCGTGTATTGGAAAGTGACACATAGAAGACGCACTGCAATAGAGAAATTACTGAGCAAATTAAAATACATAAAAACGCAGTCATATCAAACAAGAGCCAAGACACATATTCATTGCCCAATGCCTTAAAAAATGAAAACGCTCCTGTAAGAACGAGATTCAAACTCAACGGGCCATTATCCAATAAATCATGGGCATATTTAACGACGGTTGGATTGATTGCTCTGTAGGCCATATCCGTCAACCAAAAGCAAATTATAGATACTAGCGATGGAAAAATGGCATGCAACCACCATTGTTGATTTGTGAATTGTCCTGTAACGACGGCAAGGATTGACGCTGTCACAGAAAACATTGCAACAGCTAAGATGAAGAAGGAGAGTAAATTCGCAATTTGAGGTAAAAAGGCTGAGAACAAAAATAACACGACAAGCAGAAAAATGCCGCCGAAGATCAGTAGTTCTCCTGAGCTGCCGTTTGATTTCGACGACTGTGGAGCATGATAGTGATGGTGGTGAATATCACGAGTAGGGCGCTCCAGTCGATCCCAAATTTCCTTGGGTGACTTACGACTAATTCCGCTGTCTGGTGGCAGTCTCTTCCCTAAACTAGAGAAAATGACTGCGACAATAAAACCAACTAATGGACCGCCGACATAAGCTTCAAAATGAGCGTTCCCTAATACATTCCCTAATGCTTCCAACATATGCACGACCTTTCGATAGTTTTGGTTATTGTTAGATTCCTCTGGTTATGACCGCTTTTTCTGTGGTGTCCGGAGGTGAAAAGCGTAAAAGCATTTTGCAAGGAAAGATTGTAAGGCAAGTAGAAGAAGAAAATAAACAATTCAATTTTTTCAGCATTCATTCTTTATCACAACGCTATTCTCTTGAAGCTCATCATATAGCGATGTGAAGTGCGAGAATCAGCGAGGGAAAATAAGTGGCAATCGAACGGGTCTCTTTTGTATCGCGACAGTCTTGATTCGAGTCTATTGGGTACCAGAAAATTCATTGCTATTGTGTGCCCATAGTACGAATGAAATGTCCTCAATGGACTTGATCAAGTGTATGCGCTTCATGTTAAAGCGTCGCACATACTACGCAACTGGATGCCCAGCTTGTGTACAAATGTGCATCTCTACCCGGTATAATTTTTGTCCGCCGCGCATTACATGAAACAGCTTTCTCCTTCATTAATTTCTCCCACCAGAAATGCCCTTGAATAAATTCACCTTCCGAAAATTACAGCCCACCGTTACACCAGAGATTTACGACATTCGCTTCTCTTGCGTAGAACAGGGCCGTTCATCATGAAGCACTTCATCGCCGCTATATTGTTGGCTTTCAGTTCTAGTCTTGCCTTTGGTGCAGAGCTGGTTTTGGATGTGTCGGGAAAAATAACGAATTACACCGATCAAAAAAGCAAGCTCTACCATTTCAACGAGCGTGATCTGCTCTCCATGAAGAAATACAGTATTCGCACTTCCACGAACTGGACTGGTGTCGAAAAGTTTGACGGGTTCTTGCTTGCAGATCTATTGGACAAGGTTGGTGCAACTGGCAGCAACCTGGAAATCCATTGCCTGGACGGCTATCAATACACGATTCCTGTTTCGGACGTCGCGCGCTACAAGCTCATTCTTGCGTATGAACGTCAAGGAAAGCGTATGGGCGTCAAAGAATTGGGGCCGCTTGGATTGATCTATCCCAAAGATCAATATCCGGCAGAATTAAATAATGCCGCCACCGATGCAAAATTCACCTGGCAAGTATCGAAAATCATCGTCAAATGACACTTAATCTCTTCAAGAAAAAAGGCATCGTTGCTGCTTACTACCTATTCACGATCAGTACGGTATTTGTCGTGCTTGTCAATTTTTGTTCGGCCACAAAATTCTTCCCTTCATTGGATAGCTATTCGACGATTGAGCAGATGCATCTCCCGCTTGAGCAATTTTTCTTTGCCGTAGTCAGTGACCGAGAAAAAGACAAGCAAGAGATTGAAACCAAGTTCAACATTTTTTACTCGAGATTCGCGCTTCATGCCTACGATTCTCCACGCAGTCACGACTTTATGAAAAGCAAAGAGTATCGCGACGTAATGGCGACGCTTATTCAGGATGTGGATTTTTTCCAAAAAAATATTGCGACGTTAAGAGACCTTGCAGTACCAGAAAAATCACAGATCATTGAGAAGATGTTAGGCATGCGAAGCATGATGTTCAATCTGAGCAATATCGTGTACGAGATACAAATAGAGCAATATCAAAAGACGCTCGATCACTTATTTTGGAACAGGTTGGCGTTGGCTATTTACATTGCCGCGGTTGTTTGTTCTGGCGTATTGTTATGCATCGGTATGCGGCACAAATCATCATCAAATGATCTTTAATTTTCTTAAGAAGAAAAGCGTTGTCGTTGTTTATTGCCTGTTTGCGGCCATCTCCAGCACGATATTTGTCGTGCTCATCAATCTTTTATCTGCAACGAAGTCTCTGCCGGAATTAGATAACTATTCTGCGATTCACCAAATGCACGTCACGCTTGAGCAATTTTTCTTCGCAATGGCCAGTGGACAAGAAAAAGACAAACGAGACATTCAAGAAAAGTTCGACATCTTTTACTCAAAATTCGTGCTCCAGGCCTACGAGTCTCCGCGCAGCCACGATTTTCTAAAGGGCAAAGCATATCGGGACGTGATGGCTGCACTTATTCAGGATGTGGAATTTTTCCAGAAAAATATGAGTCCCTTGGGAAGCGTCACAGCGGAAGAAAAAACTAAGATCATTGAAGAGATATTGGCCATGCGAGGGAGGATGCTCAATTTAAGCAATGTGGCGTATGAGACGCAAATAAATCAATACCAGGGAACACTTAATCATCTGTTCTGGAACAGGGCGATGGCATTGGCGATCTATGTTGTGACCGTCATATGTTCGGGGATATTGCTATTCGTAGGCATGCGCTATAAGCAGATTGCGAAAGAGTCGGCCGAGACTGTGCGAATGAAAAACCTCTTCGTTTCCGCCGTCAATCATGAGTTGCGCCCACCGATTCAATCATTGGTCCATGCAGCAAAAGCCTTGTCGATGAAGGTAAGCGAAAAGGACACCGTACTCATTGACATTCTGAATCGTGCGACCGAGAAGATCGTTTTGAAGATGCGGGAATTTGGTGACTACTCGCGACTGGAAATCAACAAAATAGAGACCTCGAATGAAAAATTCCTGGTGTCTGATCTTCTCGATGACGCATCAAAAAATTTTTCTCATGCCGCCACCGCAAAGGGCATCGATTTTAATGTCAAGAATGCTTGCGATGAGGACGAGGTCAATGCTGATCGATTGCACATTCAACAGATATTGGCGCTCCTGATTGGGAATGCCATTAAATTTACCAACGAGGGAGAAATTGTCGTATCGGCGATGACCGGGAAAAAGAATGGACGTGATGTGCTTGTGTTCGATATTGCTGATACGGGCGTGGGCATTGGTGTCTCTGATTTGTCCAAGATATTTGATCCGTTTTTTCAGATCAATAACAATCTAAACAATGCCGGAAGCGGCCTCGGGCTGACGATGGTGAAACAAATGACCACCTTGTTAAAGGGAGATATTTCTGTGAGAAGCAAGGAAGGTAAGGGCACGACCTTCACTGTGCAGATTCCCGTAGGTTTCTTGACTAAGAAAAAAACAGACGTTTAAAAAATATCGTCACCAGAATTTCTGACAGGGCAGGCTTCTCACACACCGTGACGTCATACGCGCGCATCATGTAAGCAAGCTCAGAGTCTTTGACGACGCCGGTTCTGATTTCTCCGGTGAGAATCACAATCAGCAATTCTTTGGAGAGTTCACGAATTTTGCTGACGACTTCTTCCGCCGTTTTACCCGCGCCAAGAACCCAATCCAACAGGTAGGCATCGAAGACTTGCTTTTGAGAAGCAGCCAATATTTCTGTCGGTTTTTGAAACAATCGCGTTTCAATGCCGTGGTCTTCAAATATGCTGGCGAGGGCTAGCATGCTGTCTTCTTCGTCGTCCAACAGTGCCACGCAGGGTGGTGGCAGCACTTCCATATTCAACACGGCATAGCTTAATTTTCCCTCGGGGACGTCTTTCCCCGGTAGCACATACCATTCGTCGTCATTTTTTGTAATCGCCAGATTTTCGAGGGCGGGCTTAGCGAGAGTTTTACCCAGCCTGACCAAGCATCGTTGTGGAGCCCCTTTGCCCAATAGCACGGCTCTGTGCGCTGAAATTGACGGATCGTGCTCGATCAATGCTGTCAGTGGCTCGTCAAAATAATGACAAATTCTTGTTAGCTGTTCAGTCGTCCATGACTTTCTACCGCTGAATTTTTGCTGCGTGCTGATGTACTGAAGTCCGATGATCTGAGCGACAGTTTTAATGTGCTCACGTTCTGCGACGCCATGTTCCCTAAGTAGCTGATGGATGCGTTCGGTGACGCTGGCAATTTTTTTCATACTGGCAATATTGTGTTATTGACAACTAAAATGAAAGAGAACAACATTGGAACGTTTTTGGAACACTTTAAGAACATAACGCAGGGAAATCGAGTTACGTAAGAATGAGGGATCGTGACTCAGCGTCAGTCCTAAAAACGTAACGATGGAAGTGTACTGGTGATCTGGGGAAACACAAAACTGTGGTCAACACTTCTTGCGACGAAAAATTCGCGGGAGGAAAAATTTGGCGATCTTCACATTGAAACTGTTCTAAATTATAGGAGGGATAAATGGACGAACACATAGATTTAACTTTGGACCTGGCAAGGCTGATGAGATTTACCGGGCGCATTGGCGGCGCCCTTCGTCAATACGGTGATGGTTTGCGGAATGAAGATCAGGAGGTATCAAGAAAATGTCTGCTCCTGTCGAATCTGCTGCTTCATTTCGAACTGCTGGGTATCGATATCCAGAGAGGCGACTCGGCCATACTGGCTGAGACATGTACCGGGTTGGTCAATGTGTGCCAATTCTATGAACGGAAAAATCCCGGCTGCACAGCGTTGATAAATTTGAGCGAAGCACGGGATATTTTCCGGGATATCCAGCTAAAAATATCGCCAAAGATGGCCCACATGACACCTAAATTTCGTACATGAATTGGGGCAAAGAAGGATGAAGACTCTTTCATCGACATAAGGTCATCAATATGATTTCCGGCATGCCGGCGAAAGCGCGAGGTGATGCGTGCGAGGTGATGCACGCCATATTCGCATGCCGTCATCGCGCCAGCCGTTAAAATAGCGCTTTGCCACAACGGGCCGCTGCCATTCTCACACTCTTCATCGCCGACGAAGAAGTCGAACTGACTGCCATCCGCGCACAAGGCGCGGGCGGGCAGAACGTCAACAAGGTATCGAGCGCGATACACCTGCGCTTCGATATCCGCGCTTCGTCCTTGCCGGACGATGTGAAGCAGCGCCTGCTGGCGCTGCGGGATCATCGCGTCAGCAAGGAGGGGGTGATCATCATCAAGGCCCAGGCGCACCGCAGTCAGGAAAAAAACAAGGCGGACGCCTTGCAGCGTTTGCACGAAATGGTAGCGGTTGTCGCCCGGGTGCCGGTAGTGCGCAGGCCGACCCGTCCCACCCGTGGTTCGCAGCGCAGACGGCTGCAAACCAAGACACAGCGCGGCGAGATCAAGTCGATGCGCGGAAAAGTGCGTGATTGACGCCAGCTACCGCCGTCGACAAGGCAAAGCCGGTATGGCTTTTGAGTCTGCTCCGGCTATGCCTAAGCGACAGTCGGCATGCTGAACGCATGTTGAAGGATGCACCCGATCAGCGATCCGCACCCGTTTCGACCGCGTCGGAAAATCTCGCCGTGGCACTGAGTACCGCAAGTACTGACGCGGTAATGATGTTCGGATGTTTTCCCACGCCGAAACGGGAACCCGGCACACCGGGCCACACCGCTTCCACGATCGCCATTGCCGAAGCATCTGCACCCGTGCTGAGGCTGCGCTCCTCGTAGCTGTCGATCCGCAATGGCAGGCCAAGGGCTGCTACCGTTGCCGCGATGGGGCCATTGCCGACGCCCTGGCGCGTATGCACGGTTCCATCCGGCAACGCCAGTTCCAGTTCAATGCCCTGGCCATCAGGCATATCGAACAGACGATGGTGCCGATAGGCATAGCCTCTCCCGTCCTCGGCACGGACAAGATAGGTTTTTTCGAAGACCGCCCAGATCTGCTCGCTGGTCAGTTCAGTCTCGCTGGCATCGGCCAATCGCTGAACGATGGCGCTGAATTCGATCTGCATGCGGCGCGGCATCGCGACGCCGTGTTCGCGTTGCAGGAGAAACGCAATGCCGCCTTTGCCTGACTGGCTGTTGACGCGCACGATGCTGTCGTAGGTGCGTCCCAGGTCGTGCGGGTCAAGCGGCAGATAGGGAACGCGCCAGATCCCGTCGGGGTCTTGTGCGGCAAAGCCTTTGGCGATGGCATCCTGATGCGAACCTGAGAACGCGGTAAACACCAGATCGCCGACGTAGGGATGGCGCGGATGAATAGGCAGGGCGGTGCATTCCTCGGCAATGCGCGCGACCGCGGCAATGTCGGAGAAATCCAGTCCCGGCGCGATGCCCTGCGTATACAGATTCAGCGCCAGCGTCACGACATCCAGGTTGCCGCTACGCTCGCCATTGCCGAACAGGCAGCCTTCGACCCGCTGCGCGCCCGCCAGCATCGCCTGCTCGGCGCATGCTATGCCCGTCCCGCGGTCGTTATGCGGATGCACGGACAGCACGATATGCTCACGGCGCTCCAGTTGGCGATGCATCCATTCGATTTGATCCGCAAAGACATTGGGCGTGGAAACCTCGACCGTCGTGGGGAGATTGACGATCATGGGCCGTTGCGGTCCGGCATCCCATGCCCGGATGGCGGCATTGCACACGGCGAGCGACACTTCCAGCTCCGCCATGCAGAAGGTCTCGGGAGAATATTGGAGCACCCATTCCGTTTGCGGATATTGGGCGATCAGTTTTTTGAACAGGGCGATATGGTGTTCGACCATCTCGATGATCTGCGGCACGCTCATGCCGAAGACGATTTCACGCCATGCCGGTGCGATGGCATTGTAGAAATGTACGATCACTCGGCGCGCACCGTGGACACTGCGTACGGTTTCCTCGATCAGGTCTTCGCGCAATTGGGTCATGACCATGGGGGTCACGTCATCCGGTATGAGATTGGCGTCGATCAAATGACGCACGACTTCGAAGTCGGTTCTGGACGCAGCGGGGAAGCCCACCTCGATTTCCTTGAAACCGATGCGCACCAGTTCGTCGAACAAGCGCAGCTTGCGCTCGCGATTCATCGGCTCAAACAGAGCCTGATTGCCGTCTCGCAGATCGGTCGAAAGCCAGATGGGGGCCTTGCTCAATGTGCGCGACGGCCATTGCCGATCCGGCATGTCGATGATCGGAAACGCACGATATTTGGCGGAGGGATTTGCCAGCATATAAACCTCGAATAGGGGATTAAAAACACCTGATTCCCCTGCTTGGAGGAAGCTGGCCGAGGTCGGGGTCAGGGGGAATCAGGATGGGTCGCGACGCAGTCGAATGCGTCCGGACCCCGACCGGGCATCAGACGTAGCGGCAGTCGCGAAAGAAGCAGGGAAGTGCGCATGAGCGGGTCGTAAGACATGATGTTCTGATGGGAGTATAGGCTTGACCACGATGTCCATCTACATAACAATGGACATATTCTTTATCAAAATGGACATTTGACTCGTCATGGGATTCGCTTCTCCGGCGGAAGGTGCGCGCGCACTCGACCTCAACGATCACGAATCTGCCGACCTGGCCGTTACTGGCGTGGTGACACGATACCCGGCGGGCCATGTGGTGCCTGAGCATTCGCACCGCCGGGGGCATCTGCTTTATGCCGCCGAAGGCGTCCTGCTGGTGGAGGCCGCCACGGGACGCTGGCTCGTTCCCCCCACGGCTGCCGTCTGGTTGCGGCCTGGCATACCGCATCGCCTGGTCGTACCGGTTTCCGCGGAGGTCCACGGCATCTTCATCCACGAAGATTCAGCGAAGCACCTGCCGGCGCAGGACAGTGTTCTCCATGTCTCTCCCTTGTTGCGGGAGCTGATCGGCGCGTTGACCTCCCTGGATCTCAAATCCGCGCATTCAACACGCGAAAAACTTCTGGGAGAGTTGTTCAGAGAGGAATTGGGCTTGCAACGTCCTTTGCCATTTCATCTGCCCTGGCCGTCCGACGCACAAATTCAGCGGGTGTGCCGCACGCTGGTTCACGATCCCGCCCATCCTGCCATGGCAGACGATTGGGCGGCGACGCTGGCCATGAGCGCCAAGACATTCCATCGCCACTTTCAGAAAAGCACGGGACTGACATTCGGACGGTGGCGCCAGCAGATGCGACTGATGTCCTCCATGACCCTTCTCCTCAAAGGCGCGCCCATTACGCAGGTCGCGTTAAGCAGCGGGTATGAGAGTCATAGCGCGTATGCCGTCGCCTTCAAAAAGCACTTCGGACTTCCGCCGAGCGAGTTTTTCGTTTCGGTCGATCGTCCGGGGGCGTGAGGGCTGAGGTGTGCTGTCGATAGAGGATACTTTTTGCGGCGGCTTGTGGTTCCAGGAAATAGAAGCGGCATTCTCAAGCAGAAGCGTCCCAAGCGTACGATGAGCGGTTGAGTTGCGGAGCGAACTCACTTTTTGCTGGCCAGCTTCTTCGCCCATACCTGAAACTGCTCCACCAAGAACAGCCGATCCGCGTCTTTCAACGGCTCCAACTGCGCAATGATGTTGTCTGCCAAGGCAGAAGAATTGGCAGATGCCCCGTCAAACAATCTCCCCAGCGGCACGCCCAATTCGTCCGCAATCTTGTCCAACGTAGGAATTCCCGCAGTAACTACTCCGCGCTCTATACGTGACAGCGATACCGTATCGACTCCTACCGCTTCTGCGACATCGGCCTGAGTGCGTTGCTGCGCCTTGCGTGCAGATGCAATATTTCTACCAATTCGAACCGCAATATCGTTGCTCATGGGACTAGGGCTAATTTGCATATTTGAAGCAACTTATGCTGTCTCACAGCACAGATTTATGTAATATCTCGATATGCCTAGTATAGGCGCTTAATGTTCTATTGTGTTCGCTCAGTTAATTACGCCGTTTCTTACCATTCAACCAAATTAAAGAGGATAAATGAACGAACACATAGATTTAACTTTGGATCTGGCAAGGCTGATGAGATTTACCGGCCGCATTGGCGGCGCCCTTCGTCAATACGGTGATGGTTTGCGGGATGAAGACCAGGAGGTATCAAGAAAATGTCTGCTCCTGTCGAATCTGCTGCTTCATTTCGAACGGCTGGGTATTGATATCCAGAGAGGCGATTCAGCCATACTGGCTGAGACATGTACCGGGTTGGTCAATGTATGCCAATTCTATGAACGGAAAAATCTCGCCTGCACGGCGTTGATAAATCTGAGTGAAGTCAGAAATATTTTCCAGGATATCCAAACAAAGATATCGCCAAAGATGGCACACGTGAGACCTAAATTTCGCACATGAATTGAGGTAAAAAAATATGAAAACTGAATCGCCAACCGTTCGCTGGATTTCAGGATTAGGCCTCAACTCGCCAATCCATCAACCAGGAATCTCGGCCTCCACCAGTTGCCCGAGAAGCACCAGCGACTCCTGCCATCCAAGATAGCAAGCCTCGGGCGGAATGGCTTCCGGTATGCCTTCCTGCACGATGTTGACTTCCGTGCCGCAGGAGACTTTCTGCAAAGTAATTGTCGTCTGCATTTCACCCGCCAGGTTGGGATCGTCGAATTTGTCCGTATGCCGGATGCGTTGGGCGGGGATGAGTTCGAGATACTTGCCTTCGAAGGAATGACTGTTTTTCGTCGAGAAGTTGGTAAACGACATCTTGTAGGTGCCGCCCACCCTGGCGTCGATATGGTGGACCTTGCAGGTGAAGCCGTGCGGCGGAAGCCATTTCGTCAGTGCGTCGGCGTCAAGAAACGCCCGGTAGATTCTCTCCTGGGGTGCGCGGAGCACGCGATGAAGCCGGATTGTGTTCGTCGCCATGATGACTCTTCCTTTCCATGCGATGTGATGACTGACATTGATATGGAGCGCAGTTCCGTCTGGTAACGCCGGCTGCTGCAATATAACCCCACCCCGCTTGAAGATCCGAGACCGGCATGTCGCCTGTGTTGTTTGCAGTGTCTCGATATTGTTTTTATACCGTACCCGATTTCCGTGAAAAGCCGCAAATCGGGATGTATGGCGTGATCATACTCCTGAGGGGCGGGCTGGCTTCGGGGCGCATGGGTGAGTGGTGCTCATGGCCGGTTGCTGAAAATCGTTTATCAATTTTGTGGCGGGGGAGAGACGGATGGGCGGAGGTGATGGCGGTCGCAAGGACGATTGCCCAAAAGCACCGTCGCATAGAGCGTTCCCGGGCGTTTTCGGAATGGCCTCGCTTCCCGGTCCGCCGCCTGATTTTTTGTGGCCGGCTTTGTCAGATTTTTCCTGCTCAGAATCAGCAGAGTCTGATACCCACATGAGGCAAATCAATTTATCCTGAGAAAAATATTGACATAAGCTGCGACACGAAAACGGCAACTTATTCAACGATGAATTCCCGGGGGTAGCGGCAAAAACAGATCAGGGGGAGGGTGCGGTGTTTATCGCGTAGCGCCATCTTTCAGAATGGCTCGGATCGTTCCGCGATTTCCTTCACCCATGCTTAACAGGCAGCAAGATATGAATCATTGTGAACAGCTCATCATGGGCCTTCCGACCAGCTTGATCGTGGTGGATGCAAATTTTCATGTCTTGTCGGTTAATTCCCTGGCGATGGCGATGCTTGGTTTGCGGGGTGGGGATACGCCGCTGGCCAAACCGCTTTCCGCGTTGATCGATAGCAGCGACTTGTTTGACCGGCTGAAACAGGTCCTCGTCACCGGGTCGCCGCTGCATAAACTGCCCGTGCCGTTGTCGATCAATGCCGCCACGCGCCACTTTGAATTCCATGTCGCGCGCACGAGGATGGCGGGGGCGCATATCCTGCTGTTGACGATACAGGATGTCACGGAGCATATCCTTGCACAGGAAAAAATGCGCCGCTTCCGCACGGCCTTGAACAGTTCGGTCGATGCCATCCTGCTCTTCAATCCCGACGACATGCGTATTCTTGACGCCAATGCCACCGCGTCAAGGATATTGGGTTACCGATACGATGAACTTCTGTCGCTGAGCGTGCAGGATCTTCGCCTGGATCTGGACGAGGACGCGGTGGCGAAGGGCGCCTACGCGCAGCTTCAAAGCGACGGCAAATCCATGACGCATGAATGCGTCTATCTGCGCAAGGACGGCGTACACCTGCCGGTCGAGGTTTATCTCAGTTCTCTCCATTCCGACGGCAGGAAAATCATCATCGCAACCGTGCGGGATATCACCCGCCGCGTCCAGGTATCCAACGAACTGGATAAAAGCGAGGCGCGTTTTCGGGTGGCGTTCAATCAGGCCGCGGTCGGGCTGGCGCACGTTGCTCCGGACGGCCGTTGGCTGATGGTCAACCAGAAGCTCTGCGAGATCGCCGGCTATACGGCGCAGGAGCTGCTGCAAATGACGTATCACGATGTCACCCACGCCGATGATCAGGATGGCGATCAGGAATTGGCGCGTCGCATGCTGTCCGGAGAGATTGCCCATTACACCCGGGAAAAGCGGTATCAGCGCAAGGACGGGCGGAACATCTGGGTCAACGTCACCAGTTCCCTGATACGCGATGAAGTCGGGAAGGCCATGTATTACATCACCGTGATCGAGGATATTTCCAGGCGCAAGGGGGTGGAAGATGCTTTGCAATATCTGGCCAATCACGACGCGTTGACCAGTCTTCCCAATCGTTTGCTGTTGCTCAATCGCCTGTCTGAAGCCATTGCGCACGCCGGGCGCCTGGGGCGGTATGTGGCTGTCATGTTCGTTGATCTGGACCGGCTGAAGTTCATCAATGACAGGCTGGGACATGCGGCGGGGGATGAAGTGATTGTCGCGGCGGGGCTTCGGCTGTCGTCCAATCTCAGGGACGGCGATTTCGTTTCCCGCCTGGGAGGCGACGAGTTCGTGGTGGTGCTGGCGGATCTGGAGAAGGTGGAGGGCGTCGGGCTTGCCGCGGCGCGCTTGCTCGAATCCATGTCGCGGCCATTGCACATACTCGAGCAGGAGTTTTTCAGCACCTGCAGCATCGGCATCAGCCTTTATCCCAAGGACGGCATCGATGAACAGACGTTGTTGAAGAACGCGGATACGGCGATGTACCGGGCCAAGGAGGCGGGCGGCAACAATTTCCAGTTCTACACGACAGAGATGATGTCGGATACGGGTTCCATCGACCGCATCATGATAGAAAGCGCGCTGCGCCGCGCGCAGGAACGGGGAGAATTCGTACTCCGCTATCAACCGAAGGTCGATATTCCGTCGGGCAGGATCATCGGCGTGGAAGCATTGTTGCGCTGGATACTGCCGGATCAGTCGCGGGTTTCGCCGGCGGAGTTCATCCCGATTGCGGAAGAGACCGGCCTGATCGTTCCCATCGGCGAATGGGTGTTGCGCACAGCCTGCGCCCAGAACGTGGCCTGGCAGGCCGCCGGGCTGCCGCCCGTCAGAATGGCGGTCAATCTTTCAGCGCGTCAGTTCAAGCAGCAGGATCTTGTACAAATGGTGGCGCGCGTGCTGGAGGAAACCGGCTGCAGCGCCACGCATCTGGAGCTGGAAATCACCGAGAGCGTGGTGATGGACAGGCCCGAGGCGGCAGCGGAAATCATGCGCCAGTTCAGTCATATGGGCGTGCATCTGTCGATCGATGACTTCGGCACCGGCTATTCAAGCCTGAGCTACCTGAAGCGTTTTCCCATCAATACGCTCAAGATCGATCAGTCGTTTGTCAAGGAGATCCCGGGGAACACGGACGATGCGGCCATCGTCAAGGCCGTGATCGCATTGGCGCACAGCTTGAAGCTCAAGGTGATTGCCGAGGGCGTGGAAACCGAATCGCAATTGAATTTCCTACGCAACCAGCGATGCGATGAGATGCAGGGTTACCTCTTCAGCCGTCCGGTGTCTTCCGACGCTTTCGTGCAATTGTTGTTGAACGACGCGGATGTTGTGCCATGGAAGGCGGATAGGTTCACTGGG
The DNA here is from genome assembly GCF_000577615.1 of Herbaspirillum sp. RV1423. Lineage (GTDB taxonomy): Bacteria > Pseudomonadota > Gammaproteobacteria > Burkholderiales > Burkholderiaceae_D > Herbaspirillum. The sequence continues at coordinate 58,599 of NZ_CBXX010000034.1, forward strand.
CGCGGGAAAGACGCGGCAGCGCCTTCGTCTCCTGCGTAGAGAAGAGAGTTTTTGAAACCTGCCTGGCCGTCAGCGCATGTCTTCGGCCGAGACAGGGCTGCCCGAGCGCATGCAGGCCTGAAAAATCTGAAATGCCATCCACTTACCATCATCATTATCGGAGTCAATATGTCGTTTCAAAATTTGAGAATCGGTGCTCGCCTGGGGGCGGGGTTTGCCGTGGTGCTTGTGCTGCTTGCGGCTATTGTCGGTCTGGCTCTGAATTCCATGGGCGGCATCCAGAGGCAATTGAATGAAATCGTGGAGGACCATAACGCCAAAAGTTCTTTAGTCAACATCATGGTGGATAACTTCCGGGATATTTCCGTGCTGGTCACCAATGTCGTGTTGCTTCAGGATGAGGCGGAAATGCAGGCGCAAATGGCAAAAATAACCGCCGCGCGCGAGAGATACGCCAAGGCGCACAAGCAGTTGACCTCCATGCAGTTGGATGACAAAGAGCATGAGTTGCTGTCCAGACTCGAGGAACTGATGAAGGTGACGGGACCTCTTGTGAATAAAACGATTGAGTTGGGCTTGCAAAACAAAAATGCAGAGGCCACCGATATGTTGATGAAGCAAGCCGGTCCGAGCATCCGGAAATTGATCGGCATCATTGACGACGTTGTTGCTTATGAAAAAACTTCATCCGAAGCCGCGGCCGAAGAGGCCAAAAGGGAATACACCAATGCGCGCAATCTGATGCTCACGCTCGGCGTGCTGGCAATCGCCCTGGGCGTGGTGGTCGCCTGGTTTATCACGCGTTCGATCACGCGCCCGATCAATGATGCGGTGAGGGTCGCCAAGACGGTCGCTTCAGGCGATCTGACCAGCCGTATCGAGGTCACCTCGAAAGACGAAACCGGTCAGTTGCTGCAGGCGCTGGAGCACATGAACGGCAGCTTGCTCGACGTGGTCGGACAAGTGCGCAGCGGCACCGACACCATCGCCACCGCGTCGAGCCAGATCGCGGCCGGCAATTCGGATCTGTCCTCGCGAACCGAACAGCAGGCCGGGTCCCTTGAAGAGACCGCATCGTCGATGGAAGAACTGACCTCGACCGTCAAGCAGAACGCCGACAACGCGCGTCAGGCCAATCAATTGGCCATCTCCGCGTCGGACGTGGCGGTCAAGGGAGGCACCGTCGTATCGCAAGTGGTCGGCACGATGGGGTCGATCAAGGAATCGGCGGGAAAGATCGTCGACATTATCGGGGTGATTGACGGCATTGCCTTCCAGACCAATATTCTCGCGCTGAACGCTGCCGTGGAAGCTGCGCGCGCCGGCGAACAGGGCAGGGGCTTCGCCGTGGTGGCGACGGAAGTCAGAAGTCTGGCGCAACGTTCGGCCAGCGCCGCCAAGGAAATCAAGATCCTGATCGGCGACTCCGTCGAGAAGGTCGAAACCGGCAGCAAGCTGGTTCATGAGGCCGGTACGACCATGGAGGAAATCGTCGCCAGCGTCAAACGCGTCACCGACATCATGGGAGAAATTACTTCGGCCAGCCGCGAGCAGGAAGAAGGCATCGAGCAGATCAATCAGGCCATCATGCAAATGGATCAGGTGACCCAGCAAAACTCGGCGCTGGTGGAAGAAGCGGCAGCGGCCGCCGCGTCGTTGCAAGATCAGGCCGACAATCTGGCGAAAGTGGTCAGCGTGTTCACGCTCGACAGCACGCGGGCTGCATCCTTGAGGCCCGTCAAGACGATCGGTCCGGTGGTCGGACACATCACGGCGAAGAAACCGGTGCAGGTCAGACCTAAGCAGGTCGCCGGCAGGGCGCAACCGGAGGCGACCGCAAGAGAGCTGGCGATCAGAGGAAGCGACAAGGACGAATGGGAAGCATTTTAAAAACCGACGGATATTGACTGACGGCACGTTCCGCGTGCCGTCAGGCGATCTGCCGGGCGCTTGCCTGCAATTGGCTTCGGCGTTCTGTAGATGCGCAAAAGAAATGATAATTTTGATCGGAGACTTTGTTGAAAAAGCCGATGCCGGCACCCATCTGATAAGTCAAAGAAGCCACGCAATGATGGCCAAGATTGCGGCATTGATGACATAGATTGATGGAGACACGAGCGACATTGTCGGCGCCGGCTTTGCACAGAGCAACGGCATCGGCAAGCCCGGCGGATCCGGAGATCCTGCCATTGCCGGAGTTTTCTACCACGCCCCCGAACATGCCGCCGGACATTGAAGTTGGGCGGGAGCAATGCCTTTGCATCGCAAGGCATTCCTGTCTCCTGCGAAAAAAATGTTCGTCTGCGGCGACAAGATACATATGCCCGGAAGTTGCACGCCGGCCAGAATTCAATTGCAAGAATACCTGTTGACGTTGTCGGCGGTCAGTCCTTTCTCATACCAAAAGCACTCCCTTTTAACTTGATTCGGTTCGCATTGTTGACGATAAAGCCATGATGAACATGAAAAATACCAAGGGGAAATACGCTTGCAGCCTTATCTCGCCGAGACATGGCAAAAGAAATAAACTGGAAAAAAATCGTCTGGCGAAAAAGACGGCCTTGTGTCTTGGGGCTTTCGAACAAGCCGCTGTCGGCATGGCCTACGCGACCCGGAGCGGAAAGTGGATAAGGGTCAACGCGCACTTTTGCAATATCCTCGGTTACAGCGAGGAGGAACTGGTGAACAGACGCTTTCTGAGCATCACCCATCCGGACGACATTGAACAGGATATTGCGGAACTCAAAGACCTGTACGCGGGGAAGGTGTCGACGATTTCCAGGGAGAAACGCTACATCCGAAAAGACGGTACACTCGTTTGGGTGAATGTACGTATTTCGATGGCGCCGTTCGGCGCAGGTACGCCATTTCACATCTGCATCATCGAAGATATGACTTGCCGCAAACTTGCCGAGAATGCTCTACGTTTGAGTGAAGACAGTTTGAAAAGCGCGCAGCGTATCGGGCAATTGGGTACCTGGGACTGGAACATTGCGACGAAAGAATTTTTTTGGTCCACCGAAATCGACCAGATTTTCGGGATGAAGCCGTTGGACTATGAATCGTTCTTGTTGCGGGTCCATCCCGATGATCGCGGATACGTCATCCTTTCCATAGAACAGGCACATTGCAAGGAGCAACCGTATAGCATCGATTATCGTATCGTCCGGCCGGACAATTCAGAACGGATTGTGCATGCGCAGGGCGAAGTCACTTTTGATACGCAGGGAAACCCTGTCAGAATGACCGGCATCATTCAGGACATCACCGAGCGCAGGGTTGCGGAGGACCGATTGAGAGAGAGCGAGGCAAGATTCAAGAATCTGTCCAGCAACATCCCGGGGATGGTGTTTCAACTGCGATTGAGCGATTCCGGTTTCGAGTTCACGTATATCAGCGACGGCTCCATTGCCGTATGCGGCTTGCCGCCGGACAGCATCCAGAGCGATCCCTCGGCGTTTGTCAATCTGTTGCTTCCGGCGCACCGCGCAGAGTTTCATGATTCGATGCGGCAGTCGGCGCAAAACAATTCCATATGGAATTGGGAAGGACAACTGACATCTGAGGGAACGGATACGAACTGGATCAACTTAAGGGCGACGCCGCGGGGCATCGGCATGGGCGACGTCATCTGGGATGGCGTGATTTTCGATATCAGCGAAAGCAAACGAAACGAAGCTGAGCTCCGGCAATCGAGGGAAAAACTGCGCGCGTTGTCCGCGCATCAGATCGTCGTGAAAGAGGCCGAGGGCAAGAGGATTGCACGTGAGATCCATGATGAGCTGGGGCAACGGCTGACGGTATTGAGGATGGATGTCCTGATGCTGCCCAAGGCATTGAAGAATCATTCCAATGCCTTGACGGAAACAGTTGCCCAGATGAAGGGTTCGATCGACAGCATTTTGCGGATCGTCCGCAACATCGCGTCGCATCTCAGGCCGTCCGCGCTGGATATGGGAATCAATCTGGCGGTCGAATGGCTGGTGGACGATTTCCAGAGCAGCGTCAGGATACCTTGCGAATTCAATAACAGGCTGGCGCAGGATTTTTATCTTGACGATGAGCGGGCAACCGGGATTTTTCGTATTCTTCAGGAGTCCCTGACCAATGTGACGCGGCATGCCAATGCAAGCCGCATAGAAATCACGCTGGACAGCGACGATCGGTACTTGTATCTGAAAATCAGCGATAACGGTGTAGGATTCGACTCCTCGATAGCAGACGGTCAGAAGACATACGGCCTGAGCGGAATGCGCGAGCGCGCCACGGCGTTTGGCGGTGATGTTAGGATTGCAAGCTCCCCGGGAAATGGGACCACCGTGTGGGCATCTATTCCTTTATGACTTTGTTGCCAGGATGGAATGTCGGATGATCAAAATTCTCATTGCTGATGATCACGGGATGATGCGCGAAGGTTTGAAACGCATCATCGCCACCACTGGAAAAATGATGGTGGTGGCTGAGGCCGTCAACGGTCTGGAGGTGCTTGAGAAACTGGGAAAGGCCGATTGCAATTTGCTGCTATTGGACCTGACCATGCAGGGCATCAGCGGCATGGACCTGATCAAGCAGGTAAAGAACCGGCGTCCGGGATTATCCATCCTGGTGTTGAGCATGCACAATGAAGGGAAAATCGCGGCGGCCGCATTGAAGGCGGGCGCCAGGGGATACCTTACGAAAGACAGCGACCCCGATCGCTTGCTGGAGGCCATACAAAAAGTCGCCGGCGGAGGACGGTATATCGACCCCAGCATGGTCGACAAAATCGTTTTCGAGGACGAGGAAAATGTGCTTCCCCACGAGCATCTCTCCCAGAGGGAGCGTCAGATATTCATCATGATCGCGGCCGGGAAATCGACGGGAAAAATCGCTGCTGAATTATTCCTGAGCGCCAAAACCGTGAGCACCCACAAGCGCCGGATCCTGGAGAAGATGAATGCGGACAATGCCGCCGATCTGGTTCGTTACTCCGTCGCGCATCAATTGACGGAATAGACGGGATAGCGGAACCGGCGCGTCAAAACCTTATTCCATCGCCGGTACTTTTAAACGCAGCCATTGTCGTCCTATCGCCAGGTGAGCTAGCAACGCAATGACGCCGTTGAGCAGCAGTGCGTCGCGTACTCCCAAAAAACTGATGGATACACCGGTGATCAGGCTGCCAAGCGAAACGCCGCCGCGCATGGCAAGCATGAACAACGCGACCGTCTGGCCGCGCAAGCGTGCCGGCGCCATTGCCTGCAACAGCGAGTTGGCGGAAGTGTTGCCAACGCACATGGCCAGCCCGGCGCATCCCAACAGGACGGGCAACACGGTAATCCAGGGATTGACGGCGACCAGCACAAGGATCAGTCCGTAGCTCGAGGCGGCGATTGTGCTCAGATGCCGCCGATCGCGCGCCGGATCGACCGACAGCAGAAAAATCGCGCCGATCAGCGCGCCGACGCCGAAGGAGCCGATGGCGAGGCTGAACTGACTTGCATCCTCATGAAAAATCTCTTTTACCAAAATCGGGCAAAAGGTGATGAGCGGTCCGCACAATAAACTCGTCGTGAGCACCGTGAGAAGCGCGCCTCTCAGATAAGGCTGATGGGCGATGTCGCGCACGCCGGCGAACAAGTGTCGGCGATCGAAGTCCTCGGCAGCCTGGCGTGCGACGATCTTGCGCGGAAGAATCCATAAGGCGACGACGATGAAAGGCACGTAGGAAAAGGCGCTGACGGCGAAACATCCGATCGCGCCGATGCCGGCCATGAGCACGCCGGCGATCGCAGGGCCGATGATGCGGGACAGATTGAATTGGGTCGCGTTAAGCGCAAGTCCTGTCGCGATCTGCTTGCGTTCGACAATAGAGGGAACGATGGATTGGAATGACGGCATGGAGAGCGCATCGGTAATGCCGACTACCAGAGAGAGCACGACCACGATCCAGGGCTCGACCGCATCTGTCAGCAATAGCACGACAAGCAGGATGGGACATAACATCTGGATCGATTGAAACAACGCGATCACGAAGCGGCGGTCGGCACGGTCCGCCAGCACGCCGCCAAGCAGCGTCAGCAACCATACCGGCGCTCCCATGGCGAACGCGTCCAGTCCGACGACGAAAGACGAGGCTCCCAGACTGAGCAGCAGCCACGGCTGGGCGACCTGTTGCGTCCAGGTGCCGATATTGGATAGCAGGGTGGCAAAAAAGAATGTGCCGAAACGCCGGGTGCGAAGCAGCGCGATCGATTGACTGAAGAAGTCTGTTTTCATAAATAGAGGGACTGTTGCGACGCATGCTTTGTCATGCTCGGGGAGACTGTCATGGATTCCGAGCCTTCCGAAATGGGAGAGGTCAATGTTACAACAGGTGTGCTAACCGGCATTTGCCCGTTAACACCGTAATGCCGTTCAGTTAAGTCCATCCTCCTCAAGCCGTCGCCCCAGTGAACGCTGAGGCCCAGTGTCGTGAAGATGGTCGATACGACACTGGGTCCTGACTTTCGTCAGGACGACAGTCATATACGAGAAGCTTAACTGAACGGCATTGCCGTTAACACCGGGATTTCCGCTGTGCAGGACGCTTCGCGGATTGACGTCGAGAATCTGGAACCGAAAACTGGAACTCAGGCCAGGAACGCCTGCTGTTCCTGCACGATCTCCGCCAGCAGGTCGGCGATGCGCTGCACGCGCGGCGAGCGGCGCAGGTCGGGATGCACGGTCAGCCACATGTCGCGCAGCCAGGGCGGTTGGCCGGTGTCGAATTGCTCCAGCTCGGCATCGTTGCGCGCGACGAAATGCGGCAGGATCGTCAGCCCGAGTCCCGATCGGCATGCCTGGTGCAGGATGGTGAAATCGTTGGCCGTCAACACATAGGCGGCGCCGTCGGTATATTGCGCCAGCCATGCCTGATGCGGGCCGCCTTGCAATGCTTCGCCGTAACCGATGAATTGCCGCTTGTTGCGCGCCACGCGTTTCCAGCGCGCGTTGCCGTATAGTCCGTAGCCGGCGCTGCCGAGGCGGCGCGCCATCAGGCCGGGGTCTTCCGGCCGCGACAGCCGCAGCGCCAGGTCGGCGTCGCGCCGGTGCAGGTTGGCGGCGCGGATTTCGCCGACCACGTCCAGTTGTATTCCCTCCCATTGTTTGTAGCGCTGCGCCATCAGCGGCATCAGGAAGCGGCTCGACAACGCCGGCGGCGCCGACAGCCGCACCGTGCCCTGCATTGCCGTCATGCCCTGCACGGCGCGGCCGAAGGCGTGTGCTTCGAGCTCGATGCGCTCGGCGGCGTCGAGCAGCGTCTTGCCTTCGTCGGTCAGTTGCCAGCCGCGCGGCAGGCGGTCGAAGAGGCGCAATTTGATCGCGCCTTCGAGTGCGCCGATACGGCGCGCCACGGTTGAATGTTCCACCGCAAGTTCGCGCGCCGCCGCCGACAGGCTGCCGCCGCGCGCCAGACTGAGGAAGTAGCGCACGTCGTCCCAGGAGAGCTGTTCGGGAGAAATCGGCAGATTTGATGATTTTTGCACAGTACTTGCGCCTAAATTGGGAATTCCGTTTGATTTTGCACGAAGTTATTCTGAACGTCCACTTCATCCATTCATCGATCGATTCCATCGGGAGCATAGAAATGACCGCACAGACCATGCAAGCCATCCAGGTGTCCGCTTACGGCGACGCCGCCAATCTCGAACTTGTCGCGCGCAGCCTGCCTGCACTGGCGCCGGGATCGGTGCGCGTGCGCCAGCAGGTGGCGGGCGTCAATTATGTCGACGTGTACCAGCGCATCGGACGCTATCCGGTGCCGCTGCCGTTCGTACCCGGCGTCGAGGGCAGCGGCACGATCGAGGCGATCGGCGCCGGCGTATCGGGCTTGCGGCCGGACCAGCGCGTGGCGTGGTCGGGCAGCACCGGGGGGTATGCGGAATACGCCGACATCGCCGCCGAACGCGTCATTGTGTTGCCGGACAATGTCTCGTTCGAGCAGGCCGGCGCCGGCGTGTTGCGCAGCATGACTTGCTACCTGCTGCTGAACCATTATGCACGCCTGCAACCCGGCCAGACGGTGCTGGTGCATGCTGCGGCGGGCGGACTAGGCCTGCTGCTGACGCAATGGGCCAAGGCGAGCGGCGCGCGCGTCATCGGCACGGTCAGCAGCGAGGAAAAAGCCGCCCTGGCGCAATCGCGCGGGCTGGATCGGGCGGTCAACTATCGCCAGGAAGACTTCGTCGCGGCGGTGCGTGAATTCACCGGCGGCAAAGGCGCCGACATCGTCGCGGACGGCATCGGCGGTGCGCATTTCCTGCGCAGCATCGACGCCACGCGCAGCGGCGGCATGGCGATCAGCGTCGGTTCGGTATCCGGCGAAGGGGCGCCGGCGGAAGCCTTGGCGGCGGCACAGGCGCGCGGTGTATTGATGGAAAGACCGAGCATCCTGACCTTTGTGAAAGACCCGCAGCAATACCGTATCGCCGCCGATGCCGCCGTGACGCGCTTGCAGGCCGGACTGATGGTCGACATTGGCGGCAGGTTGCCGCTGAGCGAAGCCGCGCAGGCGCACCGGTTGCTGGAAGGCGGTACGGCGCAGGGCGCGCTGCTGCTCGACGTCGGCTGACGCCGCGATTATTTCCGGGTATTGTCCCTGCGGATTGTTTCTTTGTATCAGCGGGCGCGCGTGAGCCGTTGCAGGCCGCGCCAGGTGGCCTGCGGCGACAGGCGCACCGGATGCTCGATCTGCGCGGCCTCGATGCACAGCATGCGCGTCCAGTCCTGCGTCGGCATGTCGCCCAATTGCGCCGCTTTGGCCGGTCCGGGGTTCCAGATCACGCTGTCGGCGAAGCCTTGCTGTTCGAGTTGCAGGAAAGGTTTGCCGTCCTGGTGCAAGGCCAGCGCGGCGGGCGGCGACAGATAGACGTTGTCGGTCTCGTCGGCGATGCGCAGGGCGGCGCCGTTGTGCCTGGATTCGTCGTTGCCGACGGTGGTGTCGATGAAGCGGGCGTTGCCGAGTTGCTCGACGCCGGCGTTGCGCACGTCGGGCGTGGCGAGGTAAGTATGCAGCGCAGCGGTGAAGTCGAAGGCGGCGTCGCCGGTGTTGGTGACGTTCAGCGCCACGCTGAGCCAGCCGGCGCCGAGCTCGACCTGCAATTGCAGCGCGAAGCCATGCGGCCACAGCGCGCGCGTGGCAGCCGTGTCGTATAGCGACAGGCGCGCGCAGGCGACGTCCTGATCGGCCCCGCTCAGGACGTCGCCGTCGATGTGCCAGACCAGGTTGCGCACCAGTCCGTGTTTGGGCAGTGCGCCGCGTCCGGAAAATTGCGGGAAGCAAACCGGCACGCCGCCGCGGATCGCGGCGCCCGCCCCGACTGTGGAATGGGGCGTGCAATACAGGTGTTCGCGGCCGTCGGCGGTTGTCCAGGACAGCAATTGCGCGCCGTACAGGCTGATGGCGGCGCTGTCGCCGTGGGTATTGGTCAGGTGCAGCAGGCCGGCGACGTCGGGCAGCATGGAGGTGGGCATGGCAGGTCGGAGTGTGTGTGCAAAGCCGTATTTTTACACATGGGCGGCTTGTGAGGTGCGCCCGCTTGCCGTAAAGTAGCTGCGCCGCATTGACCATGCCTATAACAATCCGGAGACAGTTTCATGAAGAATATCCGCCGTCTGTTTTACTCGTTCGTTCATTCGTTCATTCTGTCGGTCGCGCTGGGTTCGCCGTTCTTTCCGGCGCATGCGCAACAGCTTGCGGCCTCATTGCCGCTGGTGGCCAAACAGGTCTTCACGTTGCCGTCCTACATCACCGTCGCCGGCCAGGAAATCCGCAATGTGCGCGTCGGTTACGAAACCTACGGCAAACTCAATGCCGCCGGCGACAACGCCATCTTCGTGGCGCATTTCTATTCCGGCACCTCTCATGCCGCCGGTAAATACAAGGACAGCGACGCCGCGCCCGGTTACTGGGACAGCCTGATCGGTCCCGGCAAGGCGGTCGACACCGACAAGTATTTCGTGGTCAGCGCCGACACGCTGGTCAATGTCAACGCCAAGGATCCGATGGTGACGACGACCGGCCCCGCTTCGATCAACCCGGCCACCGGCAAGCAATACGGCATGTCCTTTCCGGTGGTGGCGATGCGCGATTCGGTGCGCGTGCACAAGCAACTGCTCGACAAGCTCGGCGTCAGGCAACTGGTCGCGGCGATGGGAGCCTCGGGCGGCTCGATCCAGGCGATGGAATGGGCGGCGCTGTATCCCGACTTCGTCAAGCGCGTGGTGCATGTGATCGGTCCCGGATTCGAGATCAGTCCTTACGTGATCAGCCTGCTCGACGTCTGGTCGCTGCCGGTGCGGCTCGACCCGAAATGGCGGCACGGCGATTATTACGGCAGCGGCGATCCGGATGACGGCGTAGCCGCGGCGCTCAAGGTCGTGACGGTGCAGACGCGCCACTGGGACTGGGCGCAGACGACGTTCGGCTATGAACCGGCGGATCCCGCCAAGCCGCCGTCCGAGGCGCTCGAGAACCGTTTCAAGATCGAGGCGGCGCTGGAAGCGGCAGGCCGTGCACGCGCCAAGGTCGTGGACGGCAACAGCATCATTTACATGTCGAAGGCGAATCAGCTTTATCGCCTGAGCGACGACGAGATCAAGGGCATCAAGGCCAAGATTCTGTTCGTGCCAAGTTCAAGCGACCTGGTGTTCCCGCCCAAGCTGTCGATGGCGGCGCTGGATCGTTTCAAGCATCAAGGCGGGCGCGGCACGCTGTTCTTGTTGCAAGGGCCGGGCGGCCATCTGGAGGGCGTGCTCAATATCGACAAGGCGGCTGCCATGATCGAACGTTTCATCAATACGCCCTGACCGGAGCAATGCCGTTCAGTCAAGTTTAGAAATCTCCTTACCGCATCGTCAGTCCACCACAACTGTCGTCCTGATGAAAGTCAGGACCCAGCGTCGTATCGGACGTTGTCATGACACAGGGCCCCAGCGTGGGCTGGGACGACGGGAGGAAGCAGGCTTCACTGAACGGCATTACCGCATCGTCAGTCCACACACAACTGTCGGAGCTCGTCCCCTCTCAACTGCCGAAACTGCTGCTCCCCATGAGTTTCGACAGCCGTGTTGAAATTTCCTGCACGATGTTCTGCACTTCATCCAGGCTGGGATTGACCTTCTTGTCGATACGCTCGATGTAGGGTACGTTCAGCGCCGCCAGCATGCGGTCGTTGGCGCCGAGCACCGGATACGACAAATTCACCACGCCGCGGATCTGGCGGCTTTCCATGCGCGAATAGCCGCGCTCCTGGGTTTCGGCGATCTGGCGCAGCAACTGCGCGTGATCGACTTCCTGCTCGCCGTCCATCCTGACATGCGCCGCCAGCATGCGGCCGCGTTCGGCTTCGTCGCGGAAAGACAGCAGCACGTGTCCGGAGGCGGTATCGGTCAGGCTCACCAGCGCGCCGACCTTGAGGCCGAAGGCCCAGCGTTCCGGACTGTCGACCTGTGCCACCACGATCACGCGGCCGGCCTCGTAGACGGTCAGGTGGGTCGATTGCATGGTGCGGTTGGCCAGCTCGCGCATGTGCGGCAAGGCCGTGCTGACCAGCGAACGGATCGGCTGGTGGTAATGCGCCAGCTCGAACAGCTTGAGCGACAGCCGGTACTGGTCGTTGTCGGCAATCAGGTAGCCGCGCTGCTCCAGCGTCACCACCATGCGGAAAATCTCGTTGACGCTGCGTCCCAGTTGCTTGGATATCTGGTTGAGCGTCAACATTTGTTCCGCTTTGCTGAGCAATTCCAGGATATCCAGTCCCTTGTCCAACGCCGGCGCGGCATAGCGCGCCTTGCCGGCATCGGCGGCGCTGTCGTTGGTGGCGCTCAGGCGGGCTTCAGGTTCAATTTTTTTGATTCTTGGCATGGCGTGCTGGAGGATGGGGGCGATACCAGTTGTTGTTTGCGCAAATTTACACAATTCCGCATTTTATCCCTGAAACCGGCAGCGATGGACCATTGCCGGTTTCAGGAGGCGCAGTTGCTCAGGCTCAGGCAACCGCGCGCCGCAGCTTAAAACGTGTGGCTGATGCCTGCGTAGGCGCCGTTCTGGTTTTGTCCCGGCAGCGGATTGTTGTTGGTGGCTTCCACCGAGAAATTGGCGTTGCTGCTGTTGCGTACCGTGCCCATGCCGACATACAGCAGCGTGCGCTTGGACAGCGAGTAGTTGGCGCCGGCCATGAACAGGTTGGCGTTGCCGCCGCCCTTGTTGACGTTGACGCGGAACACCGAACCGATCAGCGTCAGCGCCGGCGTGACCTGGTAGTTCGCACCCAGCCAGTAGTGATTGGCCTTGTCCGATGCGGTCGGGGCGGCATCCGGCGCGCGCAGGTTTTCATAACCGGCGAACAGTTTCAGTTTGTCGATGGTCAGCGTGCCGCCCAGGATCAGCTCTTTCGAGGTGTCGAAAATGTCGGTGAAGTGGCCGTTGACGTCGCGCACCACGTCATAGATCGCGCGCAGTTCGACGGTCTGGTTGGCATACACCAGGGAAATGCCGTCCTTGCGCTTGCTGGTGATGGAGCCGGCCTGTTCGCCCAGGCTGGTCTGCACGGTGGCGTTGAAGCCGCCCCAGGTCGGGGTCTGATATTCGATTACATTGTCCGCCCCGCCCCAGTTGCGGCCGCGCACCAGCGTGGCGGTGCCGATGAACTGCTGGCCGGTCGGGTCGAGGAACCAGATGTCGTTGTCGATGAACAGGTTCTTGCCGAACTTGAGCGAACCGGCGCTGCCGGCCAGGCCGACGTAGGAGCGGCGATTGAACAGCGGGCTGCCGTTGGTAGTGCCCTTGGTGGCGTCGAAACCGGATTCCAGCAGGAAGAAGGCGCTCAGTCCCGCTCCCAGGTCTTCGGTGCCCTTGAAGCCGATCATGCTCGTGCCCCACTGGTTGCCGGAAGCGCGCCACAGGCTGCCGCTGGAGTTGGCGCCGGTGGCAACGTTGGACTGGTAGTCGACGCCGGCGTCGACGCGGCCGTAGACCGTGACGCTGGATTGCGCCTGCGCTGCGCCCGCCAGGCTCAGCAGGAGGCCGGCGCCGACGCTGCCCAGCTTGATTTTGGCGGATGTGTTGAGCCCATGCCGGTGGCCGGCGGCAAGTGTTTTTGTCTGCATGAGAATCTCCGTATTTATCGTTGTTTATGGTTTTTTTGCTTGTCTGTTTCGTCCGTTTTTGCTTCGAGGGCGCGCAGCCGGTCGGAACTGGCGGCCGGACCCATGGCGTTCAGTTGTGGGTTTGCTTGTCTCCTTGCGTAAATCTATTTTCATTTGTAAAAATAATTTTTAATAAATAACAAAAATAAAAATTGCATTTATGTCATCTATTGTTTGATATCTCTACATATGTATTGGTTATCGCTTGCCGTTACACGATTTCAATGTAGTCTTCGGCGAAAGGATAGTAACAAAGTAAACTCAAATATAAAATCGAATTTTATTGATGAGTTTAAAGTTGCGTGCAATAATCGCCACACTTTCTGAAAAACCATGCAGAACAACAAGGCGGCGCAATGCAGCGCCGCGGAGACAGGAGCGGGACAGCGTGAAGAGATTGCAAGGAAAGCGGGTATTGATCACCGCGGCAGGTCAGGGAATCGGCCGCGCCAGCGCGCTGATGTTCGCCCGCGAAGGCGCGCAGGTGCTCGCCACCGACATCAACCAGGCGACGCTGGATGAAACGGCGCGCATCGCCGCCGGGCGCGGCCATGATGTGCAGACACGCGTGCTCGACGTCACCGACGCCGGGGCGGTGAACGATCTGGCGGCATCCGGTGAGGCCTTCGACGTCTTGTTCAATTGCGCCGGCTACGTCCATAGCGGCAATATCCTCGAATGCAGCGAAGAAGACTGGCGCTTCGCCTGGGACATCAACGTCTCGTCGATGTATCGCCTCACCCGCGCCGTCTTGCCCGGCATGCTGGCGCAAGGCCGCGGCGCCATCGTCAACATGGCCTCGGCGGCGTCCAGCGTCAAAGGCGTGCCCAACCGCTTCGCCTACGGCGCCACCAAGGCTGCCGTGATCGGCCTGACCAAGTCGATCGCCGCCGATTTCGTCGCCAAAGGCATTCGCTGCAACGCCATCTGTCCCGGCACCGTCGAATCGCCGTCGCTGGAACAGCGCATCGCCAGCCAGGCGCGCGAGCAGGGCGTCGACGTGGCGCAAGTGCAGGCCGCTTTCGTCGCGCGCCAGCCCATGGGCCGCATCGGCAAGGCCGACGAAATCGCCGCGCTGGCGCTGTATCTGGCCTCCGACGAATCGGCGTTCACCACCGGCGCGATCCATATGATCGACGGCGGCTGGTCCAATTGATTTCCGTTCTTCACGTTTTTCATTTCAACCGACAGAGACGATGACTACGATCACCTCCATGCGCGTACTGGATGTACGTTTCCCGACATCGAAGACGCTTGACGGCTCCGACGCCATGAATCCTGACCCGGATTATTCGGCCGCCTACGTCATCCTGGAAACCGACCGGCCAGGTCTGCAAGGCCACGGCCTGACCTTCACCATCGGTCGCGGCAACGAGATATGTTGCGCCGCCATCCGGGCCATGGAACACCTGGTGGTCGGCCTCGACCTGGCCTGGGTCAGCGAAGACATGGGGCGTTTCTGGCGTTACATCACTTCCGACAGCCAGTTGCGCTGGATCGGCCCGGACAAGGGCGCGATCCACCTCGCCACCGGCGCGGTGGTCAACGCGGTCTGGGACCTGTGGGCCAAGGCCGAAGGCAAGCCGCTGTGGAAACTGGTGGCCGACATGTCGCCGGAAGAACTGGTGCGCAGCATCGACTTCCGTTACCTCACCGACTGCATCACGCCGGACGAAGCGCTGGCGCTGCTGCGCGCGCAGGCGCCGGGCAAGGCCGAGCGCATCCGCCTGCTCGAGCAGAACGGCTATCCCTGCTACACCACCTCGGCCGGCTGGCTCGGCTACGACGACGCCAAATTGCGCCGCCTGTGCCAGGAAGCCATCGACAGCGGCTTCAATCATGTCAAGCTCAAGGTCGGTCGCGACCTTGCCGACGACAAGCGCCGCGTCGCCATCGCGCGCGAAGTGATCGGCCCGGACCGCCAACTGATGATCGACGCCAACCAGGTGTGGGAAGTCGACCAGGCCATCGCCTGGGTCAACGAACTGGCCTTCGTCAAACCGTGGTTCATCGAGGAGCCGACCAGCCCGGACGACGTCGAAGGCCATCGCAAGATCCGCGAAGGCATCGGCGCGGTGAAAGTCGCCACCGGCGAGATGTGCCAGAACCGCGTATTGTTCAAGCAATTCATCATGCGCGGCGCCATCGACGTGGTGCAGATCGACTCCTGCCGCCTCGGCGGCGTCAATGAGATCCTGGCGGTGCTGCTGATGGCGGCCAAGTACAAGCTGCCGGTCTGCCCGCATGCCGGCGGCGTCGGCCTGTGCGAATACGTGCAGCATCTGTCGATGATCGACTACGTCTGCATTTCCGGCACCACCGAAGGGCGCGTGACCGAATACGTCGATCATCTGCACGAGCACTTTATCGATGCCTGCGTGGTCAAACGAGCTGCTTACATGCCGCCGACCGCGCCCGGGTTCTCGATTACCATGAAGCCGGAGTCGCTGGAGCAATACCGGTTCCGCGGCTGATTCCGAGGCTGAGCAAGGAACGCGATAACAAAAAAATAACAATCACAAGAATGGACGGAGACGAGACGTGGATTTACATCTGAAAGACAAGGTCGTGATCGTGACCGGCGGCGCATCCGGCATCGGCGGCGCGATTACGGTACAACTGGCGATGGAAGGCGCGATCCCGGTGGTGTTCGGCAAGAGCCCTCCGGGCGACGGCTTCAAGGAACAACTGCTGAAGCTGCAACCCAAGGCGCGCTTCTTCCTGCTCGACCTGATGGACGAAGACAAATGCCGCCAGGCCGTGGCCGACACGGTCGATGCATTCGGCCGTCTCGACGGGCTGGTCAACAACGCCGGCATCAACGACAACGTCGGCCTCGATGCCGGCCGCGCGGCGTTCATGCAATCGCTGGAAAAAAACCTGATCCACTATTACGTCATGGCGCATTACTGCGTGCCGCATCTCAAGGCCGCGCGCGGCGCCATCGTCAACGTTTCCTCCAAGACCGCCGTCACCGGCCAGGGCAACACCAGCGGCTATTGCGCCTCGAAAGGCGCGCAATTGTCGCTCACGCGCGAATGGGCCGCAGCGCTGGCCAACGACGGCGTGCGCGTCAATGCGCTGATCCCCGCCGAAGTGATGACGCCGCTGTACGAGAAATGGATTTCCAGTTTCGACAATCCGCAGGAAAAGCTCGCCGCCATCGCCGGCAAGATTCCGCTCTGCAAGCGTTTCACCACCTCGGAAGAAATGGCCGACACCGCCGTCTTCCTGTTGTCGGATCGCGCCGCGCACACCACCGGACAATGGGTATTCGTCGACGGCGGCTACACCCATCTCGACCGTGCGCTGAGCTGAACGCATCGAAGGAGCGAACCATGCGCTACTGCCTGGCACTGGACCTGAAAGACGACGCCGCGCTGATCGCGCGCTACGAAGAACATCATCGCCGCATCTGGCCCGAGATCGCCGCGCACCTGCGCACGCACGGCGTGACCGGCATGGAGATTTACCGGCTTGGCGTGCGCATGGCGATGATCATGGAAACCGACGATGCGGTCTACGACGCCGCGGCGATGGCGCAGGCCATGCAGGACGATCCCAAAGTACAGGAATGGGAAGCGCTGATGTGGCAATTCCAGGCGCCGACGCCGTGGACGCCGCAAGGCGAGAAATGGGTGCCGATGACGAAGATCTTCGATCTCGGCAGGCAGTGAGGACGATACCGCAGGAGCGGACGACACCAATACAGCCGACGACAAGGCTGGCTTGCATCAAGAGGCAGGAATGCAATCAGAACAAACAGAGACGGCGGGCGAACAGGCTTACCTGATTTCGCTGCGCAATGTGACCAAACGCTTCCCCGGCGTGCTGGCGCTGGACAATTGCCAGCTCGACCTGCTGCCGGGCGAAGTGCATGCGCTGATGGGCGAGAACGGCGCCGGCAAGTCGACGCTGATGAAGATCCTGTCGGGCGTCTATCAGAAAGACGACGGCCGCATCCTGGTCGACGGCAAGGAAGTCGAGATCGACGGTCCGCGCGCGGCGCAGATGCTGGGCATCGGCATCATCCATCAGGAACTCAACCTGATGAACCACCTGAGCGCCGCCCAGAACATCTTCATCGGGCGCGAGCCGCGTGGACGCTTCGGCATGTTCCTCGACGAAGATGCGCTGAATCGCCAGACCGCCGGGATTTTCCAGCGCATGCGGCTGGCGCTCGATCCGCGCACCAGGGTCGGCGAACTGACCGTGGCCAAACAACAGATGGTCGAGATCGCCAAGGCGCTGTCCTTCAATTCGCGCGTACTGATCATGGACGAACCGACTGCCGCATTGAACAACGCCGAGATCGACGAACTGTTCCGCATCATCCGCGACCTGCAGGCGCAAGGCGTCGGCATCGTCTACATCTCGCACAAGATGGACGAGCTGCGCCGGATCTCCAATCGCGTCACCGTCATGCGCGACGGCAAATACATCGCCACCGTGCCGACCGAGGAGACGCCGATCGACACCATCATCGGCATGATGGTCGGCCGTCAGCTCGATAGCGCCGGTCCGGTGGTCGCCGACACCTCCGCCAACGACGTCGTGCTGGAAGTCAAGGGGCTGTCGCGCGGCAGCGCCATCCGCGAGGTCAGCTTCAGCCTGCGCAAGGGCGAGATCCTCGGTTTCGCCGGCCTGATGGGCGCCGGCCGCACCGAAGTCGCGCGCGCCATTTTCGGCGCCGATCCGCTTGATGCCGGCGAGATATTCATCCACGGCGGCAAGGCCGTCATCCGTTCGCCGTCCGATGCGGTGGCGCACGGCATCGGCTACCTGTCGGAAGACCGCAAGCATTTCGGCCTGGCGACCGGCCTCGACGTCAAGGCCAATGTCGTCATGTCGAGCATGAACCGTTTCCTGAAAAAGGGTTTGTTCCTTGATCAGGCCGCGATCCGCAGCACGGCGCAGCACTATGTGCGCCAGCTTGCCATCAAGACGCCCTCGATCGACCAGCCGGCGCGCCTGCTGTCCGGCGGCAACCAGCAAAAGATCGTGATCGCCAAATGGCTGCTGCGCGATTGCGACATCCTGTTCTTCGACGAGCCGACGCGCGGCATCGACGTCGGTGCCAAGAGCGAAATCTACAAGCTGCTCAACACGCTGGCCGAGCAGGGCAAGGCCATCGTGATGATTTCGTCCGAGCTGCCCGAAGTGCTGCGCATGAGCCACCGCGTGCTGGTCATGTGCGAAGGCCGCATCACCGGCGAACTGAGCGCCGCCGAAGCCTCGCAGGAAAAGATCATGCAACTGGCGACGCAGCGCGCGTCCGCAGTTTCCGCCGCTATCCAATAATCGAAGAGACGACCATGGCAAACATTCCCCATCCACCGAATTCATCGCTGCAGGCCAACGTCACCATGACTACTTCCACTTCCCGGGAAAGCGGCGGCTGGCGCGCGCGGCTGTTCCATTCAAGCACGCGGCAAAAGCTGCTGGCCTTCGCCAGCCTGTTGGCGCTGGTCGTCTTTTTCAGCTTCGCCAACACCAACTTCCTGCAGATCGACAACCTCGTCAGCATCCTGCAATCGACCGCGGTCAACGGCGTGCTGGCGATTGCCTGCACCTTCGTCATCATCACCGCCGGCATCGACCTGTCGGTCGGCACCATGATGACTTTCTGTGCGGTCATGGCCGGCGTGTTCCTGACTTACTGGGGCTTGCCGATCTACTTCGGGATCTTCGCCGCGATCTTCTTCGGCGCATTGTGCGGCTGGACCTCCGGCGTGCTGATCGCCAAACTCAAGGTGCCGCCCTTCATCGCTACGCTGGGCATGATGATGCTGCTCAAGGGGCTGTCGCTGGTGATTTCCGGCACCAAGCCGATCTATTTCAACGACACGCCGTCGTTTTCGCAAATCTCGCAAGAGTCGCTGATCGGCGACCTGATCCCGGCGCTGCCGATTCCCAATGCCGTGCTGATTTTATTCCTGGTGGCGATCGGCGCCGGCATCATCCTCAACAAGACCGTATTCGGCCGCTATACTTTCGCCCTCGGCAGCAACGAAGAAGCATTGCGCCTGTCGGGCGTCAAGGTCGACTTCTGGAAGATCGTGGTGTACACCGTCAGCGGCGCCATCTGCGGCATTGCCGGCCTGCTGATCGCGTCGCGCCTGAACTCCGCGCAACCGGCACTGGGTCAGGGTTATGAACTCGACGCCATCGCCGCCGTGGTGATCGGCGGCACCTCGCTGTCGGGCGGCACGGGCACCATCCTCGGCACTATCATCGGCGCCTTCATCATGAGCGTGCTGATCAACGGCTTGCGCATCATGTCGGTGGCGCAGGAATGGCAGACCGTGGTCACCGGCGTGATCATCATCCTGGCGGTCTATATGGACATCCTGCGCCGTCGCCGTCAGTAACCTGTCCACGATCTTGCTGCGAGGTCGTGATCCGGCGTCGGGCGGTGCTCGGAATCCTCACGTACCAGAGTACGCTCCGGTTCCTCCGCTCCGTCCGCCACCGGCTGACGACCTCTCGCTACAGATCGTGAACAGGTTTTGTGTTTTAGCGATACCCGCTGTTTTACATCAACCAAGGAGACTTAACAATGATAAAGAGAAGAACCCTCAACCTCGCCATCGGCCTGACTTTCGCGCTCGCCGCAAGCGGCATCGCCCAGGCGCAGGAGACGTATATCCCGCTGATCTCGAAAGGCTTCCAGCACCAGTTCTGGCAGGCTGTGAAGGCCGGCGCCAATCAGGCCGCCAAGGACTACAACGTCAAGGTGACCTTCGAAGGTCCGGAAACCGAAGCCATGGTCGACAAGCAGATCGACATGCTGTCCGCCGCATTGGCCAAGAAACCGCAAGCCATCGGTTTTGCGGCGCTCGACAGCAAGGCCGCATTGCCGCTGCTGAAGAAGGCGCAAGCCGCCAAGATCCCGGTGATTGCATTTGACTCCGGCGTCGACAGCGACATTCCCGTCACCACCGCCACCACCGACAACAAGGCCGCCGCCGCACTGGCCGCCGACAAGATGGCCGAACTGATCGGCAAGGAAGGCGAAGTCGCGGTGGTGGCGCACGACCAGACCAGCCGCACCGGCATCGACCGCCGCGACGGCTTCGTCGATCGCATCAAGTCGGCTTATCCCAAGATCAAAATCGTCAGCATCCAGTACGGCGCAGGCGACCAGTTGAAATCGACCGAGGTCACCAAATCCATCCTGCAAGCCTATCCGAAACTCAAGGGCGTGTTCGGCACCAATGAAGGATCGGCCATTGGCGTGCTGAACGGCGCCAGGGAAATGAAGCGCAAGGTCGTCATCATCGGCTTCGACTCCGGCAAGCAGCAGAAGGATGCCATCCGCGACGGCCAGATGGCCGGCGCGATCACGCAAAATCCGGTCGGTATCGGTTACAAGACCGTCGAAGCTGCGGTGAAGGCGCTCAAGGGCGAGAAGCTGCCGAAGATCATCGACACCGGTTTCTACTGGTACGACAAGAGCAACATCGCCGATCCGAAAATCGCGGCGGTGCTGTACGACTGATCTCCGGATTGGTCAACGAGGGTCAATGAGGATCCGGTGCCGGCCCGCGTTCGCGTCGTTTGCGAATCGGGCCGGTATTTCATTGTTCTGTCTTGAATGGATGAGTGGAAAACCATGACATTGCGCATCGACGCCCACCAGCATTTCTGGCGCTACCGCGCTGAAGACTATCCGTGGATAGGCGCCGGCATGGACGTGCTGGCGCAAGATAAATTGCCGGCCGAGCTGTTGCCGTTGCTGCGCCGGCATGAACTTGGCGCGTCGATTGCCGTGCAGGCGCGCTCGGGCCGCGAAGAGACGCGTTTCCTGCTGGATCTGGCGAAAGAGACCGACTGGATCGCCGGCGTGGTCGGCTGGGAAAACCTCGGCGTCGCCGACCTCGAAGAACGGCTCTCGGAATGGCGCGGCGGCGACAAGCTGGTCGGCTTTCGCCATCAGGTACAGGACGAAGCCGACGCCCGGGCCTTTCTCGGACAGGCCGATTTCAACCGCGGCATCGCTTTGCTGCAAGCACAGCAGTACGTCTACGACGTGCTGGTGTTCGAGCATCAACTGGCCGACACGCTGGCATTCTGCGCGCGGCACGACAAACACTGGCTGGTGCTGGACCATCTCGGCAAACCGGCGCTGCGCGAATTTGGAAAAGATGACGCGGCATTGAAACGTTGGAAAAAGGAATTACTGGCGCTCGGAAAATTGCCGCATGTCGCCTGCAAGTTGTCGGGACTGGTGACCGAAGCCGACTGGCAAGCCGGCCTGCAGCAAAGCGACTACGATCACATCCGTATTTGTCTCGATACCGCGCTGGAGGCATTCGGTCCGCAGCGCCTGATGTTCGGCTCGGACTGGCCGGTGTGCCTGCTGGCGGCATCCTACGACAAGGTGGTCGAACTGGTCGCCGGCTGGGCCGCCGCCCATCTGAACCGCGAAGAGCAGGCTGCCCTGTGGGGCGGGACCGCCGCACGCTGCTACGGCATCGCCGCTTAAAGACGGCGCTTCATCTTCCCTGCAGCAATTGCGGGGAAGCCGCGGCCGACGCCGGCTCTCGCATCACCGGCATCTGACCGGACGCTGGATGCAGGCCGACAAAGGTCAGCAGCCATTCCTGCAGATAGGTTGCGCCGTTGCCATCCTTGTCCGTCGACAGGCGCTGCCATCCGCGCACGATCATCCCGTTGCCGTGCATGCTGAGCAGTTGCGGCTCATACAGCGGCGGCAACAGCAGCGTCGCGGCACCTTCCGTGCTGGCTGATGCGCTCAGCGTCATCTGCCGTGCGGTGCCGGCCAGGCTCATGGAGACGACGCCGCTCAGGCCGGCGTCGGCAACGATCTCGGCCTCCGGACGGCGCACGCCTTCGTTCCTGAATTGTCGAATTATACTGTACATAAGAACAGTATATTCCAAACTTGCGCGGTCACGCAATACGAAAAATCGTTGCAATAAATACTAGGCCGGTAGTGGTGACGAAGCCAGTCGCTTACAAATGCCGATGCATGAAAGTCGAAATTTCATCTTCCATGCGGCGGTGGATTTCCACGCGGTCGACGTCCGGTGCGTCCTGGCAGAGCAACGGGGCTTGTGCGGCCAGGATCTCGGGACAAGGATCAAGGAAGACGAAATGTCGGCCCGGCACGACGATCTCCTGCGGCGCGACCGGCAGGCCTGCGACAAGGGCCGCCGCATTGTGCGCAGGATCCAGGTAAGCGCCATCGACCGGCCGGTAGAGCAATACCGGCATGCGGACCGATTTGAGCGCGGCCGCGTCGAACACCAAGGCGAGGGGATCCATCACGACGAGGGCTTTGAGAGGATAAGAGGGTTTGAATTGCCAGGGCGCCGATGCGGCCGCGGCAATGTGTCCGCCGTCGCTGCGGCGGTCACCGCAAGACGATGAATCTTGTGGATGCGCAACGCAATAGGCGTCGGCAATCCTGAAGTCTGGCACAGCGCCCGCCAGCACCAGCGCGGTATAGCCGCCCGCCGAAAAACCGATCATGCCGATTCTTGCGCTGTCCATGTGCGGCGCGAAACGTGCATCATGCAATATCGCATCCAGCGCCTTGTCGGCTTGCCTCGGCCGATCCGTCAAGGAACGGCCTTGCCTGTAGCCCTCGGTCTTGCCGGACGAATCGCCCACATGTGTCGGTGCAATCACGATGAAGCCTTCCCGCGCCAGCCGCGCTGCTAACTGGCGATGGCCAAACGGCGTCCCGGCATGGCCGTGCGACAACACGACAACAGGAAAGACGCCGGCGGAGATCGGCGCGTTGCGCGTCGCCTCGACGCGATAAGGACCGGCCTGCCATGCAACTTCGTCGACCGGACTCGGATACCAGACGATCGTCTCGAAAGCCTCGACATCGTCGATATCGACACGTGCGACGCCGGCACGGAAAGGCAAGTCCGCCGACCGGGCCGGAAAGAGGGGCAGCAAGAGAGAAAACAACAGCAGAACGCAAGCGAGGAAACGGTGCATATTCATTGTCGTCCGATCAGGTTGGTCGTGGCGCGGCGATTACAGGGCAGTGCCATTGTAGTCGCACCGGAAGCATGTTCCCTGACCTGCCGCTGACGGCCGCAGCGCATATGAATATGCGGATATATTCGTGGCGGCCGCTTGCCGGGCGAACGAGAATTAGCGGATTCATTTCCTTTCAGGAGGCATTCGCCATGAGCCGAGACTTGCTGCTGTTGCTGGAACCGGGATTCACCGATCCGGCCTATCCCGGAGAACGATTCATCTGTCCCGACGGTGCTCCCATCGAAGGCTTGCTGGCCGGCGATCCGGCGCGCGCCGATCGTCTCGACATCCGCCGCCTGCCTTTCGCCAGGCCGCGCCAGGCGGTGGTCGAGGCGCTCGACGCCGATCACCAGAGCCTGCCGGTGCTGATCCTCGGCGACGAACAGCCGCTGCCGAACGATGCAGCCGAGGTGCAAAAGCTCGGCGACAAGCGTTTCGTCACCGATACGCGCCGCATCCTCGATCTGCTGGCCGAGCGCCACGGATTTTTCAAAGTGCATTGAACATCGCCGCCGGCAACGGCGCGAATTGACGGAGATTCTCATGAGCGACACCAGCACGCGGCCACGCCAACTGCACCTGAACATCAACATCCTGCATTCCGGCTTCGTTCCCTCGGCGTGGCGTTTGCCGGATGCCGATCCCCATGCCTTCATCAATGTCGGCCATTACATCCGCGTGGCGCAGATCGCGGAAGCGGCGAAGTTCGATGCCGTGTTCCTGGCCGACAACGCCGCCATCATCGATCAGATCGATTTCCGTCCCATCACCGCGCTGGAGCCGACCGTGCTGCTGGCCAGCGTGGCGGCGGCGACCGCGCACATCGGCGTGATCGGCACGGCGTCCACCAGCTACAACGAGCCGTACAACATCGCGCGCCGTTTCGCCACGCTCGACCATGTCAGCAAAGGCCGGGCGGGGTGGAACGTGGTTACCACCGCCGACCTGGCGTCGGCGCGCAACTTCGGCCGCGACGCCGTGCCCGACCATGCCGGACGCTATGCGCGCGCCGCCGAGTTCACCGACATCGTCAAAGCCTTGTGGGATAGCTGGGAAGACGATGCGCTGATCGGCGACAAGTCCGGCGGACGTTTCGTCGACGTCGACAAGGTGCAACCGATCGCCCACCACGGCGCGCATTTTTCCGTCCAGGGGCCGCTCAATCTGCCGCGCACGCCGCAAGGTCGTCCCGTGCTGGTGCAGGCCGGCGGTTCGGCCGATGGTCGCGATCTCGCGGCGCGCCATGCCGAAGCGGTATTCTCGGCATCGCAATCGTTTGAAGAATCGCTGGCCTACGGTCGCGAACTCAATGCGCGCGCGGCTGCATACGGACGCGGTCCGCACGCGGTCAAGGTGCTGGCCGGACTGACCACCATCATCGGCGCCACCGAAGCCGAAGCGATCCGGCGGCGCGACGAGCTGATCGACATGATTCCGTGGAGCTACAGCATCAAGCGGCTGGCCGGCATCCTTGGCGTGGCGCCGGATCGCATCAAGCTGGACGAGCGCCTGCCGGACGACATCGGCTTGCCCAACGGCGGCAACGGCAATCACACGTTCTACAACGCCACGCTGGCGCAGGCGCGTTTGCACGGCTACACCGCGCGGCAACTGGTTTATGCGCTGGCGGGCGGCGGCGGTCACCGCGTCGTGGTCGGCACGCCGGAACAGATTGCCGATGATATCGAACACTGGTTCAAGGCCGGTGCGGCGGACGGTTTCAACCTGATGCCGGACGCCTTGCCGAGCGGTTTGCAGGACTTCGCCGACGGCGTCGTGCCGATCCTGCAGCAGCGCGGCATCTTCCGCCGCGATTATGAAGGCACGACTTTGCGCGAACACTTGGGATTGGCGCGTCCGGCCGGACGCAAAGGGATCGCGGATGCTGCCTGAGTCGATCGGCTGGCTTTATCGGCTGACTCCAGAAGGAAGGTGTCAGCCGGAGCGAAGAACCCGGCGCCTGTTCAGCGTTTGTGATCGAGGCGGCGCGACAGCTTCTCGCCGACCAACTGGATGGCGGATACCAGTGCGATCAGGATCACGATGACTTCAAACATCACGCGCGTCTCATAGCGTTCGTAATCGTAACGGATCACCAGATCGCCCAGTCCGCCGACAACCCATCGCGCGCGCCGCTTCGATCAGGCCGGGATCGACGTCGTTGAAACTGACTTGCGCGATGCGCGCGTCTGGTTGCCCGGATCGTTGGGGATGGCGATCCGGGCGCCGTCGCGCAAGTCCTTCAGCGATTGGTACTTCTTGGAGTAGAACGCGATCGGCGAAATGATGGTGTTGCCGACGATGCTCAGCTTGTGTGTTTTTTGTGAAGAGGAAGAGCAATGCTTATCTGGCTTTGAAATAGTCGGGCAGGCGGAAGCCGTCATAAAAACGATCCGCGCGAATCGCATTCTGGAAGGTGTCGGAGTGATAGGCGTCGACGATGTCGCGCGCATATTGCTCGGATTGCCTGGTCTTTTTCACCGCCAGCACGTTGATATAGGACGGCGTCATGTCTTCCAGAATGAAGGCTTCGGACAGCTTGAGCTTGGCGAAGATGGCGAAGTTGCCCTGGATCGCGGCGAAGTCGGCGTCGTCCAGCGCGCGCGGTCCTTGTGCGTTTTCCAGCAGCACCAGCTTGAGTCCGACCTTGTTTTCGATGACGTCGAGTTCGGTGACGTCGACCGGATTGGCGTTTTCCTTGATCCTGATCCAGCCGAGGCGCTGCAGGATCCACAAGGCGCGCTGCAGATTGACCGGATCGTTGGGCACGGCGACGGTGAAGCCTTTTTTGAGACCGTCGAGGCTGCGATGCTTCTTCGAGTACAGGCCCATCGGCGGCGTCGGCACCTGTACGATGCCGACCAGGTCGGTTTTGTTGCGGTCGTTATAGGACTTCAGGAAAACCGAGTGCTGCATGACGTTGGCGTCGATGTCGCCCTTGAAGACCGCGCTGTTGGCTTCCAGTCCGGTGCTGAATTCGTAATACCTGATCTTGTAGCCTTTCTTTTCCAGTTCCGGTTGTACGCCGATCTTGAATTCGTCGATATACGGGCCGGGCACGAAGCCGACACGCAGCTCCGGTTTTTGCGCCGCCGCCGCGGCATGATTGCCGATCAGGGCGAGGCAGCTCAATGCCAATATCGCCAGCGATTTTGTCAGTCCGGTTTGCATGGTCGGGTCGCTTTCTTTTGCAGGGGAAGTATTGCGGCTGCCCGGCGCGGACCGGCCGGGCAGCATCGCTCTCAAGTGTAGAGAGGTCGGGCCATCGGCAAAACGAATGAATTCGTATGTGCTTATGCGGAAGTCTTTGGCGGGTGCGACCGCTCACGCATACGACAGGCCGAAACGCTCGCTGGGCGGATTGCCGTTGAGGTGATAGTCGCCGATGGCGGCTTCGCGCTGTGTGGCCGGATTGTGCGACGCCAGCGTGCGGGCGTTGCGCCAGTGGCGGTCGAGCCGGCGCTTGTCGCTGGTGGCCGAGGCGCCGCCGACTTCGAACAGCAGCGTGGCGGCTTCCAGCACCTGGCCGATGATGACCTGTTGCGCCTGGAAGGTTTGCACGTCCAGCGCGATGTAATCCTCGGTCTGCGCGGCGCCGACCTTGCGTGCCTGATGGACTTTCTCGATGGCGTTGGCGACCGCGTCGACCAGTTGTTCGGCCGACCAGGCCAGGCTGGCGAGGCGTCCGATGACACGATGCACCAGCGGATTGTCGCGCGGACTCGACTGGCCCGGAACGCCGAAGGTGCGCGTACGCGCCTGGGTGAATTCGACCGCGTCGCGCTGGATGGCGCGCGCGATGCCGGCCAGCGTCGCCAGGTGTACGGTCTGGTAGAAGGCGGTGATGATGGTGTTGCGGCGCGGCTCCGACACGTGATAGCGGTCGAGGATCTGGTCTTGCCGGACCAGCACGTTGTCGAAGCGCGTGGTGCCGCTGCCGGTCAGGCGTTGGCCGAAACCGTCCCAGTCGTCGATGCGCGCCACGCCCGGCGTATCGCTCCTGACCAGCACGTTGAGATCGGATTCGGCATCATGCGCACGCACCAGTATCCAGTCCGCATACAGCGTACCGGTCGAATAATACTTTTCGCCGTTCAGCAGGTAATGGCCGGGGCGCTTGTCGGGATCGGGCGTGAGCGTGACCGAATTGCTGGTGGCGCTGGTGCGTTCGGAAGCGGCAGCGCCGAAGGTTTCTCCCTTGCCGATCACGCCGAGCCAATGCCGCGTGTCGTCGTCATCCTTGCGTTCCAGCAGCAGTTCGGTGAAGCCGGCATTGACGCGCAGGATTTGCGCCAGGTTCGATTCGGCTTCCGCCAGGCGGATCAGCAGGCCGAAGAATTGCGGCAGGGTGACGCCGCTGCCGCCCAGTTCGACCGGCACGCGCAAGGACGTGAAGCCGCTGTCCTTGAGCCATTGCACGGCTTCATACGGCAGTTCGCGGCCGTTCTCGCGAGCGATGCTGCCTTGCGCGATGCGCGCGAAGATGTCGTGGAAACGCGCGAACAATGCGTCGGGATGTGTCGAGCCGGATGCTTGGGTCATGGTTGCCTTTTTGGGAACGTGTGTATGGGTGGGCGTGCGGCAATCGCATCGCCAAGCATCAAATTATCTGGCAGCAAAGGCCGCTTGATAACGAAGATAAACAGATATCGATATGACGCCGCACGCACGGTCAGGCGTTGCGAAAGTGCCAGGCGGACGGGGCGTGGGGGG